>NZ_JAGGKH010000004.1 GCF_017873565.1 Lederbergia galactosidilytica
TTTAATTTCGGGGTCATGATCATGACACCCTGTACTATACCAAGAGGGCTCTTTTTTGTTCAATCCTCAAATTTCTTCATTACAGGAATGCTCCTCGTACTAGAAATTTAATAAGTCCAAATTGCTGACGATAATTAAGTCATGCTTTATTATCTGAAAACGAATTTGACGGAAAATTACGATATTTAAATTTCCTAAAAGAGTCGCTATACCCTTAATTCCCTTTTGCAACAATTTCTGGTAAGAATATTACGCTTGTAGTAAAAAATAATTTTATGGAGTAGAAATCTTGCCCAATCATCCCTCGCGAGAGAGACTAGCTGAGCAAGAAGCAATCACTTTTACGTTTATAGAAGATCAACATCCTCCTTTTAGTTTAGCTTCTATTAGTTCAAATTGGGCAGGAATATCAATCCTTGGTTGCACTTGAGAAAAGGAGAAGGAACATCATTAACATTATACTTAGATAGATGCCCATATCTCCTATTTATACAATAATGCTTCGTTATGACTTCAACCACTCTAACGAAAAGGAAGCAAACTGGATATCCATTTTATTCCAGTCATTATGATCATGAATGCGTTCATAGAGAACACCGATTTCTCCATTTTTCATCACCGTTAAACATGAATAACCATAATAACCATCCTCAATCACCTTGCTGTATGGCCATGTCTTTCCGCCGTCTTCACTTAAGCGAATCGTGCCTGTAATTCTTTTCTCCTCATTAGCAGGATTTGAAAATAAAACACGCGTTTTGCCATCGCCAAGATCTGGATAGAGAATGACACTTGATTGGCAAATCGGGTCAAGCAGTGATTCATCAAATTGAACTTCTCCCCAGGTTTCTCCACCATCTGTACTTGATGTGACAGCTGTCCTTTGTCTTCCATAATGATTCCGTAAGTAATATTTCAACTCACCAGTCGGTAGTTCAAGCACTTGTGATTCCGTTAAAAATTGCTTTTCTTCTGAAATTGTTTCTGCTGTCAGTTTCTCTCCATCTAGTACTCGACCATCATTTGGTGATTCTCCCCGCTGCCATGTAGCACCATGATCATCACTATAAATACAAGCACAAGACAAACAGCCAGTTTCATTAGAAAAATAAATCGGAAAAATTAAACGGCCCTTTTTATCCCCATGTTTTATTTGAATACCAAATCCAGGCCCTGAGCCGATAAATCGCATCCATTCTTCTTTTACCATAAGATTGAGTTCCCTTGGTTTTGACCATGTTAAACCATCATTATCACTTTGAATAATATGCAAAAAAGAAGTTCTTTCTTCTAGCAAACTCTCATTTAAATCAATCCCCTGTTTTAAATAAATATTCCCTTTTCTTTCCTTCCCTTTGAATACTTCGCCATCTTCATCAACTGAGTAATCAGTTTCCTGTCCATCTTCATCTAGAACCCTACCATCTGTTTCCAATAGAAATAACTTTCCTTCATGATCATATAGTTTTTTACGTCCCTTAATATCAAATCCAACTCCAGGAACACTATTCCATAAGCCAATCCCACCAGGTGTATGACAATAGATCATAAATATCGATCCTGTTTCCTCATCCTGTAGTAACGATGTATCAATCGCTGCTGCTCCATCTAGGCCCTCGCCCGCAAAAGCTACTAAATTTTGCACAGGTTCCCATGACTCACCATGATCTTCACTACGCCTTATAGTCGCAACAATTTTATTAGGATTATCCCTTTGATCTACGATTCTTGCATCAATACCAGCAATTACCGTTCCCTCTTTCGTTGTGATCATAGATGGAATTCGATAAGCTTTTGAACCAGCCAAATCCGGATAAAAAACCGCTTGTTTATGAATATTTGTCATGTTTATACCCCCAACTCATCACTTTTCTCGGTCAAAACCTGAATCAATTCCTCAATTTCAAGATTAAGGGCCTTTAGCTCGCTCCAATTCTCCTCTTTAACTGATAGAAGTGGTAAGCGAGGAGAACCCGTTTCAATACCTCTTAAACTTAAAATGGCCTTACAGGCACCATACAAGGAAGGAAATGTTAATAGTCTCGTTATAAAACGGTTAATATTTGATTGAATAAATTGCGCTTTTTCAATTTCACCTGCAATAAAACATTTATCCAATTCACAATACAATTCAGGCATTATTCCATAAGTCCCACCAATTCCACCATCTGCTCCCATGATTCTACCACCTAAAAATTGCTCATCCGGACCGTTAAATACTAAAAATTCCTTACCAGCATTTGCTTTTAACTGCTGCAGCTCATAAACACTCTCGGCTGACATCTTAATCCCAATAACTTTTTCTTGAACTACCATTTTTCTATACAGCGTTGGACTTAAGTCAAATCCTGTTGTTTGCGGTATATGATAAATAATAAATGGTAATGATGTAGCATTAATCATTGCCTGCCAATGACTTTCAACTGATTCTTCTGGCAATCGATAATAGATGGATGGAACTGAAGAAATCGCTGCTACACCGCATTTTTCCGCATGTTGAGCCAATTCAACACTTTCCTTGGTCGAGTTTGCCCCTACATGAGCGATAATAGTCAACTGATCCCCAACTGCTTTCACAACTGCCTCTAACACTTTTTTACGTTCGGCTACTGTTTGCAAAATACCTTCTCCTGAGCTTCCTCCTACATATAACCCCTTAATACCAGAACCAACATAATACTGGGCTAATTCAGCAACTCTTTTCTCACTTACTTCTCCAGCCTCATCATAAGCCGAATACATGGCCACAAAAACACCCTTAAACTGTTCAATATTCCATACCATAATTAAATTCATCTCTTTTCTCTATCATTGATGTTATAATATGGTAGGACCACATAAATAAAATAAGTAGTATGGTCTTACCAATTAATGTTAACTTAACGCTAAACGCTTTCATTTGGATTGTCAAGAACATTTCGTTAAATTTTTCTATTTTCTTTAAAAAGGTCAATTGCCTTTCATTTTACTACGGATAGAGTTTATTATTTTATTATAAAGCCTTTTCGCATCGATGCGGAAAAATAGCACGACTATCCAACATTGCTAAACTCTCAGATATAAATCTAAAAAATATATTGTGAGGAAGAGAAAAATGAGAAAACGTAAACCAACATTATCAGAAATTGTGATTGAACGAATTAAGACCCATATCGCGGAACATCAATATCAATCAGGTGATCAGCTCCCCTCTGAAAAGGAAATGATTCAAATGCTTGGCGTAAGTAGAACGGCCGTTAGGGAGGCCTTAAAATCTCTTCAATCGCAAGGTATTATTGAAATAAGACCTGGAGTTGGCCTTTTTGTAACAGAGGTTCATCTGCAAAACTATTTAAAAAATATCTCACCGTTTCTTACCATCGACAAAACAAAATTCAAAGAGTTAATTGATGCACGTATTGTCCTTGAACTCGGTGCAATCGAGCTTGCAATCCAACATCACCAAACAGATTTGATAGCGCAAATGGAAAAATGGAATGATTTAATATTGACGAAGGCCCAAAATGGAGAAAGACCAAAAGAGGAAGATCGGCTATTTCATAAAGCTTTATTTGATGCGACCGGAAATGACACCTATATTCAGCTTTCCTACATTGTTAATGAGTACTTTCAAGCGAATCAATTAGAAGAAGTTGTCGATCTCGAAGAATATCAAATATCTTATAAAGAGCATAAAAAGGTTATAGAAAAAATACAAAAAAAAGAGATAGAAGCTGCTAAACAAGCAATGAGAAGGCATTTGAGTCATCTTTACGACTCGTTGAGTGAAGGGAGCAACAGTAAAGATTTATAACAAGACAAACACCTTTAATATGGTATCTTTTTACTTTAATAGTTTCTTCTTGGTATAATATGAAAGGAGATCATATGGTATTACCAGATATTCTCTTTTTTCTATCAAAATTTATCCAAGATTTTGTTTGATTAATTAATTCTAGTAGGCGGGGATATCAATGAAACCAATTCAGGAGAATGAACGCTTTACTTTAAGTAAAATTATTAGTGATGATTTAAAGGAATATATTCTTAAAAATAAATTAACAACAGGGGATCGTCTGCCATCTGAAAGGGAACTCTCCACGAAGATGGAGGTTAGTAGAGTCATTATTAGGGAAGCATTAAGATCTTTGGAAGCAACCGGGATCATTACAATTAGACAGGGGGAAGGTGCCTTTGTTAATACAGATGATCCCCAGTTAATTTTCCAACACCTCTTTCATTTTTGGAAAATAAATAATGATAAAACGGGAGAGCTGCTCGAACTTCGTCTCCTATTAGAAAAAGCAGCCATTGAACAGATTTCTCAACAGCCTAATCCCGAGCAAATTGAGCAATTGGAAAAGCTTGTACGAAAAATGAAACTAACGGATGATCCCGTGGAATTTCAACAATATGATGCCGCCTTCCACACTGGGTTAATGGAGGCCACGCAAAACAGTTTATTCATTCAACTAGCGGATACGATCGTGCACTATTTTGCTGAATTACCTGCTATTCACTTTACGCAGGAAGAAAAATCTGTCACTGTAAATGAGCATAATATGATTTTACAAGCCATCAAGAAAGGTCACAGCGATCAAGCCATAGCGGTACTTGAAGCTCATCTACAGCGACCGAAAAAGTAAACTATCCTAGGGGGAAATATTCTCTCTTTTCCCACTAGGGTTCTTTGCGTAATTGAGGGGCAACAGTATCTGTCATGAGGTTGCTTTACTCTTCAAACGCTTTATGATGAGAATTGCAATTAAAAAGCAAAACAAAAGTGTTAGGATTAGCGCTCCCAATGGAACAAAATAACCATTGGCTTCACTGATCGCTGTAAATAAATTTATACTTCGCTCTTTCGTATACAAAGTGAGAACAGGGCCAATAAGACCAAATTCACTCACATCAAAAGATGAAACAGGTTGGCTTGGCTTTCGTGGAACTAGGATATTTAGATAGAAAATGAACATTGTGAGAAAGCCAACCATCAACCTCCTATTCACTTCAAAGCACCCCCTATAAGTAAATCACGGATACAGGTATTGACAATAAAATCACAATAGTTAATATATTTACCATAACAAATCAATATTCATAATAAAAGCCCCCTTTCACTGAAAGGGAGCTTTTATCAAGGATTATTCTTCTTCTCCAATGACCCCGTCTGCGATATTCACAGCATGATCACCGATTCTCTCTAGGTTACTTACAATATCGACATAAACGATCCCAGCTGTTCCTGTACATTGATTTTCATTTAGTCGACGAATATGTTGCTTACGAAGATCTCTCTCCATTTTATCAATTTGAATTTCTTTCTTTAATACTGCTCTTGCTTGCTCAATATCATCATTTTCTAATGCATGAATAGCTTGCTGTAATGTCGAGACCGTCAACTCAAACATTTCTTCTAAATCTTTTAAGGCTGATTCTGAAAACTTTACCTTATTATGGATTTGGTTATCAACTAATTCCATTATATTTTCAATATGGTCCCCTATTCTTTCAAGGTTAATCACTGTATCCATTAAAACATGATGTGTCTTTAAATTTTGATCTGACAAAGAATGGTAGGAAACTTGCATTAAATATTCGGTAATTGTCTTGTCTAAATTATTTAAAGCATCCTCGATTTGAGGTAATAGTTCGCGTTGCTTTTTTCCGTGTTCTCTAAAGTAATTGCCGACTTCTGTCATCCCTTGTTCTACCAACTCTGCCATCCGCAATACTTCTTTTTTCCCTTGACCTAAAGCAACTGATGGAGATTGGCGAATAAATTGCTCGCCTAAATGAATCGCTTTATGCTCAATTCTTTGATCTTCACCTGGAACAAGCTTTGTCACAAGCCAAGCAAGACCGGCGATAAATGGAAATTGAATGATTGTATTCGTCACATTAAAGGTTCCATGAGCAAAAGCAATTGTCATTTTATTATTTAAATCTAGGGAACTTTGGAAAAACTCAATTAAATGTGTAAATGGTCCAAGGAATATTAAGACTAATATTGTACCGATCAGATTAAAAAGAACATGAGTTAAGGCCGCTCTTCTAGCTGAAATAGAAGCACCAATGGCTGCTAAAACAGCCGTAATCGTCGTACCAATATTATCTCCAAATAAAATCGGTAAGGCCGTTTGTAAGTTAATGACATCTTGATCAAATAATGCTTGTAAAAGCGCAACAGAAGCTGACGAACTTTGAACAATCATCGTGAAAAGAGCCCCGGCTCCCACTCCAAAAATTGGATTTTCTCCTAAATTAACCATTAAATCGATGAAAGTTTGTGCCTCTCGGAGCGGCTTCATCGCATCTCCCATTAAATTTAGGCCAAAAAACAAAGCACCAAAGCCGAAAAATACCTGTCCAAAGTTATTTATTTTATGATTTTTAAAGAAGAAAATTAAAAAGGCACCTAAGGCAAGAATCGGTAATGCATATGAGCCTATATCGATACCGATAATGAAGGCCGTAACGGTTGTACCAATATTCGCCCCCATTATTACCCCAATGGCTTGTCTCAAGGTCATGAATCCGGCTGTTACAAGTCCAACCGTCAATACGGTCGTTCCTGAACTTGATTGAATTAAGACTGTCACAACCATCCCTGTTAAAACACCCATAATAGGCTTGGTTGTAAATCGATCAAGTAAATCTCTTAATCCATCACCTGCAACTTTTTGAAGACCATCACCCATGGAATTAATTCCATAAAGAAAGATCCCTAGCCCCCCGAAAAATGTAAAAAGCAATGTTTGCAAGTCCATGTCTTCTCCCCTATTTTAAGTAGTTTATTCGACATTGTTCGTTCCTTCCTCATCTTAATGAAGAACGTGGGAAAAGTAAATATGAAGAAATGTAAAGATTGTGTAAAGATATTCGTGCAATCGCTTAACATTTAGTATTGAGTGCAATTATTGGACGAAAATTTTCTTTCACATTATTCTTTACTTAATCTAATTTAGGAGGAGAAGCGTATGGACCAAATAAAATACTTTCAAGGCATTCCTTTATCTGTTTTGGATCTTGCTCCCATTACGGAAGGTAGTAATGCGACGCAATCTTTCAAAAATAGCGTTCAGCTAGCCCAACTTACGGAGAAATTAGGTTTCAACCGTTATTGGTTAGCAGAACATCATAATATGCCTGGCATTGCAAGCTCTGCTACCTCTGTTCTCATTGGACATATTGCTAGTGCAACCAAGAAAATCCGTGTTGGTGCTGGGGGAATTATGTTACCAAACCATGCGACTTTGGTTATTGCAGAGCAATTTGGTACTTTGGAATCTTTATACCCCGGGCGCATCGATTTAGGGCTTGGACGCGCCCCTGGAAGTGATCAGGCAACAGCTTACGCTTTAAGAAGAACTCTACAAAGAGGCGCGGAGGAATTTCCCTTGCAAGTTGAAGAATTGGAAGAATACTTTGCAGGTAGTGCTCGGGTCCGTGCAATTCCTGGAGAAGGATTAAATATTCCTATTTGGTTACTAGGCTCAAGTGGATTTAGTGCTCGTCTTGCCGCAGACAAAGGGTTACCCTTTTCCTATGCAAGTCACTTTTCCCCAGACTTTACTTTGCCTGCTATAGAGATCTACCGAGAAAACTTTCAACCATCAGAAGTGTTGGAGCAACCATATGTTATGCTCGGAGTTAATATCATTGCGGCAGATACAGATGAAAGAGCAAAGTGGCTATCAACATCCCAACAGCAGCAATTTTTAAGCCTAGCTAGAAATGCGCCAACTCCTTTAAAGCCACCGATTAAAAATATGGAGGAAATTTGGTCACCTATCGAAAAAGCACATATTGAAAAAACCCTTGATTCCCGTTCTACAATTGTCGGCAGCCCGGAAACAGTACACCGAAAATTATCAAAGTTTATAGAGGAAACAAAAGCCGACGAAATTATTATCAACTCACAAATCTTTGATCAAGAAGCACGCCTAAGCTCATATAAAATTATTGCAGACATGATGGTTCAATAGGGGGATTGGATGTGAAATGGTTTTTAGTGATTTTAAGCCTTTTACTCTTCGTTGGGCTAATCTTTGCTTTTCAAATCCCTTTACTGATCGACTTTGATTTAAAGATTCTATTATTTTTCGAAGATATTCGTACACCCTTTTTCGACCAATTTTTTACGATTATAACCGAAATTGGTTCCATTAGGGTTCTCTTTCCTCTTTGTATCGGGGTTTCTCTATACTTGGTCTATAAAAGGTGTTTTCTGGAACTTGTCTGCCTGTGGACTTTATTCTGGGGTTCAAGATGGTTAAACTTTTTACTAAAAGAGTGGGTCCAACGAGACCGACCTTCCTTACATCCATTAGTCGAAATAAAGGATTATAGCTTCCCCAGCGGACATTCGATGAATTCCATTGCTGTGCTTGGCTTTCTTTTCTATTTATTTATGACTACTTTTAAGCCAAAATCCAACTGGAAATTATTTTGGATTCTAGTGACCGGGATAACTATTTTCCTTATTGTGATAAGCAGGCTTTATCTAGGGGTTCATTATCCTACCGATGTGCTCGCGGGCCTATCCTTAGGTTATTTATTACTAGTTTCCCTTCTCTATCTATTCCGTGTTATCCGTAATAAGTGGCTAGCGGATTCCTCTTAGCAGGTCCGCTAGCCTTCTTAAATTTCTATTAGCTGTTGCTAGTGTTCTTTTAGCCATTGGACATGAGCTATTAGACGGTGCTAGTGTTCTATTAGCCGTTAGACATATTCTATTAGGCGTTGCAAGCATCTTTTAGCCTTTTTGTTGTTTAAAAATTAAATGCATCGACCGCTTTCTGATTTAGCTCAAGTTGCGCTTCTTTGGAGATCATTTTACTGTTCTTTGGATCATTCACACGCTCTAGAAAATCATTGCTAAACTTTTGGGCTTGCTTCTGAGAACCGTTATCCAAATGATGATAAACCTGTCCTAATTTGTTCGTTAATTGTTTCGCCAGTGGATGCTGAATATCACCTGTTTGGATCATATCTTTTAACATTAACTCGATATCAGGCTTTTGCTCAGGATCCGAATACACAGCTTCAAATTGGTCGTAGTATAGCATGCCGGCTGTTTTATTATTCTTATTCTTTTCCTCTAAAGCAAAGTAGCGAACTTTCAGGGGGAATACTGTCTCTTCTGGAACAGTGGCATAAACATATTTCCATCCTGTCCAATTCACTCCACCAATGGTCGTCATATTCCATAAAGCATTCTGGCCATTGCCATCCGTAATCCCCAATCGCAAATGATGGTATTGCTGATCCCCATAAACCCAAACACCAAATCGTGTTGGTTCACCCTTTACTTCCTTCCCAAGGTCGCCATTATCATCTAAAAATTGAATATATGCAGCTGAAGTCCCCTCTGTTCCGGTAAAATCATAGCTCAATTGTGCAGATTTCTCTCCATATAATACATATTCTGGTTCTGAAACAAGGTTCATTTGAACGGAACCAGGCACTGTACGCACTTCATTGGAACGAATATGAGACTCATCTTCAAAATCCTCTATAATCGGTGAAGGACCTACCTCTACTAAAGTCTCGACACGGAGATCGTGATATTGCGCTATAACTTTCCCTGCCGCTGTATTATTCCCCGTTTGTAGGACTCCCTCTTCTGAAATTTCACCAATGTTCCCTTCCACAGACCATTCAAGCACATTAGAGGAAATAAAGATTTCCTCACCTGCTTCGTCATACGCTTTTGCAGAAAACACTTGAGCTCTCCCAGGCTCTATGACAAAAGATGTTGGTGAGATTTTTAATGCTGCAATCTCATCTACAACTCTCACATTTTTCGTATCCGAGCTGGACTCTTTCTGCACAGTAATTTGCCCCTGTAGTTTTCCTTCTCCCGCTACAAATAAACCAGAACGGTCAACTTCACCAACCTCACCATTCACAGACCATTGCAATGATTTGGATTCAACAGCTACTGGATTCATGTATCCATCATACCCTTTGGCTTCCAATCTTATCTTACTTCCAGATACGATTTTGAGGTCGGTAGAAGGATACAAACGAATACCTGCCAATTCTGATTGCTGTGGTGCCTTAGAAATAACTAATAAGGAACTTCCTACAGGTCTCTCTAGCCCATCAGAAGGCCGATTTTGCAAGGACGGTTTTACATCGCCAGGTTGTCTAACATAATAAGTGGTGGATCCTCCACCATCAATATTGATTGCGTCCTCCATTCCTAATGACTGCAAATAGGCAGCAGCACCTGGCAAAGTCATGCCATCTGAATATCCCTCCTGTCTGCCATCAACAGCGAAGATATATAATTTTCCGTTTTTTATAGCTAACATGGTCCGTGGATGTTTTTCTGTATTATTTTTATTATCTTCAAGCAATTCTTCCCAGATCTTGCCCTCTTTTAATAGAACTGTCCCCAAGGTAGAATTACCTGAGACAACATCTTTTGCTTGATTAATATTTTTTGTAAAATTGAGGTCAATATTAACCTCATCTCCGACTCCTATATTCTTCATGATCCAATCTGCCTTTGTTCCTACCGCCGATAAAACAATCTTTCCTTTTTCTAGTTTGGTATCTGCTGTTTCCTCGACAGATGTCACAGTCCCTTGTATAGTTTGTCCCGCAATAAAACGGTCGCTTCCTTCGCCTACGTCCAGTATGACTTCTACCCCACCTTCTGGGGTTTTGGCAGATTCCCCAAAACGGTCATTAAATAAAAATGCACGATCATTATGTGTAGCGACTCTTGAACGGTTGACCATGTCTAGCCCCAAAACTTCTCCATTTTCTGCCTTCCATTCGGCCATCATCTCAACAGAATGTTCCATTTTAATGGAATCATCGGGAAAAATAGCTACAAGTGCTTTTATACTTCGTGGGGATGTATAAATTTCTCCATCTACAATTTGTAAACCTGATGGGATACCAACAGAGCTAAAGAAATCACCATTCACTCCTCCAACCACTTGCTTTCCTTGCTCTCCCATCTCATCAATGGTATTTCCAACTGTTTCTAGCCCATAGACTTTTCCATTGGATGAGTATGGCGTGAAATGAACAAATGAATCTTGAAGATCCACTTCCATCATACGAAGCGAGTTGAGGGTATCTCCTTCTTTCCATTTGATGCTTTTATGATACACACCAGGAGAGACTTGGTACTCCTCATTCACTATAATTTCCTCATGATCGCCTGCTTGTGTAGCTGTAGCCTGATGACCAATTATGATAGTAGTAAGCAACAATATACTTGTTAATAACTTCAACCCTTTTCTAATTCGCATGGAATCACCCTTTTTAGGTTTAATAGTATAAAAAGATTAAGACTTAGATTAAATTTGTCACTCCCATTCAATTTCAAGCAATTCTTCAATAGAATGAATAATCTGCTTTGGCTTATACTGCTCCCTAGGAAGCAGTTCCCCATATATCTTTCTTTGAAAGATTTCTGTTAGATAGTCGTGTTGCTGCACTCTTTGCTCGGGAGTGAGTAACTTCAGATTTTCCGGCATTCGCTGATCGATTAAGATGGATATCGCTCCTAATTGATTAGCAAAATATACATCATGATCTAAGCGATCTCCCACATGAGCAATTACTTCTCCATCTTTTAATAACGGGTCCGCCATGTGCATGGCCGGTTTCGCGCAGCCCACTTTACAAGGTGTGATCACTCGATCGATTTGCTCAACTAACTGAATAGCCTCCATAACAGGATATTGATATTTATAATAGCCATTTGTCACTACTCCTAAGGAAAAGCCCTTTTTCTTTAATTCCGCTAATACGGTCAAGGTATTATTTTCTAGTAAATATACTTTAGGATCTTCCGCATGTTTTTGTACTAATTCTGCGATATTGATAGTAAGCGGAATATTTTGCTCGAGCAAAATCTGTTCTAAAATCCCATCCCAATCATAAGCAGCTACATCTTTATTCTCTTTTAGGCGTTTTTTATGTTCTTTTCTAATTTCCGGAAATATCCCATCGTTCAGTGTTATATGAGGGGCTACTAAACTTTCAATTTCGGGAAAAACCCACTTACTAAATGGATTTTGCATCAAGGTTTCATCCAAATCAAACGTAATATATTTCTTCATTCATAATCCTCCTTACCTTTATTCTTTAGGCGACTTCTCCTGTAAATGGCCTAGCACAGGATAGTGATCAGAAATCGTATTAACAGACTCATCACGAATGATCATCGATTGTGGAGTTAGTTGCAACATCGCCTGATTAACTAGCATATAGTCAATTCGGACATAAATCGGCTCTTGTAATTCTCCTTTGATTTTTGTTGGTAGAGAATAATCCAAAGACTCACCAATTCCGATATCGTGCAATCCAGCATCTAGTAAAGTCTGCATTGGCAAGAAATTAATCTCTCCATCTACAATATGTTGTCGCTTGGAAAATGACCGTTGAATCATTCTATCTTTTGTATGATTTTTTCGATAATATTCCTGATCAAGTGGCGATAAAGTGTTTAAATCACCCATTAAAATAAGTGGCTCTTGGATAGATTGAATATAACGAGCAAGTTCTGCTGTTTCTTTCTCTCTTATCGTGGATTCAAACGGTGAAAGATGTGTTACGAGAAAATGAATCTGCTGAATTTTCACATGAAGTAAGCCATGATGAAATGGAGGAGCCTCTGTGGCATAAACCTTTTTCACGGGAAATTTTGAAGCAATCCCAATGGAATAGGGACTCGATTTCATCAAATAAAGATACGTATGGGGCATTCCCAATTTTTCCATTTCCCTCTGAAATTCCTCTTCTGTCCAATCATTCACTTCATTAAAACCAGCAATATCAAATTCCTGCTGTTCCAACCATTCAAAAAGCATGGCATAACGTTCCTTCGTACGGCACCCATCCAAAATATTGTATTGTACGATTTTCATATTAGAAGCTTCCTCCTCTATAGTTTAATGCCTTTATAAAATTCAATAATCCAATTTTAAATGGAGAAATTATACCAGTACATTAAGCCTCTATTAACATTCCATTTAATAAGAAACTGGTGACATTAGAGTTCACATAATCGGGGATGAGAGTGTCTCCCATCCCCATTCAATTCCAAATAGATTCAAATTATTGAGCTTGTTCTAGATAACGGTCATAAGCATTTTGGTAAATTTCCATATATTGATCTAAACCAACTTTTTTCACGGTTTCTACATACTTATCCCATTCATCAAACGATGTCTTTCCTGTGATAAATTTGGCTTGGGACTCAGTCACATAATCTTCAATATCTGTACCCACAGAAGACATGATTTCACTTTCTTCATTTGTATAATTAAATGGAGGCCAGATTTCCTCTGGTCGGTCATTAACAAATTTCTCTGCTGCTGCTTTGGAGGATTCTAAACCTTCTGATCCTTTAAAATACTCCTCTTTTACAATTCCTGGATACGTAACTCCACGCCAAGTCATATACTTAGAAATCGCTTCTACATAAGATAGCCCATCTGGATTATTATTTATAAGATCTGAGTATTCCACAGAGCCATCCTCATTTTCTACATAGGTTTCACCTTCAACTCCCATGAAGTAGAGCTTACTTCCCTCATCCCCATAAAAGTAATCTAGCCAACGCACCGTTTCTTCTGGATATTGATTTTTGTCTGTGATGGCAAATGCCCCAGTATGGACAAGCGGTGCACGGTAATTGGAATATAGCTTATCTCCATGTGGTCCTTCCAATGTTTGTGCCCCAATATATTCTTCGCGACCATATCCAGATTCTGGACTTGTTGTTAATGTTGCTGCAAATAATCCATCTGTTCCACGTGCATTCGTTTGTTCAGATTTAACAGTGTATAAATCTTCAATAATTAGTCCTTCTGAATATAATTTATTTAGATATTGAAGTGTTTCCTTATAACCATCATCAATTGGAATAAATCTCAATTCATCTTTCTCAGGATCCATATCGACATAAGGATGAGCAGTTCCTCTATTCCCTAGTCCGAATGAACCTTTAAATAGATTAATAATATTGCTATCACCACTTGCACTTAAACCAATCTCATCGGCTTTCCCATTACCATTTGGATCGTCATTCTTCGCTGCTTTCAGGTATTCATAGAATTCGTCTAATGTTGTTGGCTCTTCCATATCCAAAGCTTTTAGAAAATCCTCATTAATCCACAATTTCCATCCTGCCATAACGGAGGTAAACTCTGGGTCAAATATACGTGGAAATGAATAAATATTTCCATCTGGCATTGTAATTCCACGTTTAATATCGGGGTTTTCATCTAAAATTTTCTTCAAATTTGGAGCATACTTATCAATTAAATCATTTAATGGAATGAGGACACCCTGTCCACCATAGGTGATTAAGTCTTGTGTAGACAAACCAACACTATGAAAAGCGTCGGGGTAGTCTCCACCCGCAAGCATCAAATTTGTTTTTTCTTTCAAGCCATCCTTAGAAATCATTTCCCATTCAATATCCATGTTTGTCATTTCTTCATATTTGTTGTAGACAAGGATATCATTCCAATCAGGTGCTGCATCTGATGGGGCAACAAAAGTGAGCTTAATTTTGTCATTTACTATCGGAAAGCCTTCTTCATTAAAGTTTGCGGTTTTAGCTTCACCATCTTCCCCTTTTTCTTCCCCTTTTCCAGTGGATTCACTACTACAGGCTGATAAGATGGAAAAGATTAGCAATAATACAACTGCAAAAATGGAATACTTTTTAAGCTTCAAGATAAAACCCCTCCTATGTGATTTTATTTATATAAAGATGACTGAGGCTGAGACAAAATTGTTTTCACAAAGAGAAAACGAAAGTACTAAGTGCATATACCCCGCTCCGGAAATATACTTCGCTTTTCGGAGAAGTCTACTCATATTCTCCCGCTATGGAAATGGATTGATCAGCTTTGGAACTTAGCATTTTAGTTATCTCCCAGTCTCAACCATAATCCCTTTAGCAAGATATTCTCAGACAGCTACTTAGCTTGTTCGAGATAGCGATTATAGCCATCTTGATAAATCTCCATATATTGATCTAAGCCAACCTTTTTCACTGTCTCTACATACTTATCCCATTCATCAAATGATGTTTTACCCGTTATAAACTTCGCTTGAGATTCCGTAATATAATCTTCAATATCTGTTCCAACAGAAGACATAATTTCACTCTCTTCATTCGTAAAATTGAATGGTGGCCAGATTTCTTTTGGTCGATTTTCTTTAAACTTTTCAGCTGCCTCATTGGAAGTCTTTACTCCAAAATAATCTCTCTTAACAAATGCTGGGTAGGGTCCCGCCCTCCAAGTCAAATACTTAGAAATTGCTTCAGTTCGAGTAAGACCATCAGGGTTGTTTTCGATTAGATCCGTATATTCAACTGTTCCATCCTCATTTTCAACATAGGTTTCTCCTTCAACCCCCATGAAAAAGAGTCTACTTCCTTCATCACTATAGAAATAATCGATCCAGCGTATCGTTTCTTCGGGGTATTGATTTTTATCTGTAATTGCAAACCCGCCGACATTATTAAGTGAAGAACCATAATTTGAATGAAGTTTATCACCATGGGGGCCTTCCAATGTAACAGCCCCAATATATTCATCGCGACCATATCCAGTCTGAGGATTTGTTGTGACAGTTGCCGCAAACAATCCATCTGCCCCACGTGCATGAGTTTCCTCTGATTTCACCGTATATAAATCTTCAATAATCAATCCTTCTGAATATAACTTATTTAAATATTGAAGCATTTCTTTATAACCGTCATGAATCGGAAAAAATCTTAACTCATTGGTTTCAGGGTCCATATCGACATATTTATGGTCTATTCCTCTATTCCCTAACCCAAAAGAGCCTTTAAATATATTGATAAGATGGCCATCGCCACTTGCACTTATCCCAATTTCGTCCGCTTTCCCATTCCCATTTGGGTCATTATTCACCGCTGCTTTAAGATAGTCATAGAACTCATCAAGTGTCATAGGCTCTTCCATATTTAATGCGTTTAGGAAATCCTCATTAATCCACAGTTTCCAGTTCGCCAGTACCGCGTCAAAATCTGGCTCATATATACGAGGAAACGAGTAGATATTTCCATCAGGCATCGTGATTCCGCGTTTAATATCCGGATTTTCTTCTAATATCTTCTTAAAATTAGGGGCATACTTGTCAATTAAATCATTGAGAGGAACCAGGACCCCCTGCCCCCCATACGTGATTAAATCTTGTGTCGACAAGCCTACACTATGGAAGGCATCGGGGTAGTCTCCACCAGCAAGCATTAAATTAGTCTTTTCTTTTAGACCCTCTTGTGAAATCATTTGCCAGTCAATATCCACGTTGGTCATTTCTTTATATGTGTTGTAAATCAAGATATCATTCCAATCAGGGGAATCAGATGAGGGAGCAACAAATGTCAGCTTAATTTGATCGTTTACAATCGGAAATCCCTCTTCATTAAAATTCGCCTTTGCTTCCTCATCCTTCTCTTTTTCCTCTTCTTTTCCAGTAGAATCACTACTACACGCGGATAATAGGGTAAAGATTAGAAATAACATCACCGAAAACGCGGAAAGTGCTTTAATCTTCAAGACATAACCCCTCCTTAAATTTTATTTAAAGGTAATTAACCCTTAAGCGAGCCAATCATCACACCTTTAACAAAATATTTTTGGACAAATGGATACATAATCAAAACCGGAATATTAGCAACTACCACAAGAGCATATTTCATTCCTTCAACAGACATAGCCTGTTGAACAACTGACTCTGCCATTGTTGCATCCATATCTGCTACATCTTCTTGAATCAAAATTTCTCGCAAAATTAATTGCAATGGGAATTTTTTACGATCGGTCAAATAAATTAAGCCATCAAAGAAGGAATTCCAATGACTAACAGCATAGAACAAGACCATTACAGCAATAATTGGCGTTGAAAGGGGTAAAACAATTCGAAACAATGTTTGTAGATTTGAACAACCATCAATATGTGCAGCCTCTTCAATTTCATTTGGAATACTTGTCTGAAAGAAGGTCCTCATGATGATCAGATTATAAACAGAGATCGCTCCAGGTATAACCATAGCCCAAATCGTATTTAACATATGGAGGTCTTTAATAACTAAATAGGTAGGAATCATACCACCACTAAAAAACATAGTAAAAATGAGCAAAGCAGTGATAACATTACGCCCATAAAGGTTTTTTCTCGATAAGGCGTACGCTCCAGCTGTGGTCATCATCAAATTAATGACAGTCCCTACACCTGTATAAACAAAGGTATTTAAATATCCACGCATCACATCATTATTTTTGAATACTTTGGCATAACCTTCAAAAGTAATCTCCTTTGGTAATAATCGAATCTCACCTTTAAGCAGTAATTCGGGATTACTAATGGAGGCACTAAGAACAAAAATGAGTGGATAAATGACAATGACTAAAATTAGACAAAGTAATAAAAAGTTTACTATTCCAAAGGCTCGGTCACCGATCGTTTGTTTTTCCATCTTTCATTCCCCCCTTACCACAAACTTGTCTCACTGACTTTACGAGAGATTTGATTCACTACGACAAGTAAAATAAAGCTGATCACGGAGTTAAATAATCCTACTGCAGTCGAATAGCTATACTGCGCACCCATAATCCCTGTTTTATATACATGAGTAGCAATTACATCTGAAGCTTCCATATTTAATGCGTTCTGCATTAGGAAGACCTTCTCAAAGCCCACACTGATAATATTTCCGACATTTAGAATAAGAAGAATGATAATGACAGGAATAATCGCAGGGATATTAACATGCCTAATTCGTTGCAACCGACTAGCACCATCCATCCTTGCTGCTTCATGTAATTCTGGAGGCACCCCCGCCAATGCCGCTAAATAAATGATTGAACTCCACCCCATTTGCTGCCATACATGAGAAAGAACATAGATCGTTTTAAACCAAGCAGGTTCTGTCATAAAAGAGATTGGTTTTAAACCGATAGCAGACAATAAATTATTCACCATTCCATATTGTGGATTTAGAAAAAGGAACAACATTCCCACAATGACAACTGTTGATAAAAAGTGGGGAGCGTAGGTCACATTCTGCACAAATTTTTTAAATCGGTTTACTCGTACCTCATTTATCATTAAAGCTAGAATGATTGGAATCGGGAAAGCAACTGCAAGTTCATATATCCCAATACCTAATGTGTTTTTGATTAAACGCCAAAAATAATAGCTATCAAAAAAACGTGTAAAATGTTTCATTCCCACCCATTCACTACCTGTAATGCCTTTAGTTGCAATAAAATCTTTAAAGCCAATTTGAACACCATACATGGGAATATATTTAAAAATAATAAAATAGGCCAAAACTGGTACGAGGAGTAAATAGATATCCCAATTATTCAAAATTCGTCTCCGTACATTAAACTTTTTTTTGATCTTAACTGTTGTATTTTGTCCTTTTTCGACGTAAGCACTTTTCATTGTCAATCACCCCTTATTCCAGTTTGAATTTACTACATAAATTCTTAGGCTGCTTTCCATCATATTATAATAAATCAATTTGATTTTATCATTCAGCTCTCGTTAAGATTTTGTAAAGGTACCCTTTCAAATCTCCAACTTGCTTTTGGTACCATTGGATTTCCACTTCTATCCGCCGCTTCAACAACTACTTGATAGCTCCGTTTTTGAGAAGATGAAGCGATTTGAGCAGATACGACCCCAGTTGCGGAGTCAAAGGTATGCTCAACCACTTTTCCATTAATCCATACTTGGATCGAGGAAGGCTCCACGCCACTTTCATTATCTTTTAAAGTTAGCCTTACTATTGGATGGTCGTCTTTTACAATTTGATTTGGTGATGGGATAGGGTGACTAAACACTGGTCCTTCTAAGTCTTCATCTATTTTGACATACTCAGCCCGCAAACAATCAAAATAAAGGGTACCGGCATTTTTATTCGCATCATTCGTTTCTGTGATAAACAAGTAACGAACTGTAATAGGGAATGCCGTATTATCTGCTATATCTGCATAAACGTATTTCCAACCTGTCCAATTTAAGCCACCGGGTTCTGTTAAACTGAGAGACCGACTTTCTCCATTGGCATCAGAAATTCCTATGCGTAACCAATGATTATTTGAATCTCCATATACCCAAAGTCCAAACCGATAGGGTTCTCCCTCAACCTCTAATCCCTTTTGATCATTACTATCCAAAAGTTGAATCACTGCTTTCGAAGCACCTGATATATTCGTAAAGTCATAAGTTAATTTTCCAGAAAAGGTGCCGAATCGAACGGGCTCAGGTCTAGGAGCTAGCGTTAATGTAACGGAATTAGCAACCGCCTTCTCTCCATATACAGTTAGTCCCTGTAGGGTATCAAAATCGGCCAAAATCACTGGTGCCTTTCCTACGCTAACTTGAATTTCCGTTTCTAACTCTTTATATTTCGCAATGATCTTTCCCTGTTTGACTGTTTGGCTAGCCTGTAAAACTCCCCTTTCTGAAACACTGCCTATTCCTCCGTGAATAGACCAATCTAGTTGATCTGGAGAAATCCATACCTTCCTGTCCTCGTGATCAAAAGCGTGAATATCAAATTCTATTTCACCATTTGGCTCAACAACAATTGTTGTTGGGTGAATCTCAAAACGAGCAATTTCTTCGATTACTTGTATAGAGCATTGCTGTGTAACGTCACCCGAACGAACATTTAGCTTCCCACAACTTGCCCTTGTACCGGCTTTAAAAGTGTTATTCCCCTCCATATATCCAATATTTCCTTCAATAGAGCAAATAATTTTGGTAGGTCGAACGGTAACAGCGTTTAAAAAGCGGTCTTGCCCTTTTACTTCAATTTGAACCTTACTCCCAGCTAAAACAAGGATTGGAGAATCAGGTTTTATAATTAAAGTATTTAAAGTAGAAATAGGTGCGATTGATTGGAAAAACAGGCCATTTCCTACTGCTCTTTCAAATCCATCAGATGGACGGTTCACGATGGTCGGTAGTTCATCTCCAGGTTGGCGAATATAACAAGTCGTCGAACCGCCCCCATCGATATTAATGGCTGCCTCCATCCCAAGGTTTTGTAAATAAAAGGCTCCTTCTGCTAAAGTGATACCATTTGAATGACCCGGCTGTCTTCCATCTACAACGAAAATATATAATCTTCCTTGCTTCACCGCGATCATTGTTCGTGGGTGTCGATCATGGTTCAAAGGAATTTCTTGATCAAGTATTTTTGGTGAGATCATTCCATCCTTTAGAAGTACATACCCCAAAGTCGAATTGCCTGAAATAACATGACGAGCTTCATTTAAACCTTGCTCCAAGGAAATATCAATAGTAATCCGCTCCCCGATCTGCAGCTGCTCTTGAACCCACTCAGCCCCAGCTCCACTTACAGATAGTACAAGTTTTCCCTTTTCAATCTGGGTATTAGCCGATTGATTAATGGATTCTACCTCTCCCGTCATCTGTTTATTAGGAAAGATGCGCTCGTCAGGCACTTTGATGACAATTTCCACTACACCTTCGGGAGTGCGGGTCGACGAACCGAACCGATCATTATAGAGAAAGGCATGATCGGTATGTTTCAAATATCTTGTGCGGTTAATTGACTCTATCGGCATTTTGTAACCGCATTCAAACGAAATAGTTGCATTCATTTTTACTTGATCCTTTAACAAAGGCTGCCCATTTGCCATAATGGCTAGTAAAACCTTAATTGTGGATGGAGAGGTGAATATTTCACCATTACAAATTTGTAATCCCGTTGGAACTCCTAACCAACTAAAGAAATCTCCATTTACCCCAGCAATAATATTTTTCCCTACTTTAATAAGCTCCTTTTGCATATTTCCGACTGTCTCTAAAAATTCAACTTTTCCCTTAGATGAAAATACAATCGGGGTAATATACTGATTATGTGAATCTACTTGGAGAATGTGTATAGATTGCTGGAACTTTCCATTTCGTAATAATTGATGAGAATGCCTCACACCAGGTGCTACCTGAACGGTATCCTCCTTATCGATACTCCAAGTTGACTCATTCAGTGATTCTATTTGCTTCTGACTTTTAGATTCTGAACTGACTAATAAACTAACTTGCTCTGATGTATAATCTAATTTGTTTGGCTTGAGCAATTTCTCATCCCCACTTCATGCTAAAATATCCAAAACTTTACGCCTTTATCGGATTATATGATCCTAATAAATAACGCTCAATGGCTTTGGCTACACCATTTTCTTCATTTGACTCAGTGACAATATCGGCAATTTTCTTTAATTCAGCATCTCCATTTCCCATGGCAACACCTAGTCCCGCCGCTCGGATTAAACGTTGATCGTTTAAGTTATCGCCAACAGCCATCACTTGATCCATGGTAATTCCGAGAAGTTCGCAAACTCTTCGCACTCCTGTTTCTTTGGAAATCCCCTTTAATGATATTTCAATATTAATAGGTGCTGAGCGCGTAATCTCTATGCTCTCTCTTTCTAGTAATAACTCTCTTAACTTCTGAATCTCATCAAGATCGGTATGATGCATACCAAACTTTAGCCAATCTCTTGCAAACATTTCGTCTGTCCAATCCTTTTTATGAGTAAGACTCTCGACACTATAACCCCAGAATTTCGCACCTGCTCTCATTGCTTGTTCATGAAGCCAGCGAATATCATCTCTATTAATAAAATGTCGTTCCCATAATTGACCTGGTCCCTTCCATATTTCAGCTCCATTAACTAAAACCATTGGGGCATCAAGAGCTAATTCTTCCCAAATGGCTCCAGCAGTTTGGATGCCGCGTCCAGTTGAAAAGATAACTGTTACACCTTCCTCGACAGCTTTATGAATCCATTTTCTTGTTTCCTTCGTTATTTTCTTATCATCCGTTAAAACCGTTCCATCTAAATCAAGCGCTAGTAATTTATAATGTGGCATTTCATTTCAACACTCCTTCCCTTTACATTTACCGATTAATACCAATCGGATTGGATGCTTATAAAACTCCTGTATCTACTATAGGTGGTTCTCTTCCACTAAATTAGTAACCTTTATATCTCCCTCAAAATATAAAGCTCCTCCTACTCATTTACATCCCTTTGTGGATAGTCCTCTAAATCAAGCATTCATCCCTATCGTCCCTATACTTCCAATCGATTTGCCGTAAAGGCAAATAATATAAATCAATTTGATTGATTAAATCATAATGTAAACATATGGTAATTTCAAGACCCCTTTTTAAATTTTTAGAAACTTCTTCCCTATTTATTTTCTAAAACAATCAAATAGGGAAGCTGTTTTTCTATCTTTTTCATCCAAACTATATAAATTATAGATCTAAACCTAGCAGTCATTTTATCAGTTTTTCCATTCTTTCTTCCCTGTTTCTTTTAACAGTTTCATAGCCTTTTCAGGGTAATCTGTGAAAATAGCGGCTATTTTTATTTCAAAAAATCTAGTCATATCCTCTTCTTTATTAATCGTAAATACCCTCACTGGGAAACCTCGATGTTGCGCTTCAGCCACCATTTTACTATCCGTTTCAGGCCGATAGGTATGAAGAGCCTTTGCTCCAATTTCTGCCGCATACTCCCATGGATTCGCAAATTTTTTCATATACAAAATAGCACACTCAAGATTGTTATTAATCGAAACAACTTTTTGAAGTGATTCATGGTTGAAGGAAGATATAATCGACCGGTTGATATAGTTAAATTCCTCAAGTTGTTGAATCATTTTTTCCTCAATTCCAGTCTCTTCTTTAACAGGCTTTTTAATTTCCACATTTAGTTTAATATCAGTATTTTGAAATAGGGACAATACCTCACGAAAGGTAGGAATCGTTTCACCAGTAAATTCAGGCGAAAATTTAATGCCGGCGTCAAATGTTTTAAGTTCTTCTAACGTATAATCAAGGAGTTTTCCCGTTCCATCTGTAGTTCGATCTAATGTATAGTCGTGGATAACTACTAATTCGCCATCTTTTGTTAGTTGAATATCTAATTCAATGCCATCGACCCCAAGTCTAATTGCCTCTCTAAAAGCTGCGAGCGTATTTTCTGGATGTGTTCCTGAACTACCACGATGTGCAAATATTTTAGTCATAATAATAACTCCTTTATATAATATTATTCCTTTTCTTATCATATATGACTAGGTGCTCATTGACTATGATTCAATATCAATTTCTACTTCCTTATGACTTTCTAGTTTATTCTTCTCTAGTAATAATCCCACATTTGTAATTAAAAAGGAGACAACAACAGCACAAATAACAATCGCATAAAATCCTGCCCCTATCCCTATTCCAACCCCTCCTGCAAACAAGATCATGGCAGCAGACGTAAGACCAATCACTTTTAGTCCATCCTTCAAAATCATCCCAGCTCCTAAAAATCCTAGACCTGAAACAATTTGAGCGGCTAAGCGCATAGGATCCATCATTTTCCCACTATTTTCCTGACTCAGCATTTCTGCACTCTGAATTGAAATAATCGTTATAAGTGTGCAAGCGACACAAACATAGGTGTAGGTCTTGATTCCTGCTGGTTTGCTTTTAAATGAACGGTCCAACCCGATAAGAAACCCAAGGACCCCACTAATGATGACACGGATAAACATTTCCTGATGGCCTTGAATATATTCGTCAAACAGATAATATAAAAACGACATAATATCCCTTCCCTTTTCCACTTTTCTAGCCGGTATCATGATCAACAGCATTACATGCTCATCGAGAGGGAAAATTTCCATTTAAAAGTAACCGATAGGGACTACTCGCTTGATCTAGCAGCCCTTCCAGGAAGAAGTACACTGAAAGAGCGATGTGTAACACGAAACAGAATCTCTAGAGTCTATTTAGAGATATCTGCAATGTTTGCCAAATCATCGGAAGAGGAGTCAATGGAAAAGATATACAACAAGGGATGTTTAGGGTAAAAGAAAAAACCCTTAAAAAAGGTAATGAACACCAACATAAATTAGAGTCATTACTTTTTTTAAGGGTTCTCTTCTTCTCCACCCGAAATATTAACAAAGGTTGGGAGCATAATCTACCGGAGTAAAAACTCCTATGATCACGCTTTCAATATATTATACAGATGTATTGTATTTTTTGTCAATGCTATTTTCTTAATAATAGATGTCTGAGATTAGAAGCAATTATTCTTTGCGAGCCATTAACCCTCCATCTCCCTACTACCACTTTAACTGATAAGGTCATTGAATTAAAACCTATTCCACTTTTTCTCTTCATAACTTACGACCAATCAGGAAAAAATATGAGTGATGCCCCTGCTCCTTATACATATGCCATGTGTGCGAAGCCATTTAGTTTATTAACTATGATAGACTTCTCATCATTTTACTCATTATGATATGAATAAAAACTTTCTAGCGTAGCTCCGCCCCTTCTCCACAGTAAATAAGGGTTGTCTCGCCTACATAAGCAATGGGCAAAGACAACCTTTGAAATTTGTTATTTTAACACAGATTGAAGCTTTTGCATTTTATCTATATCAAATGTATTTTGGAAGGAGTTTTGCTTTCGAACACCTTTGCCAAAGTGATATTGAGTAGCCATTACTTTTGTATGTATATTCTCTATATTATCAGGATCAAGACCTCCCCCTAATAATATTTGCGGGCCATTTAACTCTTGTGCAAGCTGGACTAATGATGGCAATTGTTCTATTCCCTCTAAACATGAGGATTCCCCACCCGAAGTTAAAATTCTTTTAACATGTTTTTTATATGGGATTAAGCTTTCGTAAGCTTCCTTTAATGAACGTACTTCATCAAAGGCTCGATGGAACGTGATATCCAAATCTGGATAAGCCTTAATAATTGATTCAATAAATGGAAGATTTACTGTGTGATCAGGTGTAATCGCTCCAATCACAATCCCCTTTACTCCTAACTCATGCATATACTTAATCTCATCCAACATCACTGTCATTTCAAGTTCTGAATAAATATGACTATACCCATGAGGTCGCACCATAACTTGGACTGGAATTTCAATATGATTAAGCACACTCTTAATAATTCCATAACTTGGTGTTAAACCACCCTCTTCAATCCCTATCACAAGTTCTAAACGATCCGCCCCTAATTCTTGTGCCTTGATTGCATCGACAAAATTTTGGACAATCACTTCGATTTGCAAAAAAACTACCTCCATTTTTAAAAATAAAGAGAAACCTAATTTTTAGTTAAAGCCGCTATTCTAAAATTCTCTTCACCTGTTACCCCAATATCTCGATATTATTTCCCTACATACATTTAAAAACTTCATAATTTAAATAGTTAAAGGAAAACATACTCCTATATTCCTTTTTATACAAGAGACTAAAGGAGGTGAATTCCTTGTCTAAAGGTCAAGAAAAGCAAAATAAGCAACATTCAGGGCAACCTGAACCGCTAAGTGGTTCGAAAAAGGTAAAAAATAAGAATCACTCACGTCAAAATCATGCCGGGAAAGGCATGTAACCTATACAGAAACCTTTTAACAAAAGCGCCTGGACTATCCTTGGTGCTTTTTCTACTACTTGTATAACCATGTTTGAAGGGCTGCACCAATGAAGCCAGAATGATGATTAAGCTCAGAAAGTTTTATCTCCACATTCTCAACTAAAGATTTCATCCCCATTGTGCTAATTTTCTTGTGAACCATTTCAACAATCCATTGTCTTTCACTCATCACACCGCCACCTAAAATAATTACTTGGGGGTTGAACAAATGGATAAGATTAACAATTCCATAACTTAGACCATGAACCATATGCTGAATCACTTGAGTGGCGAGCGGGTCATTTTTCTCATACAATTCAAAGACATCCCTACTTGTTACATGATTAGATAGCCCCTTTTCTTTTCGGAGCATCTGCATGTGCTTGGCAATCCATGTTCCAGAAGCATACGTTTCTAAACAGCCATGAAGCCCACAATTACAAGGATCGCCATTCAAATCAATTGACATATGACCAAGCTCAGCGCCTCCTCCCCAAACTCCTCTAAGTAACTTCCCGTTTGTAAGAATTCCACCCCCTATTCCTGTACCAAGGGCTAGACATATTACTTCTTCATATCCTTTTGCGGCTCCAAAGGTCGATTCTGCTAACGCTAACACATTCACATCATTATCCACATAAACGGGCAAAGTCGAGTAAGTAGCAATATCTTCCCGAAGATTGACACCATTCCAGTCTTTAATATTCGATGTTCCAGATATGACTTTTCCTTCATAAAAATTAACTTGTCCTGCTGTCCCAATCCCGATCCCACTAAGAGGCAATGCATTCCGTTCAGCCCATTCTTCTAGCTCTAAAATAAGCGATTTTAAAAGAGCTAAAATTTCGCTTCTCCCCATTTTCGGAGTGGGAACTTTTTTATCGAATATAACCTTCCCTGTGTTACTAACAATCCCTGCTGCTATTTTTGTACCACCAATATCAATACCAATACCGTAAATCATCTGAAATTCCACCATTCTCTTAATCATTTTCTTGTTGACAATGTTTTTAACTTACTTTGAGCGCTTAAACTCATTCTTTATACAGGCACAATAGATGGCCATTGCAGTTCCAAGCCCTCATGAATTAAATGTTTTTGAAAGTCCTCTAACATGTTTTTACTGTTACGTACTTGTCGTGGTATCACTTTATTCTTTAGACAGTATGCTGCTAAGTAACCAGCTACCTCTCCAATATTCCATTCAACTGGATGTAACCGATAACAACCATTTGTAATATGAGTCACTCCTATATTTTTACAAGCTGGTAATAAATTGTTAATCCTTTCCGGAATAAGGCTACCTAAAGGGATTTGAAAAGGGAGACTCGAAATATCAATAAATGAACGAAGTCCAGTACTTGGATGAAGGTCAATCCGATAACTGCCAACTCCTACACTATCCTCAAACAGCTCAGCCTGTTCCGTTTCCCTGGCAGCTGTACTGACATGTTGCTCTAATACCGTGAATTCTGCCTTAATTCTTCTTGATTCCCGTATATAGGGAATCATGGCTAGTCCATTATCTGTTCCTACTACATCTGGGCGGAGACGTAGCCCCGGATAACCTTGTTTGTCGTCAGGACGAGGTGCCTCTGTTTGCAACCAATACAATAAAGATAGACTCAATTGTTTAGCCTGTTCTAAATGTTTGCTTTTTTCTTCTTCACTCACATCAATAATCGGACCTAGCCAATAGTCATTCTGTGGCCAATTTATCAGCGATATATCACTCTCATATAGTCCTTTCGAGAAATTTCCTTGATCAATTAAGCGCCGATATTCCCAAAGAGAAAACTTCCCTTCTTCTTTGAAAAATCCATATGTAACGGGAGCCAAAGTAATCGGACTTACTCCCGTCCAATTCAGTTGCCTATTCGGCCAAAATGGCGCTTGATAATCCCGCCAAAAGTCATAATCTTTTGGCTTAGAAATTGTGTAATCTTCACCCTCAACATAGTCAACAGCAAAGCAATGGGTAATTGCCTGCATGTCCATTGGGTCCGCCTCTCCCACTAAAGCATGAGGCTCTCCAGTTTCCTTTTGTGATTCAGCACCTGTCACATATTCAATC
The DNA here is from genome assembly GCF_017873565.1 of Lederbergia galactosidilytica. Classification (GTDB taxonomy): domain Bacteria; phylum Bacillota; class Bacilli; order Bacillales; family Bacillaceae_C; genus Lederbergia; species Lederbergia galactosidilytica. Next base: position 27,566 of record NZ_JAGGKH010000004.1, read on the forward strand.
TTTGCAAGCGGTAATACATCTCCCATGTCGGTTGCATCTAAAAAATAAGGAGCCGCCAACACAAATTGTATATTCGTTTGGAGCTGTTTCACCTCAATAGCCATCACAGTATCTCCATCTGTTTCAACAGCCTTTATCTTTGTTTCTTCTAAGATTTTTAGTTTTCCGCTGTGAATATACGGAGCTAGCATATCTCTTAAAACGGCCAATGCCACTCGCGGCTCATGGGAGATTTGACTAACAATGGCATTCCCTGGATTAAAAAAAGGAGCCTTTCTTGCATGCTCATTCAATGGGAAATGCTGGTGATAATACTGTCTTACCCTTGCTCGGAACTCTCGATAGCTACGCGTACACCCAAATTGTTCAATCCAACCATGTTCATCTGGTGGTACAGCCTGATTCGTTAACTGACCACCAATCCATTTCGTTTCCTCAGTCACAATCACACTTGCTCCCGATTTACATGCTGCCAATGCCGCAGCACAACCACCCAAACTCCCACCAATTATGACAATCTCGGCTGTCATTTCCTGTTTATACATGAGCTTTCACCTTCCCATATTAATAGTTTTACTAAGAGCTAGAGGAATACCGTATGGTGTTAAATTCCCCCAGTCTTTTAATAAAAAACTATAATTCTTGAGATTCCAGTTTTAATGTAAAGCCAACTTCAAACATTCTACTCCATGGTAAATAAACATTATGCAAAGAGATTTTCCCTTCTTTTATACTAGATAAATGCTCTCCAATGAATTGATTTAATTGGTTTTCCACTTGCTGGGTCACCTGATCAACCTGGTCTTTTAAAAACCTCGGTGTTAAGTCTAATTCAGGAAGTATGTTCTGGGAGATATTCGTTCTTACGATCGTTTGATAGCCCCAATCTTCTACAAGACGTAAATAGAAAAACTCTCTACTCGCTTGCAGATGTCCTTGATGGGCTGGTCGTTCGTCTTGCATATGATAAGAGGTAATAATTGCGTGCGCAATCACAGTTCCCATTGTATTTCCATTTGTATTCCAACCAGCATAAGAGATTAGGTGATCAAACACATCTTTTTTTTCCAAAAGCTGCAGCAGTAAGTGGTCAGCCCCATTCGATACAGCAACATCAGCTATCGCAATAAGCTTCCCTTTATTAGCATGCCAAATAAGCGCTTCCACAAATTCTCGAATATTAACTTCAGAAAAATAGGAACGATGCCGTTTCTCTACTTTCAAACTCGCTTCAGCCATCTCCCTTTGTTCGATGGCAGGCGAGTGAACCATTAAAATAAAATGATTCTTCTCTTCATTATTTACTTGAATTCCACCTGCGGCTATTATATGAGACTTAATACTTTCAGATAATATGCGATCTTCATACTTTGGAATAATAAAAGGACCTTTTGTTGAAGAATAGCGAATGAAAATCTCTGGAACATACCGGTGAATTTCACAAAAAGCTCTAGCAAACAATGTGCAGCCAATTTCGTCAGCTCCTGGATAGATATTCACTTTATCTAGCAAATTACGTATAGCAATTACGTGCATTAACTCTCGTTGCTCTTTAGGCGAAAATCCAAATGGAGAGTTATCATCTAAAGGAACAATTTAGTAATCAATGATTTCCTCCTCCACCAAGTTCACCACTTCTTGCGTAACGGAGAAGTTCTTTGTTCTGCGCTGAAGAAAATCCTGTTGTACTTCAAGTGGAATTTTCTTTTCAATATCTTTTAATTCCATGCTGTCCTGCTCGTTTAATAGGGATTGATCTCTTTTATCATAGAGCCAACCTAGTCGAAATAAATCTTCACCAAATTCTTCGTAATAATCTGGCTCTTCTTCACTACTATTATAAGCAGGCACTCTCATGATCAAATCAAAGGCAAATATCTTCAAATTCGGTTTTTTTTCCTTTACTAACCTTAAAAAGGATAACCTCTCCATGCACGTTTCATATGTCAGTTGATGAAGCCGCGAAGGAACAATCCCTCCATATACCAACATATCGATCGAAATAAGCAAATGACTAACAGCTTCAATCTTTTGCTCCATCCATGAAACTAACAAGTCTATGTTAGCGGGTTTTTTCATATTTCCTAAAATAGACTTTTGGGGGACTAAAAGCTCTAACTCTGTCATTTTGGCTAATAACTGTGGATATTGATAGTTACAAGGTCGCTCGTCTAAAGGAATATACATGATTTTATTCATTTTTCTCCTCCATATCTTCCAAGAGAATCACTCTATTGGTCAGAACTTTTATCAATACAGTTTATTTGATACAGCCTTAGCCGTTTTCTTCAAAGTACTGATAGCTCGATTTTGTTCCTGCATTTCAATATATTTTGTCAATATATCTAGAACATGCATTTGAGAAATAGAAGATGAAAAGGCACCTCCATGCAGTGGGCTTTCCTTCGTCGATGTCAGCAAGACGATATCAGCAAATTTCGTAATAGGTGATCTCAAATGCTTTGTAAGACAAATAATAAAAACATCATTTTCTTTAGCAATTTTCAAGGCATCTACAAGATCTTTCGTACTCCCAGAGGTAGAAATTCCAATAATCACATCTCCTTGACCGGCTATTGCACTATTCATAGCAATAATATGTGAATCTGTTGCTGATTCTGCATTAAATCCCATTCTCATAAAACGGTATTGTGCCTGTTGAGCCATAATTCCAGAGGCTCCTACTCCAAATACATAGAGCTTATTCGATTGAATAATTTTCCTTCCTGCTTGTTCCAAATCTTTTATTTGAATGGTTTTAAATGTATTTTGAATCGTTGTCACATTTTCAGCAGTAATTTTTTGCGCTAACACCTCTAAACTATCTGCTTCTGTAATTTCACTGAAATCTTGACTATCAGTGTCAACCTTATTTTGGGCAACAGCGAGTTTGAAATCTTGATACCCTTTATAACCTAATTTTCTACAAAAGCGAATGACTGTGGTTTCCCCAACCGCTGCATACTCAGCTAAATCTGAAACCGACCAGTACACTGATTCATTCATACTCGTCTTCAACACATCTGCCACTTTCTGCTCTGATTTGGTTAAGCTATTATAGATACTTGAAATCATCACTTCGGGATGAAAAGTCTGGGTTGTTTTAAACAAAGGAATCTCTCTTTCTATATGTTTTAAATTTCTTTACTCATTGTTCTTTTGGATAGGCCGAATTTACTCTACTATTTGAATTTGTTTAGGACCCATTTGTTGATTTTACCCTAAAGTAATAAGCTCTCCCCTCCCATCCCTTAAGACTTGAACTCCTATATAAGCAAATGGAATATAACAGAGGATCCAAGCAAAACGCTGGGTAATCAATTCAGTAATGGGAAACTGTGTAGCTACCAATATTTCCCTAACTGCCTTTACTTAAATACTCCTCAACCAAACATTTTATTAACCTGAGAAGGCAATACTTCCTTATCAAGCTCCTATAAAATCGTACAGTTAACTAAATTATCATCGCAAATGAGGTGGATATTTCCTCCTTTATTTTTAAAAAATTTGGAATTAATCTCCATTTTAGCATTCCCCTCTTTTTTGTAAAGTTCCTATTTTCAAAATACTCTCAGAGCTTATTTGTTTCCCTCTACTTTTTATCTCGATAAATACCTTTCTATCAACGGACTTGTTTGCTTTTTTAGATTTGTCCATTCACTGCGAATAGCCTTGAAGGCAAAAATCTTCCCTTTTTCTTTGCAAAACAGGCAACTTGCTCTTCCTCCTATTTTTCCAGCTCATAAGAAATGCAGGAATTCCGCACCCAAGGGAGAATATTCTAAATAACGTCATATTTTAAAAAGTGAGGAAAAAGATGAGTGAAGATAGGCAATCTATGAATGTTGGAAGATTAGATGAGCATATGAAGGCTCATTCACTGTCTGGCATACCGCTACAATGGCATAATCCAAAACAGAGCCCATTCGAAATTAATGGCTTCGCTTGGTTTGAGGAAGATAGAACATTTCGGCGATTACCAAAGCAACCAAACTTTGAAGTGACAGAAGCGGTTGATGTTTTAGCTAATTGTACAGCGGGCGGGCAAATACGTTTTCGCACCTCTTCTAGGCAGTTAGCTTTAAAAGTAAAGCTTCAAGGAAAAGCCAATATGTTTCATATGCCAGCTACCGGACAATGCGGATTTGATTGTTATATAGGGGAACCTGGAGAGCAACAATTTGTTGGGGTCACGAAATATGACCACACCCAAGAAGAGTATGAAGTGACATTGTTTGAAAGACAGAATGGAGAGCCTGTGCTTATCACGTTAAATTTCCCACTCTATCAAGGAGTGAAAGAAGTAGCAATTGGGCTCGATCCAGATGCAGTTATACAGCCACCTTCGCCATATACAACCAGCAAGAAAGTAATTTTCTATGGAACTTCCATTCTTCAAGGAGGTTGTGCGTCCCGACCAGGTATGGCATATCCTAATATTTTAAGTAGGCGCTTTAATCAGGAATTTATTAATCTCGGATTCTCAGGAAATGGAAAGGGAGAAGCCAATATGGCCAGACTAATTCGCGAAATAAAAGATCCCGCTTGTCTTGTATTAGATTATGAACCAAATTGTGTCAGTACAGCCTTGTATAAAGAAACCTTGCCAAGATTTATCCAACTGTATCGAGAGTATCACCGTGATATCCCCATCTTGGTAGTTTCCAAATACCCGTATGCCTATGAAATTGTAAATCCCATTTTACGAGAGGAGCGATTAGAGCGTCTATCCTTCCAGAAACAACTTATTCAACAATTACAGAAAGCGGGCGATCAGCGGCTATATTTTTATGATGGGACCGACCTTTTAGGCGAAAACAACCATGAAAAAACGGTCGATGGCTCCCATGCTACTGATTTAGGATTTATGTGCGTCGCGGAGAAACTGACGCCGATTTTAAAAGGGATTTTATGTATTTAATACTTTAAACAAACATAAGGCAGGATCTTTCAGAATGATCCTGCCTGTTTTATTATGATTTTAATCCTTTAGGTGTTACTTTGTCTTCTAACAATTTTAATAATAGATCAAAAACGATCGCTAGGATAGCTGCCGGAATGGCCCCAGATAAAATCAGATTTTTATCCATGACATTCAGTCCCCTAATTATGAGATCACCAAGTCCACCCGCCCCTATAAAGGTTGCCAAGGCCGCTACCCCAATGGTTAAAACGGTTGATGTCCGAATTCCAGCCATCAAGATTGGTAAAGTAAGTGGCAATTCAACCATAAACAAGATTTGTTTTGAGGTCATGCCCATCCCCTTTCCAGCATCCACTAACGATTGATCCACTCCGATAATTCCTGTATACGTATTTCTTAGAATAGGAAGAAGCGCGTAAAGAGTTAACGCAATAATCGCAGGAACTTTACCGATTCCAAATAGCGGTAGCATAAAACCAAGTAAAGCTAAACTCGGTATAGTTTGAATAACAGCTGCTATACCGATAACAAATTCAGCTATTTTTTTATTCCGAGTCAAAACAATTCCTAGTGGCACAGCAATGATGATTGCTAGTACCATTGCAACACTGGCCAGAAATAGATGTTCTTGGAAGGCAATCCAGATGGCATCTTTTCTCTTAATAAATGTCTCGATTAGTTCCATCAGTCATGACCTCCATTTCCGTTCATATCGGCTAGTCCACGCATCATACTTGCTCTTGTTACAATCCCAACTAATTTCCCATCATCTAGCACCGGAATAGCACTTGTATGCCCTTCTGTAAATATTTCCGCTACATCTGTTAGGATTGCATCAGCTGTTAATGTTTGGACATTTGACTTCATAATATCTGACACGATCAAGTCTTCATTTCGGTAATTTTCTTTTAAAGCTTCAAGTGTCGCAACTCCGTGAAATTGTTTATCTTTATCAGTGATAAATAAATTATCCACTCTTTTCTCTCTCATTATATGAAGTGCGGAAGCTAGTCCTCGTTTAGGGGAAGAAGTCACTACTTCCGTGTACATCATATCGCTTGCAGTCGGTAATGTTATTCCTTGGTTAAGACGCTCTTCTCCAATAAATCCTTTGACAAAATCATTGGCTGGACGTCTGAGTATTTGCTCCGGTGTATCTACTTGAACAATCTCTCCATCTTTCATAATGACAATGCGGTTGGCAATTTTAATCGCTTCATCCATATCATGTGTAACAAAGACAATTGTTTTTTGAATTTCTTCCTGAAGATTGACAATATCATCTTGAAGTTGTTCACGACTGATAGGGTCCAAAGCGCTAAAAGGCTCATCCATCAAAATAATATCCGGCTCTGCCGCTAAAGCACGGATTACGCCAATTCTTTGTTGCTGCCCACCACTTAATTCTGAAGGATACCGTTTTTTAAATGTAGTAGGATCTAAACCGACAAGGTCTAGTAGTTCATCTACTCGCTTTTTTGTTTTTTCCACATCTGCCTTTTTTAACTTAGGAACGAGAGAGATGTTCTGCTCAATTGTCATATGTGGAAATAGCCCGATTTGCTGAATGACATAGCCGATATTTCTTCTTAACTCAACCGGGTCTGCTTTAGCGGTATCTTCCCCATTAATCAATATTCTGCCTGCCGAAGGTTCTGTTAAGCGGTTAATCATTCTCATTGTGGTTGTTTTCCCACAACCACTCGGTCCAATTAATGTAACAAGCTCCCCTTTATTTATTTCTAAATTAATACTTTTTATCGCAACAAAACCATCTTTATATTGCTTTTTTACATTTTCAAATTTAATCATAAAAGCCTCCCACTTTGTTCATTCCGAAAGAGTTGTGCACCTTGCTCCCAAAAAGGGAGATAAATGGACCCAGAGGCTAAGATCGCTGACGTCAATCGACGACGCCCGCCACTAGTCAATCTGTACGAAGGAAGTTCGCAAATGCGAAGTTTTAGATACCGAATTTTTACAAGATATACTGACTTCAGTGTTACTCACAGTAAATAATGACTTCGACGTTCCATACAGGACGTATCATCACTGAGTCGTAGATTATATATCCTGATGTATCAAAATACTAAGACCTGCTGAACATAGGTCACAAGGACGTGTTGCAAAATAAGCCTGTGATCCTCATTTTTAAGGACACAACTCACCTTATTTAACTAATCTATTAACCCTTCTTCTTTTAAAAATTCAAGTGCTACATCTTCTGGTTCTTTCTTATCCAAATTGACTTGGGCGTTCAGTTCCTGCATACGCTCATCGTCCAAGGTGTCCGCTAATTTGTTAAGTGTGTCTGCTAGGTCAGGATTAGCATCCAAAACTGCTTGGCGAATAATCGGTGCAGCATAATAAGGTGGGAAGAATTTTTTATCGTCTTCTAAAATGACCAAATTATATTGCTTAATTCTTGCATCAGACGAGAAAGCAGTGATAACATCAATCTCCGCATCTTTTGCCGCCAAATACATTAAATCTGGATCAATATTTACCTGCTTTGCGAACTCAGTATCATACTCCACAATAAGTGCATCATAACCATCTCCTCTTTCAAAGAATTCTGGATCTGCTCCAAAAGATAGTTTTGAGGCATGTTTGGCTAAATCTGAGTATGTTTTAACATCCAACTCTTCAGCCAGTTCCTTTCGTATAGCTAAAGCATATGTATTATTAAATCCAAGTGGCTCTAACCAGGTTGTATTAAATTCTTCTTCATAACCTTTTTTCGTTTCATCATACACTTCATCTGGGCTCATACCAGGTTTGTATTCCTCATCTAAAACATTCAAATAACCTGTCCCAGTGTATTCAACATATAAATCAATATCACCCTTCTTCATGGCTTCTTGGAGTACGAATACCCCACCTAAAGCATCTTTTACTTCAACATCTAGGTCTGTATTCGCTTTAAGATATTCTGCAAGCATATGTGTCATAATAATTTGCTCTGTAAACTCTTTCCCAGAAACAACAATTTTTCCTGACTCTGCTTGATCTGCTCCACTATTCCCACATGCAACTAGAATAAACAGAAGCATGCTAATGATCATAATAGATACTATCTTTTTCATCCTATAAAACCCCCATTGTATATTTTTTACTTGCAACTCCAGTTCGCTCCACTAATTGTTTGATTATTCGGTATATTTATTTTACGTTTGTATCGCTAAATTTTTAAATATAAAATTAGCTCAAAAATAATGTGAATAATTTCACAAGTGTTATTACATCATTTTCTCTTAGACCTTCTATGATCGTTCTAAGCAGATCAGTAGTATTTTAGGCTTGTAGATAAACAAGTTGGAGAACCTCTAAAAAACATTAGTTTGAAGATCATCGTTCTCTAGATGTCCGTGAACGATGCTTAACAACATAGCCTAGTTAATATGTCCTACTTTATTATCCCTCAATCTTCTCACAGACCGTATCCCTTTAAAATAGCTTGTCTAATATTTATTGAAAATAAAAACTGACGCAAAGAAAGACAACTCAAACGAAACGAACGAAACTAATGACTTCAATTATATAGTTTAACTGACTGTCGTACAATTCCGCTAATTCTCCATCTCCATCTATTAAACTCCAATACTCGGGTTGAGCTAAAGTCAGTGATAGGGAATCTTATAAGTTCTACAAAATGCTCTATAAAGCATAAGAATACTCGAAGGCGTTTTAACTGCCAACACTTCCGTACATCTCTTCAATTAAAACAAATCTCATAATAAAACATAATAATTGACCGCTTTCATCCAAATCGGTATTGTATGAATATGAAAATGGTAAAGGAGGAGAAGAAATTGAAGTACTTTCCAATAAAAAATACAAGTTTAAATGTTTCCAATATGGTGATGGGAAATATGCGTATCAATGAACTTACGAAAGTCGAGATTGGAAATTTGGTTCGCACAGCTATGGAGGAAGGTATTAATTTCTTCGATCATGCGGATATTTATGGTGGGGGAGAATGTGAATCCCTTTTCGCTGATGCCATCCAAATGAATGCAAGTATAAGGGATAAAATGATTTTACAAAGTAAGTGTGGTATTCATTCAAAAGATAATTATTATGACTTTTCAAAAAAGCATATTGTCAAGTCTGTTGAAGGGATTTTAAAAAGGCTCAAAACGGATTACTTAGACCTTTTGCTGCTGCATCGTCCTGATCCTTTGATGGAACCCGAGGAAGTAGCAGAAGCTTTCGATGAATTACATAATAGCGGGAAAGTTCGCTATTTTGGGGTCTCAAATCACAACCCTATGCAAATAGAATTACTACAAAAATATGTATCACATAAATTAGTCGTTAATCAATTACAGCTAAGTATTGCCCAGTCTGCTTTAATTGATTCTGGTATTGCATTAAATATGCCTGTCGATCAATCGATCAATCGCGATAGTAGTATTTTAGAGTATTGTCGTTTAAAAGATATTACGATTCAAGCGTGGTCTCCTTATCAAAACGGATTCTTTGAAGGGCCTTTTCTAGGTGACTTAGAGAAATTCCCGGAATTAAATCAAGTGATGGATGAATTAGCTGAAAAATATCAGGTCACCAATACAGCCATCGCATCTGCCTGGATTACTCGCCATCCAGCAAATATCCAAGTGGTCCTTGGAACAACGACTCCTCAGCGGATCAAGGATGCCTGTGCGGGCTCTGAGATCATCCTAACAAGAAAAGAATGGTATGACCTTTATAAAGCTGCTGGACATATCGTTCCTTAAGTTCTCCTCACACTCTCTTCTTTACTTAAAAGGAGAGAGTGTTTTCTATACGTCTCTATTCCCCTATGAGGACATCTATAAAACCGCCAACTCGAGGTGTATAATAAAAGGAATAAACTTTATGGCTTTTCGAAGTGCGAATGTATTTCGATTTTCTAAAGGTGGTGTTCATCATATTAAATTTGGCGCAATTTTGCTCCCCTTCCTTATCCCTTGCATAAGGACTCTTTACCATTTTCTTTAGAAACAATCCTATTATCCCTCCTCCGGTTCCGCTTGATACAAACCAGGTAGGACTTTTTTTATTTCTTCTTCATGGCTTTGCAAAGCTTCCATCCAAAGTTCCACTAGCTTTCTTCCATTAATTAATTCAATATTTAAAGGTTCCACATACTCTTTTGCTGCATCTGTAAAGTCCGAGGTAGTAATAACATATCCGCCAACCGCTTGCTTTTTTACCATATTAGAATGGATAAGAGCAATGGGCTCAAAATCGACATCGTCTTTCCAACACTTCACTTGTCCAAGAAATAAGCCTTCTTCTGTCTTATGTTTAAAATCAATTCCAAAATCTTGCCTAGATGGGAGGACATCTGTTTCTCCTCCCTTTGCTCTTTCGAAAATATCTGCTACAAAATCTTCAAATATTAAAGGATCCTCTTTAATAAATTTCTTCGTGTACTGTGAATCCACTTCCCTCTCTTGTTCATCACCTTCGAAAGCTAAATCTTCCTCCTGCTTAAATCTTAAATATAGTCCCATGGCTAAAGTCCATTTAACCTCTTCACTCGAATGTAATTGTCGGTTAATTAAATCTAGTTCATAACTATTTCTCCGCTTAGCACGTTGAAAGTGTATATATGCGGCCAATAATAAGACTGCGATTGCAACCTCTACATATACCATTTGGCAATACCTCCCTACGACAGTTATCACCTTTTTTGGGGATCCTTATTCTTGAGATCTCCTTAAAGGAATGAGTCAATTTATTTCATAATTGCTTTATAGTGAAAAGCACTCGAACTTTATTGTTAAAGAAAGGTAAATTGTTAGTCACTGTATTTTCCTTACCAGTTGATTAGAGTGGAAGCTGGCCCCTTGGAGATAAGTGTACAAAGACTAAATATATGCTGTCCTTGCGGCGGCACATAAAGCGCAAAACAACGTTGTGCAAATTTGCGCAAAAATCTCCATATAAATTTTTAACAATTACTCTTTGTAATGAATTTGAAATATTTTTAAACAAAATACAACAATTGAATAACATTTATTACAGTATATGGTAAAATAGAAGTATAACCTTTAGGGGGAATTTAATGAAAAAGAAATATTCAGGAATAGGATTATTTTTTATTTGTATACTCATTATTGGACTTTTTATTTCACGTCCAAAATTGATAAATGAACAAACTCATGTTGCCGCCTCGCCTGCTGTTATCCCAACTCTTTTTCTCCATGGTTATAAGGGGAGCGAACGCTCTTTTTCAACTATGTTAGAACGAATGGAGCAACAAAATTGGGGGACAAAAACCCTTGTATGTTTTGTCCACAAAAATGGCCGTGTTTCAATTAGAGGGACACTCCCTAAAAATGTTGAAAATCCATTTATCCAAGTCATTTTTGAGAATAATCGCGCCCAATTAAGCGATCAAACAAAGTGGCTACAAGAGATCATGAAACAATTAAAGGAACGTTATTATATTGAAGAAATCAATGTTGTCGGTCATTCAATGGGTGGGCTGGCTTTAACAAATTATATTCAGAGTACAGAAAATCAAGATGGCTATCCAAAAGTTCAAAGTCTAATAACAATTGGAAGTCCTTTTCTCGGAATTGATCAAAAGGGTTATTTTGAGAGAAACTATGGGAAAGCACTGATCGATTTAAAACCAAACTCCCAAGCACTAAATAAATTAAGCCATCATCGAACATCTTTTCCAGATGACATTCAAGTACTGTCAATTGCAGGAGTTGTAGAGGATCCTTTGACAGGGGACGGTCTGGTTTCATTAGAAAGCGCCCTAGCCAATCGAAATCTAATCAATTCAGACCAATTTACAGGGAAGGTTGTCACAAGTATAACGGCTACCCATTCTGGTTTACATGAAATTGAGGTAGTCGATCAACTCATCGCTAACTTTTTGTGGGAAAACATTGATGAGTAGAAATTAAAGTAAACCCCAAAGTACGTTTCCTTTAGGAGTGCCATGCAAACTCGATAGAGAAAAAAGAGAAGCCAGCGTAGCTTCTCTTTTTTAAAATTAATCCGTTATTTCTACATCAATCATTTTAAATTCCTTTACATCAACCAGCCCACGATTGGAAATTCGTACATCCGGTATGACAGGTAAAGCAATGAGAGAAAAGGTCATGAATGGTGCATGAATAGGACAACCTAATGTTTTCCAGGCTGCTTCAAGTTGTTGGACCTCTTTTACAACCGTCTCCAATGGTTGATCAGACATGAGACCTGCTATCGGCATACTTACTTGGGCCAAGATTCTTCCATCATCGACCACAATCATACCTCCACCGATTTTAGCTAACTCATTAGCAGCAAATGCCATATCCTCTGCATTTGTTCCCATCACGAGTAAGTTATGGCTATCATGGGCCACGGTTGAGGCCACAGCACCCTGTTTTAACTTAAAGCCGTGGGCGAAACCTAAGGAGATTTGCCCTGTTTGATGGTGACGTTCAATACACGCTAATTGCAGAATATCGTGCTCAAGATCTGGCTCAATGAACCCATCCTTAACCTTCAAAGCCGTAGTCATTTTCTCGGTACGGGCACTATTTTCTATGACATTAATGACATTGACTTTTGTTTCTTCATTATTACTTTTACTTTCAAGTTGAAAATCAGTTGCAGTTAAAGCTTGTTTTAGATTGATAGAATTCCGAATATGTTCCGGATATACAAAGGTTGGAAATTCCTTCATTAGCTGATGATCTTGATAGATCACTTCTCCGTCCGCAATGACTGTACTTGGTTCCAATTTCCGAATATCTTCAATCAACAAAATATCTGCCACTTTTCCAGGTGCAATCGAGCCTAAATCGCGGTCCATTTTGTAATAGCGAGCGACATTAATCGTTCCCATTTGAATCGCTGTAACGGGATCAACCCCTTCCTCGATAGCACGACGAACTACATGATTCAAGTGGCCTTTATCAACGAGTGTTTGGGGATAGACATCATCTGTCACCAAACTAATATTGTTTGTTTGAACATGTTCTTCTGTCACAACCTTGATAACTTCTTTCACATCCTGCCAAGCAGACCCTTCACGAATCACCAAATGCATACCAAGACGTAATTTTTCTAATCCATGTTCTTTTGTCACTGTTTCGTGACAAGAATCTGCTCCAGATGCAATATAGGCTTGTAGCATTTTGGAATCGTCCGCTGGAAAATGCCCTGTCACTGTTTTATTCGCTTTGATAGTTTCCGCAATTTCCCCAGTCATAAGCGGATCCCCATAAACAACTCCTGGAAAATTCATGACTTCGCCTAGTCCTGCAACATTTTCCCACTGCATCCCCGCTTTAATATCTTCAACACTTAAGGTTGCTCCCCCATCCTCAAAGTCTGTTGTAGCAGGAACGCATGAAGGAAAGGTTGTAAATACCTTCAAAGGCAGTTGTTGGCCTTCCTCATGCATCAACCGTACACCCTCTACCCCAAAAACGTTGGCAATTTCATGGGGATCCATAAAGATGGAGGTTGTTCCTTTGGCAAGTCCAGCCTTCGCAAACTCTGTCACAGAAAGCATCGTACTCTCTACATGCATATGGCCGTCAATAAATCCAGGGACTAGGTATTTGCCCTTAGCATTGATCACCTGCGTATTTTCACCTATCGTATGGTCAGACGTTCCAACATATGCTACTCTTCCCTCAACAATCGATACATCGATATTTTCCAACAGCTCTCCTGTAAAAACATTTACTAATATGCCATTGGTGATGACAAGTTCTGCTTTCTCTTCACCTCTTGCCACTTTCGATAGTTGCTGACTTACTTCATATATTTTCTTTCTCATGATGAGGTCTCCCTTCTCTTCTTGGACAGTTCGGATTTAAAGTAAAGTCCATCTTTCTATTTATAAAATAAAAAGCGAAGAATGCCCATTCTGTATTGAGCATTCCCGCTATCGGTCATGTTAAATCTATCACTCTACTAAGCTGCCCATCCTAGATAAATAACAAATACGACAAACAGCACATACATAATCGGATGAACTTCTTTAAATTTCCCTTTGAACACCATTGTTAATGGATAAAAAATAAAGCCGAGCGCAATCCCAGTAGAAATACTATAAGTCAAAGGCATCGTCACAACTGTCATAAACGCTGGAATCGCAAATTCAAAATCCTTCCATTTAATTTCTGCCAGAGAGGATGCCATTAGGATCCCGACAATAATTAGAGCGGGCGCCGTTACTTCCGATGTTACCACACTAAGTAATGGAGAAAAGAATAACGCTAAAATAAAGAACCCTGCTGTCACGACAGAAGTGAAGCCTGAGCGCCCACCTGCCGCCACACCTGAAGTTGATTCGACAAAAGATGTAGTCGTTGATGTTCCTAAAACTGCTCCAATCATAGTCGCAACCGAGTCTGCGGAAAGAGCCTTGCCAGCGCGTGGTAATTTTCCATCTTCCAATAACCCTGCTTGACGGGCAACAGCCATTAGTGTGCCAGCCGTATCAAAGAAATCTACGAACAAGAGAGTAAAGATGACAACGAGCAAATGAGGAGTGAATAAATCTCCCAAATTGCCGAACATAACGCCAAAAGTTGGTTTTAAGCTTGGAATAGTAGAAACAAGCGCATCTGGTAATGGAATTTGTTTGAATATAATCCCCGCAATCGCCGTTACAATCATTCCATAAAATATGGCCCCTTTAAATCCACGAATCATAAAGAATGCTGTAATGACAATCCCAAATATGGTCAATAAAGTTCCTGGGGCTGTAATATCTCCTAAAGCAACAACTGTTGTACCTGGATCAGCATCGACAACAATTCCTGCGTTCTGAAAGCCAATAAAAGTTATGAACAAACCAATACCTGCCGCAACAGCTAACTTAAGCTGCTCAGGAATGGCATTAATAATCGTTTCACGTATTTTTGTTAAAGTAAGAATAAAAAAGATTAATCCTGACATAAATGTTCCTGCTAAAGCCGTTTGCCAAGGAATACCCATGCCAAGTACAACTGTATAAGCGAAGAAAGCATTTATCCCCATTCCTGGTGCAAGAGCCACAGGGTATTTTGCCCATAACCCCATAATTAAACAGGCAATGGCTGAAGCCAATGCTGTTGCAACATAAACTGCCCCTTGATCCATTCCAGCATCACTGAGCACAGATGGGTTGACAAACAAAATATAAGCCATCGCCAAAAACGTCGTTAAACCAGCAACAGATTCTTGACGATAATTAGTATTTAATTCCCTAAAATTAAAATAGCGTTGCATTCATTATTCCTCCTATTATCTCTTCAAAGCTTAAAATGCTAGTAAACTTTTTAGGAACAGCATGTAGATCTTATACGTAGCTACTCACGCTTCATTGAATGCAAAAAGCCTGGGCTTCTTTCACCCAGGCACGCCTACATTGTAAATAGAAATAAAAATTGGGCCACTTTCTTCCTCAACCTAGATAGATGGTCCACGATTATTCTATCCTCATTCATGTAGTCCGGCAATTTACGGTTACCTGGTAGAAACGATTGGGCCATATTCCCAAACATATACATTCAATAAATAATGATTCAATTAAGTACATCTCTATTAATAGCATAAAAGACCTAAAAACGTCAATAGATTTCACGAATATTATTTTGTTTTTTACCATTAATGTTCGTGAAATCAAGTGTTCATTTAATCTTCACATCTTCCTAGCGCTTTTTATAGGATATTCCCAAGCAAAGTGTTAAACTTTTAAGGAATCATAGTTAGTTTTTTCATGGTCACACCTTAGAAATTACATAATACTGTGTAAGTAGTCGCAAACTTTCTGAGAAGATGAAGATTTATTGAGGCTGGGACAAAAGTGTTTTCGCTTAGGTAAAGTCACATGCAGGCGTTGCGACGTACCAGGAAGTACTAGTGTAGGTGAAGCAACAGGAAGTTGCGCTTTGAGCCTGCCGCCAGGACGGCGCGAACTTAGCCTGCGTTCCCGAGTGTCAAGCCTCCTCAGGCTTAGCATTTTAGTTATGTCCCAGCCTCTTCTCGCTTAGATAAGTAATCGAACTTACGATTAATATGGGAGTGAATGAGCTTGAGTCTTATTCTTTCATGTTAACTAGAAAGTCAACCCTGAGCTAGTTTTTAATATGTATTAATTTTAGTGATGAACATCTTTTATAGATCCTCGTCAAGCTATTCATTCATGATGATTTGGAGTGAGCAAGTTTATGGAAACAAAAAGAGCTTTACCCATTCTATTTGCTGTTATGTTTCTTGTCATGGTCGGATTTGGAATTATTATCCCTGTCCTTCCTTTTTACGCAGAAGATTTAGGAGCTAGCCCTACACAATTAGGTTTATTAATGGCTGTTTATTCTCTTATGCAGTTATTATTTTCACCGATTTGGGGGAAAATTTCCGATCGTATCGGCCGCAAGCCAGTTATGATGATTGGGATTTTCGGACTAGCCATCTCCTTCTTTTTAATGGCCTTCGCCACTAAACTTTGGATGCTATTTGCTGCAAGAATTATTGGTGGACTATTATCATCAGCAAATATGCCTACTGTAACAGCTTATGTAGCAGATATTACCTCTCCTGAAGATCGTGGCAAGGGAATGGGTGTTGTAGGAGCTTCGGTTGGTTTGGGTTTTATTCTAGGACCAGCTATTGGCGGAGTTTTTTCAGAGTCTAATTTAAGTACACCTTTCTTACTTTCTGGGGTTTCCTCCTTGATTACATTCTTCCTCGTTGGATTCATCCTTCGGGAATCACTTCCTGCTGAAAAGAGGGGAATGGAATCAGGAAAGAAAGAATCTATGTTTAAAGCATTAAATGGTCCCATTTCAATTCTCTTTATACTACAATTGTTTGTTTCTTTATCTATGGCTGGTCTTGAAGCGACTTTTGCTTATTTTGCTGCTAAAAAGGCAGGTCTAGGAACTGTTCAACTCGGGTATCTCTTTATGATTATGGGGCTTGCTGGCGCAATCGTTCAAGGTGGCCTAGTAGGTAGATTAACGAAGAAATACGGCGAAGGAGCTGTGATCCAACTTGGAATTATCATCTCCGCAATTGGCTTCGGACTCATCTTACTAATTGATAGCTTTACAACAGCCGCCATTTACTTAACAATATTCGGAATTGGAAATGGTGTGATTCGCCCAAGTGTATCAGCCCTACTAACCAAAACATCAACAACAGGGCATGGGAATACGACTGGATTATTATCTTCCTTCGATTCCATTGGCCGGATTATAGGGCCGCCATTAGGTGGTTGGCTCTTTAAAACAGCGACTGGGTTACCGTATATCTCTGGATTGATTTTATCCGTTATCGCATTAATTCTATATCAAGCTTATAAAACGGCTATTTCCAAAAAGACATTAGGAATGTAAATAGGTCTTCTTAGAACTCTACAGGAGCCATTTATCTATAAAGTGGCTGGGGGCATAACTAATATATTCACTAAAGACGAACAATGCACTCCCCTCACTCCTGCGGAAGGTCAGCGTTAAGGTGTCGAGTAAGATCGCGAAATAGGTTTCAGGATGGAAGAGCTCAGAGCGCAACATCGTGTTGGTCTGAAGCTTACCAGCCGTCCACAGAAACAATGTAACCCCAAAAATTAGGCTTTGTCCTCTACTTTTGGGGTTACATTCAAAAATGAAGCATATTATGGGGCGAGTTATATCCACATAGCAGTTTATTTTTTCTTTAGTGAGAGCGCCTTTGTCCCGATCTCCATTTTTTAATATCGTTCATAGCGTTTAAATGAATAGACAGTGAATAAAAATAAACCGATCAGTAACATTAGGCTTGCGATAATCATCAGCGTTAGTGAATCCCCCCATATCCCTCCTGTTAATAAATACTCGCTCGCCTGACTTTGAGCATTAGCGGGACTCCATTCCATATATTTCGGGAAAAGAGAGCTACCAAGTGATAAAACTGCCAATACCACCACACTTACACCAGCAATTCCTCCTACATTTTTCAAAAGCGTTCCAGTCAGCAATGTTATCGTTAAAACAAATAGAATCCATAGACTATAAATAAAAAGACTTCCTAAAAATGCCTTTATCTCGACTCGCTCAAACAGTAAATTCGTATAATAATAGGAGAGACTATAGCCTACTACAAAAGAAAATAAGAGGATGATCGCATTAGACACCCATTTACTTATGATATATTGAAAGGCTTGGACAGGACGAACCATCACAAGTGAAAGAGCCCCACTATTTCTCTCATGAGCGATACTGCCCATTACACTCAAAACAAAAATGGCTGTCCCGATAATCCCTAACTGTCCGAGCGTACCTGCCAACACCTCTCCCCCAGTAGGAACAGGGATTTCAATCACCGTGCCCTCCGGAAGATTACCGGCCATGTCTAAAATTTGCGGCATATAATATTGACTAATAGGTTGTGAGATCGCTAATAAGCTAATCACCACCGGAAGCCATATCCATTTTTTATCTCGCCACGCTTCTATCCAATCTTTTTGTACTAATGTTAGGAATACATTCATTGATTGACCACCTCCATATACGCCTCCTCTAATGAATAACTTTTCTGTTCAAAGCGGATAATAGTAAACTGATCCTTCAGACAATCTGCTAAAAGAAGATCTCGACCTTTATCATGGTTAAAGGTGAATTCTGCGGCATTAGGAGATAAAAAGTGGATATTTTGGAGATAACTTTTACTCGGAAGCCAATTTGTCAGGTTTTCCGATACTTCCAAAGCGAAGGTATCTGTCTGCTGTATGTTCCTTAAATCCACTAAAGAACCCGTCCATTTCATGCGCCCATCTTTCAGCATCACTATTTGATCACACACTTGTTCAGCATCATGAAGCACATGGGTTGAAAATAAAATTGCCATGCTTTTCTTTAATTCCTGCATAATCTTTAATACATCGCGACGGCCTTCAGGATCTAAAGCAGATACAGGCTCATCTAAAATCAATAACTTTGGTTCATGGACCATTGCCTGCGCTAATCCTAACCGTTGTTTCATCCCTCCAGAAAAACCGCCAATTCGCTTGTTTTTTACTTCTTCCAATCCAACAAATGCTAGCATTTCCTCACTATTTTGTTTCCGTTTGTTTGTCGAAAGTCCAGAAAGTTTCCCGGCAAAATCTAGATACTCTGTCGCCGTCATCCATGGAGGAAAAGCCGGATATTGGGGCAAATATCCTAACTCAAAGCGATTAATTTCAGGCTTCCCTAAAAATTGAATTGTGCCTGCTGTAGGTCGTAAAAGTCCAGCTAACATGTTTAAAGTTGTTGTTTTTCCTGAACCATTTGGTCCTAAAAGTGCAACACATTGATTGTTTGCAATGGTAAAGGACAACCCCTCTATGGCCATTTGATTTTTATACTTTTTTCTAAGTTGATGAACAGTAAGCAATGTGCTCTCCCCTCCTATTGTCTTTTTCTACCGAGAATAAAATAAAGGACAGGTCCAATTAAGTTTATACAAACAATAATGAGGATCCATAACCATTTTGGACCATTGGTTTCCTCTTCCTTGACACAACTTACAAGCGCTACGGTCATCAAAATAAGCTGCAAGCCAATGATTGGGGCAAGTATTTCCCAAGAAATGTTCACTTTACTAGTCCTCCTTTTTTCCTTTTCTGCGAGATGGTCGAATAACAAAGAAATAATAAAAAATGGTTGGGCATGGAAATTGTAGAAGTCCCAATATTCCCCAAACCCAAGCGTAGGATCCTTTTTTCTTGGCATCGATAAATAACAAAATACTTTGGGTAAGTAGAATCGGCGAAACGAGCAAGAGAATAAGCAACTTTTCAGAGTTCATAATCAGACACCTCATCTCGCTTTTTGCGTCGCTTTTTTTCCACAATAAACATGATCGGCAACCCACAAATAAGCAATCCTTGCATCCAAATAAAAATGGAGGTAAGTTTAAATGCCAGCACGCTATAAGAAGTGAGTATGAATAAGGCCGTGATGAGAAAAGCAATCAGTTCTCGCCGAAAGGCGCGCTTGCGCCTTGTTTTAAAATTCTGGAGAACCTGTATCATATGTGCTTGCTCCGGAACTTTTGCCTCAAACGGCTTTTCTAGCTTTTCTAAATCTTGTTTAAATCGAGAAAGCCACTCTTGCTCTCGGGAATCTTTCATTCACGACCACTCCTTCCGAATTTTCTTCATACCATGATGAACTCGTGTTTTAACTGTACCTTCTTTTAAGCCAAGCATCTGAGCAATTTCTTTATACGTGTAACCATAAAAGTGTCGTAAAAGAATCGGGGTTCGGATCGTTGGGTCTAGCATTGCAAATTGCGCCATATATTCCGTCCATTCAAAACCATCTATCGTTACATTCCATCGCATTTTTCTGATCGCTTCAGCCTGTAATTTTTCTTGTCTTTTTCGGTCTCGCTTTGTCTTCCGTTGATGGTCAATAAATAATCTTGACGCAATAGAAATGAACCATGTTGATAATTTCGATTCACCTTTAAAACTGGAGAAATGAATATAGGCCTTAAGCATTGTCTCTTGCATCAAATCTTCTGCCAAATCGGGGTCAAGACTTACTTTTACTAGGTATTTATAAACAAATTGATAATGCGTTTGGAAAAGTTGAGTGAAGGCCTCATCACTCCCCTTTATTGCCGCTTGTATCAATCGCTTTTCATCTCTCTCATTCAATAGAAGCCCATCCCCCTTTTGACCGTTCTATAGATTGGACGTTCCAGATTGTTAAAACGTTCATTTTTTTAAAAAGTTTTTTGACCAGATTGGGATTTATTAACCGTGATACAAAAACTCTTTGCTGACGCAAAGAGTTTCCGAACGTGGAAAAGTGAGGAACCTCTGCATGAAAGCCAAGGAACCAGGAATATGCCACATTCGTTTCAAGTTCCTTGATTGTCTGGCGCATGGAACGGATGCCGAACGTATACTGAATGGATGTCATCTTGATCAGTACGACAGGATCTATGCAGGGTCTCCCAATGGTTAGATAAAGGAGAAATCAATAGCCGCATCCAGTTTGCGCACCAGATGGTCTAGAGGAACCAACTTCTCTATTGTCAGCATTTCCAGCTGTTCGCGTTCATTAATTTGATTCTTCGTCATCATATCCATCACCTCATTCAGTTAATAGGAAACACGTTGATTGGAGCGGAGAGCGGCGACTCTAGCGGGAACAGCGCGAGCTGAAGACCCTGGACTGAGCGCAGCGAGGGAAGCGGCTGAAGCCGTGCCCGCGGAAAGCGTCCGCTCGCAGCGGAAATCGACCTTTCTAGCTTTATCTCTATTTTAAAAGAAAAAAACTGTAGGCAAACATCAAAATTCATGGTGTTTGTCTACAGTCTGAAACTCTTTGCTGACGCAAAGAGTTTTTCATTAGAATAAATTTAATTTCTCGATTCGACGAACAGCTTCTCTTAGCCTTTCTTCCTCAACTAACAAGCCGACTCGTACATACCCTTCACCAAATTCGCCAAAACCATTACCCGGAGCGACTGCTACGTCGGCTTTTTCCAATAATAAATCGGCAAATCCCTCACTCGTGTAACCATTAGCTACGGGAAGCCAAGCAAAGAAAGAACCTTGTGGTGCCGTTACGTCCCAACCAATACGATGGCATTCTTCTGTAAGAGCGTTACGACGCTGTTCATACAAAGCGACCAATTCCGCAACACATTCTTGCGAGCCCGATAAAGCTGCAGCGGCGGCATGCTGCACAGCTGGGAACAAACTAACAAAAAGATGATCCTGAATCAAATTGATCGCCTCAATGATATCCGCATTTCCAACCGCAAAACCAACACGCCACCCTGCCATATTATATGTCTTAGATAAAGTATACATTTCAACGCCAACATCCTTGGCCCCTTCGGCTTGCAGAAAACTAATCGGTTTTTTGCCATCAAAACCTATTGCTCCATAAGCAAAATCGTGAGAAACAGCGACGTTGTGTTCCTTCGCAAACGCTACGGTTTTTTCAAAGAAAGTTAAATCTGCTACAGCTCCTGTTGGGTTATTCGGATAATTGATATACAGGAGTTTTGCCCGTTCTTTGGCTTGTTCAGAAAGTGCAGCATAGTCAGGCAAATATTTATTTTTCTCAATTAACGGCATCGTTTCAAATTGAACGTCTGCTAATTTCACCCCAGATAAATAATCTGGATAACCAGGATCAGGTAATAACATTAGGTCACCTGGATCTAAAAGCGCTAATGGCAATTCCACTAAACCAATTTTAGTTCCAAAGAGAATGGCCACTTCTGTTTCAGCATCAATATCTACGTTATATTCTCGCTTATAAAAGTCTGCAGCTACAGTTTTTAATTCCTTTAAGCCTCTAAAAGGGGAATATTTATGATTTATTGGATCTTCTGCTGATTTTTGTAGAGCCTTTACAATATGAGGAGGTGTCGGTTGATCCGGATTCCCTTGCCCTAAATTAATAATATCTCTCCCTTCCGCCTTAGCTTTTTCTACCTTTTGTACAAGTGCAGCAAAAAACTGTTCGGGAAGAGTTCTCATTTTGCGTGAAAGTTTCATCGTTTGACCTCATTTACATTATATTGTGGATTCAAAAAAGTGGATATAAGTGACATTGTTCTAATATTAACTTGTTCTACTATTGCAAACTCAGATAAAAACTATTACAGAACGCGTCCCCTGCAGGCTTTTGATCATTCTTAACGGAAGGTCTACCTTCGCCAACTATAAATATCAATAAGTCATTTCTACCAGATTTTTTGAACATTCTCAAATAGTTGCAATTCTAAGCCAAATCTTATAATCTTTAAGTCAACTTGTCTAGAGGAGTGATTTAAAATGAAAATTGGATGCATTCAATTGGATATCGCCTTTTCTGATCCGGAAAAGAATTTCTCCCAAGTGGAAAAATGGGTTCGGGAAGCAGCGACAAAAGGTGCGGAGCTTGTTGTTTTGCCAGAGACTTGGAACACAGGCTTTGATTTACCTCACCTCGAAGAACTAGCGGATCAAGATGGAAAAAAGACTAAAGAGCTCCTTTCCAAACTTTCGAAGGAATTGAAGATTCACATTATCGGTGGATCGGTTGCTACGAAAAAAAACGAGCAATTTTATAATACAATGTATATATACTCCAATCAGGGTGAGTTAGTAAGTGAGTATGATAAAGCTCATCTCTTCCAATTAATGGATGAACATTTATATTTGCAAGCCGGAGATGCTATGAATCGATTTTCTTTAGATAATATCGAAGCAGGCGGCGTAATTTGCTATGATATACGCTTCCCGGAATGGCTACGAGCCCATGCTCTAGCGGGTGCCAAAGTACTTTTCGTACCTGCTCAATGGCCAAAACAACGCGTGGATCATTGGAAAATTTTATTACAAGCACGAGCGATCGAAAATCAATGTTTTGTCATTGCTGTAAATCGACGTGGTCATGATCCAAATAATGAATTTAATGGTCATTCGATGATTATTGAACCTTGGGGAAATGTCCTATGGACTGGTGCTGAGGATGAAGAACTTGCGGTGATTGATGTTGATTTTTCGATTGTAGATGAAATAAGAACCCGAATCCCCGTGTATGAAGATCGACGAACAGAATTATACAACTCCATCCTTAGTCCTAAAAATTAATTGACAGAGTATAAAATCTAGCGTATGATTTTATCATACTTTACCAATTACATATGGAATTTATCCAGAGAGACTGAGGGAAGGGCCCTATGACGTCCGGCAACCCCTTGCATAGCAAGGAAGGTGCCAACTCCTACAGAATGTATCCATTCTGAAAGATAAATCATTTCCTTTAATTAATGATACTCTTTCAATGGAAAGAGTTTTTTTGTTTTTGATAAGAAAAACGTAAGGCGCCTGGGGCTAGATTACATGGTGAGGCATCGTCAATGCTAACTTAGAAGTCGAACACCGGAATTTTGCTAGTCTTGGCAGCTGGATCTAGTATTAATCCAAATTTACTTTCTGATTCTTTAGAAAATCATCATTCCCTAACATTGTTTTTAGGAGCCATTCCACCCAGAATATACTTGATTGAAGAAAAGGTGAATGCCATGTTAAATATTAAAAATGTATCGAAAATATATAAAACAAAATCTGGTACCGTTACAGGAGTTGACAAAGTTTCTCTTACGATTGAGAAAGGAGAAATCTTTGGAATCGTCGGTTATTCTGGGGCAGGAAAAAGCTCCTTACTTCGCTGTATTAATATGTTAGAGCGGCCGACGAGCGGGCAAGTTTTCATTGAGGGAATCGATTTAACTACCCTTAATGCAAAAGAGCTTCGCCAAGCTCGCCTCAAAATCGGGATGATTTTTCAGCACTTCCATTTAATCAGTCAAAAAACTGTTGGCGAAAATATTGCCTTTGCTCTAAAAGCCGCTCAAACACCTAAAAATGAGATCAAACCGAGGGTAAAGGAATTATTGGACATGGTTGGTCTCGCGGACAAACTGAATGTTTATCCTAGCCAACTAAGCGGTGGGCAAAAACAACGTGTAGGTATTGCTAGAGCACTAGCCAATAACCCTTCCGTCTTACTATGTGATGAGGCTACTTCTGCTCTTGATCCAACAACCACCCTTTCCATTTTACATTTATTAAAAAAGATTAATCGCGAGTTAGGGTTGACGATCGTGTTGATTACCCACGAAATGGATGTAGTAAAAGAAATTTGTGACCGAATGGCTGTCATGCAAGATGGCCGTGTTGTCGAGGAGGGAACGGTTTATGAACTCTTTTCTAATCCACAGGAGCCTTTAACGAAGGAATTTATTAGTAGCATTGTTTCCTTTACTATCCCAGAGGCGATTTTAAATGAAGTGTCAGGACAGCTGGTAAAAGTTCTATTTAAAGGTAAGATTGCTGGTGAAGGTATCATTTCCGATACAATTGAGCGATATCAAGTAAAAGGGAACTTCCTACATGGCACCATTGAATATATTCAGGAGCAACCTTTAGGTATCTTTTTAATGGAGCTAACTGGTGAAACGGAACGAATCCAGATGGCTATTGATTATATGGAAAAACGCGGAGCACAAGTGGAGGTGATCAAGCATGTTTGATTTCCAACATTTCATTGAGATGTTACCAGACATTTGGAAAGCTTTCGGTGAGACCTTGCAAATGATTGGAATTTCCGTTGCCTTTGCGATTTTATTTGGAATTCCGTTAGGTATTATCTTATTCATAACGAATAGAGGACTTTTCCTAGAAAATCGATTATTGAATGGTGTGCTAGGCTTCGTAATTAATTTGGTTCGTTCCATTCCATTTTTAATTTTAATTGTTGCGCTTATTCCTTTAACAAGATTGATTGTAGGAGAAACCATCGGCCCTATTGCCGCCAGTGTTTCTTTATCCATTGCAGCAATCCCCTTCTTGGCGCGGATCGTCGAAACATCCTTACGTGAAATTGATAAGGGTGTGATTGAAGCAGCAATTGCGATTGGGGCAACACCATGGATGATTATTAAAGGAGTCCTGTTGCCAGAAGCCAAGTCTAGTATCATCCAAGGGATCACATTAACGATTATCAGCTTAATTGCCTTTTCCGCAATGGCGGGAACGGTTGGCGGCGGTGGTATAGGTGACCTTGCTGTTCGCTTTGGCTACTATCGTTATGATAATACGATTATGATTTCGACCATAGTGATTTTAGTCATTCTTGTCCAATTGCTTCAGCAAGCGGGCGATCTCATTGCAAAAGTAATAGATAAACGATAATTCAAGGAGAGATAGAAAATGAAAAAATTATTATTTAGTCTTTTAACTCTGGCACTTGTAATAGGTTTGGCTGCTTGTGGCGGCGAGAAAAAGGATGAAAAATCGATAACTCTCGGTGCGACTGCCGGCCCTTATAGCGATATGCTAAATAAAGCTATTAAACCTTTATTAGAAGATAAAGGATATAAGGTAGAGATTAAAGAGTTCAGTGATTATATCCAGCCTAATATCGCTTTGAATGAAGGAAGTCTAGACGCTAACTTGTTCCAACATACTATTTACCTAGAAAACTTTGAGCAAGAAAATGATATGGATCTTACCGCATTAATTATTGTACCAACTGCGCCAATGGGAGTTTACTCAGAAAAGTACCAATCATTGGATGAAATTGAAGACGGGGCAACTGTCGCTATTCCAAACGACCCTTCAAACGCAGCTAGAGCTTTATTAATGCTACAGGAAAATGGCTTGATTAAAGTAGACCCTAATGTTGAAGACTTAAAGGCTTCAGAAAAGGATATTAAAGAAAACGAGAAAAATCTTGACTTCAAACCACTTGAAGCTGGCAGCTTACCACGTGCTGTAGAAAGTGTTGATCTTGTTACAGTACCTGGAAACTTTGCCCTTGCTGCGAAAATGGATCTACTCGATGCCATCGTACTCGAAAACATGCCTGATGAATATCGTAACGTCGTTGCCATCAAAGCCGACAATGAAGATTCCCAACTAGCCAAAGACCTAAAAGAAGTCGTCCAATCACCGGAATTCGAAAAAACCATCGACCAAGACTTCCAAGGCTTCGGCAAACCAGAATGGATGCAATAAGGGGACTGTCCCCCACTTTGGTAAAGCATTAACGTGGTGGGGGACTGTCCCCCAAAAAGGAGTGAAACTCGATGGCTGAGTTAGTGGTACGGGGTGCCCCAGCGGAATATGTTTGTAGGGTTGGGGTTTTAGAAGAATTAGAAGAAAAATTATTGTTGCGGAATATTCAGCGTGTGCTCATTGTTACAGGAGTTCAATCATGGATTGCGGCGGAAAGCTTATTTCCTTCATTTCATACAGTAGAGAGTAGACGGATTACTTATAATGGGGAATGTACGCTTGAGGAAATGGATCGTCTTGCCAATGTTGCTCATGCCTTCCAAGCAGATGCCATAATCGGGGTTGGTGGCGGAAAAGTGCTTGATGTTGTTAAGGGCGCTTGTCATCAATTAGGTAGAAAATCCATTCTAATTCCTACACTCGCCTCCAATTGTGCTCCTTGGACACCATTAAGCGTGATTTATACTGAAGATGGGCAAATGACCCATTATGATATTTACCCATCAAGTGTGGATCTTTTACTTGTTGAACCGCAAATTTTAATTAGTGCACCCGTTTCTATGTTAATTGCAGGAATCGGTGATACATTGGCTAAATGGGTAGAAGCTGATGTCTTGATTTGTCAACTCCCCCATCTCTCTCTGCCTGTAAAAATTGCTCATGACACCGCGAAGCTTTGTGCAGATGAAATGTTTGCGCATGGGGAAGCAGCTATAAAAGCCAGCAAAGAAAAGCAAGTCCATGATTCTTTTATAAGAATTGTGGAAACCATTATTATGCTTGGTGGCATGGTCGGTGGTTATGGGGATCAATACGGACGAATTGCTGGTGCCCATTCTATCCATAATGGCCTCACGGTTGTACCTGAAGCTCATTCCATTCTCCATGGCGATAAAGTGGCATATGGCATCCTTGTTCAGCTTACATTAGAAGGAAAGAGTGATGAAGTCGCGCGCTATATATCCTTTTATGAGCGATTAGGTCTTCCAAAAAGCTTACAAGATATGAAGATTGCTAATAAGTGGATTAAGAAGATTGCCGAGCAAACAACACGCACGAATGAATCCATTCATCTTATGAAGGATGGTGGAGTAACGGCAGAAGAAGTTACTTCCGCTATTCTTGCATTGGAATCATCTATATAACAGAAACATTCAGAACCTTTTAGGCTAAGAAAACTAAAAGACCAAACAAAACGCTTGAATGCATTCAAGCGTTTTGTTCTATTTAATCCTCCTGACCAAATTTTTCAAAAAAGATAGTTTCTTCTCGCTTCAGCAGCTTTTTTTCTTTCGGTTCTCCTTCCGGAAACCCCATTCCCAAGATCGCCACAATCCTTCTGTCTTCCGGAATGTGAAGTGCATTCCTAACATAGGACTCACGTGTCTCCGATTCCCTCTCATCTTCAGAATGATAGACAGCTCCAAAGCCGACTCCGATCCCAAGATCTGTCGCTCCCAGCCAGATGAAAGCTGAAGCAATAGAAGCATCCTGTAACCAATATTTACTTACATCTGGTCTTCCTGTTACAATAATGGCCACTTGAGCGGTGGCCATCCATTTCATAAACGGTGTTGTTTTCTCCAAATAGTCTAACATTTCTCGACTTTCAACAATGATAAATTCTCTCGAAAGTAAATTATTGCCTGATGGCGCATAATACGCAGAATCAATGATATCCTTTAAAATTTCTTGGGGAATTTGCTTGCCTTGAAAATTTGTGGCCTCTCGACGCGAACGAATGACATCCAACACAGACATAAAAGTATCCTCCCTTATAATAGAGAGTGTCTCTATATACATTTTATCCTATCGTATAACTAGGTTTATTTTCAAGAGGATTCATCCTTTAACAAAGGGTTAAAATCAAAAAATGGGAGTCATATTTTTATTGACCCCCATCTTCTTAGATATATTTAAAGCTATTTCTTCCTATAAAAAGCTATTTATTTTTTATATTTCTTTTCAAAGCTATTTAGAATTTCAACTGATTTATTTTCCAGATAAGTATAAACCGAATTGGGCGAGGAGAGCACTGCCTACATAAGTCCCTGTAAAAACAAAAACAGCTACTATCGCGACTTTCCAAGAAGTTTTCCTCAAATCAACTAAACGATCAGCCACAGAAATACCTGCAAAGGCTAAAATTGGCGTGGTGATAGATAGAAAATCGACCGCGGCAATAGCTTGTACAAAAAAGTCTGAAATCAAACATAGAATTAAGGAAACAATAGAAACCCAACCAAGTATCGGGAAGTCACGAATTACCTTTACAGGTACCTTTTGCATCAGGTCTGAAATTAAAATTCCAATCATGGAAAAAGCCCAAAGAACAATCAATCCCGCAATTGTCATCATCGTGATCGGCGTTGATTCTGGATCTTTCAGTAATTTAATTTCTTGAGTAAATAAAATTAATGCCACACTAAGCAATAGCACAAGGCTAAACTTTACATACTTATTTGATAACTTTTCCATTATTTCTCACCTCTGATGAAGAGCCCATACATGAACTTTTGCAGTGGCGCTGCTAAAAACACCATTGTGAAGGTTCCTAGGAAACTCGTTAATAGTTGGCTTGCAGAAGCATAGGCTCGAATCGTCTCACCTAATTCAGGCATACGCGCTACTAATGTTGAAGAAGCAGCTGTCATCATACTTCCAGAACCAACCCCTGACGCCATAGCGAGCGCTTCGACCCGAAAGCCCAGATCTAAAAGAACAGGAGCAAAGATGCTGAAGAAGATCGCGCCAAATAACGTTCCAATAATATATAGGGAAAGCACTCCTCTACCTTCAGGTGATTCCAACGTATATTTTTCGGAAATATAAGCAAGTTCCCCTTCTCTTCCAATTCCGAGTGTTGCCCCAATTGCTTCACGTCTTAAGCCAATTAACAATGCAATCGGCAGACCTAAAACAACGGTTCCCAAATTTCCTACTTCCTGAATTAAGAATACCCAACCGATACTCAAAATTTCTTTTAATTTTGGGGCCACATCTGCGCCATATCTGGCCATTAAAGGCAACATAATAAAGATTAGATACTTACTAGCAAAATTCACGTTTTCTTTACTATAAATTTTCTTTATAATGCCTTTTCTGAAAATTTGGATCCCCAAAACCATGGTAATAATAATAGCAAAAACAAGTGGCAGCAAACCGATATTAAATTTTCCAATCGGGATCGACTGGAAACCAATTCCTTCTGAAATTGCAATCACGACCAATACAAAAATCAGTAATAATAGAAAATTTCTCTTCATGATGACACTCCCTTATTAATGAATGTTCAAAAGAAAGATAAAAGGGACCAAGAAATTCACAGTGTCATTTTTACCGTGGCCTGCACGACAGAATGCTGCGAATTTAGCCTTTGATTCTTCCCTTTTGAACATCCCCAGTTAGTCTACAATTGTTTTAATTAATGCTTCATATTCAGTAAATGAGCGCTTATATAACTGATTTTTGTCTACTTTTCCACTCATATGGATAAAAACTTGAGATAAAAATTCTGGGAAAATTTCAAACAAAAACTCTTGATCTATATCGATAAAATCGTCTCCATGGATCGTACCCGTAAAGCCGCTATGGCCAATTTGAATACAAGGGATCATAAAGGATAGATCCCCAATATCTCCACCTGCACTAATAGCATTATTATCAAGAAGAACATCTATCTTTTCATTCTTCTCAAATGCTTCTCTAACAAACTCAGAGAGATAACGGTATTGTTTAAAAGGAAGGTACCCCATCTGTGTTTGAATATTAACTTCCCCTTGGAGAGCCATAGCACTGCCCTTTGCCGCATCATCTAGCTTGACAGCTGCTTCCTTGATATATTCAACAGACTGAGCCCGCAAATCGGTTCCAACAACCATTCGATTAGGGATGACGTTTGTCGACATATCAGAATCCATGACAATCGGATTAATTCGAACCATTTCTCGTTCATTCATTTGCTGCCTTGCCAAGCCAACCGCAACATTAAAAAGGGTGGACATGCTATAGGCGTTTTTGGAAGAGAAAGGGTCAAAGCCAGCATGGGTCGCCTTTCCTTTAAACTCATAATATTTATAAAGGAAACCAGCTAATGCAGTATTAATATCAATTGTTCTCTTATCAAATTCTCCACCAATAGCATGAACACAAACCGCGCAATCAATATCATCAAACACACCGAGTCGCATCGCTTCCGGTTTCCCGCCATAATAAGCTATAGTTCCATTTTTCAAAAGCTCATCCCGATACCGAAGGTCCAAATATTCTTCCGCCGGCACAAAAATAAACACAAGTTCATAATCAAAAGTTTCATAGACTTTTGACTGATATAGATACTTATAAAGAGCTAATGCAATCGCTACTTGTGTATAATGACCACAGTTGTGAGCAGCCCCTGTTTCTGGATCCGCGTTTCGATGGGTCGGCGCATAGACGGCATCCAATTCAGCTATAAACGCAATTTTCAGCTTCTTTCCGCCCCCTAGACTTGTGCGAAAACCCGTTGTACTGAATTCATTCAATTGTAAATCAGGATTAACGTTTTTCAAAAAGTTCACGATTGTTCCCTTTGTCTTGAATTCTTTATAACCTAATTCAGGGTTATTGAATATTTTTTCTGCTATTTTCTTAATTTCATCATACTGTGTATTAAACATCTAGATGACCTCCTTAAAAGACTCCTTCATCATACACCAAAAACACGAATAAATAAATAAAAACACGAGATATCATTCGCCTTTAATTAAGTTTTTTCACATTAACTCAATATTTTACCTTTACAATGTTCGATTAAGTTATTTTATCTAAAGAAGATAAACAAAAATTATCTTGCGATAGATTTTCAGTCCACTTGCTCCTCTAGGATTTCATCGCTAACTTAGACCCTCAGCCTTTTCAACGATCAATAATTTCTTTTTTCCCCTGCAAGCATCTCTATATTCCCTTTGCTTGATCACTTATCAATTCATATTTCCACACACTACTTCAGCATCATTAGAAGTTAGTTGTGGCTCACTTCCAAATGAAGTATTACCTGTTGATCCATTATTTGCACTCGTATATTTGTTATACCAACCGATCTAGCTTCTATTTGACCATATAAGTCAACCTCTGCTATCTCACCATGATCTGAAATCCATTTTTTGGGAATAGCTGAGTACTTCCCTAAATTCGTCCCTGTTCCTTCAGGCGACAACATCAATTGCGGTCTTACCTTTTCCCCAACACGCAAATGCAATCTTCCATTTTTCACTCTTTCATGAATCAAATAGATAGATTGTCTATAAGGAATAAATTGATATTCCATTGTTGCATCCTGATGAATTATGAGAAGTCCTTGTCCTAGAATATTGCCCTTTTCAGGTCCAACATACCCCTTTGCTGCGCTGTTCCCTGTAATAATATAATCTATTCCAGCTAGTTCCCATTGCCGCAGAACATGAAGATGTCCAAATAGAACCTTAATAGCAACAGATGGGTGCTTCTCCTTATAACATTTTAAAATTCGCTCCAATTCCCTAGCATCTTTTTGCTCCATCTGATGAGCAGTTCCGAAATCATCTCTTGTTGGAACATGGGTTATAATGACTACATTCTTATTTTGCTGTTCGGCCAATATCCTTTGTAAGTAATGAAATTGTGTTGAATCCGAAGCTGTGATGCTTTGGTCAATAGCCGAATTTAAAAATACAAACATAGTTTCTCCATTCACAAAATGATACGTTGGAGAACCGAACATTCCCCTATACAAATTTAAATCACCTTGGAATGCTTCATGGTTACCGGGAGTCATGAAAATAGGAATCTTCCTCCCCATGTTTGAAAAAATGATCGGTAATTTCTCATATTCCGCTTGCAATGCCTGATCTACCATATCGCCCATTTGGATAATAAAATCAGGTTTTCTTCTCGCACTTAACTGAAAAGCTCTCATTCCACAGTCAAAAGAATGAGTGTCAGGGATAATCAGAATTTCCTGTTTCCCTATAGGTTCAGGCAAGGCTTGAATCTGAAACTTTCTTAGTTGCGCTATTTGATTACCCGCATAATCCTTTGCAGTTATTTCCAGTATATGTGTACCATTTTCCAATTTCCGTATAGGCAACGCATAACCCCAGCCAGTGTCCGCATCAAAGTAAACTTCTAATCCCTCTTCATTTAGTAAGACTTCAATAGTACCTGGGTCCACCCCCGACTTTTGATCACTTAAGTGAAAAGTAATCCGTGGCGTTTGTGTTCTTTCCACTACCGTTTCTACTGGCGTAATCTGTGAAAGAAGGGGAGGATCTAGGTCAGGACTCAAATCAATCCGATAGGTTTGATTTACACAGGGAATAGAGAGGTTCCCAGCATGGTCCCTTGCTTCTGCATAAACATGATAATAACCTGCCTTTAACCTTTGGAAGGAATATGTAATTTCTTGATTTTCCGAATCATATGTAAAATCTACCTGTTTATTATTCACTTTTACTTTAATTGAGTGTGGGTCTACTCCTGTTTGCATATCGACTACTTTCGTTGAAAAAATAAAATGGTTTCTGTAAATCACGGGTGTTACCGGTTGAATATTGCGAAATTCAGGTCCACTAAGATCTTCTAAATCTTCATAAACGAAACGAAGATGATCCAAATAAAAACAACCTGTATAATCCCGATTACCTTGGAGTTCTTTGTTTTGCTCTACTGCATAGATTTGTTCAAGTCGTAAAGGTAAGACCCAGTTTGGATCAATAGGTGTATCAATGTATTTCCAGCCTCGCCAATTTATATTTCCACTCGTTAGGTTTACCCATTTTCGCTCTCCATGCCCATCTAGCAATGTCGCACGTAACCACGGCGAATGTCCATCCCCATACACCCATAATCCTAATTTTTCCGGCATTCTTTCCGTGATAAAGTCCTCTTTAAAACGAATATACATTGCTCCATTTCCTGATTTCCAACCACCGAAATGGTAAAAAAGCTTTAAACTAAATTGGCCAAATTTAGCCTGTTCCTTACTTAAGGATAGATCATAGCTCGAGACAAATTGATGGTTCGTTAAATAACGGGATTGATCTCTATGTTCGAAGTCATCCAGTATTTTTTCCTTTTCATCCAACTGTATCTCACTCCATTTTACAAAAAGATTTAGCACAAAAATTAAATCATTACAGTATTTTCCAGAAAATACAACTACTAAGATTAGTTCAAATTTTAACATATTCTTTATTGTTATTTTTCAAACTGGAATAATATTTCAAGAGCCAACTTATGAACAACACGAATAAAAATAGATATCTAAGTAAAAATAATGCCAAAGGAGTTGAGAATATGGACCATTTAAAGGCGATTACCATTAAATTTTTGGCTAGCCTAGCCCTCCTATATATGATTTTAGGGATGTTATATGGAATGTCTTTCGGCAATGTGTTTCTCATTACCTTAACACTGGGAGTAGTATCTTATCTTATTGGGGATTTGTTCATTTTGCGTAGAACAAATAACAGTATTGCAACTGCAGCTGATTTCGGTCTATCCTTGTTTGTCATATGGATCATGAGTATGGCCCTCACCACTGGTGACAATTTATTCATGATGTCTCTCATAGCAGCTGTAGGCATTACCATCTTTGAATACTTTTTCCATAAACTAATGGCTACTGAAGTAATGGGGAATGATGAAACGGATAAAGATTTTTCTCCAAGAACTATGCAATATCAAACAGAGGCCGCGGAAGAGCTTAATGACTTAGATGAAGATGACCGCGATAGTGAAAAAAGGCAATAACATGATGGAGGCTGGGACCATAACTAAAAGGTTTAACTCTAAGGACGAACAATACAAAACCTTAGGTGAAAACATTTTTATCCCAGCCTCAATGATTTAGGCGTTTATTTCTTCTGGTTGCGGATAAGCTCCTTCTTCATCATGTGTTTCTCTCCCCGAGCAAGGCGGATTAAAGACACATACCATTCTCATATCAGTTTTTGCCCGTAAATTATGTTTTTCATGACCATCCAGCGCATACATTGTTCCCGCTGTAATTTGATATGTTTTTCCGTTTGTTACATCTTCTATTTCCCCTTCACCTTCTATACAATAAACAGCTTCCTGATGATATTTATACCAAAAAGTTGATTCTGTGCCAGCACGGATAATTGTGTCATGAAGAGAAAAGCCCATTCCATCTTTTTTTAATAAAAATCGTCTACTTTCCCAATTTACATCATCAATATGATCTTCCGTATTTTTAATGCTCTCTAAAGATTTAACTATCATATTCCTTATTCCTCCTATTTTTGTATACACATTTTAATACTATCTTCAATGATCGCTAACCCTGTATCTAATGCATTATGTGTAATTGTCAGGGGAGGCATAATTTTAAAAACCTCACTATCTGGTCCGGCCGTTTCCATGATTAGCCCTCTTTCAAAGGCTTGTTCACAAATTTTTTCTGCTAAACCCTCTTCCTTGCAAGCAATCCCACGCATTAATCCGCGTCCACGAGTTTCCCCTTGTAATTGCGGATATTCTCTTACTAGTTGATCTAAGAATTCTCCTACTTTTAGGCCTTTTTCCTCCACTTCCCCACTGAGGTTATCATCCTTCCAATATTCCAATGCCTCTGTTGCTGTAATAAAAGCGAGGTTATGACCACGAAATGTGCCATTATGTTCACCTGGATCCCATACATCGTACTCTGGCTTTAATAAAGTGATCGCCATGGGTATCCCATATCCACTAATGGACTTAGACATACAAACAATATCTGGCTCAATCCCAGCCGGCTCAAAACTGAAAAATGTTCCTGTTCTCCCACAACCAGCCTGCACATCATCAATAATCAACAGAATTTCCCAGCGATTACAAATATCCGCCAATCGTTTTAACCATGCTTCTTCTGCAACATTAATTCCGCCTTCCCCTTGGACAGTTTCAACGATAATCCCAGCAGGAAGCGCTACACCACTTCCATTATCCTCTAGAAAGCGCTCTAAATAATCGAGTGTATCTACATTTGTTCCTAAAAATTTGTCAAAGGGCATTGAAACACTATTTTGCAAGGGAACCCCTGCTCCATGTCGTTTAAAGGAGTTTCCAGTAATGGATAAAGATCCTAGAGTCATACCGTGAAAGGCATTCGTAAAACTAATAATGGAGTCCCGCCCAGTTACTTTCCTTGCTAGCTTCAAAGCACTTTCTACCGTATTAGTACCAGTAGGTCCTGGAAACATCACTTTATAGTTAAGATTGCGTGGCTCAAGAATCACTTCATGAAATTTAGTTAAAAAGTTGGCTTTTGCTTTTGTTCCCATATCTAAGCTATGGCTAATCCCATCTTCCGCAATATAACGTAAGAGTTGTTCCTTTAACAATGGTGGATTATGACCGTAATTCAACGCCCCAGCTCCTGCAAAAAAGTCAATGTACTCCTTCCCATCCTGATCCCATAAGGAATGACCTTTCGACTTCTCAAACGTAACAGGGAAACTCCGAATATAACTGCGCACTTCAGATTCTAATTCCTCAAATACCTTTAATGTTGAATCCAATTCTTTAATAGTTGACATTGGCACACAACCTTTCATATTTTTCCTATTTGTTTAATTGGTTTTAGAGACGCACTGTTCTACTACTTTACTTAAAATGGACCAATCTGATATTGTTGCTCAGCTTCATGTCCGGGTTCCGGAAAGAGATCCGCTGAGAAATAATTTGTAACCTGAACAGAACAATTTAAATCTCGAGCTAAGCCTTTAAATAATGACTGTGAAGCATAATTGGATGGAGCTATTGTCGTCTGCAAATAGTGAATGTTTTCACATGCTTTTCGACCTAACAACTCTTGCAAGAGTTTTTTACCC
This sequence comes from Lederbergia galactosidilytica, assembly GCF_017873565.1. GTDB lineage: Bacteria > Bacillota > Bacilli > Bacillales > Bacillaceae_C > Lederbergia > Lederbergia galactosidilytica. Next base: position 63,837 of record NZ_JAGGKH010000004.1, read on the forward strand.
AATCCTTTTCCACGAATAGACGCATCAACAGCAATCTGCCAAACAAAAAGAGTATCAACAGACTGAGGAGATCGGAAAGCGGACACGAAGCCGATGATTCGCTGATTTTGGACAGCGACTACACAAGTATCCGGAAAAATGTCACACAGTAAGAGATAAGTATAAGCGGAATTAAGGTCCAATATTTTGGTATCCTTTATAAGTTTCCAGATTTCAGAACCGTCTTCCTTTTGGGGTTTTCGGAAGAAAATTGTGGCACTTTTATCCAATTCTGTTTGTGGTATGGTCATACTTTTATGTTTTTCCTCCCTTCTGAACAACTTCCCTTTTTCTTTGGCTAAGGAGAAAACATTACCCTAGAGGAATTCTCCCTATATATAGCAGAAGAATGAACATAAATTTAAAAATTGTTCAGCTCCCATCACCTTATGTTAAAAGGGATATCGCTTTATATTTTTCCATCCTTAACTTTGAGATTTCTCTCTTGATGGTTTTAGTAAGAACATGTTTAATCATAACGATAAAGAAGAAAGGTCTCAACCGCCATATAAAGCGGTTACCATAGCTCAGTGCGGATCAACAAGCGTGAGGAGAGGTTATTCACGAGACATTGCTAAATCCTCTTATTCCCTCGTATCTCCTCCAATTGTCAGAATTCACCTAACAAGTGAGTTATTATGTTTTACTTTATATAAACAAACTAAACTATCTAGGTGAGATGGAACTTCTCCCTGTTTAAAATAAGTAGAACTGAAACTGCGAGATACTGTCAGTAGCTGAAGTAGCGGGCCTTTTCAACTTCCTCAAAAAAATTATCCATGAGAAAATGCTTTCAGCCCAAACATGGAAAAGTATGAAGCAGGTTCCCTTGTAAATAAGGCGGTGTGAGCGAAGCCACTTAGTTTCATGACTGTGGTGGACATTTCAGCATTTTCGCTGATTATGTGAGGAATAGACAGACTTCCCATAACGTAGCTCCGCCCCTTTTTCACCGAAAAAGGACTTCCCTTTCATTCACAAAGGAAGCCCTAATAAAATCATTATGATTTGATTCTTGAATTGTGGATTTCTGGGTCAATTCTTTGAATAAATTCCTCTGCTGCACTGTAACCTTGCTGCATTAAATACCAATTATTTGCAGCAGCCTCGATTAAACCTGCGACATCTCGCCCAGGTTGTAATTGGATTTCTACGTGCGGAACACGGACGCCCATATATTCCTTAAACTTATGATCAACCTCAAGCTCGTTATTTAAAGCACTGCCGTTCCACTTTGTTAATTCTATATCTAAGGAAATTCTCGTTTCCTCTTGGAAGGCTCTTCTACCATATAAACGAACAACATTCAATAAACCAATACTACGTAACGCTAAAAATTCTCGATTCGTTTCATTATGGGTACCTAGTAAAGTCTGCGGGCTTAGCTTTTTCAGCACCACAATATCATCAGCAATTAAACGATGTCCTCTTCCAATCAACGTATGAGCCGTTTCACTTTTTCCAACTCCGGATTTACCGCGCAGTAAAATCCCCATTCCCGAAACATTGAGACAAACACCATGAATCGCAATTTCTTCTGCTAGCGTTTTCGTTAAAAAGCTATCAATCTTGGCAACGAACTCTGATGCAGTCTCAGAGGTACGTAACAAAGGAATGCTTTCTTGGTCACAAAAGCGCTTTAAATATTTTAAACCTCCCAATTGATCTGTCACAATAAAACAAGGAGGATGATATTTCACTACATTCCCAATCCGTAACTTTCTTTCCTCTTGTGTCAAGCTGTGTAAATAGGTTACTTCTTTCTCACTTAAAATTTGCACTTGCTCCATCGGGAAAAAGTCAAAAAACCCGATAAACTCCAAGCCTGGACAATGTGTTTTCGACTTTGTAACAGGCCGCCGCAAATGACTCGATCCCGCTAAAACTTCTAACGAAAATTTTTGAACCAATTGTTCAACCGCTATTGATTCCACCTTAAATGACACTCTCCGTCCCTTTACTTCCCCCTACATGAGGTTGAATATTATTACCCATAATAACATGAAACCGCTCTATATAATGTGACTATGCTGTGTCAATTGGAATAACAGGATGTTGGTCGTATGTATAAGGATCAGATCGATGAACATAAAACACACGGCTAAAGGCGTTACATCCTGCGGCAACGCCTTTATGACCAACATCCTGTGAGCCTAAAAGAAATCCGGAAAATAAGTGTTTTGAGTTGGAATTATGCTCTCTAACTGATCAAGTTCATCAGGATTCCCTTGTATAGCTTCTACTTCTGCTAACTCTTTTACTGTTTTATACCCGAGCATAAGGGCAGATAGTTGATTAATTGTTAATCTTATTACCTTTTCTGCTTCACTCTCAATCTTGCGTACTCCCTTTCCAGATAACTCAAAAACGCCATCATTCCATGGGGCAATCGGATCTTTTACTCGCAATCTTATTGGAGTGTACACTTCAGTAGACCAAGAAAATTGCTGTAAATAACACTCAACATCCACAATCCGCGCCATAAAATATGGAAATACTTCCATTTGCACGCGTGGATTTTTCATAATATAAGGTAATGGCTCAGAAAGAGAAGTCGATATTTCTACCTTTTCTATCATGGAATCATGTTGTCCAATAAACGCCCATAATCCCTTTCTTGCTTCATGGCTAGTCGGCATAAATTCAGCTACCCTCATTTTGCTTTCCTTAACAGAATACAACAAATATCCTTCAGGTTTTTCATCAGCGGAATAGTAAATAGCTGGGATCCATGATTGCAGCCGATCATGCCACCATGTTTGTTCACGAACGAGCATTCCGGAATACGCTTGTGTATACGTTTCATAAATCCTTTGCAGATCTGGATGATAAGTCCCTTTCTCGAGTCGTACGATCTTACCATCACTTTCCGGAATTGAGAAATCACCTTTCAATATTGTCATAGTACGAGTATCCGAGAAAATCTCCCAACCAAATTTCCGATAAAAATCAATTGAAAAAGGATGGAGATAGGATAATAACTGCCCCTTATCTCTCATCACTTTTAAAGCAGTTGTCATCAATCCTCTAATATGGCCATTTCTGCGATATTCAGGATAAGAGGACACACTCGCAATTCCTCCCATAGGGACGTATTTACCTTGTTGATAGACTTCGAAAGGGAGGATATGTAATTTAGAGACCAAGTTTCCTTCATTAAAAATACCAAGGATATGCTGCTTCTCCATCTTTTTCTTTTGCTTCTCCAATTCTTCTTTCGAAAGTTCGTATTGAAATGCATACATTGATAATTTAGCAGCTTCCCCAAAATGCTCAGTTGTTAATTTTACAATATCCATCTATGATCTCCCCCTATTTGTTATGTATGGATAAGTGCGATGCTCTACCAAACGCCTTTCTAATATATATGTTGTAAACTTCAACGATCAAAAAGTAGATAAATCCCAGTAAAAAGTAAAATAAGATAGGTAAATATTTGAAAATAGCGTTGATTGATCCAACGGTAAATAATTTGTCCTAAAAACAGACCTATGAATACTAACGGTAAAGCCCAGATACTTGAAATCCAAACCGTTTGATTGGTACCAACGAATAGCACTTGAATAAATAAACTTATGGAATATATAAAAAGATAAAAGGCTAAGGTTGTCCCCCTTAACTTTTCCTTTTCTGTATCAGTTCCTGAAAAGTAAAGTAAAAGAGGTGGGCCTGGCATCCCAATACTAGTCGTTAAAGTCCCGGACAAGCCACCTACTAAAAAATCTCTAGGCTTTGTTTGGGCCAGTCGGAACTTCAAGATTAAAAGTAAAGTTAACAATAAAATAATCGCGCTTACTCCCAACTTCAAACGAGGAATATCGACAAATAAAAATATAAGCAATCCTATAGGCAGTCCCGCGACACTACCAGTCACAAACCTTTTTAAAATTTGAAAGTCTATATCCTTACGAATCTTTCTTATTAGTGCACAAGAAATCATAAGCGATAAAATTAAATTAATTTGAATGGCCTCCATAGGGGTAAAAAGCAACAATAAAAATGGCGTTGCCAATATTGAAAAGCCAAATCCCGTACTTGTTTGTAAAATAGAGGCAAATAAAATAATGATTACAAATAAGAAAATATCCAAAAAACCACCTAATTCTTTATCCGATTGCTCCTATTTTAGCATAGTAAGAAACGGGGTTAAACGAATATCCAGAAACTTTTTTAAATTAAGTCAGAAGGCAAAAAAGTCAATGAATCAGGGGACAGTTTCTCTCAATGAGTGAGGCGATTTGCTGAAGGATATACGTGCCTTTTATATACAGGAAGAGCGTGTTGGTAGATTCATCTCATAACATCCTGTCATCCTATTTCAAATTCCATACTTAATGGCAGAACTGAATATGCATTCTAATCCCCCATCTCTCTTTCAGACTCTTATAGAGAAGAACTACTACTAGTGGAAAGAGAAGATAACCCCTTGATAGAATCAAAATTCAGAAAGGGCTTCTCCCTCCACTAGCATTCAATAATTGACTGTAAGTCTATTCAATTCCTGCTTTATTAAAGACCTTTTCAAACGCCATTCTCGATCTTTCAGCTAAATACTCATTTGTTTCATTTGGCTCCTCAAGTGTTAAAATTTCTTGAGAAACTACACCAGTATAGTTAATTTCTTTTAGAGCACGAAGAAATCCACTTAGATCGATTACCCCTTCACCAGGATAGACACGATCATTGTCAAGCGCCTTTTCAGGGACATCCTTTGTATCGTTAATATGAACATAAGCGATTTGATGTGCCTTTAACGAAGTTATATCTTCGATCGTCCCTCCGCTTGTATACCAATGCAGACTGTCTAGCAATATCCCTACATTATCTTCGCCAATGATCTCTAACCAATCCATAGTGGCTCCGATATTCCAAATAAAAGGATTTGCCCATTTCTCTCGTAAATGATGGGGGCCAACAAACTCCAAAGCTAGGTTTATATCATAGCTTTTTAATAGAGGGGCACATGTTCTAATACGTTTAGTAAGCGCCATCAAATGCTCGATAGTATTACGATCAGTTGAAGGCATGAAGTAGGTAAAGAAGGTATGGCAATCAAATTGTGCAGCTGTCTGCGCATCAGCCACCAGAAGCTCTAATCCGTCTTTAAATTCAGCATCTGATTGCCTCCACTCAACCGGAAAGGCCATCGAGCCAATTTGAATACCTTTCTCTTCCAAAAGAGCTTTTGCTCCCTTTAATCCTCGATCAGCAATAAATTTTCTTAATTCAGTTCCATTTGTATCAATTGAGTTGAATCCATATTCAGAAGCAAGGTGAATTAATTCTTCAACGTTTTTTACTTTACTTAGACCAGCTTCACTTAATCCTTTAATCAAAATAATACCTCCTATTAGTTATGCTCTTTTTTACATAGTCCTCTTTCCTTAAATTGAGTTATTTTCAAAAAGCGTTTTCATTAACAGTGTAACAAAATTAGTAAAACTGTCAATTAATTTTATTTTTTATATCGTATAAAAGAGGACCAAGACTAAGGATCTGCCATCTTATTTAATAAAACCCAAATTTTATTTTGAATTATCTGTTGACATTTTTCACTTTTTCCTATTAACTTGTAATTGAGTTATTTCTGAAAACGTTTTTAGAAATATCTAGAATAAGTCTGTTCTAGTTCATATTTTCATATAAATCTATTTTCAGTAAAGTAAGCGTTTTAGGAAAACTATCAAAAAGTAAAACTCATAAACTTATAAGGAGGGGTCTGATTTGATAATTTCCATTATTCAGTAACCTGACAGAATGATCATTTATACTAAGCACATTGAAGATATTATCAGCAAAGAGTGACGTTCCCTCTTTGACATAACAAACCAACAACAGGTGATCAATCCTATGATCGAATTAAATGCATGTGGGTAGCAAGTGAAAGTGGAAAATTTCAGAGTATCATAATGTTAGCAGGATACAAACAAAACAAGTAAAGTCAGAGAGTGGGAGATGAATTTGACTGCAATGAAACTAGAAAAATTAACTTTAAAAGAGAAAATTAGTTATGGATATGGTGATCTGGCCTCCAACTTTGTATGGGGAATGGCAACAAGCTATTTATTATTTTTTTATACTGATATTTTTGGTATATCTGCTGCTGCTGTAGGAACCTTATTTCTAATCACACGAATTTGGGATGCGGTCAACGATCCGCTAATGGGAATTCTTGTCGATAGAACTAGGACGAAACACGGGAAAGCACGACCTTATTTATTATATTTAGCCGTTCCCTTTGGAATTATCAGTGTTTTAACATTTATAACACCAAATTTTTCAGACACAGGGAAATTGATCTATGCTTACGTCACTTATACATTACTAGGGATGATTTATACAGGGATAAATTTGCCATATGGAACACTAATGACCATGATGACAAGAGATTCAAATGAAAAAGGACAATTAGGTAGTTTTCGTTCTGCTGGTAGATCCATAGGCGGCATCATCGTCGCAGCTGTAACACTTCCATTAGCTAGTTTCCTTGGAAATGGCAACCAACAAATTGGCTTTCCACTTGTGATGACGATCTATTCTATCATTGGAGTCGCTTTATTCTTACTAACTTTTAAAAATTGCAAGGAAAAAATTGCACAGCCATTCCAAAAAGGTTCTGCCCCTAAGATAGGGAAATCATTAAAGGCCATGTTCAAAAACCAACCTTGGGTGATTGTTGCACTGAATGCATTATTGTGGTTTACACGTTTAGGCGTGATGAATGCGATTACAATTTACTATGTAAATTATGTTGTGGGAAAACCAGCTTTAGTGCCTGTCTTCTTAACCTTATTAAATGTTGCCAACTTAGTAGGGGCAATGATAGCACCGTTTTTATTAAAGCGTTTAGGAAGTAGGAATGCTAGTATCACTCTGTACTCAATTGTTGTTGTCTTATTAGTTTTAATGTATTTTGTTGAGGGATACTCTACTTTCCTTTTTGGTACATTATTTTTCCTTATAAATGTACTCATTGGATTTGGTGAACCTGCCAACCTAACGATGTTAGGTGATAGTATTGACTATCAAGAATGGAAATTTAAACATCGAGTAGAAGGATTACTTTATTCATCCTATAGCTTTGCAACTAAATTCGGAGTTGCAATTGGATCTGCCTTTGTAGCATATGCATTAGGATGGGCAGGTTATGATCCTACCGCATTAACAGATCAAGCGATCAGTATGATTAAAATTTTAATGATCGTTGCACCAATCGCGATTACAGTAGTGGAAATTTTCGTCTTGTATTTCTATAAATTGGATAAGACACATGCTCAAATTACGAAAGAGATTGCCGAACGCAGTGCATAAGTGAATGCCCCCTTAACACCCTTTCGAGTTGTTTGAAAAAGGGGCTTCCTGTTTCATGAACCATTGCATACTGGGGTTGTGCCTATATGTTTACACAGTCTCCACAGACATAGAGTATACTGTTCGGACACAACCTTGCCCTACAGTTATGACTATTGAAGTTTAGCAAATATACTGACCTTTCATTAATAAAAGAGAGAAGGATCTTTATCTCCTCTGAATAAGATCCTTCCCTTCTTTCTTACTATAGTCGATAAATTAGAAACCGCTCATTCTTATTCTCTTCATACAAGCCAACTACTTGTATTTCCCGGTAAATTTCGAATGGTGTATGTGTCTCCAAAAACTCAAGATAATCAACTGATGGATAATATAGAATTAGCTCAACAGGACGTGGGTTCTGCTTTATCGATAGGAGAATTTGCCCAACAACTTTTTTAAATATATGCACAGCAAATGGGTTAAAAAAGTAAAAACGATTATCCTGTAGTTGCACCTCATAGGTTTCTGCTGGACAGCATTTAAATTGAATAGAATCAGGTTTCCCACCATTTTTCTCTCGATAACGTAGTAAATTAGCCTCCGCTTCCTCACATCGTTTCTTACTCACTTCTATTCCTGTCCCAGATAATCCAAAACGGTAATGGAGATAAAATAAGAGACGGCCTTTGCCACAACCATAGTCAACTATTCGCTCCTCACTCGTCCATTCATATTGATGAAAAAGTGTATCAAGCGCCTGATATGGTGTCGCCTCATATGGATGATATTGAGCTAAACGGAGAGACCAATCTTGCGTACCTGTCGTCTCAATACCTAGCAGGCGATCGTATTCTTGTTCATTCAATCTCAAAACCCCTCACTTACTTTTCGCGAAATATTCGTTATCAAAACCACTGTATAGAGCATCCAAACAGCTGTATTACCATACTCTTCATCATAACGAATGATCCTTCGGCTCACCCATTTCTAACTTCTTAACCTAGAGTTGCTGAACTTCGGAACCTCATTGGGCTTCATGGTGAATGAAGTAACCTAAGTCTGAATGGCGAAGCTTACAAGACGAATAGGCATTTCACATAATTCTTGAGATAAACATTGTCGCAATGCCAAAATAAATAAGCAACGAAAGAATATCATTAATTGTCGTAATTAACGGACCTGAGGCAACAGCGGGATCAGCTTTACACTTATAAAGAATAAGCGGAATAATCGTACCAGCAAGTGTTCCGATAATCAGAGTAGCCAACAACGAAATACCGACGACAAATCCGAGCATGAAGCTTCCTCTCCACACATACGCAACAATGGCAATAATGATGGCACAAGTGAGACCAATAATGATGCCGACCAATAACTCTCTCCATAAAAGTTTCGTAGCTTTTTTCAGATCCAGTTTTTCAGAGACAAGTCCACGGACGACCACTGCCAATGATTGTGTACCCGTATTTCCAGTCATCCCTGCAATCATCGGCATAAAGAAAGCAAGAGCTACCACTTTTTCTAATGTTTCTTCAAAACTTTCAATGATCCCACCAGAAATCAGTCCAATAAATAATAATAAAATAAGCCATGGGAGCCTTTTACCAGCTGCTACGAGCGGATGGGTATGAAAATCAATTTCCTTGCCAGATGCTGTAAGCTTCCCGATATCTTCATCTGCCTCCTGATGAATAACATCAATAATATCTTCTACATGAATAATCCCCATCAATTGTTTCCACTTATTAACAACGGGAATTGAAACAAGATCTTTATCTCGGAAAACTTTGGCTGCTTCTTCTTGGTCCAAATCTGCTGGAAAATAAACAAGATTCTTTTTCATAATATCCGCAAGCCCCTCCGTATCGCTTGCCGCTAATAATTCACGTACCGATAATACACCTGTTAACTGTTGATCGGTATCAACCATATAGACATAATGAATATTTCTTTTCCCTTGTACTTGTTCTCTTAAATGAAGAATAGCTTGCTCTACTGTACATGATTCCTGCAAAGCAACATATCCTTGTTTCATTAATGTTCCTGTTGTTTCATGTTCATAAATATTGTGATTCATGATGAGTACCTCCTTCTAAAGATGATCACCCCAAGGTGAGGGGATATTGGTTTTAACTTTTAGCCATAAACTACCTTCTGGGGGGTCCGCCATCCCCATCACCTCCTTTCATCTTAGACACGAAATCCTCACAGATCTTTTTTACCATAAAGCCTAATACCTGAACCAATTTCATAATAGAGATTATTAGCAATAAATCCGAACGACGTTGATTTCCGCTTCAGGTGGACGCTTTCCGGGGGGCGTGCGGTGAGCTTCCTCGTCGCTATATGCTCCTGCGGGATCTCACCTGTCACGCTAATCCCCCGAAGTCGCCACCTTCCGCTCCAATCAACTATGTTAAGGAAATACATGGACTAACAATTCAATCTCCCTTAGCAATAACGTTCGTGTATTGATCATTAATAAGCAATGATGAAATTAATTCACTTTTAAAAAAATAAAAAACATCCCTCTCTACAAAGAAGGATGTTCAACATTTGGGCCTACATAATGCCATTTACTCAAGTATTACCGCAGAATACGCGGATTAACTGAGTTTATTTCGTAGTGAATAAACCTCCTTCGCAGAGCTTTAGCACTATGTGGCATAGGATTGTTATCCAGCTACATTAAAAACCACCTTAAGTCGATGGTTCCTGTTGACCCATTGGAGTCTTTCGACATTTCTGGGCAGCAGCGTCTCTCCACATAGGAGCCTCACCTAGCGAGGATTCCGTATAAAATTATCTATAACTAGTCTAGTAGCCATAAGCAAGATTGTCAAACCTTATAGAATATCGTACAGATCACAAGCAGATTTGTTCATAAATCGAATCATCGAGTACTGATTAAGGAAAAGGCCGCATCATACAGCTTTATTGTTTCTGCAAAACGTGCATTTAATGAATCAGTTCCCATCACAACAGAAATAAGTCTTGTTCCATCTCGTTCCACTGTTCCAATAAAACAATAACCTGCTTCATCTGTAAAACCTGTTTTCAACCCATCGACTCCTCCATATTCAAGACTAGAGCCAACTCCAGGAAGCATCAGATTTGTATTTCCATACGTATTTTCACCAAACATCAATATTGGTTTCTCTGCTGTTTCTAGAATTTCAGGATATTTAATAAGCAAACGCTGGGCTAAACGAGCAAGATCTTGTGCAGACATTTGATTGTCCTCATTCGTTCCTCCCGTTGAACGGTATTTCCCTAAATCACGATTATTTAGTCCGGAACTGTTCACAAATTGGCTTTGATCCAAACCTAACTGGCCAGCCCTTTCATTCATAAGTTTTACGAATGCTCCTTCACTTCCTGCTACTGTTTCAGCCAGGGCGATTGCTGCATCATTCGCAGAATGGATAGCCATCGCTTCAAATAATTCATGCACTGTATAGGTTTGTCCTTGCTGCAAAGAAACCGCCGCTAAACCTGGGCTATTGGCAATCATTTGTACATACTCACTTGGGGTAACAGCTTGATCCCAACTTATTTCCTGACTTTCAATCGCTTCTAGGACAAGTAGCTCAGTCATAATTTTCGACATACTTGCTGGCGGCAAGGCTTGATCCTTATTTTTCTCATACAACACATGCCCTGTATTAGCATCAAGCAAAATAACAGATTTCGCTTGAATCGATAGTTCCGGTAGAGTAATCCTCTCTGGTAGAGTTTTCTCTAAATTGCTTCTTTCTACGGCTGAAAAGGGGGTCGAGATTCTCTCTTTCGCTGAGCCATCATGCTGAAAGAATAGAAACCCAATTCCCCCAATTATTAATACACCTATCCATATCGAAAATCGCTTCATTTATATTCTCCTTGCTACGGTAAATCCTATTTTTATAGAAAAATAGTCTATCTAAACATTCCTTTATATTACCATCTCTTACTAGATAAAAAAACAGCCCCTTTACTTTAGGTAAAATTCAAACTTCTCTCCCATTTAACTGTTAACAATTCTAAGAACAATATAATTGGTCCTTTATACAAGCCATCCCCTTAGAACTGCAAGCTAATCCCTATTAAAAACGGCGTATTTGCGTAAATAGGTAATTGTATAAGAAATATTGATTTTTACGTTGAAAGATTCGCACCTAGGAATGAATTTTAGATCCTTTAAAAATTCATATGTCTATTTATTTTAAAAGACTCATAGATATAAAAAGAGCCCGCAATAGGACAAGTATATCTATGATCCGTCCTTTTCATATTTATAATGGGCTAAAAATGAAAGAAGGGTAGGAAGAAAATGACGTACTTGAAAATGATTTTAGTAGGAGTTCCACTAAGCATTCTATTATTCGCTAGTTCTAGCCCTACGCAGGCTGCTAGCCAAGTTCCAAAAGAAGAAATGAGAGCCTCCTGGATTTCGACCGTTACCAATATTGATATGAAAGCAGGAATGTCTAAAGAAGAATTTACCGCATGGGCAAAATCAACCATGCAAACACTCGAAAAGAAGAACTTTAATACGGTGATTTTTCAAGTAAAGCCAACTTCTGATGCCTTATATCCTTCAAAACTAGCACCATGGTCTAGTTATATTACAGGAAAAAAACAGGGAACAGATCCAGGTTATGACCCTTTGCAAATTATGCTAGATGCAGCTCATGAGCATGGGTTGGAATTACATGCATGGATCAATCCTTATCGTGTGACAATGGTAAGCCAAGGATTGGAAGACTTAGCAAGTCATAACATCGCCATCCAGCATCCTGAATGGGTAGTGAAACACGGGCAACAGTATTATTTAGACCCTGGGCTTCCTAGTGTACAAGCCTATCTAGTCGATACGGTAAAAGAATTAGTGATCAACTATGATGTCGATGCTGTCCATATGGATGATTACTTTTATCCAGGAGTTAATTTTTCCGATCAAGAAACATATGAAAAATACGGAAGTGGATTTGCTGATATCGGGGATTGGCGTAGACATAATGTAAGTACGCTTGTGGATGATATTAATCAACATATTAAAGCGATCAAACCATGGGTGCAGTTCGGTATTTCTCCTTCAGGGATTTGGCGAAATCAAACTGATGATCCAACTGGTAGCGCAACAAATGGTAATGGTCATTATGATCAATTATTTGCAGATTCCCGGCAATGGATTCAAGAAGGTTCCGTTGATTATATTACTCCACAAATCTATTGGTCGCGGCAATTAGCTGTTGCAAGCTACTCCGTTTTATTAGATTGGTGGAGTAAGCAAATAGAAACACATGCCACTGTTCATCCTGTCCATCTCTATATTGGTATGGCAGATTATAAAGTGAATAATAACTTTGATACCGCTTGGGAGAACCCGCGTGAACTTCCTGAGCAAATTCTTGATAATCGCGCCAATGGGGGCGCAAAGGGGCAAATGCACTTTACTTTACGAGATATTTTAAACAATCCACTTGGTTATGCTGACATTGTAAAGAAAGAAATATATACAGCAAAAGCATTAACTCCCGCTACTTCTTGGAATGGAAACAAACAACCAAAAAAGCCGATCAATGTCGATGTGGACAAGCAAGGGAATTCGGTTAAAATTATGATTGATAATAAAAAGCGAACAGATGCGAAAAAATATGTCATCTATCGATTTGAAGGTAATAAAGCAGGAGATTATCAGAATCCGGAAAATATCGCTGGAATAATCTATGATCAACAAGGAACAGCAACCTTTATCGATCAAGATATTGATCCCAGCAAAAGGTATACGTATGGTGTTACATCTATTTCCCATACAGGTATTGAGAGTAAAGATGCGAAAGAGAAAAAGACTAAAAAATAAACAGGAATTCCAACAAAAAGGATCTTAAAATTTTAATAAAAGCAGTGAAGATAAACTTTCATGTCATCATAGTTAAAAGTTGGAAGTCCTGATTCGAAAGGTGTATTTCCTTTGACCAATCATATAAGATTAGCAACTGTATACGATGCTGAAGAACTTTCCATACTCAATCAGGAATTCAACGGAGGCACTAGAAGATCTAGCTTAGAAATCAAAGATAGACTCGTACAAGGTAAAGAGTTAGTTGCGGTAGCCAGCGAGAATGACAAACTGGTGGGATTTGCCTGTGCGCAATATTTCACCTCCTTTTGCTATGATGAACCACAAGGAGAAATAACCGAGATGTATGTCCGAGAATCAGCACGGAGAAAAGGAATTGCTACTTCTTTAATAGCGATTTTAGAAAAAAAACTGCAGGATCTTCAAGTGAGAGAAGTAAAAATCTTAACTGGCACGAACAATCTAGAGGCCTTACAGACTTATACAAAATCCCATTATGCAAAACAGGAGGAAACGGTTCTCTTCAAAGAGCTAGACTAATACCTGCTTCACAAGGCTGGACATAGAAAAATGGCTCAGAGTACGAACGATTTATTACCCTAACGAGGAAGATTCCCGAAGCGGGTTATATGTAGTCAAAACGCCTTTGTCCCAGCCTTGTTTCCCCTCATTGCATTTGATCCCGATAGGAAAACAACTTATAATAAAGTTCAACCATTCACTATAAAAGTAGCTAACTAGATGAATGTGAGTGAATATACAGGAGTTTGATGATGATGAAGCCCTCTATTTTAATTGCAGACGATGAGCGAGAAATTGCTGATTTGCTAGAGATCCATCTAAAAAAAGAAGGCTATCAAGTCACTAAAGCTGTTGATGGACAAGAAGCTCTGCAAATAATCCGCTCGCAATCCATTGATTTAGTGATTTTAGATATTATGATGCCAAAGTTAGATGGATTTGAAACAGCCTTACAAATCCGCACAGAATACCAGATGCCGATTATTTTTTTAAGCGCTAAATCCTCTGATTTCGATAAAATCCAAGGGTTAGTGATTGGGGCGGATGATTATTTAACCAAACCATTTAATCCAATGGAATTAGTCGCTCGTGTAAATGCCCATTTAAGACGTTATATGAAGTTCAATCAGCCAAAAGTACATAACCCTTCCATTATTGAAACTAATGGATTAAAAATAAACCCTGACCAGAGGTCCGTCACACTTTATGAGCAAAATATCGTGCTCACCCCTAAGGAATTTGATATTTTATATTTATTGGCAAGCCATCCGAAAAAAGTTTATAGTACGGAACAAATTTTCCAACTAATTTGGGGAGAAACCTATTATGAAAGTGGGAATACAGTGATGGTCCATATTCGCACATTACGAAAAAAACTTGGTGAAAATAAAAGGAAAAACTTGTTTATTAAAACAGTTTGGGGCGTCGGCTATGCATTCAATGGCTAAAATGCTCCGTAGTTTCCGTTCTAAAATGCTCTTATTATTCGGCCTAAGCATGTTCCTATCTGGCCTAATCACCTATCTGCTTTATGAGGGGCTAAGATATTATTACCATACAATGGTATTTGCTGGGGATCCTTTAGCTCGAATTCGGAAATGGGTTGCTACCATTGGGGATGTAAATGCCTTTTTATGTATCTTCATCCCCCTCTCGGTTCTGTTTTTCTTTTTATTAACGAAGCCCTATTCAAAATATTTCAGGGAAATTTCCAAAGGCATCCATCAACTTGCTAAAGGTGATTTCACAACTCATATCATGATTTCGACTAATGATGAGTTCAAAGAAATTGCTGAAGATCTGAATCAAGCAAGTAGCAAGCTACAAGAAGCTGTGCAGCGAGGCGATTTTGCCGAAAGTAGTAAAGATCAATTAGTTGTGAATTTAGCTCATGATCTTCGCACACCGCTCACATCTGTTTTAGGCTATTTAGATTTAATTCTCCAAGATGAAAATTTAACGAAAGCTCAAGCAAAGCACTATACAACCATCGCTTATACTAAATCTCAACGATTAGAAAAATTGATTGATGAACTATTTGAAATTACGCGAATGAATTATGGCATGTTGACACTTGAAAAGGCACCCTTGGATATTGGAGAGCTTCTTGAACAATTGAAGGAAGAATTGTACCCACTTTTTGAAAAGAGTAATCTGATTGCCAGAAGTACTCACGATTCTTCTTTGCCCATTCTCGGGGATGGGGACCTATTGGCTCGAGTATTTGAAAATTTGCTAGTCAATGCTATTCGCTATGGAATAGATGGACAATATGTCGACCTCCATGGTTTTGTCGACGCGCAAGATGTTGTTGTCCAGGTAACCAATTATGGAAATCAAATTCCAGAAAAGGAAGTGCCCCATCTGTTTGAAATGTTTTACAGCGGCGACCAAGCACGGGCATACCAAGATGGAGGCACCGGTCTTGGCTTATTCATCGCAAAAAACATCATTGAACAACACGGAGGAACTATTACAGCAGAAAGCTCAGTTATTCGTACAAAATTCGAAGTGCGATTACCACTTCAGAAAAACTTAGGTAATTCAATTTAAACAGTTTAAGAAAAATTTAAGAATTACCCCACTCTTAATTTAAGATTTCTTTTCTATTCTTTAGATAGAGGACAGCCCTTGATAGAGGATAAACGATGAAGTTCATCACAGTTGCCCTCTACTACTGCCAAAATCACGATTAGGAGGAAATAATAGATGAAGAAATGGGGAATTTTGCTATGTGTCATTATTGGTTTAGGTTTAGCAATTCCACAGCTCCTACCAATTTTTCAAGAAAAGGTCGATATTCGAAACTCACCTCAAATAGGAGACAATTTTAAAGAAATAGAGGTCCCATTAGAACAAATGCATTATGGCCATCTTGTGTTAGTCAATCATGAATATCCTGCTCATCAAGAACAAATCAGCTCTGATATTGTTTCATTATCGCAAAATAGTCAGTTGGTGATGGGGTTCGAATTATTAGATCAATCCATTCAGTTATCAGAGTTTGTTACAAAGGAATTTTCAAGGATGGTATATGCTGCCGAAAAAGAAGGAGTCCAGCATTTTATGATCAATAGTGGCTATCGGGATTTTGCGGAGCAAGCAAGTTTATATGACGAAATGGGAGAGGATTATGCCCTACCTGCTGGATATAGCGAACACAACTTAGGAATTTCTCTTGATGTCGGATCCACAGAAGGGAAAATGGAGAATTCATCTGAAGGCAAGTGGATAGAAAAAAATGCCTGGAAATATGGATTTATTTTACGTTACCCTCAAGATAAAACGGCAATCACAGGCATTCAATATGAACCATGGCATATTCGCTATGTCGGATTCCCACATAGCGCCATTATGCATGAGAAAAACTTTGCTTTAGAGGAGTATTTAGCTTTCCTCAGATCAGAGGAAAGCTTATCTGTTCAGTATAATGGACAGACATACCAAGTTTTCTATTTCTCGACTTCCGAGGAACGAACCATTCAAGTTCCAACAAATCAAAAGTATGAAATTTCAGGTAATAATACGGATGGGGTGATTGTCACCATTTATCCAAATTGACCTACTCTTACCTGGAAAATATTGCCTCCGTACACACAGGGCGAAAAAACAGCCATGACGAATAAATAAATGGCATATAATAGCGAATAAAACAGTGCTCATGGTGAATAACGCAAAAAAGGGATAACCTCCGCACATAGAGACGTCCGTTAATAAGCCGAAAAGAGACTGGGACAAAATCAAAATGCTAAGCTCCAAAGGTGAGGTATACTTCCGAAGTGGGTTATATATCCCTTTGTAGTTCGGCTTTTTCTTTGGAAAAACATTTTCGTCCCAGTTCTTCTATTGAGCAACTTTTTTTCATATTGACCGATCGAAGAATTGTGAACCGTTTAAGCCCCTTCCCCTAATTTCGGTGACGATGAATGACTTCCACACCACCAGTAGCAGATAATACACTCCCAGTAATCATATCGGAGTCTTCCTCACAAATGAATTCAATTAATCTAGCGATGTCTTCACCTGTTCCCGAACGACCAACTGGTGTCTCTTGATCCTTGATCTGTCTTGCTGTTTCAATATTAGATTCTTTCATTTCACCTGTAATATCACCAGGACAAATCATATTTGCTGTAATTCCGTATCCTGCTTCTTCAATGGCAATCGACTTTGTTAATGAGACAAGACCAACTTTTGCTGCACTATAAGCAGAACGATAAATCCAGCCTGGGCTTTGCTCTGCATCTTGAAAGCCATACATCACCATTCTGCCAAATTGTTGCTTCCTCATTATCGGAATCACTAGTTTAGAAAAGTGAAAAACAGAACTTAAATTCCCCTCAATCATTTCATACCATTCATGGTCTTCATAATCAGCCAATTTTTTACGTTCAAAGATATATGGACCTGCATTATGGATAAGATAGTCAATGCGGCCAAATTGATTCATTGTTTTTTCTACAATTTGGGTAATATCGGACTTCTTAGTGATATCTCCTTGGACAAATAGAATACGGTCTTTATACCCTTTCCATTCTTCCTGCAATTTTTCAATTCTCGCTGTATCACTCCGATAATTTACAGTTACGGAACAACCCTTTTCTAAAAAGCGTTCAGTTACTTTTCTCCCAATCCCTTTAGAACCAGCTGTAATAATTGCGTGTTTCAACGAATCCACCCCAAACTCACATTTTTACTGAATTCATATGTTCTCCATGTACGGTTCTATTCCCTAATTAGCAAAATAATTAACCAAGAAGAGACATGAACTCTTTCCGCAAATCGGGATTCTTAGAAAATACTCCCCTTGTGGCAGTTGTCACTGTCATGGCATCTGACTTTTTAACACCTCGTCCACACATACACATATGTTTAGCCTCAATCACGACCATTGCACCTTGAGGCTGAAGGACATCGTTCATTGCGTCTACAATTTGGTTGGATAACCGTTCCTGAACTTGGAAACGTTTGGCATAACCATCCACCATACGAGCGATTTTAGATAATCCTGTAATTTTTTCACTCGGAATATACGCAATATGAGCTACTCCAAAAAATGGTGCAAAATGATGTTCACACATAGAATGGAATTCAATATCTTTTACCATGATCAATCCATCATGTTCTACAGCAAAGACCTTTTCTAAATGTTGTTTCGGATCCTCACGATTTCCCTCAGTATATTCAAGAAAAGCCTTCAAAACTCGATATGGAGTTTCTTCTAACCCTTCCCGATTGGGGTCATCTCCGCAGATCTCAATTAAGTCACGGATAGCCTCCATGTAATTCTCAGATTTTTGCACTACTTTCTCAATACCTGGTTCGTTACCAAAGCGATCTATCAATTGTTGAACAATAATTCTCTTTTTATCCGTTGTAGACATCTTGTTATACCTCATTTCTATCGTACATAACGAAAAGTTATGGATATTTTATAATAAATATTATTTAATATTGATTTTATCTACACATTTTAACATAGTAATCTAGGTTCGAAAAGGCAATCTTCTTGCTCCTTTTGGAAATGTATGGAGCATTTTCCTCCTATCATGTATCATTTCCAAAAACAGAATAATTAAGCTGGGACAAAAGTGTTTTCCTCAAAGATAAACCGAACTACTAAGTGCATATAACCCTTTCCGAAAATATACTTCGCTAAGTTAATACATTGTTTATCCTTAGAGCTTAACTCTTTAGTGATGTCCCAGCCTCCTATTCATCCTGATCCTTTTGCCTATTCTTCAAATATTCTATCACAAATTGGCTAAATTTCATCGTGATATTCGTTTGTTTCCGATTCTTCGCACGAATTAGACCGACCGTCCTTGTACAACGGGGCTCAATAATTTTTAACTTGGCTGTTTTCATTTTTCTAACTCGATCATTGATAAGTACAGTCGGATAAAAAGCGACCCCTAAACCCCTCTCAACTAGTTCTTGCGTAATCCCAGTTTCATCCCCTTCAAAAGCAAAATCTGGAGAAAAACCAGCTAAGTGACAAAAGTGTTCTGTCATCGTACGAAAATCATACCCAGTGGGCATAACAACAAAGGGGTCCTTTTCCACTTCTTTTAGGTAAACCGCCTTTCGATTTGCTAATGGGTGAGATAAAGGAACCGTTAGCAGGATTTCCTCCTCTAAAATGGGAATCCACTCTATATTTTCCTTTGCTACAGGCTTTGTGGAAATGCCCAAGTCAATCTCACCAGCCTCTAATTGCTGAACCATCTTTTCGAAAGATGCTTGATGTTGCCTAAAGCGAGTTCCTGGATACCTTACCAAAAAATCTCCTAACAAATCTGGTAGGAGACTGGGAATCGTTACAGAAATAGAGAGAACTTTATTTTGATGATCCGCAAGATAGGCTAATTCCGCTTCACCCATTTTCAATTCTAAAAAGACATTTTCCACTGTTCGTAAATAAGCTTCTCCTAATGAGTTTAACTGAATTTGACGTCCCCTGCGATCAAAGAGCTGATAACCTAGAACTTTCTCAAGTTTAGCGATCATTTTACTAAGTGCTGGCTGAGTAATATTTAATTCTGTCGCTGCCCTTGTAAGATGTTGATGTTTGGCTACAACCTGAAAATATTTTAATTGTAAAAGGTCGATCGACAAGCACCCCTTTTATAAAGTGAATCTTTATTCAGCACAGATGATTTACATACGCACTGAATAAAGAATCAACATTTTATTGACAAGCCCCCCGTTTCCAATAGGCCTAAAAATAGTCAGTGAATCTTCCACTTACCATTCCGGTCTTACCTAAAATCAGCAACTAGACCACATCGACATTAGCATGATTTACTGCTTTTCTACGTTTCTTATTTGTTAATAGATGAATGGAGAAGTAAATTACTAATAGTGCCGCAATCATAATGGCAGCTATCCCATACATGGAACTATATCCAACGATCCCTACAGTACGTCCTAAAGCAAAAGCTCCAATCGCTTGCCCTAAATCCATAAAGCTTAATGACATGGCATTAGCTGTTGCTTTCTTATTTGGAGATACTTGGCTTACAGCCCAAGCTTGAAATGTAGGTTGCATAATACCATAAGCAAATCCATAAAAGATTCCTGCCAAAATTAATGTATATATATTTCCCGTTTTGGCTAATAAAATCAAACCAATAATCGCCGCAAAGCTAGCTGGATATATGAGATACTTATGCCCAAAGCGGTCAAAAATTATTCCGGAAAATGGACGAGTCACAACAAGCATAATTGCAATGAACAAGAAGAAAATCGAAGTTTGCCCACCTAAACCTGATGCTGCTCCTAGACCATCAAGGAAATTAACGACACCGGCAAATGTAATATAAAACAACATAACAAGAAAACAAGGTAAAAATGCTTTTCGATCAAAAGCTGCTTGCATAATCGATGCCTTTGGTTGATCAGCGGTTTTTGCCAAAATTGGCGGACTCTTAAACCAAAAACTACCAAGCCAAACTAACACAAGCATTAAAAATGAAAATTCCAAAACAAATTTAAATGAAAATGAGTGAATCATCGAGATAGCAATCATTGGCCCTAATGTTGAACCAATACTTGTCGACATTCCAAAATAACCAATCCCCTCACCGAGTCGGGAAGAGGGAATTAAATTCGTTGCCAAAGTGGCAAACAATGTTGTGATAAGACCAAAGCCAATTCCTTGCATTACACGTAATAGAATCAATAATCCTAGCGATGTCGTAAAATAGCTTAGCATCACCATGACAACGGTAAACAAAATGGACCTTAATAACCATTTCTTCATATTAATTCTAGGAATAATGACGCCAATAAAAGGCCGCGATAAAACTGCAGCAAGCATAAAAGACGTTGTCATTAATCCTCCACTTGCCGGATCCGCTGTTATGTTTGCCACATAAATGGGGAATCCACCCAGCAAAGATTGCATACTAAGAAAAAAGATAATCGTCATACTAATTACTAATATATATTGCTTTGTCCATAACTTTTCCTTCACTTTATTCAAATAAATCCTTCTTTCTATAAGAAATCCACCTTGTCTTGGTGTCTACCATCCCTACATCAATTTGTGCATTGAAAAAAACTTCTGCCTAGATGATAGAAGTTTTTTTAACGTGCCTATTTCTCATTTTGGAATCTTAAGTGCAAGCAATAAATGGCTGCTCATTGATACGTTTGCGGGGATAAAAAGCTCACTATCTCTATTATAATCCAATCAAGCAGATAAGAAAAATATAAATTACCTTATAGACTGATAACCCCTTGGTTATGTATACCATTTCTTTCATAATTCCATTTTAAAAACACAGAATCATGTCGATATATTAAATTGTTCCGATTAATTCTTAGTGAAATTCTAAACTCAAAATGGAGGAATTTATATGGCAACGGGTAATAAGAAACGCATGACTTTTAAAATTCGAGATAAATTGGCAATTGCTTTTGCTTTAATTTTATTAATTCCCACACTGACAATCGCCATTACAGCCTATCAAAGTTCCAAAAATAATATCGATAAGCAGATCTTGGATACAGCTCAAGATAATGTCGATACAGCTAGCCAAACGGTTGATCAATTTATACAATTACAAATGGAAAACGTCAATTATTTAGCTAATTCGTTTGTTGCAGGTGAGATTACTTCTAACAATCACGCTGAGACAAGACAAATATTAGATAAAATCCAAGCATCCACAGGTGATGTGGAACAAACATATATTGGGACTGAAACTGGACAGTTTATGAACGCACCAACAAGTTTCCAGAATCCCCCAGATTATGATCCACGAGAACGCCCATGGTATCAACAAGCAATGGAGCACCCAACAGAGGTAATCATCACAGAACCCTATGTTTCTCAGTCATCCAATCAAATGGTAGTGACATTAGCTAAGTCAACAGCTGATGGCAAAGGAGTTGCAGCAGTAAATTTAAAGCTAGAAAATTTAACAGAGATGATCTCTTCGGTTAAAATCGGAAAAAATGGTTATTTAGCCCTAATAGATACAACAAACCATTATATCAGTCACCCTACAAATGAAGCAGGAGCTGAAGCAACAGAAGATTTTTTCAAGAGAGTTCAAGAAAATCAAACTGGTCATTTTTCCTTTACAACTGACGGTGACAAGCGAAAGTTAGCTTTTGCAACAAGTGAAGTAACAGGTTGGAAAGTTATCGGTACTATGTATCAAGATGAAGTTGATCAAGCAGTTGAACCAATATTTAGAACAACAGTATTGGTCATCCTAATTTCAGTTATCCTCTCTGCTATTGCGATCATCTTTATTATTCGTTCGATATATAAACCAATTAAAACTTTAGTGACTGCAGCTACGGAGATTAGCCAAGGTAATCTTAGCGAAAACCTGACGTTGAAAGGTGGAGATGAGCTCGGACAGTTAGCCCAGGCATTTAATGAGATGCGCCTCCATCTGCATCATGTCATTTCGCAGGTTCGGGAGCAATCTAGTAATCTAGCTGCTGCCTCTGAACAATTAAATGCCAGCACCGAGCAAAACACTTTAGCGACTGAGCAAATTTCTGCCTCGATCCAAGAAGTGGCCGCTGGAGTTGAAAGTCAATCCAATCGTATTGACCAAAGTTCACAAATGGCAGGGGAAGTATCCCAATCCATTTATCAAATTGCTCAAGGTTCAGATGAGGTTGCTCATTCCGTTACGCAGACACAGCCAATTATCGAAGCCGGAAAACAAGATATTGAAACATCCATTGGACAAATGAGATTCATCCACAATACAGTTACTGAGTTATCAACAAGCGTAAAATCGCTTGATAGCCGTTCGCAACAAATTAGTCAAATTGTTAATGTCATTACGGATATTGCGGAGCAAACAAATTTATTAGCCTTGAATGCAGCCATTGAAGCTGCCCGTGCGGGTGAACATGGAAAGGGATTTGCCGTTGTGGCTTCCGAGGTTAAAAAATTAGCTGAACAGTCAGCAAGCTCAACGGAGCAGATTAAGCAACTCATAGGCACGATCCAACAGGAGATCCAACAAACTGTCAGTATGATGGAATCAGGGACAAATGAAGTGGATAAAGGGATTCATATAGTGGAAAATGCTCATTCCTCCTTTAATACGGTTACTGAGTATGTTGGGAAAATGACCGAGCAAATCCAACAAATTACAATAAATATTCAACAAGTAGCCACTGGGACAGAACAATTTACCCATACATTTAATGAAGTGGCAACTGTAGCAGATACTACTTCAGCTGAAGCTCAGAACATGTCTGCCTCTACAGAGGAACAATTAGCATCCATGGAAGAAATTCGTGGCTCCTCAACTGCTTTAGCAGAAATGGCAGAAGAACTACACGAGCTTGTACAGCAATTTAAATTATAGTCACTTGAAACGCTAAAAAATTCCTAAAACTAAATCATCAATTTTTCTCAATCAAACATAAAAAGCTTTCCCCCTAATCTTTAATGAATGATTAAGGGGGAAAGCTTTTTTAGATCCAATGACTTATCGGATTATTGAGATGAATCTTTTTCCACACGGTCTTGTTCATGGGGTAACTGCTGTTGTGGATTTGCTGCCAATTTAACGGCACTAGATGCTTCATTCACAGCATAGAAAGTTTGAATATTGTTCATATCTTTTTCAGATGCCGTAGCTGCGATCAATTCACGATCATCCAAGAAATCTTTCATATGCTCCACTAGATGATTAAGCATATCATCCGCTTTTTCCATACTCATTAAATAACGCGCTTGATCTAATGTATTCACTCCTGAACGAGCCTGTGTACTTGTTACGACCTTGGCGGCAAGAAACCAAGCACTATATGAAGTACGAACAATCGTATTTTCACTACGTGTCGAATCGGTAATCGCCATTCCAACAGAAAGCTTGGATTCCGAATAGGTCCCTTCTCCTTGAAATTGAATCAAATAACTAATAAATTGCATCTCTCCCCAATACAAATGAGTAAGGGTCAAAAGGGAAGTCCCAAATATCCAAAACATCCCAGAATAGAATAGCCCAGAGAATATTTGACTCACTTCCATAGGATTAAAGAAATATAGAATCAAAGCTGCCACGATTACAAAGCAATGTCCCGCAATCGCAAAAGCAAAACGGAGTTTGCCCATTAATGGCGGATAATCTACTTCTTTGTAAATGGGCTGTGTTTCTTGTATCGTGTCTCCGCTAAAGCTCCCTTTGTCCATACTTCCTTCCATATTTAAACTTGGATTTAATTCACGATAAACCCGGTTAGGGATTTCCTTATAACGCAAGTTTGCCATTTCCATATCTAAAGCTCGGAAGAAATCTTTTGGATGAACATTTTCCTGCCAATGATCTCGATACTCGGAAACTTCTGTTTCAGGATCTGCCACTTCGGCTCTTAGTTTGGAAAGAGTTAAACCAGCTGCTACAATTGCCACAAGAAAAAGGAAAAAGAAAACCAAAACCCAAGCTGGCTGAAAAGGGGCAGCAGGTATGTTAATACCTTGTCTTAAAATAAGCTCTGCAATAGCAGGTATTAAAATTGCCAAAACAATCATCCAAGCAATATGCTTATTTTTTCCTTTATATAAATTCTTGTAACTAACCTTTTTAACAGTTAAAGGAGTCCCAATCCATAATACAAGAAGAAAAACGACTAAGATAATCCCTAACCAGCTAGAAAATGAAGAATCTGTGAGCAATGTAAGACCGACCATGCCGGATAATAGAGCGATCAAATATACAAAATAAGCAATCAATGAAAAACCGACATTCCGGATTAATAAATTCAAATAATTCCTCATCGAATAAGGCAAAAATAAAAAATTAGGAAAAAGACTATAAACCATTCGTTCAAATAGAGTGACTGGTTCATGAAATGTGAGGTTTTTTCTCCCCATCAACATCTGTTCCATTTCCTCTGACTGATAATATGTATTTGGTTCCTTTGTATGTTTTTCACTACGGGCCATATTTTTGGCAAGGCTTGCTGGCACACCTCTTCCCACGTAAAAACGGGAAATTTTGAATAAACCCTTTGCTAAAAAATGGATACCGCCTGTGATTAACACTAGACTTATCACGAGATTCACCCATCCAGCAGCTAAACCTTTTTCAACAATTTGTCCCCTTAACATAATGATAGATAAGACACCCATTGATAAAATCATTAAACCACTTAGTAAAAATAAAAGTCCTTCTTGCTTAAATGGATTTTTAATTTCTGGTGAATCAGATCCATACTGAAATGACAACTCTTATCTTCTCCTTCCTACTCTATTAGAATAACGTACAAAAAGTAAAATTATATTTATATAAATGAATCAATTTCATAATAGAGATTTTAGCATCCAAATCCGAACAACGTTGATTTACGCTTCAGGTGGACGTTTTCCGGGGGGGCGTGCGGTGAGCTTCTCACCTGTCACGCTAATCCCCCCAGGAGTCGCCACCTTCCGCTCCAATCAACTAAGTTAAGGAAATACATTGACTAACAATTCAATCTCCTTTTACAAAAACGTTCGTGTATTGATCATCAATAAGCAATGATGAAATGGACTCAAATAGTATAAAAACAGTTTTTAAAAATAAGGAGTGGATAAACATAGAGTTCCGCTGCAATCAAAAACACGGTTACATCCACTGTCTATCAAAAGTTCTTTCACTATCATACAGGATTTTTCCTAAAAAAAGAACGTTTTTCATTATTTTGCTTGAAAACTTCTGCGGGAACGGACAGTTTAAATCCAGCAGTGAAAGTAATTGGAAAACATTCATGCTCGTATACTATTCTTTCTATGCATTTATTCTTCACTCAATCAGGACCTCCTCCCTATTTTTCTATGGATGAATCGTTTGTTACAGTAAAAGAAAACAGTTTCCAGAAGGGACTTAGAGAGATGCTAAAGTCTTTACAATCCATTCAACAGTTAAAATATGGCGAAAAGAGCGTGCTTCAGCAGCAAAATTGGCTAGCTTTTCTATATCAAACCGAGCAAAAAAATGTCAATTTAGAACAGGTCGATTCTCTAGCAGAAATCGAAGATCACCCTGTGCTTAGCTACACGGAGCGCACCTTGCAAATTTTAAATAAACTTAGCTTGCCTCAGGACAGTAAGCATATTCTTGAGGAAGTTTTAAAATGGTGCGAAGTCGCTAAATGCGGATCTGCATCAATGCGAAAAATATGGCTGGACGCCGGTTACCCATTAGCCATCCATAACCTTGCTTCTGCACAAATTTATGCTACAGCACAAATGGAAAAACTGATTTCAGAGAGGAATTTTGTTGAAGAAGAGTTAATTTATACTTTGATTCAAACACATGGGTTGATCGGACAATATATCCGTGGAGAAGCACGCTATCAACAATTGCAACCACTCGCTCAATTGATCAGCTTACAAATCATTCCCGATCCTATAATGAGGGAACTATTAATAGCCTTAAACCAATGTATCATTGAAGCCGTCTCCCCAACTCTATGGAAGAATGTTAAAGAGAAAGTCAATGAAGTCATTCTTTGGTTAATCACTGGCACGGATGACCATGAAGTTCCGTTTCAAGTACGCTTAAAACAATTACGTCAGCACGCCATCTTATACGGAGAAGACTTTGAAAAGGAAATCCAGCGAATTCCTGATTTCGAAAAGGCGGAAGAGAGGTTAGCTTTATTTTTCCATAAAGTCGATCTATGGTATGTAGAATCAGCCTTATCTGATTTTACACTGGAGGAATTTATCAAAATTTTTCTATTACTTATACGTACTTCTCCTTCCTTAACTTTAGGGCATATCACATTTGAGCCTTTAATGCGTGATCTTCATTATGATTATAAAGGAAAAAAAGCGGTTAACCTTTATAAAAAGCGGATTATCGAGGCCTATTTAAACGAATTGTCGGTGGAAGAACTTTTATATCATGAGATCCCAGCTAATCAACATGTTTCGCTAAAAATAGACTTATATGACCACGTCCAGTTTATCGGGGTAACTTTTTGTTTCTCAAACGCAGGCGAAAAACTCATTGAATTTTGTCAAGAAGCAGAAAAAGATCCTGTATATGAACGGGCGATTATTTTACTATATGATTTTTTTGGATTCCGAAAAGATGCCTTTGATCGCCTCCAAAATGAAAAAAGCTATCTTGCCGATATGAACCACGCTCAAAATTTCAAAAAGAAAATTGTCGATTATGTAGTCGGAGATACGATACTTGATATTGGGCCTGGGGGAGGATTTCTATTGGATTTGCTTTCTACCCGTTATCCAGATGCCAAGGTGATAGGAATCGATATTGCCGCGAATGTTATAGCCGAATTAGAACGAAAAAAGCAACGTGAACAAAAAGGCTGGGAAGTCCTTCAAGGTGATGCTCTTGATCTTCAACAATATGTCGGTGAAGGGCAAGTGGATACGATTATCTTTTCATCCATTCTCCATGAAATGTTTTCCTATATTCCTTATGAAGGGAAAAAGTTTCATCCTGCCGTCATTGGTCAAGCATTACAAAGCGCCTTTCTTGCATTACGTCCAAATGGCCGAATTATTATTCGGGATGGAATTATGACGGAGCCAAAAAACCTAGTTCGCAATATCCATTTTAGAAATAAAGCCGACATAGCCTTTTTCAATCGCTATGTGCATGATTTCAAAGGCAGGGAAATCAAATACAAATGGCTTGATGAACAAACCGTTTCCTTACCTATCAATGATAGCATGGAATTTTTATATACTTTTACTTGGGGGGAAGAATCCTATCCACATGAAGTACAAGAACAATTTGGTTATTTTACTCCAAGTGAATATAAGGACTGCATTCAACAATCATTGGGATCAGAAGCGAATATAATGATCTTTGAACATTATTTGCAAGAGGGATATGAAGAACATCTATTGGATAGAATCTCCTTAACAGATGAATCACAACAGCCCGTACGACTACCTGATAGCACATGCTTCATCATAATTGAAAAAGGCAGTCTTTAAATGGAAGTCCCCTAAGTTCGTGTTTCTTAGGGGACAATTCTATTGCTTCTTCTTTGTCCTTGCCAATTTTGCGCGATCAGTTGTTCCAGGCGGTTCTTCTAGCCAACTATGCTTAATCATTATATCTGCTCCAGATTTTGCATAACGGGCAATCTCTAGGGATAATCTTTCATAGTCGACTGCCAAATCACTACGCTGACTAGCCGCTGCCGCTGTTGCATAGTTTCCAATTCCTGAAGCTGATAATAATGACATATGGAACATTAATAATTTGTCAGAGAACGTCTGTGTTATAGACTCACTTATGGCCATATCAGGTAATTGCGGTGTCTCAATTTCATCCTCCAACAATTTGGAAGTAAAAATTTCAATATGCTTTTTCGAAATTTCCTTCCCTCGCAGCATAAACTCCTGCACTTCCTTAACTGGTGAAGTTTGCGCAAATGCAAGACATAATTTAACCCCAACTGTATTAGTCATCGAATTCATATACAAATGAGAAACTTCAACTGCATTTAGAGGACGTTTTGAGGCAAGGGGGTTCAATCCACTATAATACTTTTTGCTGTCTACATAGTCTGACTCTGTAGGTACATTAATAAATGGAAATCTCGCTATAACGCCTTTTTCCAATCCTATATCTGTTGTTCGGTTATATAAGTCTGTTGTTTCTTCAATGCCTTCTGTGAAAAGAATCCTTATATCCTTTCTAATACTCATGGATACAAAACCACCATAAGCAAGTAATCCAATCCTAGCCATTTGATTAACATAAGTTAAGCAAAAAACATCTGTGAATAGCCAAGGAGCATTTAAATTTACGTCTTCATCGGTAAAACCCTGTGGTTGCGCGTATTGCTCCTGCTCGAATATTCGATGTAAGGATTCCAGATGTTTTTCCGAAATATCTAAGGCAAATTGAACCGCCGCTTTGATCTCTTTGTCTTCTATATGTTTTAACATATAAGTTAAGATACATTTAGACATACTATCATTCATATAAGAAGTCCAAAGAGAGGCAATTTCCGCGGATGTTAAGTTTACATTTTGTATTGCCATAAGACATTACTCCCATCTTAGGATAAAATTTTGGTACACATATTATGCAACAGACTTATCTACCCTATTCAGGTATTGAGATTTTCACACGTATTTTCAACTGTTCCTTTAATAACCCTTCATTTAAGAGAAACATGATCTAGAAATGATTATAGATGTATTATATTAGTTCTAAAATGAGATTATCTGCTTGTCCAAGTGATACGGTGGGAGAATGAATGACATCTAGAAAATCATAAACTGTTCATTTAACTTATTTCTTATGTTTTTCCTTAATTTTCTCCAATTGTTGTTGATATTGTTCTTCGATTTCAGAAGTTGCCGGTAGAAATGGTTCCTTATTGTGATCGATACGCTTTCCATACCGTATCATCTCATAAATGATCATTCCATTATTTGGCATTTCATTTATTGTAATCATCGGGATGGCATCCAAAAGTACGTAATAAATTGTATAGAAGATAAAACGCTCCCAGAAGGTTTGATAAGCCGATAAAATTCCATTCACCAATAAGGCGTTTATAATGAACGCTAGTATGAGATTTATTAAGATTGGGCCAGCATATATACAAACATAGACAAATTTATTATCTCTTTTTATAGAATCATAGGAAAACCAACTATAGAGATGATAGTACTTTCGGACATCAACAATACCTATTTTAAACCGGCGCGGGCCTGAACCAATCGTTATTCTTGGATTCTTCACACCAAATATGACAGTTACAATTAAATATCCAACTTCTCTAAGAAAAACAACAACAGGTAAAATGATGAATGCAGAGATCACGACACCGATTAAATCTGAAAATCCAAACATATATGTAAAGATCCTTTCACTGATAATCATTTTGTTTTATCACGAAACAATTAGTCATAAGCCCACTCCAGGAAATCTATAAATTGAAGAGGATAAGTGGAACTAGTGCGCTATTCCCCCGATTGGTCGACTATCAATAGTAGGGGGAAATTTCCACTTATTGAGGTTCCACTTTATCCATTACCCGAAAACAAAAAAATCAATCTTGTTCATCGTATGGAATAGGAATACGTTTAGCTTCAAAAAGTGGAAACTGATTCGCCCTTCTCTAAAACTTGCGCCTGATCCGATGGTTTATATAGTACAACACAACAAAAAGCCTGATATCTCTTCTTTAAAATGAAGAGACATCAGGAGGTTTCGATAAACATTGTTATGGAATCGAAGAGATAATTTTATGGATATTTTCTTTTCTGTGGAATAGGGGCGGTGCTAATGGATTTCTAACCATCACATAATGAGTAAAAAGATGGGAAATACATTTCATGAAACCGAAGTGGCTTCGCTGCTTTCCCCATTAAGCCATTGCTGCTTTGAATGAAGGATCCTCTTCCCTAATTAATTCTTCTGTCATGATTCCTATTTGTCAGCCAATGTTTCAACAAAATCTCTTTCTCCGTTAAGATCTATAACCTTATGTATATTTTTTCTTTTAATAAAAATGCTCTTATAAGCTGGATGGCCTTTCTCATCTAAAAGCAAGAGAATTCGCTTATTTGTAAGATCTTCCACCACTTCTATTTGATATTTTGAAAGATCGACTATTTCTTCTAAATGAGATATCTCTTGAAATTGTGAGACTTCTCCTTCATTCGCTATTGGATTTTGTTCATTTGATTGCTCCACCGGTGCATTCTTCACTGCTTGTTCGTCAATAGGATGCGCACAAATGGCTTTTACCCCTAAAATGCTTCCTACTAAAACTAGAGCACCCACTAAAGACATAGCAATTGTTTTCATCATGTATTCTCACTCCCATTCAATCTAATGTTTAGTTTAAGCTTCTATAATTGAAAATTGATGTGAAGAAAATGAGAATTTGATGAGAAGCTTGAGAAAACATATTGATTAAAACGATCTCCCTTTTGAATAACCGTAGTTAGACAATCCTTCCTTCTAATCACAATCCATTTTTATAATGACACAAATTTGTTCCATAGGAAAAGTAGACCTCTCCCTGGCCATCAAATGCCATTAGCATCACTTGATCTTGTAAAGACTCTTAAGCATTCTTATAGGATTTTTTCCATCAACTGTCCTTTGACAACCAAGGAAAAATGAGGTACATTAAGATATGTACGAACATTATTATATATTTTTAAATAATCATTCGTGTTTAGGAGTGTTTACTTAATGGAAACAATATTTGATTATGAAGATATTCAATTAATTCCGAGAAAATGTATTGTTCAAAGTCGTTCGGAATGTGATACATCTGTTACTTTAGGCAGCCATAAATTTAAATTACCTGTTGTGCCTGCCAATATGCAAACGATCATTGATGAGGAGATTGCGTATTATCTAGCGGAAAACGGTTACTTCTATATCATGCATCGTTTTCAACCTGAACAACGTGCTGATTTCATTAAAGGAATGCATGAACGGGGATTAATTGCTTCAATCAGCGTAGGAGTAAAAGAGGATGAATATCCATTTATTCAGCAATTAGCTGATGAGGAGCTTATTCCAGAGTTTATTACGATTGATATTGCTCATGGTCACTCAAATGCTGTCATCCAAATGATTCAACATATAAAAAAACAATTGCCTCAAACCTTTGTTATTGCTGGGAATGTCGCAACACCTGATGCTGTCCGCGATTTAGAAGACGCTGGCGCAGATGCCACAAAAGTGGGCGTCGGGCCTGGAAAGGTTTGTATTACAAAAATTAAGACTGGATTTGGTACAGCTGGTTGGCAATTAGCTGCGCTTAAATGGTGTGCAGAAGCGGCAAGTAAACCGATTATTGCAGACGGCGGAATTCGCACACATGGAGATATCGCTAAATCCATCCATTTTGGTGCTTCCATGATCATGGTCGGATCACTTTTTGCTGGGCATGAAGAATCTCCTGGTAGAACGATTATGCAAAACGGCAAGCTTTATAAAGAATATTTTGGTTCTGCCTCTGAATTTCAAAAAGGCGAAAAGAAAAACGTAGAAGGAAAAAGGATGTTGGTGGAGCATAAAGGTCAACTGCAGGATACTTTAACCGAGATGGAGCAAGACCTCCAATCATCTATTTCCTATGCAGGTGGAAATAATCTTGCAGCACTTCGTGAAGTAGAACATGTTATTGTAAAAAATTCCATTTTTAACGGAGATTGAGGAAAGATAGCCGGACGTAATAAATATACGCCCGGCTATTTTGCCCTCCCCGTTCCTATCATTAATACTGCTACTTTCCTTTTAATCAGGCATGCAATCCAGTAGATACTTCTGTTTGTTGTCCTTTTATTAATAATCCACCCATACATCCTAATAATGAAAAAATGAGCGGAATCAGAAGGCCATATTGGTAACCAAGTGCGCCAGGAAAGTGGTCTAATATTTTTCCGAAAATACTTGGCAACAATACTGCACTCAGAAATCCACCTGTATTGGCAAAACCTGACACCACTCCTACAACCCTCATTGGAAAGGATTGACGTACAGTGGCAAATGTTAGAGCACTAGCTCCATTTCCAAATCCTATCAACAAGAAAAGGATAATCAGCAAATAAAATGGTGGCTTGCCTGCGAATAAGAATAAGGTGATCCAGCTTATAAGTATAATAAAATGAACAATTACATAAGGAAGTTTTATGGTCCCTAAGCGATTCGAAAGCCAAGTTGAGACTGGCGCCCCAATGATCGCCCCTACAAGGCCTATCATAATCAATTGGCTCGCTTCTGAGCGTGTCATATCATACATGTTAATTCCATAAGGCACTGCCCAGGATCCAATAAATCCTACATAGGTCCCCACTAAACCAAAGTGGCATAAGAAGGTCGCCCAAGCTTGGCGGTCAGTCACTAGACGACGCAGTAAAACGATAGTACTCTCCGGCTTCTCCCTTGCGGCTTTTTTCTTTTCTTCCTGCTTAAACAACTGCTTCGGCTTTTTCACTAAGACATAATACAATATGAAGCCACACAGGCATAAAAGAATACCCGTTGTTAGAAAGGCCATTCGCCATCCAGTCAGATCAATCCAAGCTGAAAAGGGAAATGTTGCCATTAAAAACCCCAAACTTCCCGACATTCCAGCAAAACCTAGCAAACTAATAAATTCCTTCACTTTAAACCACTGGCTTAATATAAGCACCAAGTTAACCCAAATAGTCGCATCACCAATACCTACTAATAAGCGCGAAAATAATAAAAAGTATTCATTGGGTGCGAGACTATACATAACAGTGCCAATCCCATTCAACAAAGCCCCTACAATCAAAAAAAGATTGGGACCATAACGATCTGACAATAACCCAATCGGCACTTGTAAACTAGAGTATGCCAAAAATTGTACACTTGTTAGTAAACCAATCGTCGATGCCGTCACCTTAAAATCAATCATCAATTGATCAGTAATTAAACCAGGTGCCGTCCGTTGGCTTACAATTAAAAAATAGGCAAATAATACTGTCGCAAATACTACCCATCGGTAACGACTATTTTGTTTTTCCACTGCTCTCTACCTTCTAGTAAAAAATTATTTCTTTGGATACACAATTAAAAATGGAACTGAATACTCCCCATAATAATGAAAGTTTTCGTATGAACAAAGCTTTATCCAATAGATTTACTCTATTATCATAACATTTCCAAGGGAATCATACAGAAATATAACTATTTTTTTAATGGAAAAAAAATAGGAGTGATCTAGCTAGAAAACTATGTGCTTAGTAGAAAACCACCCCTATAGATTTAGACTCTCGGGGCGTTGGAAAGGCTTGAAATTCATCAACATCACAAGCTGCAAAAGCATCTGAAGTTGTGAAATAAAGTAGCTCTACCTTCACGTCGACTATCACAAATTATTATTTTGATTGGCAATAGAATTATCGTTAAGGAGAAATTAAGCCTACGTTTCATACATGTTAAGAAAACAGCATTATATTGAAACTAGATAATCAAAGAAGAATCATTTCATTAAGAAAGAAAGGAGACATAAGAAATATGTATACTATTGCCACAAGAGAATTCTTCGGCCTATTTAAAAGTATAAAGTCTTTAATCATTATTGCTATTCTATTTTTAGCTTCTTATTTTTCCGCTAAATACGCAGACATCCTGCTAGTTGTAGGGCAACTATCTGAAAGAGAGGCCGAAAATATCCATTCTGCAGGTCTATTGATCCTCTTACTCCTATTTGGACTTTTATTTATTATGGGGCTGTCCCATGACAGTCTTAATAGGGAAATACATGAACGAACTATTCGTTTCCTTATTACAAGAGCATCACGCTCGTCTATTACAGTGGGGAAGTTTTTAGGTATTTGGTTCTTTTGGTTTGTTTGTATCACTATTTCGTTTATATTAATCAGTATTTATGCCCATAAAATAGATCTTTTCATTTTCTCACAAATTATGAGTCTGCTTACTTATCAAATAGCCCTAACTCTCCTCCTTTCCATGCTTATTCCGAAACCCGGGATAACGATGTTTCTAGGTGTCATATTAGGATTAGGATTTCCCATTGTGGGGTTATGGGTTTCTTTTACCTCCAATATTTGGCTAAGCTGGACCAAATTTTTAGTCCCGTACTACTATTTGAATCAAGATAATTATGCTTTTCTCATAACTCTATTACTCGCAGGAATCTTGCTCTTATTCACCTTTCTAATGTTAAAAAGGAGGGATTGCTAATGTACGCTATTGAAACCAATCAACTCTTAAAAGCTTACGGGTCCACCCCTGTTGTAAAAGGAATGAATCTACATGTAGCAAAAGGCGAGATTTTCGGTTTCCTAGGCAGAAATGGCGCTGGCAAATCCACCTTTATCAATATGTTAACAGGTATAGTTCACCCTAGCTCTGGCGAATATTCGCTTTTAGGCATAAAAGGACCGAATGATCGTGTCAAACAACATATTGGAGTCATGCCAGATTATTCTACTTTTTATCCCGCTTTATCCGCATTAGAACATTTGCGTTTTCTATCATCTCTATCCAAAAAGCCAGCAACAAAAGAACGTTGTCTGGAAGTTTTACAACAGGTTGGTTTGGAGGAACATGCCCGAAAAAAGACAGCGAAGTTTTCCTTTGGCATGAAAAAGAAACTAGGAATTGCTCAAGCCATTATTCACGACCCTGATTTAATTTTTCTGGATGAGCCAACTTCTGGTATAGACGCTGAGTCAGCGCTTCATATTCATCAATTAATTCGGCAACTCCATAAAAACGGGAAAACAGTTTTTATGACCTCTCATAATCTCGATGAAGTGGAGAAAT
This sequence comes from Lederbergia galactosidilytica, assembly GCF_017873565.1. Classification (GTDB taxonomy): domain Bacteria; phylum Bacillota; class Bacilli; order Bacillales; family Bacillaceae_C; genus Lederbergia; species Lederbergia galactosidilytica. The sequence goes on from NZ_JAGGKH010000004.1 coordinate 99,291, forward strand.
TATGCACAAGAATCGCCATTATGAAAGATGGACAAATTGATAAAATCGGTACAATGGATGAGCTTAGAGCCTTCTATCGATCAACTTTGACAGTAAAAATCAAGCATTCGCCTATCCCGGAATCGAAATACGGAATAATCACTCATTGGCTACAAACAATTGGAACAGATATGGAAATAAATAATCCTTATCTTTCACTCAACCTCCCTTCGGAAAAAAGGATTGCTGAATTGACCCACGCCTTTACAGAATGGAAAATAGATATTTTTCGGGTAGAAGTAAAAGAACCTTCACTTGAGGAAATATTTATGAACAAAAGAATTAATAAAGAATAAACCAGGAAAAATACGAAAATTCCATCAAGATTGGGGGAGGCTGACCATTAACCATGACGTTTTTGAGGAATTACTCTTGCTAGCGTGGGGAGTGGGGCTCTTACCATCACATTTTTGAACATTTCCCCTTATTAGCGTGAGGAGCGACACTTTTATCCTCACGTTTTTAAACATTTCCCCTTGTTAGCGTAAGGAGCAATGCGTTCGCTGCTATGCTGTTGATCGGCTTGCCTATTTTTCATCACAATCCACTTCGCTGTTACGCTTTAGGGGATTCTTCCCACAACGTGAGACTATGTAAAAACTGAATGTTTAATTTGGACTGTGTTCCGTCTTTTCAGATTAACTTAAGCACCCTCATTCGCCTTATTTTTTTATCAGTCTAACTGCAGCTCTCTTTTATTTTTCGCTATCTCTTGTTTTAATTTTCACTCCTTCTTGTCCGCCAATGATTACTTGGTGAGCATAATTGAGGAAGAGACCATTTTCTACAATACCTGTCTTATTTTGCAATTTCTCTTCTAACTTTTGTGGATGCTCGATTTTGTTCATATGTAAATCGACTATATAATGCCCGCCATCTGTTTGCACAGGAGAGCCATTTTTTACTCTTAAGATTGGTTGGCAATCCTCCAGCTCCATTTTCTTTATCACTTGTTTATGACCGAAAGGGACCACTTCGATCGGCAGCGGGAATTTCCCCAATGATTCCACCATTTTACTTGCATCTACTACCCAAATAATTTTTCGAGAAGCACTAGCGACAATTTTTTCATACAATAGAGCTCCCCCTCCCCCTTTAATGCCCTGCAAATTCCGATCAACTTCATCAGCTCCATCTATCGTTAAATCAATCTCATTGACCGAGTCAATAGATACTAAAGGAATATTCAAAGACTGCGCCAAAAGTGTCGTCTCCCTAGAGGTAGAGACCCCCTGAATCCGTAGTCCCTGCCCCACTAATTCACCTATTTTTTGTATTGTGTAGAATACAGTTGATCCTGAACCTAAACCGATCACCATTCCATCTTCAATAAACTCGACTGCTTTTTCACCTGCTAGTTGCTTCTTTAACATTATTCTTCTCCTTCACTTTAGAAATCACTTGTTATTTCCATGTAAGTAGCTTTCCCTTTTTCATATAAACGAATCATTTAACAAAAGAAGTCAGCTAAATGCATTTTTGTTTTTCGCTGTAGCCAATGCTTCTAACCACTAGTTTATACATGAAAATTCATCTAATTATAACTATACTTATTCATCTATTATTATGATAACCTAATTGGTAACGTTTACATTAGGAGGTGAGCTTTAAAAGTTATACCACCCTTCATTTTGAAATACTAATTAGGAGGAATTTCTATTGAAACAAACTGGTTCGAACCTTTTTTTACGTTCCTGGATGATCCTGTCATTGGCTGTCATTGTGGCCGTATCTTTAGCTAACCCAAGCCTAGCTGCAGAGGAAAGCGAAGCTGATATTCAAGCATATGTGAAAGACATGCAGCCGGGATGGAATCTAGGTAATACATTTGATGCAGTTGGCGCTGATGAAACAGCTTGGGGCAATCCCCATGTGACAGAGGAATTTATCAAACATGTTGCTGACCAAGGTTTTAAAAGTATTCGTATTCCCGTTACGTTTGACGGAAGACAGGCAGCAGGTCCAGATTACATAATTGATGCAGACTTTTTAGAGCGACTTGACCAAGTTATACAGTGGTCCTTAGCTGAAGACTTATATGTCATGATTAATATCCATCATGACTCTTGGATATGGTTAAGTGAAGGTATGCACCATAACCATGATGAGACCCTTGCGAGATTTGAAGAGACATGGAAGCAGCTTGCCGAACATTTTAAGGATTATTCGTCTAAACTGATGTTTGAGAGCATTAATGAACCACAGTTTAATGGTACAGAACAGGAGCAATTCGAGTATCTCCAAGAATTAAATACAGCTTTTCATCAAATAGTGAGGGAATCCGGTGGTAAGAATGACACCCGTCCGCTTGTACTCCCAACATTACTGACTGGATCGGAACCTGAGAAGTTATCAGATTTGTATGAGACAATCACGGAACTAAATGATCCAAACATCATTTCAACGGTTCACTACTATGGTTTTTGGCCATTTAGTGTGAATATTGCGGGTTACACACGTTTTGAAGAAGATACGAAGAATGAAATTATCTCTGTTTTTGATCGTGTCCATGATACATTTGTTGCTAAGGGAATCCCCGTTATTATTGGTGAATATGGACTACTTGGCTTTGATACAGATATGCAAGCCATTGAGCAAGGAGAGAAATTAAAGTTTTTTGAATTTATGATTTATTATGCACAAGAAAAAGAGTTAACTCATATGCTTTGGGATAATGGACAACATTTCGGGCGAACATCTTATGAATGGTCAGATCCTGCACTTTATCAATTAATGAAGGCAAGTTGGACAACACGTTCCGCAACTGCTGAGTCTGACTTTATCTATATTAAAAATAATGAAGAAATCGAAGATCAATCACTCAAACTCGATTTGAATGGCAACCAGTTTATTTCCTTACTATTGGATGAAGAAAAATTACTAGAAGGACGGGATTATTTATGGGATGGTCAACAGTTAACATTCAAGGCGGATTTATTAAAGTATCTTACTGAAGATGGCCATCTAGGAACCAACGCTATATTAACAGCTAAATTTAATCAAGGAGCAGACTGGCATTTTCACATAAAAACATATGAAACACCCACGTTAGATAAAGCAGAAGGAACTGTAGCCAACTTTTCCATTCCGACTTCCTTTAATGGAGCTGAGCTTGCTACAATGGAGGCTTTTTATACGGATAGAGAAGTAGCCGGCCCCCAAGATTGGACACCATTTAAAGAGTTTGGCTATACTTTTTCCCCAGATTATGAAAAGGACAAAATGATCATGAAAGAGGCGTTTTTTAATGAAGCCACTGATGGAGAAATTGAATTAACTTTTCATTTCTGGAGCGGGGAAAAAATACCCTATACCCTTACAAAGGATGGTAATACTGTCCGTGGTGAAACAAAGACGGAGACACTAGAAGAGGAGAAACCAGCAGAAGGAGGAGATAAGAACCCTCCTAGGGACAATGAGCAACCTAAGGATAAAGAAAAACCCAGTCCTATTGAGAAGCCAGATAATGAGGACGATACTTCCGGAAATAAAGTAGTTCCTGGCAATGAGGAGCCTAGAAGAGAAAAAGTTCCTAATGATAAGAATGATAATCAACCAGCAGAGATTGATGTGGCTCCTGTTAATGAGCGAGTTGATGGAACATCCAAGCCTAATAATGATCGATATAATCGGCTTCCAAACACTGCTACAAATCTCTATAACTATCTATTCTTAGGTTTGGCTTTCGTATTAATAGGAGGCATTTTAGCTTTGTATTTTAGAAAAAGAAAAATAGATAAATAAGCGAAAAAAGTCTCAATCATGAATTGTATGGAAAGAGGCTGGGACAAAAGTGTTATCACTTAAGAAAAGTTCGAACTACTAGCGTGAAAATAACTCACTTAAAAAAATACTTCGCTAAGGTAATGCATTGTTCGCTTTTGAGGCTTAGTATTTTTGTTATGTCCCAGCCCCTTTCTATATTTTCAATTATTCACTTTCTCTTCCCCTAACTATTGACGAACCCCTTACAGTCTTTTAAAATAGTGAGTAATCACTCACTATTTTTTATGAATGGAGGGAACTCAATGCCAGCCACCATTGAAATGAAGAATATTAGCAAAAGTTTCGGAAAAAAATTAGTTTTGAACAAGATTAATTTAACAATACAAGCTGGGCAAATTTACGGCCTGATTGGGCCTTCAGGTTCCGGAAAAACAACATTAGTGAAATTAATTGTTGGGATGGATCAACCTTCTACTGGAGATGTCCAAGTTTTAGGGATGGCTATTCCTAATTTAAAAGTATTGCAGAAAATTGGCTATATGGCGCAAGCGGACGCCTTATATACCGACTTAACAGGAGCAGAAAATTTATCTTTTTTTGCCACGCTCTTTAAATTAAAAAAAGATACACGGAAAAAGCGGATTACTTATGCGGCAGATTTAGTAGATCTCTCTTCTCATCTGCATAAAAAAGTACAAAACTATTCTGGGGGAATGAAACGTCGATTATCACTTGCCATAGCCTTAATTCAAGATCCTGATGTACTTGTATTAGATGAACCCACCGTTGGAATAGACCCTGAATTGCGCCAATCAATTTGGGCAGAGATTGACCGATTAAAAAGGGCAGGGAAAACTATTTTAGTAACAACCCATGTGATGGATGAGGCAGAAAAATGCGATCAACTCGCGATGATCAGGAACGGGGAAATCATTACAAATGGTTCTCCACAGCAATTGAAACAACAATATGGGATTTCAAGTTTAGAAGACGTATTCTTACAAGCTGGGGGGAAAATGGCATGAGAATACTCGCAGTCGTCAAACGAATTATCCAGCAAATGTTGCGTGATAAGCGGTCGCTCGCATTGATGATGGTTGCTCCCTTGCTCATTCTCACTCTTCTTCACTATTTGTTTGCTAGTGATACCACCATTCCAAAGCTTGGGGTTCTAGACACAGATGCCTCTGTCATCAACGAGCTAAAAGATAAAGACATTATCATCAAAGAATATGAACATGTAAAAAATAAGGAACAGGTTATATTGGAAGAGGAATTAGATGGTTTATTGCAATTTAAGGATGAAAAGGTAGATCTGACTTTAACGAATGCAGATCCCGCTTCTACAAAAGCGTTGCAAATGAAAATTCTTCAAGCCATTGCCACAGAAAACGCTGGGAAACAAGCAAAAGGTTTAGCCGAGTTGATAGGGAATCTCCAAGATCAGTTGCCAAATGTTCCAGCAAACATAGGACAAATGAAAGAACCAGACATGAACATTTCCTATATCTACGGTGATCAAGATACGACCTTTTTTGAGCAATTAAGCCCTATTCTTGTCGGGTTTTTTGTATTCTTTTTTGTCTTTCTTATTTCCGGGATTGCTTTGCTCCGTGAACGTACAACTGGGACACTTGAACGATTGATGGCCACCCCGATCCAAAGAAGAGATCTCGTTATTGGCTATCTTTTGGGATATGGTATTTTTGCAGTTATTCAAACCTTGATCGTTGTTTTTTATGCTGTTAAAGTATTAGATATCATGCTAGCCGGGGCTTTAGGGAATGTAATCCTTATTAATTTATGCTTAGCATTAGTCGCCTTATCACTGGGTATTCTCTTATCTTCATTTGCAAACTCGGAATTTCAAATGATGCAATTTATTCCAATTGCCATTATCCCACAAGTCTTTTTTGCCGGGATTCTTCCCGTCAATCAAATGGCAGATTGGCTACAAGTGATTGCCAAATGTATGCCGATGTATTATGGAGGAAATGCCTTAGTGGGTGTTATGTATAAAGGACTTGGTTTAAGCGACATTCGCAATGATTTACTAATCCTTTTAGGTTTTGCACTGATCTTTATTATTCTCAATGTGGTCGCCTTAAGAAAATATCGAAAGATTTAACAATAGGAGGATACAATGTCTGAAGAAGAAAGGCTTGTCGAACAATTATTTGCTGGAGAAAAACTAACAGATAAACAAAAAAAGATCATCCTAGCAGCAATTGAATCTTTTTCCGAAAAAGGCTATTCCGCCACCTCAACAAGTGAAATTGCAAAAAAAGCAGGGGTAGCGGAAGGAACCATTTTCCGGCATTATAAAACAAAAAAGGAATTATTACTGTCGATCATTGGTCCGTTTATGACAAAATTAATTGCCCCTTATATTGTAAAAGACTTTCATAAAGTGCTGGATCAAAAATATGATCATGTCGAAGACTTTTTGCGGGCAACAATGGAAAATCGGAGAAATGTCGTCAAACGTCTCCTCCCCGTCATTAAAATTTTGCTTCAGGAAATCCCTTTCCACCCTGAGTTGCGGGAGCAATTTCTGAATCATATTGCGAAAGATACCTTTGATCGTGTTACAAAGTTAATTAAGAGCTATCAAGAAAAAGGGCAAATCATTGACATACCACCTGCCAGTGTAGCAAGATTAGCTGTCACTTCCCTTCTTGGCTTTTTATTCTCTCGCTATGTGCTTTTCCCTGAACTAGAATGGGATGATGAAGCCGAAGCGGAGCGCACAATTCAATTTATATTACATGGGTTGGGAAAAACTGAATAGTCTCTCTAATACCTTAACCTAACAAACGGTTATTAGAAACAAGTATGGCTAAATTCGCAAATAGATTTTTGGGTATATTCTATCAGCCTGTTAGCCATCCAGTTAAACCCGCTTTCATATATTGTAAATACATTCACTCAAAGTATAAGCTACGTCTTTCCTTTGTATTATCCTTCTCTTACAACGAGTAAACACCGAGTCATTGCTATGACTCGGTGTGAATATATATCTAATTATTTTACTGGCTTTTTCAATAATCCTAGAAGGATTGCAGAAACAATAGCTCCGATTATAACAGCTAAAAGATACAACAGCCAGCTACCACTGACAAGTGGGAAGACAAAAATCCCACCATGTGGTGCCTGTAGCCCAATATTAAACATCATGGACAGACCTCCTGCCACAGCTGCTCCAACCGCGACGGACGGAATAACTCGAAGCGGGTCAGCAGCCGCAAAAGGAATCGCTCCCTCTGTGATAAATGATAGGCCCATCACAATATTCACAGGTCCGGCTTCACGTTCTTGTTTACTAAATTTATTTTTAAATAAAAAGGTCGCTAGGGCAATACCAAGTGGTGGAACCATTCCTCCTGCCATAATGGCAGCCATTGGCTCATACACTCCACTAGCAATAAGTCCTGTACCAAAAAGATAGGCAGCTTTGTTAATCGGACCGCCCATATCAATGGCCATCATCAGCCCAAGGATGACCCCAAGAAGCACTGCATTTGCCGTACCTAAGCTAGAAAGCCAATTCGAAATCCATGTGTTTAATGCACTTAAAGGAGTGTTCACAACAAAGTGCATAATAAAACCTGTGATAGCAATTCCTAGTAAAGGAAACAATAGAATCGTTTTGATCCCTTCTAAAGAAGATGGAAGACCAGCTAATAGTTTTCTAATTCCAACTACTATATAACCACCAAGAAAACCTGCAACTAATCCTCCTAAGAAACCAGCACCACTTGTTGCTGCCATCATTCCCCCAACCATTCCTGGGGCAAATCCTGGACGATCGGCAATACTCATTGCAATAAAGCCAGCTAGTACAGGAACCATGAGGGCAAATGCATTACCACCACCGATTGTATTAAGAGCTTCTGCAATGATATTGTACGAAGGGTCGTTTGGATCGTGCGCATTATAGCCAAATAAAAAGCCGAGCGCAATTAAGATTCCTCCACCAATTACAAATGGTAGCATGTTAGATACACCGCTCATTAGGTGCTTGTAAATGGTAGCCCCTATACCACGAGAAGCTGACTCTTTATGGCCATGATCATCTTTATTGGATGAATCTTTAAATATTGGTGCCTCTTGTTTTAAAGCACGCTCAATTAATTCTTGCGGTTTACGAATGCCCTCCGCTACTGGTACTTCAATGACATGCTTACCATTGAAACGAGCCATCTGTACTTGAGTATCAGCTGCCACAATAACTGCTGTTGCTCGTTCAATTTCCTCGCTTGTTAAGACATTTTTAGCACCGCCGGAACCATTCGTTTCTACCTTAATGGCAATCCCCATTTCTTCAGCTTTTGCCTTTAAAGAATCTGCGGACATATACGTATGAGCAATTCCAGTTGGACACGCCGTAACAGCCACTACAAAAGGTTCATTTTCAGCGACAGAAACTGCCTCTTCTTCTTCTTCCTCTTGCACGTCATGCTCATTAATAATCGCGAGAGCTTCTTCTTCTGTCTGTGCTTCTAAGAGTTGTTTTCGCACTTCCTCTTTTAACAGAATCGTCGATAATTTTGACAATGCCTGTAGATGAGTATCATTCGCGCCCTCTGGTGCCGCAATCATGAAGAAAAGGTGTGCAGGCATCCCATCAAGAGATTCATATTCGATCCCACTTACAGATCTACCAAAAACAATAGCTGGGGCTTTAACCGCCGCTGTCTTTGCATGGGGGATGGCAATCCCCTCGCCTATTCCCGTCGTACTTTGCTCTTCACGATGAAAAATAGCTTGTTTATATTCTGCACGATCATTTAGCTTGCCAGCAACATCCAATACTTGAACAAGTTCCTCAATCACTTCGGCCTTTTGCGAGCTTTTGAGGTGCAAATGAATCGTGTTCTTGGTTAACAGTTCTGTTATTCTCATGCTTATTCTCCTATACTAGAATTTTTCTATTCTTACTTCTGGCAATAAACTCTCAATCTTTTCTCGGGTGCAAAGCCCAGTCGAAAAGGCTGTAGCACTGCCTGCAGCTACACTATAGCGAAAAGCTTCCTCAAAGGAATGAGTCTTTTCGTACATAGCCATAAATCCAGCTACCATAGAATCTCCCGCTCCTACTGAACCTTTTACAACACCTTTAGGAACTGTTGACACGTAGACCTGCTCTTGGTTCATAAAAACCGCACCCTCACCGGCTAGAGAGACAATGACATTTTCGGCTCCCATGTTTATCAGTTCTTTCCCATAAGGAATCACTTCTTCACAATTATTTATCGTAACTCCAAATAAATCTCCAAGCTCATGATGATTGGGTTTGATTAAAAATGGTTTATGAGGAAGCACATTCTTTAATAAGTCCCCTTCCGCATCCACAACGAATCGCGTCCCAGTCTCCTGGCAGATGCTCGCCAACTCCTCGTACGTTGTCGTGGACAAAGATGAGGGAATGCTTCCAGCTAAAATAAGCGTATCTTCATGCGTTAATTCTCGTATTATATCTTGCAGTGCCATGTAGTTTTCAGTGGTGATTCTAGGCCCTTTAGCATTTATTTCTGTTTCCTGTTCAGCTTTCACTTTGACATTAATTCGTGTTTGTTCATTCACTCGGATAAAATTAGTTTCAATATCCAAGGTGTGTAAGAGTGTTTCAATATAATCTCCGGTAAACCCTCCGACAAAGCCTAGCGCTTGATTCGGTGTTTCAAATGTCTTTAATACTTGGGAAACATTTATTCCTTTTCCACCTGGTAAAATAGCTTCATTTTTCGTTCGATTTAATGCCCCTAACGTGATATTGTTCATCTCAACAATGTAGTCAAGAGAGGGGTTTAACGTAACCGTGTAAATCATTCCGTAACCACCTTTAATTTTGTTATACGCGTAATTTTTCTTTCTAGATCTTCCTCTAAACAAGTTGTAATAATGGTGGCTTCAGAGAGATCCGAAATTTTCGCAAAAAAGATTTCAGAGAATTTAGAGGCATCTGCCAAAACAAAAGCTTCTCGGCTTAGTGAAATCGCTTGCTGTTTAATCATAGCTTCCTCTTGATCTGGCGTTGTAAAGCCATATTCCGAATGAATCCCATTTGTACCCATGAAGCATTTATCAAAGCGATATTGTCTCAAACCTTCCATAGCTCCTCGGCCAATTAAAGCATTTGTTTTTGGTTTACAAAAACCACCGATAAGAAAGGACTTAATGCCCCTGTTTAAAAGAGCCGGTATATGGTTTAAACCATTCGTTACCACTACAATATTTACTGGTAAAAAGGGAATGAGTTCGAAAATAGTTGAACCTGCATCTAAATAAATACTATCGCCTTCCTCGACAAGCGATGCAGCAAATCGAGCAATTAGCTGTTTATCGTGAACATTTTTGGTTGATTTTTCAGTTATGCTTGACTCAAATAGTTTTCCTTGTAGTTGGGAGGCGCCACCGTGAACTCGTTTTAAAAACTTTTTTTGCTCTAACAAGGTTAAATCCCGACGAACCGTAGACTCAGATGAATTTGTTAACTCAACAAGCTCTTGAAGTTTAACCGTCTTTTTTACTTTTAAAAGATTAAGGATGATTTGATGACGTTCCGACTCTAGCAAATGAATATGACCTCCTATAAGTTGCTAGTATAATTCTATATGATATTTCATTCAAATTCAATCAAATTCATTCATAAGCATTCAAAAAAAGGGTGTCCAGAAAGTCAGTGGATACTGATTTTCTGTGACACCCTTTTTTTATATTCTCAATACAAATAAGTCCTCTTGTCTGGTAAATACCGGTAGCTATGCACCACTTGGGAGAGTCAGACTCATCATTAAAATCCTTATTGCGAGAGATTGTATTTATTCATATAGATCCATGGAAATTTGCCATTTTGCAAGATCAACTGCAATAGGAATAGGGATCCAATTCGCTGGTTTGCTTTGCTCCCGATCCGTCGGAGTGAAACGTATATTTTCGAGGAGTTATTAAGATGAAGTGAGCATGTTTTTATGAACCGCTGCTTAAAAGTGAGGAAGAAAAGACCGGGGACTTTACATGACCCACATCGACCAACGCACAAGTTCCTAGCAGTTATAGTAATGTTTTGCAGCTTCTAGTTCCATAAAAAAACGCCGTTGTGGCGTTTTTTTATAAAGAGTACTCTTTAAAACTGAAGCTTCTTCATTTAGTTGATCCAAATCCCATTTATGCCATCTTCTCATTCAAAACCCAGTAGCGAATGGCTTTGGCGACGCCATCTGCTTCATTCGTATCTGTTATCCAGTCAGCCGATTCCTTCACTAATTCTTGTGCATTGCCCATGGCGACACCACAGCCAGCCGCCTGAATCATCGCTAAATCATTTAAGCTATCGCCAACAGCGAGCACTTGATCCATCGAAATTCCGATACGATCGCAGACTTTTTTTAATGCATTCGCTTTGTTTATTCCGAGGGCATTCACCTCAATATTAAATGGGCTTGAATTGCTAATTTCTAATTGTTTATTTTTTCTCAGTTCTGTTAAAATCGTTTCACTTGTTTCCTGATCATCAAAATCAAATCCAAATTTAAGCCATTCGCGTTGAGTAATTTCTTCTGGGAAACCTTCGCGGAACTCTGATTCTGGAGTCATCGCCCAAAAACGGGTACCATGTTGATGACATAGCTCCCACATTGCTTGGACAAAATCTTGCTGAAGCGGGTTCCTTTCAAGCAGGTTTCCAGAGGGATCCCAAATTTCACTACCATTAACAGCCACTAGATAGGAAGAGAGCTGCAAAGAATCCGCATAATTTTTGCAAGATTTAACATGGCGCCCTGTGCTGATAACCACCTGTACGCCTTTTTCCACTGCTTCCGCAATTGCCTTTCGATTTTCATTCGAAATCTCATGATGCCGATTTAATAATGTTCCGTCCAAATCAAGTGCAATAAGTTTGAATGGCCTGCCTTTTTTCGTAGTCTCCATAATACAACTCCCCTTCTTGCTCATCATTCGATATGGCTTGAGTGTACCATGTCAGATGATCATTTTCAAAATTGCCTATACGACTATTTCTTGAATTATCTTCCTTTATTTCCGGTAGAGCAGAAGGAGTCATTTTCCAGTATTTTAAAACAAAAAAGATTTTTTATTGGCGATCATTGGTCTGTTTATGGTTAGTAGGCTGAGCGCGACAGCTAATAGAATGCATCTAACGGCTAATAGGGCAAAAAGCGGTAACGATTTTAAGAAGAATGGCTATCATAGGTACAAAATCGCCTTTGCAAAAAGCCAATGGCTAATAGAACGAGCGCAACGGCTAATAGAGAGGCTTCAATAGCTACTAGAGTGCATATCCTTAGATTGTAAAAGACTCCCCCGAAATAACACACCTTTGTGGCATTAAAAGAAGAGCCCCTCTGAGGAGCTCTATTTTTTACTTTGTAGTTTCCTTACTCCCTTTGCTAAATTATCAAAATAACAATATTGTCCAAGATGGCTTTTATTGTGTTAAAAACTTTGGTTCTACTGATTTGTTTTATTCAAATGTAAAAGTCTCCATGATCTCCGGGACTTCCTCATTCACCATACGGGCAAACTCCTCTTCAAGTTCTTGTAATTCGCCGCCTTCCCAAAATTCGGGTGGCATCTCCATAATTGGATTCCACACATACGTATTTCCATTATGGTTGGCAATCAAGTTCATCGGACCGATATTTTCTGCTGATTCGGTATCTAGCACACTAATACTAAAAATATTACAGATTTCTTTTCCGTTATGCATAAATTGAAAATCATAGCTTATTTCTGCCCCAACGTTCCAATCTCCCTCTTTCACAATATACTTTCCTTCCCAAGATGCAGGAAGATGCAGAGTAAACTGGTGATCATTGTTTTGATAGACAATATCATTCTTCTTCTCTTCTGTTGCAGCAGCAATTTTATCCCAGCTCACTTCCACTCCCACAACACCTGCAGAATTAGGGAAAAGTTTGTAAAATTGCTTATACAGAATAATCGCATCTTCTGTTAAGGAAAAAGCATAATAGTTTTCAAGAGTAGGCTTGGTTTCCTCCTTCACGTCTTCTTTATACTTAAACGTGACAGGTTCGGAACGATATTCCGCAAACTGATCACTATTGATCAATTCTTCCGCTACTAATTTTGACACACTATTAAGATCTGTCCCGCTTCTCTTTAACACCTCTTCTAGATCTAACAATTGATTATTCTTTAGGTCATAATTAAAGGCATAGCTATGTTCCGTTCCATGCACGCCACCCATATAGATGTAAACATCAAAATATATCGAGACAAAGTCATCCGTGACCACTGGCTCTTTAAACGATACATCGTAAGAATATTTAATTTTTGTTCCTAAACCTTCTTCCTCGTATGCTGGATCTTTTATAATCTCTTTCGCAGCCTCTTGACTACTTTCAAACTGGAACTGCATTTCATCTGCAAGAAGCTTGTCTACTGGTTCATATCCAAAGGAGGGATATTGGATTTCAATTTCAAAGTTCTCTTCCTTCTTTTCAAGCTTAACTGTTTCATATTGACTTAAATCAGGAAGCAACTTCTCTATCTCTCTTTCTTCCTCTTTTTTCGCCGTTTCTTTCACTACTTCTTTTTCACTATCCTCATCCACAGCGCTAACCTTTTCCTTCTCTGAAGCAGTTCCCTTCTTGTCTGTGCTTCCTTGTTGACTACATCCAACTAATACTAATAATAAGAGAGCCAATAGTGTGATTTTCTTCATGCTGTCAAAACTCCCATCCAATCTATCTTTCTATACCATATATCGGTAAACTGAATAATCTTTTTAGGAGTTTTAAAGTACACAAAAGATCGCGATTCATTCTCTAGCTAATTAAAACTAAAATAGATAAAAATACTCCGCACGGTTATCATAAAATTAACCATAACCATGCGAAGATTTTAAAAATAAATTTGCTCACAATTCAGCAGCTATATAGCAGTAGATATCATAATTAGTAGCTGTTATTGCTGAGATTGATCTGCAATACAGACTCTATTCCTCCCCAACCTTTTCACATTATAAAGTACCTTATCTCCATCTTCCACTAGCTTCGTTGGAGCAATTGTCGTTTCTTGAAAACTAGCAACACCTATCGAGATTGAAATGGACAATTTTCCCTTGTCTTAGACTTTCAATCCACTCAGCCCCCCACCACTTCATACCCTAATAGATTAAAACCTTAAATGTAACCAATGAGAAGGCATTCTTTCCATCATCAATGTTATAATTTCTTTCAAGAGAAACGGAGGGGATGCGAAAGATGGCAGAATCGATCAAAAGTAACTTCGGGACATTTCAGTATAATCAACACGTTAAATCCTTCAAGCTAGAAATTGGTTCGATCTATTGGTCATTGGATAATGAGCATGCCGATTTAAGTGAATTGGTGTGCAAGGCCGAGGAACTTTATTCGGTTCTAGAGGATTTTAATAAGAAAACAAAAATGGCCATTGCCCAGGAATTAATAGATTACAAAAATGATTTTTGGCCTGAATATGATGAGGATGATGAAACATTAGACTGGGATGCTGTCGACGCAGGAGAGTATGATATCTCCGTGGAAATATTTATTAAAGCGATCACCCTTTTGGATATCGAAATAAACGCTCAAGGAATTTACTTGGAATATGATGATGGCGATTTATTTGGGGGCCATAGAATCCATGCCAAATTTGATTATGATTATAAGCTGTTACAAGCAACAATTTAGAAAATAAGGTGGGATAAGAATGATTGAAAATATTACCGAAACGGAATATGGGATGGAAGGAACAATATATTGCAAATTATTTGATAAACAGCTTCGAGTTTGGATAGCAGATGGAGCAGATCTTGAATATGGACTTTTTTGTGTTGAGGCTTTAAATCTCTTAAATGATAAGTTGATTGATGAGATTTGCCAAGCTGCCATCGCCTATTGCGAAGATTTCTGTGATGATGTAGGGCAAGAACCACCAAAAATTGCAAAGACAAGCGATATTCTGAATTATATTGATCTAACCGGATTAATCATCGATAAACCAAAAGATCGGCATAAACCAGTTATCCATTTGGAAGGAAATTGCGACTGGGAAATAGAGCATGGGATAGAAATCATCATCCGTGGAAGAAAATTACTATATCTCTCCTCCTTTAATGGTATGGGAGCTTGGGATGAACCTGAGACATATAAAGACTCCTATAATTATGCCCATCAGGTCATTTAAGCAGACTTTTCGCTCTTGCATATAAACAAAGGGTTTTCAGAGAACTAGAGAGAATGTAGTATATTGTAAAAAAATAAATGGTGGAGGAAAAATGATGCAAAATAAAGAGGAATTGATCAACGAATTTACTGAATTTATCCCTTTTGTCCAATCATTAAGAAGTTTAGCAGAAGAAAAGTGGAATAGTCAGATCGCGGAAGGTAAATGGACGGTACGAGATGTCATTACCCATATGATGCTTTGGGACAAATACTTTCTAGAAGAAGCGATTCAGAAAATAACAAGCCATCAGCCTATAACAGCAAAACATCTTGATTTCGATGAGTTCAATAAGAAGGCAGTTGACTATGCAAAGGATAAAAAGCAGCAAGAGATCATTGATGCATCTATTCATTATCGCAATGAACTTCTTCGCCAACTCGACTCCATTAGCGAAGACGATTTCGCAATTGAACATATAGACGGAGATGGAAAGCCTTTTTCCGCTTATTATTATTTAATCGGCTTTATTCCTCATGATCATCATCATATTGCGCAATTAAAGGCATTCTTCTCTAAGGCTCCTGCCCATTAAAGGTATACTGACATGTTTGATCACAGGGAAAAGAGCAGCTATTTTCTCTTTTCCCTGCGATGAGAGAAGCGTTGAGTTATACATATCTTTCTATGTATATTGAATAATCCCCTTAATAACATTCATTTTACGATAATCTCTCATTGCATTAGGCACCTCTTCTAGTTTGAAATGATGGCTTAACAATGGTTTGATTTGTATCTTGCCTCTTTCAACTAATGCGATCGCTTGCTCATGTGTATATGGGTTGATAAAGGATCCTTTTATGCTTAGTTCCTTTGAGAAAATGTCAAAAGGATGGATTTCCATTTTTGTGTCTGGTGCAGCTACACCAAATAATAAAATTTCCCCACCCTTTTTTGCCATTTTTACTGCTTGTTCCATACTTTCCTTTCTTCCTACACATTCAATTACGATATCAAAGCCTTCTGTATTTCGATCAAGCTGATCGGGAGAAATGGCCTCATCTGCCCCTAGCTGAAGGGCAAGTTTATGCTTTGATTGATCTGGTTCACTTACGACTATTGGAAACGTGCCATAAACTTTCGCCATTTGCAACATCATTAAGCCGATATATCCGCCCCCGATCACTAGAACAGAAGCTCCTGGCTGAATGTTTATTCGAGAAAAGCCATGCAATACACAGCCAAGTGGCTCAATCATCGCTCCCTCTTCAAAGGACATTTCATCTGAAATCAGATAACAATTCGCAGAAGGAACCGCACAGTATTCTCCCATTCCTCCATCTCTCGTCACCCCAATTGCTTGCAAGTTTTCACAAAGATGTTGGCGGTTACTTTGGCAATACGCACATTCCCCACAATAGATATTCGGATCGATCGATACGCGATCACCCGCTTTAAATTTTGTTACCCTTTCTCCAACTTCGACAACTTCACCAGCCAATTCATGGCCTAAAACGATCGGATAGTCTACTGCTGCAGATCCTGGTTGACCGTGATAAATATGCTGATCTGTTCCGCAAATACCACAAGCTTTTACTTTTATAATGATTTCGTCTTCCAGTGGAGTGGGAATGGAAAGTTCCTTAACCTCCATCTCCATTTTGTTCGATAATACGGCTGCTTTCATCGACTATACACCACCCTTTATCATTTATTAAAAAACAATATTTTTGTTAAAAACTATGTTTATGAGAGGCTTTCAAATGAATAGTTCTGCTGTATTTGAAAAACAGATTTATCGCGATTATTATTTTTCCTATATATACTTCAACAAATTAAGTATTTTCAGTAATTTCCAACCCAACTTTATCTTTTTCTGTAATAGACCTGATTACTCTACATGGTACACCAGCCGCGATAACATTTGAAGGTATATCTTTTGTTACAACACTTTCCGCAGCAATAATAGTTTTCTCACCAATCGTCACCCCCGGAACAATTGTAACTGAACCACTAATCCAAACATTATCTCCAATTTTAATGGGCAGTGAACGTTCATAACCTTCTTTACGCTCAACCGCATCAAAAGCATGATTTGGTGTATATAGACTAACATTTGGACCAAATAACACATTGTTTCCAATCGCAACTTTGGCACAATCCAAAATTGTACAATTTGTATTTGCATAGAAGTTATCCCCAATTGAAATATTAGAACCAAAATCACAGCTGAAAGGAGATTCAATCCACGGATTTTCCCCTACAGAATGAAATAGCCTTTGAATAATTTTGCTTCTTTCATAACGGTTTGATGGGTTTATATTATTAAATTCAAATATCAAATCTTTTGCTTTTTCTCTCTCCGCGGTTAACTCCTTGTCCCAGCTTATAGTATTCTTGGTTCAACATTTTATCTTTAGCACTCATAGCAGCTTTTTCCTCTCTATCCTCTTTCCAATTTAAGTGCACTTCTTCACAACCGCTTCCATTTTATCATAAACTTTAAATATTATTTAATTTCTTCCCTGCCAACTTTTCATATTTCCACATCTTTTTATACATATCTGCCACAAGAAATTCCCGCTCAAGCTCATATCAAATAATCTAAATAGGGAAAGAATCGAGAGACATAGAAAAATCCCGGATTCCTGTTGAGGAAAACCGGGAAAAGTATTGGGTAAAATCTAAAATCCGGAATCATTATTTTAATTAGGCACCTGTATATGTCAATAACGCGCAACACTCCACATGATAAGTTTGTGGAAATAAGTCTACGGGCTGGACAGTTTCTAATTTATAGCCGAATGGAATAAGCTCTTTAAGATCCGTTGCGAATGTATCGGGATTACAAGATACGTAGACAATCCTTTCCGGTTGGGATCGACCAATTCGGCGCATGACTTTTCCACCAGCTCCCGAACGTGGCGGATCTAGTAGTAATAGCTCCGGTCTTCCAAAACTCTCTAACACTTGATCAATTCCCTTTCGAGCATCCTTAGCTAAAAAGTAGGTATTGGAAATACCATTATCTTCCGCATTTCGTTTAGCTGATTGGATCGATGTTTCCACAATCTCAATCCCAGCTAGTTTTCCTACTCTACTTGCAAAAGGTAAGGAAAACGTGCCAACTCCACAGAATAAATCTATCATCTTCTCTGTTGGTTGCGGCTGCCCCATCTCTAAGGCTAGTTCTACTAACTTCTGGGCTTGGGTTGGATTCGTTTGGAAGAAAGTATCAAACCAAAGACGGTAACGATACCCGAGCATTTCATCATAAATAAAATCACGACCAGATAAGATATGTGTCTTTTCCGATTGTGTCCGATCAGCCCAATCGGTATTTTCCATCCACAAAAGACTTTTCACTTGTGGAAACTTTTGTTCAATACGCTCAACTAGATCTCTTACCTCTTCATCAAGGTGCAGAAACGGATCTTCAGTGGCAAAAAGCGCCAGCATAATTTCCCCTGTTGCATAAGATTGACGCACCATCAAATGACGTAATAAACCTTTATGGGCATCTTTATCATAACCTTTTAATTGATGTTCTTTAGCCCACTCTGCCACTTCCATCGTTGCTTCAACCATTTCTTTTCCAGCAATTAAACAGGTTTCTAAAGAAATGATCTTGCGGAAATTGCCTTGTTCATGTAATCCCAGATCACCCTCAGGTGAAAAAGTAAATTCCATTTTATTACGATAACGCCAAGGTTCTTCCATGCCAATGGCATCTTTCACTAGGTTCGGATCAAAACCTTGAGCTTTCAATGCTTGTTTCACATGGTTGGTTTTTTGTTTTAGTTGGCCAGTATACTGCCAATGTTGCCACACACACCCTCCACAAAGGTCAAAATGGGGACATGCTGGTTCGATTCTTTCAGGATGTGCCTCGATAATCTCATCCGGAATAGCTTTCCTTCTTCTACGGTGGGGTTGATCCACAGTGACTTGCACCTTTTCTCCAGGTAATGTACGAGGTATAGTTAACTTTAATTTCTTTTTATTCCCATGTTCATTTTCTCGCCAGAAGACTGCTTGTCCTGAACCTTTTGCATCTAATTGGCGGATTTCTGTGACTAAAACTTCTCCCATCATCTCTTTCATTCAGGGTCCCTCCTCCTTGGAACAGCACAAGCGCCTTAAATCTAGGCGCTAGCTCTTCCAAATTCTATATATCTGTTTGATCATTATGTTCCAATTGTAAAAATTATAGGTAGCTCTTTTTACATACCTTCCTATTATAACGGATTGTGTCCCAAGAGGGAATGATGGATAAAATTGCATTCAAGCCCTCTATCTAGAGCTCATTATAAAAAGGTAGTTATTTCAATAAATGATATTGGTATTATTTATTTTAGAGACAATCATAGGTACGTTTTTACAACGTATATAGTTTGGAATAAGTTCCACTCTTAATTTATTGTTAGCTTTTTAATAGATAAAGGAAGTGTCACAAAAGCGTGGGCTCTATTCGTTATATAGAGTGAAAGGAGGTATTACATGAGTAGTGCAAACAAGGACTATGAAAAGATGGAAGAACTGTACGAGCTGTATGAGCAAAAAGTATACTATGTTACTTATTCTATCTTGAATAATATACAACAGGCTGAAGATGCAGTCCAAGAGACCTTTATTACTCTTTATCAGCACCTAGAAAAAATCGGTAACTTGAACACGGAGGAAATTAAGCGCTATATTCTGCGCATTGCGAAAAACAAAGCCATTGATAGTTATCGGAAAAATAAACGACAGATAATACTCTTAGAGGAATATCAAAAAGAAGCGACAGTAGTAGCAGATAAAAATATCGAAGAGTGGGAACAGCGTTTAATGTCTGAGGTTCAGATTGATACATTGCTAAAAACGTTAAAAGAGTCTTATAAACAAGTTTTTAAATACAAGGTTTTCTATGACTTAAACTATCAGGAAATTTCCAAGCTTATGGGAATGACAGAAATGAATGTGCGGAAACAATTTGAACGTGCTCGAAAACGAGTACTTACTATCATAGGAGGTAAGCCAAATGATGAATTCAGAAGACTCGAAAAAAATGGATGAAATAGCTGAAAAAATTGCTTTAGACGATTTTGACACACTAGAAGAGCCACACATGTTTTCAGATACCTACATGAACAAGAAGAAAATGTTTATGGAGGGAATTAAAATGAAAGGGAAACAGCCCCAGTCCAGAAGGAAAAGGAAGAGCATTTTAATTGCCGCTGCCTGTTTATTCATTGGCATGCCAACGACTGTCTTTGGTGCAGTAAAAGCATATGATATGATTGTGCAAAAACAAAATTATGAAGTAAATGTTTCCGTGACAAATAAAGCCGCAAAAAATGATAAACCATATAAGTTGGATGTCGGCTATTTACCGGAAAATATGGAGGAAATTAGTGAAGGTGCTATGAAATATTCCTTTAAAGATAACTACGCACAAGGCGGGTTTTCCTTCCTACTCTGGAGGTTAGGAGAGAGTTCAGATTTTTCAACTTTATACTCAAGAGATTTTGAGGAAAAGGAATTTAATGGCAAAAAAGCAGTGGTTGTCAATAGGGATATGGGCGATGATAATTTAACATTCGATAGACAAGTCTTTCTCTTATTCGAGGAAGAGGGAATTTTGTTAGAAAGTTACGTTGGAACGGATGTAACGGAAGAACAATTGATGGCCGTCATGGAGAATGTTTCCCTTAAACCAACTTCAGAAGAAAATGCATCCTACACACTGGATTATGATGAATTCCTTGCCAACCAAGAAAAAGAGGCCGCAGAGGAACCGGCAGAATTGAGTGTTATTCCATTAAAGAAGGATAGTCGTCAATTATTCAATGTCGGGCAAACAGTGCCCGTAACTTTAGAGCAAGTGGAAACTGGAATTATCAACAAACTTGATTATGTGATAGAGAAAGTGGAAGTCTTTGATTCCATTGAAGACTTTAAAGAAGAAAACTTTAATCCCTTTGGGCTAGGAACGCTAACTGAGAATAAGGCCTTAGACGAGACGAAGAAATTATTGCCATACAAACGTGATGTATATCAAGTAGGAGACGGTAAGGATTCGATTAACAAATTAATAGAATCACCTTCAGTAAACCTCAAATTTGTTTATCTGACAACAAAAGTGAAAAACAATAGTAAACAGGCAACAGAAGAAATCTATATGCATCCGTCCTTACAAGTGCTTAAATCGGAAAATAATGCATGGAATTATGCTGAAGAAGAAGGGATTGCCGAAAATAGTATCATGACAGGAGAGGTTGATTATCTAGAGCCACATGGAGATGGAAAAGGCTTTTACAATATTGGCAGTCTCCAACCAGGGCAAACAATGCAAATTAACTTAGGATATTTTGTAGATGAGGATAAACTGGATTCAATCTTCCTGGATGCTTTTCATTACAGTGGGTTTGGTGATACGGAAGACATGAATGCAGAAGATCGTTGGTGGATTGATATTAGGCAATAATAAAAAGGATAAGAACAAAATCATTGATTAATCAAAATTGAAAAGCTTATCCGGGATGCTTCTATGAAAGAGAGGTTATAGGATGGTGCTGAACCTTAAGGAAGTCTTAGATCCTCAAGAATTTTATCAATTTATCTCATTGTTAAAAGATATAGTGCCTTATCAACTGAAAGTCTCTCAAGCTAATGGGTGTGTCGAAATATTAAAACAGGAAGAAAAACAAGTCTATCAGCAACTTCAACAAGAGTTGAAACCCTATTATGATAAGTTAGATAAAGCTTGGTTTACTTAATTTTTTGAATCTAACGGGATTTTTAGAAAGCCCAATTTCCCTTTTAATTGAGGAATTGGGCTTTTTCCAATACTTGGAAAATCCTCCTTATTCTCCATTTACAGTTCTAATACTTTTTTCAATTCATTTTCCCTCTATTACCTCAACAAACTTCATGGATGCTGGCGATAAGGGGACACTTTCTAAAAAGCAAACGCCTACGCTTCTTTTTGGAATGCTTTCCGTAAGCTTAATTTCATATAACAAGCCATTATCCAGATATTCCATGGAAAACTCCTTTGTCACACAGGCGATTCCAAGATTGATTTTCGCAAATTCCAATAATAAGTCATGAGAACCTAATTCGAATTCTGGTTCAATTTGGATTCCTTTAGACCTAATATAATCCTCTATATATTTTCTTGAATTTGATTTAGGTTCTAGCAAGATCAAAGGAAATGTTGTGATTCTCTCCAAGCTTAAAGGTTCATTTAACTCATTTTTATACTCCTGTCCACATACAAAGATATCATGAATATCTAGACATGGAATTTGTTCTAAGCTCGGATCTTCAATCGGAAAGTTACAGATTGCCACATCAATACCACCCGATTTTAGCAGGGAACACATTTCTAAAGTCGTGCCATTGACGATCTTAAATTTAATATTGGGATAGCGATTATGAAAGGTTTCTAAATAGGGAAGCAAAAAGTGCCGGGAAATAGTATCGCCTACCCCGATTTTTAATTCACCTGTTGTCAGGTTTTTAAATTCTAAAATTTTTTCTTCGCCTGTTTCAATTAAATTAATGGCCGATTGGACATACTCAAAAAGAAGATGCCCCTCATTCGTGAAGGATACGCCTTTTGGTGTACGATTGAATAGGCGTATTTCTAATTCATTTTCCAGCTGTTTCATCGCCTGACTGACAGCTGGTTGTGTCATATACAATGCTTTTGCTGCCTTGGAAAAGCTTTTATCTTTTCCGACCTGGCAGAATACTTTATATAAATCTAACTTACTAATCATATAAGCACTCCTTATATCGGCCATTTGATATATTCATTTTACTTATATCATTATTATGTTGTATATTACAAGGGTGAGTTAATTAAATGTAAAATGTTTTTAGCAAGTTAACAAACTTTTTTTAAGGAGCGGTCATATTGGAAAGAGTAGTTGGAACAATAGCCAGAGGTCTTCGTTGCCCGATCATTAATCAAGGAGATCAAATCGAAGACATTGTTGTTGATAGTGTGTTAAAAGCAGCTGAGGTTGAAGGCTTTCAAATTCAGGATAAAGATATTGTCTCCATTACAGAATCAATCGTCGCCCGTGCTCAAGGGAATTATGCAACTGTCGATCATATTGCAAAAGATGTTCAAGCAAAATTCGGTGATGAACCGGTTGGCGTTATCTTCCCGATTTTAAGCCGAAATCGTTTTGCCAACTGTTTGCGTGGTATTGCGAAAGGGGCAAGCAAGATTTTTTTAATGCTGAGTTATCCTTCTGATGAAGTAGGAAACCATCTAGTGGATATCGACTTGCTTGATGAAAAAGGAGTTAATCCGTGGACAGATGTGTTAACGGAAGAACAATTCCGCAACCATTTTGGCTTTATCAAACATACATTTACTGGTGTCGATTATATTGAATATTATAAATCCTTGATTGAAGACTGTGGCACTTCTTGTGAAGTAATATTTTCTAACAATCCAAAGACCATTTTAGATTATACAAAAAATGTCCTTACTTGTGACATTCATACAAGAGAAAGAACAAAAAGAATTTTGAATGCAAATGGCGGAGAAAAGATTTATAGCTTGGATAATATTCTATCAGAATCTGTTGATGGTAGTGGTTTTAATGAAACTTATGGCCTTCTAGGCTCCAATAAATCAACAGAAGATGCAGTAAAACTTTTTCCACGGGATTGCCAGCCAATTGTTGATCAAATTCAACAGACACTTAAAGAAAAAATAGGCAAAACGGTAGAAGTGATGATATATGGGGATGGAGCCTTTAAAGACCCTGTTGGGAAAATCTGGGAACTTGCTGATCCAGTTGTATCTCCGGCTTATACCGCAGGACTTAATGGGACCCCAAATGAAGTGAAATTAAAATACTTAGCGGATAATAACTTCTCAAATCTAAGAGGGGAAGAACTTCAGCAAGCGATCAATGAATTTATTGATAATAAAGGGGAAGACCTTGTGGGGGCTATGGAAGCCCAAGGAACAACACCAAGAAAATTAACCGATTTGATTGGTTCTCTTTCTGACTTAACTTCAGGAAGCGGAGATAAAGGCACACCGATTGTCTTTATTCAGGGGTATTTTGATAATTATACGAGTTAATAATAAAGACCGAGTAAAGAGTGGATATCATTTACTCGGTCTTTTTTGCATTGATCTATCATCCCACAGGAAGCGCTCGAGTGGATAACAAGCTTTCATATATCTCCTTGTATTGCGTTGCCGAAGCCTCCCAACTGAAGTCGAGCTTCATCGCTCTTTCTACTAGTATTCTCCATCTTTTAGGCTGAAAGCAATATAACCAAACGGCTCTTTCAATCGTATAGAGCATGTCATGGGCATTATAGTTCGCAAATGAAAAACCATACCCCTCATTCGTAAATTCATTGTACGGCATGACAGAGTCACGCAAGCCTCCTGTTTCCCGGACAATCGGCAAGGTGCCATAGCGTAAGGCTAAAAGTTGACCGATTCCACAAGGTTCAAATTGTGAAGGCATTAAAAACAAATCAGAGCTGGCATAGATTCTCCGCGCTACCCCCTCATCAAAATGATTTTGAAAGGAAACCTTTTCTGGGTACTGTGCGGCTAATTCCCTAAAGGCCTGTTCATATTTCTCTTCTCCTGTTCCAAGCAATACAAACTGAACGCCGATGTTCATGATTTCATGAAAGACGTGGAGGACAAGATCCAAGCCTTTTTGCTCAACCAAGCGGGTGACCATGGAAATAACCGGAATTTCTTGATCGACAGGCAAACCTAGATATTCTTGCAACCTTTCCTTATTTTTCCACTTCCCTTTTATTTCTTCATAATTTTCATCAATAAACGGGTCTGTCACAGGATTATAAAGTTCAGCGTCGATCCCATTTAAAATCCCTTTTAGTTCATCCTTCCTTTTTCTTAAGAAACCGTCTAGCTGTTCACCATAATAGGGATCTTGAATTTCCTGAGCATAAGTCGGACTCACGGTCGTGACAAGATCTGAATAAGCCAATCCAGCCTTTAAATAACTGACATTCCCATGAAATTCTAGACCATCCATATGAAAATACAATTCACTTAAATCCAACAGATTGGCCAAAACGGACTTTGGATACACTCCTTGATAACGCAAATTATGTATCGTAAAAATCGTTCGGATATGACGATAAAATGGGTGGTGATGATAATGAGCTTTTAATAGAACACTAATAGGACCCGCTTGCCAATCATGACAATGGATAATATCTATTTGATCCTCTAAATAAGGCAAAGCCTCCAGTACCGCTCTTGAGAAAAACGCAAAACGCTCCCCATCATCAAAAAATCCATAACTGCCATGGCGCTTAAAATAATATTCATTATCTAAAAAATAGTAGCGGATCCCTTCCATTGTAATCTGTTCAATTCCACAATATTGTACTCTCCAGCCAACAGGTACCTCGATGCTCCTCACAAAAGCTAACTGTTGTTTATATTCAAAGGGAAGGTCTTCATATTTTGGTAAAATGACACTTACCTTTACATCTTGAGTCTGTAGAACCTTTGGCAACGCACCAATAACATCCCCAAGACCGCCTGTTTTAATAAATGGCACACATTCTGAAGCCGCGAATAATACATTCATAAATGCCCTCCATTAAACAATTTCCGATTTTTTAATTACCTTTGGTTCTACTTCACCGATCAAAGATGTTTTTTCGCTTATCCTCGCATGTTTATCCGCAATTATATTTTCTACATAGGCGCCTTCTGCAATCTCTCCTTTTTGCATAATAATACTATTTCGCACAATCGCACCTTTCTTCACGGACACTCCGCGGAATAACACACTATTCTCGACTGTTCCTTCGATTTCACAGCCATTAGCGATAAAGGAATTGGATACATTGGATGTCGCTGAATATTTGGCAGGGGCCTCATGTTTCACTTTGGTCGATATATTCCATTGTTCATAGAAATAAGCACGGATCATGTCGGGATTTAGAAACTCCATATTACTAGCATAATAGCTTTCCATGGAATGAATAAATGGCATATGCCCTTGAAAAGAATAGCCTTGGATATGCAACTGATCCAGATGAGCCTTAATCCCGTCTTTTAAGAAATCATCTTCATTGTTTTGAAAACATTGAGCAATCATTTCAATAAATAATGACTTTTTTAAGACATAGGTTTCCAAACAAATGGGATCCCCTTTATGTGGAATTGAATATAGTTCAATATCCTTCACACTCCCGTTCTCACGTAAACGACATTTATGATAGATTGGTTTTCGAATCAAGTCTCCGTCATAATGTTTGTATAAAACCGTGATATCAGCTCGGTTATTTTCATGTTGTTGAATCACAGCTTGATAATCTATTTTCCCAACATGGTAGCCTGGCGAAAGAATAATGAATTCTGCCGGAGAGCGGCGAAACATTTCAAGATAATTATAAAAGGCAGGAATATCTGCAGTTAAGTTTTTATCTGGATGATCAGAAGGAAGGATAAACAGACCACCATTATGTCTGTCCAAATCCCACTCCTTTCCAGCCCCTAAATGATCCATAAGTGAGCGGAATTTTCCGCTTGTGAATACAGCTACCTGTTTGATCCCTGCATGTCTATAATTAGACAAAGTAAAGTCAATTAAGCGATAACGGCCTGCAAATGGGACCGAAGCCAAACTTCGTTGTTCCGTTAATTTTTTTAAAAATGTCTTTTCATTCATTAAATTAATAATCCCCAAAACTTTCATCTCCAACGCCCTTCCCTTATAAGATGTGTGCTAAGAAGTAAGATTAGTACATGCCAAAACAGACGATCATATGCAAACCGGATGGAAAATCACCGTTCAGCTACTGTCATTTTAAAGGCTTATAAATAAAGCCTTATAACACATTTTGTACTTTTTCAGAGACGACTTGGCAATTCCCGGACAGAGTAATTTCCTTTGCCGGATTGGCGGACCCAATGACAGCCCCATCTTCAATTACTGTCCCTTTGCCAATGATCGCTCGCTCGATCTTTACGTTCTTCCCAATCCTTACATTTGGCATAATCACGGAATCCTTAACTAAGGAACCTGCCCCAATATAGACATTGTAAGAGATGACTGAGTGTTCAACCGTGCCGTATATAATGGAGCCCTCATTAATAAGGGTTTGACTAATCTTAGCTTCTGGGGCAATATATTGAGGTGGATGGTTTGCATTCCCCGCATAGATTCGCCAGTTGGGATCATCTAGTTCAAATCCGGTCTTATCATCTAAAAAATCCATATTTGCTTCCCATAAACTTTGAACTGTCCCTACATCTTTCCAATAGCCATTAAATCGATAAGCGTATAATTTTCTTTGATCAGCAAGCATTTTCGGAATGATATCTTTACCAAAATCATTCGATGATGTCTCATCTCGAACATCTTCGGTTAAATAATGTTTAAGCCATTTCCAATTAAATAAATAAACCCCCATAGAAGCAAGATTGCTCTGTGGAAAGGAAGGTTTTTCTTCAAATTCAATGATTTTATCGGTTTGGTCTAGATTCATAATGCCAAAGCGATGAGCTTCATTCCAAGGTACTTGAATGACCGCAATTGATGCATCTGCTCCCTTTTTTATATGGGCTTGAAGGAGCTTGTTATAGTCCATCTTGTAAATATGGTCGCCAGATATGACAAGGACATACTCAGGATCATATTGATCAATAAAATGAGAATTATGGAAGACGGCGTTTGCGGTCCCTTTATACCAATGATCACCATCTTGACCTTTATAGGGAGGGAGTACAGAAACACCTCCAGAGCGACAATCTAGATCCCATGCTCTTCCCTCACCAACATAATGATTCAAGACATGAGGCTGATATTGTGTTAACACCCCAACCGTATCGATACCTGAATGAGTACAATTACTTAAAGTGAAGTCAATAATACGGTATTTTCCACCAAAGGGAACAGCTGGTTTTGCGATTTCCTTTGTTAATCCTCCAAGTCGAGTTCCTTGTCCACCTGCAAGTAACATAGCTATCACTTTTTTAGACACTATAAAAACCACTCCTCCGTCGTTTTTTTGTTTGTTTCATGAGGACAATCATTCCTAGTGGGGGAACGGTAACTTTCATACTATATCGTTGGTTATGATATGGGACTTGATCCACCTTTATCGCCTTTGGGTTATGTTGATTGGAGCCTCCAAACATCGCCAAGTCACTATTAAAAACCTCAATATAACTGCCATTAGATGGCACACCAATCGTATAGTGTTCATAAACATTTGCACTGAAGTTACAGAGGACAATACAATAATCCCCCTTTTTCTTGCCCTTCCTCATAAATGTGATCACACTTTGTGTTACATCATTTGGATCAATCCATTCAAACCCTTCCTGTTCATGATCTAATCGCCATAAACAACTTGTTTTTTTATAAAAATGACTTAATGCTTTGAAATACACTGAGAATTTTTTGTGATATTCGAAATCAAACAGGTTCCAGTCAAGTTGCTCCAAGTCTTTCCATTCATCGAATTGGGCAAATTCGCTCCCCATAAAATGGAGTTTTTTTCCCGGGTGTGTAAAGAAATAGCCATATAATAAGCGAAGTTGCGCAAACTTTTGCCAATAATCCCCTGGCATTTTATTTAGTAATGAACGTTTACCATGGACAACTTCATCATGCGAAAAAGTAAGAACAAAATTCTCCGAAAATGCATAAAAGAAGGAAAAGGTTAAAAGATGATGATGGGCTGGGCGCTCTGCTATGTCCATTTCCATATAGCGAAGTACATCATTTGTCCATCCCATGTTCCATTTGTAGTTAAATCCAAGACCCCCTGCATAAGTTGGAGCGCTCACTAGTGGATAATCCGTTGCCTCTTCAGCCATCATCAAAATTCCCGGATATTGTTCAAACACAACTTTATTTAATTTTTTTATAAACGTAATCGCTTCAAGATTTTCTTCTCCTCCTAAATGATTTTTCAAGGAAATCGACCCAGCATTATCATGATTCAAATAAACCATGGAAGAGACTGCATCAATGCGAAAGCCATCTATATGAAAAACATCCAACCAAAACATGGCATTTGAAATAAGAAAACTTTCCACTTCTGGTTTACTAAAATCAAAATTATATGTTCCCCAGTTCCTCCGCTCCGCTCGCTCAGATTGGATAGGCTCATATAATGGGGTGCCATCAAATCGTCCAAGACCATGTGCATCTTTGCAAAAATGGAGAGGAACCCAATCCATAATAACGCCTATTCCATTCTGATGACATTGATCGACAAAATACATAAAATCTTCTGGAATACCAAAACGACTTGTGACCGAAAAATAGCCTGTAATTTGATAGCCCCATGAACGATCATAAGGATGTTCCATTAGAGGCATACATTCAATATAGGTGTAGCCGTGCGCCTTCACATATGTAATCAGCTCACCTGCTAACTCACGATAGGAATAAAAACTGCCATCAGCTTTCTTTTTCCATGTTCCCAGATGTATTTCATAAATGAGCATTGGCTGGTGATAATGATCTTTTCTCTTTCTTTGTTCCAACCATTTCTGATCTTTCCAATGATATGTATCTAAATGGTAAATAATTGAAGCGGTTTTAGGTCTCCTTTCTGAATAAAATGCATAGGGATCAGCTTTAAGCACGATTTCCTTCTCCTGTGTCTTTAGTTCGTATTTATACAAACTTCCTTCTTTTAATCCCGGAATAAATATCCCCCATACTCCTGAGTGCTTGATCCTGTTCATAACTGTCTGAGAACCGTCCCATTGATTGAAGTCTCCTACAACAGACACCGATAAGGCATTAGGAGCCCAAACGGCAAATCGCACACCTTTGACCCCATTCACGGTCATGATATGCGCTCCTAGCATTTTATATGATTCATAAAGTGTTCCCTCATGAAAAAGATATTGCTCATAATCACTTGGGAGCCATTCCTCTGTACCACCTATCAATTCTTGCAATATAACACCTCCACTATCCTATTGAACTTTCCCCAGAAATATTCCATATTTTATTTTTATTAAGAAAAGCGCCATTAACGCCACGGGCAGACACATACCCTTACGCTTTTTCTCCTGCTCCGCTATTAACGTCACGGTGTGCTGCTGAAAGTTTACCAAGAGCTACCTCTCTACGTAACTACAAAGCGAGGGGGGATTTTGTGCTTTGCTATATGAAGTTACTTGTACTTAATTTTTCAAAAAATTTCTTACATAATCTATTTCGTTGCGAAAAATGCGAATCCTTCGATGAAAAATCGCTAGTTTTGTCATGAAACGCAGAAATAACGGATGACACAGATTTAGATCTTAGTGGGGTTGCTTTCCAATACATATGGCACTAGCAAGTGTAGATTTATATGTATTTTATTTAACTAAGCCATGACGCTCATTCAATAAAAGTACAAAACAAAAAACCTTAGAAGTGTTTTTCTTTACACTTCTAAGGGTTCTTATTTTATAAACTACTACTAGGTATAGCTGTTTGAAAGGTTTGTACTCTTGTCAAAAATAAATAGGACAGGGCAACTGACCAAGCCAGTGGTGTATTTCCATTTGCCTCATTTTTTCCACCAATATATAATTCGGGTACTTCCCAGTTCTCAGGAATGTTACGGAGCGTTTTTTCCACATATTCATTCGCTTTATCGTTCATTCCCAGTTCACTGTAACATAAGCCAAGCCATGGAAATCCAAAACACCATTCAGCTTCATTTCCTTCATTATAATAATGATCATATTCATACCGAATACAGCCTCTTTCTCTTTCCAAACGTTCTGATACTTTCTGAACGATGGTAAGAGCCGTGCTCCGATCAACCAATCGATACGGGAAGATCAATGAAAGTAATGCTAAATCCACTTCCTTTGTTTCACTCTCACGCGGTAACAAAAAGCGTAAAGTTTCTTCTCCTTTTCGAATGAGATCCTCTGGTACATGGACTAAGATTTTGACCGCTCTTAATCCAGCCACACAGGCACCGACACTAGAGGCGTGTAACTCAATATTTTCCTCCCACATTCCATTATCCTCTGCTTGCCAATACTGTAAGCATTCTAGATAATGAACAAGTTTTTGCACAATCCGTAAATCTGCCTCATCCCTAATCACTTTGCGGCCATACTTTATGCCTTCTCCCACTCCCCATAAAAACGCACCTACAGCATCGTTTTGGGCATGACCCCATTCTACATCGATCTCTTTTAAATCCGTTGAATAGCGGGAGTGAATATATTCAAATAAATATACTGGTTTCTGTTCTGTATGAATATCAATTTTCCATTCATAGTCTTTGAATAAATCAAATAAAGCGTGGTAGGCCTTTTCATAGCGTTCAGACCGGTCATGTAGAAACGGTAAAACTGTATAGACGACATCACGAATCCATACATAATTGTAATCCTTAGAAAGACTGGCCGTGTAAGCACCATTGGGCAAACGCATTTTATCAATCACTTGAAGAGCCATCTCCATATTCATCGTGAACCACCTCCAATGAGTTCTCATGTAGCTCATTGTTAACATTTTCCCATTTTATAAACCCATATTTTAAGTTTTCAATTAGGAATGAGAGAAACCGCTGAATGAAAGCGCTCTGTACCATATTATATGTATAAGCCTTTATTTGGGGAGTCTCCTTAGGAAAAAGGGCGATCGTCCCCAATAAAAAGTTCACTCCTCATCCTCAATCCCCATAAATGCCTTGGTATAACGAATCCACTCCCTAGCCGCAAAAGATAAATAGCGATCTTTTCTCCAAATAATACCTAATTGCCAAGGGATAACTGGTTCAATAAGAGGGATGACAGCTACTTGCTCTTGATTTACTTGTTTAGAAACCGTTTCAGGGAGCAGAGCGATCCCTAAGTTCGCAACAACCATTTCACTAATCAAATCCCATTGTGAACTTTCACAAATAATATTCGGATGGAAACCTGCTCGTACACATTCTGTAATAATCCGATCATGCAAGGTAAAATCTCTGCGGAAAAAGACAAAAGATTCTTTCTCTAATTCAGCTAGTTTAACCTCTTCCTTTTTGCTTAAGGGATGATTAGGGTGAACCAATAACATTAGCCTTTCATTCACAAAGGAAAAATAGTGAAATCGCTCCCGATCCACTGG
This sequence comes from Lederbergia galactosidilytica, assembly GCF_017873565.1. Taxonomy (GTDB): domain Bacteria; phylum Bacillota; class Bacilli; order Bacillales; family Bacillaceae_C; genus Lederbergia; species Lederbergia galactosidilytica. The sequence goes on from NZ_JAGGKH010000004.1 coordinate 131,345, forward strand.
CAAGACGATCACTCCTAAATCAAGCGTGCCATTTTGAACATCTTCCTCTATCTTCACTGCCCCATCCTCTACAAGTTGAATAGATATATTAGGATAATCATCGTGAAAAGCTTGAATTACATTGGGAAAATAACGTGAACCAATCATGGGGGGCAAGCCAATATGAATGGAACCTTTTTTCAAATTCATCAAATCATCTAATTCTGCGGATAAATTTTGAAAGGATTTAATAATGTTCTGTGCCTGAATCAGAATAATTTCTCCGGCATCTGTCAATTTAACTTGTTTACCCGATCGGTCAAAAAGAGTGACACCCAATTCCTCCTCTATATTTCTAACCATTTTGCTAATGGTTGGTTGAGTGACATATAACTTATTGGCCGCACGAGTAAAGTTCCCTTCCTTTGCTACTGCCACAAAGTACTTCAAATGCTGTATATCCATTTCTCTCAAACCCTTCCATTACTTTTATGAATGATTCACATTCTAATTATTCATTTTACCTATATATAAGTTCCAACTATACTTATAAGTGAAGACATCTTAGAAAGGTAGGCATTATGAAAAAGTTATTCATCGGTGTCACACAAATTTTACTATTATTTAGCTATACTTTAATTATGGAAAAAATATCAGCCCTTCTTCATTTAAAAGTACCTGGAAGTATACTAGGGTTAATTCTATTGTTTATTTTACTACAAACTAAAGTTATAAAGCTAAAATGGATTGAAGTAGGAGGGAACTGGTTAGTTGCTGAATTACTTCTATTCTTTATTCCTTCTGCGGTTGGGGTTATTCAATATAAACAACTTTTAATAAATAATGGTATACAAATTATCGTAGTAATCTTTGTCAGTTCCCTAGCTGTGATGATTGGTTCAGGTCTATTAGCTGACAAATTAACACGTCAAAAGGAGGTTAAAGTGAACCATGCTGACACTGCTCTTCCTCCTGCTCACCATTAGTTCCTATTGGGGAGCCAAGTTATGCTATAAAAAAACAGGGAAAGCCTTTTTAACACCGCTATTAATTGCTCCCTTAGTAATTATCGCCTTATTATTTCTCTTTCAAATTGAGTATAAAACATATAATCAAGGCGCGAAATGGCTAACCAATATGTTGCAGCCTGCAACAGTTGCTTTGGCAATCCCACTGTATCGTTATTTTCCGATCGTAAAAAAACATTTACCTACGATCGTACTAAGTGTCACTCTAGGATCTTTATTAGCTCTGTTCGTATCTTTCTCTATGGCCTCTATTGTCCAGTTAAATAAAACCTTACTTACGAGTATTCTTCCTTATTCCATTACAACACCCATTGCCATGGATGCCTCGGAGAAATTAGGTGGTATTCCTACCGTTACGGCTGTCTTTGTGATTATGACGGGGATCTTCGGTATGATATTCGGTCCGTGGGTGATTCGACTCTTTCGATTAAAAAGCGATATCGCCAAGGGCATCTTACTGGGAACAAGCTCACATGGATCAGGTACAGCGAAAGCTTTAGAATTAAGCCCTATTACAGGTGCTGTTTCCAGTGTATGTATGGTATTAGCTGCTCTCGTAACCTTTTGGTTATCTCCATGGATATATTTAAACCTGTTAAGCTAAACAAGTGCAGATTAGCACAATTAGCTCAGCCATCAATCATTATATTCAATGTGCAAATGAAGTTATTTAACAAACAAAAGCATGCAAGCTTTTATGAAACAGTCTTGTGCAAGGACTTTCTCTAACATTCGTACTAGATATTGGTAGCATTTCCTTTCACAATGATCGCTTTAAGTATAAACCTTTTCTTAGGATGATTAAAATGGGGCTTACCCGGAACGGAAGCCCCTAAATTTCCCATTATGCTTAAACAAGATTGAGGTGAAATCAACAATCGGCTGTATACTGATGAAGAGGTGGAGGTACTAACCATCCCTTCTCCTTATTTAAGCGAAGAACTTTCGCACCGAACGCTGCCTTTTGTGTATGCATTTGACCGAACATCATCGCAATATCTTCACGGATAGATTCTCCCATGATTGTACTGCATGCGACCAAGCCAGCGGCCACGTCTTTTGCTAATGAAGCGGAGATTTCTTGGTCCATAAAACGTGCTCCTACTGGGATACTTTCCAAGTTTGCCTTAGGGCGCTCAGGTGGAGTCGGTGGTAAACCAACACCATTCTCCTTTAATAAGGCTTCAATTTGTTTGACTTCTTGTTGCTTTTGCTTCAGTGCCTCTTCTAATAGCTCATAAAGATCCTCATCACCAGTATGATTTAAATGTGTTTGATAACAAGCAATCATTCCCTTTGCCCCAACTAAAAAAGACCATATGCCAAATACTTCACCATAATGCATTGGTTCGTTTTTTGGGTTCCCACTTAAAATTCCCATAGTAGCCTCCTTAATTTCATGACTGTGCTCTTACATTTGCACAATCTTATCCTTCCTCCAGGCTCCACAATCCATTCATAGAAAGCAGCCTTTCGTCAAAATTGCCAGTTTTTATTAATCCTCTTATATCTATTGACACTGAAGAGTTTCTCACAGTACAATTAAATTGAACACCGGTCAATAATTGGAGGTCACAATGTCACCACGTAAATCTGTTCAACAAGAACTAACCCGTGAAATGATTATGGATGCAGCAAGGGATTTATTTATTGATAAAGGATACCAACATATCTCTATGAGGCAAATTGCCAAAAAATTGGGATATAGTCATGGAGCTATTTATTATCATTTTCAAAATAAGGCGGAGCTTTTTTATGCTTTAGTTGAAGACCATTTCAACATGCTCGAATTAGAATTGAAGATGATTATGGAAGAGCCATTGGACCCTAAGGAAAAATTACGAAGAATCTTGCTTGGATTTATACGCTTTGGTTTAACTCATCAAAGCCATTATGAAATTATGTTTTTAATTAAAGATGAGGAAGTACGAAATTTTATTAACCAAGAGCCAAGCAAAACATATGAGGTGTTTGCCAATAGTGTACAGTCTCTATGTGATAAGTCCGTAACCATTCAAGAAATTTGGTCCATATTCCTTTCTTTACATGGCTTTGTTACCCATTATCTCCGTCATATTGTCGACTATGAGGATGTAAAGGAAATGGCAAAATTACATGTAGAATTTATTCTAAAAAATTTTAGTAACGAAAAGTGAAAGTTTCGGGTTATCACCTTAACTTTCTTTTTATCCTTTAATTTGAACAGCGGTCAATTAATAATTGGAGGTCTTATTATGAAAAAAGTACTTGTATTAGGAGCATCTGGAGGAATGGGATATGCACTTGTTCAAGAGCTAGTACAAAGAGGAATCGAGGTAAAAGCATTTGCCCGTTCAGAACAGAAACTTAAAGCCTTATTTGGGCATCAAGAATTAGTCAAGATTTGCACAGGTGATATTTTCAATTTGAATGAGCTGCTCAGTGCAGCCGAGCAAGTTGACACAATTTTTCAATCAGCTAACTTACCTTATGAACAATGGGACGAAAACCTATTGCCATTTTTCGAAAAAATTCTCCAAGTTGCTAAAACCGTAGGAGCCAAATTAGTACTCGCAGAAAATATTTATGCTTACGGAAGATCGATAGGTAGTAAAGTAACAGAAGACACGCCAAAAAGGCCCCATACAAAAAAGGGGGAAATTCGCTTACAGGTAGAAAAACGAATAAAGAATTCGAATGTTCAAGCTTTATTTGCCCATCTTCCAGATTTTTACGGTCCTAATGCAGAAAATACGCTCTTACACATTACTTTCAAAAATGTGATTCAACATAAGAAATCTCTATTTGTTGGTTCAAAAAAAGTAGCTCGTGAATTCATTTATACACCTGATGGAGCGAAGGCGTTGGTTAATCTAGCTTTACAAGATAAAGCCTTTGGGCAAAACTGGAATATTCCTGGATATGATGTGATAACGGGAGAAGAAATCCTCCAAATTATTCGCGAGATAAATGGCTATAAAAAGCCAGTCTTTCCTATTAGTAAAGGGATCGTTAAACTAGCTGGCCTTTTCGATCCAACTATGCGTGAAGTAGTAGAGATGTTCTACTTAAACGAAGACCCCGTTGTGCTAGATGGGGCCAAATACGAAAGGGAAATAGGTCCTCTTCCCCGTACTTCCTATCAGGTGGGCATCAAACAGACGTTAGAATACATGCTCTTATAAAAATGATCGTGACAACAAGTGCTATAACAACCACTTGTTGTTTTTATTTATTCATTCCCTCCCATTCACTTTCTAATAAACCATAAATAACTCGGTCATGATACTCCCCATTGAGTAATTCGTAATCTCTTATCATCCCTTCCCTTGTAAAACCTAATCGTTCTGGAATCGCCTTACTCTTAAAATTTTTAGGCGCCACATGAATTTCCACTTTGTGCAACTGGAGATCGGAGAAGGTGTGTTCGATTAAGCAAGCACATGCTTTTGTTGCCAATCCTAGCCCTTCAAATTCTTTCCCTAACCAATAGCCAAGTTCTGTTTTTTTATTTCCCCAGTCGATGTACAAAAAGCCTATGGAACCAGCTATTTGTCCTTTGTACCAAATCCCAGCCCAGTAACCATCATTTGCAGCTAATCTATTAAGCGATCTTTGGATAAAATTTTTTGTGTCTTGGATTTCCTTTGTGCTTGTAGGAAATGCTAACCATTTGCCAATGCTTTCTCGACTGCTGTTGATTAAAGCAAATAATTCTTGCTCATGTCTTGGTTCTAATATGGCGATATATGTATTAGTATCTATAATCGCTTTATACATTTTTCCCCCTCACCTTCTCTCAACTATGGCTATTATAACTTAAAGTTCCGAAAAAACTTTACATTTAATCCAATTAAAACACATAAATTTCCCAACTAAATTCGACAATATTTCCCGGGAAAAGATTATTCTCTACAAAATCATAACTGGATAGCTATTCTCGGTTATAATAATGAATAGTTATCAAATAACTTTAATTTTCTACTATGATTATGATGGACAAGGTGATGATGTTATGAGTAGTATTTTATCCATAAAAAATATTGAAAAACAAGATGGTCACACTATAATCTTCCCTGCATTTAGCTTAGATGTTCAGAAGCAAGGAGTGCTAGCCATCCATACGAATACAAATGTGCGAACTGTTTTAATGAAAATGTTTATGGGGGAAACACCCATTTCAAATGGAAAAATATACGTCAATGGCGTTTCCATAGAATCAGCCAAAAAGGAGTTTTTCGCCTATGTAGGCTTTTGCAATTTGAATGATGGCCTTTATGAAAGATTACGAGTGAAAGACCATTATTCCTTCTACCGAAAGCTATATCATTCTACTTTAACAATCGAAGAAGGACTGCGAATGACCCAACTAGATATAAAGAAAAGTGAAAAGGTTCAGCAATTATCCTTATCTGAAAAACGGCGGATTCAATTTGGACGCCTCCTTTTTCAAAATCCACTTTTATATATATTTGAAGAGCCTGATCAAAATGTAGATTTGGAAACCAAACGAGTATTTATGAAAATCATACGTAATTTAAAACAACAGGAAAAAGCAATCCTAATCTTTACAAGTAATATGGAATCAGCATTATCAGTCACTAATCAGGTATATCGGTTAGATGAAACAGGATTACAAAAACTCGATATTGTATCAGAGGAAGAGGAAAACCAAGAAGGAAATCTCATAGATGAAAAGGATGAAGAAATTATTGTACAGCCTGTTCATTTCGAAAAAATCCCAACTAAGATAAATGATAAAATCGTTTTATTTGATCCTCCTGAAATTGATTATATTGAAAGCGGACAAGGACACTCCCTTATTTATATAAAAGGAGAATCTTATCCCAGTATGTTTACTTTGACAGAATTAGAGAAAAGACTTCAGCTATATGGCTTCTTTCGCTGTCACCGTTCTTATATTGTTAATTTACAAAAGGTTCGGGAAGTTATAACGTTTACGAGGAATAGCTTTTCATTAGTACTCATGGATGAAAATAAGTCTTCCATTCCATTATCTAAAAATAAAATGGTTGAGTTAAAAGAAATTTTAGGTTTGAAATAAGGATGCATCCATCACTTCAATACTCCATTCACCCTACAAATAGCTCCTTTCATCGCGGATATAATGTCTGCTCCTTCATTGTTTATTATGATAAGGGCAACATGTTAAGAGCAAGACCTTACGAGGAGCTTGCGATGGAGGATGAACAAATGGAGAACATTATTGAAGTAAAAAACATGGCTAAACTGTTTTCAAACCAAACGGCTTTAAAAGATTTATCCTTTTATGTAAAAAAGGGAGAGACATTTGGTTTCTTAGGACCAAGTGGATCAGGGAAAACCACTACGATTAAAATTCTTACAGGCCAACTAGCCCAAACGGATGGGGAGGCTCATGTTCTAGGTGTGACTGTTACAAAATTAAAGGAACCAGCTTATCGTAAAAAGATTGGTGTGTTGACAGATAACAGCGGGCTATATGGACGTCTCTCTGTCTATGACAATTTAAAACTTTTCTGTGATCTTTACGATGTGCCTTATAGTCGAATCGAAGAAGTATTGCAAATGGTTAATTTACAGGAAGCCAAGAAGAAAATTGTTTCCAAATTATCAAAAGGAATGCTCCAGCGGGTTACTTTAGCACGAGCCTTCTTACATCGGCCAGAGCTATTATTCCTAGATGAACCCACTTCAGCTCTCGATCCTGTAAACACAAAGCATATTTATCGTGGATTAGAAAGCTTGAAAGCACAAGGAACAACGATCTTTCTCACAACCCATGATATGTATGAAGCCGAAACACTTTGTGATCGTGTCGCTTTTCTCAATAATGGGGCTATTCAATTATTGGGGGCTCCTAGTGATCTGCGGCAAACATTTGCAGACCGTACTTTAACCATTGTGTTAACAGATGGTCAAGAGGAAGTTATTGAAAAAGGACCTAATGGTGCAGAAACCTTATATAAATTAATGTCCGCTAATAAAGTAGAATCCATCTTTTCAAATGAACCTACACTTGGTGATATTTTTGTAGAGGTAACAGGGAGGAATTTAGCATGATTTTTTCACTTAAACGTTCAATGGCCATTTTTCAAAAGGATTATAAAGATGTCATAAAAAACTATTTTGTATCTACGTCAGCCCTTATGCCAATACTTTTGGCTGCATTTTATGGACGAATGGGTGTTGAAACGATTAGTGGGCATTATATGGTGTTTAATTTAACCCTTTGCTTAGTTGCTGCGTATGTACAATGTGCTTTAATTGCTGAGGAAAAGGAAAAAAACACTTTACGTGGGCTAATGCTTTCGCCAGCAAGTACTTTGGAAATTTTAGCTGGGAAAAGTCTATTAAGCTTTATCGGCACAGCCATCATTATCCTTATCTCAGCCTTTCTAATAGAATATAAACCTATGGATCTAGTTGTGATTTCTTTGGCAATGGTCTTATCCATTTTGTTTTACATCGGCTTAGGAACATTGCTCGGCTTATTAACAAAATCTGTTATGGAAGCTTCTGTCGTTATTATGCCGTTCTTTGGACTATTCTCATTTGGATCAGCATTACTAAATATGGCGGACAAGTATCCTTTTCTAAAAGTGGCGGAATATCTCCCAAGTGTCCAATTAATCGACCTAGCAACGGAAAGCCAAGCTGGTGCCGGTTTCCTAGATGTTTGGCCAAATCTCTTAGTCATTTTTGGTTGGGTGGTCGCTGTTTCTGCCTTGGTAATCACAGTATATCAAAGACGGATGGTTGACTAATAAACTTTCCCTCGGGGCTAGGACAAAAGTGTTTTCACCAAAGATAACCGAACTACTAAGTGCATATAACCCGCTTCGGAAATATACTTCACTTTCGGGGCGGCAGGTGATTCCACTGCTAGCGCACTCAGGGGGATCTCACCGATGCTTTTTCAACGAATGAGTTGTTCTAGTGCCGGCGTTGGTCACAGGACGTGACCAACGCCGACCTCCCGCAGAAATTTACGTATATTCCTACGCTATGTTAATGCATTGTTCGTCTTTGATGCTTAACATTTACATTATGTCCCAGCTTCTTCTTGTTTTTTCACCCCAAACAAAACCAATCCATTTTCAGAAGTGATTATAGTATCATGAATGAAGAGTACATATGTCAGGAGGAGCTATAATCATGCAAGATATTCCACAACTAGTTCAGCTACAAAGGGCTTTTTTCGATTCTGATGCTACAAAAGAGAAATCCTTTCGTTTAGAGGCACTCCACAAATTACGTGCTGGTATTAAACGCTATGAAAGAAAGCTGCTGGCTGCCTTACAAGCAGATTTACATAAATCAGCATTTGAAGCTTATTCAACGGAAATTGGCATTGTATTAGAAGAGATTCGTTTTACTTTAAAACATTTACATCATTGGATGAAACCTCAAAAAGTGCGAACCCCTATGACCCATATTGGCTCGACTGGGTTCACATTTGCAGAACCTTACGGCGTTAGTTTAATCATTTCACCTTGGAATTACCCATTCCAACTTTCGATCGCTCCTCTAATTGGGGCAATTGCAGCAGGTAACTGTGCCGTTCTCAAACCTTCTGAATGGACTCCCCATACAACAGCCGTATTAGCAGATATGATCAAAGAGCTTTTTCCTAAAGAATATATTACCGTTGTACCTGGTGATGCTCAAATAAGCCAAGCTTTGTTGGCTGAAAAATGGGACTATATCTTTTTCACAGGCAGTGATGCTGTTGGAAAGATTGTCATGGAGGCTGCTTCCAAGGAATTAACCCCTGTTACACTAGAATTAGGTGGGAAAAGTCCTTGTATTGTTCATCATGATACAAATCTTCCGCTTGCAGCTAAACGAATAGCCTGGGGAAAATTTATGAATGCGGGGCAAACTTGTGTAGCGCCTGACTATCTCTATCTCCACGACAGCGTAAAGGATGAATTTATTAGTTGTTTTCATGAAGCTATCCATGATTTATATGGGGATAAGCCCTTACAAAATCCCCATTACACTCGGATCATCAATATGAGGCATTTTGAACGTCTTCAATCCTTTTTAGTTAATATGGAAGTCATTTGTGGTGGGGAGACAGATAAACACTCCCTAATGATTGAACCTACTGTTCTGAACAATATCAGTTGGGAAGATGCCATAATGAAGGAAGAAATATTTGGACCAATCCTTCCGATATTAACCTATTCACAAATTGATGACGTAATAGCAGAAGTTCGCCAACACCCCAAACCGCTAGCTCTCTATCTCTTTACAGATAGCCAATCGATTCAAGAAAAAGTGTTGCGCAAACTTTCCTTTGGGGGAGGTTGTATTAATGATACTATCTATCATATCGCCTCACCGTATTTGCCTTTTGGTGGGGTTGGGCAGAGTGGAATCGGAACATACCATGGAAAAGCTAGCTTTGACACCTTCTCGCATCAAAAAAGTATACTGAAACAAACAACGCGCTTTGATCTACCCTTTCGTTACCCGAATATGAAAAACGGATTAAAAAAGTTAAAGTTTCTCTTAAAATAATTAGCTACTCTCGTTCTTAGTAATATAACAAAGAATCGAGACAATAAACTTGATATTTATGTCCCCACTGCTAATACAGTGGGATTCTAATATTACACTTCACCCCATACTATTTCTATCTGACAAAATATTATTGCATTTAAAACACTGTAGGAATATTACTCTCAATAAACCGTTCTTATTCTAAGACTTTCTAACTGTAATGCCTCGGAAAGAATACGAAAAAAAGCTTCATAGAATGAAGATTCATCTAGATACTGAAGATAATTTTCTTGAAGATGAGCCATTATTTCCTGCCCTGTGGCACAGTCAAAATGATAAAATTCAACAAGGGGAAAGTAGCTACTATTTCCTATCGGTATTAATGTTCCGACGACAATATCCCGTTCTTGAATAGAAGGAATAGGAGCGTCTCGGAGCATAACTTTGACTATTTCATCTGTTAAAAGATTCGTCACTCTCCACTCTTGTTGATGATATTGGTAATCAATACGATAAAAACTTGGTTTAGCCTTTTCCCATTCTCTTAACCAATGACAAACAATTGGCGACCGGGATACATTTTGAGCAATGAAATGGTTAATATAATTTAAATCCTCACGATATCTTGCTGTATATAAAACTTTCGACCAAAATAAATTAAATTCTAAAGTATAAGATTTTTTTTCTGTTAGATTATAGCTTTCCACGAATTCCCTTATAATAGGCTGGGAAATGATATATTCCTCTCTTAATACAAAATCAGTAAATTGCGTATATACATCGTCTAATAGTTCATTTCGTACTTCATTTGTAAGTGGATAGTCATGGCGGAACTTACTAGCGTTAGTTCTTGATTGAGTAAAGGCAACCACTTTTCCATCCCTTTGCTGAGTTGATTGCACGCATACCCTTCCCTTCCTAAAATGACATAACGGTAATGTTCTATACTTAGAGCAAGTTTTTTCAATAAATGTTCCCTTCTCTCTCTTTTTAAAACCTTTCATCTCCATGTCTGCGCTTTCAGTAACCACTATTCCACAATCTTACTATGATCAACTTTCTGATCAAGTGTAAAAATTCCATATATACTGTAAAAATCCATAAAAAGACAAAATCGTACCAAAGATCCCTTTAAAAAGTCTTATATTGTTATGAATCCTGAGGTTTGGGTCACTTTATGCTTTCGCTGGTTTCTGCTCTACTCCAATTAACATTTCCGGTTTTTCGTAGTTATATCGATCAGATGCCGCCGCAGTGTTAGCTTGTAAGAAAAACACACAAATTATAATTAGGATAAAAATTGGTTTTTTCCATTGAAGTAACCTCACTTTCAAATTTAAAAGACGAGGAAGTTTCTAACCTTGCTAGCAATGAGCATGCTCTTTAATAAGAAAAACCCATCTCCTTTAATTTAGTAGATGGGTGGTTAGACTAGTTATAGATAGGGAATATTTACTTACTTTTACCCAAATTAGCGAAAATTCACACAATGTAAATTTCCCTAGAAACTGGGTATATGTTTATTTCGCTATAATTGCTTAATTTCCCAATTTCTATAGTGATATGTTTGGATTCCGAATTCTCCAGTACGAAGCCATTGAAAGGCCTTGAGGACTAATGGAGAAGCATTTTCTTGAGAAATTTCCCTTTTCGAAACCCAAACGGCTCCAAGAGAATCTTGTCCATCAAACTGTTCAGGCTCACTTATTTCACCGCCAATTTTGTTAACTAAATAGAAAATAGCGATATGATGAACAGCAGTGTAGTCCTTCCAGTCCCATGGTAACATGAAATCAACTGCCCCTATTTGTTCCTTAATCTCAATATCAATCCCCGTCTCTTCCTCAAACTCTCTTCTTAAGGCTTGGAAAAGGCCTTCTCCATCCTCTAAATTTCCTCCAGGAAGATCAAAGCGATTTTTATATGGACCACCACTTTTATTGATCACTAGCAGTTTTCCATTCTTAATTAATATTCCATAAACACCAAAGGCTCGATGGAATTTCTCCACACTAACCATAAATGGCCCCCTTTTACTGCCCCTATCATTTCACGGCTTTCTAAGCTTAAAAACAATGAAATCAGCGCATCGAAAATCCTCTTTAAAAGTTGGATATTTCTCCAACATTTCTGGCGATGGCTTTGGTTCGATAAGACCATCTATTAGAAAACCAGATTGAATCGCTGTATTCACATAGCTTGTCAATGTACGATGAAATAGAAGGATCTTCTCCTGCTCACCCATTCTTTGTTCATAGGCTCCCTCATAGAAATACTGATCTACATTCCAATGCATCTTTTCACCGTTTTGATCTTTCTCCCAGCCACTATTAGGAGTCACAAAGCAAGGATGCAATAAAGAGAAAATAAAAACCCCTCCCTTTACTAACAATCGATACATTTCCAAAAACACCTTCTCATAATCAGCAAGATCTTGAATCACCATATTGGAGACGATGAGATCAAAGCTTTGATCCTCTAGAAATGAAAGATCTTCGCAATTCCCATACTTATAAATAATCTGCTCAGATCCAGTTCTTTCTTTGGCAATTTCCAACATTCTCTTAGAAAAGTCAACAGCCGTTACATTTGCCCCAGCCTTCGCTAATAGTCTGCTTAAATAGCCCTCCCCACATCCGGCATCTAAAACTTTTTGATTCTCCACTTTATCCATAAGCGAAAATAATGTGGGATTTAAAAAGATTTCTTTATGACGATCACCTTGTTCAGTATGCATCTCAGAATAAGCGTCCGCAAATTGATCCCATCTTTTTATCGCTTCTTCCGTCCCGATATTTCTTGCCATTCTTATCACCTTACTTCAGTATGATATTCTACCCGACTATAAATATTCTCTATGTTGCAAATGATCTCCTTTATTCAATCCGTAAAAAGTATGTTAGTATAGGCAATCATCGTAAAATAGTACATACTAAGGAAATAGGTAGGCTTCAATGGGATCTTATATTAGTTAGTTTTATTATATAAAGAATGGTTAAATCACTGATAAGCTGAACTCCCCCAAAATTTATTACTTACTAAAAGTGTGGTGTTTTCAATTGTTTAAACTTCTTCTTATTGAAGATGATGCAACTCTATTCCGCGAAATAAAAGATAGATTATTGCAATGGTCTTATACTGTGTATGGGATTAACGATTTTAGTACGGTTATGGAAGAATTTACAACAGTAAAGCCTGATTTAGTCATAATCGATATCCAGTTGCCGAAATTTGATGGATTCCACTGGTGCCGTATGATTCGTTCTCATTCGAAGGTCCCGATCATCTTTTTATCATCACGTGACCATCCTACAGATATCGTCATGTCCATGCAGCTTGGTGCAGATGATTATATTCAAAAGCCTTTCCACTTCGATGTGTTAATTGCAAAAATTCAAGCTGTTCTACGTCGGACCTACAATTATAATACAGATGAAATTTCACTTAAGACATGGAATGGAGCAACGGTTGATTACGAGAAAAATATGATTCAAAATGAGGATGGGTCAATTGAATTAACCAAAAATGAAATGTTCATTTTAAAAGTGCTCATTGAACAAAAAAATAAGATTGTAAGTCGTGATGAACTCATCAAAAGCCTATGGGACGATGAACGCTTTATTAGTGATAATACATTAACTGTAAATGTCAATCGGTTACGGAAAAAGCTTGAACAGCTTAATTTAGGAGGCTATATTGAAACAAAGGTCGGACAAGGATATCTTGCTGTAGAAAAGGACTTTTTATATGATTAAACAATTTATTATAGAAAGATGTAGTTGGATTTTTCTATTTCTTTTTCTTCAGTTACTGCTTGTCTTTGTTGCTTATCTCGATCCCGCCATTCCGTTAACACCCATTCTCTACATTATCTTTTTGTCCTGTTTGATTATTATTATATTTGGGATTGTTCGTTACCAAAAAGAAACAAAGTTTTATAAAAGCCTAAATGATTGGGAGCCCAACCTTGATTTAAGTACGATTATTCATGCGGAAAGCCCCTTTGAACAAATCGTAAAAGAAACGTTAACAGACCAAACGCAAAAACTTAAAAATGAAGCTGCCATTCATTTCGTTAATTTAGAGCAGGAAAAAGATGATTTATTGTCGTGGATTCATGAAGTTAAGACCCCATTAACAGCCATGCAATTAATTATTGACCGTTTAGAGGATGAGGTAGTCAAAACACAATTAACTCATGAATGGGTACGCATTCACTTACTCCTTGACCAACAATTGCACCAAAAACGTATGCCATTTATTGAAAATGATTTACATATTGAAAAAATCGATGTAAAATCAATCATTTTCAGAGAAATTAAATCCTTACAATCCTGGTGTATGCAAAAGGGGATTGGTTTTGACGTAGACCTAGAGAAAAGAGCCATACTAAGTGATAGTAAATGGTTAGCTTTTATCATCAGACAGCTATTAACAAATGCGATTAAATACAGTGAATCAACTGATATTCTCATCAAGACCTATCTGCAAAACGATCATATTCATTTAGAAATTCGCGATTTTGGACGTGGAATTGCCCCAAAAGACATGCCAAGGATTTTCGATAAAGGCTTTACTTCTACATTGCAACATCGGGACAATGCCGCAACAGGGATGGGATTATATTTAGCTAAAAAAGCAGCACATTCATTATTGATTCAAATCCGTGTTACCTCAGAACTCCAAGAGGGAACAACTATTACACTTATATTTCCAAAAGCAAATAAATTTCAGCATATATTAAGCATGTGACAACAATGTCACATGCTTTTTCAATTTGTTCGCCAAATCGAAGGAAAACAAAAGAGCCACTCTTTATAATGAAATAAAGTGAACCAATTAGTGGGACTTTCTCATCCTCACTGATTTAAGAAGATCAATGGAGGTATTTTAATGAAGATTTTAGAGGCGAGCAAAATATACAAGAACTATGGTAATAAATTGAATAAGCAAGAAGTGCTAAAAGGTATTGATCTGAGTGTAGACCAAGGAGAATTTGTCAGCATTATGGGGGCATCTGGGTCAGGCAAAACAACATTACTAAATGTACTGTCCTCGATTGATAAGGTCAGTAATGGAACGATTAAAATTGATGGTAATGAAATGACCAACATGAAGGAAAAACAATTGGCTACTTTTCGGAAGAATCATTTAGGCTTCATATTTCAAGAATATAATCTATTAGATACATTGACGGTCAAAGAAAATATTCTTTTGCCTTTATCTATTACAAAAATAGCCAAAAGAGAAGCACAGCGAAAGTTCGAAACGGTTGCCAAGGAATTAGGAATATATGATGTAAAAGATAAGTATCCGAATGAAATATCAGGGGGTCAAATGCAGCGCACCTCTGCAGCCCGATCTTTTATTCATCAGCCGGATATAATCTTTGCTGATGAACCAACAGGGGCACTAGATTCAAAGTCTGCTGCTGATTTGTTAAACAAACTAAGCGCATTAAATCAAAAACGACAAGCTACCATCATTATGGTAACGCATGACCCGACAGCTGCAAGTTTCGGTAGTCGCGTTATTTTTATAAAGGATGGACAAATTTATTCACAATTAAATAAGGGCGAGCAATCTAGGCAAGACTTTTTCAATGACATTATCAAGACACAGGCTTTATTAGGTGGGATACAAAATGAGTATTAATCAAATCATTCTTCGTAGCTTGAAGAAGAATATTAAAAATTATTATCTCTATGTGTTTGCCTTAGTCTTTAGTGTTGCTCTTTATTTTGCCTTTGTCACCCTGCAATACGATCCATCCATGGACGAAGCAAAAGGATCGATTAAAGGGGCAGCAGCGGTCAAGGCAGGATCCGTCCTCCTCGTCTCCATTGTCACTATTTTCCTCCTATATGCAAATAAGCTCTTTATTAAGCGTCGTAGTAAGGAGATAGGCTTATTTCAGCTAATTGGATTGACGAGAAATGAAATATTCCGTCTCTTAAGCGCCGAGAACGTGATCCTTTATTTTGGTTCCTTACTGATCGGAATTTTCATTGGATTTTCTGGTTCAAAATTAATCAAAATGATTTTATTTAAAATAGTGGGCCTTGAAACAAGCACTACACTGCAATTTTCTATAAAAGCATTGATTCAAACACTTATCGTTTTTGCGGTGATCTACCTTTTTATCTTGTTGATGAACTATATGTTTATCAAAAGGCAAACGATTTTATCTTTATTTAAAGTGGTTTCCTCCTCAGAAGGAAGGGTGAAAAAAGTTAGCCTATTTGAGATCATTTTGGGGGCATTGGGGATTATTTGTATCCTGTCAGGCTATTATATTTCGTCAAAGTTATTTAACGGAGATTTTGCAAACGTGAACGAACTCTTTTTCAAGATGATTTTCATTCTTGGCTCAGTTATTATCGGCACATACTTGTTTTATAAAGGATCTGTTACATTCATCACGAACATGATTCGAAAGGGGAAAAAAGGCTACTTAAATATAAATGAAGTGTTATCCCTTTCCTCGATTATGTTTCGCATGAAATCAAGTGCCTTTTTGTTAACCATTATTACAACCGTGTCTGCGCTTGCCATTGGCTTATTATCGCTAAGTTATATCTCATATTATTCTGCGGAAAAGAACGCCGAAAGCAGTGTACCCACACACTTCTCATTTACAACAGCAAAGGATGCAGAAGCATTCAAAGAGACATTAAAGGGGAAGAATATCGACTATATTGAGACACAAATCGATGTCATTCAAGCAGATGTAAATGTAGAGGAAATATTGACAGTTAGTATGGAAGGGATGAACTTTGATCCGAATACGTTGACCCTCCCCGTTATCAGTGACAAAGCCGTTAAAGGGTTCGATCTAAAACAGGACGAAACGCTTTTTACGGGGACCAGTGATGCCCTAAATAAAATGATGTCCTTCAAAACTTCGGGGAACATCGAGTGGAGCGGACAAAAAGAAACAATTCCGCAAAAATATATCGGATTAGAAGATAAATATATCATCCCTTATAATTTTACAAACGGTGGACTACCTACTGCCATTGTCGATGCTAAAACCTTTCAACGTATGAAGAACGATCTTAATCCAGATCTCCAGATGGATTCCTCGCTATTTGTCGGAATCAATCTGAAAGACAAGCAGAAATTAGAAGAGGCCAATAAGCTATTTCAAAGCCTTAGTTTTGACGAGAATGCCCATAATTTTTCTCAGCTGCAAGTAAGCAATAACCAGAAAATGAACATGGGATTAATCATGTTTATCGTTGCCTTTTTGGGACTCACCTTTTTAATTACATCTGGTTGTATCCTTTACTTTAAACAAATGGATGAAAGTGAAGATGAAAAACCTCAATATACAATCTTACGAAAACTAGGCTTTACTCAAGGTGACTTGCTAAGAGGCATTCAAACAAAACAATTCTTTAACTTTGGAATCCCTCTCGTTATTGGTCTTTCCCATAGTTATTTTGCTGTTCAATCTGGTTGGTTCCTTTTTGGAACAGAGCTGTGGACACCTATGCTGATTGTTATGGTAATCTATACTGCTTTATATTCTATCTTTGGAATGCTTTCCATCTTTTATTCCAAAAAGGTGATTCAACAAGCATTGTAATAGCAGGAAATGAATAATAAATAATGCCAGTATCCAAAGCTCTCCATAACCTAAAATTCGGCCTGGGGTCCACTTCTAAGTGGTCCTCAGCCGAATCATTATTTTTATTTGGGGTCTTATTCCTTATCTGGTGTGTATATTCCCACTTGAATCATATAATGCTCCATTGCTTGCTGTAACCATTTTTCCTCTTCCTCCGTATATGGAGAAGGAATAATTTTTTCAAAGTCTTCCACAGCTAACTCACTTAATTCTCCGAGGACACCCATAGCCTCTTCTCCAACAAACTCCATAGTGGCCTCCATATGTTTTTCAACTAACTTTTGGACTTCAGGATCATCAAACGGGCGATTCATTAATCTTTTAATCTCATTAGACAGTTCAATAAACTCTATATCCAGCGCCAACATTTCTTCTTCCGTCTTGTCAAACAATTGATCTATCACTTCATTTGGTGCAAGTTGCTCAATCCAAAGCCGTTGTTCACTCTCTGTTTGGATATTTTGGACAAGGCTCATTAAAATATCACTGTTCACTTCCTCTACTTCTTCTAATAAAGTAACTGTTCGATCAATCGCCTTTAAGGCTGTTTCAATGTGATCTTTTTTCTCCACAAGAGCCTGCTTTTGAGTTTGTAAACTTTCCTTTAAACTTGAGTCATAACGCTCCTCATTCATCATCGTAGCGATTTCCTCTAGACGATAACCTAGGAATTTAAACACGATGATCTTCTGCAATTTAAGTACATCTTGATCTGTATACAAACGACGTCCAGACTGTGGGGCTTTTTCAGCTTTGAGCAAACCAATTTCATCATAATAATGCAATGTTCGAATAGAGGTACGCGTCTTTTTGGAAAATTCACCAATTAGGTATTTTTTATCTTTACTCATCTTCTAATCCCTCCAGGTTTTTCATTATCTTTATCATAGCTCCTCCAGTAACTGGAGATGCAAGGATAAATTTAGAACAACCCAAATAAATTTTGGAGATGGATTATCTTTATGAGCAAAGGTTTCACATAAGCGGAGTGTTTTGGGAGGGAGGTCAATATAGATTATAATAGAGTATCTACCGTTTTTTAGAGTTCAACACATAAACCTTTTCATTGACACATCAACACATGAACCGTCTACTGGACAACAGCATTTATGAAATAAGCTCCTCCATATATTGCCTTAATTTATTAGATGTGGCAGATAGCTTTTCAATTTCAGACATGAATTCTGTAACAAGTTCCGCTTCCTCTTGAGAAGCCTTTGCAATTTCACTAAAATCCGCTTGCATACCCTCAATGGATTCCTTTATAGAATTTAACGTTTCTTCGATATTAACTGTGGCATTTTTGGAATCAGCCGATAATCTTCTCACTTCATCTGCCACAACTCCAAATCCTGCCCCTGCACTTCCCACTCTTGCAGCTTCAATCGCCGCATTCAAACCAAGAAGATTTGTTTGCTCACTAATTTTCTTTATCGTGCCAGTCACTACATTAATATTTGAAGAATGTTCCACTGTAAGTTTTGTATTCTCCGCAATTTGTTCAGTAGTAGCTGATAACTCTTCGGAATGAGCTGCAATTAGCTGGACCTTTTCATGCAGTGAATCTGCAATCGAATCCATGTTTTTTACAACTTCAGTAAAAAATTCCTGTCTTTTTGTACTGACCGCTGCATTTACCGCAGCAATAACTTCTCCTTGATCATTTTTTATTGGAAATGAAATACTATCAAATGGAATTCCATATTCCTCTGCTGGTACTTTTACCGTTGTAGTTCCTTCTTTATTCACCTTTTTAAAGTTTAAATACCCATCTGGCAATGGGTCTCCCGGTTGATGCCCAAAATTTAAATCAGCACTTGGAGAATAATAAACATATTTTTCATGATCAAATACGGTTATCATCGTTTCCTCTCTTAAAATATTCTTAAGATAGGGAATGGAAGCGATAAAAGCCTGTACCTTATCCATATTAGCACTCCTTTAATAGTTTTCTAGTATAATATCGACATATCCCCCATGAACTAAAGTCTATTTGTCCGTAAAGATATGAATAATTAAATGAAGGATAGGGTGCTATCTAGAAAGGATAAAGGGACTATTATTATCCTAGAAGTAAAATTTACTATCTATATATAGAAGAGAGCTGTTATATCCTATAACTGATTAGCCCTCTTCATCCCTCCCCTTCTGGATCATCAAGATTTCTCGTATATCCTCTTCCGTAAGTAAGGTTGAATAGTGCTTGCTTGAATCCATCATTTCTTCAATAAGATGTCGTTTTTTTTCTTGTAGTTCATTCATTTTTTCCTCAATTGTGCCGCGTGCTACTAGCTTGATCACTTGGACAGTCTTTGTTTGACCAATTCTATGAACACGATCTGCCGCTTGTTCCTCCACAGCCGGATTCCACCAAGTATCATAGAGAATAACTGTATCGGCCCCTGTAAGGTTAAGACCTGTCCCACCAGCTTTTAAGGAAATAAGGAAAATTTGCCGCTCTCCCTTATTAAATTGATGACATCTTTCCAACCTAACCTCTGCTGGGGTTTGGCCATCAAGATAGAAATATGACTGTCCTTGCATTGCTAATTCACGGCCAATAAGTTGAAGCATCTGTGTAAACTGCGAGAAGATCAATACTCTTCTTCCTGAAGACCTTGCCTCCTCTAAAAGCTGAAACAGTTGCTCAAACTTCGCAGAGCTTTCCTTATAACCGTCCACGAATAAAGCCGGGTGACAACAAATCTGCCGCAAGCGTGTCAAACCAGCGAGAATTTTAATTTTATTTTTTCTGAACGTATCTTTGTCCAAATGTTTTAACGTATCATGTCTTAATTTGGCCAAATAAGCAGCATAAAGTTTTTTCTGCTCTGGAAGCAATTCCACAAATTTCAGTGATGTCGTTTTCTCGGGTAATTCCGCTAGTACATCTACCTTCGTCCTGCGGAGCAAAAAAGGACGAATCCGCCGGATGATCTTTTTCCTTGAAAGATTACTGTATTCTTTTAATCCTTGAAACAATTCAGGAAATACGACATGAAAAATTGACCATAATTCCTCTAATGAATTTTCAATCGGTGTTCCAGTAAGGGCGAAATAATGATTAGCTTGCACTTTATTCACTGCTTTTGCGGTTTGGGTAAACGGGTTCTTAAATGCTTGTGCCTCATCGAAAAATACTGTATGAAAAGACTGTTTTTCATACCATTTAATATCTGTACGTAACAACGGGTACGAAGTGATTACCACATCAAAAGTTGAAACATCCTGCTGTAGGGCGATCCGCTTCCCCTTCTGCCCATCGATTACAACTACATTTAAATCTGCTGCAAATGTAGCCAACTCATTCAACCAGTTATAGGTAAGGGAAGATGGACAAATAATCAGTACAGGATGCTTGCTTTTACGAATATTTGACCGTTCCGATAAAATAAATGCAATACTTTGCAAAGTCTTTCCAAGTCCCATATCATCAGCAAGAATTCCACCAAAACCAAAGTGGGCGATAGCCTTCATCCATCGGAAGCCATGTTTTTGATACTCATGTAAGGTCGACTCTAATGTTTTCGGGACTTCGAAGTCCAGTTGCTCCGGATCTTGCATAGCGTTTAGAAATTGTTGGAAAGACTCCTCCAGCTTCATAACGTCTGGGTCATCTATCGAATCCATAAGTTGAAAGCCACGAACAACTGGGATATGAAGACCGCTTTCCAAGTCTTCATCTTGAATCGGAGCAGCACGAAGGAATCGCTGAATTTCTTCGAACTCTCTCGTTTCAAGAGATAGAAGAGCCCCGCTGCGCAGACGATAATACTTCCGTTTTTCTTCAAGAGCAGCTAACACTTCACGTATTTCCCTTTCAGGAATGCTATCCAATTCAAATTTGAATTCCAACCAATTCGTCCGTTCTTTTTTGAAGCCGACTCTAATCCGCGGATGGGCTTTCTCTTTAAAAACCCGACTACGAACAGCGGTCGTCGCATATACTTGCACAAGCTTCTCCATTTTCGGAAGCATGTGATACAAAAATTCATATTCTAATTCTTCATTATGCAAAAAGTAGCCGCCCTCTGTTTGGGCAAAGGAACTTTCCTCCATAAGTTGAAGGATAGCCTCTTCTTTTTCCAAGTCTCTAAATAATACAGGCCCAATATCCGCTTGTCGCTCCAATGGATGGATAACAATCCCACCATAATGGAATTCTAATCCAGCAAGAAGTCGATTTTTGATACGATCTAAAAATAATTTAGCAACTAGTGGGGTACTGGAAAAGCCTTCAGAAATATGCCCAGCTAGCTGGACCTTACCTAGTCTTTTCAAACCAGGCACAACTTTTTCAATAAAATCATGGATCTGACTTTTAGGAATGGAGATTCGATTGGCGCGAGAAGATGAGAGCATTTGTTCTAACTCTGATAGACGGGTACAATCCTTACGATCTAGTAAAATCACCTTACCCTCTAAGAGAACGGTTCGATAGACGTTTAACACTAGCATTTGCTCCAAACCTTTAATCCTGAGGGCATAATCGTTGTCTGTCACCTCTGAAAGATCAAATTGGAGCGGTAATGGCTCTGTGGATTGCTGAAAGCCGTCAAATTGCTTCCCATTATAGGCTACTTTCACTAAAGGAGCATTAGCCAATAAGGGTACTAAACGTTCCCATGAGGAAGGGGGAATAAGTAGAATATCCTGACTGAACTCCCATTCCGTTTTGTCCGGTAATGTATCTACATACATCTCTTCATCTTGTACTACTTGAATAAGTTCTTGGAGAACAGCATCTGTCGTCCGCAGAAAACAAAAACGCTCCCGATCATAAATTAAATTAGCGGAAAGTTGACTTAAATTTCCACTACTTATATCTTCTAAAAATTTTCGGAGATTTGGCACATAACTCGATCCTACTTTCACTTCAATACCTAACATACTTTGTCCATGGTTAACGATGACGGGCTTACAGATAAAGGTAACGTCTAGTATTTGCCTGTTCTCAAAATGAAGTTGCTGTTTTCTAGATTGTTTTTCTTCTTGGTGAAATAAGTGAAACAGACCTTCTGTAAGAACAGGACTGGGATCTGTAGGAATCGGGGCATGTTGCTGCTCATGAAGGGCAAATAAGACAGCCGCAATATGCTGACAATCGTGCTTGAAAGCAGGCAGTGGCGGACAGCTACATTCCGTTCGAATGCTACCATGCCGATTCTTTTCGATTGCGACATGAAAGTCTTCTACTCCAGTCACTATTGCTTCACAACGAGTGGAGTCGTTTCTTTTAATTATTACTTTATTCGCTTCATAATAAGCTTTACCTCTTTTGAAGGAGGCAGTGCCACATCTTTCGATAATTTTTTCTTGCGTTAATGTACAATTCACGTGTTTGCCTCCCTCTAAGAAGTTTGCCTTTAATAAAGAAAGTATTTTAAATGTAAAGATGGAATCCCTCTTTTTTACAAAGTCGGAAATTCCTATTCTCCCACCGTAAAATGTTGCCATTCATATGGAAGCATCGCTTGGTATTTTGGTTGTAAAAACCGATCATCAATCAAAGCAATGATGCCATGATCTGATTCAGTCCGAATTAACCGCCCACCTGCTTGTAACACCTTATTCATTCCCGGATAAACATACGAGTAATCATATCCATTTTGACCGATCGCTTGGAAATAATCCTTGATAATATTACGTTCCAGACCTATTTGCGGCAATCCTACCCCAACTATAATCACGCCTTGCAGTCGTTCGCCTTTTAAATCAATTCCTTCAGAGAAAATTCCTCCTAAGACGGCAAAGCCGACTAGCCTATCTAACGGATTTTCATTTTCCTGGAAGGCCTCCAAAAAAGCTTCGCGCTGCTCCTCGGTCATACCCCCATCTTGCACAATCGTCTTCACATCCGGTGTCAGTGTAATAAATTGCTCGTAGACTGTCCGCATATATTGATATGAAGGGAAAAACACGAGAAAGTTACCGGCCCGTTTCTGTAAAATCTGAGAGATAAATTGCACCATTGGTTCAACTGTACGTTCCCGATCTCGATACCTTGTTGATAAGGGCTGGATCATAACATCTATATTTTCGCGGTCAAAAGGGGACGGGATAGAGAGTACATAATCATCTTCTTTCCCACCCAATAAGTTCATATAGTACCCGGCAGGAGTCAAAGTAGCTGAAAAGAAGACTTTGGAGCGGAACCCCTTGCCCATCTGTTTTAACTGTGCTGATGGGTCTAGACAAAATAACTTTAATTCTACCTCACTACCAGTTACAGTTAGATAACTGGTAAAGCGCTGATCATACAGGCGGGCAATTTTCACAAAAGCATTCGCTTCGAAATATGTTTCCAATAAAAGCTCATCCACTTCTTCACCTTTTGCTAATTCTTCCTCAGCTTTAAAGACAAACGCATCCACCACTTGTACAAGTTTGTCATCCAGCGACTTCTCAAGCATTTGATTCTGCTTTTTCTTTTCTAGTAAGTGATCATTCACTTTTTTTGCCGTCTTGGCAATCTCTTTAAGATCTTTTTTGTACAAGCGATACAAATCAAGAAAATGGGATTTGACGATAGTAGCTGAGTACATTTCCCTTGCTCGGTCAACTAGATTGTGGGCTTCATCAACTAATAACACAGTCTTTTTCTTGTCTTCTTCAAAGATCCGTTGCAAGGATACCCTAGGATCAAACATATAATTATAATCACAAATGACCGCATCTGCGGCATACGCTAAGTCTAATGAAAACTCAAATGGACAGACCATATGTTTACGAGCATATTTCTCAATCACTGGTCTCGTTAGCATCTTTTCATGTTCCATAATATCGGATATGGCGCCATTGATCCGATCGTAATAACCATCAGCAAACGGACATTCCGTTTTATCACATTTCACTCTATCTTGAAAACAAATTTTTTCCTTTGCTGTAATCGTCACGACCACAATTTCTAGTTTACTTTTTTGTAGAAGCCGAAACGCTTCTTCAGCAGCTGTACGCGTAATCGTCTTTGCGGTTAAGTAAAAAATCCGCTCCACATGCCCTTCTCCAACGGCTTTTACCGCTGGGAATATAGTTGAAATTGTTTTACCGATCCCTGTTGAGGCTTTCGCGAAAAGTGTCTTTTTCTCTCGAATGGTTTTATAAACTGAACCGGCAAGTTTTCTTTGACCTTGTCGATATTCTTTAAACGGAAATGCCAAAGCTTTCGCACTAGCATTCCTTTTTTCCCTAAGAGCCAACCTTAAGCGTGCATAGGAAGCGTAACGAGATACGACATCTAGGACGAATGATTCTAGTTCTTCCCTTTCCATTATCCGTTGAAATCTCTTTTCTTCTCCTGTTCGCACTTGAACGTACGTTAACTGGATATGCATTTCCGTTAAATCATGATCTTTCGCATATATATAAGCATACAGAATCGCCTGCGCCCAGTGCACAGGATGTGTTTCCTCTGTCACTTTTTCCAGTGGCATGGAAGTTGATTTTATTTCGTCGATGGTGATCACTCCATCTTCATCTATTAGTAGACCATCACAGCGCCCATCAATTTGGAAAGTGAGATCATCAACCGTCACTTCAGTCTTCAAATACACTTCTTTTTGATCTGTTTCACGATAAGTCTTTTGTATTTTTTGGTGGATTTTTGTCCCCTCATGTAAAGAAGAAGCTGTCCGGAACCCAGTTTCAATACTCCCACTTCGGAAGGTATATTCCACAAGCGTTCTGACGGCTATTTTGATGATTTGTGTCATGTGATCACCCATTCGTTATTCTTCATTTTATTTTAGCACAGAAGGCCCTCAATAGAAACGTACGTTTCACTTCGAAGATTTTTTCCATGTAAATATCGTAACGGAGACTTTGCTAGGCATACACACAATTTCCTTAATGTCATAGCTTATATTAAAAAGCTTGGAGGAAATGATATGGAGATCGAACAAAACTCTAAACCGAAGGCACCAAAATGGCATATCTTTCAAATTATTGGCATTATGATTGTCATACTATCACTTCTCGCTCTCTTTCTTGTTCCAGACTCTTTATCCCAATTATTCGATACGATTATGAAGGAAGTGAAACCTGTTGTCGTAGATACCTTTTTAACAAGTGAAGTAGGTATTGCAGTCATAGTCAGTGTGATTCTAGGACGAGTATTGGAGAGGCTCGGTTTTACAGATGGACTTATTCGCCTTTTTGTTCCTCTCATGCGTTTGTTTAAAATCAACCCAGCTGTAATCATTCCTAGCGCTTATAATATATTAGGCGATATTAACGCAGCCGGAAAAATTGCTGGTCCGATCCTTGTAAAGGCGCATGCAACAAAGGCTGAGCAGAAAATAGCAGTGGCGACTATGATTCAGTCACCTCAGTCTTTTGCTACTTTTGTACTTGGGTTGATCGCATTATCCATCTTCGGGATTAACGCCTTTCCTCTCATTCTATTAGCAATTTTCGCGCCTCTAGTTGTCGTACCGTTCCTTTTAGCCAAAACAATTTATCGGGATACGAGAAAAGTAAATTTAGATGAATTACCACGATTCACACCGAAAACAACCTTTATGAACACGATTTTTTCTTCTGCCAAGGAAGGAACTGAATTGCTTTTGCTCATCATTATCCCAGCTGTTACGATTGTGTTTATTTTCATCGGCATTTTAAAATTCTCTGGTGTTTGGGAACCAATTGAAACGGGGACGGCTTCCCTATTAACCATGTTAAGTATTGAACCTAATACCGGGATTGTTTCTTTCTTAGTGGCTCCTACTCTTGCTGTCGCTCAGCTAGCTGAAGCTGCCACAACAATCGATCCACGCTTCATCGTCGGATCCTTTGTATTAGCCAATTCAGGTCTACCTATCTATGTCATTGTTGGCCAAATTCCAGCAATTTGGGCTGAATCCTCCCATTTAAGTGAAAGAGAAGTGATCGAGGCTGCAGTGATTGGAATGATCATCCGCATTGCCACTGCCTGTGTGCTTGGTTATTTTCTTACTCCTTTTTTGGTGGGATCTTAAATGGAGAATGCCTATTTGCTTCGAGCAGGTAAATTAGTGACAGTTGGAAAGATGGGGACGTTGTATGATGGTGCCCTGTTAATTGAAGGAGGCAAAATCACAGGAGTTGGGAAATGGCAAACCTTACGGGAACAATTTCCTTCCTTAGTAACTATCGATTATACTCGTGATGTTGTCACTCCGGGTTTAGTTGATTGTCATACCCATTTACTTGAGTTTGCTCCTTCCTCTTTGTATCCCATTACAGAAAAGACCCATTTTCTTGCGGGAAAATCGTTACTCCTCCAGGCTTTAACAGCAGGTATCACAGCACTTGGAGAGCAAATTTGTGGCCATCCCGATTGTAATTTTTCAATTGCTGATTATCGAGAATTGGCGCAGGATTTACCAATCGATATTTCGTTTGCCCCGACAAGTATCTCAATCGGTTTTGAAAAATTAGCCCATTTTTCGGCAGTTACAAAATCAAAGGGAATCCAACAAGCAGACTTAACTCGCCCAACCTTAATTCAAGATCTAGCGAAGCAAAGTGATTATCCAGGGGAAAATCTTTTTATTAATGCCACTCCAGCAAACTTTATAGCGGAAAAGGTTCCACGAGCTGGAGAAATCATCTACACATTGGCAGAGTTAAAACATATAGTAGAGATTTTCCATGAATATGGGAAACAAATCGGTGTACATGTCGCTGGAGAACAAGCGATTGACATGGCTTTAGAGGCAGGGGTTGATGTCCTTCATCACGCCCATGGAATAACCCCTAGACAAGTAAAAATGGCGAAACAGAAAGGCACCCAGATTGTCGCCACTCCAATGGGAGGAACCCATCTAACACCCAATTCTCCCGAAAATATTGTTCATTTAGTTGAGCAAAAGATTCCAGTCTCAATTGCAACAGATGCTTATTTACCTCCTTATCCTGGGGTAGATTGGCTACCCTTTAATGACCAGAGTTTACAAGGCCCAGATGTACTAATGAAAATTGCTCAGCCTGCGATGCAAGCTTTACATGAAAATGGCGTTAATGAAAATGAGGTACTTGCTTTGATCACTGCTAATCCAGCAAAGCTTCTGGGGAAAGAAGCCAAATTTGGGAAATTAGAGGTCGGCATGGATGCGAACCTTTTGGTGACAGAGGGGATACCAGGGTTAGAAATCACAGACAAGGAAGCAATTAAAAAGGTGTATTTTCAGGGAAAGCATGTAGTAGATCGTAGAGGATAATTAGTAGAATTATACTTTAGGAGTTATCCAAGCATTGACACAAATGTTGGATAACTCCTATTTAACAGATTTTCGAAAGAAGTCTCCATCTTCTATCGTGTGCAGGGCGTAGCCCAACGATAAGGTGGAGATGAATTTCGGTTGGCGTAAGACAAATTTACTTTGCTATTCACAAAAATACGGCATAATAAGTACGAGTGTTCTTTGATAACTGGATATATAGGGTTGCGCAGAATCAAATACACGAAAACCAAGTTGTCCTTCTGTGCGTAAAATATCCAAAGTAACGAAAGAACCTCTGAAACTGTCGGACATCTACCGCTGGAACAGCGGGAAGCAAGGCTCAGGGAGATGGAAGGTTGCTTTCATCATGGAACTGAGAAGCTCCCACTTCAAATTATCATTAGAAAATTAAGTGGTGAGTAGTTCACTTAAGGATTAATTTTTCCAACTCCAGCATTCTGCCTCACTAAAACTTTCACTTCCCCAACTGGAGTTAAAGTATATTGATAAGGTGGATTATAGGTTACAGTTGAGGTAATCGGCATATTGCCCGTACTATTTGTGAACATATTATTGCTTACATCCCAATAGCCAATTTCTTTGCTATACAGAGAAACAATCGGATCTTTTGAATTTTCAAAATGATTATTCTCAATTTTTAATGTTGCACCCATCCTTGAATTAATACCGGTATCAATAATATTATCGTAATAGTTATTAAATAGATGTCCCTGTCCAAAGCGGAACAATGGTAAGCGAGAATTCACGTTTGACCAATAATTATGATGATAGGTAATGCGTCGATCATAATCATCACTATCAGAGGAACCTATTAAAGAGGTCTTCCAACTATCGTGAATATGATTCCATGACACCGTTATATATGCAGCGTCTTTTTTCACGTCAATTAATCCGTCATAATAATCTTTATCCGCATTCAAAGTATTATACAACTCATTATGGTCAATCCATACATTTCTTGCCGGACCTTCAATACTGATTGCATCTTTATCACCAATATTCACATGATGTATTTTTAAGTTGCGGATAATTATATTATTAGCCCTCCAAATTTTTATCCCAATACCTTCTAACTCACCTTTTGTTCCGCTACCGTATATAGAAATATCATTTACATCTTTAATATCAATTTTGGATAAGCCTGCAGAGTTACCTTGGGTGATTTTCCCATTTACATATATTTTCAATGGTTTATTTGGATCTTTATTTTTTATAGCGTTTTGCAGATCGGTTCCGGTGTTGACCGTGACGGTAACTGCATTCTCCCCTTCACCGCCAGTTGTCCCACCATTTAAAGTGGCAAATCCCATTAAATCAGTTAATGGCGCATTACTATTTTCGTCAGGAGGAATTACCTCTCCACTTGAACCAACCTCAACGATTTTCCAAAGTTGATTATCAGCTCCATGAAAATCCCATTGGGCAATATTTGCACCTGTCTCCAATGAGTGCTCAAATACTTCTAATGCTTTTCCACTATTCCTATTAATTATTTTATAATCACCATCAGCAACATGCTCGATTTTCCAATCATGTGCCGCACTTTTACGTTCCCTCATTTGTACAATTTTAGCACCATTTTCCTTAGATTTGTCTTGGACATACACTAATTTATTACTGAAGAAACTTTGGATTTGATAGTAACCATCGTCTGTGCCACTAATTTTCCATTGCTGTACCTCTAAATCATTGCGGTCCCACTGCACTAATGGTACATCATCATCACTACTCCAATCATAAACATCCAATACTTTTCCACTATTTTTGTTAATGAATACGTATGATTTGCCTTCATCAAAATTCGCGAGAGCGCTTACTGAAAATAACATTAAAAATCCCAAAAAGACAATTGTACTGAAAAGAGTTTTTCTAAACATTTATCTTTGTCCACCTTTCATTTTTTGTAATGGCTTAGGAACTTGTTTTCTCGGTTGTCCATTCTCATGGTGGGTGAAAGATATTACCCATCCTTGTTCACCCCTTATTTATGGATTGTGTCAATTGTATAGTGTTTTCTATATTAATTGAATAATCATTTTATTTGGATTACCTGTTGGCATTGTCATCCCTTATACGGAATAGATTTTACGAATGTGAGAGCGCCGTCTATCTGAGTTTATGATTATCACTCTCTTTGACACAAAAAAACAGCCCTGTAAGATATTCACACATCTTACAGGACCATTCTTTATTAGTTTTCCTCTACTTCTTTACGATTTTTCTTGAATAGTTTCGATAAAATCTCATACACAATTGGTACAATAATCAAAGTTAGCAAGGTAGAGCTTGCTAGACCACCAATAACGGAAATGGCTAGGCCTTTCGAAATCAGACCACCACCGCCTCCTGTACCCATAGCTAACGGAATTAATGCTCCAATAGTGGCAATAGCCGTCATAAGAATTGGTCGTAGACGGGTAGCGCCCGCTTCTAAGATCGCCTCACGCATGTCCATACCATCGCGTTCCATCCGCACAATTCGATCAACTAATACAATCGCATTTGTGACGACAATTCCTATAAGCATTAGAAGCCCCATCATCACCGATACGGAAATCGTTTCGCCGGCAATTAATAATCCAACAAATGAACCGATAACGGCAAATGGTAACGAGACAAGGATTGAGAATGGCGCAACTCCTTCACCGAATGTCACGACAAGGATGAAATAGACAATCGCAACCGCTGCTAGCATTGCAACACCTAATTGTGTAAAGGTTTCAGTCATATCTGCTGCAACCCCACCAACATCAATAGTGACGCCTTTTGGTAATTCTAATTTATCAATGGCTTTATCCACTTCGGATGTAGCTTTAGAAATATCATCGCCAATGATTGTTCCTGAGACCGTTGCATAGTATTCCCCTTTACTCCGCGCAAGCGTGTTTAAGGTAGTACCTTCCTCCACTTCGACAAGATCAGAGAGTGGCATCGTTGTCCCAAGTGCTGTCTCCACAGGTGTATCGAGAATATCGTCTATCGATTTTGGCTGTTCAGCTTGCTCTTGCTGAACAATTACTTTCATTTCATGCCCATCTTTTTCAATGGTTGTTAAAACTTCCTCTTGTGTTGTTGGGCTTAGCATCATCACAAGTTGACCAGCTGTTAACCCATATTGCAACAATTCATCCTGTTCAACTTTAAAAGTATATTCCACATAAGCATCTTCTGCTGTAGAGGAAACATCTTCTAAGCCATCATTTTCCTTCATTACATCTTCTAGCATTTTAACAGAATCATTAAGTCTATCTAGATTTTCACTATAAAGTGAGTAACTAATTTCATTAGTAGACATTCCCATAGAAGAGAAATCTTGGCTCTTCCATTCACCAGATTGATCAATATCAAACACATAGTTTTCAATTTCTTTGCGAACTTCAGGGAAGTCTTTCATATCTGGATCAAAGATAAGGTACATTAAAGCACCACCTGATCCGCCGCCACCCATCATCGCAGACATGGAGTCCCCACTGTCTGTAATGGACAACTGTAAAATATCAATATCATCCCGTTTTAATAGCTCTTTCTCGACAGCTTCTACATTAGCTAAAGTATCATCCTTTAACTCACCCGTTTCAGGTGTGTACGTTAAATACATTACCTTTTCTTCCTCACTGCCCATAAAGCTAAATCCAATGAGAGGTGTTAATGTCAAACTACCAATTAGTAAAGCAATGGAAATGATAGACGTGATAGCTTTATGTTTTAACGTCCAGTTTAGAATACCTTTATACCAATTTGCTAATTTACCTGTTTCTTTGTGTCGACTCTCTAACTTTTCACCGTATAGCTTCTTCTTAAATAAGAAGTGGGATAAAGCTGGAACGATTGTAATCGCCACAATCAATGAAGCACCAAGAGCAAAGGTCATCGTTAAAGCAAATGGCATAAACAGTTCTCCGACCATTCCACCAACAAAGATTAATGGTGCAAAAACAGCAACTGTTACTAATGTTGATGAAGCAATCGGTTTAAACATCTCGATCGTTGCTTCCCGAATAAGAGCTCGTCCTGTTAATTTTTCTCCTTTTAGATGGAGTCGTCGATAGATATTTTCCACAACTACAATCGAGTCATCGATCACCCGTCCAATCGCAACAGTGATCGCACCGAGTGTCATCATATTTAAGGTAATATCCATCCAGTGCAATAATAACATCGCCATAAAAATGGAGACTGGAATCGAAACGATGGAAATAATCGTCGATTTAAAATCACGTAGGAAGAGAAGAATAATTAATACGGCAATTAATCCCCCGAATAATGCTTTTTCGATCATCGTTGCGATCGAGTCTTCAATCGGCTCTCCTTGGTCAAGGGAAATATCAATGACAAGGCCGTCAATGTTTTTTTCTTCCTCTTCAATTAACTTTTTCACTTCATTTACGACATCAACCGTGTTGGCTTCTTGTCCCTTAACAACTTGGATCGCAATCGCATCTTCACCATTCGTACGGGACACAGATTCTACCTTACCAACTAATTCAACTTTGGCAATATCGCTAAGTTTAACGAAAGGAGATGGATTCGTTTCTGAAGGTGTAACAGGAATAAGCATGTTCTTTAGTTCATCAACTGTCATGAACTTCCCGTCAATCGCAACAGCTTGCTCCCCTTCATCAAACTCATAAAGTCCTAAGGAAACAGCCATATCACTTGCTTGGATCATGTCTTTGACAGTATCCTCAGTTATATCCAGTTCAGCCATCTTCTTATCATCATAAGTAAGATCAACTTCTTCGATATGTTGACCAGTGATTGAAGCAGAGGCCACACCATCTAACTTCTGGATTTTCGGAAGAACAATTTCTTCAACAGTGGATGTCAGTTCCACAATGTCTTCCTTTGTACTACTTACACTAAGCGCCACGACAGGCATCATACTATTTATGTCAATCGCCGTAATTTCAGGAGCCTCTGCCCCATCCGGCAATGTCACATCATCTAAAGCGGACCTTAATTCTCGATTCGCCTCATCCATATCAATTCCATAATCATATTCCACTTGAATACTAGACATGTTAGAATAAGAGTTGGAATAAACAGCTTTTACATTTTTAAGATTTTCTATTTTCTTCTCTAATGGCATGGACACTTCTTCCATAACCTTTTCCGGAGTGGCCCCAGGATAAACATCCATGACCATTAAATAAGGAATCGAAATATCAGGAATGGTCTCCGTCTTCATTCGGGTTCCTGAATAAAGACCAAACACTACAATAATAATGGTCAGAAGCCATACGGCTAATTTATTTTTTATGACAAAATTGACTAAACCCTTCACTACAATACCTACCCCCAATTGACATTTTAAACTTATTTCTCTATAATAATGACTAATCGGTCACTTGTCAACAAGAAAAGACCAAGGTTCCTCATAGCAAGTTTGCTTTTTTTGACATGAATTTTGTTGTTGATGACGCAACCAGAAAGTTTCCAACCCATCGGGCGATAGGGCAAGACAGCATTTGTACCCTAGGACTGAGACACCCTTAGAGAAAAGTGATATTTACTTACCTTTTTAAAAAGTTAGAGGAGAAACATAAAAATGCTAAAAAAACAATTGATTATGGAAAAGGCATTGGAGCTTTTTGCTGAACAAGGATTTGAAGCTACTTCCGTCCAGCAAATTACCGATCATTGTGGAATCTCCAAAGGGGCCTTTTATCTTTCATTTAAATCCAAAGATGAATTGATTTTAACATTAATTGACCATTTTATGAGGCAGATCACTTCAGATATTGACTACCTGGTCAAAAACTCACCTGCTGATCAACTTCTATATCAATTTTACTATACTTTCCATACATATTTTCACAAACATATGAACTTTGCGCGAATTTTTATGAAAGAGCAAATGCAAACTTTGAATCAAGAACTGATTGTGAAAATGCATGAATACAATAAATTACACGAAAAAGCCATTTTACATATGATTGAGCGGTTGTACGGCGACGAGGTCAAACAAACGAAATATGATCTCATTTTCTGTATCAAAAGCTTTATGAAGATGTATACAGAGCTATTTTTATTTGAAAATATCCAATTAGATTTTGCACTTCTTTCGCAAACACTTGTAGAAAAAACCAATTTATTAGCCGAACATATGACACTTCCTTTTATCACAGAAGATTACAACCTGTTAATTGATCATGGGAAAAACCTTGATATCACGAAGGAACAGTTGATCACAATCATCGACAAAAACCTAAGTGAAATGGGAGATTCACTTGAAAAAGACTCACTTCTTCTACTTAAGCAGGAACTAACAGCCCCTTCACTAGGCTTAGCTATTACCAATGGGTTAATCGAAAACATCCGCCATGACCCTCATTGTAAATGGGTCGCTTATTTGTTGAGGAACTATTATCAAAAACAAGGAAAGTAAAATTGACACAAGGAGAAGGCGGT
The DNA here is from genome assembly GCF_017873565.1 of Lederbergia galactosidilytica. Taxonomy (GTDB): domain Bacteria; phylum Bacillota; class Bacilli; order Bacillales; family Bacillaceae_C; genus Lederbergia; species Lederbergia galactosidilytica. The sequence goes on from NZ_JAGGKH010000004.1 coordinate 165,109, forward strand.
TTTGCCTAAACAGCAAAACCGCCTTCCTCTTTTTATAAAGATGCCAACTTATTATTCTCTACCCTTCACCTAGGCGATCGCCATTTATTTTTCGAGGTAGATTCCATTTATAGTAAACAGATAACATTCTGAATAGAACAATGAAAGCTAGCAACAAGTATGTGGAGAAAGGGTTCCGGATAAGACCTAAACCAATAGAGAGTCCCCCTAATGCAGCCCATAAAGCATATATATCGGAGTGGAAGATCATTGGTTTTCGACCAGCAAATACATCCCGTAACATGCCTCCTCCTGCTCCCGTTATTGTAGCTGCAATAATAACAGCAATAAGTGGTGTATCAATGGACACCGCATATCTGGCCCCTTGGATAGCGAAGGCTCCCAACCCAATCGCATCAAAAAAGACAACCCATCTTTGCCAACGTTTCATCCATTTAGTAGGAATAATAAATACCATTATAATGATGACAAAAGCAACGGCAAATAGTAAATCTTGTTGCCATATATTGACGATCGGGATCCCAATCAAAAGATTTCGGATCAAGCCACCACCGAAAGCAGTCGTGTAACCTAAAACAAAAACACCTAATATGTCATAATCTTCTTCTATCGCTATTAACGCTCCACTTACAGCAAAAGCGAGCGTACCAATAATATTAAGGATCTCCCATGTCACGGTTATCCCCCCCTCTAATAAGTTATCATTCCCTTATTATAAGCAAATGAATAACCATTAGGCTACGTGATTAACTATACTTATTACTTCTTTTTAGAAAAGGGCTTACTGAGCTACATGGAGATGAACAAGTTTATTGCTTTTTCTTCAATTCATCCATCCTCTTCTGATAACTGTCAATTTTTTCCACGATACGATCTACTTCTGAATCAACTAAATCCAATTTTTCGTCCGCTTGTTCTTCTATCAAGTTTGTGTAATCTTTCGCTTTTTCCTCAACAAGAGTTTCAAGCTCGGCTTGCTGTTGTTCATCAATCAGTTCTTCCTTTTTTAATAGTGCAACCGCTCCAGAAATCCGCAAGTTTTCGACACGAATAGCATCTTTAATCTTTTCATGATATTTATGAACTTTATCCCGTGCCATTGTGTGCGGCCACCCAATTGGCTTTTGGTAAATAAGTGACACTAAATCTAAATCAGACGGGAGCCATATTTTCGTCATTTGTCCAGTCATTTCTTCTAATGTATTAGCACTCAGATAACTACCATTACCAGCTTTTGCTACTGCTTTTAGTTGGGACTCAGCTTTGTTGTCAACTTGAAATCCAATTACATTCACTTTGCCAACAGGATGTTCTTGAGCAAATTTCTTTGCTTCTGCAACAGGATCTCCCCCACATGTTTCTTCCCCATCACTCACAATATAAAGAGTTATATCTTCATTAGTAGCTTCATGATCTTTTCGCGCAGCAGCAATCGCTCCAGCAAGTGGTGTCCATCCCTTTGCAAACACTTTATCAAGCGTTTTTTCGAATGCATCGTCATTGTATTTCCCAAGTGGGTATACTTCCTCAATTCCTGTACATGATAGTTCTTTATCACGATCTTCTTGTGTACCTTTATGGCCATAAGCATAAAGCGAAACATCACTTTTTTGCCCCATCGTCTGAGCAAAGCTACTTACAGCACTTTTCGCAACATCCATTTTCAATCGGCCCTCTGTAGGTAGTAGCATACTAGAGCTAGCATCTAGCAAGATTATTGCATTGGTAGGAGCTTCCTCTTTTGTCCCCCCATCGTTCACTTCATACGGCTCTGGTAATAGTGGTTCCTTAAATGTTGGCGAATATGTAAACAGGGGTTCCACTAGATTTTTATACTGTGAACCGCCTAAATAAGCAATCAATACTTCATGAATCACTTGCGGATCCTTCTCATTCTGCAAAAAACTGCCTATCTCTTCTAAAAATTCAGAGCGGATTTGGGCAGGTACTTCTCTTGAAGCCCACATAGATGTTTCTTGTTCAACAGTAAAATCCTTGGTCAAACGCCCAACTGGAAGGTCGATCATCTCTTCCACCGACATGGCGATAAGCGATTCAGAAGATGGTAGCTCAATCGCTTCCGTCGCTTTTTCTTGCGCCAAGCTAGGTTCAGACTCTTCCATTTCCTTCTTTTCTACAGAAATTGTCTCTTGAACTGGAGTCTGTTTTGCAGTATCTATCTCTTTCTTACTTTTTACCTCTTTCGAAGCACAACCACTTATGATAATGGAAATTAATATAAACGCCAAAAAGTACCGTTTCAAATCTTCCTCCTCCTTATCGCTGAATAGCACGACTACTATACCACAGCACAAAAAATTACCCAATAGGTCTTAATTGTGATTTTTCAGACTACAAGGAGATCCATAAAGACCTTCTCACTGACAATCCAATTTCCATGTCTTAAATTGTAATTAACATCCTTTAAGACAAGGTGCTAGGTGATGAACAGACAGGATTAATCACCTATTAAAAGCAAAAACGACCAAATAGGATGAAGATTTTCATCCTATTTGATCGTCCAATATCACTTATTCCCTTTAATTGATTATTCTAGCTCACTATTATTTTTCACTTTCGTTTCTTCAATTGTCTGATCAAACTTCCGCAAATATTTACTCGCAAATTCCTTTCCTCCAAGACCAAAGGCTAGGCCAAAGGCAAGAGCAAGGGCTCCTAGTATTAAAATGAAGGCAGATGCGACAATAGATGTAGCAATTCCCAGTTGGGTCAACGCCATAAAGACAGCCAATGTAATAATCGCATACTTTGCAAACCCAGCCAGAATCTTAATCGCCGGCCCATGAAGTAGATTAATTAAAATCTTTTCAACAATATTAGCTAGGATCAAGGCAATACCTAGAATAAGGACTGCAGCCAATACATTTGGTAAGTATGCCGTAATAGCAGCTGCAATATCAACTAGGAAATCAAGCTTAATAAGATATAGAGCTTGCACTGTTAAGAAAAAGATAATTAAAACTTGTACTATATATCCGACAACAGTAGATACCTGCATTTTGGTTTTATTCGCTTTAGTCTGACCCATTGGCAACTTAGCAGTAAGATTATCGAAACCTACACGGTGTAAAAAGTCGCTAACAAATCCACCAATGAACTTGCCTAACCAAATGCCAACAAATACTAATGCAATGGCAATAAGGATATTTGGAATCATATTCATGACTTCATGAAGCATACTAATGGCAGGTTCTGTAATACCTTTTAAATCCAACTTCTCCAATGCTGCAATCGCTACTGGAATGAGAATCAAAATAAAGACAAGATTTCCGATAAAGGTAGCTAAACTAGAATCTCCAAATATCTTATTCATTTTCAATTTGCTTACGAGTTTCTCAGATCCAACTGCTTGTAAAAGGTTTACAACAATATTTTTCACCATTTTCGCTACAAACCAACCGACCGCAAAGATAATCGCTGCAGCAATTAGTTTTGGAATAAAAGCTAAAATTGTTGCCAACAAACCACTAAATGGCTCTGAAACCCCTTGAATATTTAAAGCATCCATAACACCAGGAATAAAGATTAATAGAATAAGATAAAAGGCTACTTTTCCAATTGTTGTTAAATATTCGTCCGCCTTTTCAAGCGTATTCGCTAATTTTAATTTCACTAACAACTCATTCACACGGATTTTTTTACTTCCGCGCACAATTGCCCACTGAGCAATAGTTCCAATCACAAACGCCAACGCAAGAATTAAAGCCGCTTTAAGAACCGCAGGAATAAACGCTAAGAAAGTCGAAACTAAATCTGTTAATGGGTTTGCAATCATATTTAAGTTAAGAATATTAAAGAACAGGATTAAGACGAAGACGAGTAAAATATAATAAATGATTTTACCAATTATTTTGTTTGAGTCGACAGGCGGCTCTCCAGGTCGAACCTTTTTATAAAGTTTTTCATCTAATTTTGTCTTTTTTAATGCCTTTTCCACTCCACCAGCTATAAGCTTGGCAAGCAGCCAACCAACTAATAATACCAAAATCGCAATGACAAAATTTTGTACACTGTGAAGGAAACCAGATGTTGCATACATATCGAATATGTTCATTTTTTCCTCTCCTTACTTATTTAGCTAAATGTGTCTAGTGGTTATATTACCTATTGTTTTTTGAACTAAACTTCTATTTGGAAGATTATGTGGGATAGAGATACCTTTAATAGAGTTCTATTCAGTATGTTAAAATAATAATAATCAATAGAGTCAGAGAAACATTAGAAAGGATTTTTACGATGCCTGTAGGGGAAGAGTTTTTCAATCGAAAGAGAAAAGAATTAGGAGTCTCGCTGAATGATGTACAAAAAAGAGCCGTTTTGAATATAGAAGGTCCATTACTTCTTTTAGCTTCACCTGGTTCCGGAAAAACAACCACTCTTATTATGAAAATAGGCTACTTAATCGAAGAGGTTGGATTAGAACCCGCTCGTATAAAGGCAGTGACTTTCAGTAATGCATCTGCAAATGATATGAAAGAGCGGTACCAGCGTTTTTTTCCCACACTCCCACCTGTTGAGTTTTCGACAATTCATAGTCTCGCCTTCCAGGTCGTTCGGGAGTATTTTTATAAAAAACAGATTCAATATCACATCATCGAAGGTAGCGATCCTAGTCGCTTCAATAAAAAATTGCTTTTACGAGATTTGTTTAAGGCAGTCAATCATAAGTCCATTACAGATGAGCAATTAGAAGAACTGCTCACTTATATCAGTCTAATCAAGAACAAGCTAGTGCCTCAGGATAAATGGTCCACAATTTCCTGTGATGTTCCAAATGCATTGCAGATTTTCCAAAAATACGAACGGTTTAAACGGGCTGGAACCGATCAACTATTTGTTGACTATGATGATATGCTGACGATTGCCAATCAGGCGTTTAGAAAAGATCATGCTATATTAGCAAAATACCAACAAAAGTACGATTATCTTTTAACAGATGAAAGTCAAGATACATCATTCGTTCAGCATGCAATTATTGAGAAGTTAGTGCAAAAGCATCAAAACCTATGTGTCGTGGCAGATGATGACCAATCTATTTATAGTTGGCGAGCAGCCGAGCCACAATATTTACTTAATTTTCAAAAGGTGTATCCAGATGCCCAAATTTTGATGATGGAGCAGAATTATCGTTCTTCTCAAGATATCGTGAGTGTCGCGAATACATTTATTAAGCAAAATAAAAATCGCTATAATAAAAATATGTTTACTGAAAATCCCACTCATACACCGATTACGTTAAAAACATTAGCAGATTACCAATACCAATCTGACTATTTAATAGATCAGATTTCAAAGGAAGAGAATCTGCGTGAAATCGCGGTGTTATATCGCAATAACGCTTCCTCCATTTTACTTTTGGACGCATTGGATAAAGCACATATCCCTTTCTATATGAAAGATGCTAATAATCGTTTTTTTAGCCATTGGATTGTGGAGGATATTTTAAACTTTATGCGGTTATCGTATGACGTGAAACGAGTAGATATTTTCGAACGGATTTATTCTAAATTCCATCTTTACCTAAAAAAATCGCATATCCAACAACTGAAGCGACCAAGCCATGAATCGGTCTTTGATCGTTTGCTAAAATCGACAGACTTGCAGGAGTGGCAGAAGGAAAAAGTGAAGGCTTACCAAAGTCGCTACCACCAAATGCAGAAGAAGACTCCCTTTCAAGTAATTTTAATGATTCGCGAAGAGTTTGGTTACGAAAAAGTTATGAAGAAGATGTCAGAAAAACTTGGTTTTAAAATGGATTATTTATTAGAGGTATTAAATACATTGGAGGAAATTGCAAAATCCACCCAGTCAATGGTCGAATTCGCCAATAGGTTAGACCATTTAGCCTCTTTACTAAAAACATCCAAATATAACAAACAGCAAAACGCCATCACACTCTCCACTTTCCATAGCGCGAAGGGATTGGAATTTGCAAAAGTGTATATGATTGATTTAATCAAAGGCGTCATTCCGACGCAATCTGAGGAGGATCAACTTGAGGAGGGTAAGAGTGAAGAGATGGAAGAAGCTGTGCGTCTTTTCTATGTTGGCATGACGAGAACAAAAACGCATTTAGAGCTACTCTCCTATTCCAAACGTTTTGGCAAAAAAGTCAGTCCATCCAAGTTTGTTAGAGATGTCAAAAGAATTATTTCCCCTGAAGAATTCCAAAAGTCACATCCTACTAAAACAGCGATTCCCAAAAACAAAGCAAGACAGCAAAAAAATGGGAACGCTGATCAAACAAATGCGATCAAAGACCCCGCGAAGTTTCTTGTCGGACTGAAAATCAAGCATCGCATATTTGGAATAGGCGAAATTACTTATCGAACAGATGATACGATGAAAATTCGCTTTGAAAAATACTCCAAAACTTTGTCGGTCGACACCTGCCTAGAACATGGATTAATCGAAGCAGTGGATAGCATATCCTGAAATGTACTGAAGATCGTTAGTCTATTTTAAAAGTTCAGCTCCCTTTGTTTTCTAACTTAGGGAACTGAACCTTTTTATGCCTTATCATTAGGCGCATCCTATTTTACCAATGGCCTTGTTGACTCTCTCAAAATAACTTCTCCTTCTAACAATACCTTTTCATAGGGCGCATCTTTTTCTCTTAATCTTCTGATTAACATTTCAACACCGCGTTTTCCCAAATCCTTTTTGGCAATTTTGACTGTTGTTAATGTCGGGGAATACCGGTAAGAAACTTCTTTATTATCGAAGCCAGTGACAGACACATCATCAGGCACCTTTACCCCTTTTTTCTCCAATATACCAACTAAATTTCGTGCAATTTGATCATTTGCGCATACAAACGCTGTTGGGAAATGCAGTTGGCCTTGTCTTTCCTCAATCCATTGACAAAGCATAAGGGTTCCCTCACTTAAATTCGTTAAACTTGAATCAAATCTAAAGTTTTGATCCAATATTTCTAGTGCCTTTCGGAAGCCGATCCATCGATCATAGAAACTTCTTGAATAATGAATATTCCCGACAAAGTGAATCCTTTGGTGGCCAAGACCTATTAAGTAGTTTGTCATTTTCTCGCTAGCATCGACATTATTATTAAAGACCGCATCACAGGAAAGCAAATAATCCTCATGGTCGATCATAATGACCGGGATTTCCATTTGGCTTACCTGCAGCATAAGAGGGGTGGTCACCATACCAATCGTAATGATCCCTACATACCCCTTAGGATTAATAATAGCTTTTAAATGGTTCGGATTTTCTTCTGTGACAACAACCATTCCAAATCCGTGTTTTTCAAGTCCTTCCGAGACCCCCTTCATCACCCTTCCCCAGTAAGAAGATGTTGGGGTTTGTTCCCGAATATTTTGCAACAAAACAAGCACTGTCTGTTTTCCAGAAACGCTGAAGCTATTCTCCAGCGTAATCTGACTTGTCCTTTGTTTTCTTTGATTCACATAGCCTAAATCACTCGCTACACGTAAAACTTGCTCGCGCATCTGTGCACTTACTCCGTCCTTCCCAGACAATGCCCTTGAAACAACATATTTAGATACTCCTAAATAATCGGCAATAAGTTGCATCGTTACTTTCTTGCTCATGGAGTCGATCTCTCCAATAAAAATATTTAGTTTGCAATATTATAAATGCTACGTACAATAAGACGATCTTGAAAGGTTCGCGATGAAAGCTTTTGACTTAAGCTCTCCTTTTTCACAACTATTTTTTTGCTTCGATCAGCTGATAAGTCAAAATAATTTTCATTAAAGATGCAGTCTGCTCCATCTAAATCTAGCTCAACGTATTTAGCAAAGCATGCGGATGAAAGCTCAATCTCGAAAGTATCATCCGTCTCTTTAACCTGATGATGAATTTGCGGATCTAAGAATTCAAAGTGTTTAGCCTTTGTGAATAAAACCGTTGTAGTGGAATAGAGTTCTCCATCTATATATAAAAGCGCCTCAAGATACACACGTCTCTTTTCAGCCAGTGTTAGTTGATCTGCAAAAGATAGAGCTTCTAATTTCTGAGCTGTTAAGGAAGGAATCTCTTGAACTGTCGTTCCTTCTTTAAGTATTCGGGAACGGTTTGTCTTTAACTTCCACTCAACCTTTACCGTCTTACTTCCTAGCGTGTCATTCGTTACATAAATATCCGCCTCTGTCCCTTCTTCTTGAATCGAAAGTAAGATAGGATCATAGAACTTCTTGGCGAAATAATGCAATGCTTTCCAGCGCCCTTCATAATCTATGCTCGACCATGAAGCCACTGGCCAACAATCATTAAGCTGCCAATATAAAGAACCCATGCACCTCCCGCGATTTCTCCTCCAATGTTCCACCCCATATTTGATCGCTTCCGCCTGTTGAATTTGCGATACATACAGTAAGGAAGGGAAATCTTTTGGATATAAGAAATTCTCCGATAAATAAGATAAGATCAATCCATTAGCTCCATCATTTTTTTGGTGTTTTTCCATGACATAGGAAAAAATATTACGATCTTCCTCTTCCGTGAATGTTTCAATTGTTTTAATAGACGGAAAAGATTGGAATCCAAACTCAGAGCAAAATCTAAAATGATATTTTCGGTATTCCGTAAATGGTTTCCTTCCATGCCAAACATTCCAATAATGCATATCTCCCACATCTGGATTGCGCGGCTGATCAAATCCCCCACCAGAAGATGGAGAGGATGGCCAATAGAATGTTTCAGGGTCTAGGTTTTCCATTAACTCTGGAAGCATCACTTCGAATAATTTAATATAATCTGTCCGGAATTTTGAACGCTCTGGCCAGCCCCAATATTCCCAACCTTCTTCCACTTCGTTATTGCCACACCATATTCCTAAACTAGCATGATGACGAATGCGCTTTACATTATCAATAACCTCTTGTTTTACTGTCTCTGCAAATCCTTTCGTTACGTCATAAGCACTACAAGCAAACATGAAATCTTGCCAAACAATCAGACCATATTGATCACATAATTCATAGAAGTAATCAGGAGGATAGTAACCCCCACCCCATATTCTAATCATGTTAAAATTCGCTTCCACACAATCCTGAATAAGCCGCTCCGTTCGTTGCCTTGAAGTTCTCGGAATAAGACTATCCTCAGGAATATAATTGGCTCCTTTTGCAAATAGCGAAATACCATTCACACTAAATTCAAAAGATTTACCCCATTGATCAGCTTCATGTTTAACTTCAATGGTACGCAAACCTATCTGATACTTCTTATGATCCACAATCTTCCCTGCAGCCGTTGCTGTGATTTGGATATCATATAGTGGTTGATTTCCATAACCTTTAGGCCACCATAACTTCGGTTCTTCAATCAAAAAGGGAAAATTCTCCTCATTCATAGCCTTTTTTACATTTTGAGTACTGATATGACCATCAGGACTTGTTACTGTTATTTCTAATTCGATGTCCCCCTCTAATAATCGTTCTATTTGAACCCTAACATTTACATCAACATGATTTTCAAAATGTTGTTGTGTAATATAGACATCATCAAGGTAGCCAATATTGCGCCCAACAAGCGTAATACTGCGCCAAATACCAAAGTCGGGAATTTTTGGGCCCCAATCCCACCCAAACATACTATGAGCCTTACGGGCATAGGGATAGCCTGGGATTGCATGTTCCACCCCAACTAATGGCTGTTTCTTCTGTCTTTCCTCTATAAATTTCACCGGAGAAGCAAATTGAACTTTAATGCTGTTTTCCCCTTGAAGCAATACTTCTTTTACATCCATCTCATATGTCCTATGCATATTATTTGTGCGAGCTATTTCATTATCGTTGATATAGATGGTAGCAAATGTATCTAATCCTTCAGATAGCAAAATTATTTGATCTTGTTGAAGAAACTCTTCCGTTAAAGTAAATGATCGTTTATATTCATAAGACTTTTCTGCAATACGATAAGCTTCTATTTCATTATCACGATAAAAAGGATCTGCGATTTTCCCGAGGGTTAATAAGTCATTCATAACAGATCCCGGAACAGTCGCTGTTAGCCATTCTTCCTCACCTATTTCCCGCATTTCCCAAATTCCATCCAAAGAAAACTCCATTAAACTCAACACCTTTGTTATTTTTGTTATTTCAAAATCCGCTTTGTTAGGTAGATTATAACACGCTTTAATTATAAAGTTAACGTTTAATCATAAAATACTTTTATCTTTTCTTATCTTAACTTATTAAAGATAGATTATCGTTAGTGACCATTCGATACAAACAGCTTTGGTTAATTATATTTAGGTTATTGTTAACCTAAATCCATTGTATTGACCCTTACGACTTGCTATAATTAGCCTAATCATATAAAACACGGGGTGAAAAAGCTTGGGTATTAAAATTAATCAAGAAAACAAGGAATTTCATTTATACAACAAAGAGGTCAGCTATATTTTTCGCGTTTTAGAAAAAAGTTATCAACTCGAACAACTGTATTACGGAAAAAGAATAAGGCATAGGGACTCATTTTCACATCTTATCGAGAGGGAGGTTCGTCCTTCATGTAATATGTTTGAATATGATCACACTTCTTCGTTAGAGCATATTAAACAGGAATATCCTAGTTACGGAACAACAGATTATCGCTACCCCGCTCATATGATCACAAATAATATCGGGAGCTCGATCACGAATTTTAAATATGTACGATATGAAATGGAGGAGGGTAAAAAACCTCTAGATGGCTTACCCGCAACATATGTCGAACATCAGGATGAAGCTGATACATTAAGGATCATCTTATTTGATCAAGTTCTTCAGGCAACCTTAATATTGAGCTATACTATTTATAATCATCGCAATGTCATCACTCGCCATGCCAAGTTTGTGAATGAAGGAAATGAAGCCTTTTTCATAAATAATGCAATGAGTGCCAGTGTTGATCTACCAGATGATCAGTATGAAATGGTTCATCTTAATGGCGCCTGGGCACGTGAAGGACATATTGAAGCTCATAAATTAACGAAAGGCATTCAATCCATATACAGTTCTCGCGGTGCGAGTAGTCATGTTCACAACCCATTTTTGGCGTTAAAACGGTTGAGCGCAACAGAAGACCATGGTGAGGTTTATGGCTTTAGCCTTGTTTACAGCGGAAACTTTCTTGCACAAGTTGAAGTAGATCCCTATAGCGTTAGCCGTGTCCTCGTTGGAATCAACCCATTCCAATTTACGTGGCGTCTAAATCCAACTCAATCATTCCAAACTCCTGAATGTGTAATGGTTTATTCTGATCAGGGTTTAAATGGAATGAGCCAAACATACCATCAATTATATCGGGAGAGATTAGTACGCGGCTTTTGGCGAGATCGCACCCGTCCCATCCTGATTAATAACTGGGAAGCGACTTATTTTGATTTTGACGAAGAAAAAGTCTTTGGAATCGCTGAAACAGCTCACCAATTAGGTATTGAGCTATTTGTTCTTGATGATGGTTGGTTCGGAAAGCGGGATGATGATACAAGCTCTTTGGGAGACTGGTTCGAAGATAGAAAGAAGCTCCCTAATGGGATTGAGGGTTTATCAGAAAAAGTTGATCAATTAGGAATGAAATTCGGCCTATGGTTTGAACCAGAGATGATTTGCAAAGATACAACACTTTACGAGCAACATCCTGACTGGCTGATCTCTACACCAAATCGTCGTGAATCACATGGGCGAAACCAGTTTGTTTTAGACTTCTCTAAGAGTGAAGTAGTCGAGCATATTTTTCAGCAGATGGATACCATTCTCGAAAAATCAAAAATCTCCTATATAAAATGGGATATGAACCGTTATATTACCGAGGCTTACTCGACTAGCCTTGATGCTGACCAGCAAGGAGAAATGTTTCACCGTTATATTTTAGGAGTTTACCAACTTTACGAAAAGCTTATCGAAAAATACCCAAACATTCTTTTTGAATCATGTGCAGGTGGTGGCGGGCGCTTTGACCCTGGCATGCTATATTATGCACCACAAACTTGGACAAGCGATGATACGGATGCAGTTGAACGCTTAAAGATTCAATATGGGCATTCCATGGTATATCCATTAAATGCAATTGGCAGTCATGTTTCAACTATTCCAAATCACCAAGTTGGCAGAAGAACTCCTATCGAAACAAGAGCAAATGTCGCCTATTTTGGCACTTTTGGATATGAGCTTGATATTACAAAGCTCACTGAAGAAGACCAGCAAAAAGTAAAGGAGCAAGTTGCTTTTTTCAAAGCAAACCGTCATTTACTCCATACAGGGGACTTCTATCGATTGCTGAATCCTTTTGAAAGTAACGAGACTGCGTGGATGGTTGTATCTCAAGATCAGAAAGAAGCGATTGTTGGCTATTACAAGGTACTCGCTAAACCAAACGAGAAATATAATAGGCTAAAACTAAATGGCTTAGATCCGAATAAACTTTATACTGTCAATGGCCGAAACTCAAGCCATTATGGTGATGAATTAATGAATATCGGCATTCTCTTAAATCAGGATTACACAGACCGCGCCGATGAATATTGGCAGCGCGATCATCCAAAAGATTATGATTCTAATTTATTTATCTTAAAAGAAAAAACTAGATAATTGCCGATCCGATTTTAAAAAAGGAGCCTCGAGAAAGTTATCATTACAACCTTTTGGAGGCTCCCCTATTATGAGCTACTACTCTATTTACTAACAAAAGCTTGCTTTCACAGCCTATTAACCACGAAACTCCCTAACTTAACTTGTCTAAAAACCGATAACTCCCCCAACGAATGCTAGCAGTTCTTCCACGTAGGCATTCTACTCTTCAGTCACGACGACAATTTACTTACCACTTCCCTGAATTTTTCACTCACTTCAATCATTTCTCTAGTACTAATTTACAATTCATTCATATGTTCCGAGCTGTTTACTCCATTACGTTTCATACATCTAGAGATTTTCCCAAGCTAAACAAAAAGACTCTCCTAAATGTGAGGAGAGTTGAAAATGAACAAAAACCGCAAAACCACTGATATTTTGAATGTAGATATCCTTTACAGAATTTTTGAATAATGCGCATGAATCACTTTCTCAGCTGGCTTTCCAAAAACACCATATCCTTTATCATTTACTGCATTGGCTTCAGCATCTAACACGGTATTCCAATCCCAAAGACCGAATCCCTTTACCCAATCTCTTTGTTCTGTTTTCGCAAACATTTTTTCGTAAAAATCTTTTTGTTCTTCCAAACTAATATCTCCAACTAATTCCCAATCATTCGGGATATAGGATGAGCCTAATCTGCTTGGACACCCAGCTTCGGCGAAGAAGAAAGGTTTATTATAAGTTTTGACAACTTTTTCAATACGGTCAAGCTGCCGGTCCCAATCATCAATTGGGTAGTATCCACTTGACGAGATTACATCCACTGCATCCCACCAGCTTACATTTTCCTCTTGATATTTATCCGTATTATACGTAATAGGGCCTGAATAAACTTCTCTTACATCCTTAATTAATGCTCGCCATTCTTCAGAACGTCTTTCCGCTTGCACCATTTCACAGCCCACTATCAACATTTCACATTTCGTTTTCTCCGCTATTTCAGCATAGTGTAATTGATAGGCCGTATAGCTCGCAAACCATTCATGCCATTTCGGTTCACAAGGTATATCATGGTCAAAAAAGTTAATATGCGCGCGCCATGTTCCGATTCGCGTATTGACTGTCGGCTTCAAAATTACTTTTAGACCTAATTCTCGGGCATAACTAATCATAGAGATCAGTTCATCATCCTCAACCATATGAGAGCCCTTATAATCTATTTCAATGGATTGCGCCGTATCTTGCAAAGCAGCTAAAGAAAAAATAACATATTCGCTATTCGTTCGCTCTTTCATCAAACGTAGAGATGTTTTCGCTTCTACTTTGTAAAAATCACCCTTTTTACTGTCCCAACCAAAGGTAAAACCTTTAATAAACTCCATCAAAATACCTACTTCCATTCTATGAATATCATTTCACCAATCATATCGACTACTTAACTGAGCCTGATGTAATTCCGTTATAAATATGCTTTTGCAATGTCACAAAGGCAATCAGCGTTGGAATAATCGCGATCATAACCCCAGCACAAATAACTTCCCATTCCGATCCATAAGGACCCTTAAATTTGAATAAGGCTGTAGAAATAACATGCAAACTTGTCTTAGGCATATACAAAAATGGTGTGTAAAAGTCATTATATACATTAACACCCTTAATGATAATAACTGTCACAATAGCTGGTTTTAATAATGGCAAAATAATTCTCGTATAAATATCCCAATAGGATGCCCCATCAAGCATGGCAGATTCATCCAAGGAATTTGAAATGTTTTGCATAAACTGAACAAAGATATACACAGCTATAATATCTGTACCAAGATATAATAATATCGCGGCCCACCTTGTGTTAAAAACACCAAGAAAGGAAATGATTTGGAATGTCGCCACTTGCGTTGTTACCGCAGGAATTAATGTAGCTAAGAGAAAAGCTCCCATTAATAGCGCGCTTCCCTTAAATTTAAAACGATTCAATACATAAGCAATCATTGATCCTGTTAGAGTAGATCCAATAATTGCTGCCGCTAAAATAATCGCCGTGTTTAAAAAGCCCTTTAACATATTCCCTTCCGTAAAAGCACGCACATAATTATCAAAATTCATCCAATCCTTCGGAGGTGTTAAAGGTCCTGTTGTAGTATACTCTGCTCCTGTTTTAAATGAAGCAAAAAATACAACAATAATCGGTACCACTGCTACGAGTACCCCTAGAACCAAGGATCCATATTTAAATATCACACCAAGTATTCTTTTAAAATTATCCATCTCTAGGCCTCCTCGTTAAAAAACTTTTTCTGAACTATCGTTACTACAATAACAATGAGTAACAACACAACAGCCATCGCAGAACCTAGACCAATTTTCCCGTATTTAAAGGCTGTATCGACTGTTTGGATAACGAAGGTCTTACTTCCATTTGATCCACCAGTCATGATATAAGGAATCTCAAAGGCACTTAATGCACCACTAATGGCAAGGATTAAGTTTAATTGGACAATCATCTTAATACTCGGAAGAATAATATATCTAAATTGATGCCATTTATTGGCCCCATCAATTTGGGCCGCCTCATAAATCTCACTATTAATAGAAGAAATAGCTCCGAGGAAAATAATGAAGTTAAAGCCCATATATCTCCATACTGAAGTACCAGCTAAGGAAATATTAATAATGTCCGGGTTTCCAAGCCATAACTGAATGGAATCACCTAAACCAATAGCATTTAGAATCGTATCGAAAGTTCCATCTGGTCGAAAGAAGAAAAGAAAGATAAAACCAATTGCAACCCCATTCAATAAATAAGGAAAAAACAAAACACCTTTAAAGAAGTTCTCAAATTTCACCTTAAAACTTAAAATGGTAGCAAAATATAAAGCTAACCCCATTTGTAAAAATGTTGCGACGAAATAATAAAGACTGACTTTAAAAACCGAAAAATATTCCGGATCCGTGAAGATCGTTTTATAGTTTTCAAGACCAATAAATTCTTTTGCTCCAAAACCGTCCCATTTTGTAAAACTGTAATAGAACATATTAAATACTGGCAGGTAAGCAAAGGTAATTAATAAAACAATTGGTATAAATGAGAAGGCGATGATAATAAACCTTCTTTGCGCCTTATATGAAAGATTTGAAAACTTAAACAAGTTTTCCCCTCCTACCTCAGGTAAAAATATATCGTCATTTCCCCTTTTTAAAGATTTCTATTTCTCTATTTCTCTATTTTTCTATTCATTTCACAGACTTTCAATTAAATATTAGTACCACTAGCATTTCGATAGAAGGTTGCGATCTGAACCCACTTTTATTAGCCCTCCAAAGTTACAAAACTAATACATCCTTGCGACCACTATTTCTTACCTCGCATACCTTATTGCCTAAGGCTTGAGTTAATAGCCTTCCCGCCTTTATTAGAGGCGGGTACGATGCTTCATCATGTCAAAATGCTAGATTATTCTTCTATAACTTTCTTTGCCGCAGCATCCCAATCTTCATTCCATTGTTCCATAATTTCATCATAGGTCATGTCACGATTACCAATTGCTGCTTCGATAATAACCTTCTTTTTGTCTTCCAACCAAAGTCCAACTTCTGATTCTTTATCAATCTCATCAAGTAACCCTTCCTCCCCTTCTTTAGCAGGAGCTAATAGTTGGAATTCAATTCCCTGTTCCTCATACTCTGCTAATTCACTAGGAAGAGGTACATCATAGGCAGCATTAATTCCCCCCGCTTGTTCAACCGCATAGCCCGAGTCGTTAATAAACCAATCTAACCAGGCTAGAGCCGCATCTTTATGCTCACTATTTTTATTAACTGTAATATTTAAATCAGCACCTAATGGGAAAATAACTTTATCCGCATTGGTCGGGAATGGCATATAGCCGATATCCTCTGCATGCTCACCAGCTTCTTCGATTTGCTCAATCGCCCATGAACCTAAGACCATCGTCGCGATTTCGCCATTATTCATCATCACTTTAGATGCTTCCCAGTCTGTTGTTAAAGGGTCTTTTTCAATAAGGCCTTTTTCCGCAGCATCATACATAACCTTGTACAATTCATAATGCGGTTTACCTGGATCAAATGGGCTCTTTTCTTTAGGCATCACCTGGTTATAATACGCAACATCGCCCGCAACCGTTGTAATAGTACCTTCCCATTGAGTAAGTGGCCAACCGGCCGCATAGTTTGTATACATTGGAATGGCATCCGTATTATCTTTTACTTTTTGTAAAGCAGTAATAAATTCATCAGGAGTTGATGGCAACTCTTCAATCCCCGCTTCAGCAAAAACAGCTTTATTGTAAACAATACCTGTATATGTGACAGCTATCGGAATACCATATACAGTTCCATCTACCGCTCTCTCTTCAACGCCACGGTATTCTTCTTTCATCTCGTCTAATTTTCCAAGAGGTTCAAAATAATCAGGTATATTTTCAATTGGGATTTGCACCGGAATTAACAACACATCCCCATACTCTTTCGTATTCATACGTGGCATAATCTCACCACCATAATCTGTTAACGCTTCAAATTCAACGTTCACATTGGGGTAATTTTTATTAAATTCCTTTGCATAGTCTTGAAATACTGTATCTACAATATCTGTCCTTTGTGTAATAACCGTAATATCACCTTTAATTTCTTCAGGGTCTTTCTCCTTCCAGCTCAAATCCGCCTCTTTATTCCCACTATCTCCTTGATCACTTTCACTATTATTAGAGCAAGCAGTTGTAAAGGTAACCAAAATAGCTAATAGACCTAACACCAATAACCTTCTTAACTTCATAAGCCTATTCCTCCTCATGTCTATTATTTAAGTTAACGTTAAGCTTATATCACTATCTTATACTGGAACCGTTTGCCTGTCAATCAATTTTCATTAAGGAGATTACAGCAGACTTACTAATTACTTATATTCTGTTTTACTTACTGAACCCTCACTTTTCTACTGCAATTCAAATAAACTATTACCAATAACTTATTTCATAAAGCTATTTTAAGTAAAAAAAGAGATATCCAAGTTTATACTTAACCATTGGATATCTCTTATATTAATTTCTAATTGATTTTAAACAATTATTATGTTGCAAACGAATGTTTTCCATATAAATTATTTGCTAAGCGCCAATCAATGAGAATGAGAATGAGATTGACACTTAAAACAAATCCTGTCTGCAAATGGAGGAAGACTTCATTTAATGATGTATTTTCTCTCAACCCTCTATCCTTTCTGCATTTTATAATTTTAAATCAGAAATAAAAGCAGCCTGCTTACTTCCCCGTTATTTTAGGTAATTATTTAATTTGTTTTTTCTGTTTCCAATAACTTCCTAGTAATAGTAAGGTCATAGCGCCGTAGTATAGGATAGGTCCTTCTCGGGTAAGCCCTTCTCATGAGTACATAGCAAAAAAAGAGCGAAATAATGATGATTTCACTCTGAGCTTAAGATATTCCACTCTCTTCTATAAGTTTGTGCATAACAATATTCACGGCCATTCCGTATAGAAATGGCGCAGTAATCAAGAAAAACAAAAAGTTTATATAGGCCGCTACTAATAATATTAAAATTACAATTAACACATAGATTGATGTCATGAAATGTTTGACCATCGAAATAAATGCTAGAATAACAACTTCTTTACTACTCCAATTTCTGTAGCCCAAATAAAATATTGTATACGTAAAAATAACCATATTAAAGCTATTAAGTAAATAAACAGGATTGTTAAAATTAATGCAAGATTATTTTCCATCTTATTTAATAAAACTAATGATGAATAGGAAACAATCATAATAATCGCAAAGAGAAACGAAAGAAGTCTTTTTGATTTATAATTTCTAAAATGCCGAGAAAATACTTGGCCCACGTTTTCCTTTTCTTCATTATTCTTTTGGCGTAGTTCCTCCATCGTTCGCAATAAAGCTGTACATGCCGGGACCAAACTATAAATCACAAATCCTTTCAAGATAAACACCCAAAAATAAAAACTAACTTGAAAATATTGATATAGTTTTTGAAAGACCCCTAATGCCCTTTTTTCCAAAATTTCACCCTCAATTTAAAGGTTTAGGATTCTCCTAAAAGGTAAATTTAGTTTTTCAAAGTAAACAGAGTATTAGCTCAGAAAAACGTTTGGAAGTGTAAAAACATATATAGGAATTAATGATTAGTCACTTTCTTAATCAAGACAAAAAACAAGGGTATTACCTTGCTTTTTGTTCCATGACCGAATCCCGATAAATAATGTTACCTTTTACAGAAACACGCCCATTATTTTCGTCATTTCCCTTTATTTTTTCAATGATAAAGCGCACGGCTGTTTTTGCCATTTCCTCCACATTCACTTCAACAGTTGTTAACCCCGGTTCCGTAATCGTCGCATATATATCATTATCAAAACTAACAATTGAGCAATCCTCAGGAATTTTATATCCCGCTTTCTTTAAAGTTGAGATGAAATTGAAAGCCACTTGATCACAATTACAGACAAATGCAGTCGGGAGATTCTTAGGAACCTCAATGTCAATATAAGTTCCCTTCTCATCTCGGTCATTAAGGATATATTCCGGATTCATCACTAAATGATGTTCCAATAGTGATTTATAATAACCAAGAAACCGATCCTGTATACTACTTGTGGAATATAAATTACCTACAAATCCAATTTCTTGATGACCCTTACGAATTAAATAATTAGTTAATTCATATGCCCCAAAGAAATTATCTGTTATGACAGAATCAACATCGTCATACTCATCATAAAAATCCAATAATACAATTGGTATATCCATCCCTTTAATCTCTTTTAAATACTCTTTGTCCATTTGTCCAAGTACGATAAAACCGTCTACCTTTTTCTCATAGTATAAATGAGGTAATCGTTTATTTCTTTCATCTTCATCTGTTAACAGATGCATTATTCCTGAATAGTTATATCCTTCAAGGACTTTGGAAATATGTTGGTACATTTGTAAATAAAAAGATTGATTGGCTCCCGCGAATCTTTCCGGAATAATTACACCAATATTATAGGAGTACCCGTCACGCATTGATTTTGCAGCAGCATTAATTCGGTACCCCATTGTTTCGGCCACAGTTTTTATTTTTTCTCGCAAATCATCACTTACACCATCTTTATCGTTAAGAGCTTTCGAGACAGTAACACTACTCACATTCATTTTCTCTGCTATGTCTCTCATTGTCACATTTTTCTTCATTGGCCATCCTCCCGTACACCAAGTCATTACTTAAATATTACTAGAACTTAAGTATATTCACAATTTAATTTGTAAGATAGGTGAACGGTATGCTCCATTCTCACCCTCATTTTAAAAGTGATCGATTGCTCTCAATTAGATTTTTCCTTTGCTTAGCGCAATCCAGAGAACGAAGTGGATCCCTTGGTGTATGAAATGTATAATCTACCAATCGCTCTATCGTTGTTTTGGCAACATGGATGCGCGTATCACTAGATGCATAATAAATAAATACTTCACCTTGATCATTTGTAATAACACCGTTACAGAAGACAACATTTGATACGTCACCTACACGCTCATCATCAAATGGGGCAATAAAATACCCCCCTGGTTTAGCGATAACCTTGTTCGGTTCATCTAAACTTGTCGCCAAAACATATAATACATATCTGAGCCCAGCAGCTGTATTCCGCACACCATGGGCAATGTGGATCCAACCTTTATCGGTTTTGATCGGGGCTGGTCCTTGCCCATTCTTTTCTTCTGTTATCGTATGATAACGTCTCTCATCCATTACAATTTCCTGATCAATCACTGGATCCAAAATATCTTTACACAGACCAAAAGCAATACCTCCACCACTACCTGTTGCAATAAAACCATCCTGTGGGCGTGTATAAAAGGCATATTGACCATCGACAAATTCAGGATGTAGCACAACATTTCGTTGTTGCGGAGATGGAGTTTGTATGTTTGGTAGTCTGTCCCACCTTTTCAAATCCTTTGTGCGAACAAGAGCCGCTTGAGCAACTGCACTGGAAGTATCATGCTCAGGAGCAGAAGGGTCTTTACTTTCCGAACAGTAAATCCCATAGATCCATCCATCTTCATGCTGAACAAGCCGCATATCATATATATTTGTTTCACTTTCGTCAATATCATCCCATACTAAAGGTGTATCGATAAATCTAAAATTATCAACACCATTATCACTTTCCGCTAGGGCAAAAATTGATTTACGATCTACCCCTTCAAGACGGACAACGAGATAATACTTCCCTTCAAAATAAATGGCCCCCGGATTAAATGTAGCATTCACACCTAATCTTTCTAAAAATAGAGGGTTTGTCTCTTTACTTAAATCAAATCGCCAATGAATCGGCACATGATGGCGTGTCAGCACAGGGTTTTCAAAGCGATCATAGATACCATTATAGAAAGTTCTATCCAAATGATTTTCCTTCGAAAGTAATTTTTCCTGTTCTGCAACTAATTCGTAATATTTTTCATGGATCAATCTACTATCATCCTTTCCATTATTTCTAAACAAAATCTTCCGTTATGATAAGAGGCCTTCCATGGATCACAAATATTTCTTTCTGTTGGATTCCCCTTAACATCCACAGACCAATACCATTCGCCACCTTCACGCTTATCGATAATATTTTCTTTCGTATAGTCCCAAAGTGAATGAACGAGTTTCAAAAAACTTTCGTCCTTCGTCCGCTCATAAGCATTATAAAAACCCACTATTGCTTCAGCCTGAACCCACCATATTTTCGTACGGTCGATTTCTCCATCGACTTCCTCATTCATAAGTGAACCATTATCCTCTATGGCATAATCGGCAATATTATAAGCAATATCTACCACCATATTAATATATTCTTCCTTCTCTAAGTTAAGTGTTTTAATCGCTTCAT
The DNA here is from genome assembly GCF_017873565.1 of Lederbergia galactosidilytica. GTDB lineage: Bacteria > Bacillota > Bacilli > Bacillales > Bacillaceae_C > Lederbergia > Lederbergia galactosidilytica. The sequence continues at coordinate 186,594 of NZ_JAGGKH010000004.1, forward strand.
CTATTAGCCAGCTTGCTTCAATATCATGTCCAAATGATTGAACATCGGCGATACTTTCCCAGTTTTCATTAAAAAACACACCTAAAAATTTAGACTTCTGATCGTAAATTCTTTTGTAATGGATTTCTAGCAGATGATGTAATCTTTCTTTTAATTCGCCGTTCGGCCATACTTTATATAGATTCGTATACGCTTCTAATATGTGAATATGGGTGTTCATTGTAATTTCAGCTAACACCCCATTTTCACTTAACTTTTCATTGGAAACAGCGTTCCACTGGCGATCGAATTCTTCCCTATACGCATTTCTCTTTTTAGAAAAGCCTTTCTCTTCTATTACTTTGAATAACTCAATGGCAAGCTTTAGCGCATTCTCATTTTTAGATGCGCGATAATATTCACTTAAAGCATATACACCAAAGGCTTGCGCATAAATATGTTTACTCGTATCCTTTGGGTCCCCTTTGTAATCAAGCAACCAAAACAACCCTAAATCCTCATGGTCATACACTTTCTCAACAAGGAAGTGATAAAGATGATCAGCATAAGTTAAATAGGTCGCTTCTCCCGTCACACGATATGCCGCAGAAAATGTCCATAGAAAGCGCGCTGTGACAATTCCACCTTTATCTGCCTTTTCATCCTTCTGTAAATGAAAATCAACTTCCCCAACCATTCCGCCATTTTCATCATCCTTCAGCTTCATCCAAAAGGGTAAAATATGCTCTGTAAGTTCTCTTTTTACCTCTTGATAAAGTTTATTCATTCTATATCCCCCTTTTGGTTCAACGTTAACTTTACATACAAATATACTTTTACAGTTTTTATTTGTCAATATTACTTTCTCCTCGAGAAGATTAACAGATGAGGATAAACCTTATACCAATCCATGTAAATGGAAATATATAATCTTTATCTAATTCATTTCTCTATACTCTTCATATAAATTACCTACCATTACTTACAATTACAAAAATAGAAATAATGCAAACTTCCTAGTCAATCCAATTGTTATAAGTCTAATTTATTATTTTTTCAAAAATTCCCATAATTAGGTTTCCATCTCCTCTCAACATGTTAGAATAGATTCAATTAGTTAGGTTATCGTTTAATTAACTTTCATTTCTGCTAAAAGCCATTTGTTTTTACCTCTTTCCTTATCAAAAGAAAGGAGTGAATTAATTCGAGTAAGAGTGAGAGTGAGAGTAAGAGAAAGAGATAAATAAAATTTATTTATGAGGTGATTATGTTGGCATGTAAAAGGAAAACTTTAGTTTCAATTCTATGTCTTTTCATGTTATTCTCTACTTCACTGTTTACTTCTACTTCAAAAGCGAATGCAGCAAACGGGTTTTATGTAAACGGAAACACACTCTATGACGCAACAGGTACCCCTTTTGTGATAAGAGGAATCAATCATGCTCACTCTTGGTTTAAAGACGACACAGCAACCGCAATACCTGCCATTGCAGCAACTGGGGCGAATACTATTAGAATCGTATTATCGGATGGCAGCCAATATAGTCGGGATGATATTGATGGCGTGAGGAATCTAATATCATTGGCTGAGGAAAATAATCTAATTGCTATGTTAGAGGTCCACGATGCTACTGGAAAAGATGATATCAGCTCATTAGATAGTGCGGCAGATTATTGGATTAGTATAAAAGAAGCACTTATCGGCAAGGAAGACAAAGTCCTAATAAACATCGCAAATGAATGGTACGGTACTTGGGATGGGGCTAGTTGGGCGGATGGCTACAAACAAGTGATTCCCAAATTAAGAAATGCAGGACTTAACCACACACTAATAGTAGACTCTGCTGGCTGGGGGCAATTTCCGGAGTCCATTCACAATTACGGAAAAGAAGTATTCAATGCTGACCCCCTACAAAATACAATGTTCTCTATTCATATGTATGAATATGCTGGTGGGGACGCTTCTACTGTCAAAGCAAATATTGACGGTGTATTAAATCAAGGTCTAGCCGTAATCATTGGAGAATTTGGACATAGGCATACAGACGGAGATGTAGATGAAGCAACAATTATGAATTATTCCCAAGAGAAAAATGTTGGCTGGCTCGCATGGTCGTGGAAAGGTAATGGCATGGAATGGGATTATTTAGACTTATCCTATGATTGGGCCGGAAATAACCTAACCGACTGGGGAAATACCATTGTAAATAGTACAAACGGCTTAAAAGCTACATCTGAAATAAGTCCAGTATTTGGAGATGGAGATGACGGTGTAGGCGACGGTGGTCCTGGGGATTCTAACGGAACTGAAACTACGCTTTATAACTTCGAAACCGGGACAGAAGGATGGAGCGGCGAAAATATAGAAACTGGACCTTGGTCAGTGAATGAGTGGGCAGCAAAAGGTAACCACTCTTTAAAAGCTGATGTTAATTTGGGTGATAACTCTGAACATTATCTATACCTAACTCAAAACCTAAATTTTAGCGGAAAGTCACAACTCACAGCGACTGTAAAGCATGCTGATTGGGGAAACTTCGGGGATGAAATAAATGCAAAGTTATATGTAAAAACAGGATCAGATTGGCAATGGTTTGATGGAGGAATTGAAAAGATCAATTCTTCAATTGGAACTATTATAACCTTAGATTTATCATCGCTCTCAAACCCAAGTGATATTAAAGAAGTTGGTGTTCAGTTTACGGGTTCTTCAAATAGTAATGGCCTAACAGCTTTATATGTTGATAACGTTACCATTAAATAATGAATGCGATGAATAAATTAATTGAAAGCAGAAAGGATTCCTTAATAGAATAAGATATTCACAGCTCAAGTTGACTTTAATCTCCACCGCATCGGCATGATCATTCATGTTGATGCGGTATATACAAACAGATCCTCATCTCCCCCCCTCTTGACTCCTCCAAATAAAATGGACTTTCTGGATTTTGATCAGTAAGTAACCAGCATAAATAAAAGCTACTAGCTATGCAATTTACTCCCTCCCTGATAAATCTGATATTCTTCATATTAGGAGGATTCCCCATATCTTAAAGAGAATTATCTTTAAGATAGCATTATTATAGGAGGAGTGAAGACTTTGAAACATTTACAAACAAAACTACAATTTCTTTTACAAAGCTTTGTTGAAAAGGGACCTGCTGGTTGCGCTTTAGCTGTTCACCGAGAAGGTGAAACGATTTTTGAAGACTTTGTCGGGGTTGCTGATCTTGAGACTGGTAAACCCATCACAGCGGATACTATTTATCGTATTTATTCCATGACAAAAGTTGTCACCTGTACGGCAGCACTTCTGTTATATGAAAGAGGCGATTTTTTACTAAATGATCCATTAGAGGAATACCTACCAGAATTCAAGAACCCACTCGTTTACCGAAAGAGTGATACAGGAGAAATATACAGCTCAGCCGCTTCAAGGTCGATTACCGTAAAGGATCTGTTCACGATGACATCAGGATTGACTTATCCTGGAGAAGGCAATGAAACAGAACGCCAAGTAGCAAAAACGATGCATTTACTTGAGCAACAAAACCAAAAAATGACGACACGTCAAGTTTCCCAAGCTTTAGCCGCAATCCCACTTGCTTTTGATCCTGGAACGAGATGGCATTATGGACTAAGTCATGATGTACTCGGCGCCTTGATTGAGGTTATATCAGGGAAGAGTTTCGGGCAGTTTTTACAAGAGGAAATTTTTGATCCTTTGAAAATGGAGGATACATTCTTCCGTATTCCAAATGCAAAAAAAGAACGACTTTGTTCGAATTACAAATTGGACGAACAAGGAAATTTAATTAAAAATACACAGATGGATGCGAATATTCAAACCGCTGCTCAGTTTGAAAGCGGAGGTGGAGGATTACTGTCCACATTACATGATTATAGTCGTTTTGCCCAAATGCTGGCCAATGGTGGAACATTGGATGGAGAGCGAATCATTGGTCGGAAGACGATCGAGCTAATGGCGACTAATCAGCTTCGTCCAGAAAATCGGAAGGATTATAATTGGAATTATCTTTCAGGTTACGGGTATGGTCTAGGTGTTAGAGTTATGATCGATCCTGCTTTAGGTGGGGCCAATAGCTCGCTTGGAGAGTTCGGTTGGTCCGGCTTACTGGGAACTTGGGTAACCATTGATCCTAAGGAAAAAGTCTCCGCAGTCTATATGCAACAAATGCTACCGAACTTCGAAGGCTATCATCAACCAAGACTTCGCTCTGTCATTTATGGAGCACTTTGACTGATCCCTTTGGGACATCAGCCAGCTTCCAGATGTTTATCCAGATTGGAAGCTGGCTGAAAGTTGTTCTAATGCTCTAGTGAAAAAGGTGAAGGAATTTCCTTAACTAAACGATGAAGTGCCTGAATCATTCATTTGGTCCTAAAACTCTTTTTCGAATATCTTTAACTTGCCTTTTATCTACCCGATCCGCTAAAGTTTTCCTCCAATTCGTAGCAAGTAATTCAATGTTCGCTAATTCCTGAGCGAGCTCCATATTTTGTTTATCAACATGCATTACATAATTGCATTGGGCAATCGTCCATTCTGGATGAGGACGTTCTAAGAGAATTAATTTATCGCCTTCTTGCACAGTACCTTCTTGCAATACACGGAAATACCAGCCTGTTTTTCCAGTGTTTTGAATAAGCAGCGCCAATTCTTTTCTTTTAAATCGACGAGCAGGCTTCCAACATGGTTGTCTCGGTTGTGAAACTTGTATCATTACTTCTCCAACTTGAAAAGTATCCCCGATGGAGATCTGTTCTTCTTTCACATACTCCAATGAGAAATTTTCTCCCATTCCACCCGGCCTGATATCAGCCGTTTTCAATTCTTCCTGCCAATACAAATAATGTGAGGATGGATAAGCAAAAATAGCTTTTTCTGGTCCACCATGATTTTTTAAATCCGCTTGTCCATCTCCAGATACATTTGTTTTTCCAACCCAAATTGGGCCATGAACAGGTTCTTTAAAAATCCCACTTGTCCATTCGCGTTCCATCGGTTCTATTGCTTCCTTTTGTCCTACTGTTTTTGGTTTGCCTATGAAAATCTCCTTTAATAAAATATCCAAAACTAGCCCCCTCCCTCTCTATTTCCGTCAATCACCTTACAATATGGTTGAAATCCAATTCCTTATATATATGATCACAAGTCCACTCTAACATTACTTTTGGAAAGAATGAGAGAACTTAAAATATTTATAGCGAAAATCCCGTTTTTAAAAAAACAGGAAAATCAACTCATATGAACACGAAAGCTTCCTTTTCCTTCCTTCCCCCAGTACAATTCGTACTTTTCACCATTGGAAATAGGGCCAACCCCTTCGGGAGTTCCCGTAAATATAATATCTCCTTTTCTTAAGCCAAAATTTGCTTGAATATACGCTAATATAGTTTGAAAAGAGAAGATCATGGACGTTATATTTCCGTCTTGAACAGTTTGTCCATCACGTAATAAGGAAAAGTTCTCTTTCTTGCAAGCAGCTTCCCCAGGAAAATCCCAAAAATCTGTTACAATAGCTGCATTCTTAAAGCCTTTCGCTAAAAGCCATGGATGTCCTTTCTTTTTTAATTCGGATTGCACATCTCTTAATGTCAAATCAATTCCAAGCGCCATTTTCGTTACTACTTTATCGACCTGAATATCGTCATCTGGCAAATCTTCTCCTATGTATAAAACAATCTCAAGTTCATGATGAATAGCCCCTTTATTTCCCGGATAATGGATCGCTTCACCATTCGCAAGCACTAAAGAATGTAATGGCTTAGAAAAAATTAATGGTTTGTCTGGCACAGCATTTCCCAATTCCAACGCATGATCAGCATAATTACGACCAACACAAAATATATTACGGAATTCCATTTTCAACACCTTCTTTATGGTATTTAGCAACTTGAAAGTTATTTCCTATAAAAACTAAGGTAGATGCTATTTCAAATATAACAGGAAAATACTTGTTACAGTTGTGAAACTTGCATGATTTCCTTTCTATTTAAAGTATAGTGCAAATGATCATAATTTTTAAAGCATATTCTCGCTCCATCCAAATCTTAGTTAGACATTCGCATCTCTTTTTTCTCCAACATTTCACTTTTCCACCGTATATAATTCTTTCCTTCTAAATCTCCAATCTATTCCTTCCTTTGTTTCATGCTCTTTCCACCTCTTTCTTTAATGCCTTACCACAGTGGGGGACAGTCCCCATTTTGGAAAAAAGAGGGAATATATAAATTATGTCCAAATTTGTCAATTTCTGTCGATAAATATTTAAGGGATTGATTTTTCCCAAAAATGTAAAAAGGAAGGAAACATATATATGAACAAGTTATTTACATTCAAGAGTATCAAGACGAAGATGATTGCGGGGTTTTCCATCGTTCTTTTACTCGTGATTTTATTGGCCATTTATAATACCCGGATCACAATGAACAATAATAAAGCTGCCAAAAATGTTAGTGAACAAGAGCTTCCATTATTAATGGCGAATAAGGGATTGGTTACATCTTTATCCAATCGGGTAGCTGTTGCTCGTGGATATATCCTATTTGGTGGAGATTATAAGGACCAATTCAATGCCTATACAGAAGAAGGAAAGAATTACGAAAAAATCATCCGCGAAACAGATGATTCAGAGAAGTTTAATGAACTGATTAACCAAACAGTAGAATGGCGTAATTTTATCCAAACAGATGTATTTGATGAATATGACAATGGGAATAAGGACTTAGCTAGAGAAAATTTACAAAAGAGTAATGTCTTTATCAATGAATTAATGATTGAATATGAAAAGTTAGCTGAAGAGAGTGAAAGTTCCATTTATCAAACAGAAAAAAGTCTCATTGCCAGTGGGGAAACAACTGTATGGCTTCAATTAGGTATAAGCATTTTAGTCATTATTATCAGTTTGGTGATCGCCCTTATTACAGCGAATGGGATTTCAACTCCTATTAGAAAAGTAATGGACAGAATGAAACAAATAGCTGAAGGCGATCTAAGCCAGCCGCCATTACAAATTCAAACGAAAGATGAAGTGGGACAATTGACTATTGCGACTAATGAAATGATGCAGAGTACTCGCGAATTGGTTAATAAAATGAATGAAGTCTCAGACTCTGTGACAAGTCAAAGTCAGGAACTAAAGCAAGGGGCAAACGAGGTAAAGATGGCTTCCCAACAAGTAGCTTCTACAATGCAAGAATTAGCCTCTGGTTCTGAAGAACAAGCAAATAGTGCAAGTGATATGTCTTCCATTATGAGTTCTTTCACCATGAAAGTGGAAGATGCCAATGAAAAAGGAGCACAGATTCAAAGCTCTTCCAATCAAGTGCTTAATATGACTGCAGATGGTCGACAACTTATGGAAAGCTCTTATGAGCAAATGACTAAGATCGACCATATTGTGCAAACTGCTGTACAAAAGGTTAAAGGATTGGATGAACAATCCCAGGAAATATCACAGCTTGTTTCCGTTATCCAAGATATTGCGGATCAAACAAACTTATTAGCACTCAATGCCGCGATTGAAGCAGCAAGAGCCGGGGAGCACGGAAAAGGTTTTGCAGTTGTTGCCTCAGAAGTTAAAAAACTAGCAGAACAAGTTTCCGTTTCGATCATCGATATTACAGAAATCGTGGATCGTATCCAAAAAGAATCGAACGGTGTTGCTACATCATTATTAACAGGCTACGCCGAAGTAGAAAAAGGAACAGCGCAAATCAAAACAACAAGTACAACCTTTACAGAAATAAACCAATCCGTTATAAGCATGGTTAACGATCTAAAAGTGATCACAGACAACATGGCTACCATCGCAGGACAAAGTCAAGAATTAAATAGTACGATTGAAGAAGTCGCCGCCATATCCGAAGAGTCTGCGGCTGGCATCGAACAAACCTCCGCCTCCACTGAACAAACAAGCAGTGCCATGGAAGTAATAGCTGGAAACACCCAACAACTGAACCAATCAGCGGAAGAACTTAACCAATTAGTACGCCAATTTAAACTTTAAAAAGCGGGGACTGTCCCCCGCCGCATTAACGTATTAACTGACTGGGGGACTGTCCCCAGTTTATGGTTAGTACTCTTTTATACATCCGCTTTCTCTTCTATGATATGCTTGGTTCGTCTTGGTTAGTCCTCAATAACGCTTGTTTGGACTGAACGATCATAATTTGTGGAGGTTGGTTGAATGAAGAATGTTTCAATTCTTTCACTAAAAGAAGGGTACAAAAAGAAGGAGTTTTCTCCCGTAGACATTACCAAAATGTATTTAGATCGCATACATCAATCCCAAGATTTGAATGCTTATATTACGGTTACAGATGATATTGCCCTAAAACAGGCGGAAATTGCCGAGAAGAAATATATTGCCAATGAAGCTACTGGCATTTTAGAAGGCATTCCTCTTTCCTATAAAGATAATCTTAATACAAAGGGAATCCGCACAACAAGTGGATCTAAAATTGATGAGGATTTTATTCCAGATGACGATGCCGATATTGTTCATACTCTGCAAAGAGAAGGAGCAATCCAACTTGGCAAAGTAAATATGCATGAATTCGCTTTTGGAATTACTTCTAATAATCCTTTTTACGGTTCCGTTAAAAATCCTTGGAATAAAGAATATGCACCAGGCGGATCGAGTGGAGGGTCTGGAGCTGCTGTTGCTGCCAAATTAGGTCTCGCATCGATTGGAACTGATACAGCCGGATCTATCCGCATTCCTGCCGCTTCTTGCGGAGTAATTGGGTTAAAACCAACACATGGTCTTATAAAGGCTGGAGGAGTCAAACATATTTCTTGGACCCTTGATCATATTGGGCCACTTACACAAACAATGGATGATCTAGCTATAATCTTGGAAGCTATGACAGGAGGACAATATACTTCAAGTCTAAAAGAGGATATCCGAGGTATAAGAATCGGTGTACCGAAAAACTATTTTAACGAGGGGATTGAGGAGAACACAGCTAGACTCTATCATAAAGCTTTGCAAGATTTAGAGAGTCTTGGCGCCGTTTTAATAGAGATCGATATTCCGTTTTCTTCCGAAGATCTTGCCCTTTCTTTCGGCATTGGTATCGCGGAAGCAGGATTTGTACATGAAAAATCAATTGTATCAACCTTAGATTCTTTTGGTCTAGATGTGAAGGCTTCTCTAGAGCATAGCCATGCCATTACAGCTCTTGATTATATTAAAGCCTTAAAAAGAAAAGCACAACTGACAGAGCAATTTGAACAGCTTTTTGAACAAGTCGATGTGCTGGCCACACCAACAACCCCGATCACTCCACAAGGCATAGGAGAAGAAATGGTGGAGGTCAATGGAGTAACAGATAGCGTATTTAACACGATGATCCGGATTCCAGCCGTATTCGACTTAACCGGACAACCGGCCATCTCCATCCCATGTGGACTTGCAGATAACGGGCTTCCTGTCGGCTTACAACTAGCTGCAGCCAATCATAACGAAAAAATACTCATCCATGCGGGATACGCATACGAACAAGCCTTTTTAAAAACCTTTTATGATAAGAGAAATAATCTTATATAGTAAGGGGACTGTCCCCCGCCTAGGTAACGCGTTACTAAGGTGGGGGACTGACCCTTATTTTAGTGGCATGTATTTTAGCCATTTTTTCAATTTATAACTGCTAAATATATATCCTATAATGGCAACGACAGATAAGCCAAGCGCTATTTTTATCGTTAGCGGGTTGGATATGGACACGCCAATAATAATACCTATTAATCCTAGTAGGGTTAATTGAAATAGCTGGCTTTTACGATTTTGATAGATTGTAAATTTAAATTGTCTTCTTTGTTCGTACTCTTTTAATCGTTCAAATGTCTGTGGTAATTTTAAAAATTCTGTAACTGAATGAAAGATCCTGAATACTGGTTGTGACTGGATCCATTGCCAAATAAAGGACCATTTATTCCCTGCATTCATGAGCCATTCCATGAAAACAGGTTTACCTAGTTCAAGAACTTCTTCATCTGGCGCTAAATGATGAATAATGCCTTCAATCGTCATAAAAGAACGTCCAAGGAAAACAAAACGAGTAGGTACCTGAATAGGAAGAGCTTGGATCATATCATTAAGCTCCGATTTTAAAGCCAATAGATCCATTTCTGTTAATTGAGTAGGCTGGAGGTTCATCCATTCAGCTAGTACCTTTTCCATAACCCTAGTATCTGCCTCTGGGAGTAAAAATCCTAAACGAGACAGACAATCAACAGCTTTCGTATAATTTTTTGCTAAAAAACTTTCAATCAAACTTTGAAAAGCGAAGGCATCATTGTTGGATATTTCCCCTACCATACCGAAATCTAATAAAATGATCTGCCCTTCTTTTGAGACAAGGACATTTCCTTGATGTGGATCAGCATGGAATTTTCCTGCCTCTAGCCATTGTGGAAGAAATACTTTTATTAGACGCTGAGCTAACTGCTTACGAGTAATTGGTAATTTCTCGATCGCCTCAAAGTCGGTGATTTTTATTCCATCGACCCATTCCATTACCAATACTTTAGATGTACATAATTCTCTATAGACCGTGGGAATCTTAACAATTTCCAGTTCATTAAAACGCTCCCTAAAATAGAGAAGGGTTTCTTTCTCTTTCGAAAAATTTAGCTCCCGTTCAATCACTTGCTTCAACTCAGAAAACAGGATTTTCAGATTAATAAATCCCTTAGGAAGGGGAACAAAATGATTAGCAAACCAAATCACGATACCTAACGTACGGAAGTCCGTTTGAACAATGGAATGGATATGAGGGCGCCGCACTTTAATTGCTACTGTAGATCCATTCTTTAGGACGCCTCTATACACTTCCCCGATGGACGCGGAAGCAATTGCCTTTTTTTCAATCGAAAGTAACTTTTCTTTATAACTACTTCCCCATTCTGCTTCAAGTACCTGTTGAATTTCGCTCCACTCGGAAGGGGGTACGTGATCGGTAAGATCTTCTATTTCCTTAATAAATGCCTCTGGCAATAGATCCGCACGGGTACTAATAATCTGTCCAACTTTAATAAGCAAACCCTCTAATTCAAAAAGTAGTCGTCGAAACCTTCTTCCAATACTTCCCCACAAATCCTCCCAGTCCGCTTCAGACTTCCTACTCAATTTATACCAATAAATTTGAATAATTATAGTCATGAATAAGGATAACACCTTGAACATCCGGGCAAATTTACTTTGATTTTTCATTCTCCGCTCCTTTTCTCTTCATTGGCGACTTTCATATATTTACTTCATACTTCACCAATAGAATACAATTCTCCTTCCCCTTTTAAAAAAATTTAAAAAACGGATCGGGGACAGTCCCCCAATCCGTTAACGCGTTAACAAAACGGGGGTCAGTCCCCGTTATTTAATAAAATATGCAGATTTTTCAAAGAAAAAGGCTAGGTAATCATCGTTGGTATAGTTCCCCATATAAAGGTATTGGTTGTTAGAAGCTTTGGCCATTCTTTCATTTAGCTCAATACCTTCTATTAGTTCACCTGTTTCAGGGTTTAATTTTAGTACTTTTGTTGGTGTAGAGGAATCTTCACCATCAACCTGGGTTAATAGATATAATGTGTCATTGATAAGATGGGCAGCAAATATAAAATGCTGTCCAAAGTCAATAGACCAAGCCTCTTCTCCTGCCTCTATATCCACTGCAATTAAGGTTGTATCCCCATTATCAAAATCAAGATTTTGGTAGATGACTGTTGAGTCTGTGAAGACGGGATAGGGAGCAACAGGTCCGATCATCCTGCCAGGAAATTCAAATTCGTTCAATGGATCTCCTGTTTCCGCATCATATCCATGAAAAACACTATCAGAATCTAGGATATATAGAGCATCACCTGAGAAAAATGGAATTGAGTAACGTAAAGATTCCGGTAAACTCTGTTTCCATATTTCATCTCCAGATTCCTGCTCCGCTGCTATTAATTCTGAGTCATCATTAACATAATAGAAGTAGTCATCTTTAAAAGCTAATTGATAAAGGGGGTCTTTCCCATTCTGTTTTAGATTCCCTATCTCCTTTTCCCAAATAAGCGATCCATCCTGTAAATTATGTTTGTGAATAGTGAATTGATCAGCGAACAGCATATCATCTGGCTCTGAGCGAAGACCTGCAGCAAAATAAATGGCATCATCGATCACATAATATTCACTTAGATTATTATATTTTTTCAAATCAATTTTATAGACGGACTCTCCGGTTTCTTTATCCAATGCCTCGATAAATGCTTCTTCCCCTTCATCCGTTTCATTATTAACTAAAATATAGTCATCTGTCATCACATTCGGCCTTCTAAACGGGAAAGGCACCTCGCTCTTCCATATTTCCTTCATATCCTTCGTATAAGCGATCGTCTCATCGGATTCTGTGTTGATAAAAAATCTATCGCCATCTAAAAAGGCGTGATTTTCTATATTCATCTCTGTTTCAATCTGAATCCAATTTTCCTGATCATATTCATCGATCGATATACTTTCGAAATCTTCAATAGAACCTAATAATGTGTTCGGGGCTTCTTCCTCTTCCTTAGACTCTTCCTCAGCCCCCTCCTCAGTATCATTCTCCTTCTCAACTGTTGTATTTTCGTCCTTTTCATCATCCTTAGTGCTAGTATTACTTCCACAGCCTGCCATGACTAAAAGCAAAACCATACTCAACAATAAAACGAATTTCTTCATAAAAACATCCTTCTAATTTTATGTATTTTAGACTTCTCTGCCAAAAACTATAAGTCCACCGAACTATTTACCCTTTTAATCAGCCTATCAAACATTGAGAGTCTACTTTTCCATAATTATAGTTCTTCTCGGGGGATAGGTATCGCTTTTCTTTAACACATTAACAAGCTGGGGGACAGTCCCCTTTACAGTCCCCTTTACACATAAAAGTCAATAATTCGCTTAAGTTCTTCTAAATACAGCTTAGCCATGCGGCTTAGTTGGGCCTTTTTGTGTACGATCCATCCGACGGAGATGACTTCTCCTTCTTCGAGCGGGACAGATACAATATTTGAGCCATTTAGGTCAGCGCTTAAGATGCCCGTTGAAATCGTATAACCATTTAGCCCAATTAATAAATTGAACAAAGTAGCTCGATCACTTACTTGAATGCTCTTTTTGCTAGGAATTGTGCTAAATATTTCCTCCGAATAATAGAATGAGTTATATTCCCCTTGTTCAAAAGTGAGACGCGGATAGTCTTCTAAATCCTCTAACGTAACAGACTCCCTACTTGCTAGCGGATTTTGAGAGCTCACAAAAATATGTGGTGAGGCTTTAAAGAGCAAATTAAACTCAAGTCCCTCTTCTTTAAGCAATTGCATCATTACTTTTTCATTAAACAAACTAACATATAAAATACCGATTTCACTACGAAGAGTTTTAACATCTTCGATAATTTCATATGTTCTCGTTTCCCGCATTGTAAATTGATATTTATCTGAACCATGTTTTTTAATCATTTCAACTAAAGCATTTACCGCGAAGGCATAATGCTGTGTCGAGACTGAAAAAAGTTGCGGAGAAGGGGCCGTATTAAAATAGCGACGTTCTAACAGTTCTACTTGTTCCACTACTTGTCTAGCATAACCAAGAAACTCTGCCCCATCTGGTGAAAGAGTTATACCTGTTGATGTTCGAGTAAAAATATTTTTTCCTATTTCCTTTTCAAGATTCTTAATTGCCTTTGACAAGCTTGGTTGTGAAATATAGAGCCTACGTGCTGCCTCATTCATCGAACCACTTCTAACAATTTCAATCACATATTTTAATTGTTGTAAATTCATTTTTCGTCCCTCATTGTTCAACACTATGTTTATTTATGCGAAAACCACTATCCACTTATGTTTAAAAGAGAAGAAGAGGGCAATTTAGTTTAGGCTACAGTCAGTTTCTAACAATCATCAATAAACTCATCATAAATGGAAATTTAAGAGAGAGCAAGACTACGATAATAGAAAAGAGTATAGAAATTCTCACTTAACCTATAACCATTGGTTATAACCAACTATATCTTTTTCCACTTAGACTATACTATTTTCCCATGTTAGAATTCAATATATTCAATATAAAAGTTCATTTTAAATTTTTTACTATTAGGAAATGGGGGAGTAACATGCAAACAAAAACGACAACGATTTTCCGCGCTGACCAAGTCGGCAGTTTATTAAGAACCGAAACAATAAAAAAAGCACGATTACAGAGGAGCGCTGGTGAAATCACAGCTGAGCAATTACGTGCTATTGAAGATAATGAAATCAAAAGAATTGTAGTAAAACAAAAAGAAATCGGTCTTCAAGCTGTAACAGATGGAGAGTTCCGCAGGGCTTGGTGGCATTTTGACTTCTTAGAAAATTTAGTTGGAGTTGACGGCTATTGGGCGGGAAGCGGCATTCAATTTCAACAACAGCAAACTAGATCTCGCGCAATTAAAGTGACAAATAAACTAGATTTTGCTAATCATCCGATGCTAGATGATTATAAATTCCTTCATAAAGTAGCCGGAAATCATGTTGCAAAATTTACGATTCCAAGTCCAAGTATGCTCCATTTTCGCGGTGAAGTGGATCCAGCTGTCTATCCAGACGAGGAAGAATTCTTTGATGATTTAGCAAAAGCTTATAAAAAAGGGATAAAAGCCTTTTATGATGCTGGTTGCCGCTACCTCCAATTAGATGATACTGCTTGGGCCTATCTATGTTCAGAGGAACAGAAGGAACAATTACGAGCAAATGGAAAAGACCCGGAATACTTGGTCAAAATGTATCTTGATACATTAAATAAAGCGGTAGCTGACCGCCCAGAAGATTTAAAAGTGACGATGCATATTTGTCGTGGGAATTTCCGTTCTACTTGGATTTCTTCGGGTGGTTATGAACCAGTTGCAGAACCATTATTCGGAAATTTGAATATTGATGGATTCTTTTTAGAGTATGACAATGATCGTTCTGGTGGATTCGAGCCCTTGCGCTTTGTAAATCGGCCGGACTTAAACATCGTTCTTGGTTTGATTACATCAAAGCACGGTAAGCTAGAGCCAAAAGAAGATATTATTAGACGAATAGAAGAGGCCTCCCAATTTGTTAATCTTAACCAACTGTCACTAAGCCCGCAATGTGGATTTGCTTCAACTGAAGAGGGAAATTTATTGACTGAAGAAGAACAATGGGAAAAGCTTCGTTATGTAGTTGAGCTTGCCGAAGATGTTTGGAAATAACCGTAATACTGCCCTATGGATTTAAATCATAGCGTCATATTTTAAAATATAACACTTGGATGTGTAATGAACGGCAAAAAAGAGTCTCCTATAAAAACGCCGTTCTCTCTATGTGTTAGAAGAAGGCGCCTCTATAGGCGCCTTCTAAATTTAGTTGTTCCAATATTCTAAAAATACACTCAACAAGGAGATTGACATGCGCGTTGTTCGTACAGCTCACATTATAGCCGAAAGTAAATTTAATAAGTTTCACCTGCTAGTATTTTTATGGTGTTTTTATGCGATAGCCTTTGATGGATTTGATATTGCTCTATATGGAATCGGCTTGCCTCTCATGATGGATGACTTCGGATTAACAACTGTAGAAGCGGGAAAGATTGGTAGCTATTCATTAATAGGAATGATGATTGGGTCCTTCGTGCTTGGTTCTTTATCCGACATAATCGGACGTAAAAAAATACTCGCCATTTGTATGGCATTATTCAGTTTGTTCTCGTTGTTTGCTGGTTTAGCGCCAAATGAGAATGTCTTCTTAATTATGCGTTTTATTTCCGCCTTGGGAATGGGTGGGTTAATGCCAGCCGTGATTGCAATTATGACTGAGTATTCCCCTAAGAAAAATCGAGCTTTAACAGTGGCTTTAATGTATTGTGGCTATTCAATTGGAGGAATTTTAGCCTCTCTGATTGGCATGTATGCAATGGAAAGCCTAGGTTGGAGATTTCTATATTGGCTTGGTATTATTCCTTTGTTAACTTTACCTTTTTTTCTCAAACAATTTCCTGAGTCATTATCCTATACTGTTCTGCGAAAACAAGGAGACAAAATCGCCAGCATTCTTAATAAGGTCGACCCAAATGGCAATTTTCAAGCAACAGACGATTTTGAGTATGCGGCTGTTCAAGAGCAGGCAAAGGGCTTCCCAGTGAAAAAACTTTTTTCAAATCGACGTCTTGTCAGCACATTGGCTTTTTGGACGGCTGTCTTTAGCTGCCTGCTTATGATTTACGGTTTAAATACTTGGTTACCTAAAATCATGCAAGAATCAGGATTTGGTATTACTTCAAGCCTATCATTTAACCTTGTATTGGCCATTGGACAAATTGGTGGCTCCCTACTCGGTGGAATCTTAGTCGAGCGAATTGGTCATCGAAAGGTACTGTTAGGTATGTTCTTAATGGGGGCTCTTTGCTTCGTATCCCTTAGCCTAACCTCTCACACCCTATTACTATATGGATTAATCGCTCTTGGCGGCGCATGCACGGGTGGGACCCAAAATTTAGTTAACCCTTATATATCTGAATTTTACCCACGTGAAATTCGCGCAACAGGACTCAGTATCACAGTTGGCATTGGCCGCATCGGAGCCATATTAGCCCCTGTCCTTATCGGACTCTTACTTGCGACGAACGTAGCACCACAAAACGCCTTTATGGCATTTGCCGTTCCAAGTATTCTAGGAGGTATCGCCTTCTTATTCGTCCAAGAGAAATATGGAAGCTTTGATAAAACCACAAACACATCTCAACTCTCTAAAGTTGGATAATATTTTGGGGACAGTCCCCCGCTGCGTTAACGTATTAACGAGCTGGGGGACTGTCCCCGCTTTTGTCCCCGCTTTTATTTGTATTCTAAACCCCATTGCTTGCGTAATGTGTCCATGGTTTTCATGATATCATGCGTTTCGTCTAGAGGCATGATGGCACTTTCAAGTTTACCTTCTCGTAGACAGCGCATGGCTTCTTCAGCTTCAAAAATATAGCCTTGTAGTTTGCGATCATCTTGAAATTCGACTACTTCCGATCCTGCCTGATGTAGATAGGCACCATCTCCGAAGAGGAAATTAGGTAAACGGATGTATCCTTTAGTGCCATAAATAATAGCATCATTGGCTAAGTTGAGTCTTACTCCAGAGTTCAGCATCGCTGTTTTTCCATCTGGATACTCGAAGAGAGCAGAAAAATGCTCATCTACTCCTGTTTCTCCCAGATGGGCACTACTTTTAATTTCAGTTGGCTGCTGACCAAAAATGAAAGATGCGAAGGAGATTGGATAAATTCCAGCATCGAGCATCGCTCCTCCTCCAAGTTTCTTATCTAATAACCGGCTATTTGGGCTCCAACCAACATCAAAACCGAAATTCGCGGTAAGCATCCGAACCTCACCAATTTTCCCTTCTTCTAACCAATTCTTCGCCTGTACTATGGCTGGTAAGTATCTTGTCCACATTGCTTCCATTAAGAATGTATTATTTTCCCTTGCTGCTTGGATGAGCTCTTCTGCCTCTGCTGCATCCATCGTAAATGGTTTCTCACATAGAACCGCTTTCCCAGCTTTTAAGCAATTTAATGCACATTCTTTATGTTGTGTATGTAAGGTTCCAATATAAACAATCTCAATCTCTTCATCTTGTAAAAATTCATCATACGAATCATAAGGGCGCGCAATATTGAATTCGCTTGCAAAACTAGCCGCCTTTCCCTCTGTCCTTGATGCTACAGCCACCAAATCTGCATTCTCCGAGTGAACTAGATCAGATGCAAATTTTCGAGAAATATTCCCTGCTCCCATGATGCCCCATTTCACTTTATTCTCTGTCATGTCCCATTCCCCTTTCAATTGTCTATGAATCTATTCTAGTTTGTATCTAACAATAACACAAATTTCTTCTGATCATTCTAAATTATAAAACGAATTTAAAACTACTTTTAAGACAATACATTGAAATACATTATGAGTTTAGATTGATTTATTATCTTCTTTACAGTTCAATCTGACTGCCACCTTTTACTTCCACAATATCCCCATCTACATTAAGCCATATAGAGATCGCAGATGGATTGTAAACAAACTGACTATTAGCAGAAAATTTAAGCTGGTGAAAGGCATTAAGATAATCAACAATCTCTATATTAGTTGCATACCAAATATCAGTCTGCCTTCCTACGGTTTGGCAAAACGTTTCGATAATATCCCAATTATGATCATTGTCAAACTCATAACTATGCCCCCACACATACATCATGTATAAATATTGTTGTTTGTGCAGTTGTATAAAATTCTCTCCACGCTTTAAAAGATCTTGATTATGATGACAAGTAGGATGCCATTCTAAAAAATCATCTGGCATCGAATAATGACCTGTACTATGAACGGTTCTTGCATACTCAATTCCTAAATATGGTAATAGCTCCTTTATATATTGATTATATGAACCGTTCGGATAAGATAGTCCTCTAACCGTGTACCCGACAATATTTTCTAAGTCTTTACGATCTTCCAATATTTCTTCTAGCAATGCCTCTTTTGGTGACCGTGCAATTGTTGGATGTGTAACTGTATGGGCGGAAACTTCATGTCCCGCGTATACTGCTTTTATTTCTTCTAGCCCAATTCGGTCCCCTTTGCCCAATAAACCAGAATTAAGATGGAATGTTCCTTTAATTCCATTTCGGTTAAATACCTCAACAAGCTTACGATCAGCTGCCTTTCCGTCATCATAGCTCATTGTTAGAACCTTATGCTTTCCATGTGGAAAGGACATCGTTATCTGTGGCATCTCCATTATTCCTCCTACATCGATTGAATACTCTCTAAACTATTTCTCCCTCTTACAGAAATTTCCTGCCTAGCTTTTACTAAAAATCCTTATAATGACATTATCAATATTAAATCCCCAAAAAATATTTTTCTGAAGTAAAAGGCTAAAAGTCCGCATAAGATATAGAATAAATCGTTCGTAAAAGACATCCATTAAATAGTTCCTCATTAAGTTTAGAATTTCCTATTCTTCCATAATCCATATTGGTTAATCTCTTCATTTATTCATATTCTCTTCCCTCCCATTCATCCCAAAGACCAGAATCCTCACCATTGTGCCAACATCTATCAAAATGAGTTCAAAATAAACTTATAATCTAATTTACTCTCTTCCTTAGATGTCATATAATGAAAGTGCATAAGAAAGTTTTAGCTTTATCGCTAAGATACGATAAATTTACGTGAAGGCTTGTTTAGTATTTTACTATCTAACTTTTTTAGTGAAACGTTTAGATTGAGATTGGGATAGTGCTACTGATTTCCTGAAGATAGCCCATATTTCAACTGCAAACGCCAACATGCCTTTTCTCTAAATTTTCTAGGAATCGAATAAGGTAGGCCTATTTAAAAGCGGCTTCATTTTATTACGATAAAATATAAAAAGGGGAGTTCATTCTCATGAAGAAAAGTTTAAGTGTGCTAGCCATCCTAATTTTGATGTTAGTGCCGATACTAAGTGCATGTAATTCAGAATCACAGAATGAGGATTCAAGTAGCGATTCAGGTGAAAAGTCAAGCTCAGAGAAACATAAAATTGGGATACTTGCACCTGCTGTTACTCATGGTTGGGTCGCGGCTGTCGCTTACCATGCGGAAGCACGTGCAAAGGAATTATCTGATGAGATTGATTATAAAATCCAAACAAGTTCGAATGCGGAAGAAATGACATCCCAATTGGATGATTTGATGACTTGGGGTGCGGAAGCGATTGTAGCTTTCCCTCAGTGGGAAGGAATGGAAATTCCTATCCAAACCGCTCTTGACGCCGGAATTAAAGTGGTAAACTTTGATATTGAGATTGATGCTGACGGGGTTTATCGTGTGTCTGGCGATAATGAAGGTATGGGGGTTGAAGGCGCAAAATATATTATTGATAAAATTGGTACAGAAGGCAATGTCGTTGTGCTAGAAGTTCCATCCTCTGGTTCTGTTTCAAAATTAAGAAAACAGGGTTTTATGAACACAATGGAAGAAATGGCTCCTGATATGAATATCAGCACATATGCCACTCAATTTACACGTGAGGATGGTTTGAAAGACTTTGCGGATATTTTAACAAGCAATAAACAAATTGATGCTGTCTATTCTATGGATGATGAAACATCCATTGGCGTTCTACAGGCAATTAGTGAAGCTGGAAGAGATGATATTAAAGTTGTGACTGGCGGAGGCGGCATGCAAGAATATTTCAAGATGATGCCTGAAAATGAAGATATTTGGATTCAATCCGCCCTTTACAGTCCAGCTATGGTAAAAGATGCTGTTGATGTTTCTCTGCAATTATTAAATGGAGAAGAAGCTGATGAAGTAACAATTATCCCTACGACTGTTGTCGATCGAGATAATTACGAAGAATTCATTGACGAAGAATCTCCGTATTAAGGAGAAAAGCGCAAACGCCTGTTTAGCGACGTAATTTACTAGAGAGGCCTTGAGCCAAATTCAATTACGGCAAATTGTTGATTCCTAGACTTTTCATTATATGATAATTAATTTTGCCTTCCCCTCTATAAGGGAATTGATTTTCCATAAGACAAAGAATTGATGAGGGATTATGGCCTTGCCATGGTCTCTCTTTTAATCGAAGGTATGGAAGTGATCGTATGAAAATCGAAATGAAAAATATAAGAAAATCTTTTGGAACAAACGATGTACTTAAGGATGTATCGCTGAGTGTTCAAGGTGGAGATATCTGTGCCTTACTTGGTGAAAATGGTGCAGGGAAATCAACTCTTATGAATATACTTGGTGGTGTCCATCAAATGGATGCCGGTTCTATTCTAATCGATGGAAAACCTGTAAAGTTTGATACACCAGCCCAATCACAAGCAGCTGGCATTGCTTTTATACATCAGGAATTAAATTTAATCAATGACTTACCCATCTATGAAAATATGTTTCTTGGTAGAGAATTAAAAACCAAAACAGGCAGTCTAGACTTGACACGTATGTATAACGAAACAAATGAAATGTTTAAAAAGATGAATATTGATTTAGACCCGGAAAAAATGGTTCGAGACCTAGATTCTTCCTATAAACAAATTGTCGAAATTTGCCGAGCAATGATGACAAATGCTTCCATTATTATTATGGATGAGCCTACCACCTCTCTAACCGATCAGGAAATAGAACGAGTCTTTACAATGATGAAAACATTAACGGAGCATCAGGTCGGCATTATTTTCATTTCCCATAAATTAAATGAGGTCATGCAGTTTTGCAGCCGTTATCTCGTCCTTCGTGATGGAAACCTTGTCGCTGAAGGAAATGTAGGTGACGTGACAACAAGAGATCTAGCAAGATTTATGGTTGGATTTGATGTAAGAACAGAGCCTTTATTAAGAAAGAAGAAGATAGGGAAAGAAATTTTACGGGTGGAAGGACTTACAGATCCGACGGCCTTTAGAGACATTCACTTTTCCATTAAAGCCGGAGAGATTGTCGGCTTCACAGGATTACTTGGTGATGGACGTAGCGAACTTTTTCAAACTATCTTCGGAGCGAATCATCCTTCGGCCGGAAAGATCTTCTTGAATGGAAAAGAAGTCATTATTCAAAGTCCAAAACAAGCGATCAACAAAGGTATTGCCTATCTTCCAAGAAATCGTAAAGAAAATGCCATTATTAAAGATATGGATATTTTTGAGAATGCTTCGATTGCCACTTGGCCTAAGTTTTCTAATCGTGGGAAAATCGCGACAAAGAAACACCAGCTTCTTTTCGAAAAGCAAAAAGAACGGCTACGCTTAAAAATGGGGAAGCAGACTGACAATATCACCAGTCTTTCTGGAGGTAATCAACAAAAAGTGGTCCTGGCAAAATGGTTAGCAGCTGATCCACAGTTATTAATTTTGGATAATCCAACTCAAGGTGTTGATGTTGGGGCGAAAGAAGATATCTATGATATTATCCTAGATCTTGCAGACAACAATATAGCCGTTGTCGTTCTTTCTAGTGAAGCAGCGGAAGTTATCCGTATCTGTGACCGTGCACTCGTGATGTATCACGGTGTAATTCAAGGTGAAGTAATGGGAGACGAAATGAATGAGCATATGATTATGAACCTCGCTACGGGCGGGAATTGATCAGCGAAAAGGAGGGGAAAATGAATGACTGATAACCCTAGTTTAAAAAACAGACGGAATTTTTTTACATGGTTTAAATATAAATGGCATAATGAACCCGTATTTAGTACAGCGATCGCTCTAATTGTGATGATCATTATCCAAACATTAGTATTAGGTTTTAATTACGATTCATTTGGTAGTTGGTTTCAATCCTGGTTAAATAACTGGATTAATATTTTAAGAAATAATGCAGGTGTTGGAATTATCGCCCTTGGAATGACTTTTGTCATTATGACAGGGGGTATTGACCTAGCAGTCGGTTCCACTTTGGTTGCTACAGGTGCCTTTGCTATGGTTCTATTGGATACTAGTACAAAGGGAATTTTGGGTAGCCTTGGAATAACAGGTTTTCCAGCAATACTCTTAACGATTGTGCTTGTCATCCTTATGGGGTATTTACTCGGTCTCTTAATCGGCACAAGTGTAACTAAAGGGAATATTCCCCCTTTTATTGCGACTTTAGGTGCGATGATGATCTTCAGAAGTGTCACACAACACTTTATGCAAGGTTATAATCCGAAGGTCCCGATTGAGTTCACTCAATTGGCAAGCTTTAAGATTGGCAACTATATGATTATGCCGATTGTGTATTGGGCGATCATCGCTTATATTTTATATTATATTTCCAAGAAGACAGTCTTTGGGCGACAAATCATTGCTGTCGGCTCAAACGAAAAAGCGGCTAAACTTTCTGGTATTAATGTAAGTAAAGTAAAGCTACATGTATACGCCTTGATGGGTGTTCTAGTTTCGATTGCGGCTATCATCCAAGTTTCGCGAATTGGTTCCATGGATTTTTCCAATGCGGGACGGGGAATGGAAATGGATGCCATCGCGGCGGCTGTCGTAGGTGGCACAAGTATGCTTGGTGGTAGAGGGTTTATCTTAGGTACGGTCTATGGGATGCTGATTATAGCCGTTATGAATAATTTATTAAATTTATTTGGTGTTCCGCCCTTTCTTAGGGAAGCCTTTAAGGGATTTATCGTGATTGCAGCCGTGCTTTTACAAAGAAAGGAACAAGCAGCTTAAATTGGGCATGATACATTCTGTATATTATCAGAAAAAAGGGGCAGAAAGCTTGCCCCTTTTTCGGCACTAACTGGTCTCAATCTCTTCAATTTTATCCTTATGATTTGCTCTCACTAACCACTTAAAATATAGGTGCCTGACCCTACTGTACTTAGCATATCCTCTCAGCCTTGATCTCCATGAAGATGTTTACGAAGAATAATTCCATGCACCGCTTGTTATTGGGATAACTTTAAAAAATTAAGATAAATAAGGTGATACGCTTGAATATAAAAATGTATGTTCAGAACGAAAAATGGATTGCGGGAATGACAATGAAGGATATGACAGAGCCCGAGCATTTTAATATGGCCCTTCATGCTTGTCAGAATGAAAATGCAGTCTTGCAAAATCGTCAGCAATTGGCCAACTTTTTAAATTGTGAATTGGATGACTTCGTTTGTGCTGAGCAAACACATAGCGCCAATTTCTATCAAGTAATCCATCCAGATAAAGGGCGTGGGGCTGATAAATTAGAGACTGCCATTCCAGCAACAGATGCGCTTTACACATATGAACCAAATCTTTTACTATGTAGTTTTCATGCAGATTGTGTACCCGTGTTTTTTTATCATGAAGTACGTGGTGTCGTGGGAGTCATCCACTCAGGATGGCAGGGTACTGTAAAGGAGATCTCTTTGAAATTATTTAAGCATCTTATTCAGGTAGAGCAATGTGATCCAAAGGATTTTCATGTTCAAATTTGTCCGGCACTCAGTCAAAGGAAATTTGAAGTGGATGAAGATGTCTTTGTACAATATAAAGCTTTAGGATATGCAGATAAGTGGATCGAGTATCGTCATCAAACTGGCAAATATCATATTGATAATCAACAAACTGTGAAAGAACAGTGCTTATTAGCAGGCATCCCAGAAGACTGCATTCACATAGATACTACCTGTACGTTTCAAAGTCCCGCTGGTTTTTCTTACCGCCAAGACAAGCAAAGCGGAAGACATCTTTGCTTTATTATGAAAAAGTAGAAATGAAAGCCAAAACTCCCCAAAAGGCGCTCTTGGCTGCTAGCTAGGACGCGGGTCATGCAGATGGCCCGCGGCGCCGTAGCCGTGCAGTACGCACTAGTCCAGACAAAGAACAGGACTGTTTTGAGTCTGCCAATAAACGAGCGCGAACTTTGCCTTTCCATTCTCCATCCACTGCGTGGTCACAGCTAATGCTATTCTCACAGTCATATCGCCATTTTGGGGATTTTTAAAGTTGTTAGGCAAGGGAGAAACAAACAAGCTTATTCCAAATAAAAGATGAAATCGCCTATCCTCCTGATCCTTCATTAATCAACAAGCCTTATACTTAAAAGCTTTTTTGATTTAGGCAAATAATGAATCACATACACTCTTCCTTCTTCAATCCGCCTGAATCCCTTTCCCCTATACCTTTCTGAGAATTCTCGCCCATCAGCAAGGGTGTATTCATAAAAGGTATGTTCTCCTCCTGAACGGATAGCAAATTTTTCAATAACCACCTCTTCTGTCACCGTATTGCCCGTTACATAGCTGGTTATATCAATGAGATTACCTTTTAAGTTATGAGAAAGAAGACCCCCTAAACCAATCAATATTAATGCTAGTAAAGGGCCAAGCCATGCTAAACGCTTCGGATCAGCAGCTTTCCCGCTTATAATAAAATAGATACAAAAAACAATGAGTGCCGAACCTAGTAAGATTAAAAGAAGACCATACATATTTATGAATAAAACATCGTAGGCGATGAATTTTATAAATTGTCCCCTATCCTCCAGGCCTGATAACTGCCATGAAATAAAGAGAATGAACGATATCACAAGTACGACAACAATAGTCTCGATTGCTGTATAATCAGACTGTTTTTGCCTTCTTCCCATAAAATTTTCCAACCCCTTAATAGTTATCAATACCGTTCCGACAAAGATTTCTTCAATCATTTTTATTCCATAAAAATATATCAATAGCATATTTACGGCTATTACGGGAACAAATAAGAAGAGCGATAAAGTGAAGAGTAGGAGTGATCACATGTCGCAACAAGCAAATGAACAGCAAAGAAAAAAGCCTACCAAAGCACCCTCGAGCAACCCTGACAAATTCGGAAAGTTGATCGGAGGACAAACAGGCGAAATGACTTTCATGATGCAGTATCACTTTCACGGTTTAATTCCTTAATGCTGTTCTCTTATGGGGTTCAGTAAACGAACCCCATATAATCTTGCTCAGTATTATATAGTACAAGCCATTACTTTCCTAGTTACTAAAAGACCTTTTTATCCCACTCCCTTAAGTTTGTATTTCTATCAACCTAGTCTTCGATTTTTCCATAAAAAATAATCCGCAGTAAGGCGGATTATTTTAAAATTATTTGCCAAAAGTCGACTCCATGCGTTTAATCGGATCATCCTCAATTTCTTCTGACCAATCTAATACTTGTCCGTAGCGGAGAAGTTCTGTTCGTAGCTCATTATATCGTACTGCTTGTACACCCACTTTGTTTTTTAAAGCAAGTATCGCTGCTAGCCCAGCAGATTGCCCTAATATCATAAAGACAGGTTCCATACGAATGGCACCATAAGCAATATGGGAACTTGATAAACAAACAGGAACAAGTAAATTCGTGCATTCACTTGACCGCGGGCGAATCGAACGATATGAGATAGAAAACGGAGCAGTTGGCACTTGAACATCTCCTTCATTGACACACCGTCCATCTATCACCACTCGGCGACAATTATGGGAATCCATATGATAAGAAGCAAGGCCAATAGAATCATGAACAGTTGATTGTCCCAAACAATTATGATCTGTCATTACATAATCGGAAATCATCCGTCTTGCTTCACGAATATAAAGTTGTGGAGGCCAATGACCCGTTTCCATAAATTCATCTTCAGGAAGTCCCCATTCAGCCACTTCCCTGCGAATATTGACTGGCACTTGTTCATCATTTGCGAGAAAATAAAGAAGACCTAGATTATAATTTACGTGTTTTTGAAAAATTTCCTCACGTCGTTCATAGCTTCCTGCTGGCCAATCATAGTTCATGCCAATATAATCAGTCGAGAAAGCACCAAAATTGTTTAAATCAGACTTTCTGTTTGGCAGCATAGTATGGAGCTTCATCACATCCCATATACCCGAGTGAATATATCGTAATAACAGTTGATATTGCTCGGCATAGTAATGAACTGGTTTCGGAAAAGGAAGCCGATTTTGGGGGTCGTTCGTAAGACAAATTCGAAAGTTATAAGCTTGAATACGGTGATCCCCTTGCCCCTGATAACCTAGTAAGGCTGGATCATTCTCCGTTATTCCCGGTAAGAGCCCACTCTTGGCATCTCCCTCCACTTTATAAGGATCAATCCATTTTTCAAATTTATGATGGGGAGCGCCAAATTGAATGCCATTATAAATTTCTTTATATGTCGCATTGGCTTCCCTTCCTACATAATAGGATATACCCGCCTTTGCTAATAAATCACCTTCATAACTACAATCTATAAAAATATTAGCTTGATAACGAGAACTATCCTCCATCATGATTTCCGTTATCTCCCCATTTATCTTACATACCTTTTCTAAATGTTGACGATAATATACGGGGATATTATGCTCCTTCACCCATTTATGAAAAACATATTGAGCTGCTTTTGGCTCGAAATTCCATTGCTTTTCCTTCTGATAATAATAGGCAATCTCTTGATAGAATTCTTTAGCAAGCCCCCCAACAGCCTCTTCTGCACCAAGATCAGTGGCTCCTAAACCACTAGCTGTCATCCCACCAATTTGTTGACTAAATTCTGCAATCGCTACCGAGTAACCTGCGCGAGCGAGCTGGACAGCCGCTGTAATACCTGCTGGTGTTCCTCCATAAATTATGACATCCTTTTTAATCATTCTTGCCTTCAAGTTTCTAACAGTTGGCACATAATAATGAAGTTGGTCTAACCCCAATATCTCCACCACTTTCCCTATTTCGCTACTTTATTTAGGAACAAGCGCCCACATTTAAGGCGCTATAGTATGATCAAAAAATGATTAATAGCGAATTATCTTTGTTAACGTACTCGTTTTTTTATTACGTAACTGTGCAAATTCTTCTAGTACATCATTAAATGCAATCTCTGTCTTTAACAATGGCTGGACATCGATTCTTCTTTTATCTACTAATCGAATATATTCGGCAATATTTCTCCCTTCTGTCCAGCGAACAAAACCATACGGATAATCAATCGCTTGCTTCTCATATACTTCATCATAACGTCCAGGTCCGCCCGCTCGCGATATAAGCAGCTCTGCCTCTTTTCCGAACATAAGATTTCTTGGAAAGTCAGGTTCCACATCCCCTACAATTACGACCTTGCCCTTATTTCGAATCCACTTTAGGCTCTCATAAGTCAGAGGGGATCTCTTCCCACCTGTACAAAGCAAAACGGCATCAGCCCCATGACCGCCTGTACTCCTAAGGATCTCCTCCTCCATTTGCTCCATACTGGAGAAAGCCCTTATCCCTTTATCATGAGCTAACATTGTTACACGCTCTTCGTATAAATCACAAGCAATTACATGATAAGCTGCAGCATTGGCAATCTTAGCAATCATTTGTCCAAGCATCCCTAATCCTACGACTACAATCGTTTCGCCAAATTGCAACTTAGCAATTCTCAGTGCATGAATCGCAATTGCCCCAATTCCCGCAAGTGCAGCCTCTTTTGCCTCTACAGTTTTCGGGACTTTCGCATACAGAGTACGTGGCACAAGCAAATATTCACCATGGTGAACATATGGTGCACCATAACAAGCAACAAGATCACCTTTTTTCACATTATTAATCCCTTCCCCACATTCCACAACTTCCCCCATTGCACTGTAGCCAAGGGGAACCTCTCGATCAGAACTATTCTCAATCATTCCTAATTCCGTACCTGGGGATATGACAGAATACTTGGTCTTGACCAAAATATAAGCCGGTTTGAGTAAAGGAATTTCCCCTTGTGCAATTTCTATTCGTTGATTTTTTGCCACTATTTTACGCACGACGAACACACTCTCCTCTTCTTATACTTAGTCCAACCAATTTTTAAGATGATGTCGTACAAACTCATCATCATTCAGATGCGGATATGCCGCATAGACACGGTCAATTTCCTCAGCTTGACCGGGACTCAACCTCTCCTTATCTAACAAACATTCATTTCCCTGTAATAGTCCTTGTCTTGTTAAAACTTCATTAATACCGGCTATACAGCCTTTAAACTGATTCTTCGCATCAAAGAATGCAGCGTTTGCATCTGTAATCTCCTGGCCTAAGGTCAAAAGCTCACTAGGAATTTCCCCCTGATCTTTTACAGATTGAATTTGTTTGAACAATTCAACAGTCTTTTTTGTCCAAACGGCCCAATGCCCAAGCAAACCACCAACGATTGGCTTTTCTACCTTCTTACCGGCCACATCAAATCGATATGTTGTTAATAAATCATTCACGATATTATCATCATTTCCAGTATAAATTGCAATTTCTTCGTTCCTCGATGATTGGCAAACAGCACGCACAACATCAAGAGATTGATAACGGTTAAAAGGAGCAATTTTAATCGCATGGATATTTGGTATTTCTGCGAACTCTTTCCAAAACTCATAGGACAACACTCGCCCGCCAACAGATGGTTGTAAATAAAAACCAAAAATGGGAATGACTTCAGCGATCCTTTCCGTTCTTTTTAGAAGTTCTCCTTCTGAATAGGATGTTAATCCTCCCATACTTAGCAAACCGAAATCATACCCGATCGCTTTAATAAACTTTGCCTCTTGAATTGCCTGTTCGATTGGACCACTAATTCCCCCGACTTTAATAAATATTTCCGATAGTTGAGCTTTTTCAATTTCCTCAATCGCTAAAGACATTACTTTTTCATATAGATTGAACCGAGGATCACGAATTTCGAATTGAGTTGTATGAACACCAACCGCCACTCCACCTGCGCCTGATTCGATATAATAACGGGTCAGTGCACGTTGTCTTATCTCATCGAGCTTTCGGTCCTTTGTAAGGGCTAGAGGGTGAGCAGGAATAACAACTCCATCATGCAGCTTTTCTTTTACTTGTTGATTTAACATTTAAAAAGCCCCTTTTCGTTCTTGAAAATGTGTCGGCTTATCATGGATTTGGCCATTATTCATTAGCCAGATTGAGACCATATCAATCATTTGCTGAATGGAAACTTTTGGATAACCAAATAATTGGTGGGCTTTAGCCGCATTATTTAATAGTGCTGTTTGTTGCTCCTCATTTTCAAATTGAGGACGCTCGCCAAAGCGCTTTCCAAATTCCTCAGCCAGCCAACGTATTGAAATTGTCTCTGGCCCTGTTATATTTAAAATTTGTGGTGGTGTTTCACAATGTAGGAGAGAACGAATCGCATATTCATTAGCATCTCCCTGCCAAATGACATTTACATTCCCCATGGCTAAATCAATTTTCTTACCGGCTAATACTTGCTTACCAATCTCTAATACAACTCCGTAGCGCATATCAATCGCATAATTTAAACGAAAGAATAACATTGGTGTCCCGTTCTTTCGGGAAAAATAAGTTAATATTCGCTCACGTCCTAAACAAGATTGAGCATATTCGCCGATCGGTTCAACCACCTTATCCTCCGTACAATCATTGTTCAACACCTTCGTCAATGGGTAAACATTTCCTGTTGAGAAAGCGACCATTTTTGAGGAAGCAAATTTTTCAGCTAATCGGCCGGGTAAATAGGTATTCATCGCCCAAGTAAAATGTTCATTACCAACCGTGCCAAATTTATTCCCCGCCATATAAATTATATTTTTAACATTCGGTAAAGACTGCAGGGCTTGGTCGTCTAACAAATCGACAGCAATGGTTTCGATTCCAAAGTCCTCTAACTCCTTTTTCAAGTTCCCTGACGAAAAGCGCGAAACACCAATAACCCGTTTCCCAATTCCAGCTTCATCTATAGCCCTTTTCGCCAATTTAGCTAAAGTTGGACCCATTTTCCCTCCCACACCTAAAATTAAGATGTCTCCATCAATATTTCTAATGTCCTGTAGTAATTGTTCTGAAGGCTTTGTCATAAACTCCTCTAATTCTGCAATTGTCTTCATTTAAACACCCCTATCCTATATTTGTATTGTCCTAATAAATAAACTACTTATTTCGTATTGTATGAATAGACCCATTAAAAGACAAGTCTTATAAGTGTCTTTTAATGAATTATAATAAAAACGCTATCAATCTAATGAAACCAGACTTTGACAGCATATAAATAAAAAAGTAATATGGGAGATAAAGAGACAAAAGCGACCTATAAAGGAGTAGAACTCATGACAACTCAACACAATGCTTCTTACGATTCTGAGATCCAGATCGGCATTATTGGCCCCCAGCCCCTTATCGAATTAACAAGCGAAACATTAAAATCTTTTCCAAACTTCCAGCCTCAATTTTATAATTTTAATTCTCTAAACTTTAATTCTGAGGCACTCAAAGATTTAATGAGTCATGTCGATGTTATCTTGTTTACTGAATATCATGTATACGAGCTGGCCAAACAACAAGTTGAGTTTAGTATTCCAGTTCATCATGTCCCTCTCATGGGTACTGGTCTTTATCGTTCCTTATTTCTATTGCAAAATAGTTATGGATTAAAGGGCCTATCCGTTGATACGGTAGAACTGAAATATGTAGAGCAAATTTTATTAGAGCTTGGTGAACAGGCAAAAGAAATATATATCTACAAAAAACATTCCCAAGGGTCAAAGATCCAGAAAATCATTGAATTTCATCGTCAAAACTATCTTACATACGACACGGTTGCCTTGACAGGTATCCAAGAGGTCGCAGACGGTTTAGCAGAACAAGAAATCCCCTTTGAATGGGTTACACCTACACAACAAGATCTGATTGTTTCTCTTGAACGTGCTCTTTTAGCAACCGCTACTCGCCGTAACAAAGAGGCACAAATTGTATTTGGGCTAATTAATATCGATAACTTCAAAGGAGTTGTAGAAAGATTCACATCTGAGCATGATGTCCAATTATTGAAACTAAATATTCAACAAATGTTACTCGATTATATGAAACAGCTTGATGGCCACCTTATCAACCTAGGAGGAGAGGAATACTCCTTTATTACAACAAGAGGGATTTTCGAACGAGAAACAAGAGGATATAAATTCATCCCTCTTCTCCAAGATACAAAAAACGAACTTGATATTACTCTTAGCATGGGCATTGGCTTCGGCAGGACTGCCGCAGAAGCCGGAAACCATGCCCGGCTAGCCCTTCGTCAATCAAAGGAATTAGGAGGCAATGTTTGCTATATTGTTCGAGAAGACCGAAGTGTTCTAGGTCCTGTCGATATTACGACCCATACCCAATACGAAAGATATGACTTAGCGATTACAGATGCAGAGCTATTAGAAAGAGCGGAAAAGGCAGGGATGTCTGCTGCCTATATGACAAAACTAATGGCACGTGTCGCCCGCTATCGAAAGTTTGATTACACCGCTCAAGAATTGGCTTCCACTTTAAAGATTACTGTAAGAAGTGCACACAGAATTCTATTGAAATGGATGGATGCAGAATTAGTAGAAATCGTTGGGGAAGAAAAAGTTACACATAAAGGGCGTCCCCGCCGGATTTATCGACTCAGTTTCATTGACGATGACGAACTCTTTTAAGAATCGGACTGGTGGCCTTCTCCCCCAGTCCTTTCCAGAAACTTTCTGACTAAATTCCCATTCGGTTAAGGGGATTATTCCAACTTTTTTGTAGTGGGTAGATCTCTCTCCATTATGAACATGCGCTTTTCCCTTATTCTAGTAAATAATGGTTAATAGCTTCTGAATCCTTGAATCGATCATGCCATTGATAAGATCTTACGAATTTATTCCTCTCATCAGTTTCTACTTCAACCCTGACATCTGAATACCTTCTGTAAAATAACGTTGGAAGAAGAGGAATATCAAAAATGTTGGCACAAATGAAATAGCTGATCCTGCCATCTCTATTCCAAAGTTTCCTTCTTTACCAAGCATAGAAGCTAAACCAAGAGTAATCGGGAACATTTTCTCTTGCGTCAAATAAATTAATGGTTGGAATAAATCATTCCAGTTAGAAATAAAAGAGAATGTGCCTACAGTTGCTACGACTGGTATTGATAATGGCAATATCACCTTAAAAAAGATTTGAAAGTCATTTGCTCCGTCGATATATGCTGCCTCCTCAAAATCATTTGGGATCCCTTGAAGGAATTGTCTAACAAGAAATACTCCCATAATACCCCAAAGTTCAGGAATAATTAATGCATTAAATGTATTAATCCAGCCAAAATCAGAGAACATAATATACTTTGGAATAATTAGCAGTTGTTGTGGAATCATAATGACTGCCATAAAGATCCAGAAGAGAACTTCTCTTCCAGGAAACTGTTTTTTTGCAAATATATAGCCTAATACTGCACAAAAGACCATTTGACTTATCACAGGGATAATCGTCACGATGACTGAATTCATAATCCAACGTAAAAAAATACCATCTCTAAATATATAAATATAATTTTTAAGGGTAGGTTGATCAGGAATCCAAAATAACGGATCCATTTGCGCATACTGCGCATCTTTAAAAGAGCCTAATATCATAATAATAAAGGGTAATAAAAAGCAAGCTCCTAATAGTAATAATGCCGTATATGAAATGATCTTCTTAACCATGGTATAACTCTCCTTCCAAAAACCTAAGCCATTAATAAATATTTGTTTCTTTCCCTAAATACTTTCTTTGGATAAGTGAAATAATCAAGATGATTATAAATAGAACATAAGACAAAACCGATGCATAACTTAAGTTCAAACTTGTAAAACCCTGTTCATATAAATAGTAGACAAGCGTAGTCGTTGAATAATTTGGACCGCCACCTGTAAGTAAATAGGCTGAATCAAAGATTTGGAAAGAACCGATGGTTGTTGTGATCAATACATAAAAATGAATAGGCTTTAATAGTGGAAAAGTAATACTACGAAAAATTCGCAAGGCTGAAGCCCCATCTATTCGAGCAGCTTCATACAATTGTTTTGGAATAGATTGTAAGCCTGCAAAATAGTAGATCATTGTACTCCCACTTACTTTGAAAATACTTAATCCTGCCAACACCA
The DNA here is from genome assembly GCF_017873565.1 of Lederbergia galactosidilytica. GTDB lineage: Bacteria > Bacillota > Bacilli > Bacillales > Bacillaceae_C > Lederbergia > Lederbergia galactosidilytica. The sequence continues at coordinate 220,030 of NZ_JAGGKH010000004.1, forward strand.
TTAAGGCTTGATCAGAAGCCGAAAAGAATAGCTGTGGTTTAATTCCAATAAAACTAATTAAATAGTTCACTAGTCCATCTGGAGTTCCTCTAAATAACCAACCCCAGATTCCAGCGATTATAACGAATGAAGTCACAACAGGTAGAAAAAATATCCCCTTAAAGAAACTAGCTATTTTTACACCTGAATTAATAATGAGAGCTAAGATTAAACCAAGTGCCATTGTAGGTAATATATAATAGATGGAAAATAGAACAGTATTCCAAATGGCTTTCCATGCTAATTTATCGGTTAATAAATTCTGCCAATGTTTAAGTCCAACAAATTCTGGATCCCCAATTATTTTCCAATCCATAAAAGTTAAATAGAAACTTAATAAAAATGGATACACTTGGAAAATGAGAAAATGGATCATGATAGGGGTCAAGAAAATATAGACGATGGCATTTCTCTTCAGTTCCTTTTTAAGTCGTTCACCCAATGGAGCCTTTTTCTTCTTTGGAACATATACAGTTTGATTCATCTCAGTATTTTCCACTATCCTCACCTTATTTCTTAAAAAGTCAGTAACAGAGAGTTTGAGCAATTGCCTCAACCCCCCTGTCAACCTAGCCATTATTTCTTGTCTAACTCTAATTGAATTGCTTCTGCTGCCGCATCCGCCGCTTCCTGTGGTGTTTTCTTCCCTTCCATCATTGTTTGCAGTTCAGATTGGATAAAAGGCATGATCGTTCGCCCGGCAGGATGGATGACTCCTGGCAATGCATATTGGGTATAAGTTGCAAGTTGACTTAAATATGGTTCATCATCAAATATTTCCTTTGCCGATTCACGGGTTGGAATATATTGAGTCACTTTATTAAAGCGTTTTTGATTTTCTGTATTCGTCATCACCTTAATAAATTCAGCTGCTGCGGCTGGATTATCTGTATTTACAGGGGCTACAAACATCCCAGTCGTCCCATATGTCACTTGTTCTTCCCCCTTTAGCGGTGGAGCAATGACAAAGTCAAACAAATCTTTACTTAGTAAGTTCGTAACTGAAGTACCTGAACCTTGGACTGCTAACATTTTGCCACTATCCCATAAAGCATCATGTTCCATTGCTGTAATTGAATCTTCAGGAATCCAACCTTCTTTATACATATTGTTCAAACGTTCCCAAGCCTTTAAACTCTTTTCATTATTAATTAGGACCTCATTATCTTCATTAACAATATCTCCACCAGCTTGCCATACATATGGATAAAGTGTTCCATTCATAGAACCCCCTCCAGCAAAACTCATTGCATAGTAACCTTTATCTTTTGCCTTCTTAGCCCATTCATCAAACTCTTCCCATGTTTTTGGCAAATTTTCCGGATCTTCTCCAATATCCTTCACAATATCTACGTTATAAAAAAATGTATAAGCCTCTTGCAAAATCGGTAAACCATATAACTTATCCTTCCATGTTGTTGACACTAATGCAGTATCTACAAAATCATCCATATCTAAATCTTCTAAATAGGGATCAAGCTCAAGCAACATACCTTCATCCGCATATTGTGGCATTTGATCAGGTATCGCATAAAATACGTCAGGACCATTATTCGCAACCAATGCCGTTAAAATCTTTTGATCACGATTCGCCCATGGGATTTGTTCAAAATTTACTTTCACACCAGTCTCTTCTTCAAAGGAAGAGATAATTTCATCCCACATTTTCCCCTCCACCTCTTGATCCCCAGTGTAAGGATGGGCCCAAACGGTAATTTCGCCAGACAGCTTCTCATCTGATTCATTGCCTCCTTTTGATTCTGTTCCTCCCGCACTAGATTGACTACTGTTTCCAGAACTACAACCAACAAGGAAAATTCCGATCAAAAGAATAACTGATAACAAACGAAAATTTTTCATGAAACAAAACCCCTCTCTTTAGATTATAATTGTGCACATCTGACCCTTCACACCACATAGAATGCAAATTACCGCTTCTAAAAAGCTCCTCATTTTTAATTCGACATTTGCAAGCGCTACCAAATTAACTATAGAAGCTTAGGGCTTAAATGGAGGAATCACCCTATGTGTTGGAAGAACGCTATTCTCTAAACATTCAAATCTTGTATTTTGAGTTTATAATCTTTCCTGTAAAGAGACAAGTCTCTAAAGCGTCTTTAAATAAAGTCAATTCAAAGGTTTGAAAAAAGGGCTTAATTCTAGGACCACCAAATGCAAGGACATAATCCTTTGTCATAGGTAGGACTGGCTTAATATATGTAGAGGAAGGATCGCAAGATGAAGAAGGTTAATGGTAATGATCATTATTACATAGCCATTTACAATAGGGCCAGCCCTCCAAAAAGAGGCTGACCCATTCGTTTAAATATAGCCATACAATCGAGAGCTATTTCTAATATTCTATTCAGATTCACTTTCGCCTGAGGGTACCTGAATGGATACTGATGTAGAGAGGGGAACTCCAAAGTCAGGCGTACCATCCGCTTTCCATCCGAATTTTTGAATGCGGGTACTCCGTCGATCACTACCACCTTCCGACTCGGAAATGGCATGATAAACAATCCAATCTTCCGTCCCATCTGGAGATTGAGAAAAACCATTATGACCTGGGGCAAAAACGCTATTCTCCACTGATTTTTTGAAAACAGGAGCAGGCGATTTATCCCATGACTGAGCATTCATTACATCACTTTTTGCAGAAGCAGTTAACATCCCAAGCGAATAATCATCCGACCAAGTGGTACTTGCCGAGTAAATTAAGAAAAGTTTCCCATTTCTCTTCAACATAACAGGCCCTTCATTAATCGCCATCCCCCCTTGCATTTCCCACTCGTATTCCGGTTTCGATATCATGACATTTGGTCCGATCAAAGTCCATGGATCCGTCATTTCTGCAATATAAAGGGCAGAGCCATAAGCTGGAAACTGCCCATATCCCGCATATACAAAGTATAAACGCTCATTATGCTCGAAGACTGTTCCATCTAATCCGGGATATTCAGTGTTGACATAGCCTCGCTCAATCCACTCACCTGCAAACGGATCTTGTGAGGAATTTTCCAAAACAAAAATTTTCCGTGTCATATCACCTTCTTTTCCGACCTTTCCATCATTCGCAGTAAAATATACATACCACTTTCCATTTAATTTATGAATCTCCGGGGCCCATAGAAAGTGGCTATTGATCCCTTCTTTTGGCGGGGTCCAAATTGTCTTCCGCTCTCCATTGCCAATCCCGCTTAGGGTTGGCGACTTCCATAGATCGAGGTGTGTTCTTCTCGTCACCATAAAATAATACATATCATCTTCTTTATAAACCCACGGATCTGCTCCTGGATCCAATAATGGATTTTGAAAAGTACTTTTAATCATGAGATTACCTTCTTTCTCTTTAAAATTTATTTATTATAAAAACAATTATCCTTTAATCGATCCAATCATTACGCCTTTGACAAAGTGCTTTTGTACGAAAGGATACATGACGAGCACAGGTATACTAGCTACGATAATTAAAGCATACTTAATACTTTCACCTAACATCATCTTTTCGTCTAATCCAAATTCACTGCTAACTTCGTCCGTAATATTGGCCTGACTAACAAGAAGAATTTCTCTAAGTATAAGCTGTAAAGGGTACAGTTTGTCATCCCGTAGATAAATTAGAGCGTTGAAAAATGCATTCCAATGGCCCACTGCATAAAAAAGTAACATAACGGCCATGATCGGTTTGGATAACGGGAGAATCACTTTCCATAGCATCTTCCAATTAGAACAACCATCGATCATTGCAGCTTCCTGAAGCTCCCAAGGAATACTTGTCTGAAAATAAGTACGCATAACAATCAGATTATAGGTTGCAATCGCATTCGGTATAATCATCGCCCAAAAGGTATCGACCATACCTAATTCTTGTACGACCAAATAGGTTGGAATCATTCCCCCACTAAAGAACATTGTAAAGGTTATAATAAACATAATGATGTTTCTACCTGGTAAATCTCGCCTTGAAAGTGGGTATGCGGCTAATGTTGTCAGTATAATATTGACGAAAGTACCACCAATCGTATAAAAAATAGTATTTCTATAGCCATTCCATATGTCCCTATCTTTAAAAACTTCCTTATAAGCATCTAATGTAAAATCAACAGGAAAAAACCACATTTCACCACTCATAACTTTCTCAGGATTACTAAAAGAAGCACTAACTATAAAAATTAATGGATATAATATGATGACCGAAATGACAGCAGAAATAATGAGCACTCCGATATCAAATACTTTCCCATCCGAGATCTTCTTAGATTGTTTCACCGCAGGCTCCCTCCTTCACTGACATTTTTCAAATTTCCTCCTACCATAGGCTTGTCTCTGCCTTTTTCTTTGCAAATTGATTAATACCTATTAACAAAATAAAATTTATAACCGAATTAAATAAACCAATTGCAGCACTATAGCTAAAGTCCCCATTGAGAATACCGTTTCTATACACAAATGTCTGGATGACATCACTCGATTTCATATTTAAATTATTTTGCATTAGGAGAATTTTTTCGAAACCCACATTCAAAAAGTTCCCTACATCCAAAATAAGTAAAATAATAATTACAGGTAAAATCCCTGGTATGGATACATGGATAATTCTCTGAAACCGGCTTGCTCCGTCCATTTTAGCTGCTTCATACAATTGTGGATCGATTCCAGCTAACGCTGCAATATAGATAATCGACTGCCAGCCCATACTTTGCCAGATATTTGACCCAATGAATAATGACTTAAACCATCCTGGCTTTTCCATAAAAGCGATAGAATCGATTCCTAAAGCATTGAGCATAGTATTGACGATTCCACTTGCCGGGTTTAAAAATAGGCTTAACATTCCAACAATCACGACTACGGAAATAAAATGGGGGATATATGTAATATTTTGGACCCACTTTTTTAACGCATTACTCCGAATCTCATTAATCAGTAAGGCCAAAAGGATCGGGATCGGAAATGCGATTAGTAGCGAATAAATACTTATTGAGAACGTATTCCATAGTAATCTACCGAAATAATAAGATTCAAAAAACCTTGTGAAGTTTTCAAAACCAACCCATTCACTTCCTAGAAAGCCAAACGAAGGATTAAAGTCTTTGAAGGCAATTTGTAAACCATACATCGGACCATATTGAAAAATAATATACCAGGCAATCGGCAACAAGAGCATAAGGTACAAATCATAACTTTTAACAACTTGTTTCCATACACTAGTCTTTTTTAATATTGGTTGGGAGTTCACACTCGATTTATTTTCTTGAGATTTCGCCCTTAAATTACTCACTTCTTCCGTACCTCCCTCTTAAGTTATTTTTTAGTGAGGCAGGGACATAACTAAAATGCTAAGCCCCAAAGTAGAACCATGTATTATCTTTGCGAAGGAAATATACCTGCGGGAGGTCGGCTAGTACTGTCACGTTCTGTGACCAACGCCGACACTAGAACATCGTGTTCGTCGAAAGGCAACAGTCAGTGAGCCCCCGGAGTGCAAATGAGAATCAAAGGCTAAGTACACGCCGTCCTGGCGGCAGGCTCAAAGCGCAACTTCCTGTTGCTTCACCTACACTAGTACTTCCTTGTACGTTGCAACGCCTTCGTGACCTACATCCGTATGCCTGAGGAAGCCCACCAGCCGCCTGCGGAAGGCAAAGTATATTTCTGGAGCAGTTATATGTGCCCCATTAGTTTGTTTTTTCCCTAGTTTTGTCCCAGTCTCAAACACTATTGCTCTTTAAAGTTTTTATCATAAGCTTCCTGATAAATTTCTTCTAATCTTTCTAGACCCATATTTTCTATCGTGGAAACGTACTCATCCCACTTATCAAAACTCAAATCACCATTAATAAATTGGGAACTTGTTTCATTATAATAAGCATCCATATCTTGACGGATTTGATTCACTTCTTTGGTTGTTTTCTCATCAAATAATGGGGTACCATAAATAATTTCTGGTAAATAGGGATCGAACTTTTTCTGTGCTTCTTGTACTGCCTCTGAGTTAATGGCTGACGAATTATATTCCGTTATATATTGCGGTGCTCCTCCCCCAGGAAATGGAGTAACGTTTTCGAGATTTGCGTCTTCTTCTATATACTGAGGTAAACCATTATCATCATAGTTAAAGGTTTCTCCCTCAACTCCATATCTAAAGAAAATAGAACCTTCCTTACTAAAGAAGTAGTCGATCCATCGAATCGTTGCCTCAGGATATTCGTTGGCAGATGTAATAGCAAACGTACCAAAATCTCTTGCTAGCGGCGATGCCTTGACTAATTGATCTCCGAAAGGCCCTTTTATCGGTGCAATACCAATGTACTCATAGTCTTTATATTGAGTACTCATATCATCGCCCTGTGTATGGGACATCCCTACTTTTCCTGTAGACAATTTAGCCGTGTACTCTGAAGGGGAGTGTGATAAAACATCTCGATCTAATAATCCCTCTTTGTAAAGCTTGTTTAGGAATTGTAATAGATCTTTATATTTATCATCCGTCTTCCAAATATGGACTTTATCATTCTCAATATTTATCGTATTTCCCATGTCCTGCAATAATCCCCAAGAACTTGCCATATTATTTACTAATGTAGGAAAGTTACGTTCGGTTAATGGAATTTCATCTTGCTTGCATTCCCATTCGGATCATCATTTTTAAAGGCAGTAAGAACATCAACCAATTCCTCAGGTTTTGTCGGTTCTTCTAATCCTAATTTATCTAACCAATCTTTATTAACCCAAAATTTCTCCGTTCTTGCGGCATCCAATTCAACAATAGCTGGTAAAGCATAGATATGACCATCTGGAGCTGTAATGGATGACTTAATTTCTGGATATTGCTCAAATAAAGCCGTTAAATTTGGTGCATACTCCTCAAGTAAATCTTCAAGCGGAATAAAAAGCCCTGACGAACCGTATTTTACGGCCTCCGCATGTGAAATTTCAGCCTTATAAAAGGCATCAGGTAGTTTTTTAGCAGCGTATTCCAGGTTTTTCCTTTCATCAAAACCATCCTGTGGAACATCATTCCATTCTATTTTTATATTCGACAGCTTTTCAAACTCTTTGAAAACAGACATATCCTTATAGGGACCGTTTACAGGAGAACGTCTGGCAAAGAACTTTAATTCAATCTCTTCATCAACAATCGGCATTCCTTCCTTATTAAAATTGTCTGAAGGGCCTTCACTAGCATTCCTCTCACTTGTTTCCTGTGCCTTTGAACAACCTGCAATGATTAGAGTGACCAAAACTAAAAACAAAACTAGTGATAAAATTTTATTCAACTTACTTCCCCCTTTTCCTTTACTGTCTATGACACTCCTACCAAGGTCCACAAAATGTAATCGGATACATTTCTTTTGATTTATTCCTTTCACTTTAGGTTTTTCAAGATCCCCCTCCAACTTTTTATCCCTTTCTCTGTATAGAGTAATTGAAATATCGTGGATAATGAATGTTAATTTGTTAGGTGACCAGTTGGCAATTTGTTAGGATTTAAATATAGTATTTTTAAGCTTGATCCATGTTAACACAAGGTTTCAGATAAAATTCAGAAAAAACTCAAGCGTCCTCTATCAATAGAAGACGCTTGTTATAAAACCTTAAATCACCATTACTTCCATTTATCTTCTTTCAGTCCAAAACAGATAATCTACATCCTCCTCTTGTAATGGCACTGTATAAATCCGGCAATCCCGGAATATCCCATTAAATATCGCTTTACCAGCTGACTCACCAAATGCATCTGTATCAAATCGAGCCCCAAGACCACCTGGATTCGGGTGATTTTCGATGAAAGGAGATTGAAAAGAGTTTGTCTCAGCCAATTTTCCATCTATGTACAAGTTTAAATTACCCTCATTGAATACGACGATTACGTTATACCATTTATTTGTTTCGAGCGACTCTGCCGAAACAGTTAGTTGGTTACCATTACTGCGGACAGCTGCCTCTAGTTTCCCGCCTTTGATGCGAATACCCAAACCACTCTTGTCTCCGCCTTCATCATATAAAACCTGCGTTCCAACAATGGTATCAGCTTTAAACCACATCGATACCGAACGCATATAAAACTCATTATGCATAAAGCCACTACTTGAATGGGTAGCCAAAGATACATAACTATGGAATACGGTTGGGTAATAAGCTTCCAATGAAAAGTGATTCATTAACTGAAATAATTCATCTTCCCCTAAAGGAAAAACCGTAGCATGGCGAATTTGATATGGGAAGCGATATTTTGTACTATCAAGCTCATCAGACCAATCAACAAGATTGGTAGATTCCTTTATCCCAAACCTTCCATATTTCCAATAATCATAAATTAGGAGCCATTTTTGCTTATTCTCGATTTTTAATATTTCGGGTCCTTCGGTATAATTCGGGGTAATAAAGTCACTAATCACCTCATATGGACCGCTTAAATCGGCTGATACAGCCAGCTTATTCGCAATTGGCTGAGGACGCTTTTTAGAGTCATAGACGGCACTTTCGTCTTTAACAAACATATAATTTGTTCCGTTCCATTGTTCAATACTAGCATCAATCGTTTGAAAACCAGGATCAAAAAATAACGTTGTTTCAGAAAAAGTATCCCAGTCCGATGTACGACAACAATAATGTTTATTATGACTCATATCCTCTCCAACACTGGAAGCCCAATAGAGTAGATAATCCTCTTCTTCCGGATCATAACTAAATTCCGGTGCCCACGAATTTTGAACGTTATGATAGTTAGTCATAACCTCTATTGCTTTTTCATCTTGCCAAGTTATTAAATCCTTTGATTTAGCATATCCTAAAAACTTCCCTTTTGGACGAATGGTAAAGACTAGATGCCAAAATCCATCTTTTCCTTTATTGATAAAAGGATCACGTAATATTCCTTCTCCAATAGATGTCGACCAAACCGCATGATTTTGATTAAGTTCATACCAATGTAAACCATCGCGGCTATATGCGTAATGAAGTCTCTCATTTTTATTCGTTTGCATAGGACCTGATCTAAAATAGGCAATTAAATAGGCCGGTGATTCTATAGCCATCATACAACTCTCCCTCTATATAACTAAATGATCTTCCTAGGTTTCCAAATCCCTCATTATCTGTGTTATCATCCGCCAAGGTAAATGGTAAAAAGTCGAATTGTATTTAATGATTACCATGCTGCTTCTTTTTCTGGTAAGGGATCGATTGTTTCCAGCATTCTATCGTGCAATCGCTGAAACAATTTCATTTTGACTGATTGATAATCTGGATGATTCCAGCAGTTTGAAGATTCATCTGGATCTTTATCTAAATCATATAGTTCTCCGTCATCCATTCCATGATAGATAACAAGTTTGTAATTTTCTGTTCGCAGCATGGTCGCTAATATTCTTTGCCCATCATCCCCTCTCCTATCATCGTAAAATTCACAATAGACATCATTTCTATGATGCTCCACATTTGCATTTATTAATAAATCCCATAAAGATTTCCCTTGCATACCTGTATAGCATGGTTGTCCACTTGCTTCTAACAAAGTGGGTGCGATATCCACCAGCTCAACCATTGTTTTCATTCGTCTATTTCCACGTATTTTACTTGGATAGGAAATAATAAATGGGACCTTAACCGCCGGATCATAAAAGTGTGGACCTTTTAAATAAATTCCATGATCCCCTAGCATTTCTCCATGATCTGACATAAAAATGATGATGGTATTTTCCAACTGTCCAGTTTCCTCGAGGACATTCATTATTCTTCCAACCTGCTTATCTATTAAATCTACCATCGCCCAGTAGGCAGCTTTTAAAATTTTATGATCTTTTTCACTCATTTTAGAGGCAGGAAATAACCCCTTTACTCCATATGCTCCGTCATGATCAATTTGTTGAAAAATTGGTTTTTCGTCCAATTCATTCTCCCTATAATTAGGTAGGGGGATCTCATCAAGCATATCTATATAGCGCTTCAGATATGCTTCCGGTGGGTCGAATGGATGATGTGGGTCAAACATATTTACCGAAAATAGCCATGGATTTTCAAAATCGGCATTGTTTTTAATAAAATTAATGGCTTTTTGGGCACACCATGTTGTTTGATGATTCTCCTCCTCAGGGCCGTATTCGATATACGGCATCCCTTCAACCTTTCTTTTTTTAACCTGCACATCCTTTTCTATGAGCCAGTGCTGATAGTCATCAGAAGCCCAATTCCGATTTGGATGATGTGACCAATTAAATTCTGTATAGCCGTCATTTATCCGACGTTCCCTCGTAGTAGAAATAGATGGATTACAGGCTGAAATATGTAACTTCCCCGCCAAACCACATGTGTACCCTGCAGCCGCCAATAACTTTGTAACGAGAATTTCATCATTAGGAATCGATTGTCCGTTTTGCCTGGTTCGGTTTGTCCTCGGGTACCTACCAGTAAGAAAACTTGCTCGACTTGGGGTACAAACTGTGCTATTGCTATAGCATTGTTCAAATAAGACCCCACTCGTTGCTAACTTATCAATATTTGGTGTATGTACAAATTTATTTCCGTAACAGCCAAGTGTATCAAAACGTTGTTGATCAGTAGTTATCCAAAGAATGTTTGGGTGTTCCATTTTTCAGCCCCCCATATTTAAATAGCTAATCCTTGTTCAATCATGCAAAACTTTGTCTAGGTGGGATGGGATTTTCTAATTCACCATAGATATCCACTAACTTACTGAACATTTCACACTTCATTTCCGTATAATCCTTGTTATTATACAGATTTACAAACTCATTCGGATCATTCTCAAGATCGTAAAGTTCACCCTCACTGCGGTCCAAATAATAATTTAACTTATATCGATCTGTCACAAGGGTTTTCACATAAAAACTAGGTTCCGCGCGATTTTCAACTAGACACCAATCCCGTGTAGCTTGATTAGGTTGATACAATGTATTCAGTTGACTAATTCCCTGCATGGAGGGGTATTTCTCTATTCCAGCAGCTTCTAGAAATGTTGGAGCCAAATCTACTAAACTCATAAGTGAATTTGTTCTTTTTCCTTCAGGAAGCTCTCCCTTCCAGCGCACTAGAAACGGAACACGTAAAACATCATCATAGTGAATTGGACCTTTAAGCCAAAAGCCATGATTACCAGCATAGTCACCATGATCAGAGGTGAAAACAACTAATGTATCTTCGGCTAGACCTAACTCATCTAACTTATCCAAAAGACGTCCAATATGGTGATCAATTAGACTGATCATTCCATAATATGAGGAGAGCCATTTTCTAGCTCTTTTATAACCAAGCTTTTTATTCGTATGTCCTAAGCACTGAACTCCCCCAGTACTATGTCCTGGATCTGCTGTAACATTAATATCGAGTTCATTCATCCGATCTTCCAGAAGATATTGATGAATTAGGGGCTTATCAAGCATTTCTCCCTCTTTTTCCACAAATGGAGGCATTTGATCAGGATCATACATACTATTCCATGGCTCAGGACATAGAAAGGCATTATGCGGATCCTGAAAACTGCACCAAGCTAAAAACGGCTTACTTTCTTCCCTAGATTCAATAAAATCCATTGTTTGATTTGCTGTCCAGCGAGTATAATGATACTCTTCTGGTAAATCCCAAGAACCTTCCCGGTGTCCACCACCAGGTCCAAAATATTTCGAAGGATCGATCCCTTGCTCAACTAACCAGGCTCCATAATGCATACCATGAGATGAGTCTTCATCAGAATGCCCGTGAACCATTGCTACCTTTTCAAAACCATAATATGGACCATGCCACTCTTTCCAGAAGTCACGATCATGTATATGTGGAGGAGCTTCAAAGCTACCTTCTGTTAATACAGGTTTAAAATGGGCCTTCCCAAACAATCCAGTTGTATAACCGCCTTTTCCCATTAAGTCGCTAACGGTCGTTCTATCTTCATCTAATTCAACACCTATATTCCAGCACTGGTGCCTAGAAGGATATTCTCCTGTAATAATAGATGAACGACTTGGAGAACAAACAGGACTGGCAACATAAGCTCTTTCAAAAGCAATTCCTTCCTTTACCAATCGATCTAAGTTTGGAGTATGTATCGTTTCGTTCCCTAATGCATGAATTGTATTCCAATGTTGTTGGTCTGTTGAAATCAACAGAATGTTAGGTTTCTTCTGTTTTCCCACTTGCTTGGCCTCCAATTTTCACAATATAATAAATATATAAAGAGATCTTAATCTATAAGATAGCCAAATTGTATTAAACCTAGAATGTTACATTGTTAGATTAATGGATAACATTTTGTTAGATTATAAGAAAAACGGAAGGCGGTTGCTTAGGAGATAAGCATGTTCTGGAACCTGGAAGGGCGTTCTTTTCCTCCCAGATTCTAATTTATTTGGCCTCGAGCCCCTACCACTCGTAGCTAGGCTAGACACCGAAAGATGCGCCAATGTTAACTTATGTAGGAAGAAGGCAAGGCGCTAGTCACTAGGCGCCGGAGCTAGATGTCGAACACACACAACATAAGCAAGTTACTAAGAAGTCACAATTTTACGATTACTATAACGGGACAAAAACGCAAGCGAACATATAGCGATGTAGCTAGACATTGACTAGAAATTATTCTTTCTTTACATCTCAAAATGGGAGGGATTACATTTGAAGGAATTTTCTCATGAATATGCAGAACATTGGTTTCATACCCCTACCCCGATGGAAAAGGCGGGGGGACTATGGCCCATTAGAGCGGGGCATAACAAAGCTAAATCAAACTATAAAATGGGACCACGTATGATTACCTATTACAGTGTACACTTTATCTTAGATGGAGAGGGAATGTTTACTCAGAATGAGACGAATGAGAAAATTCAACAAGGGGATATTTTCTGTTTACTCCCTAATCAAACACATCAATATTCTTCCAATCCTGACCATCCACTCAAAATGTTTTGGTTGGCTTTTAATGGAAAACAAGCAATTCCACTTTTAAAGCGCATTGGGATTACCAACTATTCCACTCATGTTAAAGGCATACTAAATGAAGAAATTATAGAAATCTTAGAACGGCTCGCAACACATCTTAAAAAAGATGACGAGGATGATGATCTATTTGGTTTAAGTATTATCTATAAGCTATTTCATAGCCTTTCTATTCAATCAAAACAAAAGAACCTTGCTCCTACTACACCTAGAAACTGGCTAAAAAAAAGTCAAGAATATATGGATATGCATTTTGCAGAAAACATATCCGTAAAGGATGTAGCAAAATACGTTGGTATCCATCGGTCTTACTTTACTGATTCATTTGTCAATGAGGTCGGCGTGACGCCAAGTAAATATCTTTTAGCTTTAAAAATGAATAGAGCATTAGAATTGATTACTGAGAAAACCCATACAATCACTGAAATAGCACTTTCCCTTGGTTATTCAGATCTTTATTCCTTTTCACGTGCTTTCAAAAATTATTATGAAGTTTCGCCAAATCAATATCTTACAAAAGAATAAACATCCTTAAAGCTTAATCCACCTTAAAGATATCTGTACATAAAAACTCCCCATGCTAGAAAACTGCTTACATGGGGAATTTCCGCTTAGTTTTTCTTATTTTCCTTTCCAATACTCAATGATCGAGTTGGTAGTAGCCATTAAAATTCCATACAGTCCTTTAGAAATCAATTCATTATCTAACTGATAATCAAGCAATTCCTTGTACCCTTCCATATGTTTAATGACCTTTTTTGCAGATCCTTTTTTCTCAAATTGTCCCACTGCTGTCAAATGGACTTTAAGTGATCGATAATCTTTTTCTGCTAAATCTTTTTGATGCTCTTCAAGGATTTCTAGTATATCCGTCGTACTAGGTTCTAAAGGCTGAACAAAGATATTATCGTATTTTGTATCGCTTAAAACACTTCTGACGCCAACTTTACCATGTATAAATGCTGTAGCACTATGATCATCGTAATCTATTTTTGGTTTGTCCATGTCCCCAACATAAATCTTGATATTCGTTCCGTTTGCAACTACTTTGATATGTTGCCATTCATCGATTGGATCATCTAGTTTGGCCCCCTCCAAATAAGTCCAATTGTAATTAAACTTACCGAGATGAACACCATCCTTATTGACATATGCAACATATCCTTGTAACATATCGGCATTATTGTGGTTAAGTTCTTTTCCGTGGGCGGGGTTATTTACCCTAAATAGGATACCACCGTCGCCTTTACCATCCACAACCTGGACATCAGCTTCAACGATATAATTATGCCAAGCACTATCACCAATCACAGATTTACCAAATGTCCCTGCCCCTGAGCGATACACACCCTCTTGTTCAACTTCTTGATACTGATCTTGTTCAAGAAAACTAAAATGATGGAAATCAAACTCACCATTGACCGTTTCTACCTTAATGGTATGTTTTCCGGCAGGCAATGAAATATTTTCCTTTATTACACTCGCCCAATCATCCCATTCCCCTGTGCGTGGAATATTGATCACTCCTGTGAGATCTATTTCATCATCTAACCATAATCTTACTTGGCCATCCTGTTGCTTAGTTGCGACATTTATATCCAATACATAGTCACCATCTTTGGCAATATCAACATTATATTTATACCATTCATCTGTTTGATTCCAGCCAATATTGAACGTACCATCAGGATGATTGCGAATATCCACATGATCAAAACGATATTTGCCTCCGATATTTCTCGGGGTTTTATCATGATAGGCGACACCTTCTCCACCAGTCATATAATCGACTGCCATCACTTTCCCTGGCAAGGAGTGAGTACGATCAAATGTATGAAAAATCATTTTTGTAAAAGATAATTCGCCATCGATCACCTCAAGCTTGAGCGTATATTTTCCTTGCGGTAAATCCAAATCGGAAATGGAAATATTCTCCCAATCCTTTTCTCCATCCGTAACAGGAATAGTAAAGCTTTCTATTACATCTATTTCATCATCTAACGAAATACGTATTTTCGTATCTTCATCGAAATTATTGGCAATGAAATCAAGTCCATATTTATTCGATTCGGATATGTTTACATTATATTTGATCCATTCTCCCTTTTTTAATTCGTGGATGGCATATCCGCCGTCTTGATCAGGTTGACTATCTATCGCATCATTCCTAAATTCACCATCGGTATTTGAATCTGAATGGACATGATACGCGACACCCTCGCCACCAAGATTATAATCTTCTGCTTCAATTGTGCCTGGGATTGGTTTGTGGATATCAAAGGATCTAAAGTGAAATTTAGCGATATCATATTCACCTTCCACAATTTCAATCTTTAACGTATGTTCTCCTTTCGGCAATTGTATATCTTCCATCCTAAGTATCTGCCAATCATTCCAATCTCCTGACGCGGGAACATCAACTATACCTGTTAAGTCAATGTCATCATCTAACCAAAATCGTACTTTTGCATTCTGAAATGTCGTGGCATATTCCATTTCCAGATTGTAGATTCCTTCATCTTGAATAGCCACATTATATTTTAACCATTCACCTGTTTGATTCCAGCCAACTGCTGTTCCGCCCCCTGGCTTATCGCGAATATCAACAGCATCGTCTCTTAGCACACCGCCTATATTTTCTGGAGTCGTATCATGATAGGCTATTCCCTCTCCCCCAGTAATGTAATAGGCAGCTTGAATATCTCCAGGAATCGGTTTAAACCCATCAAATACACTTGCGGAATCTTGATTAGTATCCACTCTCCAAGACCCTTCATAGCGATCCCATCCGAAATCAACCCCATCATTAAAATCTTCAAGGATAATCGGCGCATCCTTGTACTTACTAACCTCAAAACTAGCAAAGAATAACGAGCCTTGAGTAACTTCGATTTTCAGCTTCTGTTCTCCTTTGGGCACAGAAACATGATCAATTATAAAGTTTTGCCATTGCCCATCAGTATTTGGAATGCTGACAGTATCAGTTAAATCCTTGTCATCAAGCGATAATCGCACTTTTGTTTCATTATTGTCTGTAGCTACTCTTAAGTTAATACTGTATTGACCTTTTTCTTCTACATTGATGTTGTATTGCAGCCAATCCTTTTTTGCTAGCTTGACACTATATCCACCTTCAGAATTTGCCTGAGTATCAACTTCATCCTGCCGATACGTATGATTTAATTCGCCATCGGATATATGATAGCCAGTGCCATCCCCGCCTGAATTATAATGAACAGCTTCTACTTTACCTGGCAAAGGTTTATGGAAATCAAATACATTACTGCCATTTACCTTATTACTTGTTGCAATATAACCAAAGGAAGCATGTACATCGCTTGCCGTATAGCCTATTTTCCCACCATGTAAAGAATCAATATCCCTTGTTTGCTTATGCATTCCATCTACAAAAATAGTAAACTTGGAATCTTCCTTCTCAACCCTGATTTGGTGCAACTGTTTAAAATCGAAATCAGCAGGAAGTGTTGATTCCTCCCAGCCTTGTTCAACACCGTCAACAAAGAAATTTGTTTCTAATTTATTTTCTTTTGAGCTTAACACAGCTACTCCATAGTTATCCTCATCTTGATAGGAAAATACCGTACCATAACGAGGGGTAGCACTTTCACCATTATCTTTTAAAGTCATGTTAAATTCGGCTGTATAATTGGATTCCGCCTCATAGGTTGTAACGAGACGATGCCATGTAGTGTCATTAATTAATTCTTGCTCCAAAGCATCGTCATGAATCTTCCATGTACCCCCATTAACCTCTGACCACTCCTTGCCTATATCGTCTCGTTTGAAACGATCACTAAAATCCGGTAAGTTTGGATTTTGCTGTTCAAATGTAGTAGGGCCCAACACGGTCATCTTATCCCCATTCCAGGCAATTCGATCCATATTAAAATAGCGACCTGGATTCGCATGGCTATGATACACAATATATTCAGAATCTAAATCAGGACCTCTTATCATACCATTATGTCCTAATCCAACATTTTCACCTTCTGTATTAAGCAGAATGGGATTCTGTAATGATTTCTCTTTGAAATTCTCCGTTGGTGAATCACTAGTTGCATAGTCAACGCGATAAGCTTTACTCCAAACATGATTACCTACATAGGTCATATAGTATTGTCCATGTCTTTTAAATACCGTTGGAGCCTCTGTCCATCCGTCCATTTCCGCTCCCGTATTTATGGCTGGACCAAATGTATAAGGATCCTCCATTTTGTATGCATTGATGCGGTCAGACCCAGTACCATAAAAATACCATTGGCCATCGTCATCAATAAAGACATGACCATCGATACCCATTCCCAAATTCTCTGTCTGTTTCACAAAAGGTCCTAATGGACTTGAGCTTTTATAAACATAATGCCCATTCCCGCCCGGCGATGTATACATATAAAAATTCCCATTCCAATACGTCACCTCAGGCGCATAAGCTGCTTTTGTACCGGGCTCCTCAGTGACCAGTCCAGCGTAATCCCAGTTTATTAGATCTTCCGATGTCCAAGCCTTTACTCCACTTTTATCGTCGACAGTACTAACATAAAGATAATAGATGCCATTATATTTTAATATGTATGGATCACCTTCCCCGTAAAAGTCTCCATTATCCCATTCCCATGAATCAGAAAGATCAAATGGGTTACTGTAAGCAAATGAAACGCTTGGGAATATGAACAATCCACCCATTATGAGGAGTACACGAACAAACCGCATTGTGAAATAACCTCCATTACTTAATATTTTGAATCCTTAAATGCCAATTTTCTTTTCTCATCCTCCTAAAACTTTGGGACTACATGTGTCCGCTTTGCCCAGTCTTCCCACAACCGCTTCATCGCCTTTACCTTTTCCGGATATTGGTTAGCCATATCATTCATCTCAGTTCGATCCTCTTTAATATTGTAAAGTTCCCAATCCCGTTCTTTAATCTTGACTAATTTCCAATCGTCTTGACGAATAGCACAATGCTCCTCATGTTCAAAATATAATGTCCGCGTTGTTGGCTCATCTCCCAAAAAGGCTGGAAGTAGGGTTTCCCCCTCCATAGGTAAAATCTTCTTTCCATTAAAAACCTTGGGATATGGTGCATCGGTAATATCTATAAACGTTGCCATAAAATCGATAAAATGTGCAGGTCGATGATCAATTTTTCCTTTTTCCTTCACAACATTTGGCCAATGGATAATCATTGGGGTACTAATCCCACCTTCATGGCTGTAGTGCTTATACATTCTAAATGGAGTGCTACTTACGTTAGCCCATCCTGATCCATAACTATGATAAGAATCTGGTCCACCCATCTTCTCCAAATCTGCTTTTCTATGTAAAATATTCGTTGTTGTCATCCAATTATCGAACCCCCACGGATCCCACTCTGCACACGCCCCATTATCAGAGCAAAAAATAATTAAAGTATTATCAAGTTCACCGTTTTCTTCTAAATCCTTAACAACTCTCCCCACGTTCTGATCCACTCGATCAACCATAGCTGCAAATATAGCCATTCTTCTAATTAAATCTTGCTTTCGATCAGGGTCAATCATCTCCCACGATGGGTTCACTCCATGAATGATCCGATCTCGATCCCAATATTCTGATAAAGGTGTTAATTGTGATGCATGTTCTACAATGCCCAATCCTTTCATTCTAGCAAAACGCTCCGCGCGAATCTGATCCCAACCTTTTTCATATGCTTGTACATATTTTTCAATATCCTCTTTAGGTGCCTGAAGAGGGAAATGCGGTGCATTATAAGACAAATATAAAAAGTAGGGCTGGTCATCGCCGCGGGCTTCATTGATAAAATCTAAAGCATAATCTGTAATTGCATCGGTTGAGTAAAATTCCCCCTCATTATACTCTCGTTCTGGTCGATTTTCTGGCAAGCGCACATAACTTTTTTCGTCCCAAAAACTTGTAAAACCACCTAGTAAACCATAAAATTCATCAAAACCTCGTTCAATCGGACCATGTTTCCCAACATGCCATTTTCCCGATAAATAAGTTCGATATCCTCCTTCTCGTAATACTTCTGCGATCGTGACACATTCATCTTTCAAATGTCCTCGATATCCCGGAAGTTCATAATCCTGATCCATATCCCCTACTCCTGATTGATGAGGATAAACGCCCGTTAACAATGAAGCACGGCTTGGACAACAACGCGCTGAATTGTAACACTGCGTTAATCGTAATCCATCCATAGCCAGTTTATCTAAATGAGGTGTTTCAATTTCACTCCCAAAACAACCTAAATCAGAGAAACCTAAATCATCAGTCAAAATAAAGACAATATTTGGTTTATCTTTCAACACTTTTCCACTCCCATCAAATCAAATGATAAAAAAGAAACCGCTTGAGTTTTTTCAATGTATCAAGCGGTGTAAGTTCTGAGGATTAAGTTCTTATTTACATTAATGATGACACGGTAGTCTCAAACTCTCCCTAATTCTAGTAAACTGTAGGCCGAGAGGAACTCTTTCTTTTTTGATGCTCTCAATTGTTATTTAATAGTTTTATTGAGCGATTTTTTGCAAGGATAATAATGCCGGCTCCCATATATAGGATTAAACTGAGTATATCCATCGTAAAGTACGAAATGATCCCACAGATTAAAAACCAAACAGGGACCTTCTTAGGTACGATCCCTTCTTTTAAAAAGGTCTTTGTAAGATAAATAGTTATGAAACCAAGTAGTATAAGTAAAATCCCGTAGATAGAGGCAACACTAGAAATACTCCCTGATAGAGAATCCAAACCCTCTTTTTCCACAGCAGATAATTGAGCAGTAGCCATTCCTTTTTCCCTTATATAAGGTCCATAGATGAAGATAGTTATGAGTCCATCTAATATTTGCCAGCCAGAAGCGATATAAACTAAAGTCTTTTCCAATTTATTAGGCATACCCATAACCCCTTTTCTATCCTTTTATACCAGCAGAAAGCGACATTGATTCTAAGAAATACTTTTGCGCGAATAAATATATAATAAATGTAGGTATAAGCGCAATTATAGCTCCAGCCATAAGCATAGTTGGTTGTGATGTATACATGCCTTGTAATAACTGCAGTCCAGCAGTTATGGGCATTTTTTCTATATCATTAAAGACAATGGATGGCCATAGAAAGTCATTCCAAGAACCAGTAAAACTAAATAATGCAACGACCATAAGAATGGGCTTTAATTGCGGTAAAGCAACTTTAAAGAATATTTGAAAGTCACCAGCACCATCAACTCTTGCTGCTTCATCATATTCCATAGGGATATTTGCCATAAATTGCCTCACTAAAAAGATGTTAAAAACCCCAGCTGCACCAGGAACAATTGCTGCCAAATATGAATTAACCCAACCAAGTGTATCAACGATTTTATACAAAGGGATTAAGTTAACAACTGCTGGAAACATCATGGTAGCTAATAGAAACGTGAAAAGGGTATTACGACCTTTAAATTGCAATCGGCTATAGGCGAAGGCAGCTAAAGAAACAACCACTAACACTAATAAAGTATGAACAATGGATATAATCAAAGAATTAAAGAACCAGTGTAATAATGGTGTGCTATAGTTATCCACTAGGAGTGATGTATAATTAGTGATTACCCATTCAACAGGTAAGAATTTAAAGCCCATTGTCTGAAATTCCATATCTTCCTTAAAAGATGTGACTAGTCCCCATACTAAGGGAATCACCCAAATAATTGCCATTATTAATAGAAATAAGAAAGCCACCAATTTAGGAAAAGATAGTAGTTTATTTTTCATTCATTCTTCACCTCACATCTAATCTCTATTACGTAAAAAGAAGAACTGAATTAGCGATACAGCCATAATACACAGACCGAGAATAATAGCCATAGCAGAGGCAATCCCTGCGATCGACTGTCCAGAGCCAAAGGCATTCTGTTGAATATCCATCAACAGAACCCGTGTAGAGTCAGCTGGTCCGCCTCCAGTAAGCATAAGTGGTTGACCATATACATTAAATTGAGCAATAGTTGTCAAAACTACTGTATAAAGGATCGGTCCACGAATACTTGGCAGTGTAATTTTAAAGAACTTCTGAACAGAGTTCGCTCCATCTATGGATGCAGCCTCATAAAGATCTTTAGGTATACCATTCAAAGCAGCTTGGTAAATAATCATATTGCTACCAATAACCCACCACACCGTTACAATCACAATTGCTGCCCAAGCATAGGGCTGAGAACCTGTCCAAAGGATTTCCTTATTTAGGAAATTGTTAATCGGCCCTTGATTCACATTAAACATGAGGGTCCAGATAATCACCACAGCGGAAATAGAAAATAATGTGGGCATATAAAAAATAGATTGGAATATTTTATGAAATAATGGTTTAGCATTTAATGCGCTTGCCAACAATAACGGTACAATTATACAAAAGGGAACAGCTAAAATAACGAATAGAAATGTATTTTTAAACCCATTGTGGAATTGCGTATAAAAGGAGGAATCTTTTTCAAATAAAATCTCCTTATAGTTATCTAATCCAACAAAGTCTGCCTTTCCAACTAAATCCCAGCTAGTAAAGGAAATATAAATTCCATAAATAATTGGCACTAGAAAAAAGATACTAAAAATCAATAAATGTGGTGCAACAAAAGCCCAAGGAGACCAGTTCACAGATTTTCCTTTGGACGGTCTTCTTTTCGTCTTGATCCCCATAGTTTTCATAGGCGCTTCCATAACTACCCCTCCAAAAATAATTATTCCATGAAACTGGGACAAAAGTGTACGAACTACGACGGTATATAAACCGCTTCGGAAATATACTTTGTTATCCGCAGGCAAGGCTTAAGCCTCTTCAGGCCTGAGCCTTCCGGGGTCTAGCCGAACTCTTACTTCTCGCGGGAGTCTACATATATTTCCTCCGCTAAAGTATTGCATTGTTTTTCTTTATAGTTATGTCCCAGCTTCATTACTTAAGGTTTATTCACCTATTTATTTGAAGTATCCTTGGCGATTTTATCTTCTAGTGTTTTTTGAATATCAGCAAGTCCTTTATCAACGGGGATTTTGCCAAATATAATATCAAGACCTTTGGCATCCAATTCCTCGGAAACGTATCCATTGTATTTGTAGTCAAAAATCTTAAGTGAAGCTTGTTCTTCAGGGTCATTTAATAAGAATGATTGAGCCATTTCTTGATACTCTTGTTCGTCAAGGATTTTAAGGGAAGCTGGATTTTGTCCTGCCTTAGCCCATTCTAATGAGTTATCACGAACCCAATCTATAAAATCTATAGCACCTTTGGATTTTTCATCCGAGCGATCATCACTATTAAACATTACAAATTGGTGGGATGAAGACCAGTTGACCATTTTACTCTTGTCATCATGTAATTGTGGGGCATTGGTTAATCCATACTCAAATTTTGCATCCTTTAAATTATTGTTCATCCAGATCCCCTCTGGATAGAAGATTAATTTTCCTTGAAGGAATAATTGTGCGGGATCTTCGCCATCTTTGTTTGTCACTTTTGCCTCATATAAATCAATCCATTGTTGGAACGAAGCCTTTGAGTGGTCATTATTAAAAGTAGGGTCTATGCCATTATCTGTTAACTCTCCGCCATTTTGCGCATACAAGGAAAGCATATTCGGTTTAACCCATGTAACGCCAATACCAGAAATTTTGTCCTTTTGCGCTTTTTCACCGGCAGCTTTAATTTCATCAAATGTAACAATATTATCATCCAATGCACCTGGAGCATATTTCTCTACTAGATCTTTGTTGTAATACATTATGAAGGAATGGATATCAAGAGGAACGCTGTATCTAGATCCATCTAAGTCCCCAATCTTCCACGCCTCTGTCATATAATTTTCTTCTTTTAATTCTGGGTAATCGCTTAAATAATCATCATAACTAGTTAACATTCCATTATCTACGTATTGCTTGATGCGTTCCGCATGAACGATCATTAAATCTGGAACATTCTTCCCGGAGTTAACAACCGTTTGGATTTTTGTATACATATCTCCTTCTTTAAGAGAGATATTTTTCACTTTAAAGTCTGGGTTTGTTTTGTTATATTCGTCTACCATTCGTTTCATATTTTCCCCATCTGGCCCAGTGAATGGATTCCAAAAAACGACCTCTTTACTTGAACTAGAACTGGAACTGGAAGAATTACTACCACAGGCAGATAAAGTGACAATAAGTACGACCGACATAAATAGT
Organism: Lederbergia galactosidilytica; assembly: GCF_017873565.1. Taxonomy (GTDB): domain Bacteria; phylum Bacillota; class Bacilli; order Bacillales; family Bacillaceae_C; genus Lederbergia; species Lederbergia galactosidilytica. The sequence continues at coordinate 243,239 of NZ_JAGGKH010000004.1, forward strand.
AAACCTAGTTTTCTCATTTTTAATACCCCCCTAATTATTTTTCATATTGTCCAAGCCTTTATAGTAAATAGTTAATAAATCATTGATAAAGTAGGATTTATAAAAAAACTTGTCACCTCGAAATCTAAGGAGAATTGAGGTTACGAGACTACCAACATCCCAGATTAGGAAGTGACAAGTGAACCATCAATAAATAACTTATGCTATTTAATAGTCTTCCTTATTATTAATGCTAGCTAATAATACTGAGCTACTATCGATTTATTCTTCTCGTGTCATTAACCTTTTTAATCTTGTCCAAAGAAATTTTCGGTGTTCGATCTTCTCTTAATAATCCGTTAATTTCCTGTTGAACATCTGTTGTTTGCGTATAACAATATCCACTTATATAAGGAATAGCTTTAATCGCATCCGTGATTTCCTGATAGCGCTTTAGAAATGCCTCTTCTGATTCAACCTGGTTTCCATATCCCCAACCACTCTCGTCATTAAAAGCAATACCACCATATTCAGTTAGCATGACAGGCTGGCCTTTATATTCATAGCCCTCAGCAAATGCATATTTATGATGATTATGGGTGACTTCGTTATTAAGAATTTTATCTTTGTCTTTATAGCGCTCATAAAATGCTTCACCTAATTCTTCATAATCATGTAAGGCGATAATATCTGAAATTGTATGTTCCCAACCATCATTTACAATAACTGGCCGTTCGGAATCAATGGATTTTGTTAAATAATAAATCGCTTCTGTAAATTTCTGTTGCTTTTCATCGACAAGAATATTAGGGATTCCCCAAGATTCATTAAATGGAACCCATGTGATAATCGAAGGGTGATTATAATGCTGTTGCACAATCTCTAACCATTCATTTGTAAAGTTTTCCACCGCTTCATCTGAAAACTCATATGTGGCAGCCATCTCAGACCATACCAATAAGCCCTTCTTATCACACCAATATAGAAATCGTTCATCTTCAATCTTTTGGTGTTTTCGTACGCCGTTAAAGCCCATCTGCAATGTTTTATCAATATCCTCCAGCATCGCCTCATCTGATGGAGGGGTGAGCATAGTATCTGTCCAATACCCTTGGTCTAACAAGAGCTTTTGGTAGATTGGTACATTATTTAGTAGAACCTGCCCATCTTTAATAGAGATTTTCCTCATACCAAAATAGGAATCTACCTCATCGACAAGTTCTCCTTCAACATACAAACGAAATGTAACATCATATAAATTCGGATGTTGTGGAGCCCAATGGAATACTTTCCATTCATGGATTTCTGATGCAAGACTAACTTCAAAATGGATATTTAAACGATCAGGTGTAAGCGAAAATTGTTTCACTTTTTTTCCTGAAAATGTGATGGTTGTCTCAAGTCTTGAATCTTCTGCTAATTCTCCATTTAGTTTATAGTCAAAAGCAATAGACCCAGTATCGATATTTGGCGTCATCTTCACACTTTCAATTCTTTCTTCATTTAGAAATTCGAGCCAAACTGTTTGCCAGATACCCGTATTTTGCACATACCAGCAACCAAAGTTTTTATCCGTCCAACGCTGTTTTCCTCTAGGCTGAGTACAGCTTTGGGTGTCTTCCACTTTTACTACTAATTCATTTTCTTTTGTATGATCAATAGCATGACTAATATCAAAAGAAAAGGCCGCGTATCCTCCGACATGTTCACCAATATACCTACCATTCACCCATACTTTTGTAACATAGTCAGATGCTTGAAATCGCAAAATGGCTCTTTTCCCAATTTCATCTTTTGGAATTTCAAATGTTCTTTGATACCAAATATATGGATGAAACTTCTCTTCCCCAATCCCACTAGCCTTAGTTTCATAAGTAAAAGGGACTTGAATCTCTGTCGAAAAAGAAGGTTGTTCATGCCATCCTCCCTTTTCACCAACATTGTGGTCATCAAATGCAAATTTCCAAGTACCATTTAAATTCATCCAAGATTGACGCTTAAATTGTGGTCTCGGATATTCTGTTCTTTGATATGTGGTTACACTCGCCGTCATTTACATACTCTCCCTCAACTTTTTTCTTGTAATGCTGTCAATTTTCTAGATCTCTCTCATAACTTCCAAATTACAATAAAACTGTTTTATTACAATTTTATTGTAATTAATGTCAAGAATACGCCTTCATTTGCTGAATGTCAAGGTTATGTTTTGTTATTTTCGAATTATTACATCATTTATGTCTCAATAAATAAAGCTCTTCATTTCACATAGAATAGAAGAGCTTTAAGTAGGTATTGTTATGAATATTCAATTTTTAGTTTTATATCTTGAGGGTGATCTCCAAACTCACGGCCAAATAAATTTAGGCCACCTTTATGGATCGCATCTTCCTTAATACCAATTCTAAAAGACATAAACATACGATCTAAGACACCGAGTTCATCAACAGTCACATCAGAAAGATGAACATCATCAATAGCAGAGTGCCTTTTAGTCACTTTCCATGTCTTCAATGACCCATATTGGGTACTGGTCGTTTCAGTCCAATATTTAGGATTTAATTTTCCAGGACGTTCCCCAAAATCTCCTGGACTTGTCCATGTTCCAACTTCAATATCGTTTATCCATACAGTTAAATCTGATGGCCAATTAGGATCATGATTCGGTGCCTCTGAACATAATTCCAAAGATAGTTGAACAGACTCTACTGTTGAACCCGCTGGAATCACAAGTGGAAATCTATATTCAAAATATCCCTTTCTTGTCCATATAATCTGTGCTTTTGATCGCTCCGGGCTATAAAAGTGGACAGGGGCATCCTCTGGAATAATCATTCCTTCATGATTCGCCATTCCACATGTCGGTGCGACATCAAAATCGATGTACTGCCCGATCGGCATTTCCAATTCGAAAAATCTCTGAGTGTTTTTCATAAAATTTTCAACACTATTTAATTGAATATGGATATCATCAAAATTACGCTTGCAAACTTTCATGGCACCTCTACTAGCCGGGCGAAGTTCAGTATTAATTAGTCCAGACTTTTCGAGTATCTTTATATGCGAAGCTGTAGTGGAGACCGGGATCTCCAAACTTTCAGCCAGTTGATTGACATTCATATTCCCTTTATTTAAAAGATTAATAATTTGCAAGCGTACTTCTGATGATAAAGCATGAGCAATTCTTTGTAGACCTTCAGGGTCCTCCATTGATAATTCTAGCAAGATCATTCCTCCATATCACATGTAATTCATTTACAACATTTTTTCAATCCTTTATACTAATATAACAAAAAAAGTGTAGATATCCACATTTTTTGTAATAATGTAATTCTTCGTATATGAAGTTTTCTCCTTATACGGTAAAATAAACCTTCTTATATTTATAATATATTCAAAATCCTTTCTATTCAAAAACTTATTTCTATCTACTTTTTTTCTAGATATTATGGAGAGGGATATTTAAAAATCGCCCCTTCCATTTAAAGGAGGTGGCGCTCAGAGTGTAGACAAAAGGGTTGGAAATCAAAATGAATTCCAACCCTTTTGCTATTCATACAGGATCATTCTATGAAAAAGAACCATAAATGCTCTCCTTATGGTTTCTATTACGCCATGGTTGGCGTTTTCCATGTCCAGCTAGCCAGCTTCTTAAGATGTAAGGCAGCAAAAGTCAGCATCGCCTGCATGGGCATTTTTTTAAGTCCCCTAAGGGTTGTCCATCGCATGCCATGCTTTTCTTTTGCATTGGCAAAGACACGCTCAATCGTCTTTTTCCGAACAACCTTCTTCTCAAACTTTCTTTTATTCGCGCTGGCTTTCGCATGGGTCGAATCAATAAAGACATGGTCGGGGCTGAGAAGCTCGCGGTTTGCCACCTCGTTTAGAACTTTATAGAAGATCTGCTCGAATAAGTCTGTATCTGCAAATCGACGCACATAGTTTTTTCCGAACGTGGAAAAGTGAGGAACCTCTGTATGTATGAAAGCCAAAGCCAAGGAACCAGCGATATGCCACATTTGTTTCAATTTCCTTGATTGTCTGGCGCATGGAACGGATGCCAAAGGTATACCGAATGAATGTCATCTTGATCAGTACAACAAGATCTATGCTGGGTCTCCCAATGGTTGAGTAAAGATCTTCGACTAATGGATAGATAAAGGAGAAATCAATAGCCGCATCCAGTTTGCGCACCCAGATGGTCTAGAGGAACCAACTACTCTATTGTCAGCATTTCCAGCTGTTCGTTCATTAATTTGATTCTTCGTCATCATATCCATCATCTCATTCAGTTAATAGGAAACACATGTTGATTGGAGCGGAGAGTGGCGACTCCAGCGGGAACAGCGCGAGCTGAAGACCCTGGACTGAGCGCAGCGAGGGAAGCGGCTGAAGCCGTGCCCGCGGAAAGCGTCCGCTCGCAGCGGAAATCAACCTTTCTAGCTTTATCTCTATTTTAAAAGAAAAAAGACTGTAGGCAAACACCAAAATTCGTGTTTGTCTACACTCTGAGCGCCACTTCCATTTAAAGGAAGTGGCGCTTTTTAATAAAAGAGAAGTTCTACTCTATTGATATCCTCCCTGAATTAATGGGCAGGATTGCTGCCTGGCATTTGCGGTTGGACAGGTGCAGGTGCATAGCCACTCTGCATCTGCTGCATATCCTGTTGAGAAAGCTGTGGCACTTGATAATAACCATGCTTATTCTGATAGAGAGAGATCTCATAGGCCATTTCAATACAGTTAGGCAGAGAATCCGCAAGTACGCGACGAACGACTGGATTTGTAGCTTCCATCGCAGCACTAGTTTTAACAGGTGCAACCGACTTTACCGCATTTAACATGCTAAGTGCAATCGTTTCGTCGTTTAATTCAGTAGCAGACTGCATTGGTTTTTGGGGCTGACCTGTTGGTTGCATTCCATAAGTAAAGTCATTCCCCTGTTTCATTTTATAGCTTTGTGTAGGCTTTGCAGGATCTTGTCCTGTTTTAAAACATTCTAAAGTTATATTGTATTCATCTGCCATAAATTGCTTTTGACGTTGCAAAATATCGCGCAGTTCTGGATCTTGTACATGTTCACTTAACATTGTATAAGTATTCATTGTGTTGATAGCACCTGATAACACCTCATGTACATCAAACATTTCATGGCCGCCATGATTCATTTGCGGTGGAACAACACCAGTTTCAACGTTTTGGTGGTTTTGTGGTTGTTGAAATTCCATTCCTATACCTCCTAAATATGTTTTACTTGTGTAGTATGAGCCATTTATAAAAAACTATCCGTTCAATATAAAAAAGGTATGAAAAGAAGGAGGAATAGACGATAGATTTAAGATGTCCCACGTAGAAATTGTATGCCGATTACAAACTATCCTGGGAGAAAAGCTCAAAACCAAGCGAGAAGAGTATAGGCCACTACCCTTGACATAAGGCGGTGTGAGCGGAGTTATATCGTTTCCCGACTGTAGCAAACTTCCTATATTTTTACTCATTATATGCCTCTATTCCACAGAAAAGAAAATGGGATTTGTCCAACCTTCCTATGTTGGACAGTCCCATTTCCTGCATCAAAATTAATTATCTTTGCTCTCCCTCTTTTTGTTCAGCAGTAAATGTCCAAGTAAGATCCAATGAATCTCCTTGGAATTGATTTTGGTCTTCGTCATTATCTTTAAAAGTAAATTTTACGACAAGATCATTTTCTGCTCCGACTGGCAGACCCTCTCCATCAAAAATCTCGCCAAAGATTTTTTCGTTTATAACTTCTGGGTTTATGTCCTTGAGTTCTGCTAATGTTGTCTCATAAATAACTTCATCCAATCGATCTAAATTATAAAGAAATTCCACTTCAATATGCTCACCGAAATCGGCTGTATTATCTCCATTAGCATCTGCCACTGTGTAGGCTGTTTCTAATGATACCTTTCCAATATCGAGTGTTCCGTTATTAATAAGTTCAAAGTCACGAATAAAAGAGTCGCCTGGTTTCATATTGTCTACATTAATTATTTGTGTTGGATTCACCGAGAGATCTAATGTCCCCGCCGCAAAGGTATTGTTTGTTTTTTCACTATCACTAAAATAGGCATATGTTCCACTTCCAATTAATGTAACACCTAGTACAGCTGATAATAGACCTGTCGCTAATTGTTTTTTGATATTCATTATTTTATCCCCCATTTTTTTGTTTTTCGGACCGAACACTTTTATGATTCCTCTTTTAGCTGCGATTTTTGCGATCCTTCAATAAGACGTAAAGCACGCCAAATAGTAAATACAGCATGTCCTAGAAATAATAGGCCAGGTATAACTAGCAGTAAAAGGGCGCCTTGCTTAGTATTCATATAGTGGAAGACATAGCCTACATAGGGGATTGACACGCCCGAATATTTTCCAACAATATTTTGCGCCATAACAGGTTGCGTATCAGGCCCATTATTGTTATCCCCCTTTGTTATAAACTGCTGTCCACTTTTCTCAATCTCCATGATTCTGTGCGTAATAAGAATGTTTTCGTCTGTTCTGAATGTAATGACGTCCCCAGCTTGAAATATCTCCTTTTCATCCGTTAATTGAATTAATATTAGTGAACCAACCGACATTTCTGGCGCCATTGAACCAGATAATACAGCTTTTAATTGATAGCCAAAAAGGCTTGGTTCTCCTCCTGCTGCTCGTGACGATAAAACAATGAAAACAGCGCATACTAATAAAATGATAAATAACGTTGATATAGCTTGGCTCATCCATTTTAGGATGGTTTTCCCTATCATTTCCCCCACTCCGCTGAATCTAATTTTTGAGAATCAGATGACTGGATTTTGTCTGAATTCACTTCACCTTCTTCTCCTTCTTGAACTTCGCTAACTTGTTCCCCTTCAGGTACGGAATCTACCCCCTCTTGACCTTCTATATCTTCTTGCGAATTTTCGTTCGCCTGAATTTGGTCCTCTTCATTTTCTTTAGGATCCTCCACATCGGAAACCTCTTTATCCTTTTCTACCTGTTCGGTGTCTTCACTTTTACGATCTACAGCTTCGATTTCCCCATTATTTTCTATAGAAGCTTCGTCTTCAAAAGGTATATTTTCTCCTTGGCCCTTGGGAACAACTGTTAAACTACCTACAACTGTTGATGTATGAGTAAAGGAAGCACTTGTTGGTGAAGTTAAGTGTGAGCCAATTAAACATAGTAAATAAAATGGGATGAATAAATGGATTGTTTTTTGAATCCATACTCTCTTTCTATCCAGTAACTTTCGTCTTTTTTCCATTGTCATCTCCCTTCCTTAAAAATAAATAAAGCTATTTTTAAGGGAGTCCTAGTTGGACTCAAATTTCATTACATAGGGGACTCCCTAAAATATCCTTTAAATCTATTCCCATTTCTTAATAAGGGTCTTAGTATCCGCTTTTAAAATGTCATATAGTTCTTGAGAAATAGAATTGTCTTTCTGTTGATGATCAAGTAATTTATTGAAGCTCTCCAAATGTTTGACAACTTTTTCAGCCGCATTCTTTTTCTCGAACTGTCCCACAGATTGCAAATGGACCGTGAGAGCACGATAATCCTTTTCTGCAAAATCGTTCTTATAGTCATCTAGAATAGATAACAAATATGTTGTATCGAGTTTATCCATTTGAATTAGACTGTCTATTCCTGCTTGTAATGAGGCAAGAGCGGCGTTCAATTCATCTTCTGTTTGAATATTTCCTAAGGCGTCTTCCGCCCCTGAAATAGCAGCTTGTAAGACGGCATAAGTTCTATCTGTGTACTTTCCATCATTCTTTATCGACTTTGCCTCTTCCAATAAAGATTCTAACTCGGAAACATCTAGTTCAGGATCCGGATCATCCCTATCTATCTTTACTACCTCAATATTTGGCATTGGCGGCTCATCCATATTCGCTCCAATAAAGAAACTTGGATGTGGCGGCTGATTATAAGCAATATTTTGCCAGGCAATGGCCGTACGATATTGTGGATCATGCATTAAAGTAAAGATTTTGTGTTCCGTCATGTCTGTTGTAGTATAGATACGTAATTCGGTACTATCAGCAGAAGGCCAAATGACTTCTTCCCGCCAATCCCCAAACAAATCGGCTTGAAGTGTCGGATTTCCCTTTGTCCAGTTATTGGTACGGGTGCCCTCTGGAACCAATAATGTCTCTAATTTTTCTGTTTTCCAATTCCACTTTTCAATTTTACCTACACCATGTGGATCAACATCAGGGTTAAAATTATGATCTAACAATTCACGCATTAGATCTCCGTCCCACCAAATAGCAAAATTCATGGAACTTGGTGTCTCCTTGGTAATCAATTCACCTTCTACTGAGAAAAGACCACTCTTACCACTGGATCCATCCCAACTACTAGAAGCCCAATATTCTGTACCGTCATAACGTGGATCTATGTCTGCCGCTAGCCCTCGCCCAACATCTGTACCTGTCTGTTTTCCCGATAAGATCTCACCTGTTTCCGCATCTCGTAATGCAAAACCATAAGGAGAGCTTTTATTCTCATAAACCTCATAAATTTCGAGTCCAGGCCGGTTCGGGTCTAGGTCACTAACATGACCTGCATCTCCGTGTCCCAAACCTGTTGAGTATAGTCCAGTACCATTATGATCAATGACTGCGGCACCATAAATAATTTCATCTTTGCCATCTCCATCGACATCTGCTACAGATAGGCTATGATTTCCTTGGCCTGCATAAGCTTCGTTTCCAGATTCATCACTATCGAAGACCCATTCCTCCGTCAATTTGCCATCGCGCCAAGTATAGGCAGCTAGAACAGCTCGCGTATAATAACCACGTGCCATTACAATACTTGGATGTTCTCCGTCTAAATAAGCGACTCCTGCTAAGAAACGGTCTACACGATTTCCGTAATTGTCTCCCCAATCACTAACATTGCCACGTGAAGGATAATAATCTATCGTTTCCATTGCCTCGCCTGTTTCACCGTTAAACACGGTCAAATACTCTGGACCATCCAATATATAGCCATTAGAATTACGATAATCGGCATCAGGGTCACCAATGACATTGCCAACTCCGTCGACGGTCCCATCTGCCGTCTTCATTACTACTTCTGCTTTCCCATCACCATCAAAGTCATAGACCAAAAATTGCGTGTAATGAGCACCTGCACGGATATTTCTCCCCAGATCAATTCTCCAAAGTTTCTCCCCTTCAAGGGTATAAGCATCAATATACACATTGCCTGTATGGCCACTTTGTGAGTTATCCTTCGAATTTGATGGATCCCATTTTAATATAACCTCGTAATTTCCATCTCCGTTTACGTCACCGACACTACCATCGTTGGCAGAATACGTGTATTTTACCCCATCAGGAGTAACCCCACCTTCTGGCTTATCTAGTGGGACGCTTAAATATTGCTCAGACCAAACCCCTACTTCTTCCGTCATCAGATCTCCACTACCGTTATTCACGCGCACTTGGTACTTCGAATTACTTGTTCCCTTTTCATCTAAATAGTTCGTACTTGTTGTGATTGGTTCCTTGTTCACCTTCTCTCCATCACGGTAAAGATCAAAGGTGACCTCTTTTGGGTCTGTCCCTAACATCCTCCAACCTACATACACTCCATTTTCAGTATCTACTGCAACCAATGAACGGTTGAGGTCTTCCATTTGCCGCAATTGCTTTTTAGTAATAGGCGTTTCTAACACCTCCGATGCCTCCGATTTCCCACCTTCATTTACCGCAAAAACCACATAATAGTAGTGGTTAGTAGTGAAGATAGACTCATCTTTAAAGCTAGTATTTTTCGTTACACCGACCTTGGTATAATTGATTTCATAATCTGGATAATCCTCTTGGTTAAACCGTGATCGATAGATATGATACTCAACTGCACCATCCACTGTTTCCCATTTAACAGTGATGGACTTATCCTCTGCACTCTCAAGTTCTAACCCTGTTGGGGCTTCGGGGATAGGAACAGATTCATCGATCAAATTTACTGATACTTCATTGCTTTTCGCTGATTCGATCCCTTGATCATTTATCATTGAGACAGCATAGATATAGCTTGAGCCTAATTCAACAGACTCATCTATATATTCAGCTTTTGTTGAATCATCAATATGAGTAAATTCTTTATCTCCAGCTTGTTTTCGATAAATCTTATAACTCTTAGCCGCATCATCTGCATCCCACTTAAGTTTCACAAAAGTCTCTGGTGATAGAATAACTTCGCTAAGCTCTAAATTTAAAATCTCAGACATAGGAGTAATTTCTAGTGCGTTTACACGGCCATTTTCTCCGATCTTAATATTTAGCTGTTCATCCGCAACAGTTATATTACTCGTTAACTCTGAATACTCTCCTGACTGTGATGTGATACTGCCATAGTCTTCATTTTCAATTGTAAAACTAGTTCGATTAAAGGCAATCTGATCTCCCGCAATAATTCGGATAAAATAATCGCCATTTGGTAAATCAACGATAAACTCAGCGCCATCCGCTAATACAAAATCTCTACGCAAATTATCTGGTTCACCGCGATCGCGAAATCCTACCTCTCGATCAAATCCATAACCTATCTCCTCGCTATAAATTAGTGTATTAGCTACTTTAAGATAACCCTCTTCTACTGGACTTGAACCTGAACCAAAATCAAATCTATAATTTACTGGCTTATCTTCTGTATCATTTGGCGATTGCGAGTCGGCAAGTACACCGCCTTGAGAAAATAGAGAAAACACCATCAACACCACTATAAAAACTGAAAACTTCTTACTCATTAAAACCCTCCTTATTTTTATCTAGGGGTTCCTCTATGTTGATTTGCACTTTCATCCAAGTTCGTTTCTTCTTATTAATTTAAGCTACGTTTCCTTAGTCTAAATCTTATAATCTTCCATTTTCCGATAATCTTCTTTCTTCGACTTAATTCCTTTCATACTTCATCCGCAAAAAATAGAAAAAACAAGGAAAGTAAAGCATATTTTTCTCCCTTGTCGTCGTTAGGCACACCTGACCTTTCTAATTTTTCGAACTGTAAAAGATTCATGGTGTCGGTATTCTATTCTCGTTTCTGTTTAACTCTCTCCCCCCTCATTTTCAATTTAGGGAAACGCTTTCATATATAATTTACATAAGTTTCAAGACTCTTTGTATCTAAAAATCCGTTCAATCTGTTTAAAAAACAGTTTTTACCAGTAAAGTTATATAATGTAAGTACGGAATGCTATTTATTATGAAGATAACTCAGACTGGAACTTTGTTTTTAGCCTTTTCAGGAGCACCCTTATAGAAGTCTCGCAGCTTTTATTTTCTAGGCGGTTTATCATTTCATATTTCCACACATTAAACCGAAAATCCTAACATACAACATAACTGCCTGTTATTTTTCGATTCAGGATAGTCCAAAAAACTGCGACCGATTTTGATCCCAGTTTTTTTCTCCCCTCAATATACTAGCCAAACTGTCCCCCATTATCATTCTTTTACAATTGCCTTTACTCTTCCCACTTGGCCGTCTTGAAGGCGCACTTTAATACCATGAGGGTGTGAAGTAGAGTTAGTAAGAATATCCTTCACAACACCCCTTGTTCTGTTGCCTGTTGCTTGATCTTTTTTTAATACAATTTCTACCATTTGTCCTGGCATAATACTGGATCTATTTCTTCCATCCATATAACTCCATCCTTTTTATTACATTAAATTTGTATGATACAGATTAAAAACTAATTCTATCGTATTTTTCACTTTCTTCAAAATCCTTGTGGCTAATTGTACACCTTATTGATCTATGTAGCATCATTATATTTTGCCGAGTTTTCCAGAGATGTTTTGGTATGGATGTTTGGTTTAATTAGACGATGTTTTAGACAACCTTTACTATTAATATAGACCCTTCTTAATCTATGCTGGAGAACTGTTTGATAAGGGCCTGTAGAGGGAAGGAGAATATTGAAATATCTAAAGTTAACTAGAACAATTCGGTACGGTCATTTCGGCAAGCAAAGAACAACAATATTGGAATAGTTTACTAAATTAGAAGAGGTGATTGTATGATGGATAAGGATAAAAATAACGATAAAAAAGATGAGCAATTAGATCCATTCCGCCAGCAGAACACAGGATCCAACGAGCGAATGCAAGAAGTTAGTGGCACGGCGGTATCAAATGATCGGCAGACATTACGGGCTGGGAAGCGTGGTCCGCTATTGATGCAAGATTTCCATTTTTATAAAAAACAGTCGCATTTTAATCGGGAGCGAATACCTGAAAAAGTTGTTCATGCTCGAGGATTTGGAGTGTATGGTGTCTTTGAAACATATGAATCGATGAAGGATTATACAACGGCAAAATTTTTGCTAGAACCAGGAAAGGAAACACCCGTTTTTGTGAGATTTTCCAATTTTATTGGTAATCGGGGATCAAAGGATACGGCCGTAGATATCCGTGGGTTCGCTGTAAAATTTTACACCGAAGAAGGAAATTATGATTCTCTTGCTTTGCAATTTCCGGTATTCATCTTGGCCGATTCGATGAAATTTATGGATGTTACTCATGCTGCTAAACCTAATCCTAAAACACATATGCCACAAGCAACCGTCGCTCACGATCATTTTTGGGATTATGTAATAAGCAATCCAGAATCAGCCCATATGGTCATGTGGCTCATGTCAATGCGTGGTCGTCCGAGAAGCTGGCGAATGATGGAAGGATATCCAATCAATACTTTTCGGTTCATTAATGAAAAGGGTGTAGCAACTTTTGTTCGTTTCGTCTGGAAACCCAAGCTCGGTGTGCATTCATTGCTTCTAGAAGAGGCAAATCTGATTGGCGGTGTTGATCCAGACTTCCATCGGCGGGATATTGTGGAAGCGATTGAAAATGGCGTCTATCCAGAATATGAACTTGGTGTGCAGTTAATCGCTAAAGAGGACGAGTTCAAATTTAACTTTGATATCCTAGATGATACAAAGCTTTGGCCAGAAGAAGAAGTACCAGTTAAATTAATAGGAAAAATGACATTAAATCGCTTGATGGATAACTTTTTTGCGGAGGAAGAACAATCGGCATTCAACCCAGCTAACTTAGTGCCAGGTATTGAATTCACTAATGATCCCGTTTTACAAGGACGATCATTTGCTTATCGGGATACAGAGTTATATCGTCAACATACCGCTAATTATGAAGAGCTTCCTGTCAATCGTCCAATAGTAGAGACAGCCCATAATTTACGGGACAGTTATAATAAATATCCGATAGATATGGATACAGTTCATTATCATAAGAATTCAGCAGCTTGCAATACACCGGAAGAATCATCTCCCAATGAAGGTGGTTATGAAAACTACCCTGACAACTTAGAAGGCCATGTCACAAGAGAACACCCAAGTGATTCTTTTCAAGATTATTACTCCCAAGCTAGGGTCTATTGGAATAGTTTAACTAGGCCAGAAAAGCAAGACTTAGTTGAATCATTCAGTTTTCACCTAGGCAGTGTTCAGGATAAAACGATTCGCCAAAAGAATGTTGAATTTTGGGCCAATGTCGATAAGGAGATGGCCAATCAAATTGCAAAAAATATCGGGGTAGGAAAACCGCAAAACAGCCATGTAAAGGTAGAACGTAGCTATCCATCCCTAAGTCAGCTAAATTCCCCACACTCAGCAATGACCCAAAAGGTTGCCGTTCTAATTGGGAATGAGTTTAATGGAAAAGAGGTTCAAAAAACATTAGATGTTTTATTGCAAAATGGAGTAATTCTGGACATTATTTCAGATACACTCGGACCTGTAATTGGAAAAGATGGAACTGAATTAGAGGCCAACAAGACGTTTTTAACCGTCCATCCAGTTCTTTATGATTCTATTTATGTTGTAGGTGGCGAATCAGCAAACAAGGTGAAGTTTGATCAATATATCTTCGACTTTGTTCGCATGCACTACTTGCACTTGAAACCAATCGGTATGGCCGCAGATGCTGATTCGTATATACTGCAATCCATAATGAATAATATGGATGGTGTCATCTTAGCAACAGATAACCCTGATTTTACCAATCAATTTATTGACGCCCTTGCACAAAAGCGGTTCTGGAATCGAACTTAGGAAAAGCGAAAGCGTCCGTCATAAGGATGAACGACTAAGTGCGCGCCGTCCTGTCGCTTCGCCTGCACTAAGTACATCCTTGTACGTCACAAAGCTATTTTGACCTACATCGTGTGAATTTAAAAGCTCCTGACGAGTAAAAGAATCATCGTGAGCCTGAAGCGAACTAATGTTGATTTATTGTAGGTAGAATCTGAGAGATGTTTGCTAGTCACTAGCCAATTTTTATATTTTCTTATTCTTATAAAATCCACAAAAAGGCTGTGATTCTAAGTGGAATCATAGCCTTTTGTCTGTCTTTAAAGCCGCTGTCATATTTGAACACAAACACTACCCGGTCTTTTCCTTTGTTTTTGTCATATTTCGTTGAGCCATAATTAAACCATAGTAGATTCCTTGCTTATGCATTAACTCTTGATGGGTACCCACTTCTGCAATTACACCCTTATTCAGAACTAGAAGTCGATCAGCATTCTTTAATGTAGAGAGCCTATGAGCAATGGCTATCGTCGTGCGGTTTTTCGTGATCCGCTGTAAGGCTTCTTGAATAGCCGTTTCTGTATCTATATCAAGGGAGGCAGTCGCTTCATCTAAAATTAAGATGCGTGGGTTATGGAGGACAGCTCGAGCAATGGTAATCCGTTGTCTCTCTCCTCCAGATATATTATTACCATTCTCTTCTAGCCTTGTATCATACCCATCTGGTAAATTAATAATAAATTCATGTGCATTGGCAATTCTTGCCGCCTGAATCACTTCTTCCATTGTTGCATCAGGCTTGGAGTAACGGATATTTTCCATAATCGAACCTCTAAATAGCATTGTTTCTTGTAGGACTACACCAATTTGTGAACGTAGATCCTCTTGTTTAATCGTTCTTATATCATGGCCATCAATTAAAATTGCCCCTTCATTTACATCATAAAAGCGTGATACTAGATTAGTAAGCGTCGATTTTCCAGAACCAGAATGGCCGACAAGTCCAATCATTTCCCCTGGCTTAATCAAAAAATTGATATGTTTTAATACAGGCTCATAAGATTTATAACCAAATGTGACATTATTAAACTCAATCGTTCCCTGAATGGTATGCTGGATTGACGTTTCCTTATCATAAACTTCTGGTTCCTCATCAATGACTGAGAAGATGCGATCAATTGCAATAACTGCATTCGCAATCCATCTTGGCATATTCATCAGCCATGCGAGCGGCCCAAAAATCATACTGGCGTATCCTGTAAACTGGACAAGTTCACCAAGATTTAGGTTACCATCGAGGATCATATTGCACCCAACTAATAACACAAAGTACGTACCAATCTGAAGAAGATACGTTGATATGGGAGTGAGGATACTATATATTTTTTCGGACTTAAAGGCTGCTGTCGCATACTCCGTATTATATTGTCTGAACTTTTTGATCTCCTGCTGTTCTTTCCCGAAGGTTTTTACTACTCTAATCCCGCTCAACACATCATGAAGATAGGAATTTGCTTTATCAAAAATCTTCCATTGCTTACGAAAAAGTCTTCTAACAATCACACGCCAAGTCATAAATTGTAAATAAGCGACAAAAGGTGCCGGTAATAATACAATTAATGCTAGACGCCAGTCAGTGATTAACAATAGGACCGCCACTGATATAAGCATGATCATTTGATAGATTGCGGTAGTAAAGACTTCCTGAATTAGCCTTCTAATTCGATTCGTATCAGATGTCACCCGATTCATCAAATCGCCCGCTCGCTGGGATGTCAAATATCCAAGTGAAAGATTTTGTACCTTTTCATAGACCATTTTCCTCAAATCAGCTGCAATTGTGGAACTAGCGGTCGCCATCACTCTGCCTTTAGCAACATTTAATAGTTCACCCACTACTAAAGCAAACAAAATACCGCCTATCGCCACAAAGAACATTGTTATACTTGGTTCTTGCCCCTCTGGTGGCTGAAGGGATGAATTGACAAGGAGCTTTTGAAAATAAGGACCTGATAAAGCCACAGCAGAAGTGATAAGTAAAATAAATAATCCTAACAAAAGCATACGCCAATGGGATTTAGACACGCCTAATAACCTTTTCAATACTGCCGTCTTATTCATACATTTTGCGCAAGTTCTCGCTCCATGAAGTAATCTATTTCCACATTTTGCACAAACTCTTTCATCTTCCTCATTATAGATCCGAATTTCCCTTTTCGTTGTTAGGTAATTTAAGATCTGCGCTATATAAGAAAGACGGGCAATATGCTCCATAGAAACTCTAACAATAATTCGTTTCCCCAACTCATCGCTCGCTTCAAGAATTGCATTTCCAATTAACGGTATAATTTTATACTCATAAGCCTCTGAGATAAAATCACTTTCCTCTACTTTTCCAGCTTCCACATAAGCCCATTTTTCATCACCAATCACAAAATAACCCTTGGTCCTCCGTCCGCTTAGGGATAGATCAGCCGGTATACAATATCGGATTATTTTGCCAATCTCCTTTTGAACAGCTAATCGATCTTCACTTGAAAGTTCATAATTTAAGTTCATAATCGCCTTCCCTTATGAATTTGGGGGACTTTATCCACCTTATAAGTTCAACATTTATCCTTAAAAGCCCATTTGACTAGTAAACTTACAGATTCTTTCCTACAATAAGTCAACATCAATTCACCTCTGGTTCATTGTGTTTCCTTTATCTCGTCAGAAACCTTTAAATTTGTACGCCGCTAAACGGACGCTTTCGCTTTTCTTTGGCTGGCTACAGGCAGTAGGGGCTCGAGCTCAAATAACCTTGAACCAATGAAGGGAAAGTTCACCCGTCTTTGGTTCAAGAACATTTGCTTGTCGCCCCTGGGCAACCGCCTTTCGCTTTTCTTTAGCTAGCTGTAGCGCCCAGCGACTAGCAAATTTACGCCTTCTTCCTACGATAAGTCAACATCAACTCACCCCTGGCTCGTTGTGTTTCCTTTATCT
>NZ_JAGGKH010000005.1 GCF_017873565.1 Lederbergia galactosidilytica
GTCATCGTGTTCCGAAGCCCGAACAGGGCAGTTAAGCTCGCGCGCCGATGGTAATAAGGGGCTTCCCCTTGTGAGAGCAGGACGTTGCCAGGCAAGCGAAAGACATGGAAATCAAAATGATTTCCAACCCTTTTGCTATTCATACAGGATAATTCTATGAAAAAGAGCCATAAATACTCTCCTTATCGTTTCTATTACGCCATGGTTGGCGTTTTCCATGTCCAGCTGGCCAGCTTCTCAAGATTTAGGCAGCAAAAGTCAGCATCGCCTGGATGGACATTTTTTTAAGTCCCCTGAGGGTTGTCCATCGTAGGCCTTGCTTTTCTTTTGCATCGGCAAAGACACGCTCAATTGTCTCTTTACGCTTCCCTTCTATTTCTTTGATTTTATGATTGTGACGTAACTCCTCAGCTACATCCAAGTAATCTTGCCTGATATGACGTTGAATCATCTTTTGGTGATTCATACTCTCTGTGCATTGGCTGATCACTTAATGGATAGATAAAGGAGAAATCAATAGCCGCATCCAGTTTGCGCACCAGATGGTCGTGAGAAACCAACTGCTCAATTGTCAGCATTTCCAGGTTCGCGTTCATTAATTTGATTCTTCGTCATCATATCTATCACTTCATTCAGTTAATAGGAAACACCGTTGATTGGAGCGGAAAGCGTCCGCTCGCAGCGGAAATCAACCTTTTTAGCTTTATCTCTATTTTAAAAGAAAAAAACAGTAGACACCCTTGTGAAGAGTGTGTCTTTTTTATGTGCTTTTATGCGTTATATTGTTAATGTGATGCTCAGTGAGCAGCGTTTAGATTTAGTAGTAGTAAAAGTTCGGCACTGTTATTCTATCGGTGACATAGGGCACTAAAGTTCTAGAATGCTTTTTATAAATTAGAATTATACATGAAGACGTTTTATTAATATGTGTGTCGCCCGCTTAGCGGGTGATCTATACTTCTTTGCTTTGTGGAGGATGTTTTGATCTTTATAATTGTGGCTAAAATATTGATAAAAGAAGACCGTTGCCTTTTTATTATCTTTTCATGTATAATTAAGTCAAATATAGTCAAAGTCAATGAGACGATGAGATAATAACCTAGGGAAGGAGGCGTGACAGTGAGGAATATATCGGATATTATTGAAAATTATTTAAAAAAAGTTTTGGAATTGAGTGAGAAAGAAATCGTTGAAATTAAAAGAAGTGAGGTTGCCGATAAATTTCAATGTGTCCCTTCCCAGATTAATTATGTAATTAATACACGTTTTACAATTGAACGTGGATATCTTGTAGAGAGTAAGCGGGGGGGAGGCGGCTACATTCGCATTTCTAAAGTCCGTTCACATGATAAATCCCATTTAATTGATCAACTATCTGCATTAACAGAAAGCCAAATTTCTCAGTCAAGTGCTCATGATATAATTCTTCGCCTATTAGAAGAAGGAATTGTGACGGAGAAAGAAGCAAGGTTGATGTTAAGTGTTGTTGATCGCTCTGTTATCTACGTGGAACTTCCACTTCGTGATCAGTTAAGAGCTAGAATGCTAAAAGCGATGCTTCAAGCTATAAAATATGAATAGATGAAGGAAGGTGAGCGCAATGATTTGCCAGGAATGTAAAGAGAGACCAGCTACATTGCATTTTACAAGAGTTGTAAACGGGGAAAAAACGACCATTCAGCTCTGTGAAAGGTGTGCTCAAGAAAAAGGAGAGTTATTTATGAATGAAGGCTCAGGGGCCTTTTCATTCAATGATTTATTGGCAGGTCTGTTAAATTTTGATTCAGCTGTAAAACAGGCTAAGCCAAATACTTCTCCTCCTGGTTCCATTCTTCAATGTGATGTTTGTAAAATGACTTATCAACAATTTATTAAAATTGGTCGATTTGGCTGTGCTCACTGCTATGAAACATTCAGAGAACAATTAGCCCCCATATTAAAGAGACTTCATACTGGGAATATAGAACATGGAGGCAAGCTGCCAAAAAGAATTGGTGGTTCCCTTCATATCAAAAAGCAGGTGCAAAAACTTAAAGCAGAATTACAATCCCTAATTACGGATGAGGAATTTGAACAGGCGGCTAAAATACGGGATCAAATCCGTTCCCTAGAAAAAAAATATCAAGACGAGGAGGGAAATCAAGGATGAGTCTAGAAAGATTTCTTAATAAGGCCGTCAGCTCTTGGATGAGTGCAGAAGGACCGGAGGCAGATATTGTTCTTAGTTCCCGTATTCGGCTTGCAAGAAACTTAAGAAATTATAAATTTCCTACTTTGTTTGAAAATGAAGAGGCTAGGGAAATAGCAAGTAGATTAGCAGAAATGGTTCACTCCGGTTACCTCCAAGCTTATGAGGGTGTAGAATATCTACCAATAGAGCAATTAAAACAATTAGAAAAAAAGGTACTAGTGGAAAAGCACTTGATTAGTCCCCGTTTAGCTGGCGATTCACCTCATGGGGCAGTTATTTTATCAGAAAAAGAAGATCTGAGCATTATGATCAATGAGGAAGATCATATCAGAATTCAGTGCTTATTCTCAGGACTTCAAATTAAGGAAGCTCTA
Organism: Lederbergia galactosidilytica; assembly: GCF_017873565.1. Taxonomy (GTDB): domain Bacteria; phylum Bacillota; class Bacilli; order Bacillales; family Bacillaceae_C; genus Lederbergia; species Lederbergia galactosidilytica. Next base: position 2,566 of record NZ_JAGGKH010000005.1, read on the forward strand.
GATAAGGCCAATGTGGTGGATGACATATTAGAAGAGCAATTTGATTATGCTTTTGATGAAAAACTCGGGTATTTGACTAGTTGTCCAACAAATGTAGGCACAGGTTTGCGAGCATCCGTAATGGTACACTTACCTGCTTTAGTTTTAACAAGGCAGATGTCTCGAATTGTGCCAGCTATCAACCAACTTGGCCTCGTTGTAAGAGGGATTTATGGGGAAGGAACAGAAGCATTAGGAAACATATTCCAAATTTCCAATCAAATTACATTAGGTAAATCAGAGGAAGATATTGTAGATGATTTAGTAAGCATTGTTCAGCAAATTATTACACAGGAAAGGGCTGCTAGGAAAGCATTACTCAAAACATCAAACATACAATTAGAGGATAGAGTGTTTCGCTCCTATGGAATTTTGGCAAATAGTCGGGTAATTGAAACAAAAGAAGCGAGTGAACGTTTATCTGATGTACGATTGGGCATAGATTTAGGATATATTAAACATTTATCAAGAAATATATTAAATGAATTAATGATTTTAACACAACCAGGCTTTCTTCAACAATATGAAGGTGGCCCATTACGACCTATTGAACGAGATATGAAAAGGGCTTCCTTTATCAGAGAACGATTAAAAATGGAAGAGAAGGATAGTTAGGAGGAGATTATATGATGTTTGGGCGTTTCACAGAAAGAGCACAGAAGGTATTAGCTTTATCCCAAGAGGAGGCATTACGTCTTGGACATAGCAATATTGGAACGGAACATATATTGTTAGGTTTAGTCAGAGAAGGGGAAGGGATTGCAGCTAAGGCATTGTATGGACTTGCATTAAGCCCTGAAAAGATTCAAAAGGAAGTGGAGAATCTAATTGGTAGGGGAAATGAACAATCTCAAAACTTGCACTATACACCCCGCGCAAAAAAAGTAATTGAATTATCGATGGATGAGGCCAGAAAATTAGGTCACTCCTATGTAGGAACAGAACATATATTGTTAGGCTTGATTCGAGAAGGAGAAGGTGTAGCAGCTCGAGTATTGACTAATTTAGGTGTCAGCTTAAATAAGGCTCGGCAACAAGTTCTGCAATTACTAGGAAATAATGAAGCCAATGCTCATGGTACCAGTTCTTCTTCTAGTGCGAATACCCCAACACTTGATAGTTTGGCCCGTGATCTAACTGCAATCGCAAAAGAGGGAACGCTTGACCCGGTTATAGGCCGAAGTAAGGAAATCCAAAGAGTCATTGAAGTCTTAAGTAGAAGAACAAAGAATAATCCAGTACTTATAGGAGAGCCAGGTGTAGGTAAGACAGCCATTGCTGAGGGGCTTGCCCAACAAATTATTCAAAATGAAGTACCGGAAATTCTTAGAGAGAAACGTGTCATGACTTTAGATATGGGTACGGTAGTAGCTGGTACCAAATATCGAGGTGAATTTGAAGATCGTTTAAAAAAGGTGATGGATGAAATTCGCCAGGCAGGTAATATTATTTTATTCATTGACGAACTTCATACGTTAATCGGTGCGGGGGGAGCAGAAGGGGCTATTGATGCTTCAAATATTCTGAAACCATCCCTTGCCCGTGGGGAACTACAATGTATTGGTGCTACCACACTAGACGAATACCGCAAATATATCGAAAAGGATGCGGCTCTGGAAAGACGATTCCAACCTATTCAAGTTGATGAACCGACTATTGAAGAGTCTATCCAAATATTGGAAGGTCTTCGCGATCGTTATGAAGCCCATCATCGTGTTACGATTACAGATGAGGCGATTGAAGCAGCTGTTCAACTATCTGATCGTTACATTTCTGATCGATTCTTACCAGATAAAGCAATTGATCTGATTGATGAGGCTGGCTCCAAAGTAAGACTTCGTTCTTATACAACGCCGCCAAATCTTAAAGAACTTGAAATAAAACTTGAAACAACTCGTAAAGAAAAAGATGCAGCTGTTCAAAGTCAGGAATTTGAAAAGGCCGCTTCCCTACGTGATACAGAACAGCGACTTCGTGAAAAGCTCGATAAAACGAAGAAAACCTGGAAGGAAAAGCAGGGCCAAGAAAACAGTGAAGTAACGGTGGAAGATATAGCCCAAGTTGTATCCAGTTGGACGGGGGTGCCTGTTTCAAAAATTGCTGCTACTGAAACGGAAAAACTTCTGAAACTTGAAGAAATCCTCCACTCTAGAGTGATTGGGCAAGAAGAGGCAGTGAAAGCTGTAGCGAAAGCTGTTAGACGGGCAAGAGCTGGCTTAAAGGATCCAAAAAGACCAATTGGTTCTTTTATTTTCTTAGGACCTACAGGTGTCGGAAAGACAGAGTTAGGAAGAACCCTTGCTGAAGCCATGTTTGGTGATGAGGATGCGATGATCCGTATTGATATGTCGGAATATATGGAGAAGCATTCGACTTCGCGACTTGTCGGTTCACCTCCAGGATATGTTGGATTTGAAGAGGGAGGCCAGCTAACGGAGAAGGTTAGAAGAAAACCATACTCGGTCATATTGCTCGACGAAATTGAGAAGGCACATCCTGATGTATTTAATATTTTACTTCAAGTCCTTGAGGATGGGCGGTTAACTGATTCAAAGGGAAGAACGGTTGACTTCCGTAATACAATTTTAATTCTAACTTCGAATGTTGGAGCAGAAGCGTTAAGAGGAAATAAATATGTCGGTTTTAGTATCCAAGACGGAGAGCAAGACTATAAGGATATGAAAAATAAGGTGATGGAAGAACTGAAAAGGGCTTTCCGTCCAGAATTTTTAAATCGGATTGATGAAACGATCGTCTTCCATGCTTTAGAAAAGCCACAGTTAAAAGAAATTGTCACTTTACTGGCAGATCAACTCGTCAAGCGTTTGGAAGAACAAAATATGCATCTTGAGATAACAGAAGCAGCAAAAGATAAGATAACTGAGGAAGGATTTGATCCTGAATACGGTGCAAGACCGTTAAGAAGAGCAATTCAGAAATTAGTTGAAGATCGTTTATCGGAAGAATTACTAAAAGGAGCAATAGCTCCAGGACAACATGTTTTAGTGGATGTAGAAAATGGAGAATTAACGGTTAAAACAACAGAAAAAACTGTTTCTTAGAAGCTAATAACAGTTTCATTCACAAAAAGTAGTTTGCACACCGCTCCCGATATTACCAAAAAACGGGGTACAGTACGTTGAAAGTACCCCGTTTCTTTATAGGTTTTATTACTTATGTAATACGAAAACATACTAAATGGTATCTATTATGAAAAACTTAAAGCATCCTATTTAAAATCTAAAGGCTTATGGCCCTTCTTTTAGAATAGAAGAGTATCATACAGTTGCAGAGCCTGGCTCGGGAACATGAGAATGCTCAGTTTTTAGCATACGTAAATCTCAACAGGATGTTGGTAAAAACAGACTCCAGCTATCCTTTAAAATTTAGATTATAGAGAAGGGGAAATGGATGGCCAAGAAAAAAACAAAGTATATATGTCAATCTTGTGGATACGAATCTGCAAAGTGGATGGGGCGTTGCCCAGGGTGTGGGGAATGGAATCAGATGGTTGAAGAAGTCGATATAGTTGGTAAGCAACCAAGGCACTCATTTCAGCATACAGATCCAAGTCATCAATCGAAGGCGACTGCGATTACTTCCATTGAAACGAAAAGAGAACCAAGGGTTACGACGGAAATGAAAGAATTAAATCGTGTTTTGGGTGGGGGAGTTGTTGCAGGATCCCTTGTTTTAATCGGTGGTGACCCAGGGATCGGTAAGTCAACTTTACTGCTTCAAGTATCCGCTCAGCTAGCAAAAACAGAACAAAAGGTATTGTATATTTCTGGGGAAGAATCAATTAGGCAAACAAAATTGCGAGCAGACCGATTGCACGTTTCTTCGCCAGAACTTTATATTTATGCAGAAACTAACTTAGAAGCGATTCATTTAACTATTGATGAAATTTCACCGCAATTTGTAGTGATAGACTCGATTCAAACCGTCTATCATCCTGAGGTAACATCTGCTCCAGGAAGTGTATCTCAAGTACGTGAATGTACGTCAGAGTTGATGAGAATCGCGAAGACAAAAGGGATTGCCATTTTCATAGTTGGACATGTAACAAAAGAGGGAGCTATAGCAGGACCACGATTGCTAGAACATATGGTTGATACTGTTTTATACTTTGAGGGTGAGCGGCATCACACATATAGAATTTTACGGGCTGTGAAGAATCGCTTTGGATCTACAAATGAAATGGGCATTTTTGAAATGAAAGAATCTGGACTTACGGAAGTGGAAAATCCTTCGGAAATTTTCCTTGAAGAACGCTCAAAAGGAGCATCAGGCTCGACAGTAGTCGCTTCTATGGAAGGCACAAGACCAGTATTAGTTGAGATTCAAGCTCTGATTTCACCAACTAGTTTTGGGAATCCGCGCCGAATGGCAACAGGGATTGATCATAATCGTGTCTCGTTATTAATGGCTGTGTTAGAAAAACGGGTAGGATTATTATTGCAAAATCAAGATGCCTATTTAAAAGCGGCCGGTGGTGTGAAATTGGATGAACCTGCGATTGATTTAGCAGTTGCGATTAGCATTGCTTCTAGTTTTCGTGATCAACCTACTAAGGCAACAGATTGTATGATAGGAGAGGTTGGTTTAACAGGGGAAGTCCGTCGTGTTTCGAGAATTGAACAAAGGGTGCAAGAAGCAGCAAAATTAGGCTTTGAACGAATTATTATCCCTGAAAATAATTTAGGTGGTTGGACCATTCCGAGTGGAGTGGAAGTTATCGGTGTGAAGACGGTCGGAGAGGCTTTACAAAGAATATTTTAGGCGTTGAAATCTTTGTTTTATAGAAAACGGAAGGAATGGATGGGGTTCATGGGAGGAATACAGAACTTTTGGGTTTTAAAGCGTGCTTATTGTTTATAATGATTAAAAGGAGGTGAATTTATGTTAAAGAGAATCGTGCAAGCCTGCATTTTACTGTTAGGTGGGACACTGGGAATTTTCCTGTTGCCCTTATTACTAAATTTAATCAATTTGGATCATGTCGTTTTAATTAATAATCCGTATATAACAGCTTTACTTGGTGCTATTATTTTTTATCTTATTACTTTTTGGACAGTCAATCCGATTGTAAATTTTGTAAAGCGAATTGAGGATGTGCTTGTAAAGGCCCCAATTACGGATATATTATTCGGTAGTCTCGGTCTGGGTTCTGGCTTATTACTTGCTTTTTTGATGGGTCTTGCGATTAATCAAATGCAAATTCCTATTCTTGATACGTTTGTTCCAATCCTATTAACTTTATTACTTGGGTATCTCGGTTTTCAAGTTGGTTTTAAGAAACGCGATGAATTGACTAGTTTCTTCTCTCAGAACCGGGGAGCGAAAAAACGAGGAGAGGAAAACCAAGAAGCAAAAAATGAACAATCTTCCAGTCGTATGAAAATTTTGGATACAAGTGTTATAATCGATGGAAGGATTGCAGATATTTGCCAAACAGGCTTTTTAGACGGTATTATTGTGATTCCTCTTTTTGTATTAGAAGAATTACAGCATATTGCGGATTCATCGGATTCACTAAAACGCAATCGGGGAAGACGTGGTCTAGATATATTAAATCGCATCCAAAAAGAAGTTAATATCAATGTGGAAATGTATGAGGGAGACTTTGAAGATATCCAGGAAGTGGACAGCAAATTAGTTAAACTTGCGAAGCTTATGGATGGAACAGTTGTAACTAATGATTTCAATCTAAACAAAGTCTGTGAATTTCAAAATGTGAAAGTATTAAATATTAATGATTTAGCTAATGCTGTAAAACCCGTCGTACTTCCTGGAGAAGAATTAAATGTTCAAGTGATTAAAGACGGAAAAGAGTATAACCAAGGTGTTGCTTATTTAGATGATGGCACCATGATTGTTGTCGAAGAAGGTAGAAATTATATCGGAAAAAGAATAGATGTAATTGTCACAAGTGTTTTGCAAACTTCCGCAGGGAGAATGATTTTTGCAAAGCCAAAATTAATGGAGACGGCATTGTAAGACAGGGGATTATAAAGCGATGAATTATCAAGTAATCATTCCAGCTGCTGGATTAGGAAAGAGAATGGGTGCTGAGATTAATAAACTTCTTCTAGAATTAGAAGGTCAACCCATAATTTTGCATACATTAGATCTATTTATTCAGGATTCGAAGTGCAAAAGGATTATATTAGTGATCAATCCAAGTGACCAAAAGTTTTTTGATCGTCATTTGCAAAAGGACCAGTGGAAGAAGATTATCCTTGCTGATGGGGGAGAAGAACGCCAGTATAGCGTCTTAAACGGCTTAAAAGTAGCGGATCCCGAAGGCGTAATTCTTGTTCATGATGGAGCCCGCCCCTTTGTTAAAAAGGCTGTTATTGCTCGGTTGGTACAATCTGCTGTTCAGAACGGAGCGGCTATAGCGGCCGTTCCGGTCAAAGATACGATTAAAAAAACGGAAGGTCTTCATGTGGTTGAAACCATTGATCGCTCTAGCTTGTGGCAAGTTCAAACCCCACAAGCTTTTCGTTTTTCACTTCTATATCAAGCACATATGCAGGCCCAAAATGATCAGTTCCTTGGTACAGATGACGCTTCCCTTGTGGAGCGAATGGGGCATTCCGTTCAAATTGTTCAGAGCGATTATGATAATATTAAATTGACTACACCAGAGGATCTTTTTTTTGCCAAGGCAATTATTGACAAATTTCGTAAAAGTTAATGGATAAAGGAAGAGGGAGAAGACATGTTTAGAATCGGACAAGGATTTGATGTCCATCAATTCGCGGAGGATCGCCCACTTATTATCGGGGGCATCACTATTCCACATGAAAAAGGGCTAATAGGTCATTCAGATGCTGACGTTTTATTACATACAATAGCGGATGCGTGTTTAGGCGCAATTGGTGAAGGGGATATTGGCCATCACTTTCCTGATACGGACCCGAATTTTAAGGATGCGGATTCGGCAAAATTGTTGGAGCAGGTATGGAAGATTGTGACTGATCACGGGTATACACTCGTCAATCTTGATTGTACAATTATGGCGCAAAAGCCAAAGATGGCGCCTCATATTGGGAAGATGAAAAAGCGAATTGCTCAATTGCTAGAAGCTCGTGAAGAACAAATTAATGTCAAAGCTACTACAACGGAAACACTTGGATTTGTTGGAAGAGAAGAAGGGATTGCTACCATGGCGGTTGCTCTTCTACAAAGAAAGTCATAAAATAAAAAAGGATCTTAGGCTAACACCTTGTTGGCCCAAAAATGAATTTGTGAAATTTAGTCTTTAGGAGGCATGCAGGATGTCAAGTGAAGTAAGAGTGCGTTATGCGCCGAGCCCTACAGGCCATTTACATATTGGGAATGCGCGCACAGCATTATTCAATTATTTATTTGCCCGGCACACAGGCGGGAAGTTTATTATACGAATTGAAGATACAGATCAAAAGCGAAATATTGAAGGTGGAGAAGAGAGCCAATTAGCCTATTTAAAATGGTTAGGTATAGACTGGGATGAAAGCATAGATAAGGATGGAGGTTTTGGACCTTATCGTCAGTCTGAACGAAACCCTATCTATAAAAAATATTATGATGATTTATTGGATCGTGGCTTAGCATATAAATGTTACTGTACAGAAGATGAACTTGAAGCTGAAAGAGAAGCTCAATTGGCACGTGGAGAAATGCCAAGATATTCAGGGAAATGTGTCCATTTAACTGCGGAAGATCATAAAAAGCTTGAGTTAGAAGGAAGAAAGCCAAGCATTCGTTTTAAAGTACCTGCGGGGAAAACTTATACTTTCAAAGATATGGTAAAAGATGACGTTTCTTTTGATTCAGATGGGATTGGCGATTTTGTCATTGTGAAAAAAGACGGTGTACCAACATATAACTTTGCTGTTGCTATTGATGATCATCTTATGGAAATGACTCATATACTTCGTGGTGATGACCATATTTCCAATACACCTAAGCAATTAATGATTTTTGAAGCGTTCGACTGGACTCCTCCTATCTTTGGACATATGACTTTGATTGTTAACGAAAATCGCAAAAAATTAAGTAAACGAGATGAATCAATCATCCAATTTATCGAACAATACGCAGACCTGGGCTACTTACCGGAAGCTTTGTTTAACTTCATTACGCTTCTTGGTTGGTCGCCGCAAGGAGAAGAAGAAATCTTTTCAAAAGAAGAATTTATTGAGATATTTGATGCTCATCGTTTGTCAAAGTCTCCTGCTTTATTTGATAAGCAAAAGCTTCTTTGGATGAATAATCAATACATGAAGGAATTAAATCTGGATAAAGTGGTGGAATTATCGTTACCACATCTTCTAAAAGCTGGTTTAGTGAGCGAGGAAATGAGCGAAGAAGAAGAAAAATGGGTGCGAAATTTAATTGCGTTGTATCAAGAACAAATGAGTTATGGTGCAGAAATTGTAGAACTTTCTCACATGTTCTTCCAAGACGAAATTGAATATGATGAAGCAGCAAAAGCCGTTTTAGAAGAAGAGCAAGTACCGGAAGTATTGACTTCTTTCAAGAATATTATCCAGGACCTTGAACCATTTGCAGCTCCTGAGATTAAAAAGGCTATCAAGGCTGTTCAAAAAGAAACTGGGCATAAAGGGAAAAAGTTATTTATGCCAATCCGAATTGCTGTATCAGGCCAATCTCATGGACCTGAACTACCAAATTCAATTGAATTACTTGGCAAAGAAAAAGTAATTCGACGAATTGAGCGTTTGCTGGGTTAACAAAATGAATAAAATATAATATATTAAAGGATATAATTAAGAACGTTGAAGAGGAAAAGTAAAAGAACGAAGCTGATCAGAGAAAACCACCATTGGCTGAGAGTGGTTGCGGCCTCTCGTTTTTTGAAAATGCCCCTCTGAGTCTTATGCTGAACAGAGTATTCTCACTAGGCATAAGCGGTCCACTTGTCGTTATCAAGATTAAGCCGGGATGTAAGGATCTTTACATCTAAGCAGAGTGGAACCGCGCCAAGGCGTCTCTGATTGATTCAGGGACGCCTTTCTTTGTCTTCAGAATGTTAGGGGCTAGAGCATAGAGCTAACACCTTCCCTACCTTTTATTAATGAAGTAATTACGATTACTTTTTGGTATAGGGAATAGAGTGAACCTAAATGTTTAATAACACCGACTTTAGCCTGCTGCCTTCCTATATAAAGGCACTGAGTATTTTCCTTAAGGTCAGAATGTATCTTTCGTTTTAAAAAGAAAAATCGGTTCACTTTAGAAAGGGGTCATCACGCATGTTCAAACGGATGAAAGAAGATATTAAGACAGTGTTTGACCAGGATCCTGCGGCTCGTAGCACATTTGAAGTTCTCCTAACATACTCAGGGTTGCATGCGATATGGGCTCATCGTCTTGCACATGCTTTGTATAAACGAAAATTGTTTTTTCTAGCAAGAATGATTTCACAAGTTAGTCGTTTCTTTACTGGGATTGAGATTCACCCAGGTGCTGTCATTGGTCGTCGCTTCTTTATGGATCATGGTATGGGGATTGTCATTGGAGAAACATGTGAGATCGGTGATGATGTTATTGTTTATCAAGGTGTAACATTAGGGGGAACCGGAAAAGAAAAGGGAAAGCGACATCCCACCATTGAAAATAATGCTTTAATTGCAACTGGAGCTAAAGTACTTGGCAATATTCTCATTGGGGAGAATTCCAAAATAGGGGCAGGCTCAGTTGTTTTAAAGGATGTCCCTTCCAATTCTACAGTAGTAGGAATTCCAGGAAGAGTTGTAGTCCAGGATGGGATGAAGTTAAAACAGGACTTAAATCATTGTGATCTGCCAGATCCAATGTTAGATAAGGTGACAGAAATGGAACGGGAAATAAAAAAAATGCAAGAGCAATTAACGCGGTTAAGAACAGAGGATTTAACAAATCGAAAGGAGTCTTCGTTACATGACCATTCAAATTTATAATACATTAACAAGAAAAAAGGAAACATTTCAACCATTGGAAGCAGGAAAGGTAAAAATGTATGTCTGCGGTCCAACTGTTTATAATTATATTCATATTGGAAACGCAAGACCTGCTATTGTATTTGATAGTGTCCGCCGCTATTTAGAATATAGAGGATACGAAGTCCAGTTCGTCTCTAATTTTACGGATGTTGATGATAAATTAATTAAAGTGGCCAAGGAACTTGAATCAGACGTTCCAGCGATTGCTGAGAAGTTTATTCAAGCTTATTTTGCAGATGTTTCAGCTCTAGGTTGTAAGGAAGCAGATGTACATCCGCGTGTTACAGAAAATATGGATGAAATTATCGAGTTTATTGATACATTAGTGCAAAAAGGTTATGCCTATGAATCAGACGGAGATGTATACTACCGAACAAGGAAGTTTGACGGTTACGGAAAACTTTCTCACCAGTCGATTGATGATTTAAAAGTAGGTGCACGGATACAAGTAGGCGAGAAAAAGGAAGATGCTTTAGATTTTGCCCTTTGGAAGATGGCGAAGGAAGGAGAAATCGCTTGGGATAGTCCATGGGGCAAAGGGAGACCTGGGTGGCATATTGAATGTTCGGCAATGGCGAAGAAATACCTTGGAGATACGATTGATATTCATGCTGGTGGGCAAGATTTAGCATTCCCGCATCACGAAAATGAAATTGCACAATCAGAAGCTTTGACAGGAGAACCATTTGCCAACTATTGGATGCATAATGGTTATATCAATATTAATAATGAGAAAATGTCAAAATCACTAGGTAATTTTGTATTAGTCCATGATATTCTCAAAAAAGTTGACCCACAAGTTCTCCGTTTCTTCATGCTATCCGTTCATTATCGTAATCCAATTAATTTCAATAATGAACTTCTTGAAAATGCGGGAGTTGCACTCGAACGGCTCCGCACATCTTATCAGAATTTAAAGCATCGTTTAGAAGTCAGTGCGAATTTAGTGGACAATGATCAGGCTTGGCTAGAGAAGATTAGCCAACATGTGGAAAAGTTTGAAAAAGAAATGGATGATGATTTTAATACAGCCGATGGAATTACGGTGCTATTTGATTTGGCAAAACAAGGGAATGTATATTTACGGGAAGAGAATACATCAGCAAAAGTTATAAAGTCATTTTTAAATACATTTGAGGAACTTTTTTCTGTACTCGGCTTGAAAATCAACCAAGATGAACTTCTAGATGATGAAGTAGATCAACTAATAGAACAAAGATTAGAAGCTAGGAAAAATCGAGATTTTGCCTTAGCGGACCAAATCAGGGATAAGTTGAAAGAAATGAATATTATTTTAGAGGATACCCGACAAGGTACAAGATGGAAAAGAGGATAACGGGAATGGAGCCCAATGTGAAGGACTATCGACAATTGAATGGGTTAGCACTTGCCTACATGGGTGATGCCGTATTTGAGGTTTATATTCGGCATCACCTCTTACAAAAGGGGAAAACAAAGCCACATAAGCTTCATATCGAAGCGACCCATTTCGTATCGGCAAAAGCACAGGCCGCTATATTAAAACAATTGTTGGATGATAATTTTTTAACTGAAGAAGAATTAGCAGTCATGAGAAGAGGGAGAAATGCAAAATCCGGAACGACTCCCAAAAATACAGATGTGCAAACTTACCGACATAGCACTGCTTTTGAGGCAGTAGTTGGTTGGACTTATTTATCTAATGACCAAGAGCGGTTAGATGAAATCATTGAAGAATCAATACGGAAAGTTGAAAACAAGGAGTGAAACAAACGTGAGTAAAGAGTGGATTGCGGGCAAAAATCCGGTTTTGGAAGCTTTAAAATCAGAGCGAGGGATTCACAAAATTTGGATAGCTGATGGTTCCCAAAAGGGACAAATGCAACTAATCATGAAGCTTGCAAAGGAACGGAATATATTGGTGCAATTTGTTCCGAAGCAGAAGATAGACCAATTAGTTAGTACCAATCACCAAGGGGTCGTGGCACAAGTTGCTGCACATCAATATGCTGAGTTAGACGATCTATTTGAACTCGCTAGTAAGAGAGGGGAAGACCCATTTTTTTTAATTCTAGATGAATTGGAGGATCCTCATAATCTTGGTTCTATTTTACGAACAGCGGATGCGGCAGGAGTTCACGGAATTATTATTCCAAAACATCGCTCTGTAGGACTCACAGCGACTGTTGCTAAGCTTTCAACAGGAGCAATCGAATATGTACCTGTTGCAAGAGTAACGAACATTGCAAGAACGATCGATGAATTAAAAACACGTGGTGTTTGGATTTTTGGAACAGAAGCAAAAGGTAGTGAGGACTACCGAAAAATGGATGCGACAATGCCTTTAGCATTGGTCATTGGAAATGAAGGCAAGGGAATGGGGCGATTAGTTCGCGATAAATGCGATTTCTTAATCCATTTACCGATGGTGGGACATGTCACTTCACTGAATGCATCTGTAGCAGCCTCGTTGTTGATGTATGAAGTGTTGCGGAAACGCTCGCCTATTGATGAGGGTTAAATTATGAATATCTTGATTGTGGATGGCTATAACATCATTGGAGCATGGCCAGAATTAATCGAACTCAAGATGAATGACCTTGCTTCAGCCCGTGATCGTCTTATTGAAATTATGGCAGATTATCAGGGATTTACTGGACATAAGGTGATCATCGTTTTTGATGCCTACGAAGTTAAAGGGATTGAAAAGAGATATAAAAACCATAAGGTAGAAGTAATTTTTACAAAGATAGAAGAAACAGCAGATGAAAGAATTGAAAAGTTGGCCATTGAATTAAGTAATAGGCGCACACAAATCTATGTTGCTACATCTGATTATACGGAACAATGGGCGATTTTTGGCCAAGGGGCATTAAGACTATCAGCCCGAGAGCTTTTGATAGAGGTTCAAGCTATCGATAACAGCATTGGTAAAAGCCTAAAAAGCACGCGGGAAAAGGTTCCCGCTGCCAAAATTCCTTTAAGTGCAGAAGTTGCTGAAATCTTTGAGAAGTGGCGGCGTGGTTTAAAATAAGGTTGACGTATGAAAATTCTGTTATGTATAATGATTCTATCTATGGATCTAAGGGTGGGGGATAGAGTGACCTCAAATATCAGGTTAGACAGCGGCATCAATTATGATTTACTGGAAGATGAAGAGTTGATCGAACTGATTCAAGAAGGAGAAAGTGAAGCACTAGACTACCTCATAAAAAAATACCGTAATTTTGTTAGAGCAAAGGCAAGGGCCTACTTTTTAATAGGTGCTGACCGCGAGGACATTGTACAAGAAGGCATGATCGGGCTTTATAAGGCTATTCGTGATTTTAAGGAAGATAAATTGGCTTCTTTTAAAGCTTTTGCAGAGCTTTGTATCACGAGGCAAATTATTACGGCTATTAAGACAGCGACCCGCCAAAAGCATATCCCGCTTAATTCTTATGTTTCTTTGGACAAGCCTATTTATGATGAAGAATCTGACCGAACATTAATGGATGTGATCTCGGGAGCGAAGATTTTGGATCCCGAAGAGCTTTTAATCAATCGGGAAAAAATTAATAATATAGAATCCAAAGTGATGGAACTATTAAGTGATTTAGAGAGAAAAGTGTTAGCACTCTACTTAGATGGCAGATCATATCAAGAGATTTCTGACGAGTTAGATCGTCACGTCAAATCAATTGATAACGCTTTACAAAGAGTGAAAAGGAAACTGGAGCGTTATCTGGAACTGCGAGAATTCGGGGTTTGGTGAGAGAGCTTATATTGACAGATATTAGCTTACGTGATATTTTTTAAAAGATATAAGAATGCCTAGAGAGCGGGTGCGAAAAGTGAAAAATAAAGTCGCATTAGCCTGTGCGGATTGTGGATCACGTAATTACTCCACTAATAAAAATACTCAAGCGACCACTGAGCGCTTGGAATTGAAGAAATTTTGTAAGAACTGTCAAGCTCATACCATTCATAAAGAAACAAAATAATCATTTTCATATATTAGGAAAACTTTGGAGGTACGATCATGTCAAGCGTAATGCAATTCTTTCGCAATGTTCGCTCGGAAATGAGAAAGGTTAGTTGGCCACGTCGAAAGGAATTAACTAGTTATACCATTACTGTTATTTCCACTGTTGTCTTATTAGCGCTATTCTTTGCGGGAGTAGACTTTATTATTTCATATTTTATGCGTTTTATTATTGGAAATTAAAATAGATATCTAGATATTTGTATAACTTTTAAGAACTCATGATATAATGGAATTATATATTACTTTTATCAAGCCCGGTTCCCGGGTTTTTTGAGTTGTGGCGAGAAAAAGAAAGAGCTAGCCAAAGAAAAGCGATGATGCCAGTTCGCAATGAAAGCAAGGTTTTATTAAGAAGACCAAATGTACAAAACGATATTAATGGTAAATAGGCATGATTTTACGCTTTATTCATTTTTGGGGCCTGTAATATAAAGGATTGAACTAAAAAACTAGAGAATTATTAGTGATAGGGAGGGAAGGACAAGCGTCCTAATCTATGGAAAAAAACTGGTATGTTGTCCATACGTATTCCGGTTACGAAAATAAAGTAAAAACCAATCTCGAAAAGCGCGTTGAGACAATGGGAATGCAAGATAAAATTTTCAGGGTCATTGTTCCTGAGGATGAAGAGACAGATATAAAGAATGGTAAAAAGAAAGTTGTCAAAAAGAAGGTTTTTCCAGGCTATGTATTAGTGGAAATTATTATGACAGATGATTCCTGGTATGTCGTTCGAAATACTCCAGGCGTAACGGGATTTGTTGGCTCTTCAGGATCAGGATCAAAGCCAACGCCTTTACTTCCAGAAGAAATAGACTTTATTCTAAAGCGCATGGGATTAGAAGATAAAAATCTAGAAGTTCACTTTGAAATTGGAGAAACAGTTACAGTGAAAGAAGGACCATTTGCTAATTTCTCCGGAAAAGTGGAAGATTTAGATGCAACCAAAGGAAAAGTAAAAGTTATGGTTAATATGTTCGGCCGAGAAACCCCTGTTGAACTCGACTTTGGACAAATTGATAAATTAAACTAACAACAGCTTGAAATTGCTTGTGAAAAGTGGTAGAATCTTTTAGGTCAATGGTATCTTAAGTATTTATTAAAAGATGTTAATTATTGACTATTTTTATAATGAGTGGGAGGGTGTCAAAACCCCATTACCACATCACGGACTTTAAGGAGGTGCGTCTCGTGGCTAAAAAAGTAATCAAACTTGTAAAATTACAAATTCCTGCAGGTAAAGCGAATCCAGCTCCACCAGTAGGACCGGCACTCGGTCAAGCAGGTGTAAATATTATGGGATTCTGTAAAGAATTCAATGCTCGTACTGCAGATCAAGCAGGACTAATTATTCCTGTTGAAATCACAGTATTTGAGGATCGTTCATTTACATTTATCACCAAAACTCCACCCGCTGCAGTTCTTCTAAAGAAAGCGGCTGGAATTGATTCAGGTTCTGGTGAACCAAACAAAAAAACAGTTGCTGTTGTAAAACGTGACAAAGTGCGCGAAATTGCAGAAACAAAAATGCCTGACTTAAATGCTGCCAGCGTCGAAGCTGCTATGCAAATGGTTGAAGGTACGGCACGTAGCATGGGTATCAAAATCGAAGATTGATCGATTTCCAGTGCATAAACAAGGTTACTGTAGAGGGAAGGCTGGGACCGTTCAGCCTTCCTTTATTGCTTAAAACTAAGCTATGTAGCGAGGTTTTGCAAAACTGTCTGTAAAAGACGGGATTCCTAGTGCGATGGTTAATTATCGAGCACTAGCGCTTTTCTTACGTGGGAGGTCATTCCGCTAAAACCACATTACAGGAGGAAATAAAATGGCTAAAAAAGGCAAAAAATATATTGAAGCTTTAAAACAAATTGATCGTTCAACTTCTTATCCAATCGCAGAGGCAATTGAACTTGCGAAAAAGGTAGACTTTACTAAATTTGATGCAACAGTTGATGTATCTTTCCGTTTAGGAATTGATACGAAAAAAGCTGACCAACAAATTCGTGGTGCTGTTGTTCTACCGAATGGTACGGGTAAAACACAACGCGTGCTTGTATTTGCGAAAGGGGAAAAAGCGAAGGAAGCAGAAGCTGCTGGAGCTGATTATGTTGGGGATGCAGAATACATTAATAAAATCAACCAAGGTTGGTTCGAATTTGATGTAGTAGTTGCGACTCCAGACATGATGGGGGAAGTTGGTAAACTTGGTCGTACTCTTGGACCAAAAGGTTTAATGCCGAACCCTAAAACAGGCACAGTTACATTTGATGTAGAAAAAGCTGTAAATGAAATCAAAGCAGGTAAAGTAGAATATCGTGCAGATAAAGCAGGTATTGTTCATGTGCCAATCGGAAAAGCTTCTTTCGACGATGAAAAACTAGTTGAAAATTACAATACTATCCTTGATACATTAACAAAAGCAAAACCAGCTTCATCAAAAGGTAAATACTTTAAAAACATCACTGTTTCTACAACAATGGGTCCTGGCTTACGCGTAGAATCTGTTTCTTTGTAAAAAAACATTGACTTTCAGCGATATAATCTGTTAAGATATTAGCTGTTGAAAATATAATATTACATTTGTACCGTAGACAGCAGGTGCTAGTATCGACGCATATCTAGCTTAATTTCCCGCCGAGGTTCTTGCGATAAACTCAATTATTTGAATTGAGGGCAAAAAACCTCCATGTCTATGTATGGAGGTTTTTTGCTTCATATATACGGGTATAAATGTCATTTTGAATCAGGGAGGTGTAAGAATGAGCGCAATTATCGAACAAAAGAAACAACTTGTAGATGAAATTAAAGAGAAACTCCAATCAAGTGTTTCAACAGTTGTAGTTGATTACCGTGGTTTAACTGTAGGACAAGTTACAGAACTTCGTAAACAACTTCGTGAAGCAGGCATTGACTTCAAAGTTTACAAAAACACAATGACTCGCCGTGCGGCAGAAGCAGCTAACCTAGAAGGACTTAATGATGCCCTTACAGGACCGAATGCTATTGCATTTAGTGCGGATGATGTTGTAGCTCCTGCGAAAATTCTTAACGAATTTGCGAAAAAGAATGAAGCACTAGAAATTAAAGCTGGAGTGATCGAAGGTAATATCGCTTCTGTTGAAGAAGTGAAGGCACTTGCTGAACTTCCATCTCGCGAAGGTTTACTTTCTATGTTGCTTAGTGTTCTTCAAGCGCCAATGCGCAATTTGGCTCTTGCTACAAAAGCAGTTGCTGATCAAAAAGAGGAACAAGGTGCTTAATAGGTAAACGAGTAATTTACGGCTTGTCTAAACAGTGCAATGCTATAAAAAACGTATAGATTAATAAAAAACAATAAATGGAGGAAACAAATCATGACTAAAGAACAAATCATCGATGCTGTCAAAGAAATGACAGTTCTTGAACTAAACGATCTTGTTAAAGCAATTGAAGAAGAATTTGGCGTAACAGCAGCTGCTCCTGTAGCTGTAGCTGGTGGCGCTGCTGGTGGCGAAGCTGCTGCAGAACAAACTGAATTTGACGTAATCCTTGCTGGTGCAGGCGGTCAAAAAATCAAAGTTATCAAAGTTGTACGTGAAGTAACAGGACTTGGTTTGAAAGAAGCGAAAGAGCTTGTTGATAATGCTCCTAAGCCAATCAAAGAAGGTGCTTCTAAAGAAGAGGCAGAAGAAATCAAAGGTAAACTTGAAGAAGTTGGAGCAGAAGTCGAAGTTAAGTAAGAATCTGCTAAAAAAGTGTTCAAAAGGTAAGAATCAAAGGCTAAGTTCACGACATCCTGTCGCAACGCCTTTGTGACCTGCGTCCTGCAGGTCTCGGTAAAAATGACACTTCGAATTTCTTCGTCCTTTTTATCCTCCCTTTTGAATACTTACCTAAATAAAAAGCTCGCTCTTTAACGGCGGGCTTTTTTGCCTAAGTTTTTCTTTAAGGGGATCATGTCACTGAAATAGTCTTGTACTCCTATTCATCTCTAAGGTTTAAAAAAGGAGGCTGCGATTAATGGTGGATCATTATTTTTCTCGACAACCAGAAATTACGAGTAATCCAATTTATTGGGATACGACCTTGCGGAATCACTTGTTACATTTCAAAACAGACCAGGGGGTCTTTTCGAAAAAAGAAGTTGATTTTGGATCGCGGTTTTTAATCGAGACTTTTCAAACGCCGATGGAAGGAATGGTTTTAGATATCGGTTGTGGCTATGGGCCGATTGGTCTCACCTTGGCAAAGGAATACCCTGATCGACAGATTCACATGGTAGATATTAATCAAAGGGCGCTAGAGTTGGCAAAAGAAAATGCCGAAATCAATGAAGTGCACAATGTTAATATCTATGAAAGTGATGGGCTCTCAAATGTGAAAGAAGCGAGTTTTGCTGCGATTTTAACTAATCCGCCAATTCGTGCGGGGAAACAGATTGTGCATCGAATTCTCGAAGACAGTTTTCAACATTTAAAGGTAGACGGTGAGCTTTGGGTTGTCATTCAGAAGAAACAGGGAGCACCATCTGCAAAAGCCAAATTGGAAGAGTTATTCCACCATGTGGAAATCCAAGCGAAAAGAAAAGGGTATTATATTTTGAAAGCAAGAAAATGATTGACCTCTATTGACTTTTGTGGTAACGTTGTATAATGCTAATATAGTGTTTTCTAATTTATTGCCTAATTACTGAATAGAAGTATGGATTTTGGCTAAGTTGGAAAAGATTATAAAATAATAGTTCGTAATATGAAAAATGTGGTTTTCAAAGCAAAACCCTTTTTCTTTTTGTCTAAGGATATTGCATTTTTTCTGGGAAGATAGAAAAGTTTAAATTTCGGCTAATGCTGGGTCTAACTCCAGCGCCTAGCCCCTGAGGTCAAATACCCTGATCCAATAAAAGTCATAACCGTACTTTTCTTGTCTCGGAACATTTGTTTATTAGGGGTAACCAAGGAGCTTGTGCTTTTCTGAATTCACATGAGAAAATGTCACTATTAAAATGCACTATTTTGAGGGGTGAATCAGTTGACAGGTCAACTTGTTCAGTACGGACGGCACCGCCAGCGTAGGAGCTTTGCTCGTATTAGTGAAGTATTGGAGCTGCCGAACCTTATCGAAATCCAAACTTCTTCTTATCAATGGTTTCTTGATGAGGGTTTAAAGGAAATGTTCCAAGATATTTCTCCAATTGAAGATTTTGCAGGAAATCTATCATTGGAATTTATTGATTACAGTTTAGGTGATCCCAAGTATTCTGTTGAAGAGTCAAAAGAGCGTGATGCAACATATTCTGCTCCGCTTCGAGTGAAATTACGCCTTGTTAATAAGGAAACAGGGGAAGTAAAAGATCAAGACGTTTTCATGGGAGATTTCCCATTGATGACAGAAATGGGCACATTTATTATTAACGGCGCCGAACGTGTCATCGTTTCACAATTAGTACGCTCACCGAGTGTTTACTATAGTGGGAAGTTTGATAAAAACGGTAAAAAAGGATTTACTGCTACTGTTATCCCAAACAGAGGAGCTTGGCTAGAATACGAAACAGATGCGAAGGACGTTGTATACGTTCGAATTGATCGCACAAGGAAATTGCCAGTAACAGTGTTATTGCGAGCACTTGGTTTTGGCTCTGATCAAGAAATCATCGATTTAATTGGTGACAATGAATATCTTAGAAATACACTTGAAAAAGATAATACAGAAAGTATTGAGAAAGCTCTATTAGAAATATACGAGCGTCTTCGTCCGGGGGAACCTCCAACTGTGGAGAACGCACGTAATTTACTAATATCACGTTTCTTTGATCCAAAACGCTATGACCTTGCAAATGTAGGTCGGTACAAAATAAATAAAAAGTTGCATATTAAGAACCGTTTATTCGGTCAAAGATTAGCAGAATCACTAGCTGATCCTGAAACAGGCGAAATTATTGCGGAAAAAGGTACGATCTTAGATCGACGGACTTTAGACAAAATCCTTCCAGCGCTTGAAAGTGGAGCCGGATTTAAGACATGTAGTCAGCAATCTGGTGTTTTAGATGAAGATATTGTTGTACAGTCGATCAAAATTTATGCACCTAATGAAGATGATGATAAAGTCATTAACGTAATCGGAAATGCCTATGTAGAAGAAGAGGTTAAGAACATTACACCTGCTGATATTATCTCTTCTATTAGTTATTTCTTTGACTTGTTATATGATGTGGGTAATACAGATGATATTGATCATTTAGGAAATCGTCGTCTTCGTTCAGTTGGAGAATTGTTACAAAACCAATTTAGAATTGGGCTTTCTCGAATGGAGAGAGTTGTAAAAGAGCGTATGTCCATCCAGGATGTGAATACGATCACTCCACAACAATTAATTAATATTCGTCCAGTAATTGCATCTATTAAGGAGTTCTTTGGTAGTTCTCAGCTTTCTCAATTTATGGACCAAACCAATCCACTCGCTGAATTAACGCATAAGCGCCGTTTATCAGCATTAGGACCTGGTGGTTTAACTCGTGAAAGAGCTGGAATGGAAGTGCGTGACGTTCACTATTCTCACTATGGACGTATGTGTCCAATTGAAACACCGGAAGGACCAAACATTGGATTAATTAACTCTTTATCGACATTTGCAAAAGTGAATCGATTTGGTTTTATTGAAACACCATATCGTCGGGTCGATCCTGAAACAGGATTACTCACAGATCGAATTGATTATCTTACTGCTGATGAAGAAGATAATTATGTCGTTGCACAAGCAAATGCTCCACTTTCCGATGAAGGTGCATTTATCAATGAAGAAGTTATCGCTCGTTTCCGTGGTGAAAACACAGTAGTGAAAAGAGAACGCATTGACTATATGGATGTCTCACCAAAACAAGTAGTTTCAGCTGCTACTGCTTGTATTCCGTTCCTTGAAAATGATGACTCAAACCGTGCATTGATGGGAGCAAACATGCAGCGACAAGCTGTTCCACTTATGAAACCAGAAGCACCTTTAGTTGGAACTGGGATGGAGTATGTCTCAGCTAAAGACTCTGGTGCAGCAGTAATTTGTAAGCATAATGGAATTGTTGAACATGTTGAGGCTCGTGAAGTATGGGTTCGAAATACGCAAGAAGTGGACGGTCAAGAAATAAAAGGTGACTTGCAAAAATATCGGATGCAGAAGTTTATCCGTTCTAACCAAGGAACTTGTTATAATCAGCGTCCAATCGTAAGTGTTGGAGATCGCGTAACTAAAGGAGAAATCCTAGGTGATGGACCTTCCATGGATCTAGGTGAGTTAGCGTTAGGTAGAAACGTACTTGTTGCCTTTATGACATGGGAAGGTTACAACTATGAAGACGCGATTATTATGAGTGAACGTTTAGTAAAAGATGATGTTTACACATCTATTCACATAGAAGAGTATGAATCAGAAGCCCGTGACACAAAGCTCGGACCAGAAGAAATGACTCGTGACATCCCAAATGTAGGGGAAGATGCCCTGCGTAATTTAGATGAACGAGGTATTATCAGAGTTGGAGCAGAAGTAAAAGACGGTGATCTGCTTGTAGGGAAAGTAACACCTAAAGGCGTTACAGAGCTTACAGCTGAAGAAAGATTATTGCATGCTATCTTCGGTGAAAAGGCACGTGAAGTTCGAGATACTTCTCTTCGTGTTCCACATGGTGGAGAAGGGATCGTTCTAGATGTGAAGATTTTTAATCGTGAAGATGGAGATGAACTACCACCAGGTGTGAACCAACTCGTTCGTGTGTATATTGTCCAAAAACGGAAAATTTCCGAAGGTGACAAGATGGCTGGACGACATGGTAACAAAGGGGTAATCTCTCGTATTCTTCCTGAAGAAGATATGCCTTACATGCCAGATGGTACTCCTGTTGATGTCATGTTGAACCCGTTAGGTGTTCCTTCCCGTATGAACATTGGTCAAGTTCTTGAGTTGCATCTTGGAATGGCTGCAAGAGGACTTAAGCTTCATATGGCTTCACCTGTTTTTGATGGAGCGACTGAAGAAGATGTTTGGGAAACGATTGAAGAGGCAGGAATGGCGAGAGACGCTAAGACAGTACTTTACGATGGTCGAACAGGTGAACCATTTGATAATAGAGTATCCGTTGGTGTCATGTACATGATTAAATTAGCGCACATGGTTGATGACAAATTGCATGCACGTTCAACAGGTCCTTATTCACTTGTTACACAGCAACCGCTTGGTGGTAAAGCCCAATTCGGTGGTCAACGGTTTGGTGAGATGGAAGTGTGGGCATTAGAGGCCTATGGGGCAGCTTATACACTTCAAGAGATACTAACTGTTAAATCCGATGATGTTGTCGGTCGTGTGAAAACTTATGAAGCCATCGTGAAAGGTGACAATGTTCCTGATCCTGGTGTGCCAGAATCCTTCAAGGTTCTTATAAAAGAGCTTCAGAGCTTAGGGATGGATGTTAAAATTCTATCTGGTGATGAAGAAGAGATCGAAATGCGAGATTTAGACGAAGAAGAAGATACACAACAAGCTGATACATTAAATATTGCCCCGGACACAAAAGTTGAAGAAACTGCAGCATCAAGAGAATAATTTCTTAGGTTTAGCAAAAAGGGTAAAAACCTGTAGACGAAAAGGGAGGTAGGCCCCTTGCTGGATGTTAATAATTTTGAGTATATGAAAATAGGCCTTGCTTCACCGGACAAAATTCGTTCTTGGTCATACGGAGAAGTCAAGAAACCAGAAACGATTAATTATCGTACATTGAAGCCCGAAAAAGACGGTTTGTTTTGTGAACGAATTTTTGGACCTTCTAAAGATTGGGAATGTCATTGCGGTAAATATAAACGAGTTCGTTACAAAGGCGTAGTCTGTGATCGGTGTGGCGTCGAAGTAACACGTACGAAAGTAAGAAGAGAAAGAATGGGGCATATTGAATTAGCGGCTCCTGTTTCTCACATTTGGTACTTTAAGGGGATACCAAGTAGGATGGGACTTGTTTTAGACATGTCCCCTCGTGCCCTTGAAGAAATTATCTACTTTGCATCTTACGTTGTAACAGACGTAGGAGATACAACACTCGATAAAAAGCAGCTTTTGTCTGAAAAGGAATATCGCTTATATCGTGAAAAGTATGGTACGAAGTTCCAAGCTTCCATGGGAGCGGAAGCCATTAAAAAGCTTCTACAAGATATTGACTTGGAAAAAGAAGTAGACCATTTGAAAGAAGAGCTAAAAACTGCACAAGGACAACGTCGTACACGTGCTATTAAACGTCTTGAGGTTTTAGAAGCCTTCCGTCATTCTGGAAATAATCCTGATTGGATGATTTTAGATGTCCTTCCCGTTATTCCGCCAGAATTACGTCCAATGGTACAGCTAGAAGGTGGTCGCTTTGCTACTTCAGATTTAAATGATCTGTATCGTCGTGTGATTAACCGTAATAATCGACTTAAAAGATTATTAGATCTTGGAGCTCCAAGCATTATCGTGCAAAACGAGAAACGTATGCTTCAAGAAGCCGTTGATGCTTTGATTGATAATGGAAGAAGAGGAAGACCTGTTACAGGACCTGGTAATCGACCATTAAAATCATTGTCACATATGCTAAAGGGTAAGCAAGGACGTTTCCGTCAAAACTTGCTTGGTAAGCGGGTAGACTACTCAGGCCGTTCTGTTATTATTGTTGGACCGAATTTGAAAATGTATCAATGTGGTTTACCGAAGGAAATGGCATTAGAGTTATTCAAACCATTTGTCATGAAAGAATTGGTTGAAAAAAATCTTGCTCATAATATTAAGAGTGCCAAAAGGAAGATTGAACGTGTCCATCCGGAAGTCTGGGATGTACTAGAAGATGTCATCCGTGAACATCCTGTATTATTGAACAGAGCACCAACTCTCCATAGACTTGGGATTCAAGCATTTGAACCAACCCTTGTCGAAGGTAGAGCAATTCGTTTGCATCCATTAGTTTGTACTGCATACAATGCAGACTTTGATGGGGACCAAATGGCTGTTCACGTTCCGTTGTCTGCAGAAGCACAAGCTGAGGCACGGATATTAATGTTAGCAGCACAAAACATTCTAAACCCTAGGGATGGTAAGCCAGTTGTTACACCTTCTCAGGATATGGTGTTAGGTAACTATTATTTAACATTAGAACGTGAAAATGCCGATGGAGAAGGAATGGTCTTTAAGGACACAAACGAGGCGTTAATTGCCTATCAAACTGGTTATGTACATTTACACTCACGTATTGCGATTCATGCAAACTCACTAGTAAATGAAACTTTTACAGATGAACAAAGGAAAAGGTTACTCGTAACTACGGTTGGTAAGATTATCTTTAATGAAATTCTTCCACCATCATTCCCGTTCATTAATGAACCAACAGATGAAAATTTAGTTGGAAATACGCCTGATCGCTACTTTATTGAAACAAACGAAAATGTAAAAGAACATATTAAGAAGCAACCACTTGTTCTTCCTTTTAAGAAAAAAATACTAGGTAATATCATTTCTGAAATATTCAAGAGATTCCAAGTGACGGAAACATCTAAAATGCTAGACCGTATGAAGAATCTTGGTTTTAAATACTCTACTAAAGCAGGTATTACAGTAGGGGTTTCAGATATCGTTGTACTTGGTGAAAAGGAAGTTATCTTGCAAGAAGCTCAAACAAAAGTAGATAACGTGATGAAACAGTTCAGACGTGGTCTGATTACAGAAGAAGAACGTTATGATCGTGTAATCTCAATTTGGAGTGCAGCGAAGGATACGATCCAAGATAAGTTGATGAACTCCTTGGAGAGATTGAATCCTATCTTTATGATGAGTGATTCGGGTGCAAGGGGTAATGCTTCTAACTTTACACAGTTAGCTGGTATGCGTGGATTGATGGCTAACCCGGCTGGAAGAATTATTGAGTTGCCGATTAAGTCAAGCTTCCGCGAAGGCTTAACTGTACTAGAGTACTTTATTTCCACTCACGGAGCTCGTAAAGGTCTAGCAGATACCGCCTTAAAAACAGCTGACTCTGGTTACTTGACTCGTCGTCTTGTCGATGTAGCACAGGATGTCATTATTCGCGAAGACGATTGTGGTACAGATCGTGGTCTTCATGTAGCGGCACTAAAAGATGGCACTGAAGTCATTGAGACACTAGAGGAACGTTTGATTGGTCGATTTGCTAGAAGTAAAATTGTTCATCCGGAAACAGGTGAAATCCTTGCTCATGAAAATGAATTGATTAACGAAGACATGGCGAGGGAAATTGAAAATGCAGGCGTTGAAGAAGCTTGGATTCGTTCTGCCTTTACATGTAATACTCGTCACGGTGTTTGTAAGAAATGTTATGGCCGCAACCTTGCTACAGGAACGATCGTGAATGTTGGGGAAGCAGTCGGTATTATAGCAGCTCAATCTATTGGTGAGCCAGGTACTCAGTTAACAATGAGAACCTTCCACACTGGTGGTGTTGCAGGTGACGATATCACCCAAGGTCTTCCACGTATTCAAGAGTTATTTGAAGCACGTAATCCTAAGGGACAATCCATCATTACTGAAATTGGTGGAGTCGTAACCTCGATCTCTGAAGGTCGTGACCGTCAGCAAGAGATTGTCATCCAAGGAAAGATTGAAAATCGGACATACACTGCACCTTACACATCTCGCCTTAAAGTAGCGGTAAATGATGAGGTGAAACGAGGCCAAGAACTAACAGAGGGTTCAGTCGATCCGAAAGAACTATTACGTATTCTCGATGTAACAGCTGTTCAAGAATACTTGTTGCGTGAGGTTCAGAAGGTTTACCGCATGCAAGGGGTAGAAATCGGGGACAAACACGTAGAAGTAATGGTTCGTCAGATGCTTAGGAAGGTTAGAGTTACAGATGCTGGGGATACTGATGTATTACCAGGAACGCTTCTTGATATCCACCAGTTTACAGAAGCAAATAAAAAGACGCTTATGGAAGGAAACCAACCTGCAATTGGGCGTCCGGTTCTACTTGGTATCACGAAGGCTTCGTTGGAGACAGACTCATTCCTATCTGCGGCATCCTTCCAAGAAACGACTCGCGTTCTTACGGATGCAGCGATTAAAGGTAAGACAGATGAACTTCTAGGGCTGAAGGAAAATGTTATTATTGGTAAATTAGTTCCTGCTGGAACAGGGATGCAACGTTATCGTAAGATCGCTGTGACAGCGAAGGCAGAAGAAGAACAACTAGAATCTGCAGAATAACTTTTTGAACTGGTGGCCCGTCGAGTTGTTAAAAGCTTAGGTATCCTATAGGGGTAATTGACTTAGGGCAAACAATGACTAAAAGATTACTTTAGGTCTAATTTAACTCGACGGGAACACTTTTTAGGATATTTTATTATTTGTAGTTGACAATGAAAATATCAAATGATAATATATTCAAGGTGAACTTACATTAACCTGTTACTTTGGAGGATTTGCCAAATGTCTTATGAAAAAGTGTCACAGGCTGAGAATGTAATCATTGGAACAAAACAGACAGTGAGAGCTCTTAAATCAGGGGATGTCCTTGAAGTTTTAATCGCATCAGATGCAGAGTCGCGAATTATTCATCCTATTATTCGGGCTGCAGAAGAAGCGAACGTACCGATTACTATGGTCGACTCTATGAGGGAACTTGGTAAAGTGTGCGGTATAGATGTTGGAGCAACAGCTGCTGCGATCTTAATTTAAGATGTTTTTGCAGGTACAGAACTGCAAAAACTTGTTTTTTGCTTTAAAAAGAACCACCTGGATGTGTGGGCTTAACAAACTATGAAAGGAGGAACCATCAATGCCTACAATTAACCAATTAGTACGTAAACGTAGAAAGTCAAAAGTTACGACTTCTGACTCACCAGCTCTTAATAAAGGCTATAACAGTTTTAAAAAGATCAATACAGATTTATCTTCTCCACAAAAGCGTGGGGTATGTACACGTGTAGGTACAATGACACCGAAAAAGCCAAACTCAGCATTACGTAAATATGCTCGTGTGCGTCTTACAAATGGAATCGAGGTAACAGCTTATATTCCAGGGATTGGTCATAACCTACAAGAACACAGTGTTGTTCTTATCCGTGGTGGACGTGTAAAAGACTTACCGGGTGTTCGTTACCATATCGTCCGTGGGGCTCTAGATACTGCTGGTGTTGAAAACCGCGCTCAAAGCCGTTCAAAATATGGAACAAAGAAGCCAAAAGCTAAAAAGTAATATGTAAGAATGAAATAGAATTATGAACGAAGAAATCGAAAGGAGGAAATAGCATGCCACGTAAAGGACCTGTAGCAAAAAGAGATGTATTGCCTGATCCGCTTCACAACTCAAAGCTTGTAACACGTTTGGTAAACAAGCTAATGGTTGATGGTAAGAAAGGAAAAGCGCAAAGCATTCTTTATTCTGCTTTTGACCTTATTCAAGAACGTACAGGCAAAGATCCAATGGAAGTATTTGATCAAGCCTTGAAAAATATTATGCCAGTTTTAGAAGTTAGAGCTCGCCGTGTAGGTGGTGCTAACTACCAAGTACCAGTTGAAGTTCGCCCAGAGCGCCGTTCAACTCTTGGACTACGTTGGTTAGTAAACTACGCTCGTCTTCGTGGGGAAAAAACAATGGAAGAGCGTTTAGCTAACGAAATCATGGATGCTGCCAACAATACTGGGGCTTCTGTGAAGAAACGTGAAGAAACTCATAAAATGGCAGAAGCAAACAAAGCATTTGCTCATTATCGTTGGTAAGATCAACCAATTACTAAATTTTATAGTGAATGTTCAACAGACGGTAAAAAGGACTGAGGGGTTAAAAAGCCATTTTTACCGCCCTCATTGAACATCCTATAATAGTAAATCTAATCATCCTAGGAAGGAGAAATATGATATGCCAAGAGACTTCTCCTTAGAAAAGACACGTAATATTGGGATTATGGCTCATATTGATGCCGGTAAAACAACCACAACAGAGCGTATTCTTTTCTATACAGGGCGCATTCACAAAATTGGTGAAACACATGAAGGTGCTTCACAAATGGACTGGATGGAGCAAGAGCAAGAACGCGGTATTACGATTACATCTGCTGCAACCACTGCACAATGGAAAGGACATCGTGTTAACATTATTGATACTCCTGGACACGTAGACTTCACTGTTGAAGTTGAACGTTCCCTAAGAGTACTTGATGGTGCGGTTACCGTGCTTGACGCTCAATCTGGTGTGGAACCACAAACTGAAACAGTTTGGCGCCAAGCAACAACATATGGAGTACCACGTATTGTTTTCGTTAATAAAATGGATAAGATCGGTGCTGACTTCCTTTATTCTGTTGGTACGATTCGTGAGCGTCTACAAGCGAATGCACATCCGATTCAATTACCAATCGGTGCGGAAGACACTTTTAAAGGTATGATCGATCTTATCGAAATGAAAGCTTGGTATTATGAAAGTGATGATCCCCAAGATCCAATCGAGGGAGAAATTCCTGCAGATCTTCAAGATAAAGCAGAAGAATTGCGTACAAGTTTGATTGAAGCTGTCGCAGAACTTGATGAAGATCTAATGATGAAATATCTTGAAGGTGAAGAAATTTCCGTTGAAGAACTAAAAGCTGCAATTCGTGTAGCAACATTGAAAGTAGAATTCTACCCAGTTCTTTGCGGTACAGCTTTTAAAAACAAAGGTGTCCAAAAAGTTTTGGATGCAGTTGTTGATTATTTGCCAGCACCAACAGATATTGAATCTATTAAAGGGATTGTTCCAGACACTGATGAGGAAATTGCTCGTCATGCTGATGATAATGAACCATTCTCAGCGTTGGCATTTAAAGTAATGACTGACCCTTATGTTGGTCGTCTTACGTTCTTCCGTGTGTATTCTGGACAATTGAACTCAGGTTCTTATGTCCAAAACTCAACAAAAGGCAAGCGTGAGCGTGTTGGACGTATTCTTTTGATGCATGCTAACCACCGTGAGGAAATCAACACTGTTTATAGTGGTGATATCGCTGCAGCTGTCGGCTTGAAAGATACGGCAACTGGGGATACTTTATGTGATGAGAAAAATCTTGTTATTCTTGAATCAATGGAATTCCCAGAACCAGTTATTAGTGTTGCGGTTGAGCCGAAATCAAAAGCTGATCAGGATAAAATGGGTACTGCTCTTGCTAAGTTGCAAGAAGAAGATCCAACATTCCGTGCAGAAACAAATCCTGAAACAGGTCAGGTTGTTATCTCTGGTATGGGTGAGCTTCACCTAGACGTACTTGTTGACCGTATGAAACGTGAATTCAAGGTTGAAGCTAATGTGGGTGCACCACAAGTTTCTTACCGCGAAACTTTCCGTTCTACTGCACAAGTTGAGGGTAAATTTATCCGTCAATCTGGTGGACGTGGTCAGTTTGGTCATGTATGGATTGAATTCAGTCCAAATGAAGAAGGTAAAGGCTTTGAATTTGAAAATGCGATTGTCGGTGGGGTTGTTCCTCGTGAATATATTCCAGCTGTACAAGCGGGCCTTGAAGATTCAATGGACAACGGTGTTATTGCCGGCTATCCTTTAATTGATATTAAAGCAAAACTTTATGATGGATCTTATCATGATGTTGACTCTAACGAGATGGCCTTTAGAATTGCTGCATCAATGGCTCTTAAAAATGCCGCTAAAAAATGTGATCCAGTTCTATTAGAACCACTTATGAAAGTTGAAGTTGTTATCCCTGAAGAATATCTTGGTGATATTATGGGAGATATCACTTCTCGTCGTGGTCGTGTTGAGGGAATGGAAGCTCGTGGAAACGCACAGGTAGTTAAAGCCTTTGTTCCACTTTCAGAGATGTTCGGTTATGCTACATCCCTACGTTCTAATACACAAGGTCGTGGAGTTTATACAATGTTCTTTGATCACTATGAAGAAGTACCAAAGTCCATTGCTGAAGAAATTATGAAAAAAAATAACGGCGAATAATTGATTTTATTTGTACAATCAAGTATAACTACTAATAGATATGCATAGAGTCGCTAGAAAATGCTTACTAGTTTTTATAGCGTCTCTCATACTTACTATTTTCTAATTAAAAGGAGGATTTCCTAATGGCTAAGGAAAAATTTGATCGTTCCAAATCACATGCTAATATTGGTACAATTGGTCACGTTGACCATGGTAAAACTACTCTTACTGCTGCTATTACAACTGTTATGGCAAAACGTGGTGGCGCAGAAGCAAAAGGTTATGACATGATCGATAACGCTCCAGAAGAGCGTGAGCGTGGAATTACAATCTCTACTTCACACGTTGAATATGAAACTGAAACTCGTCACTATGCACACGTTGACTGCCCAGGACACGCCGACTATGTTAAAAACATGATTACAGGTGCTGCTCAAATGGACGGTGCAATCCTTGTTGTGTCCGCTGCTGACGGCCCTATGCCACAAACTCGTGAGCATATCCTTCTATCTCGTAACGTAGGTGTTCCTTACATCGTTGTATTTATGAACAAATGCGATATGGTAGATGACGAAGAATTGCTTGAATTAGTAGAAATGGAAATTCGTGACCTTCTTTCTGAATATGACTTCCCAGGAGACGATATTCCTGTAATTAAAGGTTCTGCTCTTAAAGCTCTTGAAGGAGTAGCAGAATGGGAAGAAAAAATTGATGAATTGATGGCTGCTGTTGACGAATATATTCCAACTCCAGAGCGTGATACTGACAAACCATTCATGATGCCTGTTGAGGATGTATTCTCAATTACAGGACGTGGAACAGTTGCAACTGGCCGTGTTGAACGTGGTCAAGTTAAAGTTGGTGACGAAGTTGAAATTATCGGTCTAGCTGAAGAAGCTGGTAAAACAACTGTAACTGGTGTTGAAATGTTCCGTAAGCTTCTTGACTATGCTGAAGCTGGAGACAACATCGGTGCACTACTTCGTGGTGTAGCTCGTGAAGATATCCAACGTGGGCAAGTATTGGCTAAGCCTGGTTCCATTACACCACATACAAACTTCAAAGCTGAAGTTTATGTTCTTTCAAAAGAAGAAGGTGGACGTCATACTCCATTCTTCTCTAACTATCGTCCACAATTCTATTTCCGTACTACAGACGTAACAGGAATTGTTACTCTACCAGAAGGTACTGAAATGGTTATGCCTGGCGATAACATCGAAATGACAGTTGAATTGATTTCTCCAATTGCGATTGAAGACGGAACTCGTTTCTCAATTCGTGAAGGTGGACGTACTGTTGGTTCTGGTGTTGTAAGTAGCATCCAAAAATAATTAGATTATGGAGCAAACAGAAAGTTTCTGTTTGCTCCTTTTCTTTTTTATTGCATAAAATCACACTGCGATTCTTCCATTATTTATGAACTTGAATCTGGAGTGAAATCTTTGTATAATCATTTAGGTAAATCATTGTAGAAATTATATAGATTGTTATTGCATCTAGGCTTGAATTTCTGTATAATGAATAATGTTGGTCTTTGACTGCGATGATGTGGAAGGTTGCTGACACACCCGGCCGCTTTGCCATGGCGAGTGTGTGGGAAATTTTCACGGAGTAAGTCTATTTTAAAAATAGGCGAAAAAGGAGGGAAAGTAATGGCAAAACAAAAAATTCGTATCAGATTAAAAGCTTATGATCATAGAATTTTGGATCAATCAGCTGAAAAAATTGTTGAAACTGCAAAACGTTCAGGAGCAACTGTCTCAGGGCCGATTCCATTGCCAACTGAGAAAACTGTTTACACAATTCTTCGTGCGGTGCACAAATATAAGGATTCTCGTGAACAATTTGAAATGCGTACGCATAAACGTCTAATCGATATTAATAATCCTACTCCACAAACAGTAGATTCACTAATGAGACTAGACTTGCCATCAGGCGTTGATATTGAAATTAAACTATAAATAATAAATTTTTAATGGAAAATTAGGAGGTGTGACTTATGACCAAAGGAATCTTGGGTAGAAAAATTGGTATGACGCAGGTTTTTGCTGAAAATGGTGAATTGATCCCTGTTACAGTCATTGAAGCTGCCCCAAACGTAGTGCTTCAAAAGAAGACTATTGAAACAGATGGATATGAAGCTGTACAACTTGGTTTTGAAGAAAAACGTGATATTCTTTCAAATAAACCAGAAAAGGGACATGTTGCGAAAGCAAATACTGCACCTAAGCGCTTCGTCCGTGAATTTAACGGAGTAAACATAAATGAATATGAAGTTGGTCAAGAAGTCAAAGTTGATATATTCGCAGAAGGCGATCTAGTAGATGTATCAGGAATTTCGAAAGGGAAAGGTTTCCAAGGCGCTATTAAACGCCATGGCCAATCTCGTGGACCAATGTCTCATGGTTCTCGTTATCATAGAAGACCTGGTTCAATGGGTGCTGTTGACCCTGCACGTGTGTTCAAACAAAAAGCATTACCTGGTCGCATGGGTGGCGAAAGAATTACAATTCAAAACCTTCCAATTGTTAAGGTTGATGCAGAACGCAATCTTATCTTAGTTAAAGGGAACGTACCTGGACCTAAGAAAGCATTATTGGAAGTTAAAACAGGAATTAAAGTGAAGTAATACATTCAAAGAAAGGAGGAAATTAGAATGCCGAAAGTAGCATTATACAGTCAAGCAGGCTCTAAGGTTGGTGATATTGACCTAAATGAATCTGTTTTTGGAATTGAACCAAACAATAGTGTATTGTTTGAAGCAATTGTTATGCAAAGAGCTTCCTTAAGACAAGGAACTGCAAAAGTAAAAAATCGTTCAGAAGTACGTGGCGGCGGTGCTAAACCTTGGCGCCAAAAAGGAACTGGTCGTGCTCGTCAAGGATCTATCCGTTCCCCACAATGGCGTGGCGGTGGTACTGTATTTGGTCCTGTTCCACGTAGCTACAGTTACAAACTTCCGAAGAAAGTTCGCCGTTTAGCGATTAAATCGGCATTATCCACAAAGGTTCGTGAGGAAAGTCTAGTTGTACTAGAATCACTTAACTTTGACACACCAAAAACAAAAGAATTTGTTAAAGTATTAGCAAATCTTCCTGTTGGTAAAAAAGCTTTAGTTGTTACAGATACTGTGAATGAAAATGTTGAGTTATCCGGAAGAAACATTCCTGGCGTAACAGTTATTGACGCATCTAACCTAAATGTTCTAGATGTTAGCAACCATCAAACACTGATCTTAACGAAAGCTGCAGTTGAAAAAGTAGAGGAGGTGCTTGGGTAATGGATGTACGTGATGTTATTAAGCGCCCCATCATTACAGAACGTTCTATGGAACAAACTGCTGACAAAAAGTACACTTTTGAAGTAGATGTTAAGGCGAATAAAACACTAATCAAAACTGCTGTAGAGCAAATTTTTGATGTTAAAGTTGAAAAAGTAAATGTCCTTAATTATAAAGGGAAATTCAAGCGCATGGGCCGTTTTGTTGGATATACAAACAAGCGCCGTAAAGCAGTTGTTACTCTTACTGAAGATAGCAATGAAATTGAATTTTTCGAAGTGTAATACGGCATAAATTATAGAAAGAGGAGGGAACAAAATGGCGATCAAAAAATACAAACCTACCTCAAACGGACGTCGTAATATGACAAGTTTGGATTTTTCTGAGATTACTACTGATAAACCAGAAAAAACTTTGCTTGAGCCTCTTAATAGAAAAGGCGGCCGAAACAATCAAGGTAGAATGACAGTTCGTCATCGCGGCGGTGGACATAAGCGTCAATATCGTGTGATTGATTTCAAACGAATCAAAGATGGTATACCAGGACGCGTTGCTACAATTGAGTATGATCCAAACCGTTCCGCAAACATTGCATTAATTCATTATCATGATGGAGAGAAGCGTTATATTCTTGCTCCGAAAAATCTTAAAGTGGGTATGGAAGTAATGTCTGGTCCAGATGCAGATATTAAGATCGGAAATGCCCTTCCATTGGCTAATATTCCAGTGGGTACAGTTGTACACAATATTGAGTTAAAACCAGGTAGAGGTGGACAATTAGTTCGTTCTGCAGGAACTTCTGCACAAGTTCTTGGTAAAGAAGGAACAAAATATGTTCTAGTTCGTTTAAACTCTGGTGAAGTTCGTATGATTCTTGCTACATGCCGTGCTTCTGTTGGGCAAGTTGGTAATGAACAACATGAACTTGTAAATGTAGGGAAAGCCGGACGCTCACGTTGGCAAGGCAAACGTCCACACGTTCGTGGATCTGTAATGAACCCGAATGACCATCCACATGGTGGTGGGGAAGGACGTACACCAATTGGTCGTAAATCTCCGGTTACACCGTGGGGTAAACCAACTATTGGATATAAAACTCGTAAGAAAAACAATACTTCAGATAAATTTATTGTACGTCGTCGTAAAAAATAACGGGATTGAACTACGGTTCGAAGATAGGGCCGTAGCACAATCACGAAGGGAGGTTCTAGTATGGGACGCAGCCTAAAAAAAGGCCCATTCGCAGATGAGCATTTGCTCACAAAAGTGGAGAAATTGAATGAAAGTGATAAAAAGCAAGTTGTCAAAACTTGGTCTCGCCGTTCAACAATTTTCCCGAGCTTTGTTGGACACACAATTGCAGTCTACGATGGTCGTAAGCATGTACCTGTATATATTAGTGAAGATATGGTAGGCCATAAACTTGGTGAATTTGCACCAAGCCGCACATACAGAGGTCATGCCGGAGACGATAGAAAAACTAAACGCTAATGAGAGGAGGGCAACATGATGCAAGCTAAAGCCGTTGCTAAAACAGTACGAATTGCTCCTCGTAAAGTACGTCTCGTCGTTGATCTTATTCGAGGAAAGCAAGTGGGCGAAGCAGTTTCCATTTTGAAACTAACTCCGAGAGCTGCCTCCCCAATCGTAGAAAAACTGTTAAAATCTGCGATCGCAAATGCAGAACATAACTATGATATGGACATTAATAACTTGTTGGTTTCTCAAGCTTATGTTGATGAAGGACCAACAATGAAGAGATTTCGTCCACGTGCACAAGGTCGTGCAAGCCAAATTAACAAACGCACAAGCCATATCACAATTGTGCTATCTGAAAAGAAGGAGGGGTAATACGTGGGTCAAAAAGTTAATCCAATTGGTATGCGTATCGGTGTCATTCGTGACTGGGAATCAAAATGGTATGCAGACAAAGAATATGCAACTTTATTGCATGAGGATATTAAAATTCGCGAATACATTACAAAGCGCCTAGCTGATGCTTCTGTATCACGTGTTGAAATTGAGCGTGCTGCAAATCGCGTGAACATCACGGTCCACACTGCCAAACCTGGCATGGTTATCGGTAAAGGTGGTAGTGAAGTTGAAGCTTTGCGTAAAGCTTTAAATAAACTTACAAACAAAAGAGTTCATATTAATATTATTGAAATTAAAAGGGCTGACCTTGATGCAAAATTGGTAGCAGAGAACATTGCACGCCAACTAGAAAACCGCGTATCTTTCCGTCGTGCGCAAAAGCAAGCTATCCAACGGACAATGCGTGCTGGTGCAGATGGAATCAGAACTATGGTATCAGGTCGTCTTGGTGGAGCCGATATAGCTCGTGCTGAACATTACAGCGAAGGAACTGTTCCACTTCATACACTTCGTGCTGATATTGACTATGCTCATGCTGAAGCAGACACTACCTATGGTAAACTTGGTGTGAAAGTATGGATTTATCGTGGAGAGATCCTTCCAGAAAAGAAAAAATCTGTGGAAGGAGGAAAATAACCATGTTAATGCCTAAACGTGTAAAATACCGTCGTGAACATCGCGGAAAAATGCGTGGCCGTGCAAAAGGCGGAACAGAAGTTTCTTTTGGAGATTACGGTCTACAAGCTACAGAAGCTGCTTGGATTACAAGCCGTCAAATTGAAGCAGCCAGAATCGCGATGACTCGTTATATGAAACGTGGCGGTAAGGTGTGGATTAAAATTTTCCCTCACAAGCCATATACAGCTAAACCTCTAGAAGTTCGGATGGGTTCCGGTAAAGGGGCACCTGAAGGATGGGTAGCTGTTGTAAAACCTGGAAAGATTATGTTTGAAATTGCTGGTGTTCCTGAAGAGGTTGCTAGAGAAGCCCTTCGACTAGCTGCACATAAACTTCCAATTAAAACAAAATTTGTAAAACGAGAAGAAATTGGTGGTGAACCAAATGAAGGCTAAAGAAATCCGTGATCTAACCACTGCCGAAATAGAACAGAACGTAAAATCCTTGAAGGAAGAATTATTTAACCTTCGCTTCCAACTAGCTACTGGGCAATTAGAAAATACTGCCCGCCTTCGCGAAGTTCGCAAATCAATTGCTCGATTGAAAACTGTCGTTCGTGAAAGAGAATTAGAGGCTGAAGTTAATAATTGATAACCGGAGAGGAGGTTAGCGGAAAATGAGTGAACGCAATCAGCGTAAAGTTTATACAGGACGTGTGGTTTCCGACAAAATGGATAAAACCATCACTGTTATGGTTGAAACTTACAAAAAGCATTCTTTGTACGGTAAACGTGTTAAGTATTCTAAGAAATTCAAAGCTCATGATGAACACAACGAAGCGAAAATTGGCGATGTAGTTCGGATTATGGAAACTCGCCCACTATCAGCTACAAAACGCTTTCGTTTAGAAGAGGTTGTTGAGAAAGCAATCATTATTTAATGACATGATTCGGATACATGCTTTCCGAAGGGAGGTAAACTAGATGATTCAACAAGAATCTAGATTGAAAGTTGCTGACAATTCTGGTGCTCGTGAAGTACTTACCATTAAGGTTCTAGGTGGCTCAGGTCGTAAAACAGCTAATATCGGTGATGTAATTGTTTGCACAGTAAAACATGCAACACCAGGTGGCGTTGTTAAAAAAGGTGACATCGTAAAAGCTGTTATTGTTCGCACTAAGAGTGGCGCACGTCGTCCTGATGGATCTTATATTAAGTTTGATGAAAATGCCTGTGTCATCATTCGTGATGATAAAGCACCTCGTGGAACACGTATCTTCGGACCAGTTGCACGTGAACTGCGCGATAGGAATTTCATGAAAATCATCTCTCTGGCTCCAGAGGTTCTTTAATAAATCCATGATACGGTTACTCAAGGAGGTGCGATGCAATGCAAATTAAGTCTGGCGATAAAGTAATGGTTATCACTGGTAAAGACAAAGGAAAAACAGGTACAGTGCTTGCTGCTTACCCTCAAAAAGACCGCGTGCTTGTTGAAGGTGTAAATATTGTGAAGAAGCACTCTAAGCCATCACAAGAAAACCCACAAGGTGGAATTGATTCTCGTGAAGCTGCAATCCATGTTTCTAATGTTATGGTAATCGATCCAAAGACAAATGAACCGACTAGAATTGGTTCAAAACGTGTGACCATTAAAGGCAAGGATGGCGTTGAAAAACAAGTAAACGTCCGTGTTTCTAAAAGTTCCGGTGAAATCCTTGATAAAGATGTTGAGAAAAAGATTATAAAGTAAGTAGATGAAGGGAGGTACACGACATGAACCGCCTAAAGGAAAAATTTGACAAAGATATTACACCAGCTCTAGTGAGCAAGTTTAATTATAAATCTGTAATGGAAGTCCCTAAGATTGAAAAGATTGTTATTAACATGGGTGTTGGGGATGCTGTTCAAAATGCAAAAGTACTTGACAATGCTGTAGAGGAACTAAGCCTTATCACTGGTCAAAAACCAGTTGTAACAAAAGCTAAAAACTCTATCGCAGGTTTCCGTCTGCGTGAAGGTATGCCAATTGGAGCGAAAGTTACACTTCGTGGAGAGCGTATGTATGATTTCTTCGATAAATTAATTTCAGTATCTCTTCCACGTGTACGTGACTTCCGTGGAATTTCCAAAAAAGCATTTGATGGCCGCGGAAACTACACACTTGGTGTTAGAGAACAGTTGATCTTCCCTGAAATTGACTATGATAAAGTGAACAAAGTTCGCGGTATGGACATTGTTATCGTCACTACGGCGAATACCGATGAAGAAGCTCGTGAATTATTGACTGCATTTGGAATGCCATTCCAAAAGTAATCGCTAAATAAGGGAGGCGAAAACGTGGCTAAAAAA
The DNA here is from genome assembly GCF_017873565.1 of Lederbergia galactosidilytica. Classification (GTDB taxonomy): domain Bacteria; phylum Bacillota; class Bacilli; order Bacillales; family Bacillaceae_C; genus Lederbergia; species Lederbergia galactosidilytica. The sequence goes on from NZ_JAGGKH010000005.1 coordinate 40,665, forward strand.
TCAATGATCGTAAAACAGAAACGTACACCAAAGTTTAAAGTTCAAGAGTATACGCGCTGTGAAAGATGTGGTCGTCCGCATTCTGTCATTCGTAAATTTAAACTTTGTCGTATTTGTTTCCGTGAACTAGCATATAAAGGTCAAATTCCTGGCGTTAAGAAAGCCAGCTGGTAAGACCGATACTGGGAAGGAGGTAAACGTAAATGGTTATGACTGATCCAATTGCAGATTTGCTTACACGTATCCGCAATGCGAATATGGTACGACATGAAAAATTAGAAGTTCCGGCTTCAAATATTAAAAAAGGTGTCGCTGAAATTCTTAAACAAGAAGGATTTGTTCGCGATGTGGAATACATCGAAGATAATAAGCAAGGTATTATTCGTATTTTCCTTAAATACGGTCCAAATAATGAGCGAGTAATTACAGGTCTAAAGCGTATTAGTAAGCCTGGACTACGGGTTTATGCAAAGGCGAATGAAGTACCAAAAGTACTTAATGGTCTTGGTATCGCATTAGTCTCTACTTCTCAGGGCGTTTTAACGGATAAAGAAGCAAGAGCTAAGCAAGTAGGCGGAGAAATACTTGCGTATGTATGGTAATAATCTTCTGAAGAACGGAGGTGCGACAACAATATGTCTCGTATAGGGAAAAAACCAATCGAAATTCCTTCTGGCGTAACAGTTGAACAGAACGGAGAAACTTTAATTGTTAAAGGGCCAAAAGGTGAATTAACAAACACATTTAATTCAGATATTAATATTAATATTGATGGTAATGTTATTAACGTAACTCGCCCATCTGAATCCAAAGAGCACCGCTCTATGCACGGAACAACTCGTTCTTTAGTTGCGAACATGGTTGATGGTGTTTCTAAAGGGTTTGAAAAAAGCTTGGAGCTTGTTGGTGTTGGTTACCGTGCTCAAAAACAAGGCAACAAACTTGTTTTGAATGTTGGTTACTCTCATCCAGTTGAGTTCGAACCTGAGGAAGGAACTGAAATTGAAGTTCCAAGCAACACAAAAATCATTGTTAAAGGCTACAATAAAGAAAATGTGGGTGCATTAGCTTCAAACATTCGTGCCGTTCGTCCACCTGAGCCTTATAAAGGTAAAGGAATTCGTTACGAAGGTGAAATGGTTCGTCGTAAAGAGGGTAAAACCGGTAAATAATGCCGCTTAGGTACTGAAAGGAGTGACTCATATTGATCACCAAACAAGATAAAAACAAAGTACGTAAAAAGAGACATGCTCGCGTAAGATCAAAATTGAGTGGTACTGAAATGCGTCCGCGTTTGAACGTATATCGTTCTAATCAGAACATCTATGCACAATTGATTGACGATGAAAATGGCGTAACATTAGCAAGTGCATCTACCCTTGATAAGGAACTTAATTTGAAGTCTGCAGGGAATGTGGATGGTGCTAAAGAAGTAGGGGCACTTATTGCTAAACGTGCTTCTGAAAAAGGCTATAAATCAGTTGTATTTGATCGAGGCGGATATTTATATCACGGAAGAATCAAAGCATTAGCCGAAGCTGCTCGTGAAAACGGCTTGGAATTTTAATAAGAAGGAGGGAAATGATAGATGCGTCAATTCGATGCTAACAAACTTGAACTAGAAGAACGTGTTGTAACAGTTAACCGTGTAGCTAAAGTTGTTAAAGGTGGTCGTCGCTTCCGTTTTACTGCACTTGTTGTTGTAGGAGACAAAAACGGACATGTTGGCTTTGGTACTGGAAAGGCACAGGAAGTTCCTGATGCAATTCGTAAGGCCATTGAAGATGCTAAGAAAAACATGGTGGAAGTACCTCTAGTTGGTACTACAATCCCACACGAGATCATTGGACGTTTTGGTGGCGGTCAGATTTTACTTAAACCTGGTAGCGAAGGTACTGGAGTTATTGCCGGTGGACCTGTTCGTGCGGTACTTGAACTTGCTGGAATTGCAGACATTACGTCTAAATCTCTTGGCTCAAGCACACCAATCAATATGGTTCGCGCTACAATCGAGGGAATCAAAAATTTAAAACGTGCTGAGGACGTTGCGAAATTACGTAATAAAACAGTAGAAGAACTGTTAGGTTAAGGGGGGATTAATTATGGCAAATAAATTGGCAATTACCCTTACTCGCAGTCTTATTGGTCGTACAGAAAGCCAACGTGAAACTGTTAAAGCACTAGGGCTTAAAAAAGTTAACCAAACAGTTGAACATGATGATAATGAAACTATTCGCGGAATGGTTCACAAAGTTTCTCATCTAGTTTCTGTTAAAGAACAGTAATCTTATTTTTTAAAGATAAGGAGGTGCCAACTATGAAACTTCATGAATTGAAATCTGCTGAAGGTTCCCGTAAAACACGTAATCGTGTTGGTCGAGGTATTGGTTCTGGTAACGGAAAGACTTCCGGTAGAGGACAAAAAGGACAAAATTCTCGGTCAGGCGGTGGTGTTCGCTTGGGATTTGAAGGTGGTCAGACTCCATTATTCCAGCGTTTGCCAAAGCGCGGTTTTACTAATATCAACCGCAAAGAGTATGCCGTTGTAAACTTGGATACACTTAACCGTTTTGAAGATGGAACGGAAGTAACTCCGGAACTTCTTATTGAATCGGGAATCGTTCGAAATGAAAAGTCAGGTATTAAAATTCTTGCTAATGGCAACATCGAGAAAAAGCTCACAGTTAAAGCGAATAAATTTTCCTCTGCTGCCAAAAACGCAATTGAAGCTGCAGGCGGTAAAACTGAGGTGATCTAATTCATGTTTCAGACAATCTCCAACTTTATGCGTGTAGGTGATATTCGTAGAAAAATTTTATTCACCTTGCTTATGTTAGTTGTATTTCGCCTAGGAGCTTTTATTCCAGTTCCCGGTGTTGATCCAGAAGTATTAAAGCTCCAGGATCAAGCAAGTCTATTTGGATTCATGAACATCTTTGGTGGTGGAGCTCTGCAAAACTTCTCTATCTTTGCAATGGGAATTATGCCGTATATTACAGCTTCTATCATTGTTCAATTACTACAAATGGATGTAGTACCCAAATTCACAGAGTGGTCAAAACAGGGTGAAATGGGACGACGTAAACTAGCTCAGTTTACGCGCTATTTCACAATTGTTCTGGCGATTATTCAAGCTGTTGGGTTATCATTTGGATTCAATAGAATGACGGGTTTACAGTTGATTAAGGATCCAAGTATTATGACTTACGCAACCATTGCAATAGTTCTCACTGCTGGGACTGCATTTTTGATGTGGCTAGGTGAGGAAATCACGGCTAAAGGTGTTGGGAATGGAATTTCCATTATTATCTTTGCTGGGATTGTTGCAGCGATTCCGACTTCTGTAAATCAAATTTATGCACAGCAGTTTGAAAATCCTGGCGAGCAGATTTTCTTACGAATTATCGTATTATTACTGCTTGTGTTAGTTATTATTGCTATTGTAGTGGGGGTTGTCTTCGTTCAACAAGCGTTACGTAAGATTCCTATTCAATATGCAAAAAGAGTAGATGGACGCAATCCGGTCGGAGGGCAAAATACGCATTTGCCGTTAAAAGTTAATGCTGCCGGTGTAATTCCTGTCATCTTTGCCAGTGCTTTTATGGTTACACCGCAAACTATTGCTACTTTTTTCTCTTCCGGAAAAACAGCTGGTACCATTCAGTATATTTTTGACCATACAAAGCCAGTAGGGATGGTCATCTTTTTCGCACTCATCATTGCGTTCACTTATTTCTATGCATTTGTTCAAGTAAATCCTGAAAAAGTAGCCGAAAATTTGAAAAAGCAAGGTGGTTATATACCAGGGATACGGCCAGGGAGAAATACGCAAACCTATCTAACAAATGTCTTATATCGTTTGACTTTTGTAGGTTCGATTTTCCTTGCAGCAGTTTCTATATTACCAGTCTTCTTTATTAAATTTGCCGGATTACCGCAATCTGTTCAAATAGGCGGAACTAGTCTATTGATTGTTGTAGGGGTGGCACTTGATACAATGAAACAATTGGAAGCCCAGCTGGTGAAGCGTCACTATAAAGGCTTCATTAAATAATCGAAATGGTTTTAGGAACAAGGCTTCCTTTGTTCCTGTCTCCATTTAGGTGCTTGGGGGCAATTACGGATGAATTTAGTTTTAATGGGTCTTCCGGGTGCCGGTAAAGGTACTCAGGCCGATAAAATTGTAGAAAAATATGGGACACCACATATTTCTACTGGAGATATGTTCCGTGCAGCAATAAGTGAAGGCACTGAGCTTGGATTAAAAGCCAAGTCCTTTATGGATCAAGGTGCACTTGTACCAGATGAAGTGACGATTGGTATTGTTCAAGAGCGTTTGAATAAACCGGACTGTGAGAATGGCTTTCTTTTGGATGGATTTCCTAGAACTGTTGCACAAGCTGAAGCCCTTGAGGCAATTCTCGATAAAATCGGGAAAAAAATCGACTTTGTGATCAACATTCAAGTGGATAAAGAAATTCTAATGGAGCGCCTTACAGGCCGTCGCATTTGTGAAAATTGTGGAACTGCTTATCATCTTGTGTTTAATCCACCTGCGGTAGAGGGTGTTTGTGACCGTTGTGGTGGAAAGCTTTATCAAAGAGCAGATGATAATGCAGAAACTGTACAAAACCGTCTTGAAGTAAATCTTCAACAAACACAACCACTACTTGATTTTTATCAAGAAAAAGGTTATTTGAAAAATATCAATGGTCAACAGCATATTGATCAAGTTTTCGCAGATATTGATTCTTTGCTTAAAGGTTTGGTATAATGATTATTTGCAAAACACCTCGTGAACTTGATATTATGCGAGATGCTGGAAAGATTGTTGCACTTACGTTCCAAGAACTTAAGAAATATATCCAGCCAGGAGTTACGACGAAGGAATTGGATACAATAGCTGAGAAGTTTATTAAGGAACATGATGCCTATCCTTCTTTCAAAGGATATAACGGATTTCCAGGTAGTATTTGCACTTCTGTTAATGATGAATTAGTGCATGGCATACCAGGAAAACGGGTGTTAGAAAAGGGCGATATAATCAGTCTTGATATTGGGGCTCGATATAATGGCTATCATGGCGATTCAGCCTGGACCTATGCAGTTGGCGAAATTGATGATGAAACCCAGAAACTTCTTGATGTTACAGAAAAGTCTTTAAGCATGGGCTTAAATGAAGCTAAGCCAGAGGTTCGTCTTTCCAATATATCTCATGCCATTCAAAAATGCGTAGAATCTGAAGGTTATTCCATTGTTCGTGAATATGTTGGACACGGAATTGGCCAAGATTTACATGAGGACCCAGACATCCCTCACTTTGGGCCACCCAATAAAGGCCCTCGTTTGAAACCCGGAATGGTATTTTGTGTTGAACCAATGGTAAACGCAGGAACCCGTTACGTCAAAACTTTGGCGGATAACTGGACTGTCGTCACAGTAGATGGCAAATTATGTACCCATTTTGAACATACAATTGCCATCACAGAAACAGGTTATGAGATTTTAACAAAAATTTGAGTGCAGGTGATTTGGTTGAATGACTCTGATTCGACACCCCGAATAGGTCAAATCGTACTTATTAACAAGGGTCGAGATGCAGGACAATTCGCGATTATCATAAATGAGGCTGATGAGAAATTTGTTCTTATTGCTGATGGCGATCGAAGGAAATTTGATCGTCCCAAAAAGAAGAATATCCAACATCTAACACTTTACGACTATGTTTCTTCAGAAGTTCGAGACAGCTTAACAGAGGCGGGTAGAGTTACAAACGGGAAATTGCGATGGGCACTTACCAATTTTGTAGAAGAGATTCTGGATGTTGTAGAGAAGGGAGACGGATTTGATGGCGAAAGAAGATGTAATTGAAGTGGAAGGAACTGTCGTTGATACTTTGCCAAACGCAATGTTTAAGGTAGAGTTGGAAAATGGCCATACGGTACTTGCACATGTTTCGGGCAAGATCCGCATGAATTATATTCGCATATTGCCTGGTGATAAGGTAACTGTAGAGCTTTCCCCATATGATTTGACACGCGGAAGAATCACATACCGTTTTAAATAAATCATGCACTCCGAACATAAGGAGGTTTTAAACAATGAAAGTTAGACCATCAGTCAAACCAATCTGTGAGAAATGTAAAGTTATTCGCAGAAAAGGCAAGGTCATGGTGATTTGTGAAAATCCAAAGCATAAACAAAAACAAGGATAACAAGGAGGTGCAAGTATATAATGGCACGTATTGCTGGTGTAGACATTCCACGTGAAAAGCGTGTAGTCATCGCATTAACTTACATTTTTGGAATTGGAAAAAGCACAGCTTCTAAAGTTCTAGCTGAAGCAGGTGTTTCTGAAGATACACGTGTTCGTGACTTAACCGATGATGAACTTGGTAAAATCCGTGATATCGTCGATCGTTTGAAAGTAGAAGGAGATCTTCGTCGTGAAGTTTCCCTTAACGTGAAACGTCTAATGGAAATTGGTTCTTATCGTGGTCTTCGTCATCGTCGTGGTCTTCCTGTTCGTGGACAAAATACAAAGAACAACGCTCGTACGCGTAAAGGCCCACGTAAAACTGTAGCAGGTAAGAAAAAATAATTGATTGTAAAGGAGGTAACAGATTAACATGGCTCGTAAAACAAAAACTAACACTCGTAAACGTCGTGTGAAAAAGCATATAGAATCAGGTATTGCTCACATTCGTTCTACTTTTAACAATACAATTGTTACAATTACAGATGCACAGGGGAATGCTATTTCTTGGTCTTCAGCTGGTGCACTTGGTTTTAAAGGTTCTCGTAAATCTACTCCATTTGCAGCACAAATGGCAGCTGAAACTGCAGCCAAAGTTTCAATGGAGCATGGTATGAGATCCCTTGAAGTAACAGTTAAAGGACCTGGAGCTGGTCGTGAAGCTGCGATTCGTGCATTGCAAGCCGCAGGACTAGAAGTAACAGCGATTAGAGATGTAACACCTGTTCCACATAACGGATGCCGTCCACCAAAACGTCGTCGTGTTTGATTCTGTATAAATAATGTGTTCCTTGGTTATACTGGGGTACTATATGAATTTAGACTAGTAGAATCAATTCTTCATCCAGTTGTTGCACAAACGGGAATGTAACATGGGGAATTTCGAAAATACCTTTCGAAATTTCGACGTTTTGAAGGAGGGTATATTTGAATGATCGAAATGGAAAAGCCGAAAATTGAAACGATTGAGATCAGCGATGATGCCAAATATGGAAAATTTGTTGTAGAACCACTAGAGCGTGGATATGGTACAACTTTGGGTAACTCCTTGCGTCGTATCCTGCTATCTTCTCTCCCAGGTGCTGCCGTAACATCGATCCAAGTGGAAGGTGTACAACACGAATTCTCTACAATTGAAGGGGTAGTGGAGGATGTGACCTCTATCATCCTGAACATTAAGAAACTCGCAATGAAAGTCTATTCTGATGAAGAGAAAACATTAGAAATTGATGCTCAAGGTGAGGGTGTTGTCAAAGCTTCAGATATTTTACATGATAGTGATGTAGAAATTCTGAATCCAGATTTACACATTGCTACACTTGGAAAGAATGCTAATTTCCGTTTACGTATGTCTGCAAAACGCGGACGCGGTTATACACCGGCTGATCAAAATAAGCGCGAAGATTTACCAATTGGCGTAATTCCAATAGATTCAATCTTTACTCCGGTTTCCAGAGTGAATTATCAAGTTGAGAACACACGTGTTGGTCAAATGACAAACTATGATAAACTAACTTTGGATGTTTGGACAGACGGTAGTATTGGACCGAAGGAATCTATTTCTTTAGGTGCAAAGATTTTGACTGAGCATTTAAATATCTTTGTAAATCTAACAGATGAAGCCCAAAATGCAGAAATTATGGTTGAAAAGGAAGAGGATCAAAAAGAGAAAGTCTTAGAAATGACGATTGAAGAGCTTGATCTTTCTGTTCGTTCTTATAACTGCCTAAAGCGTGCTGGGATTAACACTGTTCAGGAATTATCCAATAAGTCTGAAGAAGATATGATGAAAGTTCGGAATCTAGGTAGAAAATCTTTAGAAGAAGTAAAAGCAAAATTGGATGATTTAGGTCTCGGCTTGCGTAAAGACGATTGATCGATTTATACCAATTTTTCAGACCAATTTATACTAACAGGATGAACTCAACAAAGGAGGGAAAACGAGATGGCTTATAGAAAATTAGGTCGAACTAGTTCACAACGTAAAGCTATGCTTCGTGATTTAACGACTGATTTAATTATTAGTGAGCGTGTTGAAACAACGGAAGCACGTGCAAAAGAACTTCGCTCTGTTGCTGAAAAAATGATCACACTTGGCAAACGCGGTGATCTACATGCACGCAGACAAGCTGCTGCATATGTCCGTCATGAAATTGCTGATCAAGAAACAAAACAAGATGCTGTGCAAAAGCTATTTGCTGATATTGCACCTCGTTATGCAGATCGACAAGGCGGTTATACACGCATCATGAAACTTGGACCACGTCGTGGCGATGGGGCACCAATGGTTATTATTGAGTTAGTTTAATGTACATCTATTAAAGTGGAGAGACATAGGCCCTCTCCCTTTTTTAAGATGGTCTAACTTTGCTCAATATAGCTAAAAACACTATTGCCGTTATGAAACGGATCATGCCTAATTTGGTATGGTAATTACGAATAATTGTTAAAGCTAAAAAGGAGCGTTACGATAGGCAGAGCAACTGCCTTTGTCCTGTCTAGCTCATGCGCCTCCTCCCTGTGCTTCAAAATTTGGAATGGGGAACTGAGAATCCTGTTTCCTGGAGTGAGGTGCAGGCTTTTTTTCTATTTCCAGATTTTTTGAAAATATTAATGGCTTCAAAGCTTAGCAAATAGGGCTTTTAGATTATTAGCTTTAAGCGGAGTTGAGAGGAGTAAGAGAATGGAGAATGAAAAGGATACAGTGATCTCGATTCAAAATATTTCTTTTAAATATGACGACCAAGAGAGTTATGCATTAAGAGATGTTTCCTTTTCGGTAAAAGAAGGGGAATGGCTTGCAATCGTCGGTCATAATGGGTCAGGCAAATCCACGCTTGCTAAAATTTTAAATGGTTTACAATTCCCTGAGTCAGGTAAGGTTATTGTCGGTAATCATGAATTAAATGGTGACACAATTTGGGATGTCCGGAGACAAGTTGGTATGGTGTTCCAGAATCCCGATAATCAATTTGTTGGTTCAACCGTTCAAGATGATGTGGCTTTTGGCCTGGAAAACAATGGAGTGCCATTTTCAGAAATGAAGAAACGGGTCCAAAATGCATTGGAGCGAGTTTCCATGGGGGAATTTCTTGACCAAGAGCCACATCATCTCTCAGGAGGACAAAAGCAAAGAGTGGCGATTGCTGGAGTGGTTGCTTTGCAACCTCGAGTCATTATCCTTGATGAAGCGACTTCTATGCTTGATCCGCTTGGACGAGAAGAAGTCCTAAATACCATTCGTCTTTTGAAAGAAGAACAAGATTTAACGGTTATTTCTATTACACATGATTTAGAGGAAGCAGCAAAAGCTGATCGAATGATTGTAATGAATAGGGGAGAAATATATAAGGAAGGTAGTCCTGATGATATCTTCCAGTTAGATAGAGAATTAATTGATTTAGGTTTGGATTTACCCTTTTCGATTAAAATGGCGCAGACATTACGTCAAAAAGGCTTTACCTTACCAGAGAAATATTTGTCAGATGCGGAATTGGTGGAGGAATTATGGACATTACACTTCGAGAAGTAGAATATAAATATCAGATCAATACTCCATTCGAACGTCTTGCTATTCAGGATGTTAATCTGTCTATTCCCCAAGGAATTTTTGTCGCGATTATTGGCCATACAGGTTCCGGAAAGTCTACTATTCTACAACATCTTAATGCACTTATTCAACCAACAAAGGGACAAGTAATAATCGGCGATCGGGTGATTGATGCTGAGAAAAAGGAAAAGAACTTGAAGTCAATTAGACAAAAAGTAGGAATCGTTTTTCAATTTCCAGAACATCAATTATTTGAAGAAACCGTTGAAAAAGATATTTGTTTTGGCCCATTAAATTTTGGTGTGTCTGAAGAAGAGGCAAAGCAACGAGCTAGAACCTTAATTACGGAAGTTGGACTACCAGAAGAAACTTTACAGAAGTCTCCCTTTGATTTATCAGGGGGGCAAATGAGACGCGTTGCTATTGCTGGTGTACTTGCAATGGAACCGGATGTTCTTGTTCTAGATGAACCGACTGCAGGGTTGGATCCAAGAGGCAGAACGGAAATTATGGATATGTTTTATCGATTGCATAAAGAAAAGGACTTATCAACCATTTTAGTAACACACAGCATGGAGGATGCCTCAAAGTTTGCCGATGAAATTGTCATCATGAACCATGGTAGAGTTGAACAAGTAGCAGATCCAAGAACAACCTTTTCGGATCCCCAGGCATTATTAAAATTGGGATTAGATGTACCAGAAGTTGTGAAGTTTCAATATTTGCTTGAACAAAGATTAGGTCAAAAGCTAGATCATACATGTTTGACTATTGAGGAGCTAGCCGAGGCTATAAAGGAATATCAGAAACGTGGTGCTTCCTCATGATGGAAAAGATGATATTTGGAAGATATATTCCGGGAAACTCACTGCTTCATCTTCTTGATCCCAGAGCAAAATTGTTATTTGTTTTTGGCTTTATATGTATAATCTTTCTTGCGAATAATATTGCGACATATGGATTACTTTTATTACTAGTCTTAGCGATCCTTCTCTTATCACAGATTAATCTTAGGTTTTTATTTAATGGGTTAAAAATGATTTTATTTTTAATCGTGTTTACCTTCTTTTTACAACTCTTTTTTAATAAAGAGGGAGATGTACTATTTTTGCTTGGTTTTATTAAGATTCATGAGGAAGGACTTAGACAGGGTATCTTTATTTCCTTGCGCTTCTTTTTACTTGTTCTAATGACGTCATTATTAACATTAACAACAACACCGATTAGTTTGACGGATGGGCTGGAAAGCTTGCTTCACCCTTTGAAGAAAATTCGTTTCCCGGTTCATGAACTTGCTTTGATGATGTCCATATCTTTACGTTTTATCCCGACTTTAATGGATGAAACAGACAAAATTATGAAGGCACAAATGGCAAGAGGGGTCGACTTTTCGAGCGGAACTCTGAAACAAAGAATACAGGCCTTTATTCCCTTACTCGTTCCTTTGTTTGTTAGTGCTTTTAAACGTGCTGAGGAGCTAGCGACAGCGATGGAAGCAAGAGGCTATCGGGGTGGGGAAGGTAGAACGAAATATCGCGTCTTGAAATGGCAAACTAGAGACACTTTAATCGAAATCGTTTTGATTGTATTAGCAATTCTATTGGTCTTAATAAGGTCGTGATATTGGATGGCAGAGTTACAACGATATAAAGCAGTAATTTCATATGATGGATCGGCTTTTTCGGGATTTCAAATTCAGCCAAATGGACGCACGATCCAAGCGGAATTGGAAAAAGCCTTAGCAAAGATGCACAAGAGTGAGATAGTGAAGATTGTAGGTTCAGGGCGGACTGATGCAGGTGTTCATGCAAAGGGACAAGTTATTCACTTTGATTCTCCTTTGCAGATTTCCGTAGAGCAATGGAAAAAGGGATTAAATGCATTACTATCTCATGAACTTGTCATTATGAATCTAGAAAAGGTGGCATCAAACTTTCATGCCCGTTTTGATGCAACTGAGAAGACTTACGTCTATAAGATATATACGCAAAAGACGAGAGATCCTTTCCGTTATCATTATGCAACACATTATCCGTTTTCGCTAAATTTGGATCAAATCGAACTTGCAGCGAATTATTTGGTAGGGACCCATGATTTTACAAGTTTTTGTTCTGCAAAGGCAGAAGTATTGAATAAGGTACGAACCGTACGTGAGATTAAGCTTGAAAATATGAGAGATGAACTTATCTTTACCATAACAGGAAGCGGCTTTTTGCATAATATGGTGAGAATCATTGTCGGCACACTATTAGAAGTTGGTTCTGGAAAAAGAAATGCTTCTGATATACTTGGAATTTTGCAAGGCTGTGATCGGCAACTTGCTGGCAAAACAGCACCACCACAAGGACTATATTTATGGAAAGTCGAGTATAATGGATAGATGAGCTTGTTTTCAGTAAAATTGGATAATATCTAACAACTTAACCAGGTGTATTGATTTTTTTCTTGACTTTATGCTTAAAAAACGATAGAATATCCTATGGTATTGTTTCAATTCCATGATAAGCCCCGGAAACTTATTATGATGAAAATAAATACGAACTTGGAATTTTTAATTTAGGAGGGTAATGAATGCGTACTACGTATATGGCTAAAGCCAGCGAGATTGAACGTAAATGGTACGTGATTGACGCCGAAGGTAAAACACTAGGTCGTCTTGCTACTGAAGTTGCGTCCATCTTGCGCGGTAAGCATAAACCAACTTTTACACCGCATGTGGATACAGGTGACCATGTTATTTTAATCAACGCTGAAAAGATCGAACTAACAGGTAATAAACTAAATGATAAACTATACTACCGTCATACAGGATATGCTGGTGGATTAAAAACAAGAACTGCATTAGAAATGCGTACAAAATATCCTGAGAAAATGTTGGAACTAGCTGTAAAAGGCATGCTTCCAAAAGGAACACTTGGACGTCAAATGTTTAAAAAACTACATGTGTATGCTGGAGCTGAGCATCCACATCAAGCACAACAACCGCAAACTTACGAGCTTCGCGGTTAATAAAGGGAGGGAAATAGATTGGCACAAGTTCAATATTATGGTACAGGTCGCCGTAAGAGCTCCGTAGCTCGCGTACGTTTAGTACCTGGCGATGGCCGAATCGTAATCAACAATCGTGAAGTAGAAGACTACATTCCATTTGAAACATTGCGTGCAGTGATCAAACAACCACTTGCAGCAACTGAAACACTTGGAAGCTATAATATCCTAGTTAACGTAAATGGTGGAGGTTACACAGGACAAGCAGGAGCTATCCGTCATGGAATCGCTCGTGCACTACTACAAGTAGACCCTGAATTCCGTAGCCCACTAAAACGTGCAGGTCTCCTAACTCGTGACCCACGTATGAAAGAACGTAAGAAATACGGACTTAAAGGCGCACGTCGTGCACCACAGTTCTCAAAACGTTAATTTATCAACATTTCAAGGCTCTCAGACCGCTTGGTTTGGGGGTCTTTTTTATGCATAAAAATAGCTTTTGATCACAATATACCTTTGGAATTTTTCCGCCGTTTGTTCTTTCAAATAGTCCGTAACATGTGTAAGATGTGCATTGTCATTTGGATATCCAGATGTCCTAACCGCTCCAGAACTTTCTATATACTCGCTCCCGTTTCAAACAAAAGGGAAGCATAGGTATGAAGTATTCCATGTATTAGGTTATGTTTTTTAATTAAAGCAGCTAGTTTTTCATTTGGATAAGCTAACCACATTGGAGATCCACCATCCCTATCGAATACAACATTGTTATTATCCAAATACTCTTTACCTGCTAAATAAGCTTCATTTTGCCCTACACGCCATTTGTTCAGTAGGAAGAGAGATTTATCCTTGTGAAAAAATAACGTTTTGTTAAAGAGCGAATAGAGCGAGCATCAAAGTCAATATCATCTCTTATTAGAGCCAATCCTTTCATTTTGCGAGCACACGTATAAATGAAAGGATAAAAAGTACATGATCACAAAATCTAAATTCTCTTTAATCCTTTCGTTTTGCTGTTGTGGTATGATTACATACGCTAGTGGGTTCTTTGAAATAATCTCCATTTTTAAGGAAAAATTCTTAGCAATGGATTTAATTATTATCTAACTTTCTGAAAATATATATCAAAAACGGACTCACCTATTGGTGGGGCCGTTTTTAGTTTAGTTCGGTTTTTGCGAAAAGACTTAATGACTCTGATTCACCTCTGACCCAAGAGGTACTTCTTCTGGAAGCTTATACGAAGCACTAGGGATTTTCCGTGGCTCATTATTAATGACATCTGACGAATATACCAATATTCTAACGGTTCCACCGTAAACATTAGATCGAATCAATATAGGCTGGTTATATTTGTTCGTAAAGCGGAAGTCCGGTCCATACCAGCTAACAGTAGCGTCTCTTCCTGAAGGTACATAGCCAACTCGTTTGCTATGGGAGTATCGTTCTGTAATAGTCAACCCCGCTTTATCTACCGCATTGTACAATGTTGAAGAAATTTGACATATCCCACCACCAATGTCCTCTGACAATTCCCCCTTTACGATAACCGGTGCCCGCTTATAGCCCTTTTCCCTCGTTCGTTTTCCGACCACTTTATTAAAGGAAAAAGTCTCACCGGGAAAAACAACATGGTTATTGATTGCTTCACTTGCAAGTAAAATATTATGGGAGCGCTCTCTGTTATTTGAATTAAAATAGGTAGCATAATGTCCAATTCGATTTATACTTATATGTGAGAGCAGTTCGCTATCCACGGTAGGAAATATTGTATGCACGGGAGCTTCTACGTAAGAGGAGCCTTTATTGAAAAAATATGTATAAAACAAACGTGTGAATGCCTCATGGTCTAGTTTATACCCTACTTTTTCAGCAACAATATTCCCATTGTTATCCAGAGAAGCGTTTACTGGTGGTTTATATATGGTCTTATCTAGTTTTTGAATAAATTCATTGTAGTTTTTTTGATCAATAAGAGGAATATCTATTATTGGGTTTGAAAAATAAACTCGGTTAACATTTGCAATTGTTTTTCCTTCATGACTAACGACTAAATTGTCAGGAAGATTGTTATGACTTCCTATCAATAATAATACTGATAACCAGATGAATTTCATACGTAACCTACCTCCCAAAGTTAGTATGGCTATAGGGATACCTTTTCATGTGTATATAAATAACGTAAAAAAGCTCACCAATCCAAATAATTTTATTTAGTATTGGGTTATCAAAGTATTATTTATAGTCCAAGTGAGAAACAAGAAGTTTAAGGATCTCAAGGAGGTAAGGAAGGAGCTGAGCTGTTTTTGTATGAAAGGTGTAAGTACTCGTCCAAAGCTGAAGAATCCTTACATCTTTGGCGGATAAATTAGATATTTGGAGGGGTACCGAGAAATATCAAATAATGATATTTGTTAAATCGGTTAATTAAAAGAGTCGTTTAGCAGAATGGGGGAGTTTACATTGATCAAATACGAAATTCCTAAATTTTTAACAGAACATGAAGACCTAATCAAAGACACCTATAGGTATAGTAATGAGATAAGTTTTAAGCGTGAAGAAACAAAACCTTGGGATAGTAAATTAGGTGGATGTCCCTATTTGAAGAGCAGTAAAGATTTTCCAACTGATGAATTTGGAAAACCTATGTTGTTTTTAGCGCAAATCAATCTGGCGGAGCTTGAAAATCTAGTTGAATTACCAGAAAAGGGATTATTGCAATTTTTTGTTGTAAACGATGATATGTTTGGTCTGGAAGAACCTATTCTAGTAAAGTACATTGAAGATTATGAAGAAAATGAGGAACATTTAGTAAAGAAACATCCTTATGAAAGTGAAGAATATAACATGAATCTTCCTTTTTTACACAGTGGGAAAATGTATTTTAAATCAAGGGAAATGCCTATGTCCTCCTCATTAGATCTATTTCGAGAAATTTTTATGAATAAGCTATCGGAAGTAGAATATGAGCAACTGAGTGATGATTGTTATTGTAGCGATAGCAGAATTGGCGGTTATCCTTATTTTGTTCAAAATGACTATATCGGTTTTGATGATGGCGATTTTCTATTATTGCAGCTGGATATTGATGAGGAATGCGGTATTATGTTTGGGGATGCTGGGAATTGTGTTTTCTCTATTCCCAAGGACGCTCTGAAAAATAGGGATTTTTCAAAAGTAGTGTATGATTGGCAATGTTGCTAGTGAGATATCAGTACGATTATTCGTTCCAAAGTTTATAGAAAAGTCCTAAGAACGTATGAGAATTGAACGTAGCCCCACTTATCTATTGTTAATCATAACGACAGTTACACCGGGAAATGTGGCCGACGTCAGTGATTACTGGATTTCATATTATCTTTCAGTGGCATCGTTATAGATTGAATGGTGATCCGTTCAGAGCATATTTTGAGCTGTACAGACGTGGATACTCAGCGATCTTCTCAGAAAATAAACTGTATATTGGTTCATAATTATGGAGACTAATTGAAATGACGGAACGAATACCTTGTAGAGCGGTAGGCTACAACGCAACAATTTTGCATAGGGCTGCAGCCGAAACAGGCAGTATTTGCATGCACCGAGAAATTATGATTCGCTCATTACATTCCTTTCGGTTAAGCATGGAACAGATATACGTATCTTTATCATACGAAGAAGCGGTACGTACGCTGAAATATGCAATGGAATTACACGCTGTTAATAATGAATGTGAAGCAGATGATCTATTATTATCTTTGATGTAACACCGGGATGATAATATAACAGATGCTTCGCCTGAGCTTATTCCATTTCTGTTACCAGTGGGCGCATTCGTCATTCACTTCATTTTATATCATTCCATAGTAATTTTAAAAAAGAATACGATCTGAAAGGGACATTTCGTTATCATAGTTCACGAATCACTAATATTTAAACATTTCAAGGCTCTTAAACTATTCAGTTTAGGAGCCTTGAAATGTTTAACCATGATCATAAAGTTCTTTAAACCTCCACCGGGAAATAATAATCCTTCATTATGGATCAAATAAGATGAAATAGGCTTTTACATCAGTAACGACCACCTAAAAGTATCATATTGTGTTGAAGAGAGAGATGTTTTATATGTCAACGAATAGTAATTGACTCTCGCTGCCGGTTTACCATAATTATAGAAGACAAAGGGGAGGTCCAAATGCAGTATTATCAAAACGATTTGCAATCATTAGGAATGGACAATTATCATGTGGGTGAATTAGTCCCTATGGAGCATATGAACCATTATCCGCTCCAGGTTGATAGTAGACTTTGTGGCCGTTGCGGCCGTTGTGGTGGTTGTTTTCGCTGTGGCGGTTTTCGCTGTTTTGGTTGCTTTGGCTGTTTTGGTTGTTTTGGATTT
Organism: Lederbergia galactosidilytica; assembly: GCF_017873565.1. Taxonomy (GTDB): domain Bacteria; phylum Bacillota; class Bacilli; order Bacillales; family Bacillaceae_C; genus Lederbergia; species Lederbergia galactosidilytica. The sequence continues at coordinate 57,840 of NZ_JAGGKH010000005.1, forward strand.
TTTATTTAAGTCAGAGAAAAAGTGTTTGTTTTATAAAAGGAAATTACCCCTGCATAATCAGTGCAGGGGAATCCTATTATTTTTAGCCCTTGCCCCGGTGGTCAGTGAGTAGCAAATTTTGCAACTCCTTCTCCGACAATCAATATCGGCCCCTTCGTCACTATATTTCTTTGCTAGTAAACGACACTCTTCATAAGAAGCATTTTCGCTCTTATTATTTATCATAGTGGACAGCCACGAGTACATAAAATACTAATGAGGGATTCGTCACAATTAGGAATAAGGAGGAAATAAATGTTTAAACTTAACTCATCCACTCGTCTAAAGGTGAAGAGGGATACATTTTTTCTCCCAGATCCAGAGGGTGGTGTATATTTCCGAAATAATTTAAGTTCATTCCGAATGAAAGGGAATACGATTTATCAATGGATTGAAAAATTAATACCAATGTTTGATGGCGAGCAAACATTGGAAGATTTAACAAAGGGATTAACGCCACCATATCGTAATAGGGTTTATGAAATTGGAGAAACATTATACAATAATGGCTTTGTTCGGGATGCTAGCAAAGATACTCCCCACCAATTAAATCGTTCTGTTCTCGAAAAATATACTTCACAAGTTGAATTTATAGAGAATTTTGTGGACTCCGGAGCGTATCGATTTCAAGAATATCGACAATCTAAAGTTCTTGCTGTTGGTTCGGGTCCTTTTCTAGTTTCGTTGGCCTCGGCATTAATCGAATCAGGGCTCCCCAAAGTAAATGTCATGGTAATGGATCCAGTTGATACAAGTAAGCAACGGCTGAATGAATTGGTTCAGCATGTTAGCAAGATGGACCCAGAGGCTGAGGTAGTGGAGATTCCCTTTCAAATAGGAGCTGGTGAAGACTTTTGGAAAGAGGCTGTGCAACCTTATGATTGGATTTTATACGGCTCACAGTCTGGAGATGTGAATGAATTAAGGGGACTTAACTCCGTTTGCAAAGAGGAAAGGAAGGCATTTATTCCTGCCGTATGTTTACAGCAAGTGGGGATCTCTGGTCCTTTATATCATCCGGAATCGGAAGGGTGTTGGGAGTCGGCATGGCTTAGAGTCCATCGATCCGTCTTACGCACGGAACAGTCGTATCAGCCCTTTTCTACTACAACAGGATCCATTTTGGCAAATGTCGCTGTATTTGAAATGTTTAAGAGTATTACAGGAATTGCTGATACAAATCAAAGCAACCAATTTTACCTGCTTGATCTTGAAACGCTAGAAGGGGAATGGTTATCCTTTATCACCCATCCATTAGTTACATCTAGAAGTTTTGCCCCTCAACTTATTGAAGATCTTGATGAAAGGCTTGAACAGGAATTGGACAGAGATCATCAACCTAGTGATCTCCTGGGTTATTTTAGTCAATTATCCTCCGAAAAGGTGGGGATTTTTCATACGTGGGCGGAACGGAACTTGCCACAACTTCCACTCGCACAGTGTTATGTTCAGGCTGTTAATCCGATGTCTGAAGGACCAGCAGAGCTTTTGCCAGAAGTTGTCTGTACGGGCTTGACACATGAGGACGCAAAAAGAGAAGCGGGTCTGACTGGAATTGAAATGTATGTTACACAAATGGTCGATACCTTGAAGTTTAGAGAAGGGAATCATCAGGTTAGCACAAATATAGCTGAGGGATATATTGGCATCGGTGCTGGAGAAACAATTGAGGAGGCTATTTGCCGAGGACTGCAAGTCTATTTGAATGAAGAATTAACAAAAAGAAAGACTGATCAACTAAATACGATTTATATGCCGTTGGAATCAATGAAAGACAGGCGATGTAAATATTATTTTAATGCCCTTACTAGCTTAAACGGTTCACCGACAATCGGTTTGAATAAGAGTCTGTTGGGTTTTCCTGTAATAGGGGTAAGATCAAATGGACGCTGGTATTCTAGTGTTGGTCTAAATCTTACATTAGGCATGCGAAATGCCTTGAAACAGGCGATTTTGGATACCCAGGATCAGGTAGGTTCTAAAATGAGGAAAGAGATAACGCCAGTAGTTTTTATTAATAAAGAGGAAATCAAACTTGAAATCCCTTCTAATGATGAAGTGACACAGCTGCAGCTATTACAATCCGCTCTTCAGACTTTAAGACAAAACAGCAAACGGTTACTCGTTTATGATCTTACATTCGAATCTTTTATGAAACAGGAAATGGCCGGAGTGTTTGGTGTGCAGATAAGGGAAGGTGAGTCCTAATGGCTACTCATATTTTAATTAACGGACAGGGATTATTAGCCGATTTTGTCTATGATCAATTGTCCGATAACTTTATTGTCAAACATCAAAGCATTTTAGAGGAAATCCCTGAAGATACAAAACTGGCCCTGGTACTGCACGATGCTTGGTTTCCATCTGTTCATCAAGCAGCAGAAGAAAGGTTTGGATCCGCATGTATCCCATGGATTCGGGGATTTGCTTCGTTTGGCGAAGGTATCATTGGCCCACTTAAACGCCCAGACACACCGGGATGTTCACGTTGTGCGGATATACGCCGCATAATAGCTGGAGCCGATAGTCGGGAGATGTGGGAGTTTCAGATGAAGATGAAAGTAGAGGCGAGTTCATGGCAGGATGCCTGGGTATCCAAAACTGGATTATCACAGATGGCAAATTTAATATGTAGCGAAGTACAGAAATTCTTTCAAGGAATACCCAGCAATTTGGAAGAGAGGATTTTCATTACGAACTTAAAAACATTAACGAACTCCAGTCATCTTTTCTTGCCTGATCCATCGTGTCCAATTTGCAGTCATTTACCCGATGATACAGCCGAACGAGCTCAAATCAAGTTGACATCACGTCCAAAAATAAGCGTGGATGATTACCGTTGCCGTTCGATAGATGAATTTAAAGCAGTATTAGCCAAGGATTATCTCGATGAACGTACTGGTATTATGAATGGAAAAGTCCAGGACTTCACATTGCCATTTGCGGATGTATTAGTCAATATGCCGTTATTTGGAGCAGATGAAGGAGTAGCAGGAAGGTCACATTCTTATGAAATGAGTGAGCAAACTGCCATTTTGGAAGGCTTAGAGAGATATTGTGGGATCATGCCTCGTGGAAAGCGGACAGTAGTTCATAATAGTTATCGTCAATTAGAGAATGACGCACTAAATCCTATAGGAGTAGGTTTACATGAAATAGAACAATATGAAAAGCCCGATTTTCCGTTTAAACCGTTTCATCCTGATCGGCTAATGAATTGGGTTTGGGGCTATTCGTTTTTAACTGAACGCCCCATTTTAGTTCCCGAGTTACTTGCTTATTACAGTTTGGGCTATGGAGAGGGATTTGTTTATGAAACTTCAAATGGATGTGCGTTGGGAAGTAGTTTAGAAGAAGCTGTTTTTCATGGCATTATGGAAGTTGTTGAACGGGATTCATTTTTGTTAACCTGGTATGCACAGCTTCCTCTTCCGCGTCTTAATCTTCAATCCACCGGTGACAAAGAACTACAGCTGATGGTCGACCGATTCCATGAAGTGACAGAATATGACCTTTATTTTTATAATTCAACGATGGAGCACAAGCTTCCGAGCGTTTTCGGGGTGGCAAAGAACAGAGGGTCAAAGGGATTAAATCTCATCTGTGCAGCTGCAGCTAACCCTGATCCTATTAGTGCTGTAAAAAGTACGATCTATGAACTCGCAGGAACAATGGCTACGCAAGATAAAAAACTGAAGGAAAACCGCCAAAAATATGAAGGCATGCTACGAGATCCGTTTGCCGTGCGTACGATGGAGGATCATGGTCTTCTTTACGGTCTGTCGGAAGCAGAGGAACGGTTAAATTTTTTATTGGATGACAATCGTCCATTACGTACATTTGCTGAGGAATTTAAGCAGCCACAAGTAAATATTGATTTGAAGGATGATCTTCAAGATATTCTTCAGAAATTCCAACAATTAAACCTTGAGGTCATTGTGGTTGATCAAACGACACCTATCACCAGGCGGAACGGATTATTCTGTGTAAAAGTGTTAATTCCCGGAATGTTACCAATGACGTTCGGACATCATCTTACCCGGGTGAAAGGGCTAAAGAGGGTACTTAAAGTACCGATGGAACTAGGTTTTACGAAGGCACCATTAACGTATGATCAGCTAAATCCAAATCCACATCCGTTCCCGTAATGGTAGAATAGGAGGCTTAGTATGGATCTAGAAACCTTTCTACATGATCTGCATTTTAACACAGAAAAAGTTACTCCGCCAGATTGGCAAGTGGATTGGGAAGATGCACCACTACCCTATAAATTGTATCGCGGTTTACCGGTGGTTCCACTTTCCGGGGATGTGCCTTTACTATTTGAGAAAAGGGAAACACATCTAAAGCCGAGCTTGGCGGAGCTTGGTCATTTCTTATGGTATGTTTATGGACTTACCCAATATTGCCAGTCCCCGTTAAATAATGGAATGAATGAAAAAGATGTGAGCTTTGTCCAATCGATGCGCAGATTTGTTCCTTCAGGAGGGGCTCTTTATCCTAATGAAATATATGTGTATGTAAATTTTGAAGATGTTCCACAGGGCATCTACCATTATGATGTGGCGCATCACCGCCTTGTATTGGTACGTGAAGGAGATTACGATTTCTACTTAGCCAGAAGTATTAAAAATGGCAATGATACTTCTGGTCGTTTTTGCACCATTTTTATTTCGACAGTTTTTTGGAAGAACTTTTATAAATATAATAATTTTTCATATCGGCTCCAAGGGCTAGATGCCGGTGTACTAATTGGGCAATCTATAGAAGTGGCTAATCGGATGGGATTTTCTTCACGAGTTTGCTACCAATTTCTTGACCGAGCGCTCAATCATCTGCTTGGATTGTCTGAACAGGATGAAAGTGTTTATGCAGTTATTTCATTATCTACTGATGAATCTATCAATTATATCGACAAAGACATAAACAAAAAAGAAGTTGCTTCAGCCACTGAATTATGTGGGGAATTGCCATTACTGGAACATACTCTCTATAACCGTTCAAAAAGAGTCATTCCTTTCCCAACGTTGAATAAAGTTAATGAAGCATCAATGTATGAAACAACGAAGTCATTTGTGAAGCTAAAAAGTAATCATAATGCAAGACATTCTTTAGGTACAGAAATGATCTTACTGCCATTTATGGAGGATTTTTCGTACGATCTCGCATCTGTTTGTAGGAAGCGGCATTCACCTGATCTCGATTTCATGATTGGAAAAGTGAATCAAACACAACTATCAACTTTGTTAAAGGAAACACTTACCTTCTCATATCAGAATGACCTTGACGAAACATATGGGAATATCGAGAGTCGTATGTCCTTATATGGTAGCTTTTATAACGTAGAAAGGATACCAAATGGTACTTACTCGTATAACAGTAATACACATACTCTTCGAACTATAAACATGGGGGATTACCGGGAGTTATTACAAAACGGATTAACAATGCCTACTGTGAATCTATATCAAGTTCCACTTTGTTTACATGTTGTTGGGGAAAGGGACTATTTTAAAGAACAATTGGGATATAGGGGTTATCGCATACAACAGATGGAGGCGGGTATTCTCGTGCAACGACTGCTTTTAGTTTCGGTCGCATTAGGGATGGGTGGGCATCCACTGCTCGGATTTGACGCGAATAACTGTGATCAGGTTTATAGGATTGATTCAAAAGGAAAGACCTGTTTGATTCAAATTCCGATTGGTCCATATCGTCCACGCTCCTGGCTAAAAGGGAGTTTGCAAAGTTAAGTAAGACCAGGATTATAGAACTTTTGTATCCTTGAAAGATGCATATGACGATGGGAAATTTGAAGGAGGCTATCATCTTTTTTCGTGCATACAACCCGGGGCATTTATTAAATCCTTCATCATAAAGATATTTTAAAAGTCACAAGAAGAGCCAGTAAACTCACTACAATAGATAATAAATCTTCAATCTCCTCTTAATTATTCTCAACATTTATAAATACTCAGACTCCATTTAGTCAATACTACGAAATGGTGATGAATGATGCCTTGTCAATCAAGTGATGAACTGAAAAAATTAGTAAAAGAAGCTAGAACTGTTACAAAGCATGGTCAAGTTGCTGATTATATACCAGCACTCGGAAAAGTAAATGCTCATGATTTATCAATTGCGATTAATTATCCTGATGGCCGTTGTATATCTGCAGGCGATATTGAGCGGAAAATCTCATTACAGAGTATCTCTAAAGTCATTAGTCTAGCACTACAGAAATAAAGAGTATGTATTCGAACGGGTGGGAATGGAACCGACGGGAGATCCATTTAATTCTGTCGCAAAGCTAGAATCAATGACTCCATCTAAGCCGCTTAATCCAATGATTAATGCTGGGGCATTAGCGGTTACCCATATGATTAAAGGAAATTCGGTGGATGAACGGTTTCAAAGATTGTTAACATTTATTCGGGAATTAGCTGGTAATGATACGATTCAATATAATAAGGAAATTGCACGTTCGGAATTTGAAACTGCTCATCTAAATCGAGCCTTATGCTACTTTCTAAAGCAGCATCGTATCATCGATGAGGATGTTGAGCCGTTAATCGACCTATATACGAAACAATGTGCAATAGAAATGAATTGTCTTGACTTATCTAGAATCGGAGTCGTTTTCGCCTTAGATGGGGGCGATCCGCAAACAGGAAAACAAATTATGCCAGCGAATATTGCCCGAATTTGCAAAACCTTTATGGTGACATGTGGAATGTATAATGCCTCTGGGGAATTCGCAATAAAAATTGGAATTCCCGCTAAAAGCGGAGTGTCAGGAGGAATCATGGGGGCTGTACCCGGTAAATTTGGAATCGGCATATTTGGACCAGCCTTGGATGACAAAGGAAATAGTATTGCTGGCATCAAACTCCTTGAACTTTTATCTAAGAACTATCAATTAAGTATGTTTTAATGTGAGAAACCACCTTGATATTTTTTTATGCAAGGGTCTTTCCAATGATCGTTTCGCTTTTATCAACAAGGAGAATAAATATGTTAGGAATAGGCTGCCATCAGGGGCGCAACGAGTACTTATGAAATTGGTAAAAAAGAGTTTGCTGATCGTTTATCAACCTGAAAAAGGTAATTGGAATAAGGACTCCAACTACCTTTTTTTGGTTTAAGCATAATTCAATAAGATTGCTTAGCGATTTTGTTTCAGGAAATTCTCAGTAGAAATTACCTTAGCATACATACTTTCAAGCGCGCTGACAAATGCATAATGGACTTGATCGGCTGGCACAACCTTACCTTCATAAGTCATGTCCCTTGTAGCACACGCATCTTCAATAAGTGTAGTTTCATAGCCTAGGTCCACTGCAGCTCTGACTGTCGCATCAATACACATATGTGTCATCATACCTACAACCATGACATTGGTTACACCTTTTTCCTTTAATTTTCTTTCTAAATCAGTCTTTAAAAAGCTATTAGGGAAATGTTTAACGATAATATTTTCGTGTTCTAATGGCAGAACAGTTTCGTGTATTTCAGCTCCCTTTGTATTTGGAAGAAAGAAGCCTAACTCAGGACTACCTGCGATATGTTGAACATGAAAAATATTATCCTTGTTATTTTGTCTAAACCAATCAATAACCTTAGCAGCATTAGCGGCAGCTTTATCTGGATTGACTAATTCCATTTTTCCATTTGAAAAATAGTCATTTTGAATATCAACTATAATTAAAGCTTGACTCATTTTTATCACCTCATAGGATTTTTTGTTACAATATAATGATAAAAGATTCCTTAGTTTATTTGAATAATCTGGTGAAACACTTTTAAATGAAGTACTTTCACGGTGAAAGGGATGGAATGATGGAGCTTGATAATATTGATTTTCAAATCCTACGGTTGTTAAACGAAAATTCTCGTATTCAATGGAAAGACTTAGGAGAACAAATTCATATGACGGGACAAGCGGTAGGAAACCGAATTAAAAAGCTTGAAGATAGTGGTGTCATTAAAGCATACTCTGTAATAGTGGACGAATTGAAACTAGGACTTTCTTATACAGCGTTTGTTATTATATATATGAAAACAGCAAATCATGATTTATTTATACGTTTTGTTCATGATCGAAATGAGGTAATGGAAGTTCACCGAGTATCAGGAGAAGGTTGTTACCATTTAAAAATAAAAGTTAAATCACAGGACCAATTAAATCTTTTTTTAGATAGACTTCTCAAATTTGGAAATTATAGTATACATTTATCCATCCAAGAGATTAAACAACAGAGTCCGTTGATTGCCACATAAAAAGAAGTGCTTACTTATTTTAACAAGACGAAAAAAGGGTATAATGCCTCAAATACTGAGACATTATACCCTTTTGTTGTTCTTTTAATTTCCTTGATTGTGCTCTCCCCACTGGCACATTTCTTGGATTAAAGGCCAAAGTGTCTGCCCTTTTTCAGTAAGGCTATATTCGACTTTTGGAGGAATTTGTGGATATTCCTCACGATGAACTAAGCCATCATTTTGCATTTCCTTTAATGTCGAGCTGAGGGTTTTATAAGTTATCTTTCCAAGCAAACGTTGAAGCTCATTATACCTTACCACGCCATTTCTAGATAAATGGTAAATAATTAGCAGTTTCCATTTGCCATTAATAATTGAAAGTGTGTAGTTGAAAAAAGGCTCTTGGCCGTCGGGAATATTTACTTTATGGGTTTTCATCATTACACTATCCTCCTAGATAGTATACATCAGAACAGTGCATACTTATTCACTAATTAATACCAACTATATAATACATTTATATTCCAGTAAAGTATGTTTCTAAACAATAAATAGATTAGACATCCCAATTTAACATGTTTTTGGGAGAGGACTATAGATGCTATATTGATATGGATTGTAATAACACTATCCAAATGGATAGTATATATCTTAAAAGTGCATACTTGTTTGGTAGTATATACCACTATATAATGCATTAGAAACTAGGTTAAGGCCAAGCCTAGCTGAATGTTATTTAATGAACGAATAATAGTGGGAGGATAAAATATGTTAACACAACAATATCAAGCCAATATAGATGCCATACTCAAAAAGATTGAAGAAGCTGACGCGATTGTAGTTGGCGGTGCCGCTGGTATGTCTGCGGCTGCCGGATATAACTGGTATCGGGATGATGAAAACTTCCGAAAATATTTTAATGCATTTGCTAAAAAGTATGGGATTACCAATATCTTTGGTGGCTTTTACTATAAATTCCGCACTGAAGAAGAACGATGGGCCTATCTTGCAACGCTGATCAATTTTGTAGCGGAAGTTCCAGTCGGCCAGCCTTATAAGGATTTACATGAAATTCTGCAAGACAAAAACTATTATATCCTTACGACAAATCAGGATACTCAATTTTTACAAGTATTTCCGGAAGAAAAAGTTAGTGCCATTCAGGGTAACTGGACCTATCTACAGTGTAGTAGTCCTTGTCACGATGGTATTTATCCTTATGCGGAACAAGCTAAGGAATTATGTAACCACATATCGAAGGGACGGAGATTCCGTCCAGCATGGTTCCCACCTGTCCGGAATGTGGTGGCTCTATGGAACTGTGGGTACGTTCCTTTGTATTTCTAGAGGGAGAGAAATATAGAGATGAACATAGGAAATATCGCGAATTTCTTCTCGAAAATGAAAATAAGAAGGTTCTCTTTCTTGAACTAGGCGTTGGTCTAATGACTCCGATGTTTATTAAGGAACCTTTCTGGAATATGACTTATAGTTGGCCGGATGCATACTACATTACGATCAATCCAAATCCGGAGCACAATTTGCTACCAAAAGAACTAAAGGATAAGGGACTTGCTGCTAATGAAGATATAGCGCAAGTAATGCAAGATGTTCTAGCTAAAAAGAAGAGTGTTAAGAAGCAAGATGTGATTTAACAGGATTAATAGCTCCCTCCCTATAACCGTACTTTAAATTTTAATAGGCAAAGTCATATTTAGTTTCGTATGACATCAGTATTTAATTAGGATGGAGGATCCATATGGAAGATAAGTTTCGTAAGATTATAGCAAAAATGCAAGAGGCTGACAGTATTGTAATAGGTGCTAGTAATGGCCTATCCATATCGGAGGGTATTCATATATTTGCAGACAATGCAGCCTTTCTAGAGAATTTTGGAGATTTCCGTGAAAAATATGGTTTTCGTAGCATCATTCAGGGTTGTTTTTATCCATTTCCTTCCGAGGCAGAAAAGTGGGCATTCTTTAGCCGAATGTACAACTACTTTTTATACAAACAGGAAGCTAGTTCGGTTATGAAGAATCTGTATGAGCTAGTGAAAGATAAAAATTTCTTTGTCGTTACCTCTAATATAGATGATCATTTTAGACAAGCAGGATTTCCTAGTGATCGTCTCTTCGAAATAGAAGGGAATGGTCGCAATCTACAGTGCACTATTGGCTGTCATGATCAAATTTATCCGGGTGATGAAATATTAAGCGAAATGGTTACAAAACAAGTGGATGGAAAAATCCCTGCTGATCTTATTCCAACGTGTCCGGAATGTGGTGGGCCAATGTAAGTCCATCTTGAGGCCGATCGGAATTTTCTAAAGGGCGAGGCTTGGCAAAATAGTTTTCAAGCTTATCAAGATTTTATTGATAATGCTCATCGTAAAAAAATAGTCATACTCGAATTTGGAGTGGGTGCCAGAAACCAATTGATTAAAGCACCGCTTATGAATCTAACCAATCAAGAAGAATATGCTACTTATATTCCTTGTATTCCATGATTCCCGCCGCCTTGATGATGGGATTGATAAAGGACATGGAAGTCGGGGAGCAGAGTATTACAAAAATTATTGTCATGAGCACGATTTACCATATGATGAGCAAACCTATTACATCACTTATTACCATGATCAAGATGATTCACTTGGTTTGTCAGAGATTAAAAAGTCGCCTAATTTAAATGAACGAGCAATCCTGTTGTATCAGGTCTTTAAGGATGCTGATGCATTGGATCGATTCCGTCTAGGCCCTGATGGTTTGGATGTAAGGTTTCTTCGGACAGAGGAAGCACGTCAACTTGTTGACTTTGCTAAAGATCTTTTATGTAAAAGTAGCGAAACTAATGCATAGAAATACTCGTGGTGGTAAGACCCTCCTTTCAAGATTTTTGGAGGGTCAACAGCCTTAAATTTAATTCAAGTGCCCCTAAAAGATTATTAGTACTCACTGGGAGGAGCGCAGACTCAGATCGCCATTCTGTATATCTTCGTCTGTATGACCTGGGTACTTCTCTACTGAATGAAGTTTGTGAGCAAGTCCGACCGTACTTTATTAGTTTAGGAGGGAAATTATTATGGAAAAGAATATAGATGATAGCTTAGCCCTTCACACGGACTTGTACCAAATCAATATGGCGGAAGCCTATTGGGAAGATAATATTCATACCAAAAAAGCTGTATTCGAATTGTATTTTCGAAAGTTACCATTCGGAAATGGGTATGCAATTTTTGCAGGACTTGAACGAATTATTGAATATCTACAAATGTTTCGCTTTTCCGAAAGTGATTTGAATTATTTAAAAGAATTAGGATTTCAAAATGACTATGTGGAATTTTTACGGACTGTTCGTTTTACAGGAAATGTTCGCGCCATGAAAGAAGGGGAAGTTGTCTTTGGTAACGAACCACTTCTTCGTATCGAAGCACCTTTAATTGAAGCGCAACTCATCGAAACAGCCTTGCTAAATATCGTAAATTATCAAACCCTTATTGCAACCAAAGCTTCTAGAATTAAACAAGTTGGTGAGCAACCCGTATCAGAGTTTGGAACAAGACGTGCACATGAATTAGATGCTGCATTATGGGGTACAAGAGCGGCTTATATTGGTGGATTTTCTAGTACAAGTAATGTTCGAGCGGGAAAACGATTCGGTCTCCCTGTTTCAGGAACACATGCCCATTCATTTGTTCAAGCGTATCGAGATGAATACATTGCTTTCCATAAATACGCAAAACGTCACAAAGATTGTGTCTTCTTAGTGGATACTTATGATACTTTGAAATCAGGTGTTCCAACGGCAATCAAAGTCGCCAAAGAGCTTGGAAGCAACATAAACTTTCTCGGCATTCGTCTAGATAGTGGAGATTTAGCTTACCTTTCTAAAGAAGCAAGAAAATTATTAGATCAAGCAGGCTTTGTTGATGCGAAAATTTTCGCTTCAAATGATCTTGATGAATATACGATTATGAGCCTTAATGCACAAGGAGCAAAAATTGATGTATGGGGAGTTGGGACGAAAGCCATTACGGCATTTGATCAACCGGCATTAGGTGCTGTGTACAAAATGGTTTCCATTGAAAATGACCTGGGAAAGATGATTGATACAATCAAAGTTTCATCAAGCCCTGAAAAGGTTACGACACCAGGATTAAAAAAGGTATACCGCATTATTAACAATCATACGAAAAAAACAGAAGGAGATTATATCACCTTAAACTTTGAACAGCCGGAAAAAGAAGCCAAATTACACATGTTTCATCCTGTGCATACGTATATTGGAAAATTTGCCACCAATTTTACAGCCAAAGACTTGCACGAGGATATTTTTGAACAGGGGAAACTTGTGTATGAACGTCCACGGGTACAAGAGATTCAACCCTATGCCGACGACCAGCTAAACCTTTTATGGGAAGAGTACAAACGCTCCTTAAATCCTGAGGAATATCCTGTGGTCTTAAGCCAAGCTTGTTGGGATAACAAAATGAAAAACATCGAGGAAGTCAAAAAAGCCAACCGACAACCAACACCTTTATAAGTTAGGTCATTTACTTACCTAAGATAAACTATAATGCATTCTTTCAAACCGACTTGGTTGAAACGCTGAGACGAGAAGGACAGAATAGTTTATTGCTGCTAAGCTAGATGAAACGTTGCTTTTCATACGAAAATTATTGAATAAGCATGATAGAAAATAGAGAGGTGAGGTAATGATTGACTCATTACAGCGAATAAATGAATTAGCAAAGAAGCAACGTGAACAAGGTTTGACAAATAAAGAAAAAATTGAACAACAAGTACTCAGAGAAGATTATTTACGCCAAATACGTGGACAGGTTCTCAATACTTTCACGGGACTGAAGGTGTTGGATCGACTTGGGAATGATGTAACACCCGAAAAGGTTCGCAATTTAACAGCGAAAGACTAAAAGTGTAAGAGTGTTTATCAAATTCCCTTCCCTAATAGCAGAAATTATTAATAATGATAGAAAGTATTTTCAGAGGAGGGATGAAGCGAAATGAAGAAAGCACCAAAAGATACACGTGTCATTGTAGGAATGTCAGGTGGAGTTGATTCATCCGTTGCGGCCATGCTTTTAAAAGAGCAAGGATATGATGTCATTGGAGTATTTATGAAAAACTGGGATGATACAGATGAATTTGGCGTTTGTACAGCTACAGAAGACTATGAGGATGTTATCCGTGTCTGTAATCAATTGGATATCCCTTATTATTCTGTTAACTTTGAAAAGCAGTATTGGGATAAGGTATTCACCTACTTCCTTGAGGAATATAAGTCAGGAAGAACGCCGAATCCTGATGTGATATGTAATAAGGAAATTAAGTTCAAAGCATTTTTGGATTACGCTATAAGCCTTGGAGCAGATTATGTGGCCACAGGACATTATGCAAGAGTGGTTAGAGAAAACAAAAAAGTTCATATGTTAAGGGGAAAAGATGAAAATAAGGATCAAACATATTTCCTTAATCAATTGACAGAGGGACAATTGAGCAAAGTGTTATTCCCACTAGGTGATATGGAAAAACCACGTGTGAGGGAAATAGCTGTAGAAGCTAATTTGGTGACGGCAGCCAAAAAGGATTCTACAGGTATTTGCTTTATTGGTGAACGAAATTTTAAAGAATTCTTAAAAGGATATTTACCAGCGCAAAAGGGAAATATGGAAACATTTGATGGCAAAGTGGTAGGCGAACACGAAGGATTAATGTATTACACAATCGGACAAAGGCGTGGATTAGGGATTGGTGGAGATGGCGAGCCTTGGTTTGTAATGGGCAAGGATATCGAAAGAAATGTACTATATGTGGGACAAGGTTTCCACCATAAAAAACTGTATTCTGATAGCATCCTTGCCGATAATGTAAGTTGGATTTCAAATGGAGATATACCTGATACATTTGAGTGTACGGCAAAATTCCGTTATCGCCAACCAGACAATAAAGTAACGGTAGTACGGTTGGATGAATCCAAAGTTAAAGTCATTTTCCACGAGCAGATTCGAGCGATAGCACCTGGACAAGCAGTGGTCTTCTATCAAGGGGAAGAATGCCTCGGTGGAGGAACAATTGATCAAGTGTATCGTGAGAATAAACAATTAACGTATGTAGGTTAACAAACTACAGTTTTTCTTTGTTAGGCATTAAAGCGGAAAGATAAAAAGGATGAAAGTTACTATCTTTAATCGTATAGAGACGTTATGGTGATGATAAATAAAGTCGCACATGATGGGATGGAGAAATGTTGGTCTCCATTTTTATATAAATATTACGATTGGCAAAGGAGATTAGTCATGCAGACGGATGTTTCCATTTTTCTTGCATTTGGTGCAGGAGTTTTAACATTTGTATCACCTTGTGTATTTCCGTTATATCCAGCATTTTTGTCATATATCACTGGTATAAGTGTTTCAGATATTCAAAGTGGTAAACTGAGAGGGCAAGGAAAAGCGATTATTCATACAGTACTTTTTTTAATAGGATTCTCAATAATTTATTTAGTGCTAGGATTAAGTTCAGCAGGAAGTGCAACTCTAATAGAAAATTGGTATTTGCGATATGGTGATTTGATTCGGCAAATAGGGGCGATTTTAATCGTTTTCTTTGGTCTCGTAACTGTTGGTATATTACAGCCAAAGTTTTTGATGAAGGATCATAAGCTTAATTTTCAAAATAAGCCATCGGGTTACATTGGGACAATATTAATTGGGCTTGCTTTTGCATTAGGGTGGACACCTTGTACAGGGCCAATATTATCAGCTACATTGGCACTTGTTGGGGCAAATCCATCACAGGGTTTATGGTATATGTCTTCTTATGTATTAGGCTTTAGTGTTCCGTTTCTCTTAATGGCATTTTTTATTACTAAACTTACATGGTTAAAAAAACATACTGGTACTTTTATGAAAATTGGTGGTGGTGTGATGATTCTAATGGGTGTTATTTTGTTTTTTGATCAATTTCAACTTATTAATTCGCTATTTACACCAATCTTTGGAGATTTCCAAGGTTTTTAGTTTTTAATTACCGAAGTTATCGTATGTTTCTCATTACTAAAAATACTTACTTTTAGTGCGTGAAGAGTTGTCATAGTTAGATTTAAAAGCGATAGTTCGATATGGGGTAATTAGAATATTCTTTTTGTCTCATAAAATGGATTGGAAGGTATTTATATGAACCAGACTCACGAGCAAGTGATTAATAAAACGGATCTGCACTTTTTTAGATATTGCCAAGATCTTTATGGAATAAATCGAGGAGTTTATAACACGATTGAGCAGTGGTTTTATAATAAAGACATTTTAAATATTGTGGATAGAAGAAAATATATCCTTTGTTTTCTTGAATTTGTATATGGCAATGAAAAGGGGGATGGGAAGTTTGGAAAAGAAGGATTAGTAAATAAGCTGAAAAGGTTTTGGGAAAGGCTAGATACACAAATGGAGTGAGAAATCCTCCATTATGGAAAGTGAGGGGATCTCTGTTAAAGATAACTAAGACAATAGAGAGCAGTCAATATGCATGAGCTTTGCGCTTTAGAATTCCACCATCTGTATAAATAATTTGTAAGATAATTTTTACGTAATAAATAATAAGACTGAACAATCTTTTCAAAAACTTATATGTTAATTTGAGCAGATTGTTCAGCTTGTATAATGAGAAAAATGCAGGTCACTTTCAGGTTACAAACTTTGCCACAGTCTTATGCTAGTATTTTTTTGTTATTAAAATACACTACGAACTAATCCCCCATCTATTCGTAACGCGGAACCATTAATAGCGGAAGATAGGGGACTACTTAAAAAGGTAACGAGATGGGCAATTTCTTCTGGACGAATAAGCCTCTGAATAATGGAGGTTGGCCGATTCTCTTGCATAAATCGTCTTTCAGCTTCTTCCATTGTCAATTTCTCATTAGGATAAAGGCTATTTAACATCGTTTCCACACCTTCTGTCAATGTGGAACCAGGCATAATAGTATTGACAGTGACATTTGTGCCTTTAGTTAGCTCAGCTAAACTACGGGAAAGTGAGAGTTGCATTGTTTTGGTTGCGCTATAATGAGCCATTTCTAGAGATGGCATAATGGCAGCTTCACTAGCGATAAAGATAACTCTGCCTTCATTCTTCTGAATCATTTGTTTTAGATAGTGTCGAGTAAGTCGAACACCACTCATGACGTTAGTTTCAAATAGCTTAAACCAATCCTCATCAGAGATATCGAAATATTCAACAGGCTCAAAAATTCCCAAGTTGTTAATAAGAATGTCTACTTTTGGGTGCTTCTCAATAGTCTTTAGGCACCCTTGTTTTGTTCCTAAATCAGCTACAACTGAATGAAGGATAGCATCAGGATACTTTGTTTGGATTTCCTTTATCGTTTGGTTGACTTTTTCTCCACGCCGTCCATTAATAAGTACAATAGCACCTTCCGCTACTAATGACATGGCGATTGCTTTGCCAATTCCCGATGTAGACCCAGTAACCAGTACTGTTTTACCACTTAAATTCAGATTCATACAGGTTCCTCCCAGATTCTTGTTTCAATATGGATTACTCCTCTTAACATAAGAGGAGCCACCTATTTCTCAAAAAAAAGTGTATCCTAACGCTTCATATTAAAAGTCAAAATTATCCGGGTCTGGACCGACTCGATAATCCTGATTCAAGTCGTCAATGATTTGCATTTCCTCTTTCGTCAATTCAAAATCAAACACATTCGCATTTTCAACAATTCGCTGCTCTTTTGTTGATTTTGGAATGATAACAATCCCATGTTGCAAGTCCCAACGCAAAATAATTTGGGGCGACAGATTTCTTATGCTTGTTCGCAATTTCCAGTAAAACGTCATTGTCTAGCAGCTGACCTTGCATTAATGGTGACCATGCTTCAAGCTGAATGCCGTTGTTTTGACAAAATGCTTGCAGCTCCTTTTGAGTTAATCGAGGATGGCGCTCTACTTGATTGACCATCGGCTTAATTTCAGCATCCTTCATTAAGTCTCCCAAATGATGAATTTGAAAATTACTTACACCAATTGCTTTTACTCGACCTTCTTTATAAAGAGTTTCTAATGCTCTTCACGCATCTTTATATTTCCCTTCAACCGGCCAATGAATCAAATATAAATCTAAATATTCGAGTCCAAGTTTCTTTAAGCTCGTTTCATAAGCAGCAATCGTGGCTTAATATCCTAAATCCGAGTTCCAAACCTTTGAAGTAACAAATAACTCTTCTCTTGAAATACCCGCTTCTTTTAAGGCTTCTTGGATCCCTGTGCCAACACCCTCTTCATTTTCATAAATAGCTGCTGTATCCACACTGCGGTAGCCATGTTTAATAGCTGTTTTTACTGCGTTCACCAATTCAGGACCTTCTTCGACTTTAAAAACTCCTAATCCAAACCAAGGCATTTTCACACCATTATGCAAAGTTGTTGTATCTTGTAAGTTTTTTACCATCATCTTTAAAACCTCCAACAATCTATTTATATAATATTCACTTCATCTTACATTCCAATGCTTAACTACATCTTTTTAAGACTGCAGTAGAGTTTATAACTCCTCTAATCCAAGACATATAATTATCCAGCAAAAAAATAGGGCTCCAATTGTTAGCCCTAAGGTATATTAATAACAGTTAATCAACAACGATCACTGGAATCCTTGAGTTAATTGCGATCAAAGGTAGCAATACGGAACTGCTCATTTCTTGCCATCCCGAATGTAAAGGAGCAGTAGCTGCTAAAGCAAATCATAGTTAACGAATTTTTACTTAGTGTATATTCTAACCTCCTTTTTGATTGTTATAAATGGATCCTTTTGCTTCAATGAAATATAAAGATTGAAAGAAAGTATAATATACACCCTCCTGCAAATGTTATTATGATATATATCCTTTATAAGGAAAAGTACGCACTTTAAAGTAATGTAGATACAAGAAAGTAATATAGGTACTTTTTAGTTCCTATGAAAAGGAGGATATAAATGCATAGAAAGAAATATAACATCTCTGTTGAAGCAACATTGGAAGTAATAGGTGGAAAATGGAAATGTGTTATTCTTTGCCATCTAACACATGGAAAAAGACGTACAAGTGAATTGAAACGTCTGATGCCAAATATTACACAAAAAATGTTAACTCAACAATTACGTGAATTAGAAGAGGATGGAGTTATTAACCGCATTATTTATCATCAAATTCCTCCAAAGGTGGAATATGAGCTAAGTGAATATGGGCGAAGCTTAGAAGGTATTTTAAATTCATTATGTGTATGGGGAGAAAATCATATTACCAAAGTATATGGTGATAAATCAGCTGTATTAGAGAAGAGTATTTTAAATGATAACCTGAAGTAACATTTGCTAGAAGTAATTAACGTTAAATTCAACGATTTCGCGGCTTTCTCTAAATATGATGTGGTCTAATTTGCTCAAAAGAGAAAATATTATTTGATAACTGGCTAAGTTTAAAATAACAAGATGTTCACAAGGGCTAGCGGAAAAGAACAATAGACAATCGGCCAAACTCTCACTCGGCTTGGCTGATTGTCCAATAATTTTTACTTTAATGCTTTATTCTTTATTTTTGAATGTTTGTTCACTATTTTGTCCAAAAGGTTCCGGGCCTTTCCCACCATTGCCGCGTTCGAATGGGTTTCCACTCATCATACCATTTGAATTTTCTTCTGTAACGCCATCTTCATTCAAGTAAGTCATAATAGTGGAGGTTGGGTACTTCACTGCTTACACCGTATACATTTGTTTGATAATCTCGTGGTTTTTCTGGGTAAATAAGTCATTATGGGAAGAAACCATCCCCCAAGATGTTGCATCAGGTGTAATATACTGTTTCGCCTTGTTTACCGCATTGGCGGCATCTTGGAATGCGCCGGCAATCAGGAGGAGCTTACCTTGATGGTGCAAGATATCGCCCGCGGCATACAAGCCCTCTATAGAAGTCTCACTCATTGGACTTCCTGCTATGCAGTATTCATTTTCCATGGCAATATCCAGTTCGCTATTTTTTAGTAGGTCACTGTCTCGTTCATATCCATGATTAATAATAACTTCATCGATGTCCACTGTTATTTTTTCGTCGTTTTCGCCGCGATTCAATAAGACTTTTGCAATTTTTTTATTATCAGAGGATGCGATCAAATCTTTTATTGTTGTATTAAACAAGCAATCCACTGTGCTGTTAAGTAGTTGTGTTACTTGAGCTTCATGTCCGTTCAGCCTATCTTTTCTATAAGTTAAGTATACCTTATTTGCGATCGGTTCTAGCATGTTGGCCCAATCAATTGCCGAATTACCGCCGCCCGAAATCAGAACTGTTTTGTTTTTAAAATGGGCCAAAGATTTAACTGAGTAGTGTAAATTAGTCTGTTCAAATCGCTCGGCATTATCAATACATAGTTTGTTTGGTTTCAGAATACCGCCGCCTACAGCAAGAATAACTGTTTTAGAATAATGCTTCTCACCGGATAACGTATGTAGAATGAACTGACCTTTTTCATCTTTAGACAGAGAAGTCACCTTTTCTCCGAGCACAACTTCTGGATCAAACGTCAAACCTTGTGTCACCACTTGCTCAATTAACTGGGTGCCTGTAACAGGTGTTAGCCCACCTACATCCCAAATCATTTTCTCAGGATATACATGAACTTTGCCACCGAGAAAAGGTTGGAACTCAATAATTTTAGTTTTTAACTCACGTAACCCACTATAGAAGGATGCAAACAACCCCGCTGGACCGCCGCCAATAATTGTCACATCAAAAATTTGGTCTGTATTCATATTAACGTCTCCTTGTCACGTTATATTCGGTAGGCTGTCTGGTAAATTTCTTGTTCACGGCACTACCTATAATAAAACGGAAAATACTGAAAATAGCGAACGTCTTTAATGTCGTCCACACCTATCCAAAAGGCCGTTCAATGATCTCAAAGCTCATTGTTCTATAAGTTTAATGACTCATGTGGAAAATTTATATATCCAAAGTAAACCAATCAATTGAAAATGATTATCACTATCATAAGATATGATAGCAGATGAATTTAAATGATTCAACAACGGATTTAGTTCTATTGGGAGACAAGCTATGAATATCGACTACGGGCAATGATAACAAGCTTAAACAATGTATTGAGAATTTGGAGCTATGATTAGCAGGTGATTAACATTGAAGATGATAAACTGTGCAATTACAATAAATCTAATAATTTTTAATTGACAATAAATCGGAGAAATCGTAAACTAAGTGATAATGATTATCATTATTAAATGGAGAGGGAATGATTTTCTTTAAATCAATAAAAAAGTAGATATAGGTTTGTCATTAAATAATTTGCAAAATGCCAAATTATCGGAATTATATTCTGGTAGTTAAATGAATCAATTTCATAATAGAGATTTTAGCATTCAAATCCGAACAACGTTGATTTACGCTTCAGTGGACGCTTTCCGGGGGCGTGCGGTGAGCTTCCTCGTCGCTATATATGCTCCTGCGGGATCTCACCTGTCACGCTAATTCCCCCAGGAGTCGTCACCTTCTGCTCCAATCAACTTAAGTTAGGGAAATACAATGACTAACAATTCAATCTCCTTTAACAATAATGTTCGTGTATTGAACATTAATAAGCAATGATGAAATGGACTCAAATAGTTTTATTTAAAAAATACATTTAATAAGGTAGGGTATGGAAATGATTGCAAAACGAAAGGTTTCATTACTGTCATTTGTTTTTTTTGCTATGTTCATGGCATTACTAGTTGGTTGTTCAGCTGAATCAAATTCGTCGACTGAGTCAACGAAAAAAGAAACCGTTTCTACACCAGAGGAAAATTCTCAATATCCAATCGTAATCGAGCATGCTTTCGGCAAAACTGAAATACCAAGCAAGCCTGAACGAGTTGTAACGATTCAATGGGGAAATCATGATGTTGCTCTTGCACTCGGAGTTGTACCTGTAGGCTTTTCGGCTGCAAATTTCGGTGTTCAAGATGACAGCGGGCTATTGCCATGGACTGCTGAAAAGCTTGAAGAACTCGGTGTAACGGATCCAAATGTATTCCAAGATACGGATGGTCTTGATTTTGAGGCAATTTCAGATGCAAAGCCTGACGTAATTCTTGCAGCCTACTCGGGAATAACGGAGGAGGACTACCAGCTTCTTAGTCAAATTGCTCCCGTTGTAGCATACCCGAATGCACCGTGGGCAACTACATGGCGCGAGCAAGTCAGTTATAATGCAAATGGTATGGGCATGAAAGCTGAAGGTGACCAACTTATTAAAGATATTGAAGACATGGTTAATGAAAAGTTAAATGAATATCTTCAGATTAAAGGAAAGAGGGTTGTTTGGGTCAACTTCTCAGCTGATGATATGTCTAAATTACATATTTATACACCGGCAGATTCACGTGTTTCTTTCCTACATGAGTTAGGAATGGAGTATCCTGAAAGTGTTACAGAGCAGATTACGGACCCTACTAGTTATTCTTTAAATCTAAGCGCTGAGAATGCTGAAGCTCTTTATGATGCTGATTTATTAATTGGATATGGTAATGAGGAATTGTATCAAGCTATTAAAGCTGATCCACTACTTGGTAAAATTCCAGCGATCGAGAGAGGTTCTGTCGCATTTATTGAGAGTGATACACCTTTAGTAGCTGCTGGAACTCCAAATCCGCTTTCAATATCTTATACGATCGATGATTATCTAGAATTAATTGGAGGAGCTATTGATAAGTTAAATGAATAGTTCATCTGTTTTAAGAGGTAAACAATCAAGCTTGCATATGCCCAAGCATTTCGCAACCATACTGGTGATTAGTTTTGTTCTCCTTGTTGTATGCGTGTTTGCTTCCTTAGTACTCGGTTCTCGAATGGTGGGCTTTGATGGTGTAATGGATGGTTTATTTCATCAAGATATAGATTCGTACGAAGCAAATGTAGTTCGGAAGAGAATTTCTCGGACAATTTTTAGTTTGTTTTGTGGAGCAGCACTTGGAGTTTCAGGAGCGTTAATGCAAGCTGTTACCCGCAACCCAATCGCAGACCCAAGTATATTAGGAGTTAATACAGGCGCATCATTATTTGTTGTTTGTGGAATGGCATTTTTGCACATAAGTAATGCAAATCAATATATATGGCTAGCTTTAGTCGGTGCTGCAATTACTGCAGCCCTCGTATTTGGAATTGGCTCGATGGGGCGTAGCGGCGCTACACCCATTAAGCTTGTTCTAGCGGGGGCCGCTACAAGTGCAGCTCTTTCTTCATTAGTTGTAGCTATCATGATTCCACGTTCCCATGTTATGGACCAATTTAGATTCTGGCAAGTAGGTAGTGTTGGTTCGGGAACCTGGGATGGGATTTTTACTTTCTCTCCTTTTCTAATTGCCGGAATTATGATTGCTCTTCTCTCCGCTCCAGCACTAAATGCACTGGCATTGGGAGACGACGTTGCGACTGGACTAGGTGTGCGCACGGGAATAATTAGGCTCATTGCCGCTCTTGGCGCTGTTCTTTTATGTGGGGCAGCAACAGCATTAGCGGGGCCAATTGGTTTTGTCGGGCTATTATCGACTCATGTCATGCGTCTTCTTCTTGGTCCTGACTTGCGTTTTGTCATACCGATGTCAGCTATTTCAGGTGCAATCATACTGACTATTTCAGATATAGGCGGAAGGCTCATTGGTAGCCCTGGAGAGCTTGAAGTTGGGGTAGTTACGGCCTTTGTCGGGGCCCCATTACTAATAATATTAGCTATGAGATCGAAAGTGAGTTCATTATGAAAAACGAATCTGTTGGGTTTATTATGGCAGGCAGACGCCAAAGACACCGTCGGTGGATAATTGTGACTAGTTTCCTTGCAGTACTTTCATGTGTTTTGTGTTGTGCTATGCTTTTATTGGGGAACACCATCTACTCGGTTAATGATGTAATCCGCGCACTTTCTGGGGAGCAAATCCAAGGTGTGTCTTTTGCAGTTAATACGATACGTCTGCCGAGAATGTTGGCAGGCATATTTGCCGGATTTGCTTTTGGGATTGCCGGAGACATTTTCCAGACTATGCTGCGTAATCCGTTAGCAAATCCAAATGTCATCGGGATTACTACCGGTTCGAGCGCTGCAGCTGTTTTTTGCATTGTCATACTTCATGCAAGTGGAGCTGCTGTTTCCATTGCCTCGGTGATTGCAGGTCTGGCTACAGTCACATTAATTTATATTTTATCCAGGGGAAAGACCTTTTCAATCGGGCGATTAATCCTTATTGGAATCGGTATACAGGCGATGCTTAACGCCGTAGTATCCTATCTTTTACTCGTTGGCGCAGAACAGGACATTCCGGCCGCGCTTAGATGGCTTAGCGGCAGCCTTAATGGCTCTCAAATGCATGAGCTTCCAGCACTTATAATATCAGTTATGATCCTTGCACCTTTAGTTATACTACTAGGAAAGCACCTAAGTATATTAGAATTGGGAGAACAATCCGCCACTTCTCTTGGTGCGAATACAGACAGGACCAGAATTCTACTTATTTTAAGTTCTGTTTGCATGATTTCCCTTGCTACTTCCACTACGGGGCCTATCGCTTTCGTCTCTTTTCTTGCGGGGCCAATTGCAAAAAGGTTAGTTGGAACTAGCTTCTCAAATGTTATCCCAGCGGGCCTTGTCGGCGCTAATTTAGTTTTGGCAGCTGATTTAATCGGGCAATTTGCCTTCACGGTTAGATTCCCTGTGGGCATTATAACAGGAATAATCGGCGCACCATATCTGATTTACCTGCTGATCCGGATGAATCAAAAGGGGGAATTATAATGACAGCAACACATAACTTTCAAGCAGAACAAATAGTAGCAGGTTATGATAATAAAACAGTTATCCACGGGGTAAGTCTTGAGATTCCAAGTAATAAAATAAGTGTTATTATTGGAGCGAATGCTTGTGGAAAATCTACGCTTCTGAAAACACTAGCAAGACTAATAAAGCCTACGTCAGGAAAAATCACGCTTGATGGAAAGCCAATTGCTAAGATCCCACCGAAACAATTGGCTCGAGTTCTAGGGCTACTACCGCAATCCCCGATCGTTCCAGAGGGAATATCTGTTGCGGATTTGGTTGGACGGGGAAGATTTCCCCACCAATCCTTGCTTAGCGGATGGACTAAAAAGGATTATGAGGCGGTAGCCGAAGCGATGAGAATTATGAATATAATGGAACTTGCCAATCATAATATTGATGAACTTTCCGGTGGACAAAGACAGCGAGTCTGGATTGCGATGGCCCTAGCGCAACAAACAGACATTTTATTTCTCGACGAACCGACAACCTTTTTAGATATTACCTATCAAGTTGAAATTCTCGATCTACTAACAGATCTTAATCGAAAACACGGCACGACCATTGTAATGGTTCTTCATGATATTAATTTATCTGCGCGTTATGCAGACAATATCTTTGCCCTCCATAAAGGGGAGCTAATCGCTGAGGGTGAGCCATCGAAGGTGATTACAAGCACATTGGTTAAAGATATTTTCGGACTCGACTGTATTGTGGTCAAAGACCCAATTTCAGGCTCTCCCTCTGTAGTACCGATAGGACGCCATCATGTTCAACATGAAAAATTTTGATCCTCCGGAGCCTTTCATTTAATTTTCTAGTATAGGAAAGGTTCCGAGGTAGATAGATTATAAGAAGAGTTATATCAATGTTTTGTAAAAAAGATATTGCTCTCAAATAGGCATCTTTATCTGTCTATACAAGCAATTAATTGATCACAAGAGAAAATAATCCACCAAAGGTTAAACGAAATCTTAAGTTATTTCCTATGACAAGCCGATGTAAAGTTACAGTATTACCATGGGGTGAATTATTTTTTTATATGCTATGCATCTTAATCAGACTGATCTCTTCTAATCCTTCAAACTCTACATATAATTATCCCGCGTAAATCTTCATTTCATTACCCCTATTATACTGATTGTGAAACTTTTTAATCTATGATAGAATGTTAACTTATTAAATTCGTTTAATAAGTGTTATTACTAAATATGTTTCAGAAGACTTTTAGTGTTTAGCGTAGGCATTCAGCATCCTATATTCTTCTCCAAAATAGGATTGACAGCCTTTACACAAGCGACAATTATTGTCTGAAGCTCTTTTAACTTAGTTAGAAGTTAGAATATATTAGCAGCTTAGAAGCTTAAACAATTTAGGAGAATATATATGAATCACTCATTAAGCAGACGTCAAATACAATTATGGCGTATTGCTACTTATTTTATTTTTGCGCTTCCCGGGTTTGCTGTAGCAACATGGGTATCACGTACACCGAATATTAGGGATGCTCTCGGAGCTACGACAGCAGAAATGGGTTGGATTATTTTTGGACTGGCAGTA
The DNA here is from genome assembly GCF_017873565.1 of Lederbergia galactosidilytica. Lineage (GTDB taxonomy): Bacteria > Bacillota > Bacilli > Bacillales > Bacillaceae_C > Lederbergia > Lederbergia galactosidilytica. The sequence continues at coordinate 83,572 of NZ_JAGGKH010000005.1, forward strand.
GGCTCAATATTCGGCCTCTCAAGTGCCAGCCATTTTATTGCTCATAAAGGTGGACGCTATGTTATTTTAACGGGTTTAGTGATTAGTTCGATCGGACTTATCGTTATCGGAATAGGAAGTTTCTGGATCACTTTTAGCATCGTGGTATTTTTAGGATTAGCAATCTTTGGCTTTGGAAATGGAATATGTAATGTGGCAATGAACTTGGAGGGAACAGCCGTTGAGAAAGCCGTCGGAAAATCGCTTTTAACTGGTTTCCATGCTGCATTCAGTTTAGGGACACTACTGGGTGCAATGTTAGGTGCAGCTGCAATCAAGTTCGGTATAATAGTTCCAATCCATTTGATGTTCGTCATGATGCTAATCTTAGTGTCTGTTACATATTTTTATCGGCTTATTCCTGAAGGTACAGGAAAGGAAATTGGAGATGATCCAGTTAATCCACCAATGAGTACGCAGGAACGCATGGCGATATGGAGGGAAAGGCGTACAATTTTGATCGGAATCGTGGTACTTGGAATGGCATTTTGTGGAAGGTTCGGCAAATGATTGGTTGCCCCTTATTATGGTGGATGGATATAATGTTACACCAGCTATGGGATCATTTGCTTTTGGCTTATTTGTTGCAGCTATGACTCTAGGTCGGATAGTTGGCGATAAATTACTTGACCGGTTTGGTAGAGTGACCGTTCTGCGCACGTCTGCACTATTCGCATTCGGTGGCTTATTGTTCGTTATATTGGGGCATAGTTATGTTTTTGCCATTGTTGGAATTGTGTTTTGGGGACTTGGGGCTGCATTCGGTTTTCCCGTAGGCTTGTCTGCTGCTGGGGATGATCCACGCGGGGTCGCGGCCAGAGTGGGAGCTGTATCGACAGCAGGTTACTTTGCCTTTCTCGTTGGTCCGCCTATTTTAGGGATTATTGGTGAATATATCGGTCTACTCCGTGCTTTGTTTGTCGTGTTAATTGCTGTCGCGGTTGCTGGTTTGCTTTCTCATGCAGCAAAGCCTCTTGGAAAAAGTCATCAATGAGGAACAGTTAATGAGATAAATAGAAACGAAGGGCCAATTTTTAGCTTGTTTAAATTACTGCATATTTAATAAGGAGGAATCCCAATGAATCTAAATCCAAAGCCCATGAGGGTGACTATTATTCATGCTATTCGTAAGACTCTTTTAGAACTTGGAAGTGCTACAAAAGTTGAACTTAGCGAAAAATTAGGATTTAGTTTCCCAACAATTAGTAAATTATTAGCTGAAATGGAAGAAAAGAATGAACTTTCTTTAGTAGGGCTTGATGATTCGAGTGGTGGAAGGAGGGCAAAAAGATATGCATACAATTCGGAGTATATGTTAGGATTGGCCATTTTTCTAGAGAGAACAGAGACTAAGTATATTGTTTTTAACTGTCTGGGGGAAGTAAGGGATAGCGGAAAAACTTCAAGTGTATTGGTGGATCTTGAATTGGAAATCCTTGCCAATTATATCCAAGGGATAATAGGTAAACATCCAAGCATTAGTGCTATAGCTATTGGTGTACCTGGCTCTGTTGATAATGGACACATTTTTTACATACCAGGTTATGAGCAGCTGCAAAATGTTGACCTAAAAGGATATTTGGAAGATCAACTTACTATACCGGTTGTAATAGAAAATGATATGAATGCAGCAGTACGAGGATATCATGATCGTCATAGGATTAAGAGCCATAACTCTCTAGTCTACTTATATTCCGGTCAAAATGGACCAGGAGCGGGAATCATGATAAATGGTGACATCGTACGGGGGAGTACCCATTTTTCAGGAGAGATTTCATTTATCCCTCAGTATGATGATCGAAATTTTGGAGAGGTTCTAAAAAATGGCAGAGGATTTAATAAGAGATTGATCCGTTCTGATGAAGAGATTGATGCCATTAGCAGATTAATTGTGTCTTTTACAGCTATCCTGAATCCCCATACCTTTATTTTTTGTAATGATGAGGTTGAAGAGCCAACCCTCAAAAAAATTGCACAGCTTTGTGCAAAATATATTCCAAGAGAACATCTCCCAGAGCTTACGACGAGCGATTGGAAACAAGATTATTTATCTGGATTACAAAGTCTGGGGCTTGATCGGATGATGGACGTAATAACGAAGTAAAAGTCGAGCGGCTAGGACATAATTAAAATGCCAAGTAGCAAAGACGAACGATGCATTACCAGAACGTAGGAAATATATGTAGGCTTCGGCGGGGATCGGTTAAAGACGGTCACGTCCTGTGACCAACCAACTTCCTATTAGCCCTTATTTCCCAACCTCATTTCCGCTTGTAGAGAAGTTAACGGAAAAATAGTCAAAGCAAATGAAAAAAGAGCTTCCCACACCGATAGGACAATCGTGAGAAGCTCTATATCTTATTTTACTTTCTTATTTGTTACATCTAACACATCCAGAAGGAAAACAAACACTGGAATCCCGATAATCAGTCCCCATACTCCGAAGAAGTTCTGTGAGAAAATTAATACGATAAATGTATAAAATACTGGTAAATCTGTTTTTGAAGACATGAGCTTGGGATTTAATATGTAAGCTTCGATAGCGTGAATGACCATAATGGCGATAAATAAATATACTACTTTTAGGAATCCTCCTATTGTAAAAGCAATGATTGTTAGAGGAACAAGTGAAATGATTACACCTGCGACAGGAATTAAGCCTAAAAAGAAGATCATAATAGCCAAGCCAATAATTTGCGGGAATCCAAGGATCATCAATACAATGACAGTTAAGAAAGTATTGATAAGAGCAATGATAAACTGTGCTTCAATTACCTTTCCAAACGTTTGGGAAAACTTTTTACCAAAGAACTCAATTTCATTATAAAACGGAGCAATTTTGCTATTTTTAAATTTATTTGTAAACTCAATTAGTCGTGGCTTTTCAAGTAAGAAAAATAAACTTAATAATAACGCGATTAATACTTGAACACTTGTTTTACTAATATCTGAAAACGATTTGAGCAAAAATGAAAAACCATTTTCTATATAAGTTGTAATCTGCTCACTAGAGATAATTGATTCAATGAAATTAATGACCATGTTATCATGTGGCTGAATTGAAAAGTTTGTAATTTGCCTGATCAGTTGACTAATTTCCATAGAGATTATTGGCAAATACTTTACAATTCCAACTGTTAGCATTCCAACGATAATGGTATATAACAATAACACAAGTAGAGTGCGATTTAATTTTACACGAGCAATTGTAAATTCAACAAGGCCATTCATTAAGAATGAAAAAATAAAAGTGAGTAGAATAAGATTCATCATACTTCTAACACTAAAGAGAATAAGTACGATTAAAGCAAAAATAATAAACCTTTTTACGCCCTTCTTTTGGAAAAAACTCGTCATCGCTTCCATATTAAATGCTTCCCCTTATAACCTAATTTTAAAAAATTATCTCTATATTAAGTATCTACTTATGAGGCGAAAAATACAAGTATGATCATAGTCTAAAATAAAATAAATGATCATTTGCTCCTCCTCTATATAAGATCGGATCATATACTGCTGTTTTTAGGTAGAGTCTTAGTTGAACTAGGAATCGATTCTATGAGCAGTCTTAAATTCTACACAAAAGGATACTTCCCTTCTAATTCTTGCGCTATTGTCGCTAAACTTAGTATATCAATGATTTAAGACTTAAAATGTTAAAGATGCACATCTGTTTTTCCCAGCTGAGAATCTATGTGATGTATATTTTACAAACGACAATTATTTCGTCTTTAGGATGAATTGCTTGAAGTGAAAAGAAAATATCGATATGGTTAGCATACTAACTATTTTCCGGAAGAAGGTGAACGATTGATAGAGGAAGAAATTAGGGAAATACTAGATGAAATTTCGAACAAAAAACGTCGGGGGTATTCGGAGAAGCTTCGTCAATTAAATCTTCATATAGGGCAAGACCAACTATTATGTCGATTGTGGAAAGAGGATGGCATTACACAGAGCCAGTTAAGTGAACGTCTGAATTGTGAACCGCCGACTGTAGCAAACATGGTTAAAGCGTTAGAAAATTACGGTTTAATCTACCGCCAACGGGACCCTTTAGATGGCAGAGTTAACAGAGTTTATTTAACACCTAAGGGACAAGGTTTAAAGGAGCCGATCGAAGAGGTTTGGAGAAAGCAACAGGATAAATTACTGGATGGAATGTCATCCGATGAACTTTTATTATTAAAAGCACTTTTGGAAAAAATGGCTAGAAATTTATCGTAAATTTATTGCTTAGTATCCTTAGCGATTTTTGAACCATAAGCGTATGAATAGCTGAAGTAAACTATTTAACAATGAAGGGACTTGATGATTTATGAAAGTATTTGTAGTTGGGGCAAACGGACAGATTGGACAGCATCTTGTCAATTTATTAAAAGATAGTAAAGAACATACAGTAAGAGCGATGGTTAGGAAGAGTGAACAAGCTGAGGCTTTTGAAGAATTAGGTGTGGAAACGAGACTAGCAGACTTGGAAGGCAGTGTGGATGAGATTGCAGAAGCAGCTAAAGGGTGTGACGCTGTCGTCTTCACTGCCGGGTCTGGGGGACATACAGGTGCTGATAAAACCCTACTTATCGACTTAGATGGAGCGGCTAAAACAATCGAGGCAGCACAGAAAACAGGCATCAAACGCTTTATTATGGTTAGTGCGATACATGCCCATAGGAGAGAAAAGTGGAGTCGCATTAAACCTTATATGGTGGCCAAACATCATGCGGACAAAATCCTTGAGCAGAGTGGTTTAACTTATACAATCATCCGTCCTGGTGGATTATTAAATGAGCCTGGTACTGGAAAGATCTCTATTGCGGAAAGTTTAGAATCTGGTTCGATTCCAAGGGAAGATGTAGCACGAACAATTATGACTGCTTTACCGATGAAGCGAACGTTTAACCGCTCATTTGATCTAGTATCAGGTGAAGATTTGATCCTAGAAGCACTGAATAAATTTTAAATGGGTATTCGGATTATCCTGTTTGAAAATATGAAGCGATAAGCCATCCTAGCAAATGGAATAGGCGAGACTCCTGCGAGAGGTAGGAGATCAGCAAGGCCCTGGAAGGCGAAGCATGAGGAGATTTGACACTTACCCGCGCATCCATTTGCTGTATTCAAAACACTTATCCATCATTATTTTCTGATTCCCCTTTTAATTAAAATGAAATTTAGAGTTTCCGATAGAATATGCCGATTGGAAGGATGTTCATTAATGAAATTAAGTATTTTAGATCAAGCTCCGATTACAAAGGGAAATAAGGCGACAGATGCGTTGAAGAAGGCGGAGGAATTGGCCATTTTAGGTGATGAATTGGGCTATCATCGAATGTGGATGGCAGAACATCATGGAACAAATGATTATGCAAGCTCAGCTCCTGAGGTAACGGCAGCACACTTGGCTGCTAGAACGGAAAAATTGCGGATTGGAACCGGGGGAGTAATGATGATGCATTACTCACCCTTAAAATTAGCTGAAGTGTTTAAAACGTTAAGTGCCTTTTCGCCAGGCAGAATTGATTTTGGCGTTGGTCGAGCTCCTGGAGGAGATCAAAATTCCATTTATGCTTTATCTGAAGGGCGCCAGCCAATGTTAAATAATATGTATGATAAATTTGATACAGCGTTGCAGTTGATTAATGATGAAGTACCAGATGATAATTTATATAGCAAAACCATCGCTACGCCATCCCAAGTTAAATTGCCAGAAGCGTGGTTGTTAGGTTCTACTGGAAATAGTGCAATTCAAGCAGGGAAAAGGGGAGTTGGTTATTCATTTGCCCAGTTCTTCAATGGAGAATTGTCCAAACCGATATTAGATGCTTATAAAACGAACTTTCAACCTTCCGCTTTTATGGAGAAACCGGAAATCAACGTTTCCTATATGGTTACAACAGCGGAAACAAAAGAAGAGGCTGAATTTGAAGCCAAACCTCAAGATATTTGGCGTTTACTGTTTATGAGAGGAAAAATTACACCCGTTTTGACACCGGAAGAAGCTCGCGATTATCCATTGACGGAAATGGATCATATGATCATTCAAGAAAATCGGAAAATCCATTTAGTTGGAGATGTGAAAGAAATTGCGATGTCTTTACAGGAAGAACAGGAGCATTATGGATTTGATGAGGCAATGATTGTCAGTATTCCTCATTCACAGGAAAAGCGTCTGAATGTTTATCGTTTATTGGCAAGAGAATTATTGTAAGAGTATTTGCTAAAACGCAATAAAACTTTTTATCTAAGCCTAGACAAACAACTTAAATATTAATGGAAACAGGTTAAATTACCGTGAAAGATAGCAAGAAACTGACTTCATTAGACAGTCAGTTTTTTGTTTTCAGCTTTAATACATAATGAGAGAGTACTTGTACTGTACTGGAGTAGTGTGAAATTAGCCTCAACCCTTTGCTCTTCGCACTTCTGCTTTTAAAAAAATTGTTATAATTAAGATAGGCTTAGGTTGCAGCTAATGACGGTAGCGGTAGATACATGAATGTTATTAAGTGATGTATTCCCTGAATCAGGCCAATGCAACTGTAAAGTAACCCTATCTTCTGGTAAAAGTCTAAAACAGTTATAATGGAGGTACGATTTTGTTTAACAAGAAATTAAGCTATTTTTTTATGATTTCAGTCATGTTTTTACTATTAAGTGCTTGTTCTGATAATGAAAAAGCGACTGATGAAGAGGCAAAGATTAATGATGCTCCTACGGTGGTAGATTCTGAGATTGATATCGAAGAAACTAATATAGACTTATCCGAGATCATTGAGTATTACGACAATCAAAATATAATTGATAGTAATGGGGAAATGAAGATTGTATTTAATAATGAGCAAATTGACGAAACGAAAGCACTTGGTGATGTAAATGTAACTCTTAAAGGATATCAAATTACCGAGTTTACACCTGGTTCAAAGGGGAAAGATCGTCTCTCAGAGGGAGAAAATACAATTCGTTTCTTAATTGCTGACTTCGCACTCGAAAATAATAGTGTTGAACTTATTTCTAAGATTAATGTAACAGAACTTATGGCAGGTGAAGAAGCACCGCTCCCATTTGATTTTAATTTCAGTACTGAAGAGATGGAGATACCAGCAGGAAATAGCGGGGAAGTGTATGCAGTATATATTTTGGATGGCCCTTATTATCAGAAGTGGAGAGATCAACAGGTGGAAATTAGGTATGGTGAACTTGTTAATCCAATGACGGGTAGAACCGGCCATCTTTCCAATGACACAGTAAGTTTCACTTTGCCCCATTAGTCAGAATGAATGTATAAATTAGAGGTGCATATGAAAAAGGTAATATTGTTGGTATTAGCAATTGTTTTAGTAGGCTGTTCTAATAATATGGTAGAAAAAGAGAATAGCTTGGATGAACATAAAAAAGATAGCAAACAGAGTATTCAAAAGGAAGAAAAGTTAACGGCACTTCCATTTGATGTTAATTCACTACAAGCGGATTTAAAGAGAGAAACTGAACTAGACCCTGAACAGGTAGATGTTTATGTAGTTGTATCTGAAAATACATTGATTTCGAATTTCGATTCACTTTTGGAAAATGTTACTTTTTTAAATGTACTTGCTCAATATGTGGGTGATTCTGAGGATAAGATTGTTTAGTTAATAAAGGAGTTAGAGGACTCTTATGATTCTGGAGAGAAGTATAGCAGTACGTTGGAGATAGATGATGTGAACATCATTACAACCTTATTTGCTGATCAAATAATTATTAGTGTTACTAGCGGTGACTGGATAGAGAAGTCAGTGGAGAAGGAATTGGAAATAGATTCGCAAGAATGATTGAAGATACATATTAGCAATAATTTTATTAGATATGGTTGCGATTTTGGGATGACGTTCTGGCGTCATCCCAGTTTAAATATTTTACGATTATTCGTTTAATAAACAAAAATATTTTAAACCTATGGGGAAGGCGATTACAAAGGCAAAGGCATTCTGAACACCTGTGATAAGAGCCTTTTTTATTTCGGGAACTAGAAGGATCCATCATCTTAACGCAGAGTTGATTAGCTGATGAATTCAATGGACGGTGTGGCTTATTATAAGTAAGCTTCAACAATTTTCTTCACTCGTTCAATTCCTTCCCACATATCTCCTGGTCCATCATAGATGATTACGATTGGCCCATTATAGTTAGCTTGCTTTAAAAGATCTAAACAACGTCTAAATTCCTCTTTATCTGGTATCCCATCTGGATCATATTGAGGTTTTGCATGGATGGAATCACTATAAGGAATTATTGCCGCTAGTTCATTATATTTTACGGCTCCGTTCATATTTCCGAAATCCGTAATTAATTTAATTTGGTCATTAGATTGATTAACTATATGAAGGCAATTCTCACTTGTGCTTAAGAGAGAGCGGAAATTTTCCGTTATGATCTTGACCCCTTGCCTATGGGCATAGGTGGCAAGTTCATTGAAATGTTGGGAGGCACGTATTAAAGCTTCCTTGTCATCCGGTGAGGCGTCGCCTGCGACTACTCTTACACGTTCTGCTCCCACTTCTGCTGCAATATCAATCCATTCTTTGATAAGCTGAATATCTGCTTCTACCCGTAATCCATCTGAAGATGAAAGATCTCCATAGTCCAATAAAAGGGTGTAAAGGCGTATTCCAGCATCTTCACAAGCCTTCTTCAACCTTTGCAAATAGAGAGCATCTGTCAGTGGAAAATGGAAATGGCAGAGTTCAAATGCCTGAAATCCCTTTTCCTTTAAAATAGCTGGTAAATCTAATAGATCGATGACAGCATCCTGCTCTTCAATGTTAGTAATATGCTTTTTTTGCTTGTCGTCCCAGGCTGTCCAGCGTAAAGGGCCAAGCAAGCGATGTAAACTCCAAGTACTGATAGATAAATAAGACATACAGAAAACCCCTTCCAAATAAAAAACCATATTGTAAATAATTCGATTTAAATGATGGAACACCTTCATTTTCTATGTATTTTATTTCTCCATTATGGCTAATGCCTTTTTTCGTTTAATAAATCTTAAGAATTTTGTTAAGATATAATTACTTATTTAAAATTTGGTGGGGATGCAAAATGAAAAAAGCAATCATTATTAGTTCCATTGTTATTGGGATTGTCTTCTTAATTTTTGTTCTTCCTGTTGTACTGGTGGGGTATAAAATTTCCCATGAAATAGAAAAAGTAAAAGATTCATTTGGTTATTCGAACGAAGACATTATCGCATATGTAGAGAAAGAACATGGTTTTACGGTAGAAATATTAAGCAATGAGGGACGTGACCCTGGTAGTAAGGGATTACGTATTCGAGATGCTCGGGTTCGTCAAATGGAAGGAGATCAATTAGAGTTTGATATTAGTATTAATACATTTGGCAAAATTACAGGTGACAATTATGAAGAGATTAAACAAAGATTTGATTTAAATCAGATCTATCACAATTCCGAGTTATTCCATGACCTCCAACAATTTGGCTTTCATGAACTCTCATTCGGAAAAGAAGCGGATGACCCACAGTTCTATATCGCCTTACCAAAAAACAGGAATATGGCAGATCAGGAAACATTGCAAATGCTATTTGAGGCGATTCCTTTGTTTGAGAAATTACAGGCGGAAGTTTCAAAAAAGGGGTATGAACTAGAGGAAATTTCAGTCCAAGGAGCAGATTTGGTTATAGATGCTCATTACCAGTCTCCACAGGATTTAGGAAATCAACTTGCTGCTCGTAATATCTCCAAGTTCGTCTACCAATTTATAGAGGATGACCAAGGCCAAGTTCAAAAGATTTTACCTCAATTGCAAAGCTATGGCTTTAATAATGACAATAATCAAAGCTTGCAATGTGATGAGATTGTAGAGTATGAACAATGTTATGCCTATGGATTGAACTTATATCCAAATAAAAACTTAAACGATAATCACGATTTTTTCCGTTATGATGACGAAAATGATAGAGAAAATCTATTTAAGGCCATTAGGGAAATCAATACAGTAGAACTGCCAATTAAAAGGATAGTAGTACACCATGTATACTCCCCGAATAATCCTGATGACCAGTTCTTTACAGAGAAAGAGCTAGAGACACGAGAAAAGGTGTCCTACTTTGCTAGGAGAACAGTTGAAGTTGTGGACTTTGCTTCGCTTGAAAGAGCAGAGGATATCGAGTTTGTCTATTGAAACAGAACTAGGAAGATACAGATAATGATTAGTATAGAGAAGAGAACCTATCGAATTAAGAAATTGGATTTTTAAAATAATAATCATGGCAAAACTCAAAGGAATAAATTTAAAAGTAATTAGTAAGTATGAATAGTTTTGGGTCTTAAAGGGGTGATACTTATCATAGAAGAATCGGGAATTTCTAAAATAGTGCTGAAATTTGTCATAATCCCTATCTATTTGCTACTTTCCCCTTTTTAAAAATGGTAAAAAATGTTAATCTATTAATATTCAGATATTTACCATCTGAATATTAATAGGAGGTGTGATCTATGTTGTCATTAAATAGCAATCGGCACGCCTTATATTTACTTACGTATCAGTTAGTGATTGTCACGAAGAATCGGCATACCTTTATTACAATGGAAATGATGAGGAAGTTCAAGCAATTGGCTGATTTTCATTTCGAAAGGTGGGGATGCGAGATTTTAGAAGTAAATGGAGAGGAAGATCATCTCACTATTATTTTTTCTGCCACACCACAGGTTCAGCTATCACAGATGATTAATAACTTTAAGTTAGAAACAACGATATCATGGAAACGAACTACGGGTCATCGTGATGCTGGCTTTTCGCTCTGGAGTTCAGGATATATGCTAACAACTATAGGAAATATTGGATCTAATAACGTTTTTGAATATATTGTTGATCAAGGTAGAGGGGAAAACCATTTAAACCATTGATCTAAAAAACCAGGCTCTTCAAGTAGAAGGTGCCTGGTTTTCTAATTTTTCACTTACCTTATTTGGGAGCTCTTCCCACTGGACCTCTTCCCAAGTTTTAATGTATTTCCCCTTAGCATCAACTCGAAGATAGGCCGAATTTCGCAATTCCTCTGCGGCATAGAAGGTGACTTTTCGCTCTATTCCCGATTCATCAAAACCGGAAAGCGTATAATCATAACCACCTTGGGAACGCGGTGTGCCTTTTTCCATTATTTGTACATAGACATCCTTCTGCGGAACAAGAGGATTAAAACGATCTGTGACCTCATTATGGAAGATGAGAGAGGCAGCTACCAAGCCTCCAACTATTATGAATATAGTAAGTAAACCAATGATCCAGCTCTTCATGCGCCCCATTCCTTTCTTTACTTGTTTAATTAAAGTTTAACAAGGAGTTTCATAGGGAGCGATTTAGTTTACTTACAAGCAAATTACATTTTTGTAAGGGTTATAGTATTATGATTGAATCGTTTGCGTTTGTTTTTCAGATAACCACTTTTCCTCTTGATAAGCCATTTCCCAAAAAGCTAGTTCATATTCCTTTGCGATGACAAATTGTTCTTTAATTTTCTCCTTTTCTGTCTCACTAGCAGTTGCAACAACTTGATTTAGCAGGTCTATTTGCTCTTGAGTGGAGGTTTGGAACCATTCGCTTGCATAAGTTTCGATCCATTTTTTGTAAATAGGCTTATTAGGTGCAGTGTGCTCATATGTTTTTCCGATATCTGCATAAAGCCAATAGCAAGGTAGCATCGCGGCGATAGTCTGGGCGAAGCTACCAGAAAGTGCGGCTCGATATAAATGGGATGTGTAGGCATAGGCAGTTGGTGCTGGACGGAAATGCTCCATTTCCTCTTTGGTGATATTTAATACTTTAGCGTGTTCTTCATGAACAGTAAGCTCCGCTTGAGCTGTTAATTGAGCCTTCTTAGCTAATAAAGCGGTGTGACTGAAATCATCCGCTTGTGCAGCTGCCATGGCATGGACTTTTCCGTAATGTTTCAGGTAGTAAATGTCCTGGAGAATATAATACTTAAATTTTTCTAGCGGTAAATCCCCTTGGACAATCCCCTGGACAAAGGGGTGATGCAAGCTGAGCTCCCAACTTTGTTCAGTGGCTTGTCTTAATTCATCTGTAAAATGCATAAAAAAATCCTCCTCTAGTGCATCGTTTCCGACTGATAGGAGAAGGGTGGGTGTTTTTTATCCAAAAGAGAATGCCCTCTTTTTTCATAGTAAACTAAAGGGTTCTCTAAGGTTAAAAAATTTCCACTTCCCTCCGCTGGTATTAACCAGTTCAGGTTCTAAGGGTCCTAAAGAGTTCTTTAATCTCAGCCATATGGCTCCCCTAGCAGAAACAAATGATTTAATTTTTTAAAAATTCATATTAAGCTTAGCATAATAAATTATAATGTCAAATGCTGACTCTACAATAGCGAAATTCTGTCTGTATAAAGTTTAGCTTAAGAACGATAGGACATTGCCAAATGTATGGTAGGAATGCTTAACCTATTGCCTTTTTGCTCATCATTTAGTAGGTGGACGCTGCAGATGTGATAAGCAATATAACCCAGAATCCAATTTTATAAACAAATGTGAGAGTTCCCAAGATTATTCCTGTAATGGCAAATCCCTTTTTGATAGGATTACGCATGCCGATAAATCCAAAGATAATAGCCAGTAGCCATAAGGGTAACATAAACCAACCGACAAATGGGATTACACCTAGTATAATACCGATGATTCCCAACACCATTGCAGCCGTGGCAAGTCCATTTGACTCCTCTTTTTGAATAATAATTTTTTCCGTGTTGTCCATTATAACACCCCATTTCATCATTAATAAGTAAAATAAGATAGCCTCTTTATCATATGATGTATTTCAAAGTGTTTCAATAGCTTTCAGATTTAAATAGTAATAATGTCATAGGTTAAAGGGATTAACGGTGCGGATAGGTATATATAATGAATAATCTAACAGTGAGCAAAATAGTTTGAGTAATTCAAAAAGGGGATATAGGTGGATAATGAGAAACAGAGGAGGATTCGAATGTTAAATGATAGGGAATGCGAGGATTTAGCACTGAAAGTTGTTGAATGTATGAATGGTGAAAAGTTTGAGGAAGTAAATGATCTCTTAAAAGAGAAGCATCCCTATAATTTAAGTATGATCTTTCAAAGCTTACCAGAAAAATATAGAGCCCCTTTTTTAGAGCATTTAGATGATTCAATGATTGCCAGTATTATAAAGAAACTCAGTACAACGCAACAAATGGAAGCTTTGGGGAAGATTGGGCCAGATAAAGCTAATAAAATTTTAGCACTACTTGATGGGCATATTTTGGCTCACCTGTTGAAAGTATATCCGGATGTCCATCTAAAGGGTTATTTATCGGGACTAGGGAATGAACAAGCTGATTTCATTCAGACAAAATTAGGGTTTCCAGATGGGACCGCAGGCCGGTTAATGAGTAATCAATATATTGCTTTGCAAGATTCTCTCAATGTAGAAGAGGCTATTCTGCAAGTGCGAGAACTAGCCTTTTACTCAGAAAGTTTACATTATATTTATTTACTGAATGAAAATAACCATCTAACAGGAATAATTGCTTATCGGGATTTAGTCATTGCTGCTCAAGGCGAAAAACTGAAAGATATTATGAATAGGCAAATGATTTGTGTATCTGCTCTCACAAAAAGAGCAGAATTGGCTCGATTATTACAAAGATATGACCTTAGTGCTTTACCGGTTCTGGATGAAGAAGGATGCCTCATTGGAATTATTAAGTTTGAGGATATTATTAAAGTACTTATTCATGAAGCAAGTGAGGATTATGGTAAGCTTTCAACAGCTAGTAAAGAAATTGATTTTCAGACTAGGCCTTTAACGGCGACACTCCGACGTTTGCCTTGGTTAGTTGCCCTTTTATTTATCGGTCTTGTATCAGGGAGTATTATCGCTAAGTTTGAAGGGACATTAGAACAGGTTGTAGCTCTTGCCTTTTTTATGCCCCTTATAGCTGGAATGACCGGTAACACTGGAACACAATCATTAGCTGTTGTTGTCAGAGGATTAGCGGAGCAAGAGGTTGGATTGAAAAAGGCGGTCAAGTTACTTTTACGAGAAGCATGGGTTGGAGTAATGATAGGAATTATCTGCGGATTATCTATCGCATTAATCGCTTTTATATGGCAAGGGAATTTGTATCTTGGCATTGTTGTAGGGGGCTCCTTGTTATTAACCTTAATTATTGGGACTTTAGCTGGTACGGTTATTCCGCTAATATTATATAAGTTTGGAATAGATCCGGCCGTTGCCTCTGGGCCGTTAATTACTACGATCAACGATATTTTCTCTCTGTTCGTTTACTTTTCAATAGCTTCTTTCTTTTTGGACAAGTTAGTATAGTTAATCATAATGAAAAAAGGAGTGTATGGTGGAATCGAGTCATATACTCCTTTATCTATGTGAATTTAGGTCTAGACTTTTTTTGAAGTCATGGTAATATAGTCTATAACAACCAGGTCTTTGGTATTAGTGTGGATACTTAAGTTGTTTCATAGAATAATATATTGAAAAGGGTTTTCCACTATACTAGGGGATTAGGGGTAAATATCTTGAAACATGTCAGTCCATTATACAATTAGAGAAACCTGATGTGTAAGTGTACCTTTCAATCCTCGAGTAATTGATAGATTAGAAAGGGCTTCTCCTGCGTATAACTATGTAAGGTTTTTCCCTGAAGATTAGAAAAGTAGTGGACAAAATTAAGATTTAATGAAAAAAGTTCCAAATTACAATTGACCTAGAGACATATTTATTATAATATCTGTATAGACAACTGGTTGTTTGTATAAAAAAGGGAGAATTTTTTATGACAAAGAAAAAGTTTAGGTTGCTAGGTATTATGGTGACGATACTATTGCTATTAACAGCTTGCGGTGGTGGAAAAAACAATAGTGAGACAGCTGGCAGTAGTGATAAAGCAAGCGACAATAAAGCTGTTAAGCTCCGTATTGTCACAACAATGGCTGGTACAGATCCTGCTGGAGAAGTCTTCGAAGCAGTATTAAAAGAGTTCCAAGAAGAAAATCCTCATGTAAAAATAACAAATGAGTCACAGTCAGCTGATGCAGGGACAATACGTACCAAAATTAATACCGATTTTTCATCAGATAATGAGCCAGACATTATGTTCTACTTTAATACGGTAGATGCAGAAGGTCTTATTAAAGAAGGCAAAGTAATTGATTTAGAAAATGCAGAGGGCATTGACCTATCTGGTTATAATTCGATGTTAGAACAACAAAGAAGAGAAGATGGAAAGATTTATGCGGCTCCACAAACAGGATTCTATGAAGCAATTTTTGCTAACAAAAAGCTGTTCGAAGATAATGGTATTGCTCTTCCTACAACTTGGGAGGAATACGAAAAGGCAATTGAAGAGTTCGCGAAAACAGATATTATTCAAATTGCTGCATCTACAGAAGATTCCTACTATGTGGTAGAGCATTATGCTTTAGCTGCCGGTGGTATGGAAAATTATCGTGCTACTTTAGAAGAAAAAAATAGCGCTTGGGCGGAAGGCTTAGATTTAATTGCAGAGCATGCAAAAAAAGGTGCGTTCCCAAAAGATGCAGGCACAATCGACCTTGCGATGGCACAAAATCTGTTTCATCAAGAACAAGCGGCTATGCTATTTGAAGGTTCATGGGCATGGGGAGGAATTCAAGAAGCTGGAATTGCTGATAATGTAACCGTTCTCCCGATGCCGATTAAATCAGATAAAGGTGAAACAGGTGAATTAATAGGTGGTGCATCACAAGGCTGGTTTATCAGTACGAAGGCATATAATGACGATACAAAAAAAGACGCAGTTGTAGATCTATTTAACTACTTAACTTCTGAAGATACGATTCTTCGAATTGCGGCAGCTACAGGTCAAATTCCTGCAAAAGGTCAACTCACAGATGTTGATCCTAATATAGCAGTAGGACATGAGTTAACTAGTGAGGCGCCAGCGGTTGAGTCTCCAATCAACGACCGTATTCTACCGGAAGCTTTCACACATATTCGTACTAGTGTGCCAGAAGTTGTAAGTGGTGCAAAGACAGGGCAGCAGGTTATTGACGAAGCTGCAAAGATGAAGTAATTGATACCTGACAATGTTTAACATGAGTGTGTTATAGCATTTAATTACATCATTGATTCAGTAATATAAAAGGGCTTTTCCCAATACATGTATTGGGAGAAGTCCCATTTCCAAGACTGAAAGCAAAAGAGGGAGTTCCTTAAATGAAACGTATGAAGGGCGACAAGTTATTTATTTTCCTTTTTCTATTTCCGGCCTTTTTTATCACAGCCATTTTTCTATACTATCCATTCTTTGAGAATATTTATCAAAGTTTCTTTAAGACGGATGGCTTTTTCAATTCTACCTTTATCGGGTTAGATAATTATAAGCGTTTAATAACCGATGAAATTGCAAGGGGAGCAACATTAAACTCATTGGAATTAATGCTTTATGTTGCTGTTTTCCAAGTGGGAATTGCTCTTGTATTAGCTGTTATGGTTGATTCCATCAAACATGGAGTTCGCTTTTTCCGTACATCATTTTTCTTTCCAGTTGTAATATCGGGGGCAGCAATAGGGTTGTTATTTACATTGATTTATAATTATCGAAATGGATTATTAAATGAAATACTCGTTAGTCTAGGGTTCGAACGTGTATTATGGCTAACGGAAAGTTCTTCTCTTTATATGGTTGCGATTCCAACAATTTGGAGTTATGTTGGGTTTTATTTTGTTATTTTCCTTACAGCCATCGGCAAGATTCCAGAAGATTTTTATGAAGCAGCTAAATTAGAAGGGATCACAGGCTTTCAAAAGTTAACAAAAATTACAATCCCATTAATTGTAGGCGATATAAAAACCTGCCTTGTTTTGGCGATTACAGGTGCTTTAAAGATTTTTGAATTAGTCTATATCATTACCAGGGGTGGGCCTGCGCGATCTTCGGAGGTATTAGGTACATATATGTATCAAAAGGCTTTTGAGGACAGTAATGTCGGTTATGGTGCTACATTAGCTGTTTTAATGGTAGTGATTGGTGTGTCTCTGGCCTTCATAACGAATAAACTTTTAAAGTCCGAAGAAGTCACATACTAACAGAAGAAGAGCGGTGAGCAATATGAAAATAGAAAGAAATCAACTTACCTACTGGGAAAAGTTTCAAGATCGGTATTTAATAAAATCAAGATTTGGGAAGATTTTTGTCTATCTTATTTTATCTCTTTGGGCGGTCTCCACCATTTTTCCATTGTTATGGGTGATTCTTAATTCATTTAAAGAATCCAAAGATATTATTAGCAATACATTTAGCCTTCCCACAAGTCCAAGTCTACAAAACTATATAAACGCCTTCGATACGATTAATATTGGCAAAAGTTATATTAATAGCTTTATTATTTCGGGTTCTGTCGTCTTTCTAGTCTTATTCTTTGGCGGATAAGCTTCATTTGTAATGGCAAGAATGAATTTTAAGTTAAGATCTGTCCTACAAACATTACTGATTGCTAGTCTATTGATTCCGGCATTTGCGACAATTGTTCCAGTCTATAGAATGATGATTCAATTAGGATTAGTCAATACTCACTTAGGTCTTATTATTCCACAAACAGCGGGGAATCTACCTTTTGCCATTCTCGTGATAAGTGGTTATATGGCCACTATTCCTCGCGAATTGGAAGAAGCATCTGTTATTGATGGATGTAACCGTTGGAAAATGTTTACGAGGGTATTTCTGCCAATATCTTTGCCGGCTTTTGGAACGGTAGCGACTTTTGTGTTTTTATGGTCTTATAACGATCTATTTTCCTCGCTTGTTTTTGTTGAACATGAAAGTGTAAGGCCGATCGTCGTACTCTTATCCCAAGTGAGTTCTCAATATGGAACGGACTATGGCTTAATGACAGCGGCGATTACTATGACTGTTGTTCCTGTTGTGATATTCTATCTGCTTGCACAGAATACATTTGAAAAAGGAGCAACTGCAGGATCTGTCAAGGGATAAACTAGTTTAATCATCAATTTAAAAGGTGGGTGTCATGAGTTGAATATTAAATTAATTGGAGATGTATCCTCAGTTATTTCTGGTCTTAGTCAATTGCAAAAAGAATTAAGATTTACCATTTCAGAGGAAGGAGTTCCCTTAATTATCGAGAAACAGGATCAAGTAAAATTATCGGTCTCTTATGAAGCAGGAGAAGGTAAGATAATGTATCGAGATCAAGTTCACTTCTTTAGAGCGTTTAGCCTTTTTCTAGACAAGCTTAAAAGAAAGCAATCTTCATTTAGAATAGAAGAAGAACCGCAATTTTCAACAATTGGCCCAATGTTTGATTTATCAAGAAATGCTGTGTTAAAGATCGATAGTTTTAAAGATATGATTCGAAAATTAGCAATAATGGGACTCAATTCTGCCATGTTGTATATGGAAGATACGTATGAAATTCAAAATGAACCATATTTTGGGTATATGCGAGGTCGCTATTCACAAGCGGAATTAAAAGAGCTAGATGACTATGCGGATCAATATGGCATTGAACTAATTCCCTGTATTCAAACACTTGCTCATTTAGAAGAATTTCTAAAATGGAGCGCCGTGGCACATTATAAAGACACACGGGGGGCTTTACTTTTAGAAAATGAAGATACCTACTCATTGATTGAAAATATGATAACGTCTGTCACAGCACCATTTAGAAGTAATAGAATACATATCGGAATGGATGAGGCCGAGGAATTAGGCCGGGGAGTCTTTCTAAATAAAAATGGGTATAAGCCATGTTTTGAATTAATGGCTACACATTTAGAACGTGTTCTAGAGATCGTTGAGAAACATGGTCTTGAGGCAATGATGTGGAGTGACATGTTCTTAAAGTTGGCTTCAACATCTGGAGATCAATATAGTGCATCAACGGAGATTCCGGAATATATAATTGAACAGACACCAAAAAATGTACAATTAATGTATTGGCAATATAACGCCACAGATAAAAGTCATTACACAGAGATTTTGAAAAAGCATAAAGCCTTTGGTCGTACTCCGGCATTTGCAGGAGGGATTTGGGTATGGAACACATTTGCCACGAACTATGGTTTATCTCTCCAAGCAACAACAGCTGCCCTATCAGCTTGTAAGGAGGAAGGAGTTAAGGATGTTTATGTTACCCTTTGGGGAGATGATGGATATGAAAATAATCCCTTCAATGCCCTTTTAGGTCTTCAGTTATATGCTGAACATGCTTACTCAGTGGAGGTAAATATGGAGAAGTTCCGTGATAGGGTGAAGTTTTGCACTGGTTTGGAAGAGGACTTTTTCATGCTATTAAATGCTTTAGATACACCACCTGGAGTCGAAGAGAATAATAAAGAACAGACCAATCCGTCTAAATTTCTTCTATGGCAGGATCCTTTATTAGGATTATTTGATAAACATATTGAAGGATATAATGTGCAAAATTACTATGAGAGATTATCATTGGAAATAAAGTCAATTAGGAACCATGGCGAAACATTGGACTATCTTTTTGATGTTCCCGAAAAGCTTTCCACTGTTTTGTCTCTAAAAGCGGATGTGGGGATCAGGATTAAAAAGGCCTACGATGAAAAAGATATCAAGGGGTTAAATAGGCTAGCCGAAGAAGAGTTGCCCGAAATTTCTGCTAGATTGGAAGATTTACGAATGGCCCATCGTAATCAATGGTTCAAAATAAATAAGCCATTTGGCTGGGAAGTAATTGATATTCGTTATGGTGGATTAAAAAATCGTATAGATACTACGGTTGCTAGGATCAATGATTTTGTTGAGGAAAGAATTGAACATATTGAGGAATTGGAACAGGAACGTTTATATTTTGTCCCTGGTGTTGAGGAATCAACAAGTCTTGGCTGGTGTAGCTATTATTATCGCATTGCTTCTCCAAATGTTTTCTTCCATGTACTACCCATTTATTAATAAAAATAACCATGAGGTGAATATCATAATCGAAGGTCGGAAGAGAGAGGGATGTGAGTGAAGCTGTCTAGTTTCATGATTGGACCTTTTTAATGTTGCTCCATCCCTTTGTTTTAGAAAAGAGAATATAGGAAAGGAACCTGTTCTTAATGAAAACAGACCAATATAAAATTTTCATAGGAAGTTATGGGAGTACTGATCAAGAATCAATCCATTGGCTCAACTGGAAAGAGGGGCATTGGGAAGAGCTTGCAGCTGTTTCTGGGGTTGAAAATCCCTCTTTTTTAAGTTTTAATCATTCCCAAAGTCATGTATTTGCTGTCAGTGAAGTTGAGAAGGGTGAACTAATAAGTTATAAACTTGATCATGACGAACGCCGCATGAAAGAGATGAACAGGCAATCTACGAATGGGTGGGCACCTTGCTATGTAGAGAATCTGAAGGATCAATATCTATTTACGGCAAATTACGGTGGAGGAAATATCATTGTTCATCCGGTGGCTCAGGATGGGGAAATAATGCCTTTTTGTGCTGAATTTGACTTTTCCGAGATCGCAAATGAAAAAGGATTAACTTCTCATCCACACACGATTAGACAAATTCCAAGTACAGATCGATATATGGTGGCCGATTTAGGATTAAATTGTTTATTTATTTATGAATTCAATCCAATAGAGGGTAAGCTTGATCTTATAGAGGAGATTGAAGCACCTGAAGGATCTGGTCCTCGCCATATTGCTTTTCACCCTAGTCTGAACAGAGTGTATGTTGTTAATGAACTCAACTCCAGTATTCTAACCTATAGTTATCAAAACAAAGGAGAGAATTTTAAACTGCTTCAGAATATCGCCACAATTCCTAGTGACTGGGAAGGGGCGAATTATTGTGCGGACATACATATAACGCCATCTGGCTCATTCCTATTTGTTTCTAACAGAGGTCATCATTCAATCGCCTCTTACTTTGTGAGCAATAATGGTTTATTAGAAGTACAGGCTTATACGAATTGTAAAGGAGAATGGCCACGTAACTTTGCTATTAGTCCTGACGAAAAATATATATTTGTGGCTAATGAACATACTCATAATATTGTTACTTTTCAGCTGGAGGGGAATGGCAATTTGTTAGAAATAGGAAATCCCTATTCTATTCATAGGCCTGTCTGTATTAAAATCCAAGAAATATAAAAACAGAGAAGATAGTAGCACTAATCGTGAATCGATTGGTCTACTATCTTTTCTTTGCGGCGAATTTATGAGTTTTGAATTATATTAATTAACGATTTTCCAGACACTACTGTCACCAGGGGTTTCCCCTTGGGTCCACCATTGTGCTTCATAAACGATTCCATTGTATTGGACCTGATCCCCGCTAAGGTAAACTTTAGAGGAATCCCATGCATTTATATTAGTATTATCGTTATCATTATTTCCACTTTCTTCACCTTCAACTAACAACCAAACTTGAGATTCACCTGGCTTATCATTTTGCGTCCACCATTTAGCTTCATAGATTGCTCCATTATAGGATACTCGATCCCCTTGTAAATAAACAGAAGATGGGCTCCACACAGGAATATCGTCAATTCCTGGCTCTTCAGGGTCCGGTTCACCCGGCTCTTCAGGCTCTACAAAGCCACCATCGAAATTAGCATCAATTACATTGTAAAAGGCGTTAGCAGTGTCGAAAACTTCCCAGTAAGCAAGGATAACATGGTACCCAGTTCTTTCTGGAACGACACAGTTATGACTTACACTAAATCCAGGACGCTTACCACCATCATCAATGGAACAAAATAGTTCTAGATCAGAACGCTTAAGAGGAGAATTAGGGTCCCAGTCTTCTTTTGTAATATAGTAATCCCATTTGTCAGTTGCATGTGCTGCTGTTAACTTCCAAGTAAAAGTATTGGCTCCACTTGTCATCGGGACTTTTGCCCAGCGGGTTGCAGACTGTTCATCTAATTTCGGGAAAGCTCCTCCGGCACTAGCAATTTTTCCATCTGCTACTCCTGCACTTGGAAAATTACCAGGTCCTTCTAAACTTTGCGGTTCATATACAATAGCTCCACAATCTTTATTTGTTCCTTCTGCACAGAGAAGAGCTCTACTTTTTGGTCCTTCTACGTAACCATGTGCCGAAGCTTTACTTGAAAAGGCCATCATAAATGTCAGCGCTAACAATGCTCCCAAAATAACAAACAACGTTTTAGACGGTAGGACTCTTAGTTCCAAGGCAAACTCTCCTTTAATATGAATTATAATATAAATAGATTAGTCAACTACGAGTCTAGTGGCCTATACCTCCTTTCGTAAAAAAATAAACAACTAATCTATTCACCCTTAAAGTAATCACAAATCTAAACAATAATCAAGATTAATTCTGAATATTTATTTAGTTCTGCCTAATTACCTAGTCTTAAAGGTCTGATATCAGTGGGCGTTTGTTTCCTTTAAGGTATAAAGGGACTAGTTTTCATTTAGGTAACTAGTGCACTTAACGAACGCTGGTAACAGAAAATCCCGTCTATAAATAAAACTTTTTTAAATAGAGGAATGAAGGACAGCTTAAAGAGACTATAGAAATAACGAATTAAGAAATTTTAAAAAGGTATTGAATAATTTCTTAAATCTGGTATAGTCATCTTAACAGCATGACGAGCATACATATACTGTTGAATATATAGAAAGGCAGGGGGGTATTTTTGCAAAAAGTAGAAGCAACTAAAGTGACAAGGACAAACATAGTAGAAAAAAAGAATCAGAATATATTCAAACGGATTCTCAAACAGTGGGATCTGCAATTGATGGTCATTCCTGGTCTTCTACTTATCCTCATTTTCAACTACTTTCCCATGTATGGGGTTTTAATGGCATTCCAGGATTACAATATTTTTAAAGGAATGTCGGGTAGTGAATGGGTTGGCTTTAAACATTTTATTAAGTTTTTTAATGATTCTAGTTTCTTTGAAATTATGAGAAACACAGTGGCTATTAGTGGGTTGAAAATTCTTATTGGTTTTCCAGCGCCCATTATTCTTGCTCTAATGTTAAATGAAATTAGAAACATGCCTTTTAAAAGGACGGTGCAAACGATTACCTATTTGCCGCACTTTTTATCATGGGTAATTGTAGCAGGGTTCGCGATATCGATACTTTCAACTGAAAGTGGGAGTTTAAACATTTTATTAATGAAGCTTGGTTTCATTAATGAACCTATTAATTTTTTATCCATTCCAAAATACTTTTGGGGGATCATTATCTCTACAAACTTATGGAAATCGATTGGCTTTGCTTCGATTGTATACATTGCCGCCATGGCTGGTGTAGATCCTCAACTATATGAGGCAGCAGCTTTAGATGGCGCAAGTCGATTTAAGCAAATGTTTTTAATTACAATTCCATCCATTATGCCCATTATTGTTATATTCCTAATATTGGAAATTGGTAACTTGCTAAATGCTGGTTTTGAGGATCTCTTACTTCTTGGTTCTAATGCAGTATTACGCCCAGTTTCAGATGTTATCGATACATACGTTTATCGGGTTGGAATTAGTAATCAACTTTATTCTTATGCAACGGCCATTGGACTGTTTAAAGCAGTGATTAGTGTTACTTTACTAACAATGGCGAATCAGATTGCAAGAAGAAGTGATAATAGCCTATGGTAATGCGGGGTAAGGGGGGGAGTTAACTTGGTAAAATTAACACTTGGCGACAAGGTTATGGCAACTGTAATTTACACATTTTTAACATTATTAGCTTTCGTGACATTCTATCCTTTCTGGAATTCACTTGTTATCTCTTTTAATAGTGGTCAAGATACGATGTTAGGTGGTCTAACCTTTTGGCCACGTGAATTTACGCTAGCTAACTATGAACTAGTTTTTAAAGATAAAAGATTAATTAATGCATTTATTGTATCCGTTTTACGGACAATTGTTGGGACTTTCCTATCTGTGATGGCTACGGCGGTCTTGGCTTATGGCTTATCAAAGAAAGAATTAATTGGCAGAAAATTTTTTATGATATTTTGTTTAATTACCATGTTCTTTAGTGGCGGTTTAATCCCGACATTTCTATTAGTTCGCTCACTTGGACTTATGGATTCCTTCTGGGTGATGATTATTCCTACTTTGATATCTGTTTGGAATATGATCATTTTTCGTACCTTTTTTCAACAACTACCTGCAGGTTTGGAAGAATCAGCAAAAATTGATGGTTGTGGATATTGGTCAACATTCTTTCGAATTGTATTACCACTTTCCGGCCCAGTAATAGCAACGCTAGCTTTGTTTACAGCTGTATTTCATTGGAATGATTGGTTTTTCCCAACCATTTACATTTCCTCTGAAAATTTAATTCCAATTCAAACACTTTTACAGAAGGTTTTGAAGGCGAATACAGTAAGTCAAGCAATGAGTCAAGTAGATGCTGGAGCAGCGGCACATATGTCTAAATTAAACACAGTAACGGGTAAATCATTATCTATGGCGATTATGATGGTCGCAACACTTCCGATAGTGATGGTTTATCCATTTGTACAAAAATACTTCGTCAAAGGTGTCCTAATTGGCTCCTTGAAGGAGTAATGGGTAATTGGTTTAAGGCGCAAGCTTTAGATAAATATATTGATATATTAAGGGGGATAAAAATTGAGTATGAAGAAAAATTGGGGTTTCTTAGTGGGAGTCCTTTTTATGGTACTGCTTTTTGCTGGGTGTAATTCTGGAACATCAACTGATCCTAAGCCGGAAGAGAACAAGAATGGGGATACGAAACAGCAAGCTGATGACGAAGAAAATGGAGAAATATTTGAACTAGGTAGTGAGCCATTAGACATTACAATGTTTGGTAACTATGATTGGTATACAATGCCACCGTGGGGTGAGGATGTTTCCACAGGACATATAAAGGAAAAGTGGAAGGTCGATGTGCAAGCAATTGATGGTGGAGGAGATGCCGCCCAAAAACTTGGTACAATGATTGCGGATGGCAAGTTACCTGATTTTATATGGACAGATAAAGGTGCAGATGTAGAAAGATTACGACAGGGTGGAGTACTAGTGCCATTGGATGATTATCTAGATAAATATCCAAACTTAAAGAACTGGTTTGGTGAAGAAGGTTTGAATATGCTTCGTTCAGAGGATGGAAAACTGTATCAATTTCCAAATTGGTATAATGCTAAGCCATTCGGAAATGCTGGATACGTTGTAAATAAAGAGATTTATGAAAAACTAGATTCACCAAAATTAGAAACAACAGATGATTTGTATGAGTATTTAAAAAAGGTCAAAGCAGAATTCCCTGATGTTACTCCCTTTGAAACACATGTAGATGGACAAGGTGTTAGTGTACTTTACTCTGCATTCGCTGAAGATCGTTCACCTGGAGATATTCGCCGTCATGCGGTTGC
The DNA here is from genome assembly GCF_017873565.1 of Lederbergia galactosidilytica. Taxonomy (GTDB): domain Bacteria; phylum Bacillota; class Bacilli; order Bacillales; family Bacillaceae_C; genus Lederbergia; species Lederbergia galactosidilytica. The sequence goes on from NZ_JAGGKH010000005.1 coordinate 108,992, forward strand.
GGAAGGAGACAAACTTACATCTATCTTTGAGAATGAGGAATATAAAGAATCATTACAATATGCGAATAAGCTATTCCGTGAAAAACTTATTACGCAAGATGCTCTGACACAAGATCTTGATTCGGTTGAAGCGAAGGTTATGAATGGGAAAGTGGCTGTTTATGCTGCAGCAAGTCCAACGGATATAGCATCACCTGCTCATTATGAATTGATTAAGAAGAATAAAGATAGTGGATACTTTATGATTTGGCCAATTCATAAAGAAGGTTTAGACAAAGATAAGATTTATCCAGGAGATTTTAGTATGATGGGATGGAATGTAAGCGTAATTACAACAAGTGCTGAAGATCCAGAAAAAGTATTTGCCTTCTTAGATTGGTTAACTGGACCTGAAGGACAGTCCAATTTAATTTTTGGTCCTGAGGGAGAGTATTGGGATGGATTTGACAGTGATGGTTATCCGCAATTCACAGAAAAATATAGTACAGATACAGCTGGGGCAGCAAAGATTGACCAAGATACAGCTAATTTCCAATGGAATGGAAACTCTAATTTTCTTGATACAGCAAAATCAAATTATACCCAAACTTTGCCTTTAGAAGAACGCCGTTGGGATACACATTGGCAATACGAGGTTACCTGGCCAACTCAATTAAACGGTACAGAGTTTGAAAATATTAATCCATTACCGGACACAGAAGAGGGGATGATCTTACAGACCATAAACGATATTGCGGAGGAGCTAAGAGCTCAGGCTCTACATGCTAAGAGTGAAGATGAAGTGGAAACATTGCTTGCTAATGCAGCAGAAAATGCAAACAATGAAGGACATGCTAAGCTTCTCGAGTTTCAAACAAAGAAATGGCAAGAAAATTTAAAGAAAATGGCTGGAAATTAAAGTATAATGAGAAAGGGGGATTTCCATCACGTGCTACGATGGCCCCCTTTTCCTTTTAATAAAGATACAGCTAAACAGAAAAAGGAAATCTTCCTCTTTCTTTAAAGTTCATGTAAAATAAGAATAGATAAAACTATAATTCAGTATATTGTATATGACGATGAAGGATTATAACGGTAAATGGTGAAATATGCTATCTTCATTATTATGTTCTCCCTTAAATATATTTGAATGGAAGATTCCTAATATTCTATTGATTCCTAATGTAATATGGAAAATTAGCATATTATTAATAGATACCTATATAGTTATCTATACATTATATGCTATACTTAAGTAAATAAATTTATTTTACTCACCATGAGATACAAGAGAGGAGAGCATAAAAATGATTGATAAAAATTCACCAATACCCATTTACTACCAATTAAAACAATATATTTTAAAGTTAATTGAAACTGGTGAGCTTCAGCCAGGAGATGCAATTCCTTCTGAACGAGAATTTGGGGAGAGGTTTGGCATAAGTCGAATGACGGTCCGACAAGCAATTACGAACCTGGCAAATGAAAGGGTTCTTTATCGGGTAAAAGGTAAGGGAACGTTTGTAATGGCGCCGAAGTTAGAGCAAAGCTTACAAGGGCTAACTAGTTTTACAGAAGATATGAAAGCTCGCGGTATGAAGGCGAGTAGTAAGCTGTTAAGCTTTGGTATCATTTCGGCTGATGAAAATCTTGCGAAAGAATTGGATATAAAAGAAAATGATGAGGTTTATGAAATAAAACGAATTCGTTTAGCAGAGGAAATTCCAATGGCTTTAGAACGTACCTATATTTCAGCTCATATTGTCCCTACACTTACAGAGGAAATTGTTCAGAATTCCTTATATCAATATATAGAAAATGAGCTACATTTAAGAATTGCATCAGGAATGCAAAAGATTGAAGCTTCTCTTGCTAATGCAGAAGAGTTAAGACATTTACAAATCTCTTCAGACACACCAATCCTATTAATGGAAAGAAAAACACATTTAGAAGATGATACAGTATTTGAAATAGTAAAATCCTCATATCGAGCAGATCGTTATAAGTTTATGACCAATTTAAAGAGATACTAACTTTTTGTCTGGGGGGTAAAAATAGCATGAGTGTAACAGAGTTAGTTAATCCTAATAGTGTGGATATTGATGAAATGAGTTCACTTGAAATTGCTTCTTTAATGATAGAGGAGGATCAAGTTATTTATGGTGCTCTTCAACAGGCATTGGGTGATATAGCTTTTGCGATTGATTTAATGGTTAAGCAATGGGAAGTTGGTGGAAGAATTTTTGTGGCTGGAGCTGGAACAAGCGGAAGAATAGGTGTTTTAGATGCCGCAGAACTTGGGCCGACCTTCTCAATTGATGAAAGCCGTTGGATCGGTCTAATCGCGGGTGGATATGAAGCAATGTGGAAACCCCTAGAAACTCTTGAAGATGATGAAAAAATCATTTGTGAACTACTAGAGCAGCATGATTTTAATGAAAAAGATACGTTTCTTGGTCTAACCGCAAGTGGTTCGACTCCTTTTGTCATCTCTGGTATTCGATATGCAAAAGGCCAAGGAGGAACAACCATTGCAATTAGTTGCAATCCAGATACTTTAGCGAGTGAATTAAGTGATTGTGGTATTGAAGTGATTGTAGGACCTGAGGTGATTAAAGGTTCAACCCGACTAAAGGCAGGAACAGCACAAAAAATGGTTGTGAATATTCTTTCGACTGCCACTATGGTACGGGTAGGAAAAGTATATCAAAACCAAATGGTTGATATGCAATTGTTAAATAAGAAGTTAATAAAACGGGCAGAACATACTTTAATGGAAATTGCCGATCTATCGGAACTTGAAGCAAGCTCACTACTTAAAGCATGTGATTTAGATCTCAAAGTGGCGATTTTCACGGCAATAACAAATGCCGAGACTGCCCATGCACAACATTGTATTAAAGAGAAAAATGGACATTTGAAGCAGGCTATTCAGCATTATTTTAGTACAAATCAATAGATATATAATAGTTTCAACATCTTGGTCTCGCACGGTCTGTTATTTTGGATATTCTTTGGAAGCGGTTATCAATAAATAGCTTACGAGAGCCTTCTGCTAAAAGGTAAAAGTAGAGGGTTTTTCTCAATTAGTTAGGATAGGAAGATAGAGGTAATGGATCTTGATTCGCAGCATACTATTGAGAGATTCGCCAAAAAGTATAGATGGAACAACCTAAGCGTCGCTTTCACAAAGAAGTTCTGAACCTATCAAAGGAAAATTCACCTTTGATAGGTTCAGGGACCTTTACTTGGTAGAGCTCCTGAAGGTGCCGAACATAGCCATATCGCCTTTTTAGCAATATTCCGTGAATCGTTTTCTTAGAATTCTAAAGATGTCCTTGCTTTAAACGGTGTTTGCCCTTTAGTCCTGAAAACTTAGAGACTTCTTACTCCTCGTCCTTCACAGGTGTTGCATAAAGGATATAGCGATCAGGAGCGTTTCCAATGTAATGGAAGGGGTAGCAAGTCGTGACCGTGAGCATTTCTTCTTGGTAATCATCAGGGTTGATTACAGTAAGATCATCTTCCGGAACAATCTCGGAATTTCGAATTGTATACTCAAATGAACCATAGGGCATTTCAACAATAAAACTGTCGCCAATTTCTAACTCGCCAAATTGGCGAAATACGGTATCCCGATGACCAGATAATACTACTTGACTTTCTTGTCCAGGATAAGAAGTACCTGTATAATGACCAACTCCACGTTCTAGATCTTCTTCTTCAACCCCTGCTATAATTGGTAACTCTCTATCAAGAGAAGGAATCTTTAAAATTCCAATTACATCTCCCTGGTCTGCTTGGAAGTCAACATTCACTAATTCACCTTCTTGTGAATATTCTTGTTTTTGAACGGGGGAAGTGAGTTTCTCCTTTGCTTCCTGAATCGCACTCTTTTGTAATTGATCAGCTTGCCAAATCCGCCAAACACTAAATAGAATTAAAAGGCCACCTCCTACAATAAGGAGAAGTGGAAAGATTTTTTTCATCTCATGACCTTCCTTTTCATTTAAAATAATAAAAGCAAAATCTTGATTATAGGGATGATATGTAAGTATCTTATATTATACATGTTTTTATTCCTTTTGGGAGGGCAATCCCCGCCATTTGTCGCATTTTTCAGAGCCCTTAAGAAAATTCTTGTCAAAGCTATTTTCCTTTAACGTACTTCCGAAAGCAGTCTCCCTTTCAATCGTATGAAGGGCGCAGCCCAACGATAAAGGGGAGATAAATGTCGGTTGGCGCAAGCTTTAGAAAGGGCTTTCGTTCATGGAACGAATGTTCTATAATGGAGTTAGATATAAGGAGGGGTCATTCACTTAAGAAGTGATAAAATAGAAATAGTGGAATGAATAACAAAGGATAAGCTTGTCTTTTGGATTAGATAGTACTTAGAAAAAGATCAAATCACATAAAGATTTAAAATTTGCGTGGAGCTTTTTATTTGTATATGGGAACGCTATCATTCAATTTGTAGAAATAGTCTGGAATGCAGGAACTGACAAACTTTATATAGAAAAAGAGCTGAAAAAAATCATAACTTTTCTTTTAGCTGTTCAGACTAGGGATTCTTTCAAAATATGAAAGATTCTAATTATATATAGAAGGGTTTGTGGCTGACGATGAATAAAAGAATAGCAGCGTTCGGTGAAGTTATGATGCGGTTGCAAGTACCAAACTCTGAATTACTAACTCAAGCAAACACTTTACAGTATTCATTTTCGGGTACAGGCGTGAATATTGCTGCAGCGCTAGCAAAAATGGGACATAAAGGATATCTTATTTCCACTTTACCAGAGAATGCATTAGGAGAGGCTGCTTATAGTTATATTAGAAAGTTAGGAATTGAAACTGATTTTGTTTATCGGTGTGGTTCTTATATTGGAATGTACTTTTTAGAAAGCGGCTTTGGCAGTCGATCAAGTCGTGTGACCTACACTAATCGACAGGAGAGTAGTTTTAATACAGCCCCACGATCATTTTATTCATTTAAAGATATAGCTAATTCAATTGATTTTGTTCACTTTTGTGGAATTACATTATCTGTGAATGATGAAGCCCGTGTTCAAATGAAAGAGTTAGCTAGAAATGTAAAGGCTGCTGGAGGGAAAGTAGTGTTTGATTGTAATTATCGCCCTTCGTTATGGGGAAATAATGGGTATCAAATAGCAAAACCCCATTATGAAGAAATGTTGGAATTAGCAGATATCGCGATGATGAATGAAAAAGATGCTATGTTGATACTTGGGATGCACACAAATCAGTGGGATCGCCAAGCCCAATTAGAGGAATTGATACCAAAAGTTGCAGAGAGGTATGATATCTCAATCATAGCAGGAACTCACCGGAATATTCATGATAATCATCAACATACTCTTAAAGGCTTTCTGTATAAGGATAGCCAATTTACCTATTCAAAAGCCCTCCAATTTGCAGTTTTAGATCGAATCGGAGCAGGAGATGCTTTTACAAGCGGAATTATTCATGGTTTTATTCAAAATGAGTCATATCAATGGACGGTAGATTTTGCTGTTACTGCGGCTAAATTGGCCCATACCATTGTGGGTGACACGCCTTTATCGACAGAAAGAGAAATTATGCAGGCGATGAATCATAAGGTAGCAGATGTTGTGAGGTAGTGGGTAAGAGCATATTTGTAAATAATGTTCAACTGAAAAGGGAGGGAAGGCCTCTCTTTCCAGTTTTTTGAAAAAGGACATATTCTTAACCACCCATATGGTCATTTACTTCACAGAGGCTTTCTCATTTGTTAACAAGCTGTAAGCCCAATCGACTTTCTCTTCCGATGGTGTTTGTATCCCCTTCAGCTTATACTCTATCCCCATAGCCTCATATTTATAAACGCCTAATTGGTGATAAGGAAGGATTTCAATTTTCGCCACATTTTTTAAACTATGAATAAAACTAGATAACTTTTGTAAATCATCTTCATTGTCTGTCCAGCCTGGTACAAGAACGTGGCGAATCCAAACAGGCTTTTGTTTTTCCTCTAGATAGCGAGCAAAATTAAGGATATGTTGATTTGATACACCTGTTAAAGCTTTATGGGTTTGCGGATTTATTTGTTTTAAATCTAATAAGACAAGGTCTGTCACTTCCATAAGAGTATCCAGTGATCGTAGAAATCTTTCTTTTCTTGTAAAGCAGCCTCCCGAACTATCGATACATGTGTGGATCCCCAGTTTTTTACATTCGATAAATAGTTCTGTAATGAATTCGGTGTGCAATAGCGGTTCACCACCACTTACCGTTACGCCTCCATTGGATGCTTGTAGAAAAGGAAGGTAACTGCGTATATCTTTGATTAACTCAGCTACAGAAATCTCTTTCCCTTCCCCTCTGCCAAAAGCCCAGGTATCTGGATTATGACAATATAAGCATCTTAATAGACAGCCCTGTGTAAAAATGACATAACGTAAACCAGGACCATCGACAGTTCCACATGATTCAACAGAATGAATTCTCGTTTGCACTTTCATTTTCTAACCCCCTCTTCGGTAAAATCGAAGATAGGTCTGTCACTACTTGAACATATAGGGGTGACAGACATTGTCTTCCTAATCTTAAAAGCTTATGCTATTTCGTATTAAAAATCCTAGTTTGAGAATCTTCCAAACATGGGGCAAAGATACGTCTTTCTTTGCCTCAGAACATTTATTTGTGTCGCCTTGCATTTTTTCTTGTGGTTTAGGAAACTATTAATTCCTCACATGTGGAGAATGTTGCTTGCCGTTCAGCCCTCAGCAAACTTTCAGCTTCTTCCAACGATAAGTCAAGAAAAGCTCATTTTTAGCCGTGTCGGCTACAGATGGCAGTGGCTCGGAATCAAATAACTTTAAATCTAAGGGAAGATCAGCCTTTCAAGGTTCAAGAGCTGTTTTGCCCTGAACAGCCGTCTTTCGTCATTCGTAGTTTCCTTTGCCTCGTCAGAAGCTTAAAAAGCCTGTACGTGAAAAACGGGTGCTTGCGCTTTATTCTTACATGGTTTCATGGAAAGTACGATTAATTACATCGATTTGTTGTTCACGTGTTAGTTTTATAAAGTTAACGGCGTATCCTGATACCCGGATAGTTAATTGTGGGTATTGTTCAGGATGCTCCATCGCGTCTAGCAATGTGTCTCTGTTAAAGACATTAATATTTAAATGGTGACCTTTCTTAACCATGTATCCATCAAGAATGGCGGCAAGATTTGCGTTTCTTACTTTCTCATCTTTCCCCAGTGCTTTTGGAACGATAGAGAAAGTATTGGAAATGCCATCAAGTGCATAGTCATAAGGTAATTTAGCAACAGAGCTAAGAGATGCTAGGGCACCTTTTTGATCTCTTCCGTGCAGAGGATTTGCCCCAGGTGCAAATGGCTCTCCCTTCCGTCTCCCATCTGGTGTGTTTCCGGTTTTTTTGCCATAGACGACATTAGAAGTTATTGTTAGAACAGACAGAGTAGGAGTAGCTCCACGGTATGCTTGATGTTTCTGAAACTTGTTCATAAATGTTTTAACAACTTCAATGGCGATATCATCGACTCGATCATCATTGTTTCCATATTTGGGGAAATCGCCCTCGATATCAAAATCGACGACAAGCCCATTTTCATCGCGAATTGTTTTTACCTTGGCGAATTTGATAGCACTTAAGGAATCAGCCACAACTGATAGTCCTGCAATTCCTCCAGCCATCGTTCTTAAGATATTTCGATCATGCAAAGCCATTTCAATCCGTTCGTAGCTGTATTTATCATGCATGTAATGAATCACATTCAATGTATTCATATATAGCTTTGCTAGCCAATCCATCATTTGATCAAACTTCTTCACTACTTCATCAAATTGGAGATATTCTGTTGTAATCCGAGCAAATCCTGGCCCAACTTGGATCTTTTGCAGTTCATCAATTCCACCGTTAATAGCATAGAGTAGTGTTTTTGCTAAATTCACACGTGCACCGAAAAACTGCATTTGTTTTCCAATTCGCATCGCTGATACACAACAAGCAATTCCGTAGTCATCCCCGTATTGTTCTCGCATAATATCATCATTCTCATATTGAATAGAACTCGTTTGAATAGACATTTGCGCACAATAATCTTTAAATTCCTTAGGAAGTTTTGGAGACCATAGAACGGTTAAGTTTGGTTCAGGAGCAGGGCCAAGATTTTCTAATGTGTGTAAAAAGCGAAATGAGTTTTTCGTTACTAATGGTACCCCATCAAGATTGATTCCACCAATCGATTCCGTCACCCATGTCGGGTCTCCACTGAATAGCTCATTATAATCAGGCGTTCTCGCAAATTTTACAAGTCTTAATTTCATTACAAAATGATCTACAAGCTCTTGGGCTTCTATTTCTGTCAATGTTCCATCACGCAAATCTCTTTCAATATAAATATCAAGAAATGTTGAGACACGTCCTAAGCTCATTGCAGCGCCATTTTGTTCCTTAATCGCGGCTAGATAGGCGAAATATAACCATTGAAACGCTTCTTGTGCATTATGAGCTGGCTCGGAAATATTGAAGCCGTAACCTTGGGCCAATTCTTTTAATTCATGAAGTGCTCGTATTTGTTCGGCCAATTCCTCTCTATCACGAATAATTTCTTCTGTCATAGTTCCATCAAGAATCATTAAGTCTTTCTGTTTTTGTTGGATCAGGAAATCGACTCCATAAAGGGCAACCCGTCGATAATCCCCGATAATCCTTCCGCGACCATAGGCATCTGGAAGGCCGGTAATAATTCCTGCTTTTCTAGCCAATCTCATTTCCGGAGTATAGGCATCAAATACACCTTGATTGTGGGTTTTTCTAAAGGTAGTGAAAATATCGTGGACTTCATCCGCCACCTTATAGCCGTAAGCTTCAGCAGCAGCTTCTGCCATTCGAATGCCACCAAATGGTTGAAGAGAACGTTTGAACGGTTGATCTGTTTGAAAGCCAACCACTTTTTCTGAGTCCTTGTTTAAATAGCCAGCTCCATGAGAGGTAATGGTTGATACAATATTAGTATCCATATCCAAAACGCCGCCATTTTCTCTTTCTTGTTTGGTTAATTCCATAACCTGTTCCCAAAGAATTTCAGTTTCTTTTGTTGGCTTTGCTAGAAAATCACCATTTCCTTCATATAAATTAAAATTAAGCATGATAAAATTACGAACATCCACTTCAGATTGCCAGGATCCTTCTACAAAGTTCTGCCACTGATTCATAAAAAGCCCCCCAAAAAAGTTATTTGTGAATAATTGAGCAAGTGATGGTAAATAAATGTGAAATACTGATCATGAAACAACAATACTTGTGAAAAAATGAGCAATATTACAATTTAAATATACCATATTTTCATAAGGTTAGGAAAGGGCTATTTAACATTATTTAAAAAATTAGCGTTATTTTAACAAATCCTTGCGATATTATCTTGTAAACATAGTAACACTAAAAAAGAATAACAATAAAATGGCTACAAACTGTTTACTAATTTTTAATAAAGTAATATAATATACGAAAAGTTGCATTGGGGAAACTTAAATTACCTAAGTAAATTAATATAGCTATACACAATATAATTAGGGGTGGGAAATCGTGAGTGGAGAAATATCTGTAAATAATCTAAGCGTATCCTATGCGGATAAAAAAGTGATTAAAAATGTAAGTTTCTCTTTTCATACAGGTAAATTAATTGGAATTATTGGTCCAAATGGAGCTGGGAAGTCAACGATGATGAAGGCTGCATTGGGACTTATCTCAAGAGATTCCGGCTCGGTTACATTTGAAGGGAAGTCGCTAGAAAATGTGAGGAAAAAGATTGCGTACGTACCGCAACGCTCAAATATTGATTGGGACTTCCCGATTATTGTTCAAGATACAGTACTCCTTGGAACTTATCCAAAGCTGGGCGTATTTAAACGGCCATCAAAAAAGGAAAAGCAATGGGCAAAGGAATGCCTCAAGAAGGTGGGGATGACTGATTTTGCCAAACGCCAAATTGGGGAACTATCTGGCGGTCAACAGCAGCGTGTGTTTCTTGCTCGAGCGCTTGCTCAAGAGGCCGAATACTTTTTTTTAGATGAACCCTTTGTAGGGATTGATGTATCAAGTGAAAAAGTAATTATTGATATTTTGAAAGAACTGAAAGAAGCTGGAAAAACAATTTTTGTTGTCCATCATGATTTAGGGAAAGTGGAAGCTTATTTTGATGACTTGATATTGCTTAATGGAGAACTAGTTGGTGCCGGACCTGTTTGTGAGGTGTTTTGTAACGAAAAAATTCAACAGGCTTATCAAACTCCACATGTATTATTGACAGGTTTGGGGGTAGGAGTTTAATGGAATTTATATCCGACTTAATGAATTATGCGTTTCTACAAAAGGCATTTGTTACTTCAATTGTTGTAGGGATTATCTGTGGAGTAATTGGAAGCTTTATTGTTTTAAGAGGAATGGCATTAATGGGAGATGCAATTTCCCATGCGGTGCTACCAGGTGTGGCCATTTCTTACATTCTGGGAATTAACTATTTCTATGGTGCAGTCGTGGTCGGAGTATTAACATCTCTTGGGATTGGTGCCATTAGCCAAAATAGTCGAATTAAAAATGATTCATCTATCGGAATCGTTTTTTCCGCGGCATTTGCACTTGGAATCATTATGATTACTTTAGCGAAAAGTGCTACAGATCTAACACAAATTTTGTTTGGAAATATTCTGGCCGTAAGAGCATCTGACATGTGGCTTACGATGATTGTTGGGGCTATTGTCATCTTAACAGTTGTTGTTTTTTACAAGGAGTTACTTATTACAAGCTTTGATGAAACAATGGCGGCGGCATATGGCTTGAAAACGCGGATGATTCATTACGGAATCATGGTTTTATTAACACTTGTTACAGTTGCTTCACTGCAAACGGTGGGAGTTATTTTGGTTGTTTCTATGTTGATCACCCCAGCATCAAGTGCTTATTTATTAACAAATCGGTTATCAACAATGATTTGGCTTGCTTCGCTTTTTGGTGCCATTTCTGCAGTACTAGGTCTTTACATTAGCTTTGAACTTAATCTCCCATCAGGCCCAGTCATTGCTCTAGTAGCAACGGCCATCTTTGTTGTGATATTTATACTTTCAAATTTACTTAGTCAATATAAAAGGCGTTTAGTTGTCGGTAAATAATGCAGTGCATAAATTGGAACTAAATTCATAATGAATTTCTCGGTAGAGCAAAAAAGATAGGAACTTAGCTGTCTTTTACAAGGATAGGAATGCGCAAATTAGGCTAATGTTGGACCAAGCTTAAGTAGTGGGGGGCTGAGGTCAAATAAGTGGAAATCTTGAGGAAAAGAACTCCCTTAAGATTTAAGGACATTTGCTCATTGCCTCTAAGCACTGCCTTCCGTTTTTTCTTAAGTCATGTGCCATTTAGAATACAGACTAAATAATAGAAAAAAAGGAGTAATGTGTAAAATGAAAAAGTCTTTTTTAGGTACAATTTTGCTGGGTATGATGATCGTTTTATTAGGTGCGTGTGGAGGAAAGGGGGAGAATGCAAGTGGAAGTGAGGATAAGCTTAAGGTGGTCACTTCCTTTACAATCATTGCGGATATGGCAAAAGAAATTGGCGGCGATGATGTCGAAATTCATAACCTTGTCCCCACAGGTACAGATCCCCATGAATATGAGCCATTACCAGAAGATATCAAAAAGGCGACAGACGCAGATGTTCTCTTCTTTAATGGATTAAATTTAGAGGGTGGTAAAGCGGGTTGGTTCTTTAAAATGATTGATTCTGTAGGACAGAAAGATGAGAATATTTACAGTTTAACAGAGCGAGTGGAGCCAATGTATCTTGCCGGGGAAGATGGAAAAGATGAAGAAATCAATCCACATGCCTTTATTGACCCTGCAGTTGGTATTTTAATGGCTGAGGATATGCGGGATGCGCTTATGCAAGTAGATCCCGATCGTAAAGCCGATTATAAGGAAAGAGGAGACAAATATGTAGAAAGGCTTGAGGAAATCAATCAAGAATACGAGGAGAAGCTTGGAGCTCTCCCGGAAGAAGATAAGATACTTGTGACAAGTGAACGAGCCTTTCAGTATTTGGCAAATCATTTTGGGTTAAAAGAAGCTTTTATTTGGGAAATTGATACAGAAGAAAATGGATCGCCGGAGCAAATTAAAAATTTAGTTACTTATATCAAACAATATGATGTGCCTACTTTATTTGTAGAATCTAATGTTGATACGCGACCAATGGAGACTGTTTCCTCTGAGACAGATGTTCCAATTTATGAAAAGCCTATTTATTCAGATGAGATTGGAAAGCCAGGTGAAGAAGTGGATACGTATGTGAAATACTTAAATTATAATATTAAAATCTTAACAGATGGCTTAACAAAATAAAAAATTATGCAAATAGAGGTAGAGAAATCCTTAAACGGATTACATTAATTACATACACAGGATCGTAATTGATCTTGCTGAACTTGTATGTAATGAAAGAATAGGGTATTGAAGAGGCACATCTATGGGGCCTTAGAAATATATTATTGAGAAGATCTATGATGGACTAAAATTATCGGAAAACAGCTTACTTTGTAAAAAGATAAGCTGTTTTTTATATTGTCGAGTTCTAGTGCTTCGTCTCGCTTTAGATCAAAGGAGTCCAAGGAAAGAGAGGGCTCTTTTGTATTATGCCATTTATTTTATTTATCTAGTCCACAAACCTAAATGTTTGTCTCTGATTTGGCAGTTAAGCTTTAAGTTAGGCTGTGGAGCTATATTACGCGAGTGGGGAAATTTGCAATATAAGTCCACGCCGTCAAAGGGGTAAGTATAAGCAAGGGAGGATGTAGTCATATTAGTAACCTTCCCAATGGTCATAAAATTTATCTATTGTTGAAGGAAGTATGTATATCTACACAACCTTTTTATAATGAAACTTCGCTTGTTTCTTCACGATTTATTCAGTATCTATCAGAAATTCCTCGATTTCTTTTGAAAAAACACGGTGATTTTTATCAAAATAATTTTCACCATTGAAATATATCGCATGTTTTTCCGCAATGGGAGAAGTTGAATACAAAATTAAAGTAAATGCTTTTGCATGGGGGTCATCTTCCTGGTAAACGACAGTCTCATTTATTTCATTTGATTGTAAAATGGTTACCAATGTTTGTAATTCTTCGTTTTTCTCAATTAACTTTTTAAAGAGAAATTGATTGTAATCAACCTCTTCATAAACTTCTATCTTTTTAAAAGATAGTGGATCGATCTGTTCTAGCATACGTATATCTGGCACATAGCCCTCCTTTGCATAAATCTTATAGCCATTAATTTTATTAGTATCTTTTACTGCAATAAGATAGGAATGATTAATGACAGAGTAAAGTTTTGTCCCTGTTTTTAAGTAAGCTGCATCACCATTTTTAGGGGCATATTTAACATTTGTGACATGGTCTTTTAGTGTCTTTTTAATTTCCCCAATGGGCTCTCCGATAAAATTTGGATCTGATACTTCGACATGATGACTTACCAGATATTGATCACCTTGAAATTCTATAAAATCTGTCCACTCAATATTTGACTCAGAGCAACCCGTTAAAAATATGAGGATCGTGAATATGAACCATATCTTCTTCATAGGCAATTCTCCTCCTATTATATAGACGTTTATTTTAAGCAAATGTTTCAGATAAATGGAAAAAAACTGCACTTTTTTTTATAACCTCTTATGCATGACTTTTATTCGAACGTCGAGACTAGGAATAGGAGGCTGAAAACAACATGAATAACGTCGCATCTTTTTCAGAGAAAAGACGAGAAAAACAGTTAACATATGAAAGGAAATTATTGCGTAATCTTTCCATAGATGAATTAAGGAAAAGTGTTCTTCGTCACATGAAGACGGTTGGGGTCGGAATATTTGGTGAGGATGGCTTGGAAGAGGCATGCTTTGATATTGCGATTGAGGCTTATTTAAATGGAGGAGAATATAGTCGCTTCATTCTCTACGGGGAGACACTGGAAATGATTAAAGAACGATGTTATGAAGATCGTTCACATTTCATCAACACCTTATATAACTTCTGGCTTTACTGGGATTATGGGCAAAAGCTTATTGAGGAAAAGCCTACTTATGAAGCTTGTGAAATATTTGTTAATCATTGGTGGAGTAGGGGATTTAAAGAGGGAGAACAGCGATATAAACTTCGACTTCATTAACAGTTCTAAAAAGGATTCTTGTCCCATAAATTTAAAAGAGGTTGTTCAAAAAGTCCGATATTATTGGCATATTGGAATTACTCCATGGAGAGAGTGGCTGTTAAAACACAATAGACAATTGTAACAGAACAGTGTTGCTACATTCTGTAAAAGTTTTATCTTGGGTGAATAGATTGCTGTGTGGAACTCGGAAACAGCAGGATTTTCCTTATGCTCCAAATGATGACTAGTTAGGCCATTGATGCCAGTGTTTTTAAGTTGCTCGGTCCTTTTTGAACACGCACGATAAGAAAGTATAAAGGGGATTTCGGGGATGAGAAAAGGCGTAAAAATAATCATATTTATTATTGGGGCGGCAGTGTTATTTCTCTTATTGCAATATAAGTTTATACCGAGAGATTCCTTTGATGCTTGGAATCTTCCCTTATCTGGAAAGATTATATATTTAGATCCAGGCCATGGGGGTCCTGATGGGGGAGCAGGAGATTCTGAAGCATTAGAAAAGGATATAGCATTAGAGGTTTCACGGAAACTGCGTGATTACTTACAGGAACAGGGAGCCCTCGTATTAATGACAAGAGAAACAGATAAAGACCTAGCTGGCGATGTTAGAGGGTATAGCCGAAGAAAAAGGGCGGATTTGCATAAAAGAGTGGAGCTCGTAAATGAGTCTGATGCGGATCTTGTCATTAGTATTCATCTAAATGCTATCCCATCTCCACGTTGGAGCGGTGCTCAAACCTTTTATATGCCACATTATGCAGCGAATAAACGGGCTGCGACATTTATTCAAGCTGAATTGGTTGAGACTTTAGAGAATACGAACCGGAAAGCAAAAGTTATTGAAAATGTTTATTTATTAAAAAAATCTAAGAAGCCAAGTGCATTAGTAGAAATTGGCTTTTTGTCTAACCCGACTGAACGAGAAAACTTACTTTTAGATTCTTATCAAGATAAAGTAGCCTTTTCAATTTATAAAGGCATTACCCGTTATTTTACGGAAGAACCTTCCCTTGAACTAGAAGAATAATTATAGGAGTATGAATTGGCACCTTTCATTCATTTCTTTCCACTTAAGCGTATAACATTCTGATAAAAGTGAAGTATGTTATACTGGGGATAGAAAGCGAATCCACAAAAAGGAAGGTGCCAACTTTGGTTACGAAAGAGCAAGCTATTGAGATATTGAACAAAATGGAAGATCCATTACTACATAAAACGCTTGAAGAGACAAACGGAATTCTTGAGGTGAAAATTAAGGAAGAAAAGTCTCATATTAGTGTAAAAATCGCGCTTGCTAAGACAGGAACTCCCGAACAGTTACAGTTTCAAATGAAAATTGTCGAAGCCTTAAAAGAAGCGGGGGCAGCGAGTGTTGGAATTCGTTTTGACCAATTATCTGAGGAAGAATTGGACAAGCATCGAGCTGCTGGGTCTATTCCAGGGGAAGAACCTGGGGGACTGTTGTCACCCAATAGTTCTACAACCTTTATTGCTATTGCCAGTGGGAAAGGTGGGGTTGGGAAATCAACCGTTTCTGTCAATTTAGCAGTTGCTTTAGCCCGCCTTGGAAAAAAAGTTGGCTTAATTGATGCAGATATTTATGGCTTCAGTGTGCCAGATATGATGGGAATTGAGGATCGGCCGAAATTAAAAGGCGATCGAATTTTACCTGTTGAACGCTTTGGAGTTAAAGTCATTTCGATGGGCTTCTTTGTAGAAGACAACGCTCCTGTTATTTGGCGTGGTCCGATGTTAGGAAAGATGTTAAATAACTTTTTTAGTGAGGTTGAATGGGGAGATCTTGATTATTTACTATTAGATTTGCCACCTGGAACAGGGGATATGGCTTTAGATGTTCATAGTATTTTACCAAGCTGTAAAGAGATTATTGTCACAACACCACATCCTACAGCAGCATTTGTTGCCGCAAGAGCCGGTGCTATGGCCTTAAGAACAAATCATGAAATTCTCGGAGTCATTGAAAATATGGCATACTTCGAAAGTAAAGTTACTGGTGAGAAGGAATATGTCTTTGGTAAAGGTGGGGGAGATAAGCTAGCGGAGGAATTAAAAACTGAGCTTCTCGGAAGACTTCCATTACAACAGCCAGATTGGAATGAGGAAGAATTTGCTCCTTCTATATATGCAGAAGATCACCGAATTGGAAGAATTTATCGTGAAGTAGCTGAAAAAGTCGCGGATATTTTAGGATAAACTTCCCCTTGCCGTTAAGCTATTATTTGTTTGTCAGTTGAAAAGTTCAGCCCCTAATGCCCTTGTTAGATAAGGATAAATTAGGGGCTTTGGCATTTTATGAGTGTAGAAAAAGGGAGTAAGATTTTTATGATCCCCCCTTATCCCCTTTTGAATCGTTATTTTCCCCTTCTCCTCCTGTTTTTTGCGCTGCTTTTAGCAAGATATCTTGGATTTGCGCTTTATATAAAGGACTTTCTAATGTTTCTGAAATGACTTTTTGTAAATGCTCGCGAAATTCTTTACTTTTTACGACAGTGGCGTATTCCTTTTGTAGTTCTGGGTCTTTCAGTATATCAATAAATAATTGTTGATATTGTGGGTCTTTCATTAAATTTTTAAGCAAATTTTCATGTTCTGTCTTTAGACTTTTTGCCATTGCTTCCGCAAATTTAGGGTCTTGAAAAGATTTTTTCCAAAAGTCTTCTGCCTTTTCGGAAGTTAATGCTTGCTCAATAGAATTCTTGACAACATCTTCGTTCATAACCAATTGTTGCTTTATATCTTCATCACTAATAATTTCTTGGATGGCTTTTTTTCCATCATCTGTTTTAAGTATGTCGACAATCATTTTTTTTGTTTGATCGTAATCAAGTTTTTCGTTTCCTACATCCGCTCCACCACAGGATGCAAGCATAAATACAGATAGCATGAGGAGCAGAAAGACTCTTGTTTTCATGAGGAACGCTCCTTTCGTGAATGTAAAACGGTAAATGGATCCCCATTTTCCCTTACCTTTAATATGGTGGTTTGTGAAGAATTTATGCACAATCTGCCCAAACATAGATTTTTTGTGTGAAGACTGATAAAATCGGTGTGATAGAGGTTGTTCATAAAGTCCGGTAAAAATGACACTGCTAGATAAATGATCTTCGACTAAGTACCGTCACGTCCTGTGTCGAACGTCGAAATCACCACATCCTGTGGTAGCTCGTTGGCTTGTTTTTACGCTGCTCATGTATCAGGGAAATGATCTTCCGCTAAAACCCCCACGTCCTGTGGGCAACACGGAAGTCAGTACCCTGTACAAGTCCGCTGCTCGAAACTCGCTGACTTGGTCCTTTTTATCCTCCTTTTTGAACACGTAATGGATAAGGACATATTATGGAGGATTAAACAGTGACGATACGTAACCTGATTAAATTTTTATTTAACTCCCTTTTATTGGGTGGTATTATAACGGGAATTTTAGGGTTTTTAATTCGCTGGAATGAATTTCAGCCATATTTTACTGAAATAAAAATTGGTGCTATTTTATCCACATTTATCTGGTTGGTTGGTGTAGGCTTAATCTTCGCAGTTGTAAGCCAAGTCGGTTTTTTTGCCTATTTATTTATTCATCAGTTCGGATTAGGGATTTTTCGGTCTATTACGTTATGGAATGCTGTTCAAATTGTACTGATAGTATTCGTATTATTCGATCTTATTTATTTTCGCTTTCAAGCTTTTGCGGGAAAAGGGGAAAGTATCCTTCCCTATGTGGGGCTAGCACTCTTTCTTCTTATAGCCGCATTAATTGTGGCATTTTTTAAAGCGAAAACGACGAATCGGACAACCTTTGTTTCAGCGCTCTTTTTTATGGTAGTTGTGACCATTTTAGAATGGCTACCAGTATTGCGGGTGAATGAGGCCAGTTGGGTGTATTTGATGATTTTTCCGTTGATTGCTTGTAATGCTTATCAGATCCTAATGTTACCGAAATATAATAAATTATCAGCAGAAGAACGTGAGAGGAAGTCATCGACGAAAAACATTGCTAAGACACAGCCTAAGAAGCAAACACCAAAAGCGAGTCGTTAATCGACTCGCTTTTGGTGTTAGAAAATATCGAGTTGCTGTCACTTGGAAAATATTATTTATTGTATGTCACAATCAAATCTAATTTTAATGCCTAGATTTCTTCCTTATGATAACCTTCAATGCTCATGCTCAAAACGGGCGCCTACATTTTTGTTCATGGGACAAGTTTTGTTTTGACATTGCCGTTTGTAATGAGAACAGATAAATTTACTAACTCATCCTTTTCTTTTAAGATCGATAAGACTTCAGGTAATGCTTCAGCTGTTTGTGTTGCAGCATCTGAAGCATGCATCAGAATAATATCTCCCTTTTTTGCCTTTTTCACATTTTCGATAATTTCCTTCGTCCCTGGGTTTTTCCAGTCTTGTGAATTTACGCTCCAGTGGGCAACTGTTAACCCTAACTGATCTGCTATTTTTAGTGTTCGTTCATCAAAATGACCTGTTGGGGAACGCAAAAGTGTCACTTCTTTAATATCCTGCTTTTTTAAAATCTCAATCGATTTTAAAATATCTCTTTTCACTCTTTCATCTTCCAATTCAGTATAATCCTCATAAGCGTAGCCAAGGCTTCCTATTTCATAGCCTAAATCGACAATCCGTTTGACAGTATCAGGGTGTTTCTCTGCCCAGGCCCCTGATAAGAAAAAGGTCGCTGATCTTACTTCTTTCTCCTCTAAAATGTCTAGTATTGGCTCAGCCTGTACATCTCCCCACCCAATATTGAAGGTTAAGCCAATCCCTTTCTCTCCTTTATATATTGCCTTTGGACCGTCTTTAGTGCTCAATACAGGAATATATAAAGAGGATTGGGAGAAAAATAATAGAGCCGTAAAAAATGAGATTAGGACAACAAACATTCCTTGTTTTACTTTCCGCCCATTAACAGCTAAAAAGAAATTCATCTTTTCTCCTCCTCATGCCCGTCCATTATCTAATTTATGCAGGAAGAGTCGGCTGTTATGATTAAATCGTGAAGAATGGTAAAAATAAAAAGGCTTGAAAAAAATATAAAATTGGTTATAATAGAAAATGTCTATTGATTAATTTATTCCGCAGTAGCTCAGTGGTAGAGCTATCGGCTGTTAACCGATCGGTCGTAGGTTCGAATCCTACCTGCGGAGCCATGCTTCCATAGCTCAGTTGGTAGAGTGCATCCATGGTAAGGATGAGGTCACCGGTTCAAGCCCGGTTGGAAGCTTACCTTACAAGCATTGATAAGACGCGATTCTCCATTAACGAGAGAGTCGCGTCTTACTTTGTGTAATGCGTTTTTGCCGACATCTTTACGGCTAACCTTATCGCATTAGGAAGCAACAAACATACAACAAGGGAGTCGAACCGTTCTCTAGAAAACTTATTTCATTGTATAGATAAAATTACCGCCCTCTTTTTAATTCTTCTCGATTGTTACATTTTTCTTATCGGTATCTGATCTACTTTAAAACTTACAAATGAGTCACCAACACATGTTAATAAACCCCGATTACCTGTCTTACTCCCTAAAAGTTGCATCAAAAATCTTTTGGTAAAAGCTTGTTCCTCATGAGAGATTTTTTTGTCTTCATTTTATAACTGAACGCCAATTACTTGTACAGGGCTACCATTATTATATAAAGCAGCGGTACTGTCAAAACACTTAATAGCGTCGTGACGAGAATACCGATTGAAGCAAAGTGGCTATCTGCTCCATATTTTTGCGCATAAAGAGAAATAGTGGAGGCAGAAGGCATCCCGGAAACGATGACAGCTGTAGCAAGCAGGGGGAAAGGAGGTGCAGTAAAATAAAAGGGTAGTAATAATAAAGGAATAATAATTAACTTTGCTATTGCAGATTTCCATATATACTGATTTTTCAGCATGGAAAATAAGTTGTTACTCTGGGCATCTGCAATTAAGCAGCCGATAACAAGCATAGATAAGGGGATTGTCATTTTGCCGATACTTTCAATATTTGTTGCAAGTTTTTCAGGGAGATGTAGTGGGGAAAATAAGAGGAATAACCCCAAAATGGTTGATAATATTCCTGGATTTAAAAAAATCTTATTCCAATCAATCTTCTTCGCATCTTTCGTAAATAGATAAATTCCATACGTCCAAATGAGAATAAGATAAAATATATTAAAAATGGTTAAATAAATAATGCCTTGTTCATGAAAAAGAGCATAAATGACAGCATAACCAATAAACCCTTGATTTCCGAAAAGGATTAAACTCTCGTATACCTTTTTTTGTTGTTCAGGAAGTTTTGCCTGTTTCCTCATCCAGGCCGATAAAAGCATGGCTAAAATCATGGCAATGAATGACATGGATATAAGCCAAATAAACTGTTTGATCATTGAGAAAGAAAAGGTCAAATTTAATGAAAATAAAATAAGGGAGGGCAAAGTGATGTAGAGAATTAATTGGGTTAATACAGTTGTTGCATGTTTATTTAATATTTCCTTCTTTCTTGTCAAGAAACCTAAAATAGCAATCCCATATAAGATCATCATTTCCTGTAGGAAACTCTCCATAAAATTAGCCATCCACAAACTCCTCCCTAGATCATTTTATGTTTTTTAAATAAAATGGTTAATTGCATCCTAGGCAAAGCTTGGTCTTGCGGATCTATGCAATAAAGACTAATTAAGCTTGATTAATCATGATTGAAACACTGTAGTTCATAGTGATAATCGTGCATAGAAATGAACCAAAAAAGGGCTAAATTGCAGGGGGTATTTTTTGAAAATAAAAATTTCGTTTTTTCGCTTGACTATATTCTCATTTTCAACTATACTCTTTTTTGGGTCGTAAAAAGCCTGTCTCACATTTTTAAATAGATTGGCCCCTTGGTCAAGCGGTTAAGACACCGCCCTTTCACGGCGGTAACACGGGTTCGAATCCCGTAGGGGTCACCAACTTTTAAAAACATTAAATTTGAAAGAGTTGACGCAGAAATGCGCCGCTCACCGCAAATCCCGAAAATTGGGAGGAGCAAGCAGGGCAAGGAAACGAGAGAGAGCAGGAGAGAACGTACAAACTGGTACGTGACCGACTGATTGAAAGAGTTGACGCAGAAATGCGCCGCTCACCGCAAATCCCGAAAATTGGGAGGAGCAAGCAGGGCAAGGAAACGAGAGAGAGCGGGAGAGAACGTACAACTGGTACGTGACCGACCGATCGAAAGAGTTGACGCAGAAATGCGCCGCTCATCACAATTTTCATGGAGGATTAGCTCAGCTGGGAGAGCATCTGCCTTACAAGCAGAGGGTCGGCGGTTCGAACCCGTCATCCTCCACTCCTATTTATAAATAGGTAGATATATGGTTTTGGTGGGGTAGCGAAGTGGCTAAACGCGGCGGACTGTAAATCCGCTCCCTCAGGGTTCGGCGGTTCGAATCCGTCCCCCACCACCATTTTTTTATTTTATGAATATTTTTTACTCATTTGGGTAAGATACATATATCATCGTTGGGCTATAGCCAAGTGGTAAGGCAACGGACTTTGACTCCGTCATTCGTTGGTTCGAATCCAGCTAGCCCAGCCATGAGCCATTAGCTCAGTCGGTAGAGCATCTGACTTTTAATCAGAGGGTCGCAGGTTCGAATCCTGCATGGCTCACCATTTAAAAGCTGTCTTGAAAAGTTTCAAGGCTTTTTTGCTTTCTAAAAGGTCTTTTAAAAGTCTATGACTAGTTTGATTGAACTTCGATTTTTACTATTTTCCTGAAAAATTCATTATATAAATATAGACGAGTAACAATCTATGAAAGATTGTTACTCGTCTATATTTGTTGTTAGAGCGTGATATTTATTTAGAAGCTTGTCTAATTGATCGCTGATGTGAACGACTCGTTCGTCTGCGAAGGAAAAGGTCAATCCAAGTTCGATCATATGTTGTCTCTGCTCTTCAATTTTATTTAATAAATCTGCTCTCCTTCCCATAGTAACACCTTCCTATACGTTTCTTTGTTATTTCTTGTATTCCCGATTTTAGATAAAATTAAACAAGTAGCAATAAATTTGGTACTATAAGGGTAATGTGTGTCTATATTTAATAAATGTGGAAAAAGGTGTTTTTTTTAATTTTAGTTTGAAACCTTTTTTCGCGAGAAACGTATACATGGATAACCGCATGAGCGGGGGGTAAATTAGGGATGGATTTGATTATCAAGCAACGGATCAAAGAGGTTTTAAAAGGTGATCGGGAAGCGTTTGGCGAAATCGTAGAATTATTTAAAGATAAGGTGTTCCAGTTATGTTATCGAATGTTGGGGAATCGGCATGAGGCAGAAGATATTGCTCAGGAAGCTTTTGTCCGAGCATATGTCAATATTCATAGTTTCGATCAGAAGAAGAAATTTTCAACATGGTTATATCGGATTGCCACAAATCTTTGTATTGACCGGATTCGCAAAAAGAAGCCCGATTATTTTCTTGATGCAGAGGTGGCAGGGACAGAGGGCCTGACCATGTACTCGCAAATTGCGGCTGAAGGAAAATCTCCTGATTCTGAAGTGGAGACGTTAGAGCTACAAGAACTTGTTCAACGGGAAATAATGAGATTACCCGATAAGTACAGGATCGTTGTTATTCTAAGATATATTGATGAGCTTTCACTGAATGAAATAAGTGAAGTTTTGGAAATGCCGCTAGGAACAGTGAAGACGCGAATCCATCGGGCGCGTGAGGCGCTTCGTAAACAGCTGAACAATTTGTAGGAAAGGTGAGAAGGAAATTGAAGGCGTGTCCTGAAGAGATCGTTCTCTATATGCATGATTACTTAGATGGTGACCTGCCTTACGAGAAGGAGCAAATTTTAAAAAATCATTTACAGCAATGTTCTAGTTGCCAAACTCATTTTCATGAGTTAAAAAGAACTATTGCTTATATACAGAGTCCATCCAATTTACAACCTTCAAACAACTTTGCTAGTAATGTGATGGCTAATCTTCCTAAAGAGAAAAGTAGTGCAGGTGTTAAGCGTTGGTTCCGTCATCACCCCATTCTTGTCGCAGCCTCGCTCTTCCTTATTTTGATGGCTGGAAGTATGTTTAGTATGTGGAGTGATGATCAACGGTTTTCGGTGACAAAACAATCCAATCTTGTTGTTGAAAATACTACCGTTATTGTGCCAGAGGGAAAAGTTGTAGATGGAGATATCACTGTGAAGAATGGTGATATCCGAATTGAAGGGGAAGTAAAGGGGAATGTGACCGTCATTAATGGCGAGAAATACATGGCATCTGCCGGAAATATTACGGGAGATGTAGAAGAAATTAATGAATTATTTGAATGGCTTTGGTACAAAATGAAAATGGGCGGAAAGAAAATCGTTCATCTGTTTGAAAGTGATTAAATGGGACTGTTGCTGGATCAGCAGTCCCATTCTTTTTGATGAATAAAAAATAGGCTAATCATTGATGTGGATAATGGAGATTAGCAAATAATGTATGTTATAATGTATAGGCTATAATACATAGTAATAATTGAGAATATACACCATTTTGAATAAACAGATGGAGGAAAGATAATGCCGTTTGCCGACCTTCCCATCCTAAAATATTTATCGCAAATCGTTGATATTTTTCTTGTTTGGTTTGTTGTCTATAAATTAATCATGGTTATACGTGGAACAAAAGCTGTTCAGTTACTTAAAGGTATTTTTGTTATTATTATAGTAAAATTATTTAGCGATTTTTTCCATTTAAATACATTAAGTTTAATGATGGAGCAGGTCATTACATGGGGATTTCTAGCAATCATAATTATTTTTCAACCAGAGTTGAGACGTGCCTTGGAACAATTAGGAAGAGGGAAGTTTTTTGCTAGGAGTGGAATTCAAGAAGAAGAAGAGCAAAAACATCGAGTTGATGCGATTATAAACGCAACGAATTACATGGCGAAAAGGCGGATCGGTGCCCTGATTTCGATTGAAAAGGAAACCGGAATGGGAGACTATATCGAAACAGGAATTCTAATGAATTCTAACTTAACTCATGAACTTTTAATTAATATTTTTATCCCGAATACACCTTTGCATGATGGAGCTGTAATTATACAAAAAACAAAGATAGCTGCGGCAGCTTGTTATTTACCTCTATCGGAAAGTCCGTTCATCTCCAAAGAACTTGGAACGAGACATAGAGCAGCATTGGGGATTAGTGAGGTAACGGATAGTTTGACCATTGTCGTTTCAGAGGAAACAGGTGATGTATCTGTGACAAAAAACGGCGAGCTACTTCGTGATTTATCGAATGAAAAGTTTAAGGAAATTTTAATGAATGAGCTTATTGATGATCCTAAGTCGAAAGCATCCTCCCCATCAATCTGGAAGAGAAGGGAGAAGCCAAAGAATGGATAATTTTATGGAGAACCCTTGGTTTGTTCGTATTATCGCTTTGTTGCTAGCCATTTTTCTTTTCGTTACAGCTAATGATATTGGGGGCAAGAACAATAGCTCTACACCTAATAGTATGGAGAACAGTGATGTAGATACAATTGTGGATGTTCCCGTTGAAATATATTATGATTCCGAAAATCTAGTTGTTTCTGGTGTTCCAGAAACAGTTGAAGTAAAATTGGAAGGGCAAAGGAGATTCGTTGAGGCTGCAAAGAGGCAACGTGATTTTACAATCTATGTGGATCTCTCAAATTTAGAAATTGGGAAACATCGGGTTCCAATTTTATATAAGGATATTTCCGATAAATTAAAGGTGACGATTGATCCATCTTACACTGAAATTAATTTGCAAGAAAAAGTAACAGAAGACTTCAGAGTGGAAGCTGAGTTCAACAGGAGCATTTTGGCTGAAGGCTTTGAGGCAGAACAACCAGAAGTAAAGCCGAAAACTGTTAAAATCACTGGAGCAAAGGATATTATTGAAAGAATCTCCTATGTAAAAGCGACGATCGATGCCAGTGGTCTTATTAATGACACGATTAAAAGGGAAGCACGCGTCACAGTCCTCGACCGAGATTTGAATAAATTAAGTGTAATTGTAGAGCCGGAAACAGTTTCTGTAACGATACCTATTACAAATCCGCGGAAAAATGTCCCAATCAAAATTAATAAAGAGGGAGAGGCTCCCGAGGGAATTGATATTAAAGCTGTAAGCACTGTTACCCCTGAAGTGATGATATTTGGAACCACTGAGGTTTTAAAAGATATCGATGAGTTAGAGGTATCTGTGGATATAAGTAATATACATGAAGATACTGAAATTGAAGTACCTGTCGAAAAGCCGGTAGGTGTAAATAAAATTACTCCCGAAAATATTCAGGTTAAAGTAACAGCGGATAAGAAAAAGCATGAGAAAACTTTTGATGAAATTCCGATCGAGGAAAATGGGCTGAAAGAAGGAATGGAGTTTGAACTTTTATCACCAGCAAAAGATTCAGTTATGTTAAAAGTGTTTGGTGAGGAAAAGGATTTAGAGAATGCTAAGGAAGGTCAATTTCATGTAATCATGGATTTAGCTGGTCTTAGCGCGGGAACTCATGATATTGAACTTGCAGTTGAAGCGCCTAAAAACATTGAATGGGAACTATCACAAAAGAAAGTAAAAGTGCGAATAAGAGATAAAGAAAATGGGTAAACCACTTTTCTTAAGAAGGAGCGAGAATCAGAATGGGTAAATATTTTGGAACTGATGGAGTAAGAGGGGTTGCAAATAGTGAACTTACGCCAGAATTAGCATTTAAGTTGGGAAGATTCGGTGGCTATGTTTTGGCTAACCAAACGGAACGCCCTAAAATTCTCATCGGCCGAGATACCCGGGTTTCAGGCCATATGCTAGAAGGTGCCCTTGTATCTGGATTATTATCAATTGGCGCCGAAGTTATGCGTCTAGGGGTTATTACGACCCCTGGAGTCGCTTATTTAACAAAAGTATTAGGAGCACAGGCGGGAATCATGATTTCTGCTTCTCATAATCCTGTTGCCGATAATGGCATTAAGTTTTTCGGTCCGGATGGATTTAAATTATCAGATGAACAAGAGAGTGAAATTGAGCAATTATTAGATGCTGGGGATGACTTACCTCGGCCTACAGGAGCGGCATTAGGAGTTGTGAACGACTACTTTGAAGGTGGACAAAAGTATCTACAATTCTTAAAGCAGTCAGTGGACGAAGATTTTACGGATATACATATTGCATTAGATTGTGCTAATGGTTCGACCTCTTCATTGGCCACACATCTATTTGCGGATTTAGATGCAGATATCTCGACAATGGGAGCATCACCAAATGGTCTCAATATCAATGATGGAGTGGGTTCAACCCATCCCGAAGCCTTGAGTGCCTTTGTGAAAGAAAAAGGAGCAGATATCGGGTTAGCGTTTGATGGAGATGGTGACCGCATTATTGCGATTGATGAAAATGGACAAGTTGTAGATGGGGATTATATCCTCTATATTTGCGCGAAGCATTTGCAAGAGGAAGCACGCTTGCAACATTCTACAGTTGTTTCAACAGTAATGAGTAATCTTGGCTATTATAAAGGGCTAGAAGAACTAGGAATCCAGAGTGTTCAAACAGCTGTTGGTGACCGTTATGTTGTGGAAGAGATGAAAAAGCATGGCTATAATTTGGGTGGAGAACAGTCAGGGCATATCATTTTCTTGGATTATAATACAACAGGGGACGGCCTTTTGACTGGTCTTCAGCTTGTGAATATTATGAAGCTAACAGGCAAGCCATTATCTGAATTAGCAAAGGGTATGAATAAGTTCCCGCAAACACTGATCAATGTACGTGTGAAGGATAAATACCATGTAACAGATAATGAGAAAGTTAAAGCGGCCATAGAAGCAGTTGAAGCAGATATGAATGGAAATGGTCGTATACTAGTGCGTCCATCTGGAACAGAACCACTTGTGCGAGTAATGGTAGAGGCTGCGACGGAAGAAGACAGTGTAGCATTTGCGAATCGAATTGTTGCTGTTGTACAGGAGGAAATGGGACTTCCTTCAGAAGAATAATGAAGAAAAGATGCGAAAGAGCAAAACAAGCTTTTTTGCATCTTTTTTGTTTGAATTTGTCTGTATTTCAATGGCTAATGAATTTTTATTAATAGTAGCGAGTTGATGGTGGCTCGAGCAGTTTTAAGATTGAATAGGCCTGCTGCATATGAAGACGCATGACATATTGATTCGCTTGCAATAAAATCATTGCCTTCGTATAATCCATCATTTCCTTCGCTAAATCAGCATCACGAATTCTCGATTCTGCCGCCACAAGATTTTCCTCCATAGTGGAAACATTGTTGTAGGCATGTTCTAAGCGATTCGTATAAGCCCCCATTTTAGAGCGTTCAGAAGAAACCGTTTGGATTGCTTTGTCGAGGGCTTCCATGGCATCATTAGCCTTGTCTCTGTCTTCAATGGAGATATCATCTAATCCTAGGGCCGTCGCACTCATATTTCCAAAAGATAGCTCAATCGTTTGCCCTGCATTTGCTCCAGCTTGGATATGAAAAGTACCTTTTTCCCCATTTAATAGTGGCATTGTATTAAATTCGGTGTCACGCGCAATTCGACTAATCTCTTCTTTCAATTGATCAAATTCAATTGAAAGTGCTTTACGATCTGTATCTGTTAATGTGTCATTGGCTGCCTCAACACTCAACTCGCGCATTCTTTGGAGGATAGAGTGGGTTTCGTTTAATGCGCCTTCGGCCGTTTGCAGCATCGAAATGCCATCTTGAATATTCCTGCCGGCTGTCTGTAAACCTCGAATTTGTGCACGCATTTTTTCAGAAATCGCCAGGCCAGCGGGATCATCAGCAGCACGGTTAATTCTCAATCCTGTCGAAATACGCTCAAGTGAGCGTTGGGATACTGTTAAATGACGATTCATTTGATGGGCAAGCGATAACCCTGTACTATACCATTTCCCTAACAAATGACTCTCTCCCTCATACATTGTCTATTATATTTAATATCGGTATGAAATCTGATTTTTAAAGTAAGCGTATAAAAAATGAATGGAATTCTGCCTGAGAGGTGATTATTGAGGAAGACTTTCCGTTAATATTTATATTGATCGGAAAAACTTTTAAGAAGAACTGCAAAAATATATGATCGGTCTTGTTTTTGCAGGGAAGTGCAAAAAAGTGGCACAGCGAGAAGAGTGACTGTCCCCAAAATTATGGAAAAAGCATAAGAGGGGTACAGCAAAATATCAAGCACTTCTTATTTGTTCTAAAAAAAGGCTTGATGATCATGTTACCCTACTTGACCATGACCGGTGATTACAGAGACGTTTTAACCAAGGACGCGAATTTATTCTTTAAATCAGTGGGGATGGAGTCCCCACTGATCAAACTTCACTTTATCCCCAAACTTCTTTAGCGATATCTACAATATATTTCAGCTTTTCCCATTGTTGCTCTTCCGTCAATTTGTTTCCATGGTGAGTGGAGGCAAATCCACATTGTGGACTTAGGCATAGTTGCTCCAATGGAACGTACTGTGAAGCCTCTTTAATTCTGGCAATAATTGTATCGCGATCTTCTAACTCGCCATTTTTGGAAGTTATGAGTCCCAGTATAACACGCGCTCCACCATTTGGAATATGATCGAGTGGTTTGAAATCTCCTGAACGATCATCATCATATTCTAGGAAGAAGCCATTCACTTTTTCCTTAGCGAATAGGGTAGGAGCAATTAAAGCATAGCTTCCTTCGAAGGCCCAGTTTGAGCGGTAATTTCCACGACATAGATGTGTAGTTACAATAAGGTCCTCCGGTTTCCCTTCCAATACTTCATTGACTACTCGTAAAGCTAAGTCAATTAAATATTCTCTTGAAAACTCTCCATCGTTAAAAGGGATATCTGGTGAAGATAAGCCGGCGATGTAGACATCATCAAATTGTAGATAGCGACAGCCAGCATCATAAAAGGCCTTAAGTGCATCCCGATAAGTTTGAATAACATCTTTGGCATAGTCTTCGATATCTGGATAAATCGTTACATCACGAATACCTTCGTTGAATAATTGGTTTGGACTTGGAATAGTTTGTTTAGCAACGGCACGTCCGTCAACAATTTTATTAAATTCAATGAACTCTTTAACATGAGGATGGTCAGTGTTAAAAGAGATTTTTCCCGTATTTCGTACATTGTATCTCTCCGTTTCTTCTTCACCATGAAAAATGTATCCAACCTCAGGTACATAGCCCTCAATTCCATTGAGATGTTCTTGGAAATCCGTATGCCAGAAACGGCGTCTAAACTCTCCATCTGTAACAAGTTCGAGGCCTACTTCAATTTGTTTATCAACAATGTGTTTAATTTCTTCTGTTTCAATTTCATGTAATTGTTCCGCTGTAATCGTTCCATCTTTAAAATCTTTTCGTGCTTGATGAATGCTATCTGGTCGTAATAAACTTCCAACATGGTCGGCTCTGAATGGAGCCTTTGTTTTTGTGATGGTTGTCATGGTTATTTCTCTCCCTCTTAGCTTTGATATTTTAAATTATCTATTAATAAGTGATTGACTCGCGGCTTTAAAAGCTTGTTTTACATCGGTGATTAGATCATCTGCCTTCTCTACACCAACTGAAAAGCGTAATAAACATTCGTCTACGCCTCTACTTAATCGCTCTTCTAACGGAATATCGGCATGTGTTTGTGTAGTAGGATATGTTATAAAACTTTCAACTCCTCCTAAACTCTCGGCAAAAGCGATAATTTTTAAGTTTTGCAAGAAGGGATCTACCCACTCGCTATCCTTAATCCTGAAAGAAATCATCCCACCTTTTCCCGCATAAAGAACATTAGTGACAAAAGGTTCATTCTCTAAATAAGTTACAATTTTCTTAGCGTTTTCTGTATGTTTTTCCATTCTGAGATGAAGAGTTTTTAATCCTCTTACAAGTAGCCAAGAATCCAGCGGGGATAAGATAGCACCTGCGGCATTATGATTTGTAGCAAGACGCTCGCAAATTTTTTCTCCCTTTGCTACTACAATCCCAGCAACGACATCATTATGTCCGCCAATATATTTCGTTGCACTATGGACAACAATATCAGCTCCAAGTTCAAGTGGACGTTGATAATATGGCGTTAGAAAGGTATTATCTACGATTAGTAATAGTTGGTGTTTCTTGGCAAGCTTTCCGTATTCCTCAATATCAATTTCTTGCATAAGTGGATTTGTTGGTGTCTCAATAAGCAATGCCTTTGTTTGCGGTGTGATTAACTTTTCCGTATCATCGATATCATTAAACTCAGAATATACTGTACGAATTTGGTAGGATTCTTCGTATTGTTTAAGTAAGCGATATGTGCCACCGTATAAATCAGCACAGGCAATAATTTCGTCGCCTGATCGGAATAGGGATAAGGCTAACTGGATTGCCGCCATCCCCGAGCTACAAGCAAATCCGGCATCACCTGATTCAAGATCAGCCATCCCTGCTTCTAAAACGGAACGGGTAGGGTTTTTTGTCCTAGAATAATCATACCCAGTGGAAAGACCAAGTCCTTGATGTTCAAAAGCAGTGGATAAATAAATAGGTAGATTGATAGCACCAGTTTTTTCGTCTGTGCGGTTTCCTAGTTGTGCAAGTTTTGTTTCAATATCATTGACTGGCATAATCTTCATCCTTTTCTAAGATAGTAATTTAGAATAGCGTTGCTCTCAGCCAACACCTCTTCGTAATAACGTCGGGCCCATGTACCATTTGCTTCTCAGGGTTAGGCTAAATTCAAAAAAATGAAGACCTTCTAGTAATAAGAAGGTCTTCATCATTGAAAACGAACTTCTTATCTTCAAGGTTTAAAAAACCTATTGGAATTAGCACCATTGCCTAAAGAAGGCCGGTTGCTGAGACATCCAAGGGCCAAATCCCTCCGTCTCTCTGGATAAGAAAAGAATCATATTAATTTTTTGAAAGGTTTAATGATTTATACTTTAGTATATATTTCCGAAAAAAGCAAGAATAACTTTTTACCTTTTTGTGAAAAGGGAGTGAAACTACCCTATAGAATTACTAAAGAATAGTCAGAATGGACAATATAATAGAAGTTATATATGAGAGTTACTAGCGTTCATATCATCATTGCTCTATAGACTTCCATACTTAGTTATGAATAGTCTTTACTCACTATATTTTTATAATAATCCTTTCCTCAATGGGAATTATTAATGGAGACAAAGGTGTTAGGTCTGATTATAGCTTATGTTAAAATAGAAATATGTAAATAAAGGAGGCCCCTAAAATGAATTCAAAATGGCATGAACGATTTTCAACGGAGGAATATTTTTATGGGAAAGAGCCCAATTTATTCTTAGTGCAAGCGGAACAGAGATTGCCTAAAGGGAAGATCCTTTGTATTGCAGAGGGAGAGGGACGGAATTCGGTCTTTCTAGCATCTAAAGGATATGATGTAACGGCATGGGACTTTGCCCAATCTGGAATTGAAAAGACGAAGAAATTGGCTGAAGATCGAGGCGTGGTTGTTAAAACAGAATGGCATGATTTAACTGATGTAGTATGGGAAGAGGAAGAATGGGATGCCATTATACATATATTCGGGCATTTTCCGCCTCCTGTTTTTACAAGGACAATGGCAGGAATTCGTAAAGCATTGAAACCAGGTGGTTATTATGTAAGTGAATTATACACGAAGGAACAGCTTGATTATGGAACGGGAGGGCCTAAGGAAAGAGAGTTTCTTTGCGATCCTGGCACATTATTAGCTCAGTTTTCAGATTACTTCATTCATCACTTTTATGTAGGAGAGGTTGAGAGAATCGAAGGTCAAGGGCATAGTGGGTTGGCTCATGTAGCCCAAAGTATATTTCAAAAAAGAGCATCCCGTTAATGGGAAAGAGAATAAAACCTAGATCATTTCGAATAAAGATAGGATAAACAGAGAATGATCTACTTTTTGAGCGGCTAAGATGAATTAGCCGCTTATGTATGGAAAGGATGTCAGCAATGAATATAAAGGAAAAGTTACAACCCATTACAGCTGCCTATGATCCTTGGGAAGCTTATATGGATGTAAATGAATTTGGAGAAATGGTGTTATCTAATATTGAATTTACAACAACAACATTGTGTAATATGCGCTGTGCCCATTGTGCAGTTGGCTACACATTGCAGGACCGCGACCCTGATGCATTAACAATTGAATTATTGTTAAAACGCCTTGATGAAATTCCGCATCTTCGCACTCTAAGTATTACAGGTGGAGAGCCAATGATGTCCAAGAAGTCAGTGAGAGAATATGTACAGCCGCTATTGGAATATGCGCATAATCGAGGAGTAAGGACGCAAGTAAATTCAAATTTAACTCTCCCATTTAGCCGCTATGAATCGATCATCCCTTACTTAGATGTAATGCATATTTCTCATAACTGGGGAACGGAAGATGAATTTGTAGATGTAGGTTTTGCGAATATGGAACGTAAGCCTTCTAGGGAACATCGAGGCCAATATTTAAAACAAATGTTTACCAATGCTAAGGCGCTTTCTGAAGCCGGGGTGTTAGTTGCCGCAGAAACGATGTTAAACAAGCGGACTTTTCCTTATCTTGAAAAAATCCATAATGAAGTAGTCGAGATGGGCTGTGCACGCCATGAAATTCATCCTATGTACCCTGTTGATTTTGCTAGTAAACTAGAAACATTGACTTTAGCTGAAATGAGAACAGCGATTGAGAGACTATTGGATCATCGTGATCCATCTGTTTGGATGATGTTTGGGACTCTCCCTTTTTATCCATGTAGTGCCTCCGAGGAAGACCTCACACTGTTAAAACGGTTGTATCAATCCGAAAATGTGACAATTAGAAATGATCCAGATGGACGTTCACGGCTTAATGTAAATATATTTAATGGTGAAATTATTGTAACAGACTTCGGAGATGAGCCATCTTTAGGAAATGTACAAACAACTTCTCTGCTCGAAGCTTATGACACATGGATGGAGACAAAGACAGCAAAATCGTTGAACTGTCATTGTCCTGCTGTTAAATGTTTAGGCCCAAACTTGCTTGTAAAAAACACGTATTATCAAGATGTCAATTTTCAAACTAGAACAGAAAAAATAAGCTCAAAGGCTTAAAGTCTAAATCCATTTCTTCGCCCATCTCTAAAACAAATAAAAGGTTTTCAAACGTTTTTGTTGAATGTTAACTGAAAGCTTATTGAAAAGGGGAGGAAGCGGTGAAAAAATGGGGACCGCTTTTGCTACTACTTAGTCTGTTTAGCTTTCTACACTTGTCTCCAATCCCGGCACAAGCTTGTTCTTGTGCTGAGTTGCCAGGAGTAGAAGAAGAATTTGAACGCTCGACGGCTGTCTTCTCTGGGAAAGTAATAGATATAAGAGAAAAAACAAATTCAGCCGGATTTAACTATAAATCTATTTTATTTCAAGTGATTCAAACTTGGAAGGGCGTAAACGAAACACAGGTAATCATTACGACGGGTCTAGGTGGTGGGGACTGTGGTTTTGCTTTTAAAGAGGGGCAAGAGTACTTAGTTTATGCATATGAGTCAGATATGTATGTAGAAAAAGCATTATCGACCGTTATATGTGATCGAACAAATGAACTTCGTCTTTTAGAAGAAGACTTAGCTAGTTTAGATGAAGGGCAAGCACCAAGAGAACAGCTTGATCTAACAGAAGAGCAAGAGGATGAACAAGAAGGGATACATGAAAAGCGTACATTATCTAGTTGGTATGTAATTCTTCTTGGGGTTCTCCTTGTTGTTGGATTGCTAGCTTTAATATATCGGCGGAAAAGAATTTAATATAGCGACAAAGCAGGGGGATTTGCCTAAAGAGTCCTCAATTGCTAAACTATGTCAAACAATTGGGGGCAATTCGATCCCACCTGCTTTTTATTAAGGCATTTGGATAAATAGCCCTACTAAGGAAACGATGGGGATGCTCATAGTTAAAGAGAGGGCAATCATAGCAAAGGACATGACAATACTTTTCATATCCTCAGTAACATCCACCTTTGTTTGAAGAAAAATAAAACTAGGGCCAATTAAAATAGAAAATAGAATGAAAAGGAATGGGACGAATAAAACGCTCATATCTTGAATTGGTTGCATAGTCGCAAACCCACTCACCACTAGTATAAGTGGGATGACTTCGCTTATTGCAACGCCAATAAAAAATTTTGTTTGTATTTCCGCCCGTTTTTCTGGGTTCACTTTTAGTTTATCCAAGTGAATTTTGAACGTGATCACCATGCTAAGTACTGCAATAATCGAAGCAATTGCAAATAAATATGGAGACAACAAGAATCCCCCCTCCCTACAATAATGTCTATCTAAATTAGACCTTAATAACCCTGTTATGTAAAGACCTTTTATAAAATCGGAAAAGAATATCTGCAGGTAACAAGTCTAGTAGTCTTCTCTATTTTCTCAATATCTTGACAAAAATCTTCATTCGCTAATAATAATTCTCTTAAAAAGAATAAAATCCCCTCTAGTCAACCGTAGATTTTGGTGGTAAGATACCTCTTGTTTGAAT
The DNA here is from genome assembly GCF_017873565.1 of Lederbergia galactosidilytica. Lineage (GTDB taxonomy): Bacteria > Bacillota > Bacilli > Bacillales > Bacillaceae_C > Lederbergia > Lederbergia galactosidilytica. The sequence continues at coordinate 143,741 of NZ_JAGGKH010000005.1, forward strand.
ATGAAAAGGAGGGCGGATGACAATGGAGAGAACACATGCGAACGGTAAACAACTTCATTTATTGCATCTTACTTGGCCCATTTTTTTAGAGGTCTTTTTATTTATGTTTATGGGGATCGCAGATACATTAATGCTGAGTTCACTATCAGATGATGCCGTCTCTGGTGTAGGCGCAGCGAACCAGTATTTGCAAATCGCCATTTTAATATTAGAAGTCGTCGGGAATGGAGCGGCTATCGTCGTTTCCCAATATCTCGGTTCAAAAAGATATAAAGAAGCAGCGAAGATTTCCGCGTTGGCAGTTACATTAAACTTGCTTGTTGGGATCGCAATTAGCGTCGGATTTCTTATCTTTTCTAAACATATGATGGTGGCAATGAATTTACAAGGTGATGTCCTGTATTATGCCACACATTATTTGGGCATAGTTGGGGGAGCGATTTTCCTTCAAGCCATTATTAATTCGTTAGCTGCGATTATTCGAGTGCATGGCTGGACGAAGCAAGCTATGTTTGTATCGTTAGGGATGAATATTATCCATATTGCTGGTAACTATGTATTGATCTTTGGAAAATTTGGTTTTCCTGAATTAGGAGTACAGGGAGCAGCGATTTCTTCTGTTGTAAGTCGTTTTATAGCACTTTTAGTTTTCTTTTGGCTTTTATATCAAGCTTTGGATGTACGAATCAAAATTAGCTATTACATGACTTTATCGAAGGAATATGTCATGAAAATCTTAAAAATTGGTGTTCCATCAGCTTTTGAACAAGTCATGTATCAAGGCTGTCAATTAATGTTTCTCTACTATGCAACATTCCTCGGTGCCGAGTCATTAGCAGCACGGCAGTATGCAATGAATATTTCTATGTTCACGTATTTATTTGCGATTGCAATCGGGATGGGGACATCTATTATTGTTGGTCGACTAGTTGGAGGGAATGAAAAGGATCTAGCTTATACACGGGTATGGAGCAGCGTAAAGTGGTCAGCTAGTATTACGTTCGGAATGGTTATCTGGGTAATGATTTTCCGTAAACCGTTAATGGGGGTTTTTACAGATAATCCTCAAGTTATTGAATTAGGTGAATCTGTATTACTATTAAGTATCATCCTCGAAACTGGGCGTTCGATTAATATGGTACTTGTGAATTCCTTACGTGCTTCTGGTGATGCGAAATATCCACTCTTTATTGGTTCGTTTTCGATGGTACTAATGAGCTTACCACTAGGATACTTCTTAGTATTTCATTTGGATTTGGGCCTTGCAGGTATTTGGTTAGCTATTGCCGCAGATGAATGGACGCGAGCGCTAATCTTTTTCTTCCGTTGGCGCAGCCGGGCTTGGGAACAACACTCTCTTGTGCAGCCAGAAGTTACAGATAAACCAGCCCCGATTTAAGCAAGTTAAAAGATATCAAAAAATGGCAAGTGAGGGAAAGCAGTTTCTCTCCCTTGCCTTTTTTGATATTAAAAAGTTCAATTTATATTAATATTTTATTTAAGCTAGAAAATTAATCAGATTTATATATTCTTTGTTGCCACTTGTGATAAATGTAAATAATAAATGAAAGCACAAAAATTACCAAAAAGTATTGCCATGGTAAGATGTTTTTATATGTAGCAATCCCTAAAACATTTAATAAAGGCAGTACGATAAAAGCCATGAATGCATCTGTGATTAAATTTAATGCTGCATATAATGGGAATTTTTGTGATGTGAATTTGAATATCCAAAAAGTACCGACAGCGAAAATACCATAAGCGAAGCTAACGTCAATCATATAACCCCATGGAACGATCTGCTTATGTAAGATCCACCATTCATACGTATAAGCAATTTGAAAGATGATGGTCATTAGTAATGAAGTGAAAATAGTGACAGGCATATACCTTTTCCGTTCTTCCGGATTGCTGAAAAATAAAGTGAACCAAGGCAATATTAATGTAGCAAGCATAATTATATGGACCATGATGAAATAGATTCACTCCGCTTCAAAAAGTTAATTAAATTTATGTTTTCTCCTTAGGATAAATTTATTCAACTAAATTTCTCTAAAATTAACGAAAATTCGGATTGTCATGTGAAAAATATGAAGTATTATAGTCATCCTAGCAAATGGATATGCGAGGTCCCTGTGAGGGTATACTCCGTTAACGGTATGCGAAAGCTAAATTACATTACACATAATTTTTATTAAACAACGGTAATTCCTTCAGAAAGCGATTGCCCTACATCTGGTATAAATAAACAAACGAATTTATTTAAAACGATTTTACATTTTATCAAGCATTTTAAAAGAGATTCATGACTGAAAGAGAATTTACGACGGTGCTAGAGCATCATTGCAAAAAGGGATACAAACCCTGATTATTACCTGTTTAGCTAGTGGAGGCTTCTAAGAATTTTCATGGTATACTGAGGGAATCGCTAGCTGATAAAGAAAGGGAGGGATGGAAATGTATAAATTAAAAACGTTGGAAACAGATCACAGTGTCTTAGATTTTATTGAGAGTGTTGATAGTCTAAAAAAACGCGAAGATGCCTATCGGTTGTTAGAGATTTTTACGGAAACAACTGGTTATGAAGCAAAAATGTGGGGGCCTAGCATTATTGGGTTCGGTTCATATCATTATAAATATGCCTCAGGCCATGAGGGAGATGCCCCACTTGTTGGTTTTTCTCCAAGAAAGGCAAAAATTAGCTTATACTTTTCTTTGGAGAGTGAAGAAAGGGCATGTTTACTAGCGAAGTTAGGCAAGCATACTACTGGAAAAGCTTGTGTGTATATTAATAAAGTAGCTGATATTGATGTTGAGGTATTAAAAACGCTTATTCAGGAAACGGTCCTATTTTTACAGAAAACATATCCAGATCCTTCTTAAAGCTGAATACTATATGTGATTTTTAAAAAAAGGGGGGGAGCTATTGTTAGCGACAATTAAGCAGGTTAATGATGGCTATACAGCTCAATTTGATCGCCATTTTAAACATTCGGTAGAAATGGTATGGGAGATGCTGAGGGAAAACGATAAGTTAAAGCTCTGGTTTCCCGAGTTAAGGATTAAAGAACTGCGGGAGGGGGGAAGGATCGAGTTTGATATGCAAAATGGTAATTTTGAGGAAATGATGATTACATCTTATTCGCCGAAAACCATTCTAGAATTTACATGGGCAGATGATTTAGTTCACTTTGAGCTATATGAAGAGTCTGAAGGCTGTCACTGTATCCTCAAGGAAAAAATGCGGACAATAACGGAGCATACTCCTCGAGATCTTGCAGGTTGGCATGTCAGTCTTGAGGTAATAAGTGCTTTATTAGATGGACGGAGGATGGAGGGAAGGAAACAAGAATGGGAGAAATGGTATGAGCAATATAAGGCTGCTGTCCATAACTTGACCTAAAGTATAAAAAGGTAATGAACTAATTTTTACAAGGGTATTTCCTCTCTATTGTTCTTGAGATCGAGGGTTTGCCCTTCTTTTTCTGTTCTAATTGATGTTCCGCTGAAAGTTTCCCCTCTAATATGAACTACTAGGTGTATTCTATAGCTGACAAAGTTGTCATCCTTTAATGTTGAAACTCCATTTAGTATCTTCCTTTCCACAGCAAAATGGACCGCTAATGTGTCCAATTAATAATAAAAAGGATAGCTAATTTGCTATCCCAACTCCTGTCCTGTTACAACAATATAAACAATCAAAAATATGTTTAACACTATGATGATCGCTGTGCAGATCCAGGCAAGTATTTTTATCCAATGTTTGTTAGCGAATTCCCCCATTTTGTCTTTACTATTTGTAAAGACAACAAGTGGAACAACAGCAAAGGGAAGTTGTAGGCTTAAAATCACCTGACTCCAAAGTAAAAGGTCAGCTGTTCCTCGTGAACCTGCTATCCATGTGACAACAAACGCGGGAACCACGGCAATTAGCCGCGTTATAATACGCCGAAGCCAAGGAGAAATTTTTAAATGTATAAATCCTTCCATTACAATTTGCCCTGAGAGAGTGCCGGTTATGGTTGAGTTCTGTCCTGATGCTAAAAGGGCAACAGCGAATAAAGTACTAGCTATGCCGACGCCAACAGTCGGGCTTAATAATCGATAGGCTTCTTCAATTTCTGAGACTTGAATTCCTTTTCCATGAAAAGCTGCGGCACCGAGAATTAAGATAGCCGAATTAATAAGAAAGGCTACAGTCAAGGAAAAAGTGGAGTCCAGGACAGAGAACTTAATCGCTTCTTTTTTACCTGGAGTTGTTCGTTTAAATTGCCGTGTTTGAACGATCGATGAATGTAAGTATAGATTATGTGGCATTACAGTGGCACCTAAAATACCGAGTGAAATAAACAACATCTCTGGATTCACAACAATCTCCGGATCAGGTATATATCCTTTTAAAAGAGCAGAAACCTCTGGTTTAGAAGCAATCACTTCAAATACGAATACACCAAATATCGTGACCATTAACACAATCACAATGGATTCAATGATACGGAACCCCTTTTTCTGTAATAATAATAGTAATAAAACATCTAAAGTTGTAATCAAAATACCAGCCAGCAAAGGGATACCAAAAAGCAGATTTAAGGCAATGGCTGACCCAATAACTTCAGCTAAATCTGTTGCGATAATTGCTAGCTCTGTTAGAATCCACAGAACAAAAGCAAGCTTTTTACCTGTTGCATCTCTTGTTGCTTGGGCTAAATCTCGTCCTGTCACAATCCCAAGTTTAGCGGATAAAGTTTGTAAGAGTATGGCCATTAAATTAGAAATTAGAATAATGGATAGTAATGTGTAACCAAATCTTGCTCCACCTGCGATTGAGGTAGCCCAGTTACCGGGATCTACATACCCTACAGCTACAAGTGACCCAGGACCGGCAAAAGCAAAAAGCTTTCTCCAGAAGCCACCATTCTCCGGTATGCGGATTGAACTATTTACTTCATCCAAACTTTGAGTAGAACTATGCTGTAACCAACCGCGGTGTGAGTTTGATGTATGATCATGCTTGTCCAAGTAACCACCCCCACAAATTATGCGCTAAGGGAGAATTTTTTCCTTAGGGCAATTTAAAGTGAAAGAATTCCTCACCATATCCTTTAAACAAGTGAATTCTATATAGGTATAATACCCATTTAGTGAACTTTTAATAGTTCATATCAAAACTAACGAATAGTATTGGTGCTAAAAACAAATAGAGGAGAGTTTTAATAATAAACTGAGACGTGGCAGGAAAATTAGAGAATTTTGGGGAATTATAGATGAGAGTACACGGGGGAAACATATAGGAATAAAATCCTAGTTTATTTATACCTTGTTTGCTGTAGAAAAACATAGTAAAATAAAAGTAAATTATTTTACCTATGATAGATGAAGTAGGAAAATTTAATATAAACTATTCCAGAAAAGTATGGGGGGAAATTTATTGGCGACGATTAAGGATGTTGCTAAGAAATCTGGTTTTTCCATTGCAACAGTGTCACGCGTATTAAACAATGACGCAAACCTATCCGTTACAGAAGAAACGAGAGAAAAAATTTATGAGGCAGCAGACGCATTAAATTATCGAAAAAAGGTTGTACAACCTCTTATTAAGAATATAGCTTTTTTATATTGGTTGACAGATAAGGAAGAATTAGAAGATGTCTATTTTAAAACAATGAGAGAAGAAGTGGAAAAATGGGCAGAAAAGTACAATATTGAATTAACAACCTATAAAATTTCTGGTGGAATTAAACAAATCCCAAATGACACAGAGGGGTTTATTGCAATAGGTGGATTTTCGGATGAGGAATTAAAATATTTAAGGAGTATCACATTATCGGGGGTTTTTATTGACTCTACTCCTGATCCTGACCATTATGACTCTGTACGCCCTGACTTAATTCATATTACAGTGAAAGCAATTGATTATTTTCTATCAAAAGGTCATACGGAAATCGGCTTTATTGGTGGTACTTATCATGATCCCAATACAGATACGGAAAAAATGGATATTCGTGAACGAAAATTTAGGAGATATATGGAAGAAAAGGGAATGTTGAATGAAAATTACATTTTTCGCAATCGGGGCTTTTCTGTTGAAAATGGATATAACTTAATGAAAAAGGCCATTTTAAAATTGGAAGATCAATTGCCTACAGCTTTTTTCATTGCATCAGATCCGATCGCAGTAGGGTGTTTGCAAGCATTGAATGAACAGCAAATTGCGATCCCGAACAGAGTAAGCATAATTGGAATTAATAATATTAGTGTAGCCAAATATGTTTCTCCTCCTCTAACTACATTTCATATTGATATTCATGAGATCAGTAAAAATGCAGTTGAATTACTATTGGAACGTATACATGATAAGCGGAGAATCGTGAAAACTATACATGTCGGTGCTAGTTTAATTGAAAGAAAAAGTACAATTTAAATAAGCGGAATAACGATAAGCTGGGTCATAGCTAAAATGGTAAGCTCCAAAGAAGAACAATGCATTGCCTAACGAGGTATATTTGCAAAGTTGGGTATTTGCACGAGAGTAGTTCGGTTTTTTCTTTGGCGATAACATGCTGACCCAGCTTCTTTTTTTGTTTAACTAAAACTTTTATTAAAATTGACGAAAAAAGATTTATTAATTTTACCGAATATGATATATTGTTTTTAGTAAAACGTTTCCGCCTATTTTAGGTAAAAATATTTTAATAGGATGTGTTGATAAATGAAAGGGTATAAAAAATACCTCTATCTTTTAGTTGGACTAGCTTTAAGTTTGGTATTAGTAGGCTGTGGTCCACAAGATGATGGGGAAGAGAAAGCATCTGGGTCAAAAGATTCAAATAAAGAGTATGACTTATTAGTGTGGGAAGATCAGGATAAAGCTGATGGGATTGAAGACGCAATAGCGAAATTTGAAGAAGAAAATGACGTTAAGATCAAAGTTGTCGAAAAAGCCTATGCTAAACAGATTGAAGATTTACGATTGGATGGACCAGCAGGTACTGGACCAGATGTATTGACAATGGCTGGGGACCAAATGGGAACGGCTGTAACAGAAGGATTATTGAAGGACTTGAATATTGGAGATGATATTCAATCTATTTATACAGATGAAGCATTATTATCTCAAATGGTAGACGGAAAATTATATGGTTTACCAAAGGCAGTGGAAACAACCGTACTTTATTATAATAAAGAACTTGTTTCAGAAGAGAAGTTACCAGAAACATTAGACGAATGGTATGAACTTTCAAAAGAATTAACAGATGGAGAGAACTTTGGATTATTAGCTTTATGGGACCAAATCTATTATGCACAAAGTGTAATGGGTGGTTATGGTGGATATATCTTTGGCCGTGATGATAATGGGGCATATGATCCTACAGATATCGGTTTAAATAATGATGGGGCAATTGAAGCAGCTGAATATATGCAAAAGTTTTATAATGATGAGCTCTTTCCTACAGGAATTATTGGAGAGCAAGGAATCAATGTATTAGATTCGCTATTTTCAGAGGGGAAAGCGGCAGCTGTTATTTCAGGACCTTGGAATCTTGAGCCATTCGCGAAAGCCGGAATTGATTATGGAGTAAAAGCTCTACCTAAACTTCCAAATGGAGAGAATATGAGCGCATTTGTTGGGGTTAAAAGTTATAATGTAAGCTCTTTTTCTAAGAACCAAGAACTAGCAGAGAAATTTGTAGAATTTCTAACAAACGAAGAGAATTCTAGAACTAGATATGAAGTAACAAAAGAAGTACCTGCAGTGAAGGCATTAGCCGATGATCCGGTAGTAACAGAAAGTGAAGCAGCGGCGGCTGTAGCAGAGCAATCTCAGTATTCAGAGTTAACACCAAATATTCCAGAGATGAACGAAGTTTGGACACCAGTTGATGCTGCATTACAAACAATTGCAACAGGTAAAGCAACGCCTAAGGAAGCATTGGATCAAGCTGTTCAAACAATCAAAGGACAAATTGAAGCCAATCATGGTGGACAATAACCTTACGACTTCATTGTTATGGGTGCCAAGTGTTGGCTTGGCACCTGTTTGCAATAAGCCTATGTAATGAATAAAAAAGGGGTGGAAGAAGTGCCACATCGACAAAAAGCGTTGTTTTTGTCTATAATTCCGGGATTAGGTCAGTTTTACAATCGGCAATGGGTAAAAGGCCTTCTGTATCTAATCGTCACATTTTCCTTTTTTTGGGCTTTTAAAGATCTGTTAAATATGGGATTTTGGGGGTTATTTACTTTAGGTGAGAAGCTCCCGCGTGATAATTCAATTTTCTTACTAGCCGAGGGGATTATAGCTGTCATTGTCACATGCTTTGGATTAGGTATCTATTACTTGAATTTACGAGATGCCTATAAAAATGGAAAATTACGAGACGAGAAAACACCATTAGGATCGTTAAAGGAACAGTATCATAATTTAGTGACTCAAGGTTATCCTTATCTGATTACGGGTCCCTCATTATTCATCCTAATCTTTGCTGTTATCTTTCCAATTTTATTTAGCTTTTTATTAGCTTTTACAAACTATGATTTATATCATTCTCCGCCAGCACAATTAGTCGATTGGGTTGGATTTGAAACATTTGCAAAGATATTTACAGTAGATATATGGCGCTCCACTTTTTTTGATGTATTAGGATGGACGATTATCTGGACTGTGGTTGCCTCTACTTTGCAAGTGAGTTTAGGAATCATTTTGGCTGTTATTGTCAATCAAAAAGATTTAAGATTTAAAAAGTTTATTCGCACAGTATTGATTTTGCCGTGGGCAGTCCCTGGCTTTGTGACAATTTTAATCTTTGCCGGGTTATTTAATGATAGTTTCGGTGCGATTAATAATGATATTTTAGCAGCGTTAGGCATTGATGCGATTCCATGGATGACGAATGCAACTTGGTCAAAAGTAGCTTTGATCTTTATGCAAGGCTGGTTGGCATTTCCTTATATTTTTATTGTGACAACAGGTGTCTTGCAATCGATTCCGCAAGATCTATATGAGGCAGCAACGATCGACGGGGCTTCGGCCTTTGCGAAATTCAAAAAGATTACGATGCCATTAGTGTTAACATCGATCGCGCCAATTGTGATTACGCAATACACATTCAACTTTAATAATTTTAATATTATATATCTCTTCAATGGTGGAGGGCCGGCTACACCGGGCTCGACAGCTGGTGGAACAGATATTTTAGTCTCTTGGATTTATAAATTAACCATGAAGTCAAGCCAATATTCTCTTGCGGCTGCGTTGACTATCTTACTATCAACTTTTGTTATTTTGATAGCATTATGGCAATTTAGACGCACGAATTCATTTAAAGAGGGGGCTTAACAGATGGTAAGTGTAAAAAGAAGTAAATTCTTTCGACTTTTTTTCTCTTATTTAATCTTGGGTTTTATGATGGTCATCATTATCTACCCCCTCTTATGGACAGTGGGAGCTAGTTTTAACCCAGGGAATAGTTTAGTAAGTACATCAATGATTCCTAAAAATCCGACATTAGATCATTATCGAGAATTATTTGCTGGAAAACAGAGCTTGCAGTATGTTCAATGGTTTAAAAACTCGATAAAGATAAGTATTTTTACGATGATTGGTACATTGATTAGTGTCGCGTTTACAGGTTATGCTTTTTCGCGCTTTCGCTTTAAGGGGCGCAAAAACGGCCTTACATTATTTTTGCTCTTACAAATGATCCCACAATTTTCTGCATTGGTTGCTTTATTTGTACTAGCTCAATTATTAGGAATGATGAACAGTCATTGGCTATTAATCTTCTTATATATCGGTGGGCAAATCCCTATGAATACCTACTTATTAAAGGGGTACATGGATACCATTCCAATAGATTTAGATGAAAGCGCAAAAATTGATGGGGCAAGTAATACACGAATCTTCTTCCAAATTATTCTGCCTTTGTCGAAGCCAATGCTTGCTGTTGTGGCGATGAATGGTTTTACAGGACCATTGGGAGATTTTGTATTATCGTCAACGATTTTAAGAACACCTGAATCTTATACTCTTCCTATCGGATTATATAATTTAGTTAATGATGTAATGGGGGCAAGCTATACAACGTTTGCTGCAGGTGCAATTTTGATTAGTATTCCAATTGCTCTTCTCTTTGTCTTATTACAGAAGAATTTTGTCAATGGTTTGACAGCAGGTGGAACAAAGGGCTAGGCAGGGGTTTATTACTAAGAAATGAATTGTTAAAGGAGAATAAACATGACTAAACTAGATAGAACCTATGTTACAGAAGCAAAATATATGCTTCATGGGGGGGATTATAACCCAGACCAATGGTTAAATAGACCAGAAATTTTAGAAGATGATATTCGCCTAATGAAATTAGCACATACAAATGCCTATTCTATTGGGATGTTTTCGTGGAGCTCGCTTGAACCAGAAGAAGGACGCTATGAGTTTGAGTGGTTGGATCAAGTGTTTGACCGCATTCATAAAAATGGTGGAAAAATTGCCTTAGCAACACCAAGTGGCGCTCGTCCTGCCTGGTTATCACAAAAATACCCTGAGGTTCTACGAGTTGATAAAAATCGAATGAAGCAATTACATGGTGGACGTCATAATCATTGTTTCACTTCGGAAGTGTACCGGGAAAAAACGCAAAAAATGAACCGGATTTTAGCAGAAAGATATGGTAACCATCCTGCCCTTTTTATGTGGCATGTTTCTAACGAATACGGTGGAGAGTGTCATTGCGACCATTGCCAAAATGCTTTCCGTAATTGGCTTAAAGAGCAATACAATCATGATTTAAACTCGCTAAACGAAGCATGGTGGGGACCATTCTGGAGTCATTCATTTAATGATTGGTCGCAAATCGAATCCCCATCCCCAATTGGAGAAAATGCAGTACATGGTCTAAATCTGGATTGGCGCCGCTTTGTTACGGACCAAACAATTTCATTTTATGAAAATGAAATTGTCCCATTACGCGAAATTACACCTAATATTCCAGTAACAACTAACTTTATGGCTGATACAGATGACTTAATCCCGTTTCAAGGTTTAGATTATAGTAAATTTGCTAAACATGTTGATGTTTTAACATGGGATGCTTATCCTGCTTGGCATAATGATTGGGAGGAAACGGCAGATTTGGCAATGAAAGTTGGGTTTATCGATGATTTGTATCGTAGTTTAAAGCAGCAGCCATTTTTATTATTAGAATCTACACCAAGTGCAGTAAATTGGCACAAAGTGAATAAAGCGAAGCGTCCAGGAATGCATTTACTATCTTCAATGCAGATGGTTGCGCACGGTTCAGATAGCGTGATGTATTTCCAATGGCGAAAATCCCGGGGATCTTCAGAGAAATTTCATGGGGCCATTGTAGACCATGATAATAGTACTGAAAACCGCGTATTTAAAGAAGTTGCAAAAGTAGGTCAGTCTTTAGAAAAACTGACTGAAGTGACAGGAACGAACAGACCGGCAAAAGTTGGAATCTTATATGATTGGGATAATAATTGGGCGTTAAATGATGCACAAGGGTATGGCTTGGAAACGAAGCGATATCCGCAAACATTGCAACAACATTATCGGACATTCTGGGAAAAAGATATTCCTGTTGATGTAATTACAAAAGAACAGGATTTCTCATCCTATCAATTAATCGTAGCACCGATGCTTTATCTAGCCAGCAAAGAGACGCTTGCTCGCTTGAAGACATTTGTAGCTAATGGTGGTACGCTCGTGATGACCTATATTAGTGGAATTGTGAATGAGCATGATTTGACCTATACAAGTGGGTGGCCACAAGATTTACAGGATATCTTTGGAATGCAGCCAGTCGAAACTGATACGCTTTATCCGAAAGATAAAAATTATGTGACTTACCAAGGTAAGCATTATCTGTTGAAGGACTATGCGACGGTCTTGGAGCTGAACACAGCCAATTCGGAAGGGATTTATAAAGAAGACTTTTATGCTAATACTCCGGCGATTACAAGCCATAGTTATGAAAAAGGAAAGACATATTATATTGGTGCAAGATTAGATGCTGAATTCCATTTTGATTTCTATAGTCGCCTAATTGAAGATCTTTCCCTCCAGCCTGCTTTTTCAGTGAAGCATGGAAAAGGGGTTTCTGTACAGACTAGACAGGATAAGGAGCATGATTATGCTTTTATTATGAACTTCACAGAAGAAAGACAAACTATTACTCTACCTTCTAAGGGAACGGATTTATTATCTGGAGATGAACTAGAGGGAGAGCTTATCCTAAATAAATACGAAGTAAGAGTAATTAAAGCTCCAAGAAATAGTTAATTGAAATAAGCAATTTAACATCCATTCCATCCAAGCACACCTATGGAATGGATGTTTTTCTAAAAAAGGTTAAGGTTAAATGGTAAATGTTAGAGAGCATTAAATGAAATAAAATGACAACGCATACAAGGATTTTAGTATAAAATTTTGGGGAAAGGAGAAAGTCATGGAAAAGGTTAAAGCTATTTTTGGAAAAGGGATTTGGGTTTTTGGAATTTTTTTGATATTATTTTTCCCAAACTTTAGTAAAGTGGAGGCTGAGACGGAGTCTAACATGATAAAAAATGGGGGATTTGAGGTAGATATCTGGGAAGATGGTAATTGGAAAGTGAACAATAAGGAGAATATAGATATTCAACACTTCGCCTATAAAGATGATGAATGGATTGAAGCGAATGAAGGAAATTATGCGTTGAAATATTGGATGGAGGAAGAAAATATAAGGGAAGAAAGTGTTACTATTAGTCAAACACTCCCTTCATTGCCAGCTGGGAAATATCGCTTATCTGCACATATTATGGGTAGTTCAGATACTGAACAAAGCTATGTAAGTCTTATTGCAGGTGATCAGATAGCTGAGGCTATAAAAACGTCAGGCTATAATAATTGGGAAACGATTACAATGAATTTTGAATTAGATAGTGAGACAAGCCGATTTGCAATTGGGGCACTTGTTCAGGGGGAAGCGGGTGCTTGGGGATATTTAGATAATTTCACATTGGAAAGATTAAATGCAGAGGAGGAGCAACCAATCGAGGCGGATATTTTTGTGCAGAAGGTAGATGGTTTGAATGACGATTTTATTAAAGGGGTTGATATTTCCAGTATTATAGTTTTAGAGGAAAGTAATGTCCGTTTTTATCGAGAATCTGGTGAGGAAGATGATCTGTTTACGATTTTAGCTGATGCGGATATTAATTATGTTCGTGTCCGTGTGTGGAATGATCCTTATGATGTTCAGAGAAATGGCTACGGTGGGGGAAACAATGATCTTAAGAAGGCGATTGAGATTGGGAAAAGGGCTACAGCTAACGGGATGAAAGTATTAGTTGACTTTCATTACTCTGATTTCTGGGCTGATCCAGCCAAACAACAGGTTCCAAAAGCTTGGGAGAAAATGAGTTTTGAAGATAAAAAAATTGCTATGTATGATTACACGAAGTCTAGTTTGCAAATGATGTTAGATTCCGGGGTTGATATCGGTATGGTCCAAGTAGGGAACGAGACAACGGAAAGTTTTGTTGGGGAATCTGATTGGGAGAAAATGAGTCAATTATTCAATCAAGGAAGTCAGGCTGTTCGCGATGTAGATCCGAACATACTAGTGGCTCTACATTTTACAAATCCGGAAACTGCTGGAAGATATGAGACCATCGTAAAAACATTAGCTGTAAATGATGTTGATTATGATGTTTTTGCTAGTTCTTACTATCCGTTTTGGCATGGCACATTAGAAAACCTTACTTCAGAATTGCAACATGTGGCAGATACATACGGAAAAAAAGTAATGGTAGCAGAGACTTCGTATACATATACAGATGAAGATGGTGATGGACATGAGAATACAGCCCCACAGGATTCAGGGCAAGTTTTAAATTACCCAATTACAGTTCAAGGGCAAGCGAATGCTATAAGGGATGTAATTGATGCAGTTGCCAAGGTAGGAGAGGCTGGCATTGGTGTTTTCTACTGGGAGCCAGCATGGCTACCAGTTGGACCAGCTAGTGAACTGGAAAAGAATAAGGAGCTTTGGGAGAAACATGGTTCTGGTTGGGCTAGTAGCTACGCAAAAGAGTATGATCCAGAAGATGCTGGAAAATGGTATGGTGGTAGTGCCGTAGACAACCAAGCATTATTTGATTTTGCTGGAAAAGCACTTGCTTCGCTAAATGTATTTAAGTATGTAAAAACAGGTGCTATCGCAACTCGTACTATAGATGAAGTGAAAACACCAACGTTCAGTATAACACTAGGTGAAAGCGTAATCTTGCCGGAGACGGTACAGGTGGTATATAACGATGGGAATACGGAAGAGGTGCCTGTTACTTGGAACATGTCTGATCTCGAAGGGGCAGTCAAGAATGGTGTAGGCAGTTATATCATTGCGGGAACAATTACTAATGAAAACTTGGAAGTAAAGGCCCATCTACAAATTAATAGGGAAAACTTTGTAATGAATCCGAGCTTTGAAGACGAAGATAGAAGTATGTGGCGAATTGAGGAGACAACCCCACAAACTCAATTTCAAAATAAGATGGAAGATGCAAAGACCGGACAGTATTCTCTCCATTTTTATTCTGACCACTCTGTTCAATTCAAGATTGAGCAAGAAATTACTGATTTAACGCCTGGATATTATAATTTTAATTTATTTCTCCAAGGTGGAGATGCGGTTGACCAAGACATCTTTATATATGCTCGAACAGCTGAAAGAGAGTATAAATTGGCTTCCTCTGTGGATGGTTGGTTGAATTGGAATAATCCCGAACTTACAGATATTCTTGTTAAAGATGGCAATATTACGATTGGAATTGCTGTGGCTGCGAATGCAGGGGCGTGGGGAACAATCGATGACTTTTATTTATATAAAAACAAGGATAATATCGAAGACCAAAATAAGGATCCTCATCCAGAGGAAGAGTCTGGGAATGGGGAACAAGGACAGGGCAAATCGCCTGAGTCAGTTGAAGATAAAGTTGAAACACCAGATGACCAAAACCTTTCTAGTTCTTCAGACGTAAAGAAGGAAGAAGTAGATGAAAAGACAATAAATGAAGCAAAGCCAATGATTCAAGACCAAAACCAAGCTAAGTTAGAGGGGGAATTACCTAACACTGGTACTAATTATTACACATATTTATTAATAGGAGTAATGCTTGTAGGAATAGGATTTTTCATACAGCTTGCCTATAGGAAAAGACGTGAGAGAATATAAAAACCTAATTATAGAAAAAACAAAGGTATAAACTGTAAATCTTATCGTTTAGGATGATAAACAGGGGGAGCGAATCTAGCTCCCCCTGACTATTTTTTAATTCCTACCACTCGTATTCTTTTATAATCTGCTAGCCAATGTCCGTTTTGGAACATTGTTGCCTGCAAATGATCCTCTGTAGCTATGATAAGCTGATCCTTTACATTATTAGTTAATCCTTGAAAAAAGGAATCACCAAACATGTTTAGCCAGTTTCTTAATCCATCTTTTCCTTCTAAAGGAGTTGGACGCTCAAAATACTGAGCAAAAGTTACGTGGAAGCCGAATTTCTCCATTAAAGTAGTGTATTCTCCGATGCTAGGGAAATACCAGGGAATTCGATTGGCACCTTCCTCGATGCCATACTTTTGAAACTGAAGAAGTAATGCATCAACAATTTGTTTAACATTCCCTTTCCCGCCAAATTCTGCAATTAAGCGCCCGCCGGGAACCAATGCTTTATATATACAGGACAGGACTTCATCAGGAGTTTTAATCCAGTGTAAAGCTGCATTAGAGAAAACTGCATCGAACTCATGCCTATAAGGAAGTGCACATGCGTCTTCTACTTTAAACGGTATATGTGGATATTTCCTTATAGCTTCTTTAATCATGTTAGGGGAATAATCTACACCAATAACTTGAGCTCCTAAAGCAGTAATTTGACTAGCTAAATTTCCAGTTCCACAACCTAAATCTAATATTCTTTCCCCAGCCTTTGGGGCTAGTAATTCTATAATACTTTCCCCAAATTTTGATACAAATGAATGATTTTCGTCATATAAAGTAGAATTCCATATATCATAAGAGTCCTTCAACTGTTTTTTCCTCCTTTTCCTTCGTGTAATGAAATTATATCGATTTAGTTCTATAATGAAAATAAACGTTTTTACCAGAAGTTAATAACGATCTGTTATCGGAGTGGGTGGAACTATGGAGATAAAATGGATTCAAACCTTTTTGATTGCTGCCCAATATGGAAACTTCAGGAAGGCATCAGAAGAACTGTATTTGACCCAACCAGCGGTGTCTAAACATATTCGACAATTAGAAAAAAACCTTCAGACAACTTTATTTACAAGGGAGAGAAAGGGAGTGACCCTTTCCGCCGCAGGACTTGCATTTCTCCCGATTGCACAGAAGATCATCAAGGCGTTTGAGCAGGGGATGGGTGAATTTGAATCATGGAAGCAAGGATATAAACGTAAGCTTGTAATAGCAACCGCACCACAAATTACTTCCTCTTTTTTGCCCTCCTTATTGCGACTATTTATGGAAAGGCATCCAGAAATAGAAGTGATGATTCATGTCCAGAAATCATATGATATTGGCGGAGAGGTAAGTTCGGGGAGAGTGGATATAGGCTTAACAAGAATTCAACCGATTCAATCAAACATACGTTGCGAGATGATTCATGAAGAGCGAGTGCTCTTAGTAGGGAGTCCAATGATGGAAAAAAGTAAGGATGTGAATGAAAGTGATGTTTTACAGACTTATCGAATAATCACGGATAATCACCCAGACTATTGGGATGATTTATTACCGTTAATTAAAAACTTTTATCCCCATGTCCAAACTATGCCGGTTCATCAAGTAGAAGGAACAAAGCGATTTATTAGGGAGGGTCTTGGTGTATCCTATTTACCGTATTCCATGGTAAAAGCTGAATTAGAATTAGAAGAGCTAATGGAGATTTCACCTATTCATATTCAACCGCCGATTTCTAAAACTTACCTTATTTCACAAGTAGACACAGAGGAGTCGCAATTATTTACGCAATTTTTAAAAGAAACGGTAGCGACGTTATAGTAAAACAAATTATATCTTGTGCTGTTAATATTTTCAGAATAGAGTGTTATTTAATGGGTAGCTTAGCTATCATGAAAGGATGGAGTTTTTAATGCTAAAAGCCGTGATATTTGATTTGGATGGGACATTATTGAATCGCCAAGCATCTGTAGAAAGTTTTGTTCAAGGCCAATATGAACGCTTATTTGAGTCTGTCAGTCATATACCAAAGGAACAATATATAGCCAGATTCATAGAACTCGATAATCATGGCTACGTATGGAAAGACAAAGTCTATCAACAACTGGTTAAGGAATTATCGATTCAAGCGTTAACTTGGCAAGAACTGTTATCTGATTATATCGATCACTTCCATACACATTGTGTAGCATTTCCGAACTTAATTCCAATGCTTGAACAATTGCAGAATCAATATTCGCTTGGAATGGTTACGAACGGAAAAGGAAGATTTCAGATGCAAAACATCCAGGCTCTCCACATTGAGTCCTATTTTAGCTCTATTCTTATATCTGAATACGAGGGATTGAGCAAGCCAGATCCTGCAATTTTTCAAAAGGTTGCCTTTCAATTGGGGCTTTCTCCAAGTGAATGCATTTATGTAGGAGATCATCCCATTAATGATATCAAAGGAGCGCAAGCTGTTGGCATGAAAGCTATGTGGAAAAAGGATACTTTTTTTGACGAGCCTGAAGCAGAATATGTTGTCGAGCATTTGAAGGAGATTCCACTTTTATTAGGGAGGAATTAGGCTAAAATGCTAGTAACAAAAGAAGATGTGATCAATTGTATTCAACAAGATGAATGGATGATGGGCATCTTAAAAGACGTCCAAACATTAAATTTACCTGATTGGTGGATTTGCGCGGGATTTGTTCGATCGAAAATATGGGATCAATTGCATAACTATCCTGTTCGTACCCCACTTGCTGATATTGATGTGGTTTACTTTGATCCCTCTGAGGTGGATAAGCAAACGGAAAAGGAGTTTGAAAAAAGGCTTGCCATATTATCTCCTCATCTACCTTGGTCTGTTAAAAATCAAGCAAGAATGCATGAGGTAAGCGGTATGACTCCATATATTTCAAGTGTTGATGGAATAAAAAGATTCCCCGAAACTGTAACAGCTTTAGGAGTCAAACTTGATGAAAAAGAGAAAGTTGTATTAACAGCGCCTTGGGGTGTGAGAGATGTATTGAAAATGGAAATTAGACCCACAAAGTACTACATAAAAGATAGTGGAAGAGAAGTGATCTATGCTCAACGAATTGCCTCAAAAAATTGGTTGAAGACCTGGCCATTAGTAAAGATTTATGGAGTAAATGGGAAGCTGGTAGGTGAATGAAAGTTTAAATGATAATAAATGGGGGCAAGGAAGTATGGCGAAAATCCGCTTATTAGTTCCAGCAGATGCGGAAAATTACTCTAAAATAAGACTAGAAGCCTTACGTTATAATGCTGATTCATTTGCCACCACGTATTCAGAGGAAAAAGGAAATCCTATAGAAAAATATAAAAGTAGATTTCGTTCTGATACAAGTTTCACGCTAGGGGCATTTGAGGGGGATTCATTAGTTGGCATTATCACCTTGGTAAGGGAACAATATTATAAACTAAGACATCGAGCTAATATAGTAGCCATGTATGTTACACCGGCTAAACGAAAACAAGGTGTTGGAAAATCCTTATTAATAGAAGTAATCAAGCTAGCTAAAAATATAAATGGAGTGGAACAGTTATATCTCACCGTTATCACGACAAATAGAGCGGCAATTGAGCTCTATTCCACCCTTGGTTTTAACGTGTTTGCCATAGAGGAAAAGGCGATGAAATTAGAAGGTTATTATCTTGATGAACAACATATGGTCCTCTTTCTTGAAAAATAAGTTTAGGTTGCGGTATAGTTCTGCGCTTACGGGATTGCAGTATTTTGATGAAGATGCTTATAGCAAAGGAATATAGGATAAATACTCGCTATCTTGCGGCATTTTTCCCTGTGTTTTAGTCCTATCTGGCACAATGCTTTTCTGTATAGAGGCGAGGTCTGCCGCGGTAGAAGAAATATATTTCCAAGCGGGATTTTAGGAGAATGGGTATTCGGATTATCGTGTAGAAAATATGAAGTGATAAGTCATCCTATGGGAGCAAAGGAGGCTGCTAAAAAGTCCAAACAACATCTATAAAGCGTTATAGGTCTAATCGCAGCCAGCATATACTTCGCTTTCCCGGACGAGTGTCAAGTCTCTTCAGGCTCCGTCTTCCCGAGCCTTGCCGATCTCTTACTTCCCGTAGGGGTCTTCGTATATACTGGCTGCTTTGTATAAAAAAACAATAAAGTTTTTACCTCATTATCTAGTTTTCAGCAGCCATAGCAAAGGCCGCGATGAGATCCGCAGTGCGTAGCGCAAGGAGGCTCATTAGCCGCCCGCGAAAAGGGGCATATTTCAATTACGGCATTAAAAGAGATGTCTCACTTTACACTATTTTTCAATTGCTTGAAGAATTCAAGTATTTTTACCCCATTCCCTGTAAAGCCGCCTACTGTTCTTTTGTTTCCTGAAGAAAAGTCTCTTCCTCCTCAGGACTTAAAATACCTGTAGCTTTCCCGATGGTACCACCTTGTAGTTGCCAGATCGCATTATGGTCTTTGTCCACTTTTGAAAAATCGCCTTCCTTCCATCTTTCTAAAATGTCTTTGTAAAGACTAGCACTTTTAAAATCAGTTTGTTTTAAACCATGTAATAACCAGTCAATTCTTTCTGGGGTGATTTCATAAAATCCCCATTTTTCATCCGCAATTATTTTTTGGTGTGACATCTTATGAATGTAATTTTGATAGTCTGCTTCTGTTAATTCTTCTAACGGTGTCTTTTTTCCAAAAGGATTGGAAGAGTCAACGGTTGAATCATTCTCTTCAACGGTGACCTCTGTAGTCTCTGCTGTTTGTGCTTCTGTTTGTTTTTTTACCGCTGCTACCTTTTCAGGAGATTCTTTAGGGTCTATAATAACAAGGATGATAAACACTCCTACAAGTACAACAATCAGTCCAATTAAGGACCAGATAATCTTTTTATACACAGAAGAAATCCTCCTTTAAAGCCAAAAAGTGAAAGTATATGTGCTTATTTCTATATTCGCGATAAATCCTAATTTACCTGCAAAATATTACTACTCGAAAAATGGAAAGTCTAGCGTTATAATACTATAGTTAAGTATTCAAATTCGAAAGAGAGTGTTACGTATGGGACGTAAATGGAATAATATTAAAGAAAAAAAAGCCTTGAAGGATAAAAACACAAGTCGGATTTATGCAAAATTTGGTCGTGAGATTTATGTGGCAGCTAAACAGGGTGAACCTGATCCTGAAGCAAACCAAGCATTAAAAGTCGTTTTAGAAAGAGCGAAGACTTATAATGTGCCAAAAGCCATTATAGATCGTGCCATTGAAAAAGCAAAAGGTGGCGCAGATGAAAATTACTCAGAACTTCGCTATGAAGGTTTTGGTCCCAATGGTTCAATGTTGATCGTCGATGCTTTGACAAACAATGTGAACCGTACGGCATCAGAAGTGCGGGCGGCTTTTGGGAAAAATGGTGGCAATATGGGAGTGAGTGGCTCTGTTGCTTATATGTTTGAGGCTACAGCTGTTTTTGGTATTGAAGAGAAAACAGCGGATGATGTATTAGAAATCCTTATGGAAGCTGAATTAGATGTACGCGATATTATCGAAGAAGAAGACACTGTGATTGTATATGCGGAGCCAGATCAGTTCCATGCTGTGCAAGAGGCATTAGAACAAGCGGGAATTACAGAGTTTTCGATTGCCGAATTAACAATGCTCGCTCAAAATGAAGTGTCCTTGACAGAGGAGGATCAGGCACAGTTTGAAAAATTGGTTGATGTGTTAGAAGACTTAGAAGATGTTCAGCAAGTGCATCATAATGTTGCTCTAGATGCTTAAACTTTAAAGGTTGTTCAAAAAGTTCGATGTTTTATCCTTCTTTTTGAACAGCCTTTTTCTGTGGTAAAGGGGCGGAGCTACGCTAAAGGAATTCTATTTAGCTCATAATGAGTATGAGTAAAAAGGTGGAAAGTACACTTTACTCATGAAATTGAAGCGGCTTCGCTCACACTACCTTATGTACAAGGAAACTTGCTTTAAACTTTTCCAGGTTTGAGTTGTGAGCATCCCCTCATGAATGTTTTTTGTTAACTCTTTATCTAATTCTCTACGGATATGCCTTTGATAAACCCTCATATCACATTTCCTTCTAGCGTGTTGTCCTTCTACTCTAATAGAAAGAAACGTTTCAACTGTTGTAAATAGAAAGGATCCTTGCCCGTCTAGTCTGAGGTTTTTTGTAAATAGGGCGCCTTTCATCCCCGTAATTCTAGTATAACGTTGCCTTCCTCTACTAGGACATCATATTGAAGTGTAATCTCAGTGTTTTTGGGGAAGGTATATTAATAATATTCGACACCATGAAATCTTTTGTAAGAAAGAGAGAGTGAATTCCATCCTGTTCTATGGACGAAGTTTAGCCTTACTACTTCATGACGCAAAATCCCCTATTTGTGAAGAATAAAAGCTATTGCGCCAATAACTAAAAGAGAAATGATTGCCTTCCACATAATCTGTTACCTCAATGTGAGAGGATTTTCAGTAAGCTCCTTGAGCATGCCATTTTAGCAATTATTAGACAAAATCTGCTTTGTAAGAGATAATTTTTGTATACAAGATTTTCTTCAATAGATAAGAAATTCTCCTCTGTCTAGTGGTTTAGCTTTAGGAGACTTGTGTTTTTCTTATCTGAATCTGGAGGTGCAAAATAAGGTGAGTAATGAACAAGAAAATAAAAAGCAAATTGACGATCTGATTAAATCTATATATGAAGCTTTAGCTAAAGCAAAGATTCCGGGAAAAGTGAAAGAAAAAATTCATGTGGAATTGGATCATTTAAAATCTTTTACATTGGATGCACGCCCGGCAAGGTTTGCGATTGTTGGTAGAAGGGGAGCTGGAAAGTCGAGCCTGATTAATGCTATATTTGGCGAAAAAAGAGCGGAAATTGGCGATGTAAAGGCACGTACAGGAGCTGGGAAATGGCATCGTTATCAGTCAGATGCTGGTGCGCTAGAAATTTTGGATACGAGAGGTTTGGGAGAGGCAGAGGATCCGGAAGAGGCTTTTTCGAAAGCAACCGCCTTGGAGGAGGTACAAGCTTCTATCAAAGAAAAATGCCCAGATGCGATTTTATTTTTAAGTAAGGCAAAAGAAGTGAGTTCACGGATTGATGAAGATTTAGCCCAATTATTGGAACTGAAGAAGACAATCCAAGAGGTACATGAATTTGACACACCGATCATTGGAGTTGTAACACAGGTCGATGAGTTAAGCCCGAAATCAGCGGATAAGCCACCATTTGATCATCCAATAAAACAGGAAAATATTCAGGAAGCGATTCAAGTACTTGAGTCGAAATTGCGGGAGGCTGTTTCCAATCCTGTAAAAGTCATCCCTGTCTCCGCTTATATGGAATTTGATCATGATGAAGTTGTCTATGATATTCGCTGGAATATTGATCTCCTCTTGGATTATTTAATTGAACAATTACCTAATGAGGCGCAAATGGTGCTAGCGAAATTATCAAAAATCAAGTCCGTGCAAAAAAAGGTTGCACGCAGGTTGGGAAAGAGTATAGCCGGTATAACGGGGGCGATCGGAGCGAGTCCGATTCCGGGTCCTGATATGCCAATTATTACTGGCTTACAAACGACAATGATTGCTTCAATTGCTTTGATTTCTGGGCAAAAGCTTGGAAGAAAGTCTGTTGTAGAATTTATGGGCGCTTTAGGTCTCAACGTGGCGACAGGGATTGTTTTGCGTCAAGTAGCAAGGCAATTGGTGAAATTTATTCCTGTTGCGGGAAGTGTCATCTCTGGGGCGATTGCCACTGCGGGAACCTATGCTTTATGTGAAGCAGCGATTGCTTACTTTATTGAAGGAAAATCAATGAACCAAGTTAAGGAAACCTTTGAAGAGGAATTTGAGGAAAAGAAAAAGGAACAATGAGATGAGGCGGCTACGGTTGCCTCATTTTTAGTTTAGAAATATATAAATAATCGGGAGAAGAGATTTAAAGAAGAGAGTATAATATGATATAAAAGGTGATATTGAGGTGAGTAGATGACTTATTATGCTTATTTTGCATCACATGCACCGTTGTCGACGGAAGAAATCGGATATCAGCCAATTCGTGAAAATGTTTACGCCTCTGAACTTGATTTTACGGGATTATGGTTTGAGGAAAATCTTGATGAAGCCAATGAAAAAAGATATCCTTTTTCTCAACATGTACGTCTTCATTACCAAACAAGATGTACTTCAAATTATTTACCTATTGAGGGGAACTATCGATCAAATCACACGTTTTATAAGAAAATCTCTGTTCTCCTATTTGAATATATTTTAAAGGCTTTAGAAGATAGCCCGATTGTGGTTTATTATATTTCTTTGGACAGTCAGGAAGATGAAGAGTTTACTTTGGTAAAAACGCTCCATTTATCAGAAATTCAATCCCCTGAAGATTTTCATATCAATGATCGAGAATGTTTGCGGATTATTCGCGATGATCCGATTTTAGAGTATTTAGAGGATGAATCTGGTTTTATCTATGTAAAACATCCGGAATATTTACAAACACAACTAAAATCATAATGTATTTGCTTATGGTTGTTGATCCTTTACGATAGAATGATAAAGTTATACTGCAGAAAATGATGAACAACTAGATGTTAAGAAAGTAATCCTATGACCTTAAAGAAGGAGTTTTGAATAAGATTGGATATCCCTATTTTATACGAAGATAATCATTTGCTAGTAGTTGAGAAACCGGTAAATATCCCTGTGCAAGCGGATCAAACTGGTGATCCGGATTTGTTGACAATATTAAAGGAAGATATAAAAATTCGTTATCAGAAGCCTGGTAATGTCTACTTAGGGCTCGTCCATCGATTAGACCGTCCTGTTGGTGGTGTCATGGTATTTGCAAAGACTTCGAAGGCGGCTTCAAGATTATCAGATGCCATTCGGAGAAGAGCCTTCCATAAAAAGTATCTTGCTGTTGTCAGAGGAATCCCTGAAGAAAATCAAGCTAAATTGGAAAATCATTTATGGAAAGATCAGAAGAAAAACCAAGTATACATCGTTACAGAAAAAGATCCACGGGGGAAAAAGGCGATACTTGAATATAAGGTATTAGGAGAGGCGCAAGATATGAGTCTTTTGGAAATCAATCTACATACGGGCCGTCCCCATCAAATTAGGGTTCAATTATCTGGTATTGGTTGTCCTTTGTATGGAGATCAGAAGTATGGACAAGGAGCGAATAAACCTGGTCAACAAATTGCTCTCTGGGCCTCTGAGCTTGGATTTGAACATCCTATTTCAAAGGATTGGATAAAGATATCACAAATCCCCCCGAAGATCTTCCCGTGGAAACTATGGAAGGAAAGGGATAAATAAATCAGAATGCTATTTTCATTTGGAATGGATCTTATTTATTTCCTTTTTTGGGTCTGTCCTTTTAATCATAACAACATATAGATTTTTTAAGTAAAAGTCCGCTTTCATAGCGGGCTTTTTATATTTCATCGCTTTATAAGTCTCATGTATATAATCCCTTTATGATCAGGGAACATCGATCTGAATAGCTAGTATTACTCGGCGTTCGACTAATCAAAAAGTCTCAAAAAGAGATCTATTGATAAATAATTGCAAAATCTTATTGAGTTATATTTATGTACAGAGTATAATAAATTAACCATAAACCAACCAAACTAATCGGAATAGTTTAATATAATAATCCGAAAGGGAGTGTGAAATTTGATTCAAGTTAAAGAGGTTTCAAAGTCGTTTCACAAAAGCTCGGCTTCTAACCAAGTCATAGATAATATTTCATTTGAAGTAAAAAAGGGAGAAATTGTTACATTATTGGGGAAGAGTGGTTGTGGAAAAAGTACTTTACTAAATATTATTGGTGGATTTACAACTGCTGACAGTGGAAATGTCTTTGTAGATGAGCATAAAGTTACTCGCCCTAAAAGAAACTGTATTACTCTTTTTCAACACCGCAATTTATTACCATGGAGATCAGTCCAAAAAAATGTGGAGTTGGGTTTAGAAAAGGAAGATTTATCAGTGCAAGAGCGTAGAGTGAGAGCTCTCAATGCGATAGAACTAGTTGGATTAAAAGCAAATGCTCAACAATTTCCCCATGAACTATCTGGTGGAATGCAGCAAAGAGTCGCCATTGCTAGAGCATTTGCAATGAAGCCTGATGTGATTTTGATGGATGAACCATTTGCTGCACTCGATACATTTAATCGCTATCACTTGCAGGATCAGTTGTTGAAAATTCAGGAAAAGGAAAAATCTACTATTTTATTAGTGACCCATGATATTGATGAAGCTGTTTACTTATCAGACCGCATTCTTATTATGAGTGCACATCCAGGCAAAATTTACAAGGATTTGAAAATTGAATTATCTAAACCCCGGGACAGAACAACAAATGATTTTCATTATTTCCGCAAGAGAATACTAGATGAATTTGAATTAAGTGGAATTCAAAATCCAATGGAATATATGATTTAATGGGGGATTTTAAAGTGAAAAGGATAGTAGTAGGACTTATGCTATTAATGTTTCTACCCACGATTGTAGCGTGCGGAAAGCAAGCTACCCCTGTGGATGGAAAACCAGTGATTAAGATTGGGTATTTACCAATTACCCACGCAGGACCTTTATTTATTGATACTCATCTCCATGATGGTGAAGTTGGAGCATATCAAATTGAAATGATTAAATTTGGTTCATGGCCAGATTTAATGGATGCATTAAATACAGGAAGAATTGATGGGGCATCTGTATTAATCGAATTAGCCATGAAAGCAAAGGAAAAAGGGATTGATTTAAAAGCGGTCGCTCTTGGTCATAAAGATGGGAATGTTTTAATTTCCACGGATGATATTCATAATGCACATGATTTAAATGGAGAAACCTTTGCGATTCCACATAAATACTCGACTCATAATCTATTGTTAAATGAATATATGGAAAATGCGGGAATGAAATATGAGGATGTAAATGTAGTGGAAATGCCGCCAGCAGAGATGCCTGCAGCTTTATCAGAAAAAAGAATAGCTGGATATGTTGTAGCTGAACCTTTTGGAGCGATGTCTGTCGTGCTAGGGAAAGGGAAAGTTTTAGCTCACTCTGATGAGGTATGGCCACATTCTTATTGTTGTGTTCTTGTCCTGCGTAATGATTTTATTCGAGCTAATAAAAGTGAAGTTCAAACATTCATTGAACAATACGCAAACGCCGGAAATATTGCAGATAGCAGAAGTTCAGAAGTTTACGAAGCCTATTTGTACTACATGAAAGTTGATAAGGAAGTTCTCGATCTTTCATTGCAATGGATCTCTTATGATGACCTTCGGATTGAGCAAGATGAGTACGAGAAACTAAGGAAGCGTGTTATTGAAATGGGATTATCCAAAAATCCCCCTACGTATGATGAATTTGTCGATTTATCATTTCTAGGAAATGTGGAGGGAACTAAATGACATGTTGAAAAAATTAGGATATATCGTCATCGGGTTTATTTTACTACTAATAGTTTGGCAATTAATTATCCAAATTGGGAGGTATGAAGAGGCACTTCTTCCCTCACCACTCAGCGTTGCGAAGGCTATACTCACTCTGATCGTTGATGGTACATTATGGGTTCATTTGCGAGTGAGTTTATTAAGATTTGCCATAGGCTATCTTTTAGCTATTATTCCCGCTATTATTCTCGGAATGTTATTGGGAAGAATGCGGTGCATATTACAAATTGTGGATCCAATAATCCAAGTATTAAGGCCAGTATCACCGATTGCCTGGTCACCTTTTATTGTACTTTGGTTTGGGATTGGCGATATGCCTGCGATTGTCATTATCTTTATTGCAGCTTTCTTTCCGGTATTATTAACAACCATTTCTGGTGTAAAGAAAATAGATCAAGATTATTTAAAGATTGCTGAAAACTTAGAAGTTAGAAGATTGGACTTATTTGTCAAATTCATCTTCCCAGCAGTTTTTCCAGCAATCGTCAGTGGTCTCCATATTGCGCTCGGTACGGCGTGGATCTTTTTAGTGTCAGGTGAGATGGTTGGTGCGCAATCGGGACTTGGATTTCTAATTGTGGATGCAAGAAATACACTGAATTTGGACTTTGTATTGGCGGGTATTATTTTTATTGGAGTAATTGGATTGATATTAGATCGGTTAGTAGGTTTATTCGAACAATGGGTAGGCAGGCATTGGGGAACAGTTCCACGTAACTAATTCCCCTAGAAAATCTAATTATCTTGCCCTTCTTCAATAGAAATTGTATCCAGGTCATATACAATTTCACCTGTTTTCTTTGAATAATAGGTAATGCCAACTTCGTCACCAGTAGGAGCGTGTACAAGTCTTTTATAACATTTCTCAAGATGCTGACTACCCCATAGAATAAGGGAATGGAAAACATGTTCCAGATCTTCTCCACTTTCGGTAAGTGTATATTTATAGCGTGGTGGGTGATCTGAATAAAGTGTTGATTGGACCAAACCTTCCTTCTCCAAATACTTTAATCGTTCAGATAATAGATTGGCAGAAATACCATCTAATGATTTTTTCATTTCATTAAAGGTTGTATTGCCAGTTAATATTTCATGAATAATTAAGAGGGTCCATCTATCACCAATAATATTAAGCGTCTGAGCAATATTACACGGTAAATTATATTTTATTCGCAAGCGGTTCATCCTCTCATAAGCAGATTCTTTACTTCCACAAGGAGTTTAACATAGGTGGAATCACATTTTAAAATAATTATACAAGAAATTTTCTAATTAGGTTGAAAAAACTAACTAAGTATAATAATATAACTTATATAAATCCAATAAGAATAGTGAGGTTTTAAAAATGGGCTTATATTTAGTGGAATCCAATCTTACGGAAGTTGTTCAATCATCGGCAGATTTGGATCGCAAGGTGGCAGAGCTTCAAGAACAATTGGGTAAACAGGAAGCAGCTTTAATCGAATTGCAAGTGGCCAAGGATTTTTCTCGTTCCTTTTTTATTGTGGAAGCAGAAAGGGAAGAGATTGCAACTCAAGTGTTAAAGGATTCAAGTATACCGATTGAATTGGTGAAGGAAGTTCGCTTAGTAGGTGAAGAGCTTGAGAAAGTGAAGGCGAACAAAGACATAGTTAATTATTTAGTCGAGTGGAATTTGCCCGAGCATTTAACAATGGATCAATATTTGGAAAGAAAAAAGAAAAATTCCGTTCACTACGAAGAAGTACCTGAAGTTCAGTTTGCGCGTACGTATGTGTGCGAAGATATGACAAAATGTCTCTGCTTCTATGATGCACCTGACCAAGATGCTGTTGAACGTGCTCGTGAAGCTGTTCACGCTCCAATTGATGCGATTACAGAAATTTTAAAGAAAGACCAATAATTCGTTTAAGTGAGTGGTGACCATGATGAAAAGTGCAGAAAAAAAGAAAAATTCGTTGACAAAACTAATAGCAGAAGAATTAAAGCCATATGTCAAAAAAATCGATACGGAAGCCTTCTATGCAGAGGATTATTTACGAACATTGGGGAAGGTAGGGTTGTTTTCCGCTCAGGGGCGAACAGAAAAAGAGCAACTCATTGACGAGTATTATATGGTCAAGGAAACTGCGAAAATATGTATGACGACTGCTTTTTGTCTATGGTGCCACTTAGCAGCCTTAACCTATATTCGTCACTCGGAAAACGAACATTTAAAAGCTACCATTCTGCCAAAACTGGAATCAGGTGCCTTATTAGGAGCAACAGCTCTTTCGAATCCATTGAAGTATTTTGCCGGTTTAGAAACTATGCATTTAAAAGCGGAAAAAACTGAGGGAGGATACTTCATATCTGGCGTCATACCTTATGTCTCCAATCTTGGGGAAGTGGATCATGGCTTTGGGTTTATTGCTGCAGTAAATGATTCCACACGGATTATCGGCTTTCTATCTTGTGAGACTCCGGGAATTACGATGAAAGAGCGAAAAGATTATTTTGGCCTGAATGGCAGTGCGACATATGCCTGTACATTAAAAAAGGTTTTCATCGCGGATGATTGCGTGATTTCCGAGAATGCCGATGAATTTGTAAATTCCATTAAATCAATTTTTATTGCTTATCAAATCCCCCTTGGTTTTGGAGTAGTTGATGCTTCGGTTCAATCAATTGAAAAGGTCAATAAAAAGCAAAATGGCTGTAATCAATATTTACCTATTCAAGCTGATCAGTTAAAGGAGCGATTAGCAAAATTAGAGGGAAATCTTAGACAGCAGTTAGAGCAGCCTTCTTTATCTTGGCGTGATATTGCAGAGATTCGCTTAGAGATTGCTTATTTAACTCTTGATGCCGTTCAAGCGGCCATGTTACATCACGGAGGCTCTGCTTATTTAAAAGATAGTACACCTGCACGTAAATTGCGGGAGGCTTACTTTTTGGCTAATTTAACACCAACTATCAAACATTTAGAAAAGATGTTAGTTCATTAATAAAAAGAAAAGTGGCTGGGGCATAATTAAAATGTTAATTCCAAAGAAGACGCATTACGATCACGGAATATATTTCGCGATCGTAATGCGCCATAGGAATTCGGTATTTTCATTTGTGGAAAGACTCGCCTCAATCTCTCCGATATCACTTTTATAAGCTTTTCTTTAAGTTACTTTGCCAATTTGAAGTGAAATAATCTTCTGAACATAAACAGCAATATTGCGGATACAAATAGTAATGCTGCTGCGAGCAGGAAGATAAACTTAGCACCGAATTGGTCTGTTAAAAATCCGAAGAGCACAGTCGAAAGTCCAAATATACCTAAAATGGCTACTTCTTGTGCCGCATATACTTTTGGTAATAATCTCTCTTGGACATTGGTTTGCACAAAGGTTTGTGTGGCTACTCCCTTTATTTGATTGGAAGAGCCAAATAGGACAGACAGCATTAAAGCAGACCACGGGTTAGAATTCAAACCGAATAAAAGGGTAGATAGCATTACTAAAAACGCTCCAAAAACTATAGCTTTTTGGATATGTCTTTCTATGGCATCGGCATACCAATAGCCTAAAATTCCACCTAATAGTAATCCGCTGAAAAAGCTAGCATTCACGTATCCCCACCACTGTTCACTTACATGTAGAACATCAGCCACATACACATACATGATCGCTGCAATCCAAACAACATTAGCACTTGATTCAATGATCTCGGTTATGCTAATCACTCGCAAAAACGGTGTCTTCCATATGGCGAGCCAGCCTGCTAAGAATTGTCCTTCTGCTTTTTCGCTGGTTTGTTCATCTTCTTCCCTGATATCATGGTGGACGAAGCTAAGTAAAAACATCAATAGACTTGCCACATAGTATAAAGCAAGTGTTAGCCAAATCGTATGACTAGCTCCAACAACAGCGACGATAAGCCCCCCACATGCCCAAGAACCTAATTGAATCGTTTGATCCACACTAGCCACAAAGCTATTAGCCTTGACCAATTCGGATCCAGGAACAATCCTTGGCAAAAGGGCATCTTTCACCGGATTTGCCCATCCATCTAAGAAGGCGATCAGAATGATGAATAGGAAAATAAACCAAATATTCTCTTTTCCTAATAGTAATATTGAAAAAATAGCTAAACCCATAAATAACAAGGTTTTACCGAATTGGGAGTAAGCTAGAATATGTGAAAGACGAAAGCGATTTATAAGTATCGGGACTAATAATGACCCTGTTAAACGGCTGAATGTATTGAACAATGGCAGTAATGCCATAAAAGTAGCGGATCCGGTTAATTCATACAGGATTGAAATTAATGCGACAATATAAAAAACATCCCCCATGTTCGCCAGAGATTGCCCCATCCATAAAAAACGAAAAGACTTTTTCCCCATAAAAAATTCTCCTTCATTATGAAATTGTTTAAGGTTAGGGAAAGTCTCACATTGAATACGGCTCCTTCTGTCGTTTTGATCTTGGCTAAAATAGGGGATGGATCTCTTTGAATGGCTGCTCTTATTATACAAAAGAATGAGATTACTTACTACATGAAAATAATGAAATCCCTCTATGCGATAACCAGGGGATGTATATTTTTTTAGGATTGGCTAAAAATAGTATTCAATCTTATGCTGGAGTGGATGCTCAATGATTATATTGGATACAGAAATTGAAGGGAAAATAGCAAAATATGGTGAGATGATGGATCATCTCTGTCCCTTAGGGTATTGTCTAGGAGGGAATTGGGATTATGATAAAGGTCATTTCGATTCCATTTTATGGCGCGAAGGCGGAGAAACCATCTATATGCGGATCCCTTTTCATGTTGTAGAGGGGATGCTTGATGAGTATCATGCGCGAATTCAATTTGATAAGCCTTATGTCATAAAACATGTTGTAAACATTGGTCTAGATCGTGATGAGAGTTCCTTACTCACAACAACAGGAGTGAATCAATTTCAAGAACCGCTTGATCAAGATGGAAATATTCACCGCCCGCAAAAATGGGAAGAAGCTGGTGAAGCGGCCATTAATGAAATTTTAAATAGGATCCATCCCATTTCTTCATAATCATAAAGTAAAAAGGCCCTTCTGATGAACGAAAAGGTGAGGGATGTCCTTGTAGATCAAGAGAAATTCAGATCTACAAGGATGGACCGATTCGGCAGCAAAAAGGCCTTGATTATTTAATTAGTTGAATCAATTTCACAATAGAGATTTTAGCCTTCAAATCCGAACAATGTTTTTAGGTGGACGATTTCCGGGGGCGTGCGGTGAGCTTCCTCGTCGCTATATGCTCCCGCGGGATCTTACCTGTCACGCTAATCCCCAGGAGTCGCCACCTTCCGCTCCAATCAACTAGGTTAAGGAAATACATTGACTAACCACTCAATCTCCTTTAACAATAACGTGCGTGTATTGATCATCAATAAGCAATTATGAAATGGACTCAGTTAGTTATTTATTTTCATTAACTGGAATCGCGACATTATAGTATTCCTCTAAAGTAATATCTTGTTCAAAGATTTCCTTCGCTAGTTCCTTACCAACATAACGAATATGCCATGGTTCATAAATATAACCAGTTAAATTTTCCTTATCTTTTGGATAGCGGATAATAAAACCATGTTCATGGGCATGGTCGGCTACCCATTTAGCTTCTGCTGTATCAGCAAAACACTCCTCAACAGCACATTCTGCTGAAATACCTGAAACATCAATCGATAAGCCAGTCTGATGTTCACTATGACCTGGTCTCGCACTATAACGGTCTGCTTTTTCTTTCCCATCTTGGTCCACGTAGTTATTATAAATGGTTACTTGAGTACTTTGGGAACGATATCCCGATGCTCCAGCTAAATAGACTCCATCTTTTTCCGCTGCTGCAAACATTTTCTCTAAAGCCTTGGCAGCTACTTTGCGCAATTTTCGTTTTTCGACTTTTTCGGAGAAAATAAAGGGCACATCTGGATAGACTAAATCATCGGGCTCATACTGATCAGGTAATCTATATTGTTTATTTACGAGAATTGCTACATCGTTAGGTTCAGCGACAACTTGGATCGCTTTTTCGTGATACTCAGTTGGATCAACTTTAGGTGCATTTGCATAAGGATTATCCCTTTCATCCGTTTTGTTTTGATCCTTTTGATCCTGATTGGCAGTCTGCTCCTTTTCAGTTGGAGGTGCATTTTTTTCGCTGTCTTTAATGTCCTGGTTGCCTTGGTCAGGATTTTCGTTAATGATAGGTTTTTCTTGATTAATAAATCCGTCACATCCTGTTAGAATGCCTCCGGTTAAAAAAGCAATAAAAGCAATAGATAATAACATTCGAATTAATTTCATATTCTTTTCCTCCCAAATTACTATTCTAACTTTTTTCTACAACAATTACCATCTCCTTTTCTGTTTAACCATACGAGATTACAGTAAACTTCATCCATTAATTCAATATACAAATCCCAATGCAAAGCTAGATCCAGAAGTATTTGCTTTAGGGGCAGATCAGCTCAATACTCCCTATAAACAATATGTGATGTTTGGAGATTCACAGGTAGGGTTGGAAGCAGCGAAGTCGATAGGAATGCTAGCGATCAGGTTTGGTCAAGAATTGGACTTACTCCAAGTTGATATCATTTTTTCAACTTTAAAAAAATTCCCATTCGGAGTATACTTTTAGGAAAAGAAGTAGGGGTGTTGTGCATTGATCCATGAAGTGATTCAAATTCAGACCGAGCAATCAGAAGCAAAGCTTTACACATATGTGTTGGACAATTCACCAGAAATTGACCAAAATCGAAAAAGGCCAGCTGTTATCATTTGCCCAGGCGGAGGATATGTTACGACATCTGATCGTGAGGCAGAACCTGTGGCGATTCAAATGAATGCAATGGGGTTTCATGTCTTTATTTTAAGATACAGCGTACAACCTGCGACCTTCCCAACAGCCTTAACCGAACTTGCGACGGCAGTAGCTTATGTAAGAAATAGGGCCGAAGAGTGGAATATCGATGCAAATAAAGTGATTGTTACTGGTTTTTCCGCAGGTGGCCATTTAGCCGCAAGCCTTGGTGTTTTTTGGGAGAGAGAATTTCTAGCCGAAAGGGTAAAATTTGACAAGGACGCTTACAAACCAAATGGCCTTATTTTGAGTTACCCTGTGATTTCCTCAGGTGTCCATGCCCATCAAGGGTCATTTCAAGCCTTACTAGGGGATCAGCAGGAAGAGTTGCGAGAAAGACTTTCATTGGAAAAGCAAGTGAATAATCAAACACCTCCTACATTTCTTTGGCATACTTTTGAGGATGCTAGTGTCCCAGTGGAAAATTCCATGCTTTTTGCGGTCGCTTTAAGGAAACACAACATCCCCTTCGAGCTCCATATTTATCCGAGCGGGGGACATGGTCTCTCCCTTGCAAATGAAGAGAGTATGAATGTCCAGAACAATTTTGGTATCCAAGAAGAATGCCAAAACTGGATTGACATGGCCGGAGTGTGGATTCGGAACTTATAAGCAGGGAAGAACAAAAAAAGATTGGTCAGCAAGACGCTGTGCCAGTCTTTTTTTGCATAGGGGTAAATTGGGGAATACACTTCAGTTATGGAACTAAGTGGCTTCGTTCAAACTGTATATGAACAAAAGATACTCCTTTATACTTTGCCATGCTTGGTACTAAGATTCCTTTCATAATTGTTTACTATTTTACTAAATTCACTCTATTCTTTATGAATACTATGTAGTGGCTACAAGAATTAAGAAAGTGTAAAGTCATCTAGTGAATTATCCAAAATAGGTGGAAAAATGTCCGAATTCACCAAACGCTATTACGCTAATTATGATAGTATTTACATAGATCCATATAGTCTGAAAATTAGTAGAGATGTTGGTAGTTTGGTTGGGAGGGGAAATGTTGCCTGAGGAAAAAAGTCAACAGCTAAAGACACAAGCTGATGATGAAAAACTTATTTTTCAAACGCATTATGAAGATGTTTATAAGGCTGTATTTTTTATGGTCAAAGATCCATACCTTGCTGAGGATCTTACACAGGATGCCTTTATTAAAGCGTTTCGAAATTTACATAAACTAAAAAGTGGAACCAAAATGAAAGCATGGCTTGTGACGATTGCTACACGAACGGCGATTGATCATATAAGAAAAATAAAAAAGCGAAACGATTATCTAACAGATGACGTCTATATATTAGATAGAAATTTCAACTGTAACCACTCTGGCTCTCCTGTAGAGGGAAAAGTGGAAAGACGAATGCTAAAGCAGTTGATTAAACAATGCATTTCTGTACTAAGACCACCAATTTATAAAGAAGTGCTACTACTGAAATTTGAGTACGATTTAAAGGAGGAGGAAATCGCAGATTTGTTAAATATTAGTCCTGGTGCGGTGAAATCTCGTCTTCATCGGGCGAAAAAGAAGTTAAGAAAAGAATTGCAAAATTATGATGAGTTTAGGGATGGTGATCATTTTGAGTGAAGAAAAAAATGACATGCTAGACCAACTAATCAAAGAAGCGATCCATGAAGGAATGGAACAGACACCAACACCAATGTATACTTCAGAAGAGGCATGGGGAAAAATGGACGGGGCAAGAAAGAAACACCCTGCTCGTTATCCAAGAAGCCTTAAAAAGGTATGGATGTATGCGGCATCCATTCTTGTTATTCTGGCTTCCGCCACTCTGTTCTCAACCACCCAAGGGTTTGCGTCCCCAACACTAACCCAATTTTTTCAAAAGGTTCAAGGGAAAATGGTTCATTTATTTGTGAAAGTGGGAGAGGATACTGGTTTTTCAGACCCACCCCAAGGATCAGGAATGAACTCAGAAGCAGGTCCAGTGGTAGTGGAATCTGAAGTAGTATCTTTACAAATGGATTTGCAAGAAGCACAGCGGGAAACCACATTTCCAATTCTGGTGCCTACTTATATACCGAAAGCCTATCATTTTGAAAATGTGACCGTTATGAAGGGAGAGCAGGAATTAAGTCGAGAAATTTATTTGCATTATGAAGGCGACGACGGTGGTTTTCTGATTGATCAGCAAGTAGCTGGTGAAGCCTTTGGTATGGGAATGGTGTCCGACATGGAAGACACTCAAGTTGAAAATATCATTGTGAATGGACAACAGGCAAAGCTACTAACATTCCAAGATAATTTCGTCGAGTTATTCTGGGTGAAGGAGGACCAAATGTATTATTCTATAAGCGGAAATTTGCCAAAACAGGAAATCATAAAAATTGCGGAATCAATGAATTAGGTGAAACAGCCCCCCTCTACAAAGAACTAGTGGGGGGATACTAGTTTACATATTGACGGAGTTACAGTATAAAGGGAGGAATACTTTGACCAACAAGAAAAAGAACTAGTATGAGAAAATCCCCCATTACTAGTTCTTCTATCTCTTCTATCTAATTTCTTATTGTTATTTCACTTCGATATAGGTTGAAACACTAGAGGCGTTTTCTAATTTACCGCCTTTCTGTATCCAATGGAAGTTAGAAGTCCGATATCTTCCTTTAGATACGGTAACCTTTTGGCTCCCTGCAACAAAAGTGGAGCCATAAGACTTATATTCTCCTAAATTGGAAAGATTGATCCAAGTTCCTTTTTTGGCGTCCCATTTCTGTAGGGTAATTCTCACACCAATAACATCAACAGATGTCCGTGCCGTTGTATTACCGCTAACGGTTACGGTACTTCCTGAACGACTAATGGTGCTTTTGCCACCGGCTAAATATTGATTGGCAAAAAGTTGAATCCCAGGAGTTTTGATCGTTCCTTCGCCGTAATTTGGATCAATCGAAGGCTCTCCTGTTGTTGGAATCATAGAAGCATCTTCACTCTCAGCAGCGAAAGTGGGACTGGACATAAAGACTAGCATGAGAACAGCGGACAACAGTGATACTAAGAACCTACTTTTCCTCATTGTACTTCATCCTCTCCTATATATTCATTATAACTAACGAATAACTAGAGGAAAGGTTACGACTTTTATGAAAGTTTTTGAAAAATAGTTCGAAAGGCCTTAGGGAAAACTAGTATTTAAAAATAATCATCGACTTCATCTGGTAAAACAATCCCAAAATATTTTTGCAATGCTTGTTTGTATTCTTCATAGGAAGCTGGTGTAAAAGCATGCACTTGATCATCTGTAAAAATACGAAACTCCTGACCTGACACGGAATTTCGCCCCTCCTTTGTGCGAATGGCTATCATTGCTTCTTTGGTGAAGATGGACTCTGGTGCATGTTCACACCAAAAGGAAGCCATAATATAATCCCTTGCTAGCTGCGGCTCTTCCGTGAAAGAAAAAATCTCTCGCCACTGCTCTTTCTTTTTCTCATACAGCATCCAGCCAAACTCTGGAACTTTTTCAAGTTTATATACTTCATCTCCCTGGGTCTGTATCAATCCTTCTACCATTTCAATTGGTCTTCTTGGGACAATGCCACCAACACCGACATCACATAAATAGGATTTTCCTTCGGCTTCTACTTTTAGTACATGGTGGCGTCGCTTCGGAGGTAGATTTGGCTCATCTCGCCAAAAACGAGCGAAGTAATCTGTTACAGAAAAGCCTAATTGACGCAATAGCCAGCTAAAGAGAGCGTTAAGTTCGAAACAATAGCCACCCCTTTGTCGGACCACGATTTTTTCATACAAATCAGGTATTTCTAATGATAACGGGACTTTTTGCAAGATATCCAAATTTTCATACGGAACTGTATGTAAATGGCAATGTTGAAGTTCGGCAAGTGTTTGAGCACTGTTATCGAATGCCCCCTTAAAGCCAATTCGTTCTAAATAAGCGTTCACATCTGAGTTTTCATGCATTTCTTTTTCCCCTTTCCCTATTAACATCTTACATTTATTGTAGAGAATGCTTTTTGAAAAGGAAAGAGGGAGAGGGATTAATGATGAATACGATGCTGGCGACTTGGTAATCGAATCGCAAGTATAACAACCAACAAACAAAAGATTAAACAAATCAGTGCGACATTGTGTAAATGTTGTGTATCTAAATGGCGATTAAAGGCAATGCCAAGTAAGCTAGAGGATAGAATTGAACCAAGATAACGACTCGTTTGAAACAGCCCTGAAGCAGAGCCAGTGTCCTCCGGTCGTACATGTTCATATAACGCCGTTTGCATAGAAATATTGTTGAATCCATTACTCATCCCTAACACAGCCATAATAATAACTAGCCATAAAAGTGAAGAGTTTTCTTGTAAAGTTAGCAATAAAGCTGTTCCGATAAATAGAATGGTCGCCCCCACAATCAAGGGCCGTTTGGCTCCATGTTGATCGATCATTCTCCCCGCTAAGGGGGCAATAATGACGCCAGCTCCGGCAAGAGCCAACATAATCAAACCGGTATTCCTTTCGCTATAATGGTGAACTTGCTGTAAAAAGGTTGGAAAACCAAAGAAATAACAATAATACACCAAGTTAATGCTGATAAATTGTAGATAAATTAAGGAAACAGTTGGATTTCTTTTTAAAGACAGTAGATCAATAAAGGGTTCTTTCTGCCGTTTTTCGTATTGGTAAAAGCTAAGTGCTCCCAATAGGAAAATTCCTAACGCCCACCAGTGAATCTTATTTTCTAATGACAGGAGGAATAATATCAATCCAATAATTGTAAAAATAAATAAGGCAATGCCAATAAAATCAATACGTCCCAATTCAATCTTACTTTGAGAGCTGTTTGGCAAAATAAAAATAGCCATTATAAAAGCAGCGAGAATAAAAGGGAAATTAACAACGAAAATTGATGGCCAGTCCCAACTCTCAATTAAAAAACCTCCAATGGAAGGTCCGAAAGCAGCAGAGGTTGAAGCGAAGATGGATAGAGTAGCTAATGCTTTCGCTTGTCCATCTGTAATATGTGTGCGCACCATACTCATTCCACTTGGAAATAAGGTCGAACTGCCGATTGCCATTAAGGCACGGCAACCAAGTAAAAAGGGGAAGTTAGGTGAAAAGGGTGCAAGGAATGCGGAACATGCAACAAGCAATAATCCGGCTAAAAATAATTTTTTCGGTCCGAACATATCACTTAATTTTCCCATAACTGGCTGTCCAGCGGCGCTTGCTATGTAAAAAACAGAAATTAGCCAAGAGGCATCAGCGAACGTTAGAGCAAACTCATGTTGCATCCGGGTTAACGCAACTGAAATCATCGATGAGTTAAGAGGATTGAGTAACGTGCCTAAACCAATGGTTAGGACGAACAACCATGTTTTTTGTTGCTTTATCGCCAAAATTATCACACCTATGTTGTTAAAGTAGTTTGTTAAAATAACGTAACGTATTCCTATTATCATTTCAACTTTATCGTCACCCTTAGCAGGCTAAAGTGAACCGCGGTAAAGAGTTAGGAACGGATTCAGAAACGGTCGCATAGCTGAGTCTATATGCCGAAAAACGTAGGGAAGCTATCGAAGCAAGGTTCAATAAGCCCGGAAACACAGGAAATCCAAAGGAACGGTCGCATAGCAAGGTTTTATAAGCCCGGAAACACAGGAAATCCAAAGGAACGGTCGCATAGCAAGGTTCAATAAGCCCGGAAACACAGGAAATTCAATGGAACGGTCGCATAACAGGCTTCTATAAGCCCGGAAACACAGGAAATTCAATGGAACGGTCGCATAGCAGGGTTCTATAAGCCCGGAAACACAGGAAATCCAAAGGAACGGTCGCATAGCAGGCTTCTTTAAGCCCGGAAACACAGGAAATCCAATGAAACGGTCGCATAGCAAGGTTCTATAAGCCCGGAAACGCAGGAAATCCAAAGGAACGGTCGTATAACAGGCTTCTATAAGCCCAAATAACCGAGGAAAGCATTGGTGCGGACAAAACCTTGTTTACCAAAACCATCTTTGATAAACCCAACTTACTATATAGAAGGCCGAGCCTAAGACAATATTTCCCCAACCCAAAAAAAGTGCAACTTTTTTTTCCTTCTTCTGATTGTTTCTTGAATAGGACTTCACGTCTAATAGAAGGATGATAATCCCTGTTAGAATGAGGAGACTTATGAGATAGTAGCCATAATCGATATCCAGCATGCCGATAAACTCCTTTACTAAAAATAATGGTGAGCCTCATCTGTTTAATTGGCTTTTATACCGGATTGTTGAATTTGGGTGTCCACGTCAATATCAACGTCAATGTCTTTAAAAACTTGGCGCCACTTTTCTTTTGTTTTTATATGTTTATTCCAATAGGCAGGGTGTTTCGCCCGTATATGTTCACCGAAACCAAAGATATCGGATTCTTCCTTTTGCATTTTTTGAATTAACCTTTTCAAGGAGGCAATTGTGTCTTTATCTGTTTGCTTTTCAATTCTTCTAATTAATTCTAGATTGGCAAGATTGACATTATTTTTTGCGTCTTCATCTATTTCATTTTCATAGCGAATTCTAATGCGGATCTTAGGTTTCCCGCTTTCAATGGTCGTCTTCATCCTTGAGTAGCGGCGAATAGCGCGTACCAATACCTTGTCGTCGGAGTCTGGAACATTAATGAATACCCCATATCCTCCTTGCTTTTGACCGAGAATGCCCATGAACTGGCCGATTTCAATTGGTTCAATTACTCCTTTCATTTCATCTTCATTAAAATAAGCAAATCCTTTGATGGCTATATTCTCTGCTTTGTGTATTTTCAAATATGGCAAGGCCCCATCTTGCCCTTTACTTGAGAGTGTTCTCCAGAATATTCCCATATCTGATGATGGGATTTTCCCTAATTTTTCTGCATTGTGTACCATATCAGTTAAGTATAAAGCGGGTACCCTTTCTAACTTCGGTGCGATTTCCATATACTTTGCTGCTTTTTCTTCCGATACGACCATCCATGTCGTTCTTCTCACTTGCGCATTACGACGGAAAAAGTCATTGATTTCTTTCACTCCCTCTTGAGCAATTTCTTTATTGATAACAAGGATGCGCAAATGGCCTAAAAACAATTGGTCCGCTAGTTCTTGCTGTAAATTTAATAAAGCATCATCCACTGTATGTCCAACGGTGCTGAGTACCCATACTGGCTCTTGTTCTGCCCCACCAGTTGTCTCAGGGCCTAAGGGGATTCGTCCTGGTACAGAAACTTGGGCTGTGAGGCGCAACATCTTTTCAACTTCGGGCTCGGAATTGGGCATATGGGTAATGTATCCTTCTTCTTTCTCTTTATCTGGATCGACTTTATCGATGGCAATTGCCAATACGGTTGCCCTTTTTTCAATATCCATACTATCCCAGCATCCTCCGAGGAGTGGAATCAAGAGAGAAATTATGAAAAAGACAAAAATTGATTTACGGGTCATTTTCCTGCTCCTTTCCCCTTTTCCTGGGCACCTTGCGGATTTTGGCTACAATCAATATAAAAAATGGAAAAATGAAAGTGAGGAAAAGTCCGAAGATCCCAACTACTTTTATATATCGATACATCTCAATCGTTTCACCGGGAAACATCGCAACAAGGAAAATAATTGGTAATAGAAAAAGGGTCAACGCTTTATGATCTTGAAGACGTAAAGACTGTTTTAGCGTCTGGACTGTCAACATATAATTCGAAAAGATCGTTGTAAAAACTGCTGTAACCCAAATGGCTAGGAAAACAACATCAAGACGTTGTAATGTATTGCCAGGGAGGGAGGTTGCTCGCGCAAGTCCTAGTGTCGGCCACATGATTGTCTTTATTTCTTCTACTCCAAAAAGGGAAATGGAAGCGACAATAATCATGATGAAAAAGCCACCAGAAATCACAACTCCCCATAGGCTAGCTTTCAATGCCTTTTTCGGTTTTTGCATGAACGGAATCAGGATTGCCAAAATAAATGCTCCTTGAAATAACGCAGCTATTTCCGGTAGGCCTGTCATCATTTTGAATCCATTCCCTAAGATCGGTTGGAGATAAAGGATATTGGCGTCTTTTAGAGAGACTAATGTAATAATTAATAGAGGTACTAATATAACAGGTAAATAAAAGCTATGAATATAAGTAAAGGTGTTTATATCCCCTCGAGTAAAGATCACAGCCATTAATAGCATGACAATTACGGTTACTTCAAGAGGCGTTTTTGGTAAAACAGATGTCACAACAACCGCTCCGAATTCCCTCGCCGCAAAACCAGTTAACAGTGTGAAAAAGGCGATAACCGTAAAGGTATATAGCCGTCCCAGCCACTTTCCGATGACGAGTTCACTGTACTCCACGAATGTTTCATTCGGATAATGACTCCCCAGCTTCACAATGCCCCACATTCCAAGGAAAACAATAATGGTAGATAAAAGAGCTAAAAGCGGTGCGCCTGTATCGGCTGCTTGTACAGAAACGAGAGGGAGACGTAAAACCCCAACTCCAATGATAGTACTAACTAGTATCGCAGTTGTTTGGCCAACAGTTATATTTCGAGTTGGTTTCATTGGTTCTTCCCTCCATTATTTCTTTCGCTTATTCAA
This sequence comes from Lederbergia galactosidilytica, assembly GCF_017873565.1. Taxonomy (GTDB): domain Bacteria; phylum Bacillota; class Bacilli; order Bacillales; family Bacillaceae_C; genus Lederbergia; species Lederbergia galactosidilytica. Next base: position 185,935 of record NZ_JAGGKH010000005.1, read on the forward strand.
TGGATTAAGTGGCTGATTGGGTCTTGTTTTAATCGCCTCTTTGCTCACTTTTTCGCGAGTTTTATTTTTGGATTGAAACATATTCGGTCTCTTTGGCATCCACCAAAATGGGAATCGAACGACACTGTCCTTCATGCCTTGCGCGTTCCAAGGAGAGGTTGGGCTAAGATAAGGTACACCGAATGATTTTAGAGAGAGCATATGATTTAAAACCATAATCAATCCAACCATTAGTCCGTATAATCCGAATAGCCCAGCAAGAATGGCTAATGGAAAACGAAGTAATCGCAAGGCAAATGCTGCACTATAGACCGGAGTCGCGAATGAAGCGATAGTTGTAACTGCTATAACTACGACTGTGATCGGGCTTGAGAGGCCTGCTTGTACGGCTGCATCCCCCACAATTAAAACACCGACAATTGATAATGCATTCCCGATTTGTTTCGGTAACCGTACAGTGGCTTCCCGCAATATTTCCATTGCTACTTCCAAGATTAACACCTCGACGACAGCGGGATAAGGAACCCCCGACCTTCCACCTGCGACAGCAACCGCAAAATCCGTCGGCAATAATTCAGGATTAAAAGAAATAAACGAAACATATAAACCTGGAACAATTAGGGAAAAGACAAGGGCAAACATGCGAATAAATCTTTGAAAGCTTCCCATCACAAAACGAGTCGAATAATCTTCTGTTGCCTGATAGAATTGGTTAAATACAGCAGGCACTAGCATAGCGAAGGGGGAACCGTCAACAAGAATGGCGACCCTTCCTTCAATTAAATTTCCGACAGCACTGTCTGGTCGCTCCGTTAACAAAGTTTGCGTAAAAGGAGTATAATGATTATCTTCAATATATTGCTCAAGATAGCCAATATCTAAGACAGCATCAATATCGATTTTCTCTAGCCGTTTTTCCACTTCATCAATCAAAGCTTGATTGCTTATTCCTTTTAAATAACATATGGCGACTTTAGATTTCGTCAGCCTACCAACTTTTAGTGTCTTTATACAAAAGTCTGCGGTCGGTAACCGGTAGCGTAATAAACCGATATTTGTTCCAAGTCTTTCAATAAACCCTTCCCTCGGCCCAATAATAACCTGTTCAGTCTCTGGTTGTGAAATCGCTCGTTTTTCCACATAACGGGTATCAATATGAAAAGCCTCCATAGCCCCATCAATCACTAAAGCAGATTCTCCAGCTAATAAAGCATCGACGATATCAATTAGCTTAGCTTCTCTTGTCAATTCTCCTTGATAAAGAACTTGTTCAGATAAAGTTTGTAAGATCTTTCCTTGTGTCAAGTCTTGGGCGTCAATATGATCTGGATATTCCATCAGGGGTTTCAAAATCTCGTGATTGATAACTTCTTGATTCACTAGATTAGAAAAATAAAATAAAACAGCGGTATGTGTGCCGTAAATGGAAAGGCGGCGAATAATAAAATCATCATTATCGCCTAATAAACTTTGGATAAAATCAACTGTATCCTCTAAATTTCCATTTATTTCATCATCTTTATATTGCTCCATTTGTGAATGGGGAATATTTAAATTGGACTTTTTCCTTTTATTGCCTTTTCGCTTCCAAATGGACATAGACATTTTTTTATCTCCTGTCATTATTGGCTCTATTGTCAGTATGTGCAGTGAAAGGGTAAATATGTAAGGTGCCCTTCAAATAAAATGGCGATAACGATAATTATTATCATCTATATTCTTCATAAAACTAATAAATAGTTGAGTGTAACGATAACCATTATCAATTAGGATAAAAATTATCAATTGTATTTGACAGACGCTCAATTTATAATTATAATCACATTATAATAATTCTAAATTAGAAGTTTGATTTATTGATATAAAGGTGGTGCTTCGAGTTGGATGTGCTTGCGACAACAAGAAAAGGTAATGAGAATGATGCAACCATTTTAATTCCTGGTTGGATTCAACTTCGTGGGGAATTAATGGCTGCAATCTTTTGTGGTATGTTAATTTTATTTGCATGGTTAATGGATGTGAGAGGATTTATCATGCCATCAGTTATTCTATATTTATTAGCTTATTTCATTGGTGGTTTTGCGAAGGCAAAAGAAGGATTAATTGACACAGTGGAAAATAAAGAATTAAATGTTGAATTATTGATGGTTTTGGCAGCTATAGGATCAGCCATTATTGGGTATTGGGCAGAAGGGGCCATCCTTATTTTTATTTTTTCATTAAGTGGTGCGTTGGAAACTTACACGGTGAGTAAGAGTCAAAAAGATATCGCCTCTCTCATGGAGTTACAACCAGAGGAAGCCTGGTTATTACAAGGTGGATTGGAAACGAAAGTCCATGTTTCAGAACTAGCTGTTCATGATATCATCTTAGTAAAACTAGGAGAAAGGATTCCAGTTGATGGGAAAATTATTAAAGGGAAAACAACGGTAGATGAAGCAGCCATTACAGGTGAATCGATACCAGTCTCAAAGGGAATACAGGATCATGTTTTTGCGGGCACGGTGAATTTAAATGGCTCGATTAAAGTGGAAATTACGAAAGCAATCCATGAAACACTGTTTCAGAAGATTATTGATTTAGTGCAATCTGCTCAGAACGAGAAATCACCATCGCAACTTTTTGTTGAACGGTTTGAGGGAAGATATGTAAAACTTGTCCTACTAGCTGTTGCGCTTATGCTATTTTTGCCGCATTTTATTTTGGGATGGAATTGGGGTGAAACCTTTTACCGGGCAATGATTCTTTTAGTTGTTGCCTCCCCATGTGCTTTGGTGGCTTCGATTATGCCGGCAACTTTATCGGCCATCTCTTTTGGTGCACGTCGGGGGATCTTGGTGAAAGGGGGCACATCTTTAGAACAATTAAGTGAACTGAAAGCCATCGCTTTTGATAAAACAGGAACATTAACTATGGGTCGTCCTGAAGTTACAGATATGATCATTTCAAATGAGGAATCGATAGAAGAAATCCTCTCTACAGTAGTGGCAATGGAGAGATACTCTAATCACCCATTAGCAACAGCGATTGTCGCATATGTAGAACAACAAGGTTTTAAAGCTGTAGAAGAGGTAGAAAATTTAGAAGATAGACCGGGATTGGGCATATTAGCCAATCACAATGAGCAGGAATGGAAAGTAGGTAAATTTGATTTTGTAGATCAAGATCAAGCGGCTCATTTTTATAATGGGGTGGCTGCTAAATTGGCTGCACAAGGTAAGACACTTGTCTTTATTGAACGGAACGGAAAAGTAGTAGGAATCATTGCCTTAAAGGACCTGGTGAGAAAGGAAACAAAGCGAGCGATTGAACGCTTAAAAAATTTAGGCATGCATACAATCATGCTAACAGGTGATCATCCCCAAACCGCACGTGCTATTAGAAATGAAAGTGGAATAGAAGACTTTAAGGCAGAATGCTTCCCTGAGAGCAAGGTTACTCTTATCAAAAGCTTAAAACAAAATTATGGAGCGGTTGCGATGGTGGGAGATGGGATTAACGATGGCCCGGCTCTTGCCACGGCTTCTGTCGGGATTGCGGTAGGAGAGGGGACAGATGTGGCATTGGAAACGGCAGACATAGTTTTAATGAAAAATGATCTCTGTCGTATCGCGGAAGCAGTTGAACTATCAAAAAGGATGAACAGAATTATTAAGCAAAATATCCTTTTCTCCATTAGTGTCATCATTTTGTTGATTTTGGCAAATTTTATTCAAGCTCTTGATTTACCATTTGGGGTTATTGGGCATGAAGGAAGCACCATTTTAGTAATTCTAAACAGTTTGCGTCTGCTAAAATAGAATTTCGTGAAGATCAGTCGTCGAAAAGATTAGGGCTTTTGGACGGCTTATTTTATTTATTGAATTATAAAAGATAGATATTATCCTACAATATCATTTATACTGTATATATAATTTTAAAGGATGTTCAAAGAACGCTAGTAAAAATGCTTCTTTGAACAGATTTAAAGAGGAAAGGTTGATGACTCATGACACAGTCTGGTTCGGTAAAATTAACGTCTTTATCTTCAAAAGGAGGATGTGGCTGTAAGATTGGTCCTGCAGATTTATCGGAGGTAATTCGAATGATACCACCTGCTAAGCATGACCCTAATTTATTGGTTGGTCTCGATACGAGTGATGATGCAGGGGTTTACCGACTCACGGATGATTTGGCGATCGTTCAAACTCTTGACTTTTTTACACCTATTGTTGATGATCCTTATGCATTTGGACAAGTGGCAGCGACAAATGCAATTAGTGATATATATGCGATGGGCGGAACTCCTGTTACGGCATTAAATATTGTGGCATTTCCTATTGCAACATTAGAAAAAAATATTTTAGCTGAAATATTAAAAGGAGCGGCGGATAAGCTGCAAGAGGCGGGTGTCACCTTAGTAGGGGGCCATTCAATTGATGATCAAGAGCCTAAGTTTGGACTTGCGGTAACAGGTACAGTCCATCCCGACAAAATTAGAACGAATGCTGGAGCTAAAGCTGGTGATCGATTAATCCTAACGAAGCCTATCGGAGTAGGGATCTTATCTTCTTCTTTAAAAAAGGGCTTATTAAAAGACGAGGAAATAGACAATCTAACTAAAGTGATGACGACTTTAAACAAAACAGCGGCTGAGACGATGGCCCACTATGATGTCCATGCTTGTACAGATGTTACCGGTTTTGGCTTGCTTGGACATGCTTCAGAACTAGCAAAAGGCAGTGAAGTCGGCTTGCATATTAAAAAAGACCAAGTTCCTGTACTAAATCGTGTTAGAGAATTGGCGGAGCAGGGTGTAATACCTGGGGGTACGAAAAATAACTTTGCTCATTTAGAAGGATCCGTTACCTTCCCGGAAACAATGGATCAAGTCGATCAATGGATTTTATGTGATGCGGTCACATCGGGTGGGTTACTCATCAGTGTAGCGAATGATGATTCAGAGGCATTATTGTCAGACTTACAACAAAATGGAGTAGAATCGGCGTTTATTGGTGAAGTAGTCACTGATCCTAAGGGGCATGTAGTGGTTGACTTTTAAATAGGGTAAGAAAAGTCTAGCTTGAATCTAGCTCACACTTAGTAACTAGCAAATTTACCGTTTTGTTTGCATTTTGGGCTTGAGGGGTCTGAAGCCAAATAAGCTTAAACCGATAAGGGGGATGGGTTCAAGAACTTTTGCTTATCAAACCCACCTCTTATGATGTCCAAGCTTCACTAATGCAGTAGAGAGGATATAAGCTGGTTCAGCCTTTTGAAAGGTTGAAGGACTTTTAACCGTTTAAATTTTAAACGGGCGTTTTTATTTTTCGAAGAACAAATATATGATTGGGGTGAGGTGTCCGCGCAAAATGTTGCTTGCCTGGTTACATTTTGCGAAATTGGGAATAATATGCCAAATAATATCAAGGATTTCGATCCCAAAAAAGGACTTAGACATGAAAAACAGTTTAAATATCTATAAGGTAGATTTGAAAAATATTGCAACAAATTGGGCAGCCATGATTTTGATTGGTGGTTTAGCTATTTTGCCTTCATTATACGCTTGGTTCAATATTGCAGCGATGTGGGATCCTTATTCAAACACGGGAAATCTCCCAATCGGAATTGTCAATGAAGACAAAGGGGCAACTGTTCGAGATCAAGAGATAAATGCAGGAAAAGAAATTGTTGACAGTCTTAAAGATAATAAGAATATGCAATGGTATTTTACCGATCGAAAAGATGCCATGGATAAAGTGGAATATGGTGATTACTTTGCTATTGTCATTATTCCAGAAGACTTCTCGGAAAAGTTAGGAACTGTCATATCTGACAAACCTGAAAAAGCCCAAATGGAGTATTTTGTAAATGAAAAACTAAATGCTGTTTCACCTAAAATAACTGAAAAGGGCGCTTCTGTTATAGCGGATGAAGTAAGTAGCAAATTTATTTCAACGGTGAACGGAATTATTTTCGATCTATTTAACAATTTAGGCATTGAAATAGAGGGAAATTTACCAGATATTGAGAAATTTGAGGATTATATTTTTACACTTGAGGAGAACCTCCCGGAAATTAATAAGATGTTGAATGAGTCATTAGGGGACGCAAATTCCGCTGGAGAGATTTTGAATAAAGCTCAAGGAGCACTTCCCCAAGCAAAAGAATATACGAACACTGGATTAACGACGATTAATCAAACATTAGATTATATGAATGAAGCGGAAAATCGCTTGAATTCAATCGCACCTAAAGTGAAAAAGGACGTTGCAAAGGTTCAATCAATTGCTGATCAGATTAATGAACTTTTAGAAAAGGCTAAAGATAGCAAGATTGACATTAGCGAAGGAAAAAGAGTTCAGGAAAATCTAGAAAAACAGCTGGATGATGCGATTACTACATTAAGTACAGTTGAGAAGGCATTACAGCAATTACAGGAAACGAATGCTCAACTGCCGCCAGCAACAGATGGAGAGTCAGGGGAAGAACAGGAAACGGAGCAGCTGTCACAAGATCAAATTAACCAAGCAATTTCACAAACTGCTGATTTGCGAAATTCGTTAGAACAACTGCGAACTGATGTAAATCAAATGGATCAATTCCTAAATAATACGGAGGCCGCTAGTAAAGTGGTCGATCAAATTCATCAAGCTGCAGCTAATACAAATGTTAAGTTAGATGAATTTGTAAAAGAATATCAAAATAATATTGAGCCAACGATTTTGGAAGAAGTAGGAAAGGCTAAGGAAACCCTAACAGGAGCCAAGGGAATTCTTGTCGAGATTCAATCGACTTTGCCTGAAGTAGAAAAGGTGCTAACGAATACGCAAAAGAACCTACAAGAAGGGAAAGGCATGCTTGAATATGCCTCAGGGGAATTTCCATATGTAAATGATAAAATCAAACAATTAGCGGAAAAGATTCGAGACGTACAAAAGGATACAGATATTAATGAGATTATCCAGCTATTGCGTAATGACCCATCTGCAGAAAGAAGCTTTTTTGAGGAGCCTGTATTATTAAATCAAAACGCATTATTTCCAATTGAAAATTATGGAACAGGGATGACACCATTCTATACCGTATTAGCTGGTTGGGTAGGAGCGTTACTACTCATTTCCTTGTTAGCAGTTGATGTTCATCATGATGGGATATATACCGGAAGACAAGTCTATTTTGGACGATTTTTCACATTCTGGACCATCGGAATCGTTCAAACGATTGTTGTAACGCTTGGAGACTTATTCTTGATTGGTGTGAATGCGAAGCATCCCGTTTGGATGGTTATATTCGCGCTCTTAGTTAGCTCTGTCTTCATTCTTATAGTGTATTCACTTGTATCGGTATTTGGAAATGTTGGAAAAGCGATGGCCATTGTGTTGCTTGTCTTGCAAATTTCAGGATCAGGTGGAACATATCCTGTTCAATTATTACCTAAGTTCTTCCAAGCCATTAATCCTTACTTGCCTTTTACTTATGCTGTCGATTTAATGCGTGAAGCGGTAGGTGGGATTGTTTGGGGGAGAGCATTAAGAGATATTGGGGTACTCATTTTTTGTGGGGTATTGGCCATCATCTTTGGTGCCTTCTTAAAAGAACCCATTAATAAGAAAACGACAAAGTTCCTCGAGAAATCGAAAGAATCAGGGTTAGTCCACTAAGATTAAATGTGAGGGAGTAAGGAAAAATCATGCATCGAAATATTACGATTGAGGAATTGTTGAATTTAGCAAAACAAAATAAGATTACGATGATTGATGTCCGATCACCTTCAGAATTCCAAAATGCAACAATCCCAGGAAGCATCAATATCCCCTTCTTTACAGATGAAGAAAGGGCAGAAGTAGGCACTTTATATAAACAGGTCAGTCCAGAAGCAGCGCAAGAGCGAGGATTAGAAATTGTTTCTACTAAGCTCCCTGCTTTTGTTCAAAGCTTTAAAAAGATCGAGGGAGAGAAGGCTGTATTTTGCTGGCGTGGTGGCATGCGCAGCAAAACGACGGCTACTGTCCTAGAACTCATGAAGATCCATGTACTCCGTTTAGAGGGGGGATTTAGGTCTTATCGTAAATGGATTGTAGATCGATTAGATACAATGGATTTCGCCCCCCACGCCTATATTATAGATGGTAACACTGGCACCGGAAAAACGGCTATTCTTCAGGGGCTTCAGCAAGAGGGGTTTCCAGTGATTGATCTAGAAAAATTGGCCAACCATCGTGGGTCGATCTTTGGGGGGATTGGCCTTGAACCTCATAATCAGAAAGTATTTGATTCATTGCTAGTCCAGAGAATGGAACAATTAAAAAACTCTTCCTATGTTTTATTTGAAGGGGAAAGTCGAAGGGTCGGAAAAGCCCTTCTGCCTCCTGTTATAGAGAATTTAAAAGATAAAGGCACACATATTTTCATTAAAATGCCAATGGAGGAAAGAATCCAAACGATTTTGGATGATTATGAGCCGTGGGAGCACCAGCATGAGTGTATGGAAGCCTTTCAACGAATAAAGGCTAGGATCCACACACCGATCGCTACAGAGGTAGAACAGGCATTGCAAAATAAAGACTATTCCTTGGTTGTGCAACGTTTATTGGAATATTATTATGATCCTCGATATCAACATGCTGCTGAGCAGTATCCAGAAGCACAAAAGATCATAATCACTGTGCAAAGTATCGAAGAAGCAAAAGAAAAGATTAAGCAAATCGTTAGCAAAAAGCGGATTCCCCAGGGTGGGTAATCCGCTTTTTGCACTTTTAAATCTAGGGAAATGTAGTGAGATTTAGCTAGGAAGATAGGAGAGAGAAGGGAGTCGCATTTCGAATGCGAGTTCTCAGAGTAGATGGGAAAAGTCAGCTGATCGTTTTTTATATTTAAATGCAGCGAATTATAAAAGTAACATGCCGACCAACCCACTGGCAATCCCAATCACAACTACCGCTACCATAACAAATAGTAAAACCTTTTTTGGAAAGGATGTGGATACCATAATTAATGACGGCAAGCTAATAGACGGCAATGTAAGCAATAATGCCGCAGCAGGACCAGTACCAACCCCAAGAGAAAGGAAGGTTTGGATAATTGGAATTTCTGCAGCGGTTGGGATAACAAATAACATTCCGCCTATTGCAAATAAAATGATAGCCAAGATTCCGTGTGCAGCCGTATCACTTAATTGCGGAAACAGCCAAACGCGTGCCGCCCCCAAAATAAATACGGATAAAAAATAAGCAGGCACAATATATAAAATCATTGTTCCCAAACTTTTAAACCATTTCGAAATAAAGCCGCCATTTTCAGTAGCATCTACTTTAACAAGTTCGTCGATATCAATCGGCTTTGTATCATTAGCAAAGCGATTGGCTAGATAGCTTACACCGAAGGTTAAAATAAATCCGAAGACAATCCTGATCACTGTGAATTTCCAAGACAGAACGAAAGTCATAAAGACAAGGGTTGCTGGATTAATCGCGGGATTTCCAATCCAAAAGGCTAATGCAGCTCCAACTGATACATTCTTTTTTCGTAGTCCAACAGCCATTGGAGCTGCACAGCATGTGCACATCATTCCTGGCATAGAAGCAAGTCCACCAACAGCAGTGCTACCAAATGACGTTTTTCCTAGTACCTTTAAAAGCCATTGAGTCGGGATTAATACTTGTAGCAAAGAACCAAGTAGGATCCCTAAAACGGCTGCTTTCCATACGGATTGAAAGTAGGTAAGAGCATAATCCCAAGCCATCTGAAAGGACGGAGAGCCGCCCAAACTATCTCCTAAGATGGAATCGCCAATAGAATGTGTATTTGAAGCAGTGATTCCTTTTTGATAGTAAGGAAACCATTTAGCATAGAGTAATCCGGCCGCAGCGATAATAAAGAAGATGAGTACGAGCCAAATGGCTTTATTTATATTTACTTGTGAATCATTTGATACATTTGCTTTATTCATATTACACCTCACATCCAAATAAAAAAAACCTTTCTTCAAGGTTTCAGGTTAGCACTAGTTTATTACTAAATACCAATCATAATCTTGTAATAACGGAGAAGGTGGGATTCGAACCCACGCGACAGTTGCCCGTCCTAACGCATTTCGAGTGCGTCCCCTTCAGCCGGACTTGGGTACTTCTCCAATGACTGGTGCTGGCGAGAGGATTTGAACCTCCGACCTCATCATTACGAGTGATGTGCACTACCAACTGTGCTACGCCAGCATTTATTTTACAACATATTAAAAATAATAATACTTTTTTTCGGGAATTTCAATAAAAAAGTTGGCCATGCAGATTTTCCCAAATTGCGTTAAGCACGTTGAATTAAAAGCAAGATTCGCCGTCAAAATGTCGGCAAATCTGCCTAAAGGATTAGTCTTTAGCCACATGTATATATTTCTTTTTTAGAAATAGTGAGGCTTGACCAATGAAGATTCCTATTAATACACAGACGACCCCAATCCATTGTATGGATGTCACTGTTTCGTGTAACACAAATGTCGAGAGAATAACGGCTGTCGGTAACTCAGAGGCCGATAGAATTGTACCAATTCCTGGCCCAACATGAGGCATTCCAATTGAAAATAGTAATGGGGGCAACATTACCCCAAAGAATCCGAGTAAAAGTCCATAAGGTGCTAAGCCAAGTAAGCCTTCTCCCTGAACAATAAAGATTGGTGGAAATAAAATGCTGACCGTACATAAAGCTCCAGTCGAAAGAAGGGCGCTTTTGAAAATGGGATGAAGTTGATTCCCTACAGCCCCACTAATTAATATGAAAGCAGAAAATGAACAAGCAGCAAGCATGCCCCAGCCAAAACCGATCCAAGATAACTCCTTTCCACCACCGGAGATAAGCCCTGTGGCTAGAATGGAACCGAAAAGTAAAATAATAATAGAGATCAGTTTGCTGCGATCTGGTCTTACTTTATAAAAGATCCATTCAAGCACTGTTCCAATCCAAACAAATTGAAATAAGAAAATAATGGCGAGCGAAGCTTCGACTGTTTGCAGAGATTTATAGTAAAAGATCCCTGTTAATCCCATTGGAATCCCGGAGATAATAATTTTAATTGCTTGCTTAAAAGATAAGCGAGTTCTACTTTTCTTAATAAAAAGAACAAGCACCCAAGTAAAAACCGTACCAAATAAAAATTGACTTCCAGATACTTCTGCCATTGTAAAACCAGCTGCATAAGCTAATTTGACAAATGTCGATAGAATTCCATAACAACATCCACCGATAAAGACCAAGAGCGCATAATGCCATGCTTTCATTGCTATCCCTCTCTTTCTAAGACGAATCCATGACCCATTATAAACATTTCCATTTGAAAAATCACCTCTCTTTAGTTGTTCAACTTTTAAAAAGTGTTTAGATTATCGGCTATAAAAATATAATAATATGCTTAGCAAATGAAATATGCGAGGGTTCGATTAGATTCTCCAGAGCAAAACGATAAAGCATGCGGCCCTAGCGGCAGATTTCATTATACATCAATTCTAAAGCGATGCCTTAGTAGCTCTGATGTAAGAGTATAAAATTTCATTTTCGATATTCAAATCCTTTTCGCTTGATTTTCCGCCTCCTTTAAAAATAAGGTCAAGTCAGTTTTTGTACTAAAGGAATTCCTCATCGTGTCCATGACTGTTCATATAAAACAGGTATTTGTTCCGACTATTTGCATGAGTAAGATAAAGAGAGTAATATATGAATGGTGTGTTTTGTTATATTATAAGTATCAGAATTTTCAGTTAGTAGATAATCTAGTTTGAGAGCATACAAAAGTTCATTCATTGATCCAACGAATTTCTTTCGTTGGCTTATTTCTTACTGCTCAAAACTCTAAGTACAGACTGTGCTTGTATTGGCGTATTGAGAAATTTTCAGTACGTTAATATACGGTCTGCTTTTATCTTTTCTGACAGACTTGTAGGAGGAACAAATTTGAAAGTTAAATTATCATTTTCAGCATATTTAGTAATAGGCTTTATGTTATTCGCTCTTTTCTTCGGGGCGGGGAACCTAATTTTCCCGGCGACATTGGGGCAAAATGCCGGAACGAATTTTTGGCCAGCTATATCGGGATTTTTAATTACAGGTATCGGTTTGCCTTTTTTAGGAATTTTAGCAATTGGTATGTCTGGCAGTGAAAATTTACAAGTTTTAGCTTCACGAGTTCATCCCATTTACGCTGTTATTTTTACAGTGCTCCTTTACTTTACAATTGGTCCATTTTTTGCAGGCCCGCGAACAGGTGCGGTTGCTTATGAAATCGGAATAGCTCCATTTGTAAGAGATGGAGCAGATCAAATCGGCATGCTTGTATTTACTTTTATCTTCTTTGGTGTGACTCTATTGTTTTCGTTGTATCCAACTAAGATTGTCGACATAGTGGGAAAAGTTTTAGCTCCTGCCATTATTCTCTTAATTCTTGTTTTATTAGCAACGGTTGTTATTAATCCTATAGGCTCGTTTCAAGAGCCACAAGGAGCATATGTTCAGTCTGCATTCTCACAGGGATTTTTAGAAGGATATAATACGATGGATGCACTGTCCTCCCTCGTATTTGGCATTATTGTTATTAATGTTGTTAAAAACATGGGGGTAACATCGACGAAGGGGATTTTAAGTACGACAGCCAAGGCGGGGTTTGTTTCCATTGCTTTCCTAGGTGTTATTTATATAGGAATTGCTTATTTAGGGGCTGTTATAACTGAGGAATATGGCTTGTTTGAAACAGGTGGACCGATTTTAAGTCATGCGACTACTCATTATTTTGGGACCTTTGGTGCTGTACTATTAGCAGTGATTATCATTCTAGCCTGTTTAACGACCTGTATTGGGCTCATTACCGCTTGTGGAGAGTATATGCACACTTTAGTCCCGCGAGTGAGCTATAAGTTGTTTGCTGTCTTTTTTTCTCTTTTATCCTTTATTATAGCCAATTTTGGTTTAGAGAACATTATTCGTTTTTCTATACCTGTTTTAATGTTCTTATATCCTTTGGCAATAGTGTTAATGATATTGACATGTATCTCACCTCTTATAAGGGAGTCACGCCTTGTTTATCAATCTACGATCGTCATCACGATTTTTATTAGCAGTATAGATGGCTTAAAGGCGTATTGCCAACAGGTTGAAAGGCCTTATTTTGAATGGATGGCGCCGATTATCTCCTTTTATGAAACCTATTTACCTTTCTATAAAGGGGGACTTGGCTGGTTAGTGCCTGCAATATTAGTGATGATTGTCACTAGTTTGTTTAGTTTGATACTAAGACGACGTTAGCCTTAGTGCACTTTTCTTTGAATAGGAAAAAGGACTAGTTCTCCCCGCTATCTAGAAAGTTTACAATGGTAGTTATATAGATAAAAAAGAGAATTTTGTAGAACAGGGTGGGAAAATTGAAGGTTGAATTAAATTTGCGAAGCATCTTAAGGAAGCTCAAAAGTGCGGATCCTAAGAAAAGATATGAGGCACTTGATGATCTTTATCAATATAAGCAGCAGGAGGACCTTCAGGTACAAATTGAGGTGTTGCTAGATTGCATTAAAGCAGCAACCTCTACGTTTCCTAAGCGTGTGGATCATTGGGACAATCCTTCTTATTATTTGATTGATTTTGTTTGTGATTTTCGAATGCCACAAGTTATGGAAGCTCTTATAAAGCATTTCGATCAATTTGATCCACATGCTAAAGAACGAGTTATTGAATTCTTGTTATCTACAGAAGATCAAAAAGCATTTTATTTTCTAGAAGAGAAAATAGTTGAACTAATTCAATCAGAAGAATTGTTTAGATCACTTAGGGAACTTGGATCATATCCTGTTTTAGCGAGAAATATCATAGACAAGACCTTTGAACAAATTCATACAGAGCAATATAAATTTTTGTATTATTCTTTGATCTCAACTATTAATGAATCGGGATTAGATCAAGGGTATAAGAAAGAGAAGGTTCTTCCTCTCTTACTAGAAGACTATCACACTGTTTTAGAAGAATACTTGAAATTTGACCCAGATTATTCAACGAAATTCGTTTATACGGCATGGAAAGATAGCTACTTATTAATTAGAAATAGATTGAGATTGTTTATAAACTTAATGATGTATTATTTCTCGCCTGAAGTGGAAAAGGAATTACAGCGAGCTTTGCATTTTAAGGATCCGATGATAAAGACAGATGCATTAATTATTTGCCTATCTAAGAGTTTACCCTATGACCAAAAGATATTGACCGAAACAGCTCAGCATGTGGAAAGTGCCGAAATGCTTTATTGGAAGTTACTAGAGCGGAATTGGGAACATTTATATCCCATTCATGAGGGGGTACAACCTCATTTAGCTAAAACAAGATTTTTTAATACTTTGGTTGGGAATCCTGATGAAGAAGGAAAATTTCCATATCCAGAGGAGATTGAGATTGTAGATCAAGTAGAGACTGAAAATGTTCATGGGCGACTTGTACGCTATTATTTTATTCGTTTCCAGATGAACAATGTGGATTATGTAGGTTGGGTAGGGGGCTATACCCTTGAAAGTGGAGATCCGCAAGGAAGTATTTGGGATGAGAGCTATACGGAATTTGTAGAATATAACTCTTTAAGCGAAAAAGAACATAAACAGGCATTTCTAGAAGGAAAAAAGAATCTAATGAATGTTCTTGATCAACATGTGTTTTTTGAAAGCTCACCAAAGCTTAGCACCGGTACTTGGTTTGCCATTGCTGTGATCATCCCATTTGCGATTAGATTTTCTTATTATTTATTTGATTTTCCCATATTAAATATCTTGATCGTTATTGGCTTAACTGTTGCGCTATCCTTGAATCAAGTTCGAAGAAATAAAAAGAAAAAGGTTATGATTATCGGAGATCAATTAATTGTGAAAAAGGGTGCAAAGCAAAATAGTCTGGAATTACAAAGTATCGAGAAAATCGAATATAATCAAAAACATGTTATGATTTACAATAGAAATCATGAACTTGCCCTAAAGTTCCCGCTTAGTTGGGTACATTATGATCTTTTTCAGCAACAAATGAAGAAAAATGTTGCGCATTTTGAACATAAGCCATTTATTCAGCCTTGAAGCATTTCAGTAGACTCTACTGAAGTGCAACACCTTAACACTAAAAGGTGGTAATTAAAAGGGCTCTATGGAATACTGTTGGATTTATACTCTAGGAGGGTCGTACGGTGAGCTCCTCATCGCTATAGGAGACTCCTGTGGGATGGCACCGATCACGGTCATCCCTCAGGAGTTGTCACCTTCAGCTTAAATCAACGACAACGGTTAAAAATCAAGAATGAAATGGTTATAAAACCTATGTTGAATATAAAGTAAAAAGTGCTGTTTTTCAGTGGCATTAATTCTTTCAATTGGCATTCATCCATTTTGTAATAGATTTGTACAAGGAAAAATGCTTTATCTAAGGCCTGATAGGCTCTTGTTCAGAACTAACTTCCGACGCCCTGTTCTGTTCAGAATCTTTCGAATGAAGAACATCTTTTAATTCATCTTCGACAGTAGAATCAGATAATTTAACACCAGAACGATAGGCAGCCCGGATGATCAGATGGCCGGCGACTGGAGAAGTGAGGAAGACAAAGACAATCCCCAGGATCAAGCGGATACTAACTAGAGACTCTGTGAATAAAAAATAGAGGAACGCCCCTACTAATGTGAGGAGGACTGCCAATGTAGAGCTTTTTGTGGCGGCATGAGAACGGGTATAAACATCAGGAAACCGAATAATCCCAACAGCACTAATCACACTAATAATACTTCCAATGAGCATAAGTAAAACAGTGATAAATTCACTCATCTCGTTTCCGTTCAATGATAACACCTCTAACAATAAATTTTGAAAAGGCAATTGTACTAATAAAGGATAGAATCCCCAGAACTAGGATTACCTCTAAAAAGGCCTTCGTTTTAAGAGCAATGGATATGACAGCTATGACGGCGATAAGGTTTACCCCAATCATATCAAGGGCAATGACTCGATCTGGAATTGAAGGACCTTTAATGATTCTGTACAAGGCAATCGCAATCGCGACTACGAATAAGGATAATGTTGTAAATAACATGATGCTGATCATTACCGAGTCACCTCCATAATAGCTTTTTCAAACTTCTCTAAAGAACGCAGTAGAAAATCTTTATATCTTTCAATATCTAACGCATGGATATATAGTGTATCTCCTTCTGGGGAAATCTCCATGACGACTGAGCCAGGTGTTAACGTCAGAAGCATGGAAAGAGTAGTAACTTCCCAATCACTTTTTAATCCCGTTTTATAAGTGAAGATACCTGGTTGAATATCGATTTTTGGACTTAAAATATGCTTCATCACAAGAAAAGCTGATTGGAATAACTCAGAATTAAAAATAAAGATCAGCTTTATAACGTAATAAAATCTTTGTAAATAAAATTGCTTTTTAAAGAAGCGTTGCATTAAAAAGACAATCACAATACCGACGAGATATCCAGCAAAAAATGTAGATAATCGAAACTCATCTTCATCCGTCAGTAGCATCCAAAGAAAGGCAATAAATAAGTTCATAATAAATTGAGCGGGCATATTACATCATCACCTCTTTTTAAAACAAAGTTTAAACTTGGCTAATGTTGGATCTAACTCCGGCGCCTGCATGCGTAAGTTAACATCGATTCACCCTCGGTGTCTAGCTACAGGCGGGAGGTAGGATGCGAGTCCATCGGTGTTGCGACAGGACGTCGCGCTATTAGCCGATGTTCCGCTAAATAACCCAGAATCTATGAAGGAAAAACCACCCTTCCTAGGTTTTGGAACATTTGCGTGTCGATCCTGAGCAACGTCTTCCGCTCTTCCTGGTTCATCGTGTTTTCTTATCTCAGGCCAACAAGCTGTTGGTCACTGAAATTTAGCCTTTGAACCTTGTTATCCGAGTTTGTACGTTGCTAAACAGGCGCTTGTGCTTTTCCGTATCTTTATGGAATTTTCCCCTCAAGAATTGCTTCTACATAGATATGTGGATTCATTAATGTGTGGGCTGCATCACGTACATAAGGAGCAAGATATTCTGTTCCAAATCCTAATCCGACCGTACCGAGTGTTAGAAGAACACAAGGGATGATCCAGCCTTTCCTTAGTGGCATTTCATCTTCTATTTGAATAATAGTTTCGCCCCAAAAGCTATTAAGAAAGACACGGAGTAGAGAATAAAGAACAAAGATGCTAGAAATAATAGCCAATGCTGTAAGGATATAATGGCCAGTGTCGATAGCACCTTTTCCGACCAATACTTTTCCGATAAATCCACTTAACGGTGGGACACCTGCTAATGATAATGTAACGATCAAAAATATCCAACCTAATAAAGGATAATTCCCTATAAGCCCACTCATCCTATCGATTCTAGCAGTCCCTGTTAGAGCAATGATGGTTCCTCCTAATAAGAACAATAATCCCTTCACAATCATATCGTGAATCAAATAATAGATTGACCCTTCGATCGCCTCGGGTGTGGAGACAGCAAGTCCTACTAATATGAATCCAACTGCGATGACGACATTATAAGAAATAATTTGGCGCAAATCTTTAAAAGCTATAGCACCAATACTACCAGCTATTAGTGTAAGACCAGCCATAATGCCGATAATAGTGTGTGTAATCTCAGGCTCATGATAAAATAGCAAGGTAAAGATTCGGAAGAGAGAATAGATCCCTACCTTTGTCAGCAAGGCGCCAAATAAAGCAGCAATTGCTGTAGGTGGTGCACTATAAGATCCTGGAAGCCAAAAGTAAAGCAATAATCCTGCTTTTAAACTAAAGACGACAAGAAATAAAACACTAATAACAGTTAATATAGGTGTTTGTCCAACCTCCGCAATTCTGTACGATAAATGGGCCATATTCAAAGTGCCCAATGTTCCATATAAATAGGCGATAGCTACCAAAAATAGCCAGGAAGATAAGACATTAATTGCAATATACTTAATCGATTCCCGAAGCTGTTTTTTCGTACCACCGATAGCGGCAAGTATGTAGGAGGCCAACAGCATGACTTCAAAACAGACATAGAGGTTAAAGAGGTCCCCTGTTAAAAAAGAACCGTGTACACCAGCAATCATGAAAAAGATAAAAGGGTAAATAAAGTGCTTTTCCAAATTTATATCAAAAGAGTAAAAAGCATAGAGTAAACATATAGCCGAAACAATGGAAGTTGTTAGAACAAGTAACATGGAGAAAGAATCTGCGACAAAAAGAATACCGAATGGTGGCTTCCAACCCCCAAAGTCTAACCTGAGAATTCCTTCTGTTTGTATTTGATTTAACAAATAGATACTTAATCCAATCGTCAAGACCATGGATCCCATACTTAGCCATTTCTGGATTCGAATATGTTGCCGCAAGAAAACTAAGAGAATGCCAGTTAGAATTGGGATGACCATTGGTAAAGCAATCATATTATTCATCACTAATCCCTCTTAATTGATCAAGATTGTCGGTTCCAAGCTTACGATAAGTTCGATAAGCTAACACAAGGAACAAAGCTGTTACAGCAAATCCGATCACAATCGATGTTAAAATGAGGGCTTGTGGAAGGGCATCAGTATAAGCAATTGGCTTTTCTCCAACAATTGGGACACTTCCTGTTTTAAGCCCTCCCATCGTCATAATCAGTAAATGAGCGGCATGAGATAGGATAGCAGATCCTAAAATTACACGAATTAAATTCTTGGAAAGAAATAGATAGGTGGCGATCATAACTAAAACGCCAGCTAGAACGATGATTAACGTCTCCACTTACTACACATCCTTACTAATACTTGAAATAATAGTTACTACAACCCCAACAACGACTAAGGCAACTCCCGCCTCAAATATTGTCACGGTTGTAAGCTCTGTCTCTCCAAGAAGAGGAAGGTGAAAGGAATGAAAAACTTGCTTTAAAAAGGGGGCACCGAACAATAAGGCACCTACACCAGTTGTGACAGCAAGGAAGGCACCTACTGCTGCTACTAGTTTAAAATCAAACGGGATCGCTTTTTGAATTGTATCAATATCAAAGGCAAGACAAAGTAAGACAACAGCGGCTGCCAGAACAAGTCCGCCAATAAATCCCCCGCCAGGACTATTGTGGCCTGACAAGAAAAGATAAACGGCAAGAGTCAATATAATAAACACAACAACTTTAGCGACCGTTTGTAAGATGACATCATTGATCTTCAAGATTTTCCTCCCCCTTTATAGTTCTCCGTTTAATAAGACTATAGACACCAATTCCAGCTATGAAGAGGACGACAACTTCGAGCATTGTGTCGAAGGCCCTGAAATCTCCTAAAATCACGTTTACTATATTTTTTCCCCCTGCAAGCTCATAAGCTCCTTCAAAATAACGGGAGATGGTTTCGAATAAACTCTCACTATTCACGGCTAAAGCAATAAGTATGAATAGACTTCCTACTGAAATGGAGATAACCATGTTGGTGAATTTTGTTTTTCGTTCGGTTTTTCCCTTTTTCCATTCGGGTAGGAAATGATAGCAGAGTAAAAATAAGACCGTTGAGATTGTTTCAACAACAAGCTGAGTAAGAGCTAGATCAGGAGCCCGGAATACTACAAATAGAACAGCAACCATATATCCAAGAACACTATTCAATAGAATGGCGGTGACGCGAGATTTGGCAAATAAGATAGAAACTCCCGCAATTAACATGACAAGCACTATGATCCATTCATATCCCCGGACAGGTGCGTCCCCTGACATATCAAACAAAAAGGCATCTGTGTAAAGAAAGATCCCGCCTGTCACTACAATTAGGAAGAGAAAGATATATACTAAATAATCGCGCAGATAGCCTGTCATATAAAATTTCGTTAAATGGAAAGACCGGGCTTCAGATTTTTCTAATAGATTGTCGTATAAAGTATTAAAGCTCCATTTTGGTGAAAATAGTGAATACACTCCCTTCCATTTTTGGAAGAAAATATATAGGAATGTACCAAATGCTATGACTCCGATCGTCATCCAAATTTCCAATTTCCATCCATGCCAATAGGAGATAGTCTGGCCTAAATCCAGCGTTGGAGTGAAAGTTGGGAAAACACTAAGCATAGCTGGAGTGATGATATATTTCCCCACAATATTAGGGAAAAGGAAAATACCGATCACTAAGACAGCTAATATTACAGGGGAGATTAGCATTCCTATTGGTGCCTCATGTGCTTCATGCTCAAGCTTGTTCTCTTGATAGTTGCCGGCAAAAGTCTTAAACACGAAGATCATGCAATAGACAAAGGTTAAAATACTACCGACCCAGGCGATAATTGGGAAAAGGATCCCCCATGTGTCCAGGGAAAGTAGATCAAGCTGATTAATGTTCAGAACAGACGTAAAGAACATCTCTTTACTTAAAAAACCATTAAAAGGCGGTAATCCAGCCATAGAGAAACTGCCAGCTATAGCGACTGTGAAGGAAATAGGCATAAAGGACATTAATCCACCAAGTCGACGGATGTCTCGTGTTCCTAATTGATGATCTACGATTCCCACAATCATGAAAAGCGCACCCTTAAAGGTAGAATGATTAATTAGATGAAATAACGCCGCAAATGTAGCCAGTGTGAAGAGCACTGATTCTTCTTCTACGCCTAAATGATAAGCGATAGATCCTAAACCAAGCAGACTCATAATTAAACCAAGTTGACTGACAGTAGAAAAAGCAAGCAGTGCTTTTAAGTCTGTCTGTCGAATGGCTCGAAATGATCCCCAGAACATCGTAATAAGGCCAACACAACTTACCAACCAGAACCACAAGGCTTCACCACCAAAAACAGGAGTAAAACGTGCTACCAAGTAAATCCCTGCTTTAACCATTGTAGCTGAATGGAGATAGGCACTGACTGGCGTTGGAGCTTCCATCGCATCAGGTAGCCAAATATGAAAGGGAAATTGTGCCGATTTTGTGAAAGCACCAATTAAAATCAAAATTAAAGCTGGTACGAATAAAGGATGACCAATATATTGATCAATGGAAGCAATAATTTCACGTATACTTGCTGAAGCGGTCATGGAGTAAAGCATGATAAATCCAGTTAGCATAGAAAAACCACCGCTAACTGTAATTAAAAGCGCCTTTTGAGCTCCATTTCGTGAACCTTTTCGGTGATACCAAAAGGCAATTAATAGGAAGGACGAAATACTTGTTAGCTCCCAAAATACATATAAAACAAATAAATTTTCTGAAAATACAACGCCTAGCATTGCGGTCATAAATAAAAGTAAATATACATAGAAAGTGTGAAGAGATTCCTTCGATGATAAATAATAAATGGAATAAAGGATAACCAAGCTTCCAATCCCCGTAATTAATAATCCAAAGATCATGCTAAGACCATCTAGATAAGTCGTAAAGTGAATGCCATAGGTAGGAATCCATTCTATTGTATAGAGATATGTTTCTCCGGATGCAACAGAAGGAATATAACTGGAAATAATGATAAATAGGATGATGGGAACAGCTAAAACAAACCAACCTATATGAAAGGGTAATTTCTTTTTAGAAAGGTACGGTAAGAATAATGCAATTAATAGGGGGATGACTATTGTTATGTTGATTGATAACAATGTGAAACCTCCAATCTTCTTTGCCTCTATGTTGTGAACGCAGTCTTAATCCCCGTAAACACGTTAAAAAGGCAGATAGCAATTTTAATTTTAATATGGACAAAATGGTAAACGTAATACATGGTGACGATGGACTTGACGACTTATAGGATAGTCGCAATAATTAGATGACGTAAGAGGACCCACAGGTTGTGGGTTGAAAAAGCTAGGATGGGATGATGTACTCTTTATCCGTTCTTCCTATACCAAAGCCACTTATACCATTCTTAATCATATCTTTATGGATATAGGACAATGGTCGCCCATATACATTTCTTTATTTTGTGTATACTATATAGAATAGTATACAGGAATCAATTGAGAAACGCACACTAGACGATTCTAGAAAAAGGTCTTTTTTTAATATGAAAGTATGTTATATTGTATCAATAATGAATAAGTGATAAAAAGTTAGGGGAAAGAAAACGAAGAGGTGAAAAGGCTCATGAAAAAGGTAAAGGGTCGTATGGATGAGTGCATTCTTGTCTGTGTTTATTACGGTCCGAACGGGGAGCGTCTTATTAGACGTGGCTCTAAAATAGCGAATATGCTAAATTGTCCTTTATATATATTGACGGTAGACCCACGCCCATATGATGAATTTGACGCGGAAAAATCAGATTATGTGGAACATTGGAGGGAATTAGCAGATGAATTAGGGGCCGAAGAATTTATCTTAAAGGATAATGAAAAACGGCCATCAGCTAAAGTCATTGCCGATATAGCTTACCACTATAATGTTACCCAAATTGTGATTGGTGAGACAGCTCAAAACCGCTGGGAAGAAATTACAAAAGGATCTTTTGTGAATGTGTTATTAAGAGAGATTACTTTCGTTGATCTCCATATCGTTTCAGTGGATCGTACCATTAAAAGCGAAGAAGATGAGATCTACGAAAAGGGAGTTCGTTGTTTTTTAGTAAAGGACGGAGAAGGCGGGTACCAATTAAGCTTCACCTTGTCTAAACGGTCTTGTTTTGAAGGGATTTTCTATAAAGAAATTGGCACAGATTTTAATACGGGAGTTTTTAAAATCGTTGTGAGCGGCAAAAACTGCCAGGTTCATGTAACAGATAATAAAATTATGGAACCAGAAAAGCTTCCAACATGTTCTTAAGTGGAGGGCTGTTTCAAATGGATTATATCCTTTGAAACAGCCTTTTTTCGTTTTATACGAAGTCCGAGCGAGGGCCGCTACATAATTAGAAGCAAGCCATTTATCCTTTCATAAAAAGGTAAATTATTTTTTAGATAATTGGTAAAAAGTGCGAAATGTGATATAGCTTTTGAATGACCTAATATCAAAATGCTTCCTTTTTCACCGGACTATAGATGTAGCCCATACAGAATCACACTGTACAGGATGTACTTGAGTAGACAAAGCAACATGACGTTGCAACTTAATCCCTGCCTTTGCTGAGACCATTGAGAACAATATAGTAGCGCAATTTTATCATTTCTTGATACAACCAGCCTGCATAAATGAAAAACTCTACGGAAAGTAAGAGATATAGCACGAGAGGTCGAAGTATATATGTGGGCCGCAGTAAGAGTTATCATGCTGTTTATAAATGTTTGGACATTTTCATCCATCTCCTATTTGTTAGGGTGGCTAATTACATGTGATATACCGAATGCCCTTTATTTCATCGTCCCAATAAATTGTACAAATAAAGCTAAGGTATCCTGCTTTATATAATCAGATTACGAGGGACTTAATTAAATTATTTCTTTCGGGGTATAATGAAACCATTTCGAATTGTGTTAAATCCAAGTTGAGGGTAATACTCCATTGCGTTAGGTGCGGATAAAAGGATAAGTGCGACTTGATCTCCAAGTTGGTCTTGTAACAAAGATACTAAGTTTTTGCCAATCCCTTGCTTTTGATAGTCTTTGTCTACTGCTAAATCAGACAAATAACAACAATAGCTAAAATCGGTTATCGCCCTTGCTACTCCAACTAGTTGATCACTAGCCCAAGCTGTATAGGTGATATCTGCACAGTCAATCATTCGCTGAATCCGGGGAAGATCATCATACGGTCTTTTGATTCCAGAAGCTTGAAATAATCGTGATAAAGCTTCTGGTGTTAAAACTGCCTTATTAGTGTATTTAATCGTACTCTCTAGGCTCATGTTTGGACTCCTTTTTAGGTAAGCATACAAAGGAAGTTATTTTAATGTCAATGCTTAAAAAAGGGGATAGCTTCATAAAGAGGATTTTTTTGAATGAATCTTTTTTAAAAGAACATTCGTATACTCTGTTATAAGAAAAATAAGAATTTGGCATGTTCCAAACATAGCAATATCTATAAGCGAAAATGAAGGATGTTTTTTAATATTTGAATAAAAAGACAAAAGGATGTGTCGTCATTGGCTGCATATGAAGACGAGGTTAGAGATGAGCTAATCCTGTGGCAAAGAAAAATATTTAAACGATCGAGTCTGTTAAATCGAATGTCGAAAACTACACAAACAAAGGTTAATAGCTTGATTCCAGAAAAAGTCCATAATGTGATCACAGATAGTATAAAAAATATGGTAAAAGCAACACTTGCCGGTTCTAGTGTGACAACGAAGAAGCGAGATTCTATAGAAGTAAATCTTTATGAGCAGGACAAAGCATTGAAACAGAAGCTTTCAACCTATAGAAAAACAGCTGTCGTTGAGGGAGCGGGGACAGGAGCAGGCGGTATCTTGCTTGGGTTAGCTGATTTCCCCCTATTGTTGTCAATTAAAATGAAGTTTTTATTTGAGGCGGCGACGATATACGGATATGACACAAATAAATATGAAGAAAGATTATTTATTCTTCATGTTTTTCAGCTAGCATTTTCTAGTGATGAGAAACGAAAGGAAACATTTGAAACGATTAAAAATTGGGAGTTGAAGAAAAGGGAATTGCTTGATATGGATTGGCGCGTTTTTCAGCAAGAATATCGAGATCATATTGATTTGGCAAAAATGTTTCAGTTAATCCCCGGGATTGGTGCTGTTGTAGGTGCCTATGCGAATTATAATCTTCTTGATCAGCTTGGAGAAACCGCCATGAATGCTTATCGCTTACGCTTATTAGATTGCTGAAATCGGGAAGAGGGAAGGGAAGAATAGTGAAAAAACCATCTATATCAGTTCGCCAATTAGCTAAAAACGACTTTGAGATTATTGAAAAGGCCTTTATGGATCAAGGCTGGCATAAACCAGCCTCCCAATTTGAGCAATATGCTGAGGAGCAAGATAAAGGGGAACGGGTTATCCTTGTAGCTGAATACCTGAACAAGTTTGCCGGTTATGTAACAATTAAATGGAAATCCACTTATCCACCATTTTTGGAGGAAGGGATTCCAGAAATCGTTGATTTGAACGTTTTAATTTGCTATCAAAATAATGGAATTGCAACGGAATTGATGAATGAAGCAGAAAGAATTGTTGCGGATACACACCCTATTATTGGTATTGGTTTCGGGCTTATTAAGGATTATGGTGCTGCCCAACGATTATATATAAGAAGAGGCTATCTACCAGATGGCCGTGGGATATATCAAAATAGAAGGCAACTAAATCGTGGAGACCAAGTATATGTAAACGATGATCTAGCATTATATTTAACAAAATCTTTATAGGAGCCTTAAATACAGTCATTATCCGATAATATCTGCTTAAGTCTAGGCTTTACTATCTTAAGGTTATTATCCACAGTATTTAAGTCAATTTCATCATTGCTTATTAATGATCCATACAACGTTATTGTTAAAGGAGATTAAATTGTTAGTCCATGTATTTCCTTAACTTAGTTGATTGGAGTGGAAGGTGGCGACTCCTGGGGATTAGCGTGACAGGTGAGGATCCCGCAGGATGCCCCCGAAAGCGCCCACCTGAAGCGTAAATCAACGTTGTTCGGATTTGAAGGCTAAAATCTCTATTATGAAATTGATTCTATTTAAGATAAAAATATAATTATATGATGAAATGATACTCTAGCAATCTCAACAATCTGTCTGATCTTCCATAGATGTTTATTCGTGTAACACAGACTAATAAAGTCATTTCAAGACAAGGAGGGACTGCATGCAAGGGAAGATGGGGAAGTTTCGTCATGGAATAAGGTCAACCTTAGATAAGGTTGAAAACACCTGGCAAACTATTGTTGCTAAGTTTCCAATTATTACGTATTTATATATGTTTGTATCGTGGATTTTGGTCCTTTTATTCATTATTAGTCTCTTTTTCTTAAAAGATTCGCGAACAATGACTGTCCAGTTTTTATGGTCCTTTTATGTCATTGTGCAGTTCTGGCTTCTTTGCCGAAGTAAAACATTAACATGGAAACAATATACTCATTTTTTTCTTGCTGGTGCTTGGTTTGTCGTACCGTTAACAGCTGTAGTCGTTTTGCTGATCACTAAGTTATTTGGAGGCACAGCATCTGATTTTTGGAGCATGTCTATTTTAACTCCTATTATGGAGGAAATTCTTAAATTATTGCCACTTGCTGCCTACTTATATTTATCGAGAAGAGCTACTTCTTTAAGTCTTACAGATTATGCTTTAATTGGAGCTGCAACTGGTGCAGGCTTTCAGCTCGTTGAAGAGTTTGTGAGAAGAATTGCATCTGGTAATATGTATGGGTTTACTTTATTGGGAGGGAATGTCCTTCACTGGGATTTCTTTACGCTTTTTCCCGGCTATATGGAAGAAAGTTATTTCCCGACGCAAATGACAGCTAGTCATGCTTTGCTAACTGCTTTGATCACACTTGGAATTGGTTTTGCTCTAAGATTTAGAAAAAAGCTAAAGAATTATATATTTATTTTGCCTGGCTTTTGTTTATTCATTGCCATAATGGACCATGCTTTGTGGAATGGCAGCTATCAATTTCCTGATTGGATTAGAGCTTTCCATGGGTTATTAGGGAGCGGTTACCAAACAAAAATTTGGTTTTTAATCATGCTAGGCATTGCTCTGTTGATTGATTATGCGGATTTTAATCGGGTGCGTGATAAACTCCCACTGTTATCGTATGAGAAAATGATTAATCCATTTTCTGAAATTTGGAATTTAATGATCTCTTTATTTAAAAGCAGACAGCAATACGGCTATTTGCTACATTTTTACCGGGAAAGAAGAGAACTAGGTTTAACTTTATTGTATGGGAATAAGGAAGCAAAAGAAGAGCGCCTTCCAATTTTAAGAGAAAATACACTTAAATATTTTGAGGTATTACTTGTTCTCCTAGCTTCCTTCCTTATTGTTTTCTACTATTTTGCTTGGAATCAAGTATCCTTTGGCTATGAGTCATGCTTTGCTTGCTTGTTTGATCATTTGCAAAGCTGGTGGGATCGCTTATCAGGATGGGAAAAAGGAGCGATTATTGCAGGTGCTTTTTCCTTAGTTGTTCCATTCCTAGGTGTCTGGTCTGCGCTAGTTGCTGTTTCAACAGGGATTGGGCTTGCTTCAAGTGGGAAAGAGCTTGCGGATATTATTCGAAATCCTAAAAAAATGCTGACACCTGAGTATGCTGCAGCATCTTTGCTTACCATCGGTATGAGTCGATTGCCTTTTGGCAAGATTATTTCCAAAAAAATATTGAAGGCACCAAAAGGGATGGAACGGTTTGAGTTAACCACTGCTGGAGGTTTAACCTACAGGACATCGATTGGTTCAAATGGTGAGCTCCGTTCTGTATTTGCTAAAATTGAAAAGCACCATTTAAATACAGGGACCGTGACGAATCAAGCAGCTCGTGATTATGTAAGGAAACTCGGGAAAATGACAGATGATGCAGGTCATGCGATTGGAAATCGTCTCGGTGGCCTGGGAAATATGAATTCTGGAAACCTTTTTCCGCAAAATAGTCGGGTCAATAGAGGTGCTTTTCGCGCCTTCGAAAAATTAATTGCTGATGAAGTTAAAGCTGGGAAAAATGTCTTTGTTCGGGTTGTTCCTAAGTATACAGCCGGTTCAACAAGGCCTTATGAAATATTGTATCAAGTCCGAGTGAATGGAGAAACGATATCCCGCATTTTTCCAAATCCATAACAAAGTTGAGCAAAAGGAGATGATGGAATGTCAGGCTATACTTTAAAATTAGATAATTCTGGGCAAGTGCAGAAAGAAGATGATCTATCTTTTATTGGGGGACAGCCGAGAATCCCAGAAAATTTAGATATTCCAAGTTGTTCATTATGTGGATCTGAACAAACTTTCTTTTTTCAAATTGCCTTTCCAGAAGGGCATTCATGGCAAGAGTTCTCAATGGCTGTTTTCCAGTGTACAAATTGTGCGAATGAAGAAGAGCTAATTCCAGAGATGCTCGATGTTCCTTTAAAAGGGGCCGATATCCCCAAGGAATTTTTGAAAAATTATCAACGCCATTTTAGAATATTGGTATTTCGAACCTCGGCTGCGATAAAGCCCCGACAAGATTATCAAGAGAAAATAATGTTTAAACGTTGGGTGTTTGAAACTACTACTAAAAAAGATGAAATGAACAAAGTGGGAGGTCAGCCTCTATGGCTTATAGAAGATGAAGCCCCAGCTACTTATAATGGTGAGATTTCTATGACTTTTCTTATGCAATTAGGTGAGGGATTTGAGTTTGAACTCACTGAAAACGCCCCTCCACAAATGCGGATTGGCTTAAGAGGGGATCCAGAGCCTTCACCAAACCGATATTATGAGCTTTTCTTAGCTAATCAGCTTTACTTCTTTGGAACAACGGAAATGACAGATCCTATGGTCTATGTAGTAACCCAAATATAGCTACAGCTTGCTTACTGCTGGATTTACGGTAGCGAGGTTGTCAATGTAAAATGGCATTATCCTTCGGGACATTATGGCAAACTTATATTGACAACCTCCTATATGGATCTCCCACCAAAGCCTACCGAGCCCAAAAATAAAGAGGCTAACCTAGCAAATCTATTCCTAGTGCAAAAATACACACAAACGGTTTTGAGTGTGTTTAAAACAACTGTGTCACATACTTGTGTCTCATTTGCTGTATTTATCAATAATTTTTCTTTGCAAATCATCAAGCTCGATTTCACCGTTCACATACATTTGTAATAAAGCCTGATTTTCTTTTGTCAATGGTTCAGCTCCTAATGAATTAATAGCTTCAGCATTCGCAACTAGTTTTTCTCTTTCTGCTTTTGTCGTATTGGCAATACAGTAGTCTTTCACCTTTTATCATCCCTTTACGAATAATGTAATTATGAAGCCCAAATGCCAGTAAACCATTAAACCGCTCTATTTGTTCCTCGCTTTACTTTGAAAGTGCTCCATTTACTTTGGGCCTTCACCTAACTAACAGCCTGTCTGGCTATGTTTAATTTTTCGGATAGTGCTTCTTAGATCATCCTTTCCATTTCGGACCTTTCTTCTTAAAATCACTACTGCTTTTTTGTCCTATTAGCCGTTAAATGCATTCTATTAGCTGTCGGACTCAGCCTATTAGCCATTGTATGCGCTCTATTAGCCGTTACTCTCGTTCTATTAGCTATTGGCTTTTTGTAGAGACGATTTTGCACCTATGATAGCCATTCTTCTTAAGTTTAAAAAAGTTATTCACCAAATATCATATGTTTGCACCGATTATGTTAAGTATCTTTATTGTAGGTGTTCTATACATTAACAAAGGCATTTTGTTAATTGTTGCGTTCATATTATTTCTGCTGTAGTGCTACGATATTGAGGATTTAATATTCGATAATCTTAATTGTACCTATGTTTGTTTTATTATCAAACAGAGAGGTTATTACAGACATTTTCGAAGGGCGGACGATCTCCTCAGTCTTTTGTTGGAGGTCATTAAAAGGCTTTGGTTATATGGGATGTTGCTAACTTTTGCTTACTAATCTATGGGAGAAAATCAGAATGTCAATACTAATTGAAATTTCATTTTATCATTATGGAGGGGAATTTAGTTTTTTAGAGAATAAGTAAAGATGGATCTAACAGGAGATTTCCTACAATGTTGCTTGGATAGGAACACAAAAAAGTAGGCGAATAAAAAGGTGTTACTTGTTTTTAAAGAGTATGCTCATACGTGCATATATGAAAGAAGGTAAAAATAAAATGTTTAGCTATTATGGCAAGCTTAGTACAGAACTTTATGATTTAACCAAACCGGTTGGACGGTCGATCAATGGAGATATCGAATATTATCTTAAGCGATTGGAAAATGTAGATGGCAGAGTATTGGAAGCGGGGGTTGGTTCTGGCAGATGCCTTATTCCACTTTTAGAAAATGGTTTTGTAGTAGATGGGATTGATTATTCTCCAGAAATGCTACAGTCTTGCCGCAACCGATGTGAAGAACGAGAATTGGCTCCCGAATTATATGAAATGAGACTAGAGAATTTTGCTCTTTCCCAACAATATCAATCAATTATTATGCCAACAGGCACCTTTTGTCTGATTGAATCCCGGGAAAAGGCGATCACGGTATTAAAGAATTTTAAACGGCATCTAGCGAGTGGGGGGCGTATCATCATAGATTTATTGCTTCCTTATGATTTCAAAGAGGGAGAGATTTCAACAGAAGTATTTTCACTTCCTAATGGGGAGGGCATCACATTAGAGAGTAAATCCATTCAGATAAACTGGGTGAAACAACGGACAACTACCCTTTTAAAATATGAAAAGTGGAAAAAGGGCCATTTGCTTGAAACAGAACTACAAGAGTTACAATTAAGCTGGTATGGGATCGAGGAATTTACATTGCTTCTAAAAGATTTGGGCTATAAAAATATTATTTGTTCCTCAGGTTATGTATTTGGAAAGTCCCCAACAGCACCCGATGAAATCGTAACGTTTGAGGCAGAGATAGGATGATTATTTGGATTAACGGCACATTTGGGAGTGGGAAAACGACCACAGCTTATGAGCTACAAAGAAGAGTAGAGAAAGCTTTTGTCTATGATCCCGAGAGATTTGGTTATGTATTGATGGCCAATGTGCCGAAGGAGATTTCAAAGGGGGACTTTCAAGATTATCCATTATGGCGAGAGGCTAACTATCGCTTATTGAAACAGGTTGCTGAGGAATATGCCGGGATCATCATTGTACCGATGACTGTAACAAATGAACTTTATTTTGCTGAAGTGATTGGGAGATTAAGAGCAGAGGGGATTAATGTTCTGCATTTTACGTTGGCCGCCTCTAAATCGACGATCCAAAAACGTCTATGGAAACGTTGGGAAGGGAAGAACTCATGGGCATTTCAACAAAGCCATGAACGTCTTAAAGTCTTAGAAAGTGATCTGTTCAAGGAGCATATCCAAACAGATGAAATGTCAATTGGGGAAGTCGTGGAGAGCATTGCTAAATTATCGGGAATTGAATTAATACTAGATCATCGAAGGGGCTGGCAAAAGAAACTTGATCGACTTGCTATAAAGTTAAAGGAAATTGGTTTCCTCAAACAGATGAAGGGATGAATGAAGATTGAAAATGCGCACAGAAGAAGAAATGATGAATCTAATTGTCGGTACTGCCCAAGAAGACGAGCGTATCCGTGCAGTTGTGATGAACGGTTCACGCACGAATCCACGGGCCCAGAAGGATTGTTTTCAAGACTTTGACGTTGTCTATGTTGTGCGAGATTTGGCTTCTTTTACAAAAAATCACCAATGGGTCCACCGTTTCGGGGAGATTATGATTATGCAAATGCCAGAGGAGATGTCTTTAATCCCTCCAGATAATAATGGGATTTTTGTCTATTTAATGCAGTTTACCGATGGGAATCGAATTGATTTGACTTTGATTCCAGAGGAAAAGATAGATAAAATGCTTGGTGAGGATAGCTTAAGTATTGTTCTATTGGACAAAGATCATATGTTGCAGACATTTCCACCTGCTAGTGACAATAATTACTGGATATCCCCCCGACGTCTAAACAGTTTGCCGATTGTTGTAATGAATTTTGGTGGGTTAGCACTTATGTCGGCAAAGGGATCTGGCGTGAAGAACTCTCCTATGCAAAGGAAATGATGGATGTTCCTGTCAGAAATATGCTTATGCAGATGCTGGAATGGCGAATTGGGATAGACACGGATTTTTCGGTAAGTGCAGGGAAAAGTGGAAAATACTTTAAGCATTACCTTGATCCTGAAACATGGAAGCATTTTGTTGAAACCTACCCAGATGGAGAGTATGACAATATGTGGAAATCCCTTTTTAGGATGGGAGACTTATTTAGAACTTCGGCGCAAAAGGTCGCTAACCATTTTAAGTTTGAATATCCTGAGAGTGACGATGCAAAGGTGACAGCTCATTTACAGCATGTTCGCTCCTTGCCAAAAGGTGCCAAAGTAATGTATAGCTAAAATTTGCTGTATAAATTGTTCGTCAAACCAATCATTAATATGCAACAAAATGCATGGATGGATAAATAGGGATGAGGTGTCATGTTTATCCACCCACGATTCCCTATGTACCTTCGAACAAGTCCCTTATAAATTCGTCTAGCATTTCTTGCTGTTTTAATTGAATAGCTGATTCACTAATATTGATTACAGAAAAATAGAGGGACAGAACGTCTCTAAGAAGCTGCTGCATACTATATTGCTCTAATTTTACTTCATACGTCCTTTGTAATTTCTGTACGTGCGGATCGGTAATATGATCTATGGATTTCTCGAAATCATAGTGGATATGGTGTTTTTGGCAGATAAACCGGATGATGTGACAGCGAATAAAGTCAATTTCTCTAATGGCTTGAATATATTGTTGCCGCTTGATTGCGATAGCGGAACTTCTGAAAAATTGCCAAATAAAAGTAAGCGAGTCTTCGATCATTTCCTCCAGGTTTTGATGAGTATGAATTTTTAGCGATTGAACTAGTTTCTTTTCGAGTTTATTAGGGTCTCGATCAAAGAGAACAAGCCAATTTGGTTTAGTGGCTCTTAGTTTATTTAACGACCAGATGCCTAGATCAAGTCCTAAATAATTATTGAAAAGGAAGCAGGTAACAAAAATATCAGGTTCATGTTGATACACTTTTTCTTCTAAAATCCTATATTGGGTGTGTAAATAGGTCTGTAGCTTGTTTTGAACAGTCAAGACTTTTTGGCTGTTATTTACAACAACTAATAGGTCAAGATCTGAATATTGATCACGATAACCTGTCGCTCCAGAACCAACGAGCAATAACCCTTGCACCTCATCCAATTGTTTGCTGAAATGTTCAATCTTCTGCTTTAAAAGTTCACGTTCTTCGTTATTATACATATATCATCACCTGTTTTGTTTAAAATAAAGGAATATGGGTACTTAAACAAAATCACTTGTATAAATTACTTTGATTAATACTATTGTTTTCGGGATACAGTTTCAATACTCCTTCCCTTTTTATTATGTTACTAGAGTGTTGTGGCAAATTTTTTGACGTGTAAGCGATAAAAGAGTAATCTATGCTCATAATTATATGAGGAGGTTTTTGATATGAAGCGAATGGTTCCCCATTTAAGGATTGAGAATTGTAAAGAAGCGATTGAATTTTATCAGCAAGTGTTCGGTGGCGAAATCCAAAATGCGCAATTGGCAGATGAGATCGAGATGTTTAAAGGACATGAGGGCAAATATATTCATGCAGAGCTTCATATCAATGATACGTGTGTACTTTATTTTGCGGATGTCTTTGATCAACAAATATCCAATGGAAATGCAATATTATTGGGGCCTGATTTGGATAGTGAAGAGGAAATCAATAAAGTGTATGAGGCGCTATCTAAAGAAGGACAAATCCAAATGGAGCTTCAAGATACTTTTTGGGGAGCAAAACATGCGATTGTGAAAGATCGATATGGCATCATTTGGGAATTAAACTATTCTAAGTAAGAATGCATTAAAAACTTCCCTTTTCTTTCCATGTTTCAAGTAATGATGATCTAAAAGTGACATAATTTTAAGGGAAGTCAATAAGTTTAATGGCTGTTCAAATTTTATTGGACAGCCATTTTATAATAAAATTGTGAACATCTATAATGGTTTTTTGGGGGTCATTCCTTTAGCAAGGCAATTACTCTATTCCTCATATAATTATAGGCACCCTTGTCGTCTTTTTTAGCATAGAAGCGCAGACCATCAATTCCTTTCAACAATAAATAGCAGCGAAGCCTTTCTTCAAAATAAGGAATATTTTTACCACTCTCGATCCACGACTTTCTGACACGCTGCGGAAACTCAAGATGTGGAGCCCAAAAGTGTAAACCAGCAAGATCAAACATAAAATCCCCGTACATAGCCATTTCCCAATCAACTATTCCTGTCACTTTCTGTCCATCAGAAAGCATATTGCCGAGATGAAAATCACCATGTACAAGATGGGGCTCTACAGGGGAATATTCCGCTAAGCTCATCATTGTGTTAAAACCTTCGGTAAATAAGGTTTTCTCTAAAAAACTAATGGTATATAAATTCGTCCAATTATGATGGAATCCTAGTTGAGCTGGATCAAAAAAATGCATTAACGCTTCTTGCCAACTTTTTTGGCTAGCTATTCCCTTTTCTGTAAGTGTACCAAAACCAATGTTTGGATCAATCGGGATTTGACTCATATATGTAAAATGATCTGTGAGTTGATTCAATATAGAGTCTACTTTATTTTCTTCATCCCATTTACTTATTGGTTGCCCTAATGCCTTTTCGCTAATCGCATAATACATACCAGAAAGGCTTCCGATTTCTATTAATTTGGGGATGGGAAGGGCGGCAGAAGAGTAAGTTTCAAACATATATTTTGCTTTATCGAACGAATAGCGATCGCGTTTAAAATGAATCACATATTCGTTTTGTTGATGGTTAAAGCTGAATACTCGACTAAGCTCTCCCATCTCAATCGCTGTTACATTGGTTACTTGTTCCTTAAAAAGGTCAGTTAATTTGTCGGTTGCTTCATGAATGTCCATATCTAATTTAAAAGATGGCATGTTAACACTTCCCTCATTTATTGGAGATGTTATACCTATATTTTTTAATAAATAATTGAATATGATAAAGACTTTTCATCTTAGGAAGCCTTGAGATATAGCGCGAATACCACGAATATGCCCCATTTCGTAGATAGCTAATGAGCCTAACAGGAAGTTACCCATTTTCCACTCGCTAATTTGTTGTGTGGTATAAAGAAACATAGAATCACACTATTTTCTTATTGGTAAGAGTGCATATAGCGTTACTTAGTTCGATAAAAACATGAACATACAAATTCAGTAAGAAAGAAAATAGACAACCCTGAAATAAGCATTGCAAATGAACTCTGAACGAGCGACACACCTTGAATCTGTTCAAAAATGGCATTCACAAAAAGAAGTAAACTCCAAAAAATAAAGGTAGTGAATAAGGCGGTATGAACGGCTTTAGGGTGAAAGTTAGGATTCGGTTTGAAAAACATAGGACAGCCCTCCTTTAAAAATGAAGCGTAGGTTGATTGCAAAATTTGTAAATAATATCCGTGATAAAGATGGATCACGGATATTATCGTCTACAATTCCAATTTGCGTTTTTCAGCCAATAACTGTTGAAATTCCGCTTCTAACTCTTGTGAAGGTTCGATGCTTAGTCGGCTGAGGACATCGGTTATTTTCGTCTCTAGCAAAAGTCGTTTATCTTCTAAAGTATCACGCTTTGTACTTATATTAACTTGTTTGTATTCTTTATAACTTCCATCAAAAAGCTTTAATTCCTGCTTTTCTATAGATAATATTTGATTTGCGACCGATTCAATAAAACGACGATCATGGGAAACGAAAATGACAGTTCCGGCATAGCCTTGGAGCAACGACTCTAATGCCTCAACGGCTTGAAGATCAAGGAAGTTAGTCGGCTCATCCATGAGAATGGTATTAATATCACTCACGAAAATTTTGGCGAAGGCAACTTTTACGCGCTCACCCCCACTTAAGACAGACACGTTTTTATATACATCTTCACGAAAAAAATGTAGTCTTGCAAGCACAGTACGAATTAAACTTTCCTCTTGTGTGGAAGTTGAACGAACATTTTCCAAAATTGATTGGTCGAGTTGTAAAATATCTAGGTTCTGACTGAAATAACCAATTTTCACTGCAGGTGAAAAGTATATCCCTTGCTTTTGCTGAATCAATTTTTTCATAAGTGTTGTTTTTCCACTACCATTCGGACCAATAATGGCTAATTTATCACCACCTTTGACTTGAAAGTGGGCTGAATGCCAAAGTACTCGTTTTCCGACCACTCCTGGAACATCTTCTACCCTTAAGACAATTCGTCCGGTAAAAGTTTCTTCATTCGGGAGATTCATTTTTATGGCGGGCGGTTCTTTTACCTTTTCCACTTTTTCTAACTTCTCTAAACGAGTCTCAATCGCTTTAGCTGTTTGGCGGAGCTTTTTTTGCTTATTGGCAAAATAAGGCTTTGCCCCCGTAATTTTGGCTTCAGAAGCACTTGTTTTTTTAGGGAGCTTTGTGGCTCGAGCTGCCTTTTGCTCTTTTAATACAAGCGCTTCCTCTAATTGTTGCTTTTTCTTTTCATATTGCTCATAAGCACTTTCTTGTTGTTTTCGTTCTATTTCCTTTTGTGTAACATATTCGGAATAGTTTCCCTTATACTCTTTGATCTTACCCTCGTTCAACTCCCAAATAGTTGTGCAAAGGGCATCGAGGAATTCACGGTCATGGGAGACAAGAATGAACGCTCCTTGCCATCTTTGTAGTTGTTTTTCAAGC
Source organism: Lederbergia galactosidilytica (assembly GCF_017873565.1). GTDB lineage: Bacteria > Bacillota > Bacilli > Bacillales > Bacillaceae_C > Lederbergia > Lederbergia galactosidilytica. Next base: position 222,276 of record NZ_JAGGKH010000005.1, read on the forward strand.
TTCTCAATATGTTCTGTGTCTAAGTTGGTTGTTGGTTCATCAGCGAGTAAGAGGTCAGGTTTCTTAACCAATGTCTGATTAATATAATCCTGTGTCACTTCACCTCCACTTTTAGTTGTATTCGTCTTTTTTAGTTGAGGAAGGAGTTCACTATTAGCATAAGAGTGGACTTTCCCTGATTCAGGTTGCTTTTTTTGAGCTAATAGTTCTAATAAGGTTGTTTTTCCGCATCCGTTCCTCCCAACTAAGCCAATCCGATCTTTTGCTTGAACCTGTAAGTGCTCCGTCTTGATTAATAGGCGATCTTTTACATAATACTTTAGTTCAATTGCTTCTAATAGCATCAAATCATCTCCATCTTTTTAAATTCGGAGACAAAAAAGCCCCCTATTTTAGTCAGAATAGGAGGCATACGGGTAATACAAAAAGAGACACTGGTCCCTAATTTTCCCAATGTGTAGTACCAATCCTATTCTGAAAAGATCGTTCGAAGACATGTGAAAGAAGACAGATGAAAATCTGTTCTTTACAAGTTTCGTTCGATTGTTTTTCAAAAAATAGGATTAGTACTTCATCTAATTGGGTCACCCTTCCGTTTTTAGTTATTGCTAATGTAGCAGTTTAGAAAGAGAAAGTCAATGTTATATAAAAAGAAATCCCCCCTTGTTTAAAGGCCTATAATTTTATAAAACTTGAGATACCGTGATTTTTATTAAGAGATGGTTTATGAGGGTTCTATAAAGAAAGGAAAACTAGTATAGTCTAAAGAAAGTCCATAATGGGGTTGATGCAAATGACAAAAAAGGTGCTAATTTGCTTAGCTGTTCTTTTGCTGGGAATGTCATCCTATTTAGCTTGGCAGAGCTGGAAAGAACAGTCCGTTCCTAATAGTAGAGAGAATCAAGAAGAATTAATCAAGGCGATTTTTCGGGAAGCCCGATTTGGAAAGATTCCAGGAGCTCCCTTAATCGCCGGCAAATCTAGTCTTCAAGAAGTTGATCAGCTTTGGGGGGACCCTGATCAAATTGATGGACTAGCCGCAGGGATATATCAGCAGTATCAAAGTCCAAAAGTTACCTTAGGCTTGCGAGCAGATCGAGTTGTAGATATCCGTTCTTATGCCCCTGAGCTTAACTTTATTCGTTTAGAGACCATTGAAAAATTAAAAGGTGAACCTGATGAGGTTCGCTATTATCAAGATAAAAATGTCGATCAAGTTATCTTAGTATATAACGTATCTAAGAGTGAACAGTTGAAATGGATATTGCCAAAACCGACAAAATCAGTGCCTAATCCTGCTGTTGATCATATCTCGCTTTATTCAGATTCAACCAAAATCATAAAGGAGCAAAAGGGTGTGAACAATCAACTGAAGGCTATGAATATACGTGAAAAAATTGGCCAAATGATTTTTGCAGGTACGGATGGAGTGGAATTGGACGCGGGAACGAAAGAACTTATTACACATCATCAAGTTGGTGGCTTCATCTTCTTTGCAGCTAATCTGCTGGACACAAAGCAAATGATCACCTTATTAAATGATATAAAAAGGGAAAACGTGCAAAACCCATTTCCGCTTTTCTTAGGGGTTGATCAGGAGGGTGGAAGAATTTCAAGATTCCCTGATAATATGATGACTTTGCCAACGAATGAGGAAATTGGCATGTTGAATGACGTTGCTTTTTCCTATGAAGTAGGGCAGGTACTTGGCGACCAGGTGAAGGCATTCGGATTTAATCTTGATTTTGCCCCTGTACTAGATGTTAATAGCAATCCGAACAATCCAGTAATTAATGATCGTTCGTTTGGTTCCGACCCTCAGCTTGTGAGTCGGCTAGGGATCGAAACGATGAAAGGTATTCAGTCACAGCAAATCATATCCGTAATCAAACATTTTCCTGGACATGGGGATACGGAGGTGGATTCCCACCTGGATTTGCCAATCATTGAGAAATCTGTCAAAGAAATGGAACAAATAGAACTGCTCCCATTCTATAAGGCAATCCATGACGGAGCTGATATGGTGATGGTCGCTCATATTTTGCTTCCGGAAATTGATCCTACATATCCATCATCTATGTCCAAAAAAGTGATTACCAATTTATTGCGAGACCGACTTGATTTCACAGGTGTTGTTGTAACTGATGATATGACAATGAAGGCAATAACGAATCATTATGAGATGGGGGAAGCTGCTGTCCAATCTGTAAAGGCGGGAAGTGATGTAATTCTCATTGCCCATGAGTATGATAATGTCAAAAATGTGATTGAGGCCCTCGTTCAAGCGGTAGAAACGGGCGAATTGAGTGAGGAAAGAATTGATGAAAGTGTGCGTAGGATTTTGCAGTTAAAAAAGAAATATAATCTGGAAGATCAACCTGTTGAAAAGGTAGATGTAGAGAGTCTAAATCATTCGATAGAAGAAGTATTGGAAAAGTATAGCGAAGAATGAGGCTGGAACAAAAATGTTTTCACCAAAGAAAAACCGAACAAGTAAGTGCATATAACTTGCTTCGGAATTATACTTCGCTTTCCGGGCGGCTGGTGAGCCTCGGGCCGGCAGGATGCCACAGTTTTAGCCTTCTTAAGTCGCACTCCATGATCGCACCGATGCCTTTTCAATGAACACGTTGTTCTAGTGTCGGCATTGGTCACAGGACGTGATCAATGCCGACCTACCGCAAGAGTTTTTCTAATGCTATGGTAATGCATCGTTTGTCTTTCCTGCTTAGCCATTTTTGTTATGTCCCAGCATTTATCGGATTTTATTAAATTCTTAATAAATCATCATTAAGCTTTTTCGCTTCATTCCGGAAGTAAAGATAAAATCCAATCCATATGCAAGCATAAATAAGAAGGAATAACCCAGCAAACAATAGGGCGCTTTTTAGATTAAAAGGGATCCAGCCAACACTAAAGGATAAAATGAAGTAAAGGATAGCCACTGAAACAAAATGCAGGGCAGTTTGTAGTGGTAATTTTAGTGATTTTATTTCAAAGAAAAGTGGTGTAACTGAGAAGAACCAGCCACAAAAAAGACAAGCAAGAGAATTTTTTAGGAAAAGTTGACCATCTAACAAATCCGCTCCCTTGAAATAAATGATATTGGTAAGTAAAACAGCCATGAAGGCCCCGAATAAAATGCCCATTACACTTTGAAATAAAAATTTCTTCATCCGTTTTTCCTCCTATTCAATTTAAGTGATTCTTTAATGTTTTTTACATAGTGCCGTGTCACGTACTCCTTGGCACCAGATTTAAAATGGACACAGAGTGTTCCATTAAAAGAAGGTTCAAATCGACTTAATTCATGCAGATTAGCGATTACCGATTTTGATAAACGTACAAATTTGGAAGAGGGAAGGATCTCTTCTAATTCATACAATTTTTCTTTTAACTTGAAAGATCCAGCTGGTGTCACGGCGACAACGGTTTCCGCCTCTGTATGGAAATAATGAATATCGTTGGGCTTTAATATATGTTGCATTTCGCCATCTTTCCCAATAATAAACTCTGTTTCCTTTCCCTTTAAAAAGTCTAGAATTTCTTGAATTGAATCATCAAGTTCCTTGCAATGAATGGTCACCTTTGTTTGTTCATGATCTTGGTCGATGTCCAAGGATATCTTCATTTATATCGTCCCCCGCCATTTTTCTCCTTTCATTATACGGTTTTTTTTCGTATTTGAATGATAAAGTACGAAATAATTAGAAGGAATAGAATATAGCCAATCGATAAGAAACTATCAATATGAAAATCGAACTGTCTATTCCAAATATCGATAAATAAATGATTCATATGATACAGGGGGTTAAAATGAGCGATAATTTGGATGAACTTAGGCATCATTTGAATCGGGAGAGCAAAGTCCCCAGTAAACATGACAACTTGAAAGAGTACGATCGAGAAAATTAAGGCATTTTTCATATTTTGGAACAAGGAATAAACAGCAGATGCAATTAAGAGCAAGATCGCATTGAGTAGAATAAAGAAGATGTAGGAAACAAGCGATCCCAGTAAGTGAAAAGGTAAATCATAGATGAAAATACTGAGTAACTGAATCATAATATAGCCAAAACTAGTGATGATCGTAGACTTGAGAATATTGGAAATCATTATTACTTTTTTAGGGACAGGTGAAAGTAACACTCTTTTCTCCACTCCGTTTGTACGATTCATCACTTGTTCAAATCCAAAAGCAAAGAAAATAACGGAAAATGTAATGAGTAAGATAAATGACGGTGTGTATGTTTCCGCATAGCTTAAGCCGCCTGTATACGAATTCTCCCCGAATAATTGCCCCATAAAAATATAGGTCACAGGGGGGATAATAAGTGAAAAGACTAAGTAAAAAATTTCTCTTGAAAACATTAGTAAGTCATAACGTAATTGTGTAAGTAACATGAAAAATACCTCCTAATTTTTAAAAACGAATTTATAAAACTATTTTATAAAACATTTTGTAAATAAAAATCGTTAATCGATGAGTAGCCTAATGCTAGAATGTTTTTGGGAGTAGTAAAAAGCTCTGCTTTTCCATCATTGATTAATAATACTTTGTCACAGTACATTTCTACTTCATCCATATAATGGGTAGTTAGAATGACTGTACCGTTTGTTTTCTGATTATACTCGGTAATATAGGTCCAAAGAGTATTTCTCATATGCGGGTCAAGACCTGTAGTTGGTTCATCAAGAATAATTAATTTAGGATTAGACAAAAAGGCAACAGCTAAACTAATCTTTTGTTTCCACCCACCAGAGAGTTTTTCAAAATATGTTTTTCGATGGGATTCTAATTGGAAATCCTTTATAATTTGTTCGATGTTAGTATTGGATCGATAGTATGCCTTGAAAAGATGAAGCAACTCTTCTACTTTAAGATTTTTGAAGAACTGGGTTGGCTGTAAGACAGCTGAAATATTGGCTCTTATCGCTTGATGCTGTTGTTCAGTTAGTTTTTGCAAGTCTTGACCAAATACGGTTACCTCGCCTTCGTCATAATTTTTGAGTGTCATAATAATTTCAAGAAATGTAGACTTCCCTGCGCCATTTTTTCCAATTACTCCAATAATTTCGCCTTTATTGGCTTTGAAATCTACTCCCCGTAATACAGAATTCCCTTTATATGATTTATGCAAGTTTTGAACTTGGATCATTTTTCAACTACCTCCATGTCATTGCTGTTGTTAATCACATCTTATAGAGAATTTGCATTTCCGTCTGTTGAATATAGGTAAGATGTCTTTTTAGTTCGGTGACATGTAAAAAATTACCGGTGTCCTGCAGAGGGTTTTGTATGATGGAGCAAATGCCGAAAATAGTTAAATGAAATCCGATAGCTTTGTTTAACGTGCTTGTTCTTATGTTCCATGAACGATAGAGTTGCTTAAGGATAATTCCTTTTTTAATTGATAACGTTTATCAATTGGACTATAATAATGGCTGGTATTGAAAAGAGTTTTAAGCTGTCGATAGAGGATATGGATAACATAACTAGGGAAGGGGAAAATTTTAATTAATGAGGTAACATTAATCTGCTTGTATAGAAAGCACTTGCTATCTTACAATAGTAAATATAATGATTCTGTAGTAATTGCAAGTAAAACCTTCGTTCCCTTTGGGCGATAAGATATTGCTTACTTAGAAGCTTCGGCAGGATGCGTGCATTTAGTTTATGTTAATTGTTTATGCAGTGGAGGGGGAAGGAGCCTTTCCAGTTAGTTTGATTTTGGGAGGATTAGAATTGCGAAAAGAGAATAATCCAGAGGAAAAAAAGAATATTGAGGTTTGGGAAGATTTAGTGAACTTGAGAGAACTGGTTCTTTCCCTTGTGATCTGTAGTGTGACGACTTTAGGTGCTTATCTTTTGGCTCCTGCAGAGCCTCCAAAACCGCTGTTTTTCGGCCTTGCTGGGGCTATAGGTGGTTTTATTATTGTCAGTATCATTGTAAAGCCAAAGAGAACGTTTGAAATCAATGAGGATGAGGATTAAAATATGGATGTGAATTTAATACTGCAAATGATTATGGCAGCAGTTTTAGCTGCTATTATATATACGATAATTGGGATTGCTCCTGGAACGGATGAAACGGCGACAATTGCTCCTGTTGTACTTGCGCTTGTTCTAATGGGAATTGAACCGATTGTAGTTCTAACCTTTTTTATGTCAGCGATTGTGGCCAATAAATTAACAGATTCCGTACCAGTTGCGGTTGCGGGTGTACCGGGTGGAGTCATGTCCGCCCCGATGGTGGAGCATGCCGTTACATTAAAAAAACACGGCAAGCCAGATGTTAGCATTCGGAAGATGGCTGCAGGTTCTGTGATTGGAACATTAGTGGCTGTGCCCGTTAGTTTACTTCTTGCTAATGCTTTGGTTCCAGTGTCTGATGTTATTAAAGAGTATGCAGATCCGCTTTTCTTCATTGGAGCTGTCATTCTGGCACTTATGAGTAAAAACAGATGGATCGCATTGGCATCGATTATTCCATTTGCGATCCTTATTCAGTCTTTACGACATTTATACTGGGGAGTTGGAACAGTTCCGGAAGATACGAATGTATTTATTTCCTTTTTCCTAGGTATCACCATTGGCCCCGTTATTTTAACTCTTTTCGAGCTGTTAAATAAAGATAAAAGAGATCGTTCAGAACGTTTTGGTCTTAAATCAATTGTGCTTAGTAAGAAGAAAAAGAGGAAGGAATCTTCAAGTCCTTTTAAAATTTTAACGAAGCAAGAAGTAGGGACCAGTGCGTTAGCTTCCCTTATTGGTTCGATCACATTCATTATGAGTGCGGTCGGGATTACAAGTTTGTTAGGTGAACTTTTTTCTAGCAGAATAAAGGATCCGGTAAAAAGAGCAGCACGTGCAATTTCTTCTATGGACGCACTCACAAATGCTACGTATATCTCTGGTACCTTGATCCCGTTGATTGCCTTAGGGATTCCTTTATCACCTGTTGCCATAGGACCAGGGAATGCTTTATTCAATGCGCCACCTGTGTTTAACTTAGATCATAATTTACATCACATATTAAGTATGTCGGATTTCGTTTTGGCAACCGTTATTGGTGCAGTTGTGGCTTTAGTGATGACCTACTATGTTGTAGTGAAATATTCTCAAGAAATCTGTGCGTTTGTTTTTAGATGGGTGCCGCATGAAGCCATATTAGGCTTGTTTTTTGGGCTTGTGTTATTATTGTCCTATATGGACGGTGGCTGGCTTAATATAGGTGGAGTCTTCTTAATTGGCCTTGTTTCCGGCTTCCTTTACCGTTTAGGAATTAACTATGGGATTCAATTTATGGTTCTATATACCGCTCCATGGTTAATATCAAAAATCGCCGGTTTCTAGGGCTGTGAGTAAATATTCCAGTCAACGATAAGGAGAGGGAACAGATGATGACGACACAAAAGAAGACAGCGATCGGTCGTGCTCATAGTAAGATCATTCTAATCGGTGAGCACGCCGTAGTATACGGAAAACCCGCCATTGCCCTTCCGTTTCCATCGCTTGAAGTGGTTTCAAGTGTGAAGGAAATCTCCGGCGATCTTTTTCTGACTTGTCGCTATTTTGTTGGGAAGCTAGAAGAAGCACCAAAGGATTTAAAAGGAATAGCTACCTGTATTACAGAGACTTTGAAAAATTTAAAACAGCCTGCAAAGGGCTTGCAAATTAAAATTGATTCTTCTGTACCGATCGGCCGTGGGTTAGGATCGAGTGCATCAAGTGCAATTGCTGTGGTAAAAAGCCTGTATCAATACTTTGAACAAAAGCTCTCGAAAACCAAGCTTTTAGAGTTAGTCCACATTTCCGAAACCTATGCCCATGGTAATCCGAGTGGCATTGATATGGTTGCGGCATCAAGCAGCCATCCTTTATGGTTCGAAAGGGATGGTGAGACATATCCTGTTAAAATTAAATCCCCCTTACATCTAGTCGTAGCTGATACAGGGCGAATCGGTGAGACTTTGGAAGCTGTTGAATCTATTCGTAAAAACAGCCTGTTATCCCCCATTAAGGTTAGGCATTCGATTGACCTTTTAGGTGATTATACATTGCGAACAAAAGAAGCTTTAGCAGAGGGGAATTCTCTTCTAGTAGGGAGTATGATGGATGCCGCTCACAATGAATTAAAGAAATTAGGGGTAAGTGATACAGAATTAGATCATTTAGTGCAGATTGCAAAGGAACGAGGCGCCCTTGGCGCTAAATTGACTGGTGGTGGTAAGGGTGGTTGTATGATTGCTCTTGCTTCTAGTCTTGAACATGCTAAGGATTTAGCGGGGGCCTTATTACAAAACGGGGCAGCACAAGCTTGGTCTTATATTATTGAATAGTTTTTAGGTGGGGTCTTATTACCCGTTAATACAGGATAAATAGGAGTGTTAAGATGAAGGCCACAGCTAAAGCAAATACAAATATTGCTTTAATTAAATATTGGGGAAAAAGAGATGAACAGCTTTTCCTTCCGATGAACAGTAACTTATCCATTACATTAGATCGGTTTTCTACGACAACAACTGTACACATTCATACAGATCGAAAGGAAGATATTTTTCTTCTCAATGGACAAGAGGAAGGAGAAGAAGAAACACGCAAGATTAGTCGGTTTTTAGATATTATCCGGATGCAAACAGGAGAACAGTGGGCAGCGACAGTCGATTCGATCAATCATGTACCAACTGCAGCCGGGTTTGCCTCTTCCGCTTCAGGTTATGCCGCATTAGCAGCAGCTGCAACAAAAGCAGTTGGCCTTGAGTTAAGTGATCCCCAACTTTCTGTATTAGCCCGCCAAGGTTCTGGTTCAGCATGTCGTTCGATTTATGGTGGATTTGTGGAATGGAAGAAAGGGGAAAGAAAAGATGGGCTTGATTCCCATGCCGTTCCCATTCTAGCGCAAAAGGAATGGGACCTTTCTATTTTATCCGTTTTGGTTGAATCAAAGCGTAAGAAAGTTTTAAGTCGAGAAGGGATGAAGAGAACGGTCGAAACTTCCCCCTTTTATACAGGTTGGCTCGAAGCGGTTAAAAAGGATATGCAATTAGCCAAAGACGCCATTTTCCGGCGAGATTTTGAAAAGTTAGGAATGGTTTTGGAGAGCAATGCAATGAAAATGCATGCGACAACGCTGGGGGCAAATCCCCCATTCATGTATTGGCAAAGTGCCACTTTTGATGTGATGGAGCAAGTTCAGGAATTGCGGATGCAAGGGATTCTTGCCTATTTTACGATTGATGCTGGACCTAATGTAAAAGTGTTATGTGAACCTCATAATGAGGAAAAATTAAGTAAGATACTAAAAGCTCTTCCAACTGTCCAAGATGTGTTTATTTGCCATCCTGGAAATGGGGTAACCTATTTGCCAACCTCTTTTTAAAGTCCATGCTGTTCATCACAGATAAAAGAGGAGAGAGGACAGAAAACAATTAGGCAGCCTATATTCATCAGTGTGTAAAAGGCTTATATGCGAAAATCAACGAAGTCTGTGGATTAGAGAAGAGTGAAACAATGGTTGTTCTATATGGAAGGATGGAGAAAGTGTTTGATTCAATCGAAGTAAAAGTCCCGGGAAAACTTTTTGTTGCAGGTGAATATGCCGTAACAGAACCAGGCCAACCATCCATTGTGATTGCGGTGGATCGTTACATAACAGCTGTCATTCAAGAAAGTGATAAAAATGAAATTTATCTGCCACAATGGGGAATGAAGAAAATGGCTTGGGAGGAAGAGGAACATAAGAACCTTTGGGAATCAAATCCGAAGTTTGCCTTTATTCGTGCGGCCATATTGATATGGGATCAATATATCCAAGAGCAGAATAAAATCCCCATACCTTTTTCATTAACTATTACAAGTGAATTGGATGATCCATCAGGTAGAAAGTATGGGCTTGGTTCCAGTGCAGCAGTTGTAGTAGCTGTGCTCACTTCCTTATGGGAGCTACATAAATTTGAATCAAATGCTTCCTCTAAATGGACTATTTTCAAATTGGCTGCAATGGCCCACTACCAAACCCAAGGCAATGGCTCATGTGCTGATATTGCCGCATCAACCTTCGGCCATTGGTTGGCATATTCAGCGTTTGATCCTAGTTGGTTATTGAAACAAATTGGGACGGAGATATCCTTAACAGCCTTAATGAACAAAAATTGGCCTGGACTTTCCATCAAAGAAATAACCCCACCCCCATCCTTGCAACTTTGTGTAGGTTGGACAGGAAATGCGGCAGCAACGGGTCCAATGGTTCGTAAGGTGCATCAATTAAAAGAGAAAAATCCATTTTATTACCAATCCTTTTTACAGCGAAGCCAAAAGTCAGTTCAAAATCTATTCAGAAGTTTTGATGAGCAGGATTGTCAAATGGCTATTCGGTCATTACGAGAGAACCGTGAAGCTCTTCTTCACTTAGATCAAGAGTCTAAAGCCGGCATTGAGACAGTGGAAATTAGGAAATTAATTGAAGTAGCCGAAAACTATGGTAGCGGCAAATCCTCTGGTGCTGGTGGCGGTGATTGCGGTATAGCGTTTGTAGAGGGTGAACGGGCGGCCAGGGAATTGCATGAAAAATGGAAAGAACAGAATATCCTCCCATTATCACTTCAAGTTTCTATTATGGGGGCCCATGTTGAAACGAAAGATGATTTATCATAATGATAGAAAGAAGGTGCCATCATGTCTGATTCCATTCACAAAAGAAAATCGGAACATATCGAGATTACATTAAATGAAAAGGTTACTGGAGATCATATATCAACTGGATTTGAAAAAGTCTCCTTTATCCATAATGCTTTACCAGAAATAGATTTTTCAGAAATCAGTTTAAAAACAAACTTTTTAGATCATACATTAAAAACTCCCTTCTTAATTAGCTCGATGACAGGCGGAGCGGCTTTAGCAGAATCGATTAATCGCCATTTAGCGGAAGCAGCTGAACAAAGAGGGTGGACACTAGCACTTGGCTCAACACGTGCTTTGATTGAAAGTAAGGACCATCGTTCTTCCTTCCAAGTTAGAAAATATGCACCTAATGTCCCCATTATAACGAATCTTGGAGCAGTGCAATTGAACTATGGGTTTGGAATCGAAGAATGTCAGCAGATTATTGAGATTACTGATGCAAATATGCTTGTTCTTCATTTAAATAGCATTCAGGAGGTCATCCAGCAAGAAGGAAATACAAACTTCAAAAGCTTGCTAGGAAAAATAGAGAAGCTCTGTCAGAAACTCAATGTTCCAGTTGGCGTTAAGGAAGTTGGCTGGGGAATTGATGGGATGACAGCGAAAAAGTTGACTGATGTGGGAATCGCCTTTATTGATGTCGCCGGGGCAGGTGGTACTTCATGGAGTCAGGTAGAGAAGTTCCGAGCGAAGGATAAAGTGAAAGCTGAGGCGGCAGAGGCCTTTAGTGAATGGGGAATTCCAACAGCTGAGTGCGTAATATCCGTACGCAAGCAGATTGAGAAACAACCGATTGTGGCAAGTGGTGGAATGAGAACAGGCTTAGATGCAGCCAAGGCCATTGCTATTGGAGCAGATATGATTGGATTTGGAAGGTCAATTTTAAAAGAAGCGACCCAATCTACTGAAGACGTTATGCGTGTGATGGAAACACGGGAACTAGAATTACAAATGGCTATGTTCGGAATTGGTTGCTCCTCCTTAGAAGAGCTAAAACAGACAGATCGAGTAAAGTTATAATGAGAAAAGGGGCCATATAGAGGAGTGCCCCCCAAAAAAATAAATTTTTACTTAATCAGTTCGTTTGGCTGGTTTAGGTTCGGTATATGTCGGACTTAAACCGGCCAAATTTTATTATCTATCATATGAACAGGAATGGATGCAAATAAGAGTGATAATCATTATAAAGCGTTAGAGATATGTTGATCGGCGTAAATATGAAAACTTAGGTGATTTAATGGAGAGTAATAATTTTTTTAATTCACTACCTTGCATAACAAGTGTTTTTGATTTAATATAAGTGTATACCTTGTTAAACAAGATATATAGGGAGGTGCATGGATGAATGTCCCAAACACAAATGCTCAAAGGGATTTTAGATGGTTGTCTTCTAGCAATTATTAAAGATGCAGAATGCTATGGGTACGAAATGGCAACAAAATTAAATGAATATGGATTTCATAACATAAGCGAGGGAACTATATATCCTTTATTAATGAGGATGCAAAGAGAAGGACTAGTAAACTCAGTGCGGAAGAAATCAACGGCTGGTCCCCAAAGGAAATATTACAGTCTTACTGAAGAAGGTGAAGAATCTCTGAATGACTTTATTAGACGCTGGAGCGATCTGAATCAGAGTGTAAACTCTATTATCAATAAAGAAATAAAATGAAGGAGTGATACATAATGGAAGAGTATCAACTAAGTAAAGATAGTAAAAAATTTATTGAAGACTTAAGAGTCTATTTGTTTACTAAGGGAAAAAACATTCGAGAGATTGATGATACTATTCAAGAACTAGCCGACCATCTTTATGATGCTGAGCGGAATGGAAAGTCAGTAAAAAAAGTTGTAGGTAAATCCCCAAAGGAATATATGGAAAACATCTCAACTGAAATGAGTAATGATTTTAAATCTTGGTGGTTTAAATATATTCCATTGATCATTTTAGGTGCCATATCTTTTCCAGTAATGGATGATTTGATCAAAGGGCAATTAAGTTATACTATTTTGCAAGTCATTGGTTACATTATCTTTAGTATAGTGTTTATTGTAGGGACATTTACTGCCTTAAGGTTCTCATCTAAAAATCAACTGTCAAAGACAAAAGAATATTTTCTCTTAGCAATTCCGGGATCAATTAGTATGTTATTATTATTAGGCATTTTGCTGTTTGATAAAGCGATTGATGCTCCAGCTGTAAACTTCGGTATTTGGGGTAATCTCGCACTTGCTGTGCTGATGATTCTATTTATTATCGGGTTTTCCGTCTGGGCTAAGACAGCGATTCTTCCCCTTATTTTAATCGCTTGGTATTTACCACCTTTGGGACTTTCCTATTCCCCTTTAAGGGAAAATATGCAATCAACAATAGGAACAATTCTCAGTATCACGATTATCGGTCTCTATTTAGTATTTGTATTCCAAGAAGAAAGGGATAAAGATTAAACCCAATCAGGAGTTCTATGCACCTCGATGTAATAAGGAACAATATGAATTAAAATGGGGAAGTGTGGTTTTACTTAAACATGATTACAAAGCGACGCTTCTCTACCTTCCATTCAAGACAGAAAGAGGGTGGATCTACGTTAATTTAAACTTTGTATATGCCTATCTTTCTTTGCGTAATCGATAATAAACAATACAGCTGAGATTAAAAACGGGATTACCAAATAATAAAGTCGGTAGAAAATCAGTAACAGCAGAATATTTTCATCCTGAATCCCATAGCTTTCCATCCCCCATAGAAAGACAACATCAAAGGAACCAATCCCACCAGGAATCATACTTAAATTCCCTGCACAAGATGCAACAATAAAGATTGGCAGTAATTGAGCGATACCAATTGGAATATGAAGAGAAAGAGTGATTAACCATATGATTACGATGATCGCCGACCATTCTAAAATAGAAGAGAGAACAAGTTGAGTTCCAGTGGTTTTATTTATAAGAGATGTCTTCCCCTGTTTTCGTTGAAAAAGATGGAAACCAATCATAATGGGGAGATAAAGCCCCATCGCCATTACGATAAGAACAGAAAAGGGCGTTTCTGAAAATAAAGGGAAATGGCGATATCCTACTAGAACGATCCAGGCTAAGACGGACATCCCTGTCAGGGAAAATAAAGTGACAGAGGTTACACTTTTAAAAAATTTCAATTTATCCCTTTTATAAGCAGAGTAATAAAAGCTTCTAAGCATCAAGCCTGCAACTCCACCAAAACCAATAAAATTAGAAATGGTATTGACGATAAAGGATTGTTTAATTGTCGTGAGAAACGATCGCTTAATTTTCAATGCACCCAATAAAATTATGTCGTATAAAAACATTGGAGAAATCGCAAAAAGTGTTGCGATAAAAAGAAATAGAATTAAATAATCATCCATATTTCGGATCTGTTTGCTCAGTAAATGGAAGTCAGTGTTTCTTACAATTCCATCTAGTTCTGTCCCGGCTAATATTAAAAGCGCCAATGGAATTATAATTTTAACGGATTGTAGTAACTTATCTGGTATCCCTTTCAACCAACACACCCCATGACGTGTAAACTCTCGTTGCAAAATACACTTTATTATAGCATGCTTCCCACTTCAACGAAATTCATCTTCCGAATGTTCCCTTTTAGAAGATGGGGCGGTCTCTTTGTTTTTAAGTGAATTGGACGCCGTTTCACTAGCATAGTTAGCTACTAAACAAGAAATTCTTAAAGAAGCGTGGCCTATATTGAGCCTTTAATATAGGCGATAGCATTGCATTATTTCCGAAATAGCTAGTATTCGTTCATCAAGACAAAGAAGCAAGTAAGAAAAAAATTTCTTACTTGCTTCCTTTTAAGTTTTTTTATTGGGCTCTTCTTTGTAAAATCTTTCTCCCGTTTCAGGATGAAAATAGACGATCATTTTTTTCTTAGTGGTAGGGTCAATAAAGACTTCCTTTGTCTGGATATATCCTGCTGGAACAGCGTGATCCAACTGTTTTTTGTAACGACGATCCCAAATAAACCATGAGCCAATGGCCAAAATAATGAGAACCAAAATACTTAAGCCGTACAAGCTAAACACAACTGCCATCTTTCTTATACCTCTTCTATCATAACAGCTGTTCCATATGCAACAATTTCACTCATATTTTGACCGATTTCTCCTGAATCAAAGCGCACCATAATAATGGCGTTAGCGCCCATTGTCTGTGCATTTTCTACCATCCGATCTAGCGCTTGTTTTCGAGCATCCTCTAGCATTTCCGTGTATTCACTAATTTCTCCGCCAATTAATCCTTTAAAAGAAGCGAAGATATCTTTTCCGATCCCACGTGCACGTACAGTTAATCCAAATACAGGTCCTTTTACTTCAGTTATTTTATGATTAGCGATTTGTTCAGTCGTAACAACGATCATTCTAATCCACACTCCTTATTTTTATTGGATTTATTGATTATAATCCGGAATAGGTTGTTCTAGAAGCTTAGTATCTATTTTAATCTATTTACGGATAGCTATATGGAATGGTTTCATAATATCTTTAAAATTAATCTAATCTGGAATGTTTAGGGGAAAAATGGCTTTCGCCTTAACTTTCTAACTGAATCAATTGGTTCAGCTCTTTGGTCATGTGAATGTGGATGGGACTGGGAAGTTTCTATAACTTTTTTCGCTTTGTTATAGGAAAAAAGATTGGATTTTTAAAAAAAGGCTAAGAGGAGGGCATGAAAGTGCTATGATTGATGGCGTGCTTTATTTTAAACAAGTTAAGGCAGGGGAGTTTATATGAAAAAGCTGTTGATTGTTACAACTGTTTTAGCCCTCATCTTTTTAGGGGCGTGCAGTAGCAAAGATAAGGAAGAGACAAAGCCGACATCAGGGAAAGAGACTGCTGGTCAAACTGAAACAAATGAAAGTAAAGATGTAAAAAAAGAAGATGAATCAGAGGAAGCTACGAAGGATGAAGAAGTAGTGGAGGATGATGAAGAGAAGACAGAAAATGATGGAGAGATTTTAAACCCATATATTGAAGAGTATACTGGTGGAGATGTAGAGGTTGTATTTACAAACCAAAACCCGGGACTCACTCATGCGTTTAGTGATAAGGTTAGTATGGCAATTGATGAATATCAGATTGTCCATGTGAGCAATATGAATGAATCAGCTAAGGGATCTTTCAATGACGAAGAGGAAGGATATATATTAACGTTAAAATTAACACTTGATAACCAATCAGAAGATGAAATTAGCTACGCTGGCGGGCTATCTATGCAGACAGATGATGCAACAGAACATATTATTAAAAGAACGACACTAGTGGATCGTGATCAGTGGATGAAAGATGAATCTACCGAAAGTGCTTCGCTTTATTCTGCTGGGAAGTCTTTCACTGGCTTAGATGCATTCCTGATCACAAAAGATCAATTTGAAAAGTCCAAGCTACCTATTTTGAAAATTGATGCGCTATGGCGTGGAGAAGATGTTAGTGATCGAATTGGAGAAGAAGCTGTCATTCCATTACCTTTATCTGATGAAGGAAAGGATAAAGCAAAGGAAACGGCTAATTTGTATCAAGATAAAATGGTGACAGATACGATCGCTGAAAAAGAAATATTTTTCGCAAAAGAGGATATTAATGAAACAAAAGAGATTGATAAAGTAAAAGTTACATTAAATGGTGTTCAATACGCGAACATCACACCTACGGATGGTCATAAAGAAAGATTTAAGAATTTTGGAGATGGTCCGTTGATTGCCTTAACCGCTAAATTTACGGTTAAAAATAATAGTGATCAAGCTTTTTCTCAATCCTTTATTGATCGAAAGCTACATGTAGATGATCGGGGCACAATGATGTCACAAGGCATGTTAGAGCCAACTGTAAGAGATATGGTGGAGCCAGGAGATACCTTTGAAGGTCTTGCTGTATTCCTATTCCGCGAGGATGAATTTGGTATATTCAAAGAGTTGAAATTGCAAATGGGACCATTGAGTGATGAGAATGCGAAACGATTATTCAAGGAAAAATCTGTTCAATTCGATTTACCAATGAAAAAATAAACCTTACCTTTATTTGGCTGGCAGAGAATACCTCTCCCAGCCAAATTTTTACTCATTTGATAAAAAGACTGTTTACTAGAATCAATACCATAATTGCTTATTAATAATTAATACATGGATTTTATTGTTAAAGAAGGTTAATCAATATTCCCTAACCTAGTTGATTAGGCGAAAAGCGTCCACTTGTAGCGTAAATCAATGTTGCTCGAATTTGATACCAAAATCTCTATTATAAAATTGATGCTCTTATCGGATTTTAATAATAGGGGTCAAAATGATCAATAGCTAAAAATGTCATGAGTCAGTCCGGAAGGCAAACTAAAAGCGGAAAGTTCTATTACTCCTTATCCGCCTGTACCTTCCAATTCCTTTATAACCTTTATTCTTTGAAAAACAGAAGTGTGAAGAGCAGGCAATATTGTTCAGTTTGAATAATTTACATAATGGTGTAATAGTTGGATTATATTTTTTATGGTATTATGAATGATAGTCAGTCATAAGTAGGTAGATGGGGTGGATAGTCCACTAGGAGGTATGGCGATATGAATAAACGAGAACGAATTATTCAAGCGGCTGTAGAGGTTTTCCGAGAAAAGGGTGTGGAAAAAACAAAGATCTCAGATATCGTCAAATTAGCGGGGATTGCTCAAGGAACGTATTATTTATATTTTCCTTCAAAGATGGCGGTGATGCCAGCAATTGCAGAGGTGTTGGTAGAAAAGAGTATCAAGGAAATTCGCGCTAATGTGGACCGAGAGGCTAATTTTTCTATACAACTTACGCAAGTCATTGACGCTATTTTTTCTGTGGCAGAAAATTACCACGAAATGTTAGCGATGGTCTATGCAGGTATGGCAACAACAGAACATATGAACGAATGGGAAGCAGTTTATGAGCCCTTTTATCGATGGATGAGTGACTTTTTAAAGGATGCACAAACTGCTGGGACAATACGAGAATCAGTGAATACAGAGCGGGTTTCTAAGCTGGTGATCGGTCTAATTGAATCAGCAGCAGAGCAAATCTATCTTTATGATTCCAACCGGGAACAAGAAGTGAATATTCAAAAGCAAGAGGTTCATTCCTTTTTACTTCATGCTATATGTGTCTAAGGAGAAATAGGAGTCTTTCGAAATTCAGACTCCTTTTGATAAATGGAAATGACTGATAGTCATTCATATAGGAGGGATAATTTTGAAAAAAGCATGGCTTTATGTTGGGCTGACGAGTTTTTTTGAATTGGTCTGGATTTATGGATTTAATACAGCCAATCATTGGTGGCATTGGATCTTTATTGTCTTTTTTATATTTATAGATTTTACTTTTTTAACAAAGGCATGTGAACTGCTACCAACGGGTTCGGTGTATGCTACCTTTGCAGGAGTTGGAACAGTGGGAACTGCTTTAATGGATATATTATTCTTTGGGCAAACGTTTCATACAGGGAAAATTTTCTTTATCATGATTTTGGTTGCAGGGGTCATCGGATTAAATTTAGCAGACCGGAAAGAAGAGAAAGGGACGGTGTAAGATGGGGTGGATTTACGTCATTTTAGCAGCCACTAGTGAAATTATTGGAACAATGGGGCTGAAAATGTATAGTCTGAAGAAGACTTGGAAAAGTGGCTCCCTTTATTTAGGGGGATTTGGTGCATCTTTTGTCTTTTTATATGCAGCTTTCTCCTATTTACAAGTTAGTATCGCTTATGCTGTGTGGATTGGGATTGGCACGGCCGGAGCAGTGCTCGTCAATATGATCTTCTTTGATGAGCCGAGAAATCGAGCTAGACTCATTAGTGTTGGTTTAATCGTGATCGGAGTCACAGGCTTAAAAGCTGTCTCCTAACTATGAAGGGGCTGGAAATAACTAAAATGTTTAGCAGCAAAGACGATTGATAAATTACCAAAGAGCAGGAATTTTATGTAGACCCCTGCGGAAGATCGGCTAGTGACGGCCACGTCCTGTAACCAACGCCGACACTAGAACATCGTGTTCGTCGAAAGGCATCGGTGAAAACTCGGAATGCGCTAGCACGAGGAATCACCTGCCGCCCGCGGAAAGCGAAGTATATTTCCGGAGCGGGTTATATGCTTTAGTAGTTCGATTTTTCTTCGGTGAAAACACTTTTGTCCCAGCCCCTTAACTTATGCCTGGTATTTTCAGGGTGTAGGAGGGGGGTTACTTTTTTAACTGCTGTTGAGCCATTTTAATCATTTCTTTGACCATATTTCCACCGATTGTTCCACCTATTTTTCCGGCTTGCTCTGATGTTAGTTGTCCGTTATATCCTTCTTTCAGCGGGATATTCTGTTCTCTGGCAATTTCATACTTAATATTATCGGGATGAGCTTGATCGATTTGATATCCCTTTGCTTTCATGACATTGGTTTTAAGCTGATTTAATTGTTCTCTTGCTCCAGGGACTAAAATTTTATTTTTAGCCATTTTTTATTCCTCCTTTTACGATTTAGAATTTGTATTCTGCCAGTTTATAAACTGGCAGTTTTTATCTCGAATAAAACAAATTCTCAAGCGAAAAATAAAGGAAAATATTGATGGAAAGATGGTGGGAACAATGGAAATGAAACAGTCTTATCATCCAGGTGAAATTGTCTACATTATTCTTCGTAATCCCCATGCGCAAAGTGTAGCAAATGTCCAACAAGCAGCAGTGGTAAAGAATCCCGAAAACCCCTCTCAGTTAGCATTATTTTTACATGAAAACTATTACCCTTTGACAGAAGAGTTTGCGATTTACCGAACAGAAGGAGAGGCTGAGGCAGCATATCAGGAAGCATTTGGCGTGCCAGATTTAGAGGAATTCTATGGTTAAGCCATTCGTTCCGCAGCTGGTGTATGTCGAACCAAAGGCTCTTGAATATCCACTTGGTAAACAATTAATTACAAAATTTCAAGATATGGGAATTGAGATTCGTCATACGACTTCTCATAATCAAATTAGAAATTTACCAGGAGAGAATCATTTTCAAAAATATCGAATGGCAAAATCTACATTAGTTGTTGGAATAAGGAAGACATTAAAATTTGATACGTCAAAGCCATCTGCTGAGTATGCGATCCCTTTAGCTACCGGATGTATGGGACATTGTCATTACTGTTATTTACAAACGACAATGGGAAGCAAACCATATATCCGAACTTATGTAAATGTTGATGAAATTTTTGAGGCTGCTGAAGAGTATATGAAAGAAAGGGCACCTGAAATGACCCGGTTTGAGGCATCTTGTACATCTGATATTGTGGGTGTTGATCATTTAACACATTCCTTGAAAAGAGCGATTGAGTTTTTTGGAAATTCGCAACATGGTCAGCTCCGCTTTGTCACTAAATTTGCCCATGTTGATCACCTTCTGGATGCCGATCACCAAGGAAAGACACGCTTCCGCTTTAGTATAAATGATGATTATGTGATTAAATATTTTGAGCCAGGTACTTCCAGACTTCACGAAAGAATTGCAGCTGCAGCTAAGGTAGCTGAAGCAAATTATCCATTAGGATTTATTATTGCCCCCATTTATCTGCATGAGGGTTGGAAAGAGGGCTATTTGGAAATGTTCGAAAAATTAGATGCCACATTACCAGCTAGCGCGAGAAAAGATCTTACATTTGAAATGATCCAACACCGCTTTACTAAACCAGCCAAACGAGTGATTCAAGAAAACTACCCAATGACAAAGCTTGAGTTGGATGAGGCAAAAAGGAAATGGAAATGGGGAAGGTATGGGATTGGAAAATATGTATATACAGATGCTGAACAGGAGGAGATTAAAGACACTTTAGGCAATTATATTAAGCACTTCTTTCCGAAAGCTAAATTAGAATACTTTACTTGATTATATTCCCCATTCTTTTTGGGGATTTTTCTTTATTTGAATATGGAATAAAATTTTGAGCAAGTGAAAAAATAAAGCGAACTCTTAAATTTTAATTTTAAGGAGAGTTAAAATATGAAAAGGTTATGGCTAATTTTCCTTATTTGTCTTGCATTAGTACCTATATCTGTCCCTAAGAGCTCAGTACAAGCTAAGGAGCAAACTGTAAAAAATGTTATTTTTATGATTCCTGATGGTTTTTCATCTACCTATGCGACTGGTTATCGGTGGTATAAGGGGAAAAGTTCTATCATGGATGATATGTTGGTCGGAATGCATCGAACGTATTCCGCAAGTTCAGCTGTAACAGACTCTGCCGCAGGTGGGACTGCAATGGCAACAGGAGTAAAAACAAATAACGGAATGATCGCGATGTCACCGACAGGAGAAAAATTGCCAACTATTTTACAAGCGGCTAAGGCTAGTGGTAAGAAAACAGGATTAGTGACAACAACTACGATTACTTATGCAACACCAGCAGCTTTTGCTTCCCATGTGGAAAACCGAAAAATGGAAGCGGAAATTGCTCCACAACTTATAGATAATAAGGTAGACGTCCTATTTGGAGGGGGAAGGAAGTTTTTTCCTGAAAAGTTGCAAAAACGTGCCCTTGAGGAAGGATACCAGATGATCACCGATCGTAAGACGCTTTCAGCTGGACATACTTCAGGTAAATTATTAGGTTTATTTGCTGATGGGGCGATGTCTCCTGAACTTGATCGGCATAGGACAAAGGAACCTAGCCTTACAGAAATGACGGAAGCGGCGATTAAACTTTTACAAAATGAAAAGAAAGGTTTCTTCTTAATGGTGGAAGGCGGACAAATTGATTGGGCTGGTCATGCGAATGATGCGGCATGGGCAATGAAGGATATAGAAGCCTTTGAACAAGCAGTCAAACAAGTGATAGATTTTGCAGCTGAGGATCAGCAGACACTAGTTGTGATTGCTGGGGACCATAATACAGGGGGCATGTCGATTGGGGGTTACAACCAGTATGCGGCCAATATTGACTTTCTTCGGAATATCAGGGCAACTGGGCAATATATGGTGACCCAATTGAATAAAGAACGAAGTAATAGTAAAAATGTTTTAAAAAAATATGCAAACATTGTTTTGACTCCAGAGGAACAAACGAAAATTCAGATTGCAAACGATCCACAACGAGTTATTAATCAACTTTTATCAAAACGAGCATTAATTGGCTGGACGACTTATGAACATACAGGTGTAGATGTGCCTGTATATGCTTATGGACCAGGAGCTGAAAGCTTTAACGGGTTACAAGAAAATACAGATTTGCCAAAGAAAATGGCGAAGTTAATGAAAATCTCTTTACCATAATAAAACGATTAAAAGATATCCGATATTGGATATCTTTTTTTTAGCCTTAAAACGTCTCATTGTGTTAGCATGTAAATAATAGATTATGGTGGAAGTTAACGAGTAAATGAATGTGATAATTCATGTTCTTCCCTTTAGTTTTGCTCAAGGAGGTTATAACAAAATATGTTCTGGAAATCATGGGAATTTTGGCAACCAGCCAACCATATCGAAGAAATAATCGGCATTCTCATTGCTATTGGGGTGTTTTTATTATTTCTCTTTTTAAGGAAGACCCTTACGAAATTAGTCTTTACGATTATATTAAAATTGACACAAAAGGTTCCTGGAAGTTTATTTACTAATATTACAAGGGCTTTTGAAAAGCCGATGCATTGGTTATTTATCATTATAGGGCTATACATAGCGGTGGCCTATTTTCCATATTGGGATAAGACGAATCTATTATTCCTGCATCTAATTCGATCTTCTATTATCTTTATAGTAGGCTGGGGTTTATTTAATCTCGCAGATGCCTCGTCTGCCTTGTTTACTAAGATTAATGAGAAGTTTCATTTTAATATTGATGAGATTTTGATTCCGATTTTATCGAAAACCATTCGCTTTATTATTGTTGCGATCACGATTGCAGTAATTGCCGAGGAATTTGATTATAGCGTGAGTACATTTGTTGCTGGGTTAGGAATCGGTGGACTTGCCTTTGCATTAGCGGCAAAGGATGCACTAGCTAATTTATTTGGTGGAGTTGTGATTATTACCGAAAAGCCTTTTACGATTGGAGATTGGATTTTAACACCGACAGTAGAAGGGACAGTAGAGGACATCACTTTCCGCAGTACGAAAATTCGTACGTTTGCAGATGCTGTTGTGACAGTTCCTAATTCCACATTAGCGAATGAAGCGATCACGAACTGGAGTAAAATGAATAAGAGAAGAGCGAGTTTTTCTATAAGATTACCTCATGATACTTCAAGTGAAAAGATAGAAGCTACGACACGGAAAGTAGAGGACTTGTTGCGTAATCATCCTGGTGTTGATCAAGATTATATTGTTGTCAAATTTGATGAATTTAAGGAGAATGGCTACGATATTTTGCTATACTTCTTCACAAAATCAACGGCTTGGGCAGAGCACTTAGATGTAAAGGAAGATGTTAATTTAAAGATCTTAGAAATCCTAGAAGAGAAAGATTTGTCGATCGCGATTCCAGCTAGACAAGTGTTCGATACATCTAGGCATGAAGGACCCTCTCCATCCCGATCCACATCAAGTGAATCATGATAGACAAATAGGGAGTTCCCGGTTGGTACTCCCTATTCGATGATTAAACAATGAAATATGCTAATATAGACAGACAAATAGATGTTATTGTCATCGCTATTAAAGGTTTTAGAGCTTTTGATCTTAGATCTTTTAAGCTGACATTTAGTCCAAGCCCAACCATGGCTGCAGTTAATAGCCAAGTAGTGACTGTATAAATCCCCTGCATAACGGAGTCCGCTACTGGGATAGAATGTCCGAATACATAGCTACCTAGTATACTTAACAGAATAAAGCCAAGTAAAAACCAGGGGAATTCAATCCTTGCATTTTGTTCTGAACCTTTATTTTTCCGTTTCATCAAATAAATGAAAATGAAGCAGAGTGGTACAAGCAAGAAAACACGCCCTAATTTGGCTAGTAAAGCAATTGCAAGCGCGTCTTTTCCGGCGGGTTCTGCAGCAATGGCAACGTGAGCCAGTTCATGAAGACTGATTCCCGACCAGATACCATAATCCAATGCCTCTAAAGGTAATAGAGGCCTTAGTAGTGTATAGATAATTGAAAATATAGTTCCCATTAAGGCGATAATCCCTACACCAATTGCAGTGTCTTCATCCTTTGATTTGACGATGGGTGCGACAGCTGCAATTGCTGCAGCCCCACATACTCCAGTTCCTACACCAAGAAGAAGTGAAATCATCTTATCCGCTTTCATAATCTTTGCCAACCAAATTGTAAATAGAATAGCGAATGCAATGACAAGCGCATCACGGGCAAGCAATCCCAATCCATCATGTAATACAACATCAATATTTAATTTAAGACCATATAATATAATGGCCAGACGTAATAGTTTTTTCGAAGAGAAAGTAATTCCCTTTCGAATTGCTTCGGGATAGCCGAAAAATTGACGATAGACAACAGCGATGATAATGGCACAAGCTAATTGTCCAACATGGTCAAATCCCGGTACCATTGCGAGTACATATCCTAATAATGCGATGAAAAAGGTAAAAGCTATACCGGCTATCCATTTGCCAGTTTGGTTACTTAGTGCTCTTTCCTCGATGTCCATTCAAGCACCTCCTAGAATAAGAATAAGGAGATACATAATATAAGTAAAATAATTAGTTGTGATAGTAATGATAAGTAAACTGATATAATAGCACTAAAGGGGTGACAGAATCCATGGATCAACATTTGCTAGTTTTTGTTATGGTTGCTGAAAAGCAAAATTTTTCTCGAGCAGCAGAAGAGTTACATATGACACAACCGGCAGTTAGCCAATATATCCGTGCTTTGGAAGAAAATATCGGGATAAGGTTATTAGAGCGAACAAATAAATATGTGCAATTAAATAAGGCAGGGGAAATTGTTTATCATCATGCAAAGGAAATTCTGGGACTTTATACAAAAATGCAAAACTTAGTTGATGATTTAACAAATAAAGCGAAAGGTGAACTTAAAATTGGTGCCAGTTATACGTTCGGAGAATATGTTTTGCCTCATCTTCTAACTGATTTGCAACGGCAATATCCTGAAATTGAACCTTCCGTCACCATTGCCAATACTGCGACCGTTGCGGAACTTGTTACAAGTCATCAATTAGATATCGGTATTATTGAAGGAGGATTTAAAGATAAAGAATTAATGGAAGAGAATTTTGCAGAAGATTCTATGGTAATTGTCGTTTCAACTCATCATCCATTGGCACTTAAAGAGATGGTGACGATAAGTGATTTAGAGAATGAGATATGGATTGTCCGGGAAAAAGGCTCTGGCACACGAGAGGCAACGGAAGAGATGTTTCACAATCTTCTCTTTACTCCTAAGAAGAAAATTGTCTTTAGTAGTACACAGCCAATTAAAGAAGCGGTGGAAGCAGGTTTGGGCATTAGTCTATTATCCAAATGGGCGGTGCAAAGGGAAATTATAAATAAAGACCTTAAAATTTTACATACAAAGGGCCTACCATTCTCTCGGCAATTTTCTATGATTACTAAATCGCGATTCCAGACAAAGGCATTGGAGCTATTCATAGAATTGCTTCGTTCTTGTGAATCACTTACCTTTGGGAGAGGTAAGTGATATAGCCAAATTATAAGTAATTAGAGAAATAACCAAATATATATACTAAACCGAGATCCATGAAGGACCTCGGTTTAGTGATGTTTTAGACTTATTTTGCAAATAAGGATACGGTCATCGATTGAAGTGGTTGATAATAAAATGCAAATGTAATAATGATGACGACTGCGCCGGTAGCCATTAAAACATAGGATAATCTTTTGGTAAGAATCATATCTTTCGGATGATAGATTCCTTCAGGTGTTTTTAATAAGCTTTCTCGGTAGGTACGCTCTTCTTTTGTCACAGTGCTAAACTTAGAAACGATGTATAAGGCTAATAGTGATAAAACTGCCCCGACAATCACAGGTTCTAAATAAATCGGCAAGTCAATAAAAGAGCCAATAATTTCCCCTACCACAACTCCTGCTGCACCTAAAATCATACTCCAGAATGCGCCTTCTTTAGTGGCGGTTTTAGAGTGGATGCTGGCAAAGGCAACGGGTCCCCATGATGCCGCAAAAACTGTAGCGGCAAAGAAACCGATCCACATGACAGCAGGTGGCGGATAGATGGTCACAATTAAAATGACAAAACCAACGATAATCATGGCAATTCGACTTGTCTTAAGGAGTGCTTTACTTCCCTTGTCTGATTTAATTTGGAATAAGTCATGTGCAACACTATTCCCAATTAATTGAAGGAAGGTGGAACAAGAAGACAAAGCAGCAGCCATAATCCCGCTAATCACGATTACACCGACCCAGGTTGGCATAATATTTTGCGCCGACCAGATATAGACAAGCTCCGATGGGTTAATATTTGGATTGACGACATTAACCGTTGCAATGGTAATATGCAGGAATAAATAAATGACTAATATCGAAATGGTGGCAATAATTCCTGTGCGAATAATTACATGCTCATTTTTAGCCATCATATATCGACTCGCCTGCCAAGGGCTAATCGCGATGACAACTCCCCATGAAAGCCCAATAATAGCTGCCCAGAGAAAAGCATCTAAGGAAGTTCCCATAAAAGCTGCATCCCCCGTAATGCCATGCCAACTGAATATATTTGGTTTTTCCGATAAGGCGGCAGTACTGGGAATTGCATTAGGCCAACCGCCAGCCGCTTTAAGAATAAAGGGAACGGAGATAAAGGTGGCCAAAGCAAAGAAGAAAAACATGACAGTATCGGTGATAATGACTCCTTTCGCTCCGCCCATAAAAGTAAAGGATGTATACGTAATCCAAATAATCACTAAGGCGGTAACAAAGTTCACACCTAAAATATCGGATAATAATAAAGAAGCACCTTGGGTGACAGCAACAAGGTACGTTCCTAAACCTAATATTGTAATAATGGCTGCTGTGCGCCGTACCTTAATCGACTTAAAACGCTGACCAAAAAACTCAGGTAATGTTAGCGCTTTACTCCGCCGCAAATATCTTCCGAATAAAAAAGCTCCTAATACGTATCCACATGCATTAAAAGCACTAAACGTTAGCATAATAATGGGATATCCATCATAAGATGTTCCTACTTCTCCCATAAATGTTACTGTACTAAAATAAGATGCTACAAGTGACCCTACTATTAAAATTGTAGGAGCATTTCTCCCTGAGACATAATAATCTTCCGCACTTGAAACCTTTCGAGAAACTAGCATACCGATGACAGCAATGATGATGAAGGAAGCAATGACTCCAATTGAAAAATACATGTGACTAAATCGCCTCTTTCTTTTCGCTTAGATGTTGCTGATTTTCTACTTTCCCTTTCGCATCCATATTTCGAATAAATAGGAATGCGATAAAACCATAGATAATCATCGAGCCTCCATACATAAGGGTAAATATAAATTCTCCCAAAATAAAACCTCTCCTTTCAAACGGTTTTCATTATATGGATATTTCTGATAAAAGTCGAACCGGTGTTTCGCTAGTTAGATAGCCTAGTATATAGGCTCAATAAATTAGCCCCGAAAAATCTTATAAATTTGGACCTTTCCTATGTTATCCTCCCTATTACAGCAAATTCATCGTATAATAAATGGGAAAACGGAGGGGAAGGCCAATGTTATCAACCATTCTAGCTAAAAAGATTATTTATGAAGTGGGGAAGCTATTTGAAAAAGATCTGATTATTGTCAATACAGATGGAGAGATTATTGCTAGCACTGAAGAAGAAAGAATTGGAGATTATCATGAAGGGGCATTACTTTGTGTACAAAATTTGGAAAAGGTTATCATAAAGGAAAGTGACATCCCCTATTTAAAAGGTGTAAAGGCGGGAATAAATTTTCCAATCTTATTTCAAAATAAAGTGATCGGTGTTATCGGTATAACGGGAGAACCGAGACAGATCATGCCTTATGGAGAATTATTACAAAAGATGACAGAATTGATGATAAAAGAGAGTTATTATTCTGAAGAAAGTCAATGGCGGTCTAGAATGGTAGAATCCTTTGTACTAGATTGGATTCAAAACAGGGAATGGACAACAGAATTTATAGAACGGGCTCGTGTGTTGAATATTGATTTAGAAATGGAGCGCTTACCTTTATTTATTGAATGGGATCAGGATTCAACCTTTATTTTTAATACTATCGGACAATTAAAGCGAGTTTGGGAAGATCCGCGAGGACGAGACCTTATCATACAGTGGGGGAGTCATCGTGTTTTACTTTTACATGGACAGATTACAGAGAAAAATAGTTTATTACATAAGTTAGAGCAATTGAAAGCATTCATCGAAACGACTTGGGGAATTTTTGTTCGAATCGGTGTGGGAAACAAAGTGATATCAAGAAAATTGGGAATAGGTGTAACAAATGCAGAAAAGGCACTACTTGTAGCTTCAGTTGAGAATCCCATTGTGTTTGAAGAAGATTTACGTCTGGAATTATGCTTACAAGAAATTAAACAAACAACTAAAAAAGAATACATAACACGTATACTTGATCCTCTATTGGAACAGAAAGAGCTATTAACAACTTTAAAGGTATTGTTTACCCAACATCTATCACTAAAGAAGACGGCGGAAGAGCTACATATTCATATTAATACTTTGCACTATCGACTTAATAAAATCAGGGAACTTACGGAATTGGATATAAAACTAGTTCCTGATCTATTTCAACTTTATTTAGCTGTATGCTTTTTAGATGAACATACAAAAAAGGAGATTAAAAAAGAAATATAATTTAAACATCTCTCCATGGAAAATACGATCGTTTTTTTTTATGATGTAAGGAAAGAGTTTCTTACTTTTAAAAGAGGAGGGTGGAACATAATGATTTCCCCATCGATCAAAAGTCAATTTGAAGCGATAGTAGGAAAAGAGAATATAATGGATTCACCGGCCCAGAGGCTTGTATACTCCTATGATGCTACACCGAATATACAAGCAATGCCTGACCTGGTAGTAGCTCCTCGTTCGACAGAGGAAGTCGTTAAAATTGTAAACGTTTGCCAGAAAGGAAAAATTCCTATTGTTCCACGTGGCTCTGGCTCCAATTTATGTGCGGGTACAGTCCCGATTGCAGGGGGAGTTGTGCTGCTATTCAAGCATATGAACCGAATTATTGAAGTAGATGAGCAAAATTTAACGGTGACTGTGCAGCCAGGTGTCATTACGCAAGATTTAATTGAGACGGTAGAACAAAAAGGTTTATTTTATCCACCTGATCCAAGTTCCATGAAGATCTCAACGATTGGGGGCAATATTAATGAAAACTCTGGGGGATTACGTGGTTTAAAATATGGCGTTACAGCTGATTATGTCATGGGATTGGAAGCAGTTTTAGCTAATGGGGAAGTGATTCGTACAGGTGGTAAATTAGCTAAAGATGTTGCCGGCTATAATTTGACCCAGTTATTAGTAGGTTCGGAGGGAACGTTAGCGATTATCACAGAAGCCACTTTAAAACTGATCCCCAAGCCTGAGAGCAAACAAACGATGTTAGCACTCTATGAAAATATTGATGCAGCTGCTCAATCTGTTTCAAATATTATTGCAGCACAAATTATCCCCGCTACATTGGAGTTTTTGGATCAGCCAACTTTACAGGCAGTAGAGGATTTTGCCCAAATTGGCTTGCCGACTGATGTTGAAGCTGTGTTGTTGATTGAACAAGATGGTGATTCGCAAGTGGTTGAGCGCGATATGAGAAAAATGGCCACACTTTGCATGGCTTCAGGGGCAATTTCTGTTCAGGTCGCCGCAACTCTAGAAGAAGCAGAGGCTTTAACAACAGCCAGACGGGCAGCGTTATCAGCTTTAGCAAGATTAAAACCAACAACTATATTAGAAGATGCGACTGTGCCACGCTCAGAAATTGCCAATATGGTAAAGGCGATTAATGAGATAGCAGATAGGCATCAGGTAAAAATTTGCACATTTGGCCATGCAGGGGATGGAAATTTACATCCGACTTGTCCGACCGATGCACGAGATCTGGAGGAAATGGAGCGAGTAGAGGCAGCCTTCGCGGATATTTTTGAGCGGGCCATACAATTGGGCGGAACGATCACTGGTGAGCATGGAGTTGGAATGGTGAAAGCACCGTATTTACAATGGAAAGTAGGGGCGACGGGAATTGCCGTTATGAAGGGGATTAAACAGTCTCTAGACCCCCAACATATTTTGAATCCTGGAAAGATTTTTACGGAAGAGGCGCGTAAACGATTGGTGGTGTCTTCATGATGAATATGACAACTCGGGAAAGGGAGATTCAGGAAACATTTCAGGAAAGAATGAATGAGTCAGAACTTTTGAATTGTATGCGTTGTGGTTTTTGCTTGCCTGCTTGTCCAACTTATATTGAAACAGACTTTGATGAAACCCATTCCCCACGCGGGAGAATTGCTTTAATGAAGGCAGTTTATGATGGACTCATTGCCCCAGACCAAGAAGTGGAACATTCATTAAATGTTTGTTTAGGCTGCCGAGCTTGTGAGCCTGTTTGCCCAGCGGGTGTGGAATATGGCCATTTATTGGAAGAGGCAAGAGATATCTTCAATGAATATCATCCTCATTCATTGCCCGTGAAGGCGTTGCGTAAAACGGTTTTTGCTGGTATATTTCCGCATCAAAAACGAATGGTTCAAGCTGTTGGTTTACTAGGCTTTTACCAAAAAAGTGGATTGCAAACAGTTGCGCGGAAAATTGGCTTTATGAATTTATTTCCGGAAAGTTTGCAACAAATGGAAAGGGCTTTGCCTGCGGTGCCGAAACATCGTAAAATGAAAAGCCGTTCACAGCAGGCAGTTGCATCAGAATCTGCTATAGCAAAGGTGGCTTTTTTCTCTGGCTGTTTAATGGATACGATGTTTCTTGAGACAAATGATGCTACGATCAAATTACTGCAGAAAGCTGGCTGTGAGATCGTTATTCCAGAGAACCAGGGGTGTTGTGGCGCTTTGCATGGCCATAGTGGGGAAAAAGAAAAAGCCAAAGAACTTGCAAGAAGAAATATTAAAGCGTTTGAAAAAACAGAGGCAGATTATATTATTGTCAATGCGGGGGGCTGTGGGGCCTTTCTAATGGATTATGGGCACTTGCTAAAAGACGATCCAGAATATGCAGAACGGGCCCGGCAGTTTAGTGCGAAAATGAAGGATATTTCGCAGATTTTATATGAGTTGAACTTCCATGAACGTATTCCCCTGCAAGTGACACAACAAGCTGTGACTTATCAAGATTCATGTCATTTAAGAAATGTGATGAGAACAGCGGAAGCACCGCGTGTCTTAATGAAGGCGATAACCGGTGTCACATACCGGGAGATGGAAAAGGCTGATAGTTGCTGTGGCTCCGCAGGAATCTATAACCTAGTTCAGCCAGAGATGTCCATGCAAATATTAGATCATAAAATGGAAAAGGTAAATGAAACAAGGGCGCAAACGATTGTAACGGCAAACCCTGGGTGCCTATTGCAGATGAAGCTTGGGATTGAACGAGAAGGATTAGGGGAGCAAGTGCGCGCCATTCATATTGTGGATTTGTTGTTGGAGGCATGTGAATAAGCCAAAAAGACTTCGTAAGAGAAAAAGTACGAAGTCTTTTTTAGTCCTTGCATAGGATAAAGAAAGGGGTTTAAGCAGGAAATAGATATTGTTTCTAGAAGTGTGGATATAAGGGGATAGCAAAAATCTAAGGGGGATGAAAGTGGATAAATCTTTAAGCTTTGGCATTTTCACTGTCATCGTTGCCTTCGTTATTGGGTTTGTCACACATAATTGGATGCTTGTCTTAAAAATTCCTGGAGGGGTTACTTTAGTAGTTTTACTTCTTGCCGGACTCTTTACGGCGCGATGGCAGGAGGAGAGCGCATCAGCGCCACTTATGAGAGGGAATCAAGAAGTTCAGGGGAAGAGAGAATGCAGTGGGTGAAAAGCTTTATTTTCGTTACTTTCCCTCATTTTATCTTCATTCTCATTTTGTTGACCGTTGATTATTTCGTCACATTGAGGTTTCTTTTTCTGTGAATAGCATCATAACGATTCAGGATCAGCTGGTTAATGATTCTGCATACGTTATGATTTTTCTATGGTCGAGTTTTGCATCCAGCTCTAGCGCCTAGTCCTGAGAGGCTCGTAGGAGCGAGTCCATGGTTTTACGTCAGGACAGCGTGTTTTTAGCTGATGTTCTACTTTTAACTTGATCTATTAAAAGTCAAAACCGAGCATTTGCTTGTCGAGGGCCTACAGGACATAGGTCAAAACGGCGTTGCAACGTGCAGGATGTATTGCTGCAGACGAATCGCCTGGAAGTCGCGGTTTGAGTATGCCACCAGGACGGAGCGCCTTTAGCCGTTTATCATATCAAGGCGCTTACGCTTTTCTTGCTTTTGGCCAGATAAAATTAGAAAGGGCAATCAAAAAGTCGATCCCAAGGATCAAGGACCATAATTTCCAAAAACCATCTAATACTTCTGTACGGGCTGGGTCTTGAATGAAGAAGATAAGTCCTAATAAAAAAGCACTTCCAATGATATAAGCAAGTACATGTTGTCCCCAGCTTTTTAAATAATGCTTTGCATACTCCATGCCGTGGCGTTTCAAAGGTTTAGGACCTTGTTTCATAATATAATAGCGGAAGCGTTCATCTGCCCAGCGAATCATACTTTTTCCGAAGGCGAGAGAAATACCAATATAAATAGCTGCAAGCCCATGGGCTTGGGTAGCGGTAGCTCCATGATAGAGATCAATGCTTGTGGTTAATAGTAAAATCAAGTCGATAACAGGTGTGAGAGCTAGGAAGAAAAAGCCTAATTTTTCTTTCTTGAGCAGATATCTGGTCACAAATCCGAGTATGATGACAACCCAAAAGCCGATTTCAGCGGCGATAATCATCCAGGCAACAAAATTCAAATCAATCCCTCTTTTCAATACAGCTGTATGAATTCGCTTTAAAATATACCATGATTTCCTTTTTAATACAATTGTATTTTTTAAAATATTTTTGCTAAGATAAACGTATGCCAAAAATAGTTGATCATGAAAAAAGAAGAAAACAAATTGCGAAAGCCACATGGAAGGTGATTTTAGAACAAGGAATGGAAGGAGCGACAGTACGCAATATTGCGCAGGAAGCAGGCCTCTCCTTAGGGGCTTTACGTTACTACTTTTCAACACAGGATGAGTTATTTGTCTATGCGATGAAATTAGTTAAAGCGAATGCGGCAGAGCGCATTAATAAAATCATTGCTAGCGAATTACCACCATTTGATAAAGTCATGGCCATTTTATTAGAAGTGGTCCCCATCGACCCTGAAACAATGGCTGAGATGGAAGTGTGGTTTGCTTATGTGTTTTACACAAGACATAAAGAAGATGTCCTTGCTGCAAAAAAGGATGAAATCTTTAAAGGAATGAGAAGCTTATTGCTCTATTTACAACAGCAGCAAGTACTCCTTGCGGAATTGGATATCGAAATGGAAACCGAAAGATTATATGCTTTAATCGATGGATTGGCTTTGCATGTTTTGCTAGAATCACAAAGAATGGACAAGGAAAGGATCGTGAAGGTGATTCAGTATCATATGGAGAAGATCTGTATAGATGGAGTTTTGGTGGAAGGGGAATGAAGAGTGAAAGATGAGAGGCGAGAGCAGTTATTAAAGCAATTAAGAGGCATTGTAACAGACGTTCTTGATAGTGAAAATGTACAAGTATATTTATTTGGGTCCTGGGCCCGTAAAGAAGAAAAGGGGAGCTCTGACATTGATATTGCGATTAATCCAGGGGATGGCGAGATTTCTCCAAAAAAATGGCTGGAACTCCTAGAGAAAGTAGAGGAATCCACTATTCCTTATAATGCCGACATCGTTGATATGAAAAAGGTAAATGTAAAACTTGGCGAAAGTATAAAGAGAGAGGGAATTTTATGGAAAGACTTCAAGAACGAATAATATCTGCAAAGCAAGCATTAACTGCTTTTAAAAAATTAATTATTATTGAAGATCCAAGTGATGTAGAACGAGATGCCTGTATTCAGAGATTTGAATTTACCTTTGAGGCCTGTTGGAAATTGGGGAAGCAGTATCTTTATGATATAGAGGGAATAGATGTAGGTTCCCCAAAAGCTGTGATTCGAAGTTGTCGGGAAGTCAATATATTGGATGAAGAGGAAGCAATTCTTGGCTTACAGATGGTCAATGATCGTAATTTGACTGTTCATACTCATAATGAAGAGCTTGCCATAGAAATCCACTCGCATCTAAAGCAATACTATGATTTATTGGAATTATGGATAGGTAGGATGGAAAGTAATCTTGATTAGTATAGGGATCCATAAGTGCGGAGAGTAGGGGGGAACCTCTTCCGCACTGATTCACTCTTCAACTTAAGCTGATTTATATTTTTTATTACTGTTAGTGACCAAATTAACGATTAGCCAGATTACTTGAATGAGGATTGGAAATAAAAATGCGATCAATAAAACGATAAATGATGCGAATTTAGCTTCGGGTGTTTGTATAACACCTGCGCCATCGACCTCTCTTAGCCAAATGAAAGCAGTACCTGCTCCCAAAATGATCATCCATAGAATCGTAACAAGCCACCAAAAAATCCAGCGTTTTTTCATCCTTTTACCCCTTTTCTTTCTTTCGTATTGTCAAATAATCTATAGTAAAAAGTTAATAACCCCTTGATTTATAGGGGGATGAATGCAAAAAACTTGCCACCCCCTGAATTTTAAGGTTTGATGAGGTTACCACACGACACCAAAATCCCTAAAATAGGAAGTGACAAGTTGTA
>NZ_JAGGKH010000006.1 GCF_017873565.1 Lederbergia galactosidilytica
TCTACTGTCATTTCGTCGACACCCGGTGCCCCTTTATTTGCCCTCACTTTCTTGCAAGCATTAAAGAGGTTGTTGATGTCTACTATCTTTTCAATCAGATCGATACCATCCCGTTGTTCCATTTCTGTAAAGACAGGACTGCACGCTCCCGCATACTCTTCGGTTTCCAACCTATCCCTTTGCGACCAGCCATCTGTCGATGTTTTCTGTGGTCTTTGCACTGTCCTTACCTCCATTTCTTTCCAGGATTGTTATTGTTCAGCCCTTCATCCATTATGGACTACTATGGCTTCTGCTGACTTCTTACAGTTCAACCTGCCATCACTGATCGGTTTGTTCCTGTGCGATATTCCATCACTCTTGTCGGGAACCCCTGTAAGACCTCCCCGGGTAAGAGCTATAACCTTCCTCCCATGTAACCGCTGCATTTACTGTATGGAACTCGGGCAGTATTGGACTTTGTTTTGTTTAGCAAACTCGTCCATTCCAATTCAGCCTTATATGCAGTTTCTCTCCGTCGGTTCGGGATTTTGCCGCCGGCTTCCTTCAGATTCCACCTCACGGTGGACACCCTTGCCTTAAGCTAACGGTTCCTACTGCCAAGCCTGTAGTGGACTTTCACCACCAAGTTATAGCCCATGCCGGGCGCACTAATAAAAAACGCCCCTGCCGAAGCAGGGACGTTATATTACGCGGTACCACCCTAATTTGCGGACTTTTGCCCGCCTCTCTTAATAAATAACGGTTGTGACCGTCTTTTTTTACTAATTTGAGAAATCAAATGTTCGAAAAAGAAGCTCAGGAGAGTAATTCACATTCATGTTTGTACTGATTCACACCAACCATCAGTTCTCTGCAACTACAAGTTCATGAAGCTACTATGCCCCGTCTTTGCTTTTAAGTATTGTTAAATTTAATTTTTATCATAATGTTGAATCATTGTAAAGTAAAATTTCATTATTTTCTAAACAAGTCTTATTGACAGCGTTTTCAATTGATCTTTTTTGCTTTTTTGATTGCCAATCCTTGTTTTATCACATAGAATTGTATTCATATTAAAAATATTTATTTAATTTTCTATTGACAATTTAATTGTTTCAGTCTATCGTATTGAGCTATCAACATATAAAATTCTAACACGCTTCACAGCGTTGAAGTATTGAAGAAAACATTTAATACATTCAAGGAGGGCTAACGATGTCAGATTTAGAAATATTGCGTGATAAGATTGAAAAGAAAACACTTGAAATTCTAGAATTACTAAATGAGCGTGGAGAAATTGCTCAAGAAATTGGAAAACAAAAAGAAACACAGGGTGTAAAACGGTTTGACCCTGTTCAAGAACGAAAAATAATGGATATGGTCGCGGCTCATAATAAGGGGCCATTTGAAACATCAACCCTTCAACATATTTTCAAACAAATTTTAAAGGCGAGTTTGGAACTCCAAGAAGATGACAACCGTAAAGCTTTACTCGTATCTCGTAAAAAGAAGCCGGAAAATACAGTTGTTCAGATTAACGAAACAAAAATTGGAAATGGAAACCAGCATTTTATTATGGGGCCTTGTGCTGTGGAAAGCTATGATCAAGTGAAACTTGTTGCTCAAGCCATGAAAAAGCAAGGTTTGTCCCTAATGCGAGGTGGCGCTTATAAACCTCGAACTTCTCCATACGATTTCCAAGGATTAGGTCTAGAAGGCTTACAGATCCTCCGTCGTGTTGCTGATGAAGAAGGTATGTCTATTATTAGTGAAATTCTAGATACAAGAGATGTTGAATCAGCTTTAGATTACGTCGATGTTATCCAAATTGGTGCTCGTAATATGCAAAATTTTGAACTATTGAAATTAGTCGGTTCTGTCCAAAAGCCCGTATTACTGAAGCGTGGATTGTCTGCAACGATTGAAGAATTTATGTATGCAGCTGAATATATTATTTCACAAGGGAATAACCAAATTATACTTTGTGAAAGAGGAATTAGAACTTACGAAAAAGCAACGCGTAATACATTGGATATTTCCGCTGTTCCTATTTTAAAGAAAGAAACACATTTGCCTGTACTTGTTGATGTAACCCACTCTACAGGTAGAAAAGATTTATTGCTTCCAGCAGCCAAAGCGGCTTTAGCGATTGGTGCAGATGGAGTAATGGCTGAGGTACATCCAGATCCAGCTGTCGCTCTTTCAGATTCAGCACAACAAATGGATATTGATGAATTCAATCAATTTATGGCTGAAGTTAAAGGCTTCGCAGAAGTCATTCAAAAAGCACCAGCTCTGTAATATAGCTTAATTATACAAGGGAGCTGGCTAGCGCTGTACAACACTCCTTTTGTATGGGTTATTGGTTTTAGTTATTTGTATGAAAACAGCCTTGTGTAAATTGAACAAGGCTGTTTTTATATTCACTATGCAGTTTTTAATTCTCTATTATGTAGGGAATTTAGTTATATTTTCTATCAAATAACGTATAATCTATTGCTTTGTTTAAGCAATCTTCCGCTTCTTTTAGTCCCTCTATTGCCGAGGGCGAATATTGCTTGCTCGTGTCTAATAAATGATATGTCGACTGCAGTGCTTTAGAAATTTTCTCAAATTCTGTTAATTTATTTGTCATATAACGTTCCCCTTCCCTTATATACTCACAGTATATTCCCGAGAGGAAGAATTTATTCAATTTTTATTTACAATACTTCTAGACAACAAAAAAACTCACCCATTAGAAGGTGAGAGCCTATCATAACATCTTATAAGCCATGTTCTGTTCCATCGTACTCCAAACGATCATAGGCAGATCTCGTACTCCGGTGGTAATCATCTATCTGCAAGTCAAACTTGCCTTTTTCTTCGTTCATTTCCTGCGAAAAAGTTCCCCTACCAAAATTTGGGTTTCTCACTCACGGGGTTTACCTCGTTCCACCTTTGTTGTTTCCAACAAAGCTACGTCACTGTGGCACTTTAAAGGTACCAACACCATATTATATGGAATATATAACGTAGGTGTTTTCCCTGCCGTCAACCAAGAAAATCTTAGTTGCCCTAGCTTATTGTTTCGCTAGGCGTGATCACTACGGGCATCTCAGCACCGTGCGAGCATGGACTTTCCTCTGCATTGAGCAGCGATTACCTAGATGTTATGATTCATACCAAGATACTATTGTATATTCTTTTTAGCTTACATGCAAGTGGAAAAAATAGTAAAGGACGATTATTCGTCCAGTTTACTTCCAAATACATGTTTCTCCAAGTTAGAAAGACGCTTTAAAATGTCGAAATTAGTCGTTCCAGCGGGTTGTGCTGGTGGCTGTCGACGTGATTGTTCTCCTACTTGTTTTTTCAATTTAATATTTTCCTGCTGCAGTTCTTCTACTACTTGATGCATTGCTTCATAATCTTTAATAATTTGATCTAAAAATTGATCTACTTCATCTTGTTTATAACCGCGGAACTTCGTTTTAAATTCTTTTTCTAAAATTTCTTTAGCAGTTAATTTCAGTCGATCTGCTAACAATCCAAAACACCACCTTAAAATTCACACTACCATACCATTATTCTTCCAAAATAATGTCAATTTGTCAATTTTTCAAGATGGAAATTTTATAAATAAAAAAAGACTGTATGAACAAATAATTAGTTTTCACTTTATAAATAATGAATACTATTTTTGCTGATATCTACCTTAAAAGGCTTTTAAAAGTTTTCACTAGTCCAGTTATTTTCTTTTTAGTATTTTATTTTCTATCTTATGACGCAAAGAGCTCATTTCTAGTCTTTTTAGCAAATCTGCTATATCGAATGAACCTTCCTAGATCATTCGTCTAATGCTGATCCAATCCATCTAGAGTTAAAAAAATTTCAAATAAAGTAAGCTTGTCCATTCTCTCTCCCTAATTCTAAACGGAGTTAACAATCACTTACCGAGCTTATTGCAATTTTTCCCCCTTCAAATATATATGATAATGCTTCATAAGCTGTACTCTTAGTTGACAAAAATTAGGCTGGGACAA
The DNA here is from genome assembly GCF_017873565.1 of Lederbergia galactosidilytica. GTDB lineage: Bacteria > Bacillota > Bacilli > Bacillales > Bacillaceae_C > Lederbergia > Lederbergia galactosidilytica. The sequence continues at coordinate 4,008 of NZ_JAGGKH010000006.1, forward strand.
AAGTGTTTTCACCAAAGAAAAAATGAATACTTGGTGCAATAACTAGCTTCGGAAATATACTTCGCTTTCAGCGGGCGGCTAGTGAGATTCCTTATGCTTTCGCTCTCAAGGAACTTCGTGCGATGTCTTTTACAAACACGATGTTCTAGTTCGACGTTGGTCATGTCCTATGACCAACGCCGACCTCCCGCAAGTGTCTACGTATATTTCTTATGCTATAGTAATGCATTGTTTGCATTGATGCTTAACATTTTCAATATGCCCCAGCCTCACGATAAAATTAATATGGGAAATTTGGTCTTGGTCCAAAGCCTGGACGTGGCCCGAAACCTGGACCTTGCATTGATCCCGGCCCTGGCATCGGCCCTGGGCCAGGCATCATCACTTGTTGATTTGTAACTTCATTCACCACAGACTGAGTGTGCGGGAAATAATGCTCATGAATAAAATTTTCATGATTAACTGTTGTCGTATGGCTAGGATGAATTTCTGGAACAATATAGTTTTGACACGTATGATTCACACAACATTTCGTTGGATGAACAATAGCTGGTAACACTTTGTTACAACAATTTCTATGCATAAAAAAGCTCCTCTCTCTTGTCATCTTTTCCTTTCATTTACAACCTATGTAAATGAACGGATACATGTACTAATCATAAAACCCAATTTCAAAGAAAAATAATTATACTTCCTAAATTTCCTTTGTATCTCCTTCTAGCAGTAAATTTTTTTAACAAAACAAGTCGAAAATTGCGCTTACCCGGGAAATGAACGCTCCATAAGGGAGGAATTATTCTTCTAGTGAAGCAAGAAACAAAAATTTTTATTGAACTCTTTAAAATCACTTTTCATACGATACAACAGACTATATAGGAGGTGCAAAAATTGAAGGAAAAGCCTAATAATGCCCACCACTTAAGTGAATCATTTCAACATTTAATTCGAAGTATGGATCGCTTATTTACAGAATCACCGAACCAAGGACTCTTACAAAGTATGGATGACTTTTTTACTCAAGCAAAGCCATTTGGGGGATTTCCGGTAGATTTCACCGAAAATAGCAAGGAATATATTATTAACGCACAACTCCCTGGTGTAAAAAAAGAACAGATTGAACTAGAAATACTACCACAATATGTCACGATCACTGTTCATCAGCAAGAAAAGGTTGAAAAAGAAGATGCAAAAAACCATGTCTTTTATAAAAAAGGTATTTGGAATAAATCCTCCAGAACGATTCCGCTTTCAAAACCAACAATCCAACATAAAGCTGTTGCTCAATATAAAGATGGGATTCTAAATATTAGAATCCCAAAAGAAAAAGGAAAAAAACTATCGATTGATTAAAATTTCATTGCAGAAAGTGTGTCGACTCTATACAGAAACTAAAATTCGGGATAGTAAAAAGGAATCGATTAGATAGAATCGATTCCTTTTTAAAGTTTAAACATACCACCTATCCCCTTTGCCATTCCAGAAACTTGATTAATTGCATTCACTAGTTGACCAGCAGTGTTGACCATTTTATTAAAATCATAGGACCCATCTTGAGATTTAAATGACTGAATGATGGAATTAAAAGGTGTCGCTGGTTTTGCTTGATTTAATGGCGAATGTTTTTGTGCATAGGGGATCGGTTGATTATTGTACTGATAATCCTCATCCGATTGTAGAGGATTTTGAAATAGATAACCAGAATTTTTATATTGTTTTTGCGGCAAATATCCTGGTGATGATTGGCTTGGATAAGGTGCAGCATAAGGGATATTCATTCCATATTGAATGCCTGGTTGATAATTGGGTGGATACTGGTTAGGGGGATAAGGATGAACATAAGGATAGGCATTTCTATAATATTGTTGCTGGCCGTTTAAAATTGAAAATGGCTGCATTTTACCCCTCCTTCTATAATTTCTAATACACCTTATGCCCAACCATAGAAATTGGTGCTACTCTCTATCTAATTCTTCAAGCATTCTTCGCAATATAAAATCAATTGATTGAATATGAGAAATAAATCTTTTCAGACTGGACTCAGGGAAAAATGCCCGTATCGAAACCATCTGGATATTTTCTGCTGTATTGCGAATCTGCATTGGATGAAGGTTTTTTGGCTTTTCTTGAAGAGCCCATTTCACCGCCAAAGGTTCCCACTCATCGCATATAATTTTTATCTGATCAGCAAAAGGTTTTACTTCTAGAAAAAAATCACCTTTTTCGCCGGTTTCCCTATGATTAAGAAAAGTCTCATGTGCCTCATTATTATATTTAAATAATTGCTCAGTTAATTCTTTCAGTTTATGTTTTTCCATCTTCCCACCCCTCTTTCGCTCATAATTTTCCATAACATCTAATAGAAAACCATAGATATTCATTATGTATTAAAAAAGCTTTATAAAATAAAACGAAAAAGTAGCTGACTAATGACCGCTACTTTTCCATTTTACTGTTATTAAGCTATCGAAGCAAAACAAACGAACACCTTCAGTTATTTTGCTAAAGCGAAATCTGATTCTATTCTTACTTTATCCTGCCCTAGACTGACGACGGTATTGTATTCCCTTTGCTTAACATGATCAGTTTTCTGCCCTTTACTTAATGCAGATTTTTCTTTCAACATTTGTTCGACTTGATTCATCTGCATTTGAAGATCTTCCAACCGGCTTAGCAATTCTTTTTTAGTCACATTCCTTCCTCCATCCCTCGCCCTTTGCATAAATATTTCACCATTGTTTTGACTTTTCCTGCACAGCTGACAAAACTAGAACGGTTTCGCCAAACAAAGTCATACTTCTATTATTTTTCGTTTTTTCGACATATCTTAAGTAGATGGACGATTAGGACCATTTAGCTTTGGATTCCCTTCACCTGCTTTTGTGGGTTGGTCTTTAATTCTTTTCTTTTCTTCATTTTGTTTATTTTTTGCCATATTTATCATCCTTTCTTAGCTTTCAATTTCCTTATCGTTTTTAACCTGTCCATTTAACTAAACTTCATGTATCTTTTTTGAATATGAATCGTATATACAAATGTAGAAAAAAAAGCTATACTCCCATATGTAAGATTTTTCCTTTTCGATAGCTATGATATAATTGGGTAGAGGTGTGTTATGATGGTTTTTCATTATCCCAACGGAAAAAAGTACCAAGGAACTCCGAATGTAAAAAATATCAATAAACAGTTAAGTAAACAGAGCTCATATAGTAATAGAGGAATGACATTAGAAGAAGATCTGAATGAGACTAATCTGTATTATCGTACCCATAATATCGCAGTCGTTCATAAGAAGCCGATTCCTGTTCAAATTGTAAATGTCGATTATCCTTCAAGAAGTGCGGCTGTTATTAAAGAAGCATATTTTAGGCAAGCATCCACTACAGATTATAATGGTGTTTGGAATGGGAAATATATCGATTTTGAGGCAAAAGAAACAAAGAGTAATAGTTCTTTTCCTTTGAGAAATTTCCATGAACACCAAATTGAGCATATGAAAAGTGTAGTACAGCAAGAAGGAATTACATTTGTGATCATAAGATTTGTGACAACTGATGAAATTTTTCTTCTAGAAGGGAAAGTTTTATTCTTTTATTGGGAACGAATGGTTAAAGGAGGGCGAAAATCAATAAAGAAGGATGAGATTATAAAAGATGGGATTAAAATCCCGTATGGATTACATCCGAGAATTGACTATATAAAAACCGTCCAAAAATTAAACCTTCTTTAACATCTTTGAAAGTGAGGAAACTCCATATGGCAGAAAATTACCAAAGTCGGGTTGAACGTAAAAAGAAACAACCTTCAAATAAAAAGAAACAGCCGAAAAAGGCTAGAAAAATCTTTAAAACAATATTTTTAACTATTTTTATTCTAGGTATCATAGGTGTTGTTGCTGGTGGAACAACCTTTGCCATTTATGCAAAAGACGCCCCACCTGTTGATGATGTTTTACTCATTGATCCGGTTGCCTCAGAATTGCTTGATGTCAACGGAGATGTCTTTGCTGTAGTAGGAACAGAAAATCGTGATTATATTGAATATGATAAGATTCCAACTGAGATGATCGATGCTGTTCTAGCAACAGAAGATGTACGCTTTTTTAAACACGGTGGGATTGATTTTAGAAGACTCGCCGGTGCTGTTCTAGCCAATGTTACGCGCGGTTTTGGTGCGGAAGGTGCTTCAACTCTTACACAACAAGTTGTCAAACTATCGTTTTTATCTGAAGATAAGACATTAAAAAGAAAGGCTCAAGAGGCCTGGTTAGCAATTAAATTAGAAAAAGAATATTCAAAGGAACAAATTTTTGAAATTTATGTGAACAAAATTTATTATGCGAATGGTGTTAATGGAATCGCGACAGCAGCAGAGTATTACTTTGACAAAGACTTAGACGAATTAGAATTACAGGAACGTGCCTTTTTAGCGGGTATTCCCCAATCGCCTAGTCGGTATGATCCTTATGTGCATCCCGAAAATGCTGATCGCAGGAAAAACACGGTTTTGTCCTTAATGAGACAGCATGGAAAAATTTCGAAGGAAGAAATGGAAGCAGCTCAAAATAAATCGATAACTGATACACTTATACCTAAAGAAGAAAATAAAGGGACCCCTTATAAATATGATTCGTTTGTTGATCAAGTGATTCGTGAAGTTGAAGAAATCGGTGATTATAATGTATACACAGATGGTTTAACAATTCATACGACATTGGATCCAGCTGCACAAGAGTATACGGAAAAAATGTTTTTTGATAATGATGTTGTCCAATTTCCTGATGATGAAATGCAAGCAGGTCTCGTACTAACAGACACTAAAACAGGCGAAATTCGTGCGATTGGCGGAAATCGTTATAAAGATATAAAACGGGGACGTAACTTTGCAACGACCCTTTCAGAACGCCAACCAGGTTCTACAATTAAGCCAATCTTTGACTATGGACCTGCGATCGAATATTTAAATTGGTCAACCTATGAGCAAATAGTCGATGAACCTTATCAGTATACGACAGGCCAACCGATTCGAAATTGGGACCAAAAGTACGGAGGGCAAATGTCCATACGTGAAGCCTTGTATAAATCACGGAATATTCCAGCCCTAAAAGCTTTCCAAGCCGCTGGTAATGACAATGTTCGTGACTTTGCTGAGAAAGTTGGATTGGAATACGACAAAATTGAGAATGAATCAGCTTCCATTGGCGCCATTGCCGATGTATCACCTTTAAAACTAGCAGGTGCTTATGCAGCTTTTGGTAATGAAGGTATGTATAACAAACCGCATACCGTTAAGAAAATTATCTTGAAAGACAATGAAACAGAAATTGTCAATAAAGTTTCACCGCAGCTTGCCATGAAAGATTCTACAGCATTTATGGTCACAAGCATGCTAAAAGATGTAATTTCAAGTAAAGCTGGGGCAACTGGCAGTGGTGCAATTATTCCTGGTCTACCAGCAGCCGGAAAAACAGGAACAACGAATTATACTCAGGAAGAAATAGAGGAACTCGGTCTAAATCAAGGTGATGTTCCTGATGCCTGGTTTGCGGGATATACAACCAATTATACAATCGCTGTTTGGACGGGTTACGAAAATCGAAAAAAACCTTTACGAGCAGGAACTAATGATCAGCAAATTGCTAAGGAATTGTATCGAAATTTAATGACTCACGTCTCACAAGATGTAGATACTCCTGATTTTGAGATGCCGAAAAGTGTTGTAAAAGCGGCTGTTGAGAAAGGATCCAATCCAGCGAAAAAACCAAGTAAATATACCCCAGAAAGTAATATTGTTTATGAATATTTTGTAACTGGAACGGAACCTAAAGAGACATCTACGAACTTTGATAAATTAGACACACCTTCAGTAAATGGGAAGTATAATAATGACTCAAATCAAATAGAATTTAATTGGAATCACCCAGATAAGGATAAAAAAGGCTTAGCCTTTGATGTCTCGATAAAAATTGACGGGGAGAAAAAATCTCTCGGACAGTTATCAGAAAGGAGTTACATTCTAAAAGATGTTGAGCCTGAAAAAACTTATAGTATAGAAGTAATAGCTATTTTTGAAGGTCAGAAAAGTAGTGCTGGTACAGCAAGTGTTACTGTTCCTAAAGAAGAGGAAAAGGAAGAGGAAGTCGAAAAAGAGGAAGAAGAAACAACCCCTCCTGAGGAAGACAGCACTCAAGAGGAAGAAGAGAAAGATGACCAGCAACAAGAACAAGAAGAGGGAAATGAAGAGGAAAAAGCAGAACAGCCTGAAGATAATCAGTCTGAAGGAGATAATGAACAAGATAAAGAGCAAGATAATAATGAGCAAGTTGAGGATGAAGATCCGGGTCAACCTACAAATAATGATGTTCCAGAAGATAACCCTGATCAAGACGCTTCTAATTCGGAGGAAGCCGAATAGTTGTTCACTATTCAGCTCTTCCCAACATATTATATAGGATAAATAAAAGCGCCAAGTACTCTTACATAAGAGCAACTTGGCGCTTTTATTGTTTCTATTCCACTAAACGGATTTATTTTACTTAAGAGTACCTTGCGCTTTCTTTTTTAGTCGTTTTTTCCCTTCTCTACATATCTCGTTTAAGGGACAAGTTGAACATTGCGGATTTTGTGCTTTACAATGATAGCGTCCAAAGAAAATCATTCGATGATGAGTAACTGACCATTCATCTTCTGGAACCTTCCGCATTAAAGTCTTTTCAACTTCTAGCACACTATCTTTCCAACGACAAAAGGCTAGACGCTTACTGACCCGTTCTACATGCGTATCTACAGCGATAGCTGGGATACCATATGCAACTGATAAAACGACGTTCGCTGTTTTTCTTCCAACACCAGGTAATTTTTCGAGTTCTTCACGAGTTGTGGGAACCTCTCCCCCATACTCCTCTATCAGCATTTTACTTAGCTTTTGAATATTTTTTGCTTTATTACGGAACAATCCAATCGATCGGATATCCGTTTGCAATTCTTCTAAAGGAACTGCTAAATAATCTTCAGGCGTTTTATATTTTTTAAATAATTGTTTTGTTACTCGATTTACTAATGCATCCGTGCATTGGGCAGATAATGAAACTGCTATGACGAGTTCAAAAGGGTTTGAATGAAGGAGCTCACAATGAGCATCAGGAAACATTTCTCCCATCTCGTCCAAGCAAAAACGGATTTCTTGTTTATTTAACATTCTATCACCTTATTGCTCAAGCCAATTATAAACAGGCATTGTTTTTGATGTTGAATGCGTTGGTTTGCTGGCTTTTGTTTTTTGTCTGAATTTGGAACTATGAATCTTTGCTTGCTCTACTGTCTGTATGCCGTTTTTCTTCCATTCAAATAAGATCCGATCAATATAGCGGAAATTAAGCGTATTGGACATAACTGCTTCTTTTAAAGCGGCTTTTATCAATGTTGGCTCTTGTCCATCTTGATCGATCCACATTGCCAATGATTCACATTCCATCGGCGATAAAGGACGGCCAAATTCGTTTTCAAAAATGGTAAATAAATTTTGTTCTTCTTCTAATATATTTCCAAAATTTTCATGTTTTCTTTCTTTTATCATTTCTTCAGCGAGCTTATACCATAAAGGGGTAAGAGAATATTGATCAAACCCTAAACCTTTATCACTTTGCTGTTCAATTTTAATCATTTCATGCTGAACAAGTTTTCGAAGAATTGATGAACATTCATTATGAGTAATCGTCATTTTCTCAGCAATTTGTTCAGGTGTGGGAAAATCATTTCCTTTTTCTTTGTATGCAATAATCTGAAGAAGTAAAGAAAGTTCTTTTTCATCCAATCCTAAGTTTCGATATTTTTGAATGAGCAAAACAGGAATTTGAATTGTTCCTGCTTCAATCCAGGATACCATTATGTCTTGATCCATTTTATGACACCTCGCTTTACGTTTTCTAGAGGCTGTTCAAAAAGTCCGGTAAAAATGACGCTTCGGGATAAAGGATCCTCGACTAAGTGCCAACACTGCCTGTGTCGAACGACGAAGTCCTCACTTCCAGTGAAAGCTAGCTTGTTTTTGCGCTCCTCGGAAAAGAAAAAACTTTTCATTCGGAGACCTTGTGCTCATGTATCTAAATACATATATTCCGCTACTCGTAACTGCGTCGCCGTACAGGATGTACTAATGTCGGACGTCAGCGCTTTTATCCGACTCGATCCTTCTCCTTCTGTTTTGAACACGCTCTTCTATGGAAAAGAATCCATATGAATGAAAGAGACTAACCATCGTGGATAGTCTCTTTATCTTGATGTTTTCATAAACGAGCAATATGGTTTCCTATTGACTCACTGAATAATACTATTATGGATATAACCGATTTAGCAAACGTGGGAATGGTATAGTTTCTCGAACATGTTCCACACCAGCTATCCAAGCAACAGTCCGCTCTAAACCTAATCCAAAACCTGAATGTGGTACTGATCCATATCGTGAAATATCCAAATACCATTCATAAGCTTCTTTTGGTAATTGATGGTCTTCCATTCTCTTCTGCATTAATTCAAAATCATGAATTCTTTCAGAGCCACCAATGATTTCTCCGTAACCTTCAGGAGCAATCATATCCGCACAAAGGACAACCTCATCATTTTCAGAATCTGGCTGCATATAAAATGGCTTAATTTTCGTTGGGTATTTCGTAATAAACACGGGTTGATCAAAATGATCAGCAATTGCCGTCTCATGAGGAGCGCCGAAATCATCTCCCCATTGTATATCTTCAAAGCCCTGCTCATGTAAAAATTTAATTGCATCATCATACGTAATACGTGGGAATGGAGCTACTACTTTTTCTAACTTCGTTGTGTCTCTTCCCAGTCTTTCTAATTCCAAAGAACAGTTTTTTAATACGGATTGGACGATAAATGCTACATATTCTTCTTGTACTTTTAGGCTATCCTCAAAGTTATAAAAGGCCATCTCAGGTTCAATCATCCAAAATTCAATTAGATGTCTACGAGTTTTTGATTTCTCTGCTCTAAAGGTAGGACCGAAAGAAAATACTTTCCCTAACGCCATAGCTGCGGCTTCCATATATAACTGTCCACTTTGCGAGAGGAAAGCATCTTCATCAAAATATTTTGTGTGGAAAAGCTCTGTCGTTCCTTCTGGAGCACTTCCAGTTAAAATCGGTGGGTCAATTTTAACAAATCCATGTGAATTAAAAAATTCATATGTAGCACGGATAATTTCGTTTCTAATTTTCATTACAGCATGTTGACGTCTGGAACGAAGCCATAAATGACGATGATCCATTAGAAATTCAGTGCCGTGATTTTTAGGTGTAATCGGATAATTCGTTGCCTCTTGAATAATTTCAATATTTGATACTAATAATTCATACCCGAATGAAGAACGACTATCTTCTTGAACAACACCTGTTACAAATAGGGAGGTTTCTTGTGATAGTGATTTGGCCGTTTGAAAAATAGATTCGTCCACTTCGCTTTTAACCATTACTCCTTGGATAAATCCTGTTCCATCTCGCAGTTGCAGAAAAGCAATTTTTCCACTTGAACGTTTATTATCTAACCATGCCCCAATAGTAACTTCCTGTCCTACATATTTACTAACTTCTGAAATCGATACTTTCATACTAGTCGTCCTTTCATAATCGCAAAAAATTTACTTTAATTTATTTCATTTTATTTTGAATAAAGGTATGGATTCTATTGACCGCTTCTTCTAAATTCTCTAAGGATGTTGCATAAGATAAGCGGATGTTATCAGGGGAACCAAAACCAGATCCCGGTACTACCGCTACTAGAGCTTCCTCTAATAACCCTGTAACAAATTGATCAACTGTTTCATACCCTGTTAATTTTGCAGCTTCCTTCACATTAGGAAATAAGTAGAAGGCTCCTTGCGGCTTTTTACATTGAACACCTGGAATAGAAATAAGCTTTGGATAAATAATATTTAATCTTTCTTCAAAAGCTTTCTTCATTGTTTCCACAGCTGTTTGTGGTCCATTATAAGCTTCAATTGCTCCAAATTGAGAAGTAGTTGTTGGATTAGAAGTAGAGTGACTAGCAAGGTCTGTCATAGCAGCAATTAGTTTTTTGTTTCCAGCCGCATAGCCTATTCTCCACCCCGTCATGGAATGTGATTTGGAAACACCATTGATCAAAATAGTGCTCTCCTTTAATTCCTGAGAAATCTCTGCAATTGATGTATGAGTATTGTTCCCATAAATTAATTTTTCATAGATTTCATCTGAAACAATTGTAACTTGATGTTTTAAGCAAATTTCACCTAAAGCAGCCAATTCACTTTTAGTATAGAGCATACCTGTTGGATTACTTGGTGTATTTAATACAAAGGCTTTTGTTTTAGGTGTAATAACCTCTTCTAACTGTTCTGGTGTTATTTTAAAGTCTTGCCGTTCTTCACCTTTTACATAAACAGGTGTTCCTTCAGCTAGTTTTACTTGTTCTGGATAACTGACCCAATAAGGCGTTGGGATAATGACTTCATCACCAGGATTTAAAAGAACTTGAAATAAAGTATAAAGAATATGCTTGGCCCCATTCCCAACGATTACTTCCGAAGGAGCATATTCGAGACCTTGATCATTCTTTAGTTTTGTAATGATTGCCTGCTTTAGTTCCGGTAATCCTCCAGCAGGGGTATATTTTGTTTTCCCTTCTTTCATCGATCTATAAGCTGCTTCAATAATATTGCTTGGTGTATTAAAGTCAGGCTCTCCTGCTCCAAGACCAATTACATCCATCCCTTGTGCTTTTAATTCTTTTGCTTTTGCAGTAATGGCCAATGTTGTGGATGGAGTTAAGGTTTCAACACGGTTTGCTAATTTAATCGTCATGATAATTCCTCTCTCTGCTATAAATTTTCAATTTTCCGCCACCATTTTCCAGTATCAAAATGAATGTAATAATAATTGAGATGAGACTGTTCATCAAGGTAAGAAATTTCCCAAAGTGGTAAATTCTTTTCCATTCCGAGCCTAACTCCCATTATTTTCTGCGGTTTTTCTTCTTGATTCAATTTTGCAATAGCATCTTGCTTTGAAATACCATCTGCCATTTTCTTCTTAACAATTTTTTCTTTTTTCTTTTCGGGAATCCAGACGGCAAGTTGCTCTCCTGATTTGTCTTCACCTACAATGACATAATGAGTCTCAGCGCCATTATATAAGTAAAATTCATCAATTTTTGTTAGTTTGGCTTCCGTTTTCGCCCTCTCTTCAGCATATGATCTCATATCCTTTAATGGAGCACGACTCGTTTGATATATATAAACAAAGAGTACCAAAACTACAAGAAAGACGCTTGCTGTTCCAATTAAAATCCACTTTTTCATGCGTGCCTTCTCACTACCATCATTCCTTTACATTTTCACTTTATGTGTTGAGTTTATACACAAAAAATGTCATTATATCACCTAATAAAACGGTCATACTATTAGATAAGCAATGCTTTCCATCATTATAACAGGAATTTTGTTGAATGATGATGGATTTTGCGTTTTAAAATTAAATTTTAGCCCACATGATTGAGGCTGTGTTCATCAGCCTCAATCAAGCCATTGTTGAATTTGGTTCAATATGACAGGTAGGGGCCCCTTTTCAACTGGGATCGGTGGTATAGATTTTAAAAATACTTTTCCGTAAGATGTTGTATCTAATCGCTTATCAAAAACTACCACAACGCCCCGATCTTTTTCACCTCGTATAAGTCTACCGAATCCTTGCTTGAAGCGGAGTACAGCTTGTGGTAAGGCATAAGTAGTAAATGGATTCATTCCTTTTTCCTTAATGGTTTCATATTTTGCCTCTGTAACTGGTTCATCAGGCGGGGCAAATGGAAGTCTCACGATGATAAGACAAGATAGATCTTTTCCAGGTATGTCTACCCCTTCCCAAAAGCTACTAGTTCCAAAAAGAATTGCCTTATTAAATTGTTGAAAGTTTTTAATTAAACGCGATCTGCTCCCAGTTGATATCCCCTGCGCTAAAATTGCATAATCTTCTAAACAACCTGCATCTTTTACTAAGTAATACGTTTTTTTTAACATATCATAAGAAGTAAAAAGAATTAACATTCTCCCATTCGTTACCTCTGCAATGGCTGACAAGTGACTAGCAATCATTTCGATATCATGATCCATCGCTTGGCCTCGAATTTCGGGTAAATCTGTCGGGATTAGTAGTTTTGCCATTTCATCGAATTTAAAAGGAGAGGGATATATTTTCTGGACAATTTCATTCTCAGCAAGTCCTAATTCATCTAAAAAGAAGCGCAAAGATCCTTCGATCGATAAGGTAGCAGATGTTAAAACAACCGATTGTTTTTGTGCAAATAAATTTTCCTTTAAGATTGAACCAATCTCTTCCGGCTCATTTCGAATCGTAATACTATTCGGCAGTGCTTTTAAATCGCCTTGTAACCATAAAATATTTTCTTCAGCAGGTGAAATGAAAATGTCTTTTATCTTTGCACCAATCGTAGCCCATTTTTGAATAAAACTATTCATTTCCTCAATAAAAGCCTGTTCAGCTAGGACTAGTTTCTCTTTCTTGTCTCGAATTAAGTGTAGTCGCTCTTCTAATCCATTTTTTATAAGTTGATGTTGATCATATACTCTCTCTGCACACATAACAATTGAACGCCAATTTGAATTTGTTTTCATATCATTCGTAATCCGCAGAAGATCTTTTTTCGTTTGCAAAGTTCTGTTTTGTCTTGAAACGACTAATAATTTACTTAATTGCGCGTATAAAATGTCTAATTCTTCATCCATGTATAGGAATGCTTCTTCTAACTCCGTAGAGTGAGTAGTTGGTTTTAAATTTTTATTTTTGATTAGTGTTTCTAATGTTTTAAAGAAAAAATTCTTTTCCATCGTCCCTAATCGACCAATCCAATATTTCACTGAATTATATTCTAATTTCTCACCAAAGCATTTTCGGGCGGTTCTCTCAAGGTGGTGAGCTTCATCAATAATTACATATTGATAATTGGGAAGAATATCCTTTTCTGTATCTAAGAGTAACATAGAGTGATTCGTAATAATAATATTGGAATATAAAGCTTTTTCACGCGCGAAAAGATAAAAATCTCTTGAAAGCCAAGCATCCTTATTTTTCTCCATAAACCAGCCATCATGTTGTATTCTATATCTGAACAAATGGCCTCCACTAGTGAAATTTAATTCATCTAAGTCACCGGTTTCCGTTCGCGTCAGCCAGACTAGAATTTGCATTTTTGTCAGAACAATATCATAGTGCTTCTCTTGTTCACGTAAGGTTTGTTCAAATTTCAGTAAATTAATATAATGATTTCTTCCTTTTACAATGCAAGCCTGAATTGGAAATGAAACTGCTTTTTCTAATCTCCTGATTTCATTGTTTAATATTTGTTCTTGCATTTGCGTTGTATATGTACTGATCATAACTGGCTGCTGCTTTTCAATAGCAACATAAAGAGCAGGAAGTAAATAGGCCAATGATTTTCCAGTTCCAGTTCCTGCTTCAATCACCGTATGCTTTTGTTCAACGAAGGCTTCATGAATTGTATCCATCATATCAAACTGCATTTCTCTAGCTTGAAAGCCAGCAATATGAGAGGCAAGTACTTGGACTTTTTCTTCCTGAGTCACTGGATAGGGATGTTTTTCTATGTCTTGGCTGTTTATTGGAAAACTCTTCTTCTTAAGGGCAATTCCACGATGGACTTCCAAATCTTCTGCTAAATTTTCTATCTTTGCTTCTTGTTCCTTTAGAAGTTCATGAAATAAAGGCCCAATATCGCTTTTTAAATAAAAGGCAAGCTCAGTTAATTTTTCTAATGTAACAACAGGTAGTTGTTTCGCTTTTTCAATTAACATTAAGAGTAATTCCGCTGTGACTAAAGCGTCACTATCTGCTTGGTGTGGTCGATCATGATCAAATCCTAATACATCTGAGAGCTCAGATAATTTATAGCTTGGAGATTCTGGCATCAGTATTTTAGTTAATTCTACTGTATCAATTGCATTTGAAAAAACATTAAAGTATCCTGCTTCTTCCATTTCTTTGCGTAAGAAGCCTAAATCAAACAACACATTATGTGCAACAAACACAGCATTACTAAGTAATTTTTGGAGCTTCTCAGCAATTTCGCAAAAACGAGGCGCTTCTTCTACCATACCATCTTCTATTCCTGTTAGTTCAGCAATAAAAGGAGGGATAGAAATACCTGGATTAATAAAGGTTGTATACTGATCAATGATCTCGGAGTGTTGAATCACTACCGCGGATAATTGAATGATACGATCTCCTTTTTCCCACATATTCCCCGTTGTCTCTAAGTCAACAACAACATATTTTTGTGACATTCTGATCTCACCTTTTTAAATCTAGCCCATACTTCCCAGTTTAGCTTTTGGGAGCATTAACTCATTTACTATTTACTAATTGAAGTTTTAATTTATCCTCATCATTGTACCATATCTTTCTATACATGGTAAGAAAAGCGCAAGCGCTCGTTTAGCGCCCTACAAACTTGGATAATAAGGTTGAACGGCAAAAATCGCAACGCCAGTTCTGCCCAACATCCTATTGACCTGAGAGAAGGAAACACGATGAACCACGAAATGCGGAAGGCGGTTGTTTAGGGGCGACAAGCTAATGTTCCCTTCCCGGGTTCAGGATATTTGAACGCGAGCCCCTTACCGCCTGTGGCGACATCAAAGGGTGTATCGAAGTTGAATTACGCATGCAGTCACCGAAAGCTTGCTGGTGGCTGGGCGCTTGAGCTAGAGCCTAAAAAACCAGTCCTATTTTCCAAGGACTGGCAAATTGTGAATCCATTAAGAAAAGGTTGACTCTGGTTCATGATGAATCAATTCTTTAATTTGGTTACTTTCTGTCATAATTGCAATTTTAGGTTGATGAGAGACCAATTTATCTGCCGCGATCAGCGCATAGGAGATAATAATAATTATATCACCAGGTTGGACGAGGCGAGCTGCAGCACCATTGACACAAATGACACCAGAACCCCTTTCCCCTTCAATAATGTAAGTCTCAAAGCGAGCTCCATTATGATTATTGACAATTTGGACTTTTTCATTTGCTACCATATCAACGGCATCAAGAATATCCCGATCAATCGTAATACTACCAACATAATTCAGATTCGCTTCCGTAACTGTTGCTCTATGAATTTTTCCATTCATCATAGTACGAAACATTTTTAATCCCTCCTTACTCCTTAACATTTAGAATAATATTATCTATTAACCGTGCTTGAGAAAATTGAATTGCGATCGCTAGGATCACTTTTCCCTTAACTAGCTGTAGTGGCTGTAATTCTGGAAAACTAAGGAGGTCAATATAGTCAATTTTTCCACTCGTATTTTTTTCTATATAATTAGAAACCACTTCTATAACATTGCCTATATTTTTTTCTCCCTCATCAATTAGTTGCTTACCAATCTGTAATGCCTTATAAAGAGAGGGAGCTTCTTTACGCTCTAAATTAGTTAAATTCACATTTCTAGAGCTACGCGCTAAACCATCTTGTTCTCTTACTGTCTCTACAGCGATGAGCTCGATGGGAAATTCAAAATATTCGATCAGTGAATCAACTACCGATATTTGCTGAGCATCTTTTAAACCAAAATATACCCGTTGTGGATGTACGATATGGAATAATTTTATTAAGATCGTGGCAACCCCGTCAAAATGTCCAGGCCTACTTTTACCACAAAGCTGATCAGTCCGTTGTAATACAGTGATCCTAAATGGATGTTCTTGACTATACATTTCCGCAACATCTGGCATAAATAAAATATTGACCCCAGCATTTTCAGCTAAACGTTGGTCTTGATCATGATCTTTTGGATAAGCATGAAAATCTTCCTTAGGACCAAACTGCAATGGATTCACAAAAATACTCATGACGGTGCAATCATTATCAGCTACAGATTTTTCCACTAATTTTAAGTGTCCCTCATGTAAAAAGCCCATTGTCGGAACGAATCCTACCGTTTTTCCAGTTGTTCTCAAAGTTTGGATATGTTCTTGCAAATCCTTTTTCTTGGTGAAAATCTTCATTCTATTTTCCCCCATACAATAAGTCTAGCTCAGCTTCATTCATAGTAAATGAATAATGATCATCTGGAAAAGTCCCTTGCTTTACATCTTTAATATATTCACGGATCCCAGTTTCAATCGTGTGATTTACATTGCTGTATTGTTTCACAAACTTAGCAACACGATCAACTCCGAAATTAACTAAATCATGAAGAACAAGTACTTGACCATCAGTTCCACTTCCCGCTCCTATTCCAATTGTCGGAATTGAAATGCTCTCAGTGACAATCTGTCCTAGTTGTTGCGGAATACATTCAAGTACAAGGGCAAATGCCCCGGCTTCTTCACATTTTTTTGCTTCTTCAACTAAAGAGGTTGCAGCTTCTGCGGTTTTTCCTTGGACCTTATAGCCACCTAAAACACCAGCTGTTTGTGGTGTAAGTCCCAAATGCCCCATCACGGGGACACCAGCTGTCGTCAAAGCACGAATGGTTTCAATTACCTCTCCTCCCCCTTCAACCTTAACAGCGTGTGCCCCACCTTCTTGCATCAGCATAGCGGCTGACTTCATTGCTTCGACTTTACTAGTATGGTAAGTCATAAACGGCAAATCAGCGACGATAAACGTATGATTTGCTCCTCTTTTAACTGCTTTCGTATGGTGAACCATATCGTTTAGAGTCACTGGCACGGTAGAATCATAGCCTAAAACGACCATACCGAGAGAATCTCCGACAAGCAGCAAATCGACTTCCGCTTGCTCGGCAAGTTTAGCTTGTGGAAAATCGTATGCAGTCACCATAGCAATTTTTTCTTTCGCTTGCTTCATTTGCTGAAAATCAGTTACTTTTTTCATTTCGTCTCCTCCTTTTTTGGCGAGGATACCGTAATGAAATGCGAGATGGGGGATGATAGCTTCTAAAATAGCAAAGGAGCCCCCTGTAATTTGACAGAAGGACTCCTACATCTCTCATTCATTATTTCAGGTCCTCTGTCCCAGTCACAAAATGGATCAAGGCAGATTAGAACAGCACAAGTACCAGGAATGTGGTACAAGCGCTATCTATGCTTACGCTCATGATATATAGGGTGCAGTTCGTTTAGGATACTGCCCAAATAAATTATAACAAAATCCTAATCATCTGACCATTAATGAATAAGAATATCTGCTGAGTAAATATAATGAAGTTGATTGTCCCGATCACGGATCATGAGGACGCCATCATTAGTAATCCCTTCAGCAATCCCCGTTATATTTTCCCTGCTAGTTTGTGCAGTTATTGTTTTACCAATACTAACCGCATATGCTTCCCAAATAATCTTAATTGGTGTGAAACCTTTTTCTATGTAAATCAAATAATATTTCTCTAAATTCTTCAAAATATGCTGGACAAGTATTTTTCGCTTTATTTTTTCTCCAGATTCGATCAATAAAGATGTAGCTTTTTCTTGCAACTCGTCGGGGAAGTCTTTGCTTTCTTGGTTTACATTAATCCCCATACCGATAATTAAATAATTTATTTGATCTGCTTCTCCTTGTAATTCCGTTAAAATCCCTGTTACTTTCTTTCCGTTCAATAATAAGTCATTAGGCCATTTGATCTGTGGTTCCAGCCCTGTAATATCTTCGATCGCCTTCGCAACAGCGATGGCTGCAATAAGTGTAAATTGTGGGGCTTTTTCCAAAGGCAAGATTGGTCGTAGGATTAGACTCATCCATATTCCTTTTTGTTTAGATGAATGCCAATCACGCAACATTCTTCCCTTTCCACTTGTTTGTTCCTCTGAAACGATCATCGTCCCTTCTGGTGCACCTTTAGCTGCTTCTTGATGAGCAATCAACTGAGTAGAAGGAGTAGTGTCAAAATGAAACACTTTCTTCCCTAAAATTTTTGTTTCCAGTCCATAGAGAATTTCATTTTCAGTAAGTCCATCTGGTAAATGAATCAAACGATATCCTTTTTTTCGAACCGCTTCAATTTCAATACCGGATTTTCTTAATTCCTCTATATTTTTCCAGATTGCTGTTCTAGAGCAACCAATTAAATCGGCAAGCCGTTGGCCTGATAGATAATGCCCCTCTGCTTCAGCTAATGCTTCGAACATTTGTCTCTTGATTGATTTTCCCAACCTTTGACCCACCTCCGAATCATTTCCCGCTCATTTGGAAGATTCTTATTAAGAATCTCCTCTTCAAGTTGATTCAATAATTGGCTTACCCATGGACCTGGTGTTTGCTCGGTCCACTCTAAGATATCTGTTCCAGTGATTGCCAAATGAGAACGGTCTGTAATAGGAAATTCAGCAAACTTTTTATCAATTATTGCTTCTATTGATTGTGGTTTTTCATATTGCAAGACTTGAACTAATTTTTCAACCATTACAGCAATCTCCTTACCTGCTCTGTATAGTTGAACATTTGTCCATTTACTATTCATGCGCCAATTCAAGAATGTAAGTGCGCGAAGGAGCTTCTTTATTTCTTTCATTGGCATTTTCCATTTTTTAAATTGTTTTTGCGGTTCTTCAGTTTTGCCTAAATACAAAGCTAATAACCATAAGTGCCTATTGTCTAATTCCTCAATAGGCATTTCAACTATCTGATCTATTACATGATCCTGCTTAAAAATAGCAGGCCAATATTCATGTAGCTGTGTTTTTCTGGCTATTTTTAATGCTTGTTTTACATACTTTCCTGTTAACAGCTTTTCCATCTCCATCAGGATTCTTTCTATCGCAATATATTGGAGCAAAGGAGCTTGTTCGATTAAAGCTTCTTCTGTTCCCATATCAAGTTTAAAGCCAAGTTGGCTGACAAAGCGAACGGCTCTCATTAGTCGAAGGGCATCTTCGCCAAAACGCTCCGTCGGGGAACCGACGGTTTTGATACATTTCTTTTTAATATCTTCCTGCCCATTAAAAGGATCGATAATATTTCCTTCCTCGTCCATAGCCATAGCATTGATTGTAAAATCTCGACGTTGTAAATCCTCTTTTAAAGAACGAATGAACATGACATCTTCTGGTCTACGAAAATCAATATATTTAGTTTCTGCCCGAAATGTTGTGATCTCATAACCCTTTTTCTCATAAATGACCAATATAGTTCCATGTTCAATCCCGACATCAACCGTAGTAGGAAAAACGGATTTTATTTCTAATGGAGTGGCCGATGTAGCAATATCGATATCATGAATTTCTCTCTTAAGAAGATAATCTCTCACTGCTCCACCAACATAGTATGCTTCATATCCTGCGTTCTTTAGTTGCTGAATGACCGGCTTAGCCTCGATGAATAATCTGTCCATCATTATAAACTCCTTATTCTACCTTTTCGATAAGAGTTTCATATAACTGTTCATATTGCTGCACAATCATATGAGAAGGAAAATATTTTTCAGGGGTAACGGTCGCATTTTCCGAAAATTGATTGTATAAGATCGGATTCGTGAGGATTAAAACGGCCTTTTCAGCAATCGTCTCTAAATCCCCTATATCACAAAGATAACCATTAAAACCATCCATTATTACCTCGGGTATCCCACCAATATTCGTTCCAATACATGGCACCCCACAAGCCATTGCTTCTAAAGCGACTAAGCCAAAGCTTTCTTTTTCCGATAAAAGCAACATTAGATCACTGATCGAGTATAATTCCTCCAAATGATCTTGTTTTCCTAAAAATAATACTTTGTCTTCAATATTCAACTCATTTGTTAGACGACATAATTTTGACTTTTCCGGTCCATCTCCAATTAGCAATAGTTTTGCTGGGGTTTCTTGAGCAATTTTGGCAAATGCTTCTACAACATCATCAACTCTTTTGACCGGTCGAAAATTAGAGACATGAATTAACACCTTTTCATCTGGAAGAATACCATAAGCTTCTTTCAACTTTTCCGCATTCACTTTATGATAAACTCGTTCATCAATAAAATTATGAATAACATGTATATCTTTATCAGGTTGAATTAGATCATTCGTTTGCATCTTTAGTGCATGAGATACAGCAGTGACAGCATCCGATTTTTCTATTCCGAATTTGATCGCTTCTACCAAAGTAGGATCATAACCAAGCACGGAAATATCCGTCCCATGTAATGTAGTCACAATTTTAACATCTCGATCAACCATTT
The DNA here is from genome assembly GCF_017873565.1 of Lederbergia galactosidilytica. GTDB lineage: Bacteria > Bacillota > Bacilli > Bacillales > Bacillaceae_C > Lederbergia > Lederbergia galactosidilytica. Next base: position 24,210 of record NZ_JAGGKH010000006.1, read on the forward strand.
GCTTTGCTAAGATTGCACAAACTGCATGGGGAATAGCGTAATGAACATGTAGAAGATCAAGCTCTTCTCTTCTTATCACCTCTGCCATTTTACTCGCCAATGCAATATCATAAGGAGGGTATTGGAAGACCGAGTATTGATTGACTGATACTTGATGAAAAAATATATTAGGATGTAAAACATTTAGACGAAACGGTACATTAGACGTAATAAAATGAATTTCATGACCTTTTTCAGCTAATAGCTGTCCAAGTTCCGTCGCTATAACACCTGAACCACCGACAGTAGGATAACAAGTAATACCTATCTTCATAATTTCTCACCGAAAATATCGTTTTGTATTAATAATGGTTTATTTGACACAAATCCCTCCGCGAACGCAACCCCTACTTCTTTTCCAAATAACTTTTCCCGTGCTGTTACCGTTTCAATATATCCCTCCGTTAAGGGAGTTTTAACACCGTTCTGCGGCATAAAAAATTGTGACTGATATGCTTGAAGAGCTTGTACTTTCTGCTCTATATATTTTGTAATATCGACCATGAAAGTTGGTGTTGTAAAACCATTAATCATATAGTGATATAAAAAAGCTGGTTTATGAGCTTTCGCTTCACCTGCAGCCATATATTTTCTTATTCCCGCAGAAAAAAAAGCTTCAGTTACCAACTGTGAACAATGTTCATGGTCAGGATGACGGTCTTTATAGTAAGGAGCAAAAATAACCTTAGGTTGATATTCACGAATAACTTGTACCATATCTCGAATATACTTATCTGTTATACTCAACCCGCGATCAGGAAATTTTAGATTCACTCTTTCCTTAACACCAAGTGTCTTTGCCGCTTTTTCGGCTTCTGCTCGTCTAGTGTTCACATCTCCATTGGAAGAAAGCTCTGCTTCCGTCAAATCACATATGACAATTTTTTTCCCTATGTTTGTCCATTTTGCTAAAGACCCACCCATCCCGATCTCTACATCGTCCGCATGAGCGCCGAAAGCAAGAACATCAATACCATGATCACTCATATCTCTTATTACCCCTTCTTTAAAAGAGGGCGGAACAAAAGTGTTTTCACCAAAGAACTGAACCACTATCGTATAACCCGCTCCGGAAATATACCTCTTATGCTACGGGCGAGCGTCAAGTCTCTTCAGACTTTTGCCTTTTGAGGTCTTGCCAAACTTTACTTTCCACAAAAGTCAACGCATATTTCCTTCTCTATAGTGATGTATGGTCCGTTCTTGAGCTTAACATTTTAGTTTTGTCCCAGCCTCTAAATTTCGTAATTAATGTGTATGTTCAACAAAGCGGCTTCTGGCAGCTATTACCCCCGACAGTGATCACTAATCTTCGCCCCTAGATCCTTCTGTACATTGAAACTCAGAGGTACATTGTACAAGTGTCAGTACTTAATCAAAGCTCCACCTTTACCGGGATTTTTGAACAACTTTTATACAAGAATATGTTCTAGACCATAGACTAACGTATCTAAAGACATAATTGTTTCAACGGAAACTTTTACACCTGACATAAATGAGGCTCGATTATAGGAATCATGACGTATAGTAAGAGTTTGACCTTCTGCCCCAAATAAAACTTGTTGATGGGCAACAAGGCCTGGAAGACGAACACTATGAATTCGCATCCCATCATAATCAGCGCCTCTTGCTCCCCCAATTGTTTCTTTTTCGTCTTCATGACCTTGTTGATGAGACAGGCGATTTTCTTTGATCATTTCTGCTGTTTTTACAGCAGTTCCTGATGGTGCATCTAATTTCTGATCATGGTGCATCTCCATGATTTCCACATCGGGAAAATATTTCGCAGCCATTTGAGAAAATTTCATCATTAGAATGGCCCCAATTGCAAAGTTGGGAGCAATAATACAGCCAAGTTCCTTTTCTTCAGCTAAGTTTTTAAGTTCTGTTAATTCATCTTGAGTAAATCCAGTTGTACCGACTACGGGTCTTACCCCGTGTAGTAAAGCTGTTTTTGTATGTAAATAGCCAGTTTCAGGAGTAGTTAAATCAATTAAAACATCGGCTTGCTCATTTTGAAAGCAATCTTCTATATCTGTATACACTTTTACCTGTGACTGGGTTGTTGGAAAAATATCAGCTAGCTTCCTCCCATTATTTTTATGGTCTATTACAGCTACCAATTGGAAATTTTCAGTTTCTTCCACAAGTTTAACCGCCTCTTGCCCCATTCTTCCACGTGGCCCTGCAATTACAATCTTAATTAGATCAGTCATTCCGTTTCCCCCTCTTTTTTTGTCCATCTATCTTTATCTCTTGTATTAAACTTATTCATCACCCGATCATGGGCTGTTTGTAAATCAATGTTTAATGAATTGGCCATGCAAATCGTGACAAATAATAAATCACCTAATTCTTCCTCTATTGTTTTTTCTTCTTCAGAAGACTTCTTTGGCTTTTCACCATAGTAATGATTAATCTCACGTGCTAATTCGCCTAATTCTTCTGTTAATCGTGCTGTTAAAGCCAGCGGACTAAAATATCCTTCTTTAAACTGGCTGATATAATCATCAACTTCTTTTTGTAAAGCTTGGATTGTTTTTGGATTACTCATAATAATCAACCTTTCCATCATGATCACAATGTAAGCTTAAACCACTTGAATTTACGCTTATGAAGGTAAATAAAGGGTATTAATTAAGTAAAACAACTAAGAATGCCTCACTTTATATTATCGAATTCTTTTTTTTTATACAAATATTACCGCTCATGTATTCTCTTGTTTTACTTTCCTTAGGTCAGCTATCGCATTTGTTGAAGTAATTCGATTAATAGCTGCTATGGATAGTATCTGTTTTTCTTGAAAAGAAATGTTACTTTGCATACGATGAACACAATGATTATAATAGATGAGCTTACATAATATAAACATATAGACTTCACTTTAGATGCTTGGAGGCAAAAATCGTGTTTGGTATAAAAATTAAAAATGTGTTGTTTATTTTAGTTGGAGCAGCGATTTTCTCATTCGGACTTGTTCATTTTAATATGCAGAACAATTTAGCTGAAGGTGGGTTTACAGGGATAACGCTTTTATTATATTTCGTTTTTGGAATTGATCCATCTATTTCCAATCTAGTTTTAAACATTCCAATATTTTTTATTGGTTGGAAGCTACTTGGACCTAAAACATTTATGTATACTGTGATTGGTACGGTCGCCGTTTCCGTATTTTTATTTATTTTTCAAAGGTTTCATTTTACGATTCCTTTAAATAATGATATGTTTTTAGCTGCTTTATTCGCTGGTGTATTTATTGGGATTGGTTTAGGAATTATCTTCCGATATGGTGGCACGACCGGTGGCGTTGATATTATCGCTCGACTTTTTTTGAAATACAAAGGTTATAGTATGGGAAGAACAATGTTCATGTTTGATGCTATTGTGATTACCATCTCGTTGTTAACTTATTTAAATCATATTGAAGCGATGTATACTTTAGTAGCCGTATTCGTAGCAGCAAAAGTAATTGATTTTATTCAAGAGGGATCTTATGCAGCAAAAGGTGTGTTCATTATCTCTGATAACAAGCATGATCATATTGCCAGTGAAATTTTAATGAGAATGGGCCGGGGAGTAACCGTTTTAAGAGGGTATGGTTCATTTACAAAGCATGAGAAAGAGATTCTCTACTGTGTTGTTGCCAGAAATGAAATCGTCCATTTGAAAAAGATCGTCAATAATGTTGATCCGATCGCTTTTGTATCTGTAACAACTGTCCATGATGTAATGGGGGAAGGCTTTACTTTGGACGAGAATAAAAGGCCATTAGATGTATAACTCCTTAAGACAAATCGAGTCCATTATTCAAGTTTGCTCCTTGAGCTAAGTTCCAGATCGGAAGAATTATGAAAAAAGGCTAGGACATAATGAAATGGTTACGCTCCAAAGATGATACATTCCCTAGCGAAATATATTTTCAGAACGAGCTATATCCACTATTGTAGTTTAGTCTTTTCTTTAGTAAAACCATTTCTGTCCTAGCCTAATTTCCAAACCGCAAGAAAATATAAAGTCCCATTCGGATTAATTCATAGTAGATTTAGCTATTATCACAGCTAGCATCCTCATTATTGCACTATGAGCGCCATATTTAAATATTCGTCCGTAAACCAAATGTGAAATATGTTAGTCAAAAACAATTGTTTTATTGCCAGTTACGATCACACGGTCTTGCAAATGCCATTTTACTGCGCGAGCTAGAACACTTCGCTCAATATTTTTCCCGATTTTCTTTAACTCTTGTACTTGATCCCGGTGATTTACTCGTTCTACGCCCTGCTCGATAATTGGTCCCTCATCTAAATCATTTGTAACATAGTGCGAAGTGGCGCCGATCAATTTTACTCCACGGGCAAAAGCTCTCTCATATGGTCGCGCTCCAATAAATGCAGGTAAAAACGAATGATGGATATTAATAATTTGTTTTGGATAATGTGAAACAAAATTGGGCGTTAAAATTTGCATATATCGTGCTAAAATAATTAACTCTATATTATGCTCTTCTAAAATCTTTAATTGTTTCTGTTCAACTTCATTACGGATTTCTTTATTGGCTGGGATATAATAAAAGGGGATTCCTAATGATTCCGCTAATTCTCGTGAATCCTCATAGTTACTTATGATACAGGAAATATCCATCATTAAATCTCCATTTTGCCATTCCCACAATAATTCCCTTAAACAATGTGGTTCTTTCGATACAAAAATGGCTGTTTTCTTAAGTGAACTTACATAGCGAAATTCGTATTTCATATTGAAACGAGCACCAATCTTGGCAAACTCTGATTCTATTTCTGCTTTTTTATCGGTTAATCCAGGGCAGGCAAATTCCATCCGGATAAAAAAGGTCCCTCCCACGGGATCTTCCGAGTATTGGCTAGATTCTAGGATATTTGCACCAAAGTTTTGCAAAAAGGTTGAAACTGCTGCAACAATCCCTGGCTGGTCTGGGCATTTAATAAGCAACCTTGCCCGATCTAAATTATTTTGACGGTATTCTTCCAATGTTTTTCGATAATCTTTTAGCATTTAGTACCCCTCTAACTGTATAATCTTATCTAAAGTATTTTAACAAATAATACAAAAAGCGCAAGCAACTGCTTGTAGATATAGTTTTGATCGTATAGAACTTTGTCCTAAAGAAAAAACCCGGAATCTCCGGGTTAAGTAGAATGACTAATCTCTAGAACTACTTGTATAAATTAAAATCATTCGCACTAGCTCAAGAACTGCAACCGCCGCTGCTGCTACATAAGTCATTGCCGCAGCATTTAGAACCTTCCTTGCATCACGTTCTTCCCCATTACTAATTAATCCAAGAGTCACTATTTGATTCATAGCTCTTGACGAAGCATTAAATTCAACAGGCAATGTCACTATTTGAAATAGAACACCTACTGCCATTAAAATGATCCCTACAAGCATTAATTGATGAAGCGCGGTAAAGAAAATACCAGCTAAAATAAAGAACCACGCCATATTGGAACTTATATTGGCTAATGGTACTAAAGCATGTCGGAAACGTAATGCGGCATAACCTTCTTTATCTTGGATAGCATGTCCGACCTCATGAGCAGCTACGGCAGCACCAGCGACAGAATGCTTTCGATAGTTTTCTGTAGAAAGATGAACAGTCTTTGTCATCGGGTTATAATGATCACTTAAAACCCCTTTGGTTTCCACAACAGCTACATTTGAGAGTCCATTCGCATCCAAAATTCTTCTAGCTACCTCTGCCCCACTCATCCCAGCTGAGGTTGGAATTTTCGTATAACGAGAATAGGTACTTTTAACTTTCATTTGGGCCCATAGTGGTATTAAAATAATAATGAGCAAGTAAATCAAATACGCTCCCATTTATATCCTCCATATCATGTTGAGATTATCTCTATTTTATTCTAAAGGACAATAATGGTCAATCATTTATATCCTCCGTTTTTTTGAACTTTTCTTGAACTTTTTTTCTCCTCTATATTGTCTCCAACTTACATATGATAAAGTCGTGACAATAATTCCCCCAGTCATCATGATTACCCACCAAATCGAAGGATCTGTATTATCATCATTAATTCCAGAAAATAGGCTTTTTAGTTCCTTTTCAATTTGCTCCAATTCTTTTAACCAAGTTTGATCTGCGAAGGAAGAACGATATCGATCAATATAAGTGATTCTAGAGTCTAATTTTTGAACTTCCTCAACAGATAGATCAATTTTCAGGCTCGGTTGAATAATCGCATACGTTGCGAGAAAATCATTTAATGCTTCATTATATAATACTGTGTCTCCTTCTAAGGCAGCATTTTTTACATTTTGAAAAGAACCGATAATTGTATCTTCCATCCCAAACCATAGTGGTTGATATTGAGAGGAAATAGCATCGGTTGCCAAGCGAAATGCCGTCACCCGTTTTACTCTATCTTCATGACTTAAAGTCATACTTGTTAAAGAATTTAATGCTTCATGATGAACGGCTGTGACAACACGTAATTCATCCATCGTTAAAGTGTTTGATGAAGGACCTTGCTTCGCAAAAAGCTCCCCAAATTGTTCTAATAGATTCTTCGCTTCTTCAAAACGACCAAATTTTGTCAGTTGTAATGCTTCATCTGCTAAGTGATTTAATTCTTTCATCGTCGATTGCGATTTAGCCATGACGGAATGACTAAAAAAGATTGTGCAAGCGAACAGAAGGATAATGATTCTAAATTTCATACCTTGTCCCTCCTCATACTACTGTTAACTGTATGATTGAAAGGACAAGAATAGACCTTATAGAATGTAATTTAATAAATAGTCAATGTTCGTCTTTGTTGATATTGCCGAGCAAAGTAAGAGGCGATAGCAATGCAGACAATACTTAACCAGAACGTAAAATATCCAATATGACTAATGTACGCCTCTAAGCCAGGATAGTTTGGATACTGCATGTATACATAGTCGATCACATCATTATGTAAGGTCCATATTGCCGCAACAGCCACATGCCACCATTTCATTTTATAGAATACAGCATAGAGCAATCCTTGAAGCGCCATTGCACCATGGGAAACCATTAACATATATCCTTCCCAAGGAAGTTCTCCGGTTACCTTTAGGGTTAATATATTCATGACAATTGCCCAAACACCGTATTTAATAAGGGTTATTATAGCAAGAGCTTCAAATAAGGGCCAATTTCTCTTTAACAAAAACGCGACAATAACAAAAACAAAGAATAAACTCGCTGTAGGACTATCAGGAACAAACGGTATGAAGATGGCGGGAGTTTGGGCTAGTTGATATTCATACCAAATATAACCATAAATTGTACCTGCAATATTAACGATCAGTAATGCCCATAAAAAAAAACGATTTCTTAAAATTAGATATAAAAAATCCATAAGCAACATTCCTTCCACAAACTTAGCAATGGTGGGATTCTTTCATAAAAAAACTTCTTGGCCTTTTAATATTATAAAGCTTTTTTAAACAAAAAGGAAAGCCGGCTAAATAGCCGGCTTCAATTAATTATTTTTATTCTTCACTTTTCAAGTTTGCAATAAAGTCAGCAAGCTTGTCAAGATCTTCATCTGATCCATCATATTGGTCAGCAGGCATGGTTCCAATTCCGTTATGAGCAATCTCTTTCACTTCATCGACTGAGTGACCAGTGTCAATAAGCGATGGAGCTGCAGGACCACCTTCTAGATTTTCCCCATGACAGTTTATACAGCTTTGATCTGCATAAATCTTATATCCTTCTGCTTCTTTATCAATTTCTACATCTGCTTGTTCAACAATTGCCCCTTGAGCTTTTGCCGCTGCCCAATCATGGTTTGCTGCCGCTTCCCAAGTAAGATAGAAAACACCTGCAAAAGCTAGTAGCATAAAACCAGTAGCAAAAGGTCTCTTAGAAGCACGTCGTTCAGGGCCACGATCAATGAATGGTGCAAGAATAAGAGCGCCAAAAGCAAGTCCAGGAATAACTAATGTTCCAAGTACGTTATACGGACCTGAAGCATAAGTATACTTGATTAATTGATATAGAAATAAGAAATACCAGTCAGGTACAGGGATATAGCCTGTATCAGTAGGGTCCGCAATCCTTTCAAGTGGACTTGGATGGGCCACAGTGAGACATAAAAATCCAATCAGGAAAACAGCTCCTACCAACCATTCTTTTAAAAGAAAGTCCGGCCAGAAGGCTTCCGTTTTTCCTGGATATTCGGAATAGTCTTTTGGGAGATTCGATTTACGTGTGGCTGAAATACGGGAATCGCCTACAAATTTCATTCCTTTTCCACGTTTCATTTTGTCCCCTCCTTTATGTGCATTTGTTTAGTATTTTTTACAATGGTCCAGAAATTCCTTGTCTCCGGATCATAATAAAGTGGGCTGCCATTAAAGCGATAAGTGCAGCTGGTAGGAAAAATACATGGATTGCAAAGAAACGAGTTAGAGTTTGCGCCCCAACAATTGTGGGATCTCCAGCAATTAACGTTTTCAAATGCACTCCAACAAGTGGAACAGACTCAACGATATCAAGTGTTACATTTGTTGCAAACAAAGCTTTCATATCCCAAGGAAGTAAATAACCTGTTAAGCCAAGAGCAAGCATAACAAAAAAGATTAGTACACCAACTACCCAGTTTAGCTCACGTGGTTTTTTGTAAGCTCCTTGGAAGAATACGCGCAATGTATGTAGAAACATCATAACAATAACAAGACTGGCCCCCCAATGGTGCATACCGCGAACAATTTGTCCGAAAGCAACTTGATTTTGCAAATAAAATACGGATTCCCAAGCGTTTTTAATATCAGGTACATAATACATTGTTAAAAACATACCCGAAAGAATTTGTATAACGGTTATGAAAAATGTCAGTCCGCCAAAACAGTAAACAAACGCAGAAAAGTGATGAGCCGGGTTTACATGCTCTGGCACTTCATGATCTGCAATGTCTCTCCATATCGGCGTAATATCCATACGCTCGTCAATCCAGTCGTACATCTTATTCAGCAAGATATTAGCCTCCTTTACTATTTTTTGACGAATGGATTTTCAATAGGTGTTCCTAGCATCAAAAAGCCATCTTTTTCTTGTGTTGGATAAGCATCCAATGGCCCCCTTGGTGGAGTACCTGGAACGTTTTTTCCATTCTTTTCATAGAGTCCACCATGGCAAGGGCAATAGAACATATCGGGATGTTTATCGCTTCCTTCCCAGTTAACTGTACAGCCTAAATGTTTACAAATAGGTGAAAGAGCAACAATTTCGCCTTTATCATCTTTGTAAACCCACGCCGAATTCGTAACTTTTGATTCATACCAAGCATCAACTTGATCATATTCAAAATCGACACGGACTGGATCAGCCGTAATATCGGCAATTTTCTTATCCGTCATTTTGAAATCTCCAGATGCTTTCACTTGTAAAACTGGATCAATAGCGAAACGAAGCATCGGCATCAGCATTCCAGCTGCCATGAAGCCACCAACTCCGGTAAGAGTATAGCTTAAAAATTGACGTCTTGTTACAGGATTTTTGCTCATCCTTATCCCCCCTCTGTCAGTAAGGTAAGTCCAACGGACAATTCATGCACATTATTTCAAACTAGGACATCATTATGATATATCAATAAACGCGAGAGGTCAATCATATAGAAAGGCAAACATTGTCAACAATGTGGCAAATTCGTCACACTTTTCATTATCCCCAACTTTTAATCATTTTAGGGATCAACGATTTTAATTGATCTTCCATTGCTGCGTATTGATATTTTTCTTCCATATGTTCAAGAGGAATACTAGGAACATAAAATAAGGACCCTATCCCCTCTTCTTCAAGTTTGTTCCAACGTTTATCTGCTGTTAAAAAGAATACATGAGAGAAACCGCATTCTTTTGCCTGAACTCTCCATTTAGATAATAAATTCCACTCATCCTCTGGTTCTCGAATATAAGCAAAAGAGGGCAGTAACACTATTCTACCTTTAAATTGTTTCTCAAGATGGATAGAAAGGCGTTGTATAAACTCTCCTTGCTCAGCTGCTCGCTTCATATGCGAATTAAACTCTACAGGTATTAAAGGGATAAGTGCTGTATCCACATACTCTTTTTCCTGAAGAAAAATTTCAATATCTTTTACATTCCACTTCAAAAATAACCCTCTTTTCTAATATGTTCTTCTTTGTATCTTATCATTCATTTAAATTGCTTGTACAGAGATAGGCATGCTACTCGAATTGATTACATGATTCGGTAAAACTGGTGTTTTCGATTTCTATGACATTATATAATTTTCATATCACATTTAGCTAGTAATCCTTATATATCTTAATAGGCATTTCCAATTGTATATCAACTAATTATAGCTTCTTATTCATTGAGCTTTAAACATCAGACTAAATATGAAATAGAGCTAGATAAAGCAGCAAAATTTGAAATAGATTTTTCGAGCGTCTTAATAAGAATTAATTTTCAAATGCTCTGGATGATTATATTAGAAATAAACAGTAAAACACCTTCTCCTTAAGGAGAAGGTGTTCCAGCTTTCTGTAAATAATTTAGTTGTTGAACAAGTTGTGCAAATTTGGTTTTATCTCGCTGATCTAAAGCAGCATCAATCTCTTTTTGAATTTTTTCCTTTTGATGCAGTAAGATACTTTGATTCAAAAAATCCTCTGCATATTTTCTATCCTTCTCCGATAGCAGTACTTTTGTTTGTATATATGGATTTTCCTCAAGGACAGCGGCATATTGATAAGATAAATGGGCCGCTCTAAAATTAATCTGAATATAAATCTCTTCTTCTCGATTTAATCTAATATCATGAAAGGATTTTTCCGCATCTGTCGTCATAATATTTTCTTTATAGAAACGGAAAGGCACTTCTCTTGAACAATGTGTGGACATAACAAGTCCTCTAGGGCAAAATTGTGCATCTTCAACGAAATGAACTTTTTGCAATAATTGCTCATGGCTCATCAGATAATTTAGAATCCAAACAGATTCCCTTCTTTTTAATTGATAACGATTTAGAAACCAGCGGATAAATTCCTTCTTCTCGTTGACAGATACAGGGGTTTCCATTTTTATCCCTCCTCTGCGATTCAGACTAATCCTCATTCAGTCTATCCAAAATAGAAATCCATTCCTCATTTGTTGGTTCTTTTTCGGTTAATCGTTTAAAAACAGTAACTGCTTCAGATTTTTTGCCTTCTTCTAATAAAAAGTAACCATAATCTTTTAAGAAATCTTGATTATTTTTAAAATCATTATATGCAAGTTCATACTGCTTTAATGCTTCTTTATATTTTTCAATCGATTGAAAGCTTATGGCTGAATCCCAATGAAATTGTGGTTCAACACCACCTTCTTGAATAAACAGTTCCGAAATTTCCAGAACATCCTCATATCTTTCTTGATGAAGCAATAGCTTATTTAAGGTAGTAGCAGCTTCAATAAATTCGGGATCTAAGGCGAGGGAATCTCTGAAATAGTTCTCAGCTTGCTCTTCATTCCCGACCTTTAAAGAGAGTTTTCCAGCATAAAAAATTAGGTCTTTATTAAATTCATCTAATTCAATACCCGCTTTTACAGCCTCAAGAGCTTCTTCAAGTTGCTCCTCATGCTCGAAACTTTTGGCAAGGTAAAGATAAAGAGAATGATAATCAGGATCCAATTCCCTTAGCTGTTTAAATGCCTTTATAGCTAAAAGATATTGTCCTGCTTGAAAAGATGTAAGTCCATAACCGAAAAGTGTGTTTGCTTCCAATTTTCGATCCAATGCCTTCTGATAAAATGGCAAGGCTTCTTCAAAGGCTCCGCCAGCACTTAACGCTTCTGCCATACGTGAGTGAACATTCATACCTGCAAATTCCTGTTCGTCCTTTTCCAAAAGAAGTGTATAATACCTAGATGCTTCTAAAAAGCGACCTTGAGTCATATACAATTCAGCCAAAGCAAAGTCAATAACTGGCTCCTGAGGTAAGAGTTCTTTCGCAAGTAATAGTTTATGCTCGCTTACTTCATATAACCCTTGCATTTGATATAAATCGGCTTCTATTAAAAGGGCAGAAACGTATTCTGGATCATCTGATGTGATCGTTTCTAAATAAGCATAAGCTTGCTCATCATCATTCATCTCAATACTTATTTCTGCTAGTCTTAACTTAAGCTCATTTTCCTCTGGATATAACGCTAATAAACTTTCGTATAATTCCTTTGATTCAGTTAAATAACCTAACCTAGCCAGTTCTTCAGCTGATAATAGTTTTTCCTCATCTGTTCCTAGCGAAATGACTTGTTCTAATTGCTTTTCTGCTTCCGAAATATTTTCTTCCTGTAAATATTGAATCAATCGTTCTGCTGCATTCACAATAAAAATCCTCTCTAACCAGTTCTTATTTAAAAAGTCCTGTCATACGGATCGAAATTTCCCTACCAAAGCCAGGACAAAAAACGGGATTTTGGTCGATAATAACAAACTTTCCATTATTAACTGAAATATGCGGAATGATGTTGTTATCATTCCATGGTGAAAGATCATCACGTTTCGCTTGTTTTAAAACAAGGTTATAACTTATTTCGCCACCCGCTTTCAAAACTCCTTTTTTCGGATACAAACCGATTTTCTTTAGAATGTCAAGACTTAAAGGTTTGTTAGGAGATAGTGGACTTGGAAGATGATCTATCTTTTCATACTGAAGAATTTCATGCCATTTTTTTAATAATTGTCTTTTGTAAAAAAGATTTTGCCTACTGGAAACTTTAGGGATGAATATTGGTTTATTAGGATAAGCAGCTTCCCTTATCCACCCCCAGGGAATCTCTACTAATTCTTGAACATTATCCAAATCGATAAATAATGCCGGGATCATTTCCCTTTTACACATATGAACGATTTTTGCGGTCAATTTGTTCGCCTTTAAATTTACACCTAAAACATAATCGATTGGACTGTTCAAGAGTTCTAATCTTTTCTTCTCTAGCTTTTCAGTAAATTGATGCTGATATTGGATTGTAAAATCAGTCAATATACATCCACAGCCTTTTAACAAATATTCTCGTGAAAAATACGTTTTAAATGTTTCGAAGGAAAAACTAGGAATGTTGGGAGAATAAAAAACAAACGAAGGAGTAAGAAAAAAAGCTTGTACATTCAATTTCATCACATTAAATTTTGGTATCGAGTAACCAATATAACGTATTTCGTTTTTTTGAACAAGTACAGAGATTTTTTTTATATGGTTATCAGATAAGAATGTTACATCTTCCATCAAATAGCGCATCGATTCCTTCCTTTCTGTGAAGATTTTGTTCACAAAAAGCTACTTAACACAAGCTATGCTTGTTTGGAAGGAATCATGCGAAAACTTCAATCGGCTTTTTTTGTTTCTCTTTGTAATTGCGTTGCTATAATGAATTTTTCATAGGTAGATCGTAGTTGCTCTTCCCCTATTTCTTTCACAACAGGTTTCCCAATCTCTTCTAATAATATAAATCTTGGTTTATTTGCAAATGACTTTTTATCTCTTTTCATGGAGGTTATTGCTTTATCAAAGTCGAACTGTGCTGGAATTTCCAAACGATAGCCTAAAGTTACTAACCATTGTTCAAAACGATGGATGTCCATAACTAGGTCGGTTTCCGCTTCACTTAGATATAAGGCATACACCAATCCTGTCATAATTGCCTCTCCATGCGTTACTGTTCCATAGCCAGCATTCGTCTCTAATGCATGGCCTAATGTGTGCCCTAAATTTAAAACAGCACGAAGCCCATTTTCCCGTTCATCCTGATGGACAATATTTGCCTTTATTTCGATACCTTTTTTTAATATATAATTTAAATCTGTTCTACTGATTTTTGTTAAATCCGTAATAGATTCCATTAAAAAATCAAGAAATTCTTGATCAGCTATGAAAGCATGCTTAACTACTTCAGCAAACCCCGAACGAATTTCCGAGAGTGGAAGTGTCTCTAAAAGGTCGGTAAAGTAATAAACACCTTCTGGTTGGTGAAAAGCTCCCACCATATTTTTACCAAGTGGATGATTAATGCCCGTTTTTCCACCGACAGCACTATCATGCGCTAATATTGTTGTAGGAACTTGTATAAAGCGAATTCCTCTCATAAAAGTTGCGGCTACAAAACCAGCTAAATCCCCTACAGCTCCCCCACCAAAAGCAATAATACAAGATTTTCGATCAAGATCATTTTCCAATGCAAATGTAAGTGCCTCTTCATAAACAGAGAATTGTTTGGCTTGTTCACTGGCCGGCACCTTAAAGATACAATAGTCCATTATTCTAGATAAACAAGTTCTCAATTCATCTAAATGTAAACGACCTACTGTAAAATCCGTAATAATAAGGATTTTCGTATAATCCGCATTTTCCAAATGATCGGTCAGCGCTTGGAGGGAATTTTCACCAATAAAAACAGGATATGTTTTCGAAGAGGTTTCAATGTTGATTAACAAGTTTCCTTCCTCCTTCATTCAACTTCTTTTCTATAGTCATTTTCTCTATATTTATAGAACAAGTGAAGTTTAAATTTTCTTATAAAAAAAAGTATCCTCTACTTCAAACCCATATTGTTGCGGATTAAATATTTGTTCTGTGCTACCAACAAAAAGCACCCCACCTGGGGCAAGTGCTTTTGAGAATTTCTGATATAAAATATCCTTTGCTTCCTCTGTAAAATAAATAAGGACATTCCGACAAATAATTAAATGATAACCTGTACCAAAAGGGTCAGATAAAAGATTCTGTTTCTTAAATTGAACTGTTTTCTTTATATCATCGTTAATCTTATATACGGATCCATCATTAACAAAGTATTTATTTTTATCTACAGTTGGCATTTCAGCAAGAGAACGTTCAGCATAAATTCCGAGTCTTGCTCTCTCAAGTGCGCCCTCATCTAAGTCTGTGGCTAGAATAGATATCTGCGATAAAGGCATAAAACGGGATAATATCATAGATATTGTATAGGGCTCTTCACCTGTTGAAGAAGCAGAACTCCATACTTTTAAGGATTGATTTTCCTTTAATAAACGGGGCAATATTTTGTTCTCTAATGCTTCCCATCTACTTCTATTCCGATAGAATTCCGTCACATTTATCGTCATTCTATCCAAAAATTCTTCTAGAAGTGCTTGATCCTTGTCTAAACTCTGAAAGAATTCTTGGAAAGATTGAAATCCTTTTTTTTGAAAAAGAGACGTTAATCTTCTTTTCATTTGTGCTTCTTTGTACATAGATAAGTCAATTCCGGTTTTTGACTTCATTAATCTAATAAAATTCTCATAATCATGATTCAACCTTTTTCCCCTCGTCTATCTAAATTCAAAATCAAAGAACAACATACGAAGCAATGAAATCAACAGATATAAGCTTCCTGTATCATGATGCATTCTGGCTCGCCTCTCAGATGGAATCGACAGGCCATTGTTCTAAATCAGTAAGAGTCTTGTTCGGTCCATTAATCACATAAATACCTACCATTTAAGGAACTGAACTAACTACATATTTGACTCTCTTATTTTGTGTAAAAAGCCACCTGTGTAAAACAGGCGGCATTAAATTAGTAAATCCAATTATTTATTAACTTTGAATATTCCACAAGCTCGTCTTCTTTAAAGAAAAGTTTTATTTCTCTCTCAGCACTTTGCACAGAGTCTGAACCATGAATAATATTTTTCCTTACAATTAAGCCGTAATCTCCACGGATCGTGCCAGATGCCGCTTCTTGGGGATTAGTTGTTCCCATCATTAGTCTTGCAGTTGCTATAACTTGTTCTCCCTGCCAGACCATCGCAAATACTGGCCCAGAAGTAATAAATTGTACAAGCTCTGGAAAAAAAGGACGTTCCTTATGTTCTTCATAGTGGCTTTCCGCCAGCTCTTCAGAGACAGTCATTAATTTTGCTCCAATTAATTGAAAGCCCTTTGCTTCAAAGCGAGAGATTATCTCTCCGATTAATCCCCTTTGTACAGCATCAGGTTTTACCATTAAAAATGTTTTCTCCATTATAACCCTCCTGCAAAAAATCGATTACAATTGCCAAAACTTATCAAAATAATATCACTATTTCCTATTATTGACAATCCTATCAATATTTTCTTTTGCCAATATATTTCGCAATATCTTGTAACATTTTTTTTGCAGGGTTTGCGGGAAGATCATTAAGCAAGACTAAAGCCTTATTTAAATATTTTTGACTTAAATCATATGACTTTTCGATGGCATCTGAATTTTTGATATGAGTAATAATTTGCTCCATTTCTTTGGTATCAATATTTTCTCTAATCTTGAAGATTCGTTCACGAAGTTGCGTATCTTCCATAGCGTAGAGCGCGGGTAAAGTAATATTCCCTTGCCTCAGATCTTCCCCGGCAGGTTTCCCAAGGGTTTCTTCTGTAGCCGTAAAGTCAAGAATATCATCAATGATTTGATAAGACATCCCGATACAATAACCAAACCTGTAAAGGATTCTATATGTTTTTTCATCTGCTCCTGCTGATACAGCGCCAAGCTCACAACTCACCGCGATTAATAAAGCTGTTTTCCTCTTTATTCTCCGCAAATAATCTCTAATATTTTGATCAAATCGGTATTTATCTTTAATTTGTTCAATTTCTCCTTTGCACACTTCGACAATTGCTTTTGCTAAAATGCGATGTGCCATAGGATCCTCAATATTTGTCATATAATCGAGTGATCTTGCTAACATGTAATCACCCGTGTACATTGCAACCCTATCATTCCATGTATAACTTATCGTCGGACGACCTCTTCTTAAATCTGCCTCATCAATCACATCATCATGAACTAAGGAAGCCATGTGAATAAGCTCTAACGCAATAGCGGTGTTTTTAACATTATGTATATCATAGGTCCCAAATTTCGCACAGAGAAGAACAAAGATCGGGCGTATTCGTTTCCCCCCAGCCTTTAATAATTGAATGGATGCTTCCTGCAATAAATCAATATCGGAATGAATCGACTTTTCCAGCTCTTTTTCAATCAACTCTAAATCTGCTTTTAAGGGAGAATTTATTAAATTAAGTTTCATTTTATTTCCACCTGGGTCATTATTTCTTTTTGATTCCGATATGGGCTGCTGCTACACCGCCAGTAAAGGATTTATAAATAACATCCACAAATCCTACTTTCCAAAACATTTGCGCTAATTGGTTCATTCCGGGAAAATCACGTGCAGATTCTTGTAACCAGGAATATTCTTTAAAACTTTTCGCTAAAAATTTACCCATAAGCGGCATTAAAAAACGAAAGTAAAAATAATAAGCCTGACGATAAACTGGAAGGTGTGGTTGGGATGTTTCAAGACACACTGCCATCCCACCTGGTTTTAAAACTCGTTCCATTTCTTTTAAAACTTGCACATAGTCGGGAACATTTCTTAATCCGAAACCAATTGTCACATAATCAAACTGATTATCTTCAAAAGGAAGTTCCATTGCATTCCCTTGAATCAGTTCAACATTTGTAAGTTGTTCATTTTTTATTTTCTCTTGTGCCACTTGCAACATATTATGACTAAAATCTAGTCCGACTACTTTTCCTTCAGATCCTGTAGCTTTTCCGAGAGCAATAGTCCAGTCCCCTGTGCCACAACAAAGGTCTAAACAATCCTGACCGGGCTGGACATTCATTTTTTTCATCGTTTCCTTCCGCCACTTTTTATGCTGTTGGAAACTAATAACCGAATTCATTTTGTCGTAATTTTGATAAATGTTTTCAAAGACACTATGTACATGCTCTTCTTTTGGTTGTACCATTTATTTTTCCTCCACCCGCGGGCTTGAGAGATCAATGTAATCACTGTTTATCTGATTCAATCGTGTTTTTACAATTGAAGGTAATTTAGGTAAGGACATCATCATATCTTCAAGCTTTAGTTTTGATTCAGTAGCATATTTGTAACAAATACCTTCTAGCTCAGTCATTTTAGGCATATGGGGTAAGAAACAATTTGCTAAGCTTTTGAAAAAGAGATTTTCGTTGCCTGCTCTCATATTTTTGATTTCATTTAATAGTTTCTTTAAAAATAGAAATTCCTCAATCAATTCGTTGTAAACAGACGACTGATTAAAATGACCATTAAATTTTGTCAGAAGGATTGATTCCACTTGCTTAATGCTCTTCATAAAGAGCTGATCATTTCCCTTCCCCATCTGAAAAATATTTATTTTTTGTTCATTTATAATCTTAATCGCATCCGCCAAGTCTTTGATTAACTCTATATTTTGGTATCCCGCTAATAAACTATAATAAAGACCACTATAGTAATCACCGGCTAACACCTTTAACTGTTTTTCCTTTATAGATGTTAGCTGTTGTTCTGTTACCTTCTCATGCATATCGATTGCATAATGAGCGAGCATGGCGGCTGATATATATGTATCCATTTCCTCTTTCGGAATGTCCGTATTTTGTAAAGAATAGGTCAAAAACAGGATTCGATCTTCATCAATCTTCGACGGCTTGACGTATTGACTGAAATAAGGATGAAAACTCTTTTTTTCAACCCTTTTCTTTAAGTTATGAATTTGTTGCTCATAATCAAAAACCGCCATATGTTAATCCTCATTTCTATCACATTAATCAATATGTTCCTTTACACACAAAAATTATTATACCATAATGGTCTAGTGTATGGCGATTGATGATCTATAAGAATTGTACAGAACTAAAGAATAGAAGGGTAATATTAATTTTTTCAATTCCATTCCATCATAGTCATATCTAATAATTCACACCTATTAGTTTCATACAAACATTGATTCGAGAGCACCAGAGCTTTAGTATAACTTATTTCTTACAAAAAAATTGATTACGTAGTTCGTTAAAATTTTATTCATCATTTTGCCATTAAGTCTATCAAGAACTTACTTCGATCTTTCACTAGCTATTTCGCCAAAAGCCGTTAAAATCTTGGCTTCACCTCTAACTTTTATCGCGGAAGTATGTTCAGTAAATTGAGCGATCATAACTTCTCCTTGATCTAGTTTTTCTGCATGATGAAATTTGGTATCTGAGCCCCTTGTTAATCCAATCACATTCACACCATCTTCTAATGATTTAATAATAATAAAATCCGATTGTTCCTTCAATTATTACACTCCTTTGCTTCTTTCCATATTTTTAATCAACATCCAATTGCAGAAATCATATACCAGTTATTTTACTGTACATAGTAACACAAATAGTTTCCACATAAAAAGGAACTGCCTAAAATAGGCAGTTCCCTCCTACATCCTTTTACAGAATGTATGTAAAAAATAATTATTTAACAGCATCTTTAAGTGCTTTACCTGGTTTGAAAGCTGGAACCTTGCTTGCTGCAATTTCGATTTCTTCACCAGTTTGTGGGTTTCTACCTTTACGTGCAGCACGTTCGCGCACTTCAAAGTTTCCGAAACCAATCAATGCTACCTTATCGCCATTAGCTAGTGTATCTTGAATAGATTGAAATACGGCATCAACCGCTTTAGTTGCATCCTTTTTGGAAAGCTCAGCTGCTTCGGCAACAGAATTAATAAGTTCAGTTTTGTTCATGCCTTTCACCTCCTCCTAAAAAATAGAGAAAACTAGTTCCTCAACTGCTATTACATTTGTAAACAATTTTATGAATTTCTAAACATTAAGAGGTAGAAATCCTATCACAATCACTGATAATCAGGGATTCATCAGCAATTCTGTTTAAAAGATTAACATATTAAATATCGGTTAGCAAGATTTAATGCTGAGAAAAATGGAAAAGATGCCGAATTTCGTCAAATTCGGCATCTTTTTCAATAACAAGTATATTTTTGCGCGTCACTTTCATTTAATTCAGTGTATTACTAATGTTTAATTCACTTTACAATCTTCTTTTTTTCCTTACAAAATAATGGCAATTAAGCCGCCTGATCCCTCATTTATAATTCTTTCGAGTGTCTC
Source organism: Lederbergia galactosidilytica (assembly GCF_017873565.1). Lineage (GTDB taxonomy): Bacteria > Bacillota > Bacilli > Bacillales > Bacillaceae_C > Lederbergia > Lederbergia galactosidilytica. The sequence continues at coordinate 44,205 of NZ_JAGGKH010000006.1, forward strand.
TTTTAGCTTATATCGAGCATTTTCCGGCATCATCGCAATCTTCCCTTGAATACCTTCTCTCACAAGCGAACTTAAACTTCTACCGAAAATATCTGAATTCCATATCGATAATGGATCATCTTCAAAGTCTTGCATTAAATAGCGGACAAGTTCTTCACTTTGTTTTTCTGTACCGATAATTGGGGAGAATTCTGACTCAACATCCACTTTAATCATGTGAATAGAAGGTGCTACTGCTTTTAATCTCACCCCAAATCTTGATCCTTGTCTGATGATCTCCGGCTCATCCAGACTCATATCTGTTAAGGACGGTGCGGCAATACCATACCCCGTTTGTTTTACCATAACTAGTGCGTCTGCGATTTGATCGTATTCCCTTTTTGCATCAGCGAAGTCTTGCATTAATTCTAATAAATGGTCTTTCCCTCTGACCTCGACTCCTACTATTTCTTTTAACACATCATCATACAGTTCATCTGGAGCAAATAAATCAATTTCTGCAATTCCTTGCCCCATATCTACTCCTGCCAAACCAGCATTATGAATATAATCATATTCATAGAATTGTTGAACAACACGATCTACGTCACGTAAACGTTTGATATCTTTTACTGTTTCTTTTACGGCTTCTTGATAATTCGATCTTAACCAATGATCTTCTTTTAAAACCATTACCCAGCTAGGTAAGTTCACATTGACTTCAAGTACCGGAAATTCATAGAGTGCTTCTCTTAAGACACTCATCACATCTTCTTCTCTCATCCCTTCAACAGACATAGCAAGTACAGGGATATCATATTTATCTTCCAATTCCTTTCTCAATGCCTCTGTTTCAGTATGATGTGGCCGAGAAGAGTTGATAACCATGATAAAAGGTTTCCCCACTTCCTTTAGCTCATCTATCACACGTTCTTCTGCATCAATATAATCGCTGCGAGGAATTTCTCCAATCGTGCCATCTGTTGTAATTACAACACCTAAAACAGAATGTTCTTGAATCACTTTTCTAGTGCCAATCTCGGCCGCTTCATGAAATGAAATTGGATCTTCGTACCATGGTGTGTGGATCATCCTAGGCCCATTCTCATCTTCGTAACCTTTTGCACCTGGGACTGTATATCCAACGCAATCTACAAGCCTTACATTCACTTCTAGCCCCTCATCCACCTGTACAGTGACTGCTTGATTTGGAACAAATTTCGGTTCCGTCGTCATAATCGTTCTTCCTGCAGCACTTTGTGGAAGTTCATCTTGTGCCCTTGCCCGATCTGCTTCACTTTTAATATTCGGTAGAACAGCCAATTCCATAAATTTCTTAATGAATGTGGACTTACCTGTACGAACAGCTCCTACTACTCCCAAATAGATGTCCCCGCCCGTTCTTTCTGCAATATCTTTAAAAATATCCACCTTTTCCAAGAGGTTCCCTCCTATCATTAAGTTCAAGGGACAAACCATAATAGACGCTCGTCAATATATGTTTATGATGTTGTCCGATTCTCATATGACCATAATTATTACCAATTAAAAAATCCTTCTTCCACATTATATTTAGTGAAAGAAGGAATATTCCTATTTAGCCATATAAATCGGTTCATTGTTTTCATCTACTGTATAAGGCAAAGAATAAGCTGGAACAAATGGGGAATCTTTCGTAAGAATATTGATTATATTATCACCATTTTGATAGGATTCGTTACTGTCTTTTAATACCTGGTACAAATCACTTATATAATCAACATATATTTCTCCTTTTCCATCCATTACAAATGATAAGTTATTATGACTAAAGGGAGACTCTACATATGGTTCACTTTTATAGCCTAACTGCGAAAAATCTACTGAGTAAACGTTATCTGCCAACGCTTCTTTGAATGGAGGATATTTATGTGCCTGAAGCCTTATTTTTATTTCTCTTATTTTTTCAGCTATCCTTAAATCAACCAACTTAACAGTAGGATCTGTCTCAACATCGATTAACACATACTGAAAAATGCCTCCACTCTCAAAAGAATTTCCCGGCGGGGAAGACAAATAATTTGGAACAATTTGCGAAAAATCGATAGGGTATTTTATGTATATAGGTGTATCTTGATCACGGGTTTTAATCGGCAAAATCCCATCTTTTTCATCTTGAAATTGCTCCACTACCTTTTGAACGGAATCAAGTTGGTCTTCATATGGGATTTTATTTTCCGCTTTTCTTTCATCAGGATACATACAACCTGATAAGATTAATATAAGAAATAATGGCATAATAAATCGTAATTTCATACATGTTCATCCTTTCAAACTACTAGCGCCAATCATTAAAATCAAGTAAATTTAATAAGTCGGTCCAGACAGGACAATGAATAGTGTAATTAATCCCCCGATAATTAAACATAACCAACCTACAATACCTATTATTATTTTAATCCACTTATTTTTCAATTTATAGCGAACTAAATACATTGCGAACATGGCTACAGCGAATAACCCCATACCCACAATAGAAATCCACATTTTTTGCATAGAAACTGACATTTTCTTTCCTCCGTTATTCCTTTGATCGAATTTATTCTATCTAGAAGATCGAACCATTAAGGCTTTGTTTTATTATAACATTTTTCAGTATGTAGAAATAAAAACTTAGTGACACTTCAATTACGATTTATTTAGCATAAAAAATATGAAGCAAGGCGAACTCCTTGCTCCATAGTGACAACCCAGTACCCATACCGGTAGTTCAAGCTTATCGCTTCAAACATAGTATATGCAATAAAATCAATAACGCATCATCTATTGCCTATACTTAACTCTGTTCCATTTGGGCACTCAAAATATCTACAAGCTCTTCCATTTCATTTTTCTTTAGTCGCCCCATCAATCTCTCGACAGCTTCTTTCGCGTCCACACGATTAAAGAGTACATGATAAAGCATTTCAGCAATCGGCATTTGGCAATGGTATTTTTGAGCAAGTTGATAAGCGGCCTTTGTTGTCCTTACACCTTCTACAATCATCCCCATATTTTGAAGTACATCCTCTAGGTTTTGCCCTTGCCCAAGCATATGTCCAGCTCTCCAATTTCGTGAGTGGACACTTGTACATGTAACAATTAAATCACCAACACCAGTAAGACCGGAGAATGTTAATGGGTTTGCCCCCATTTTGGTCCCAAGGCGAGAAATTTCGGCCAATCCTCTTGTAATAAGAGCAGCCTTAGCATTATCACCAAAACCTAGTCCATCAGATACTCCTGCTGCAAGCGCGATAATATTCTTTAATGCGCCCCCAATCTCTACCCCAATTAAATCTGGGTTTGTGTAGACACGGAAATTCTGATTCATAAATAGATCGCGTACATTCTCAGCGATTTCCATATTCTTAGCAGAAACAGTCACTATTGTAGGATGTCTCAAGCTAACTTCTTCCGCATGACTTGGTCCGGACAAAGCTACAATTTCCTTAAGGATACTCTTTGGAACTTCTTGTTCAAAGATTTCCGAAATACGTAATAATGTATCTGGCTCAATCCCTTTACTTACATGAACAAAAACAAGTGGCTTTTGTTGAAATTTAAGAATTGCTCTCAATTGCTCTCTTATTGCCTTTGTAGGTACAGCTACAATTACAGTCTCTACCCCTTCTAATGCCTCTTCCAGCGAAGTGGTAGCAACAATATTTTCTGGCAAAGAAATATCCGGAAGATATTTTGAGTTTCGATGTTCTGTATTAATCTCTTGTTTTTGCGAATCATTTCTCGATAACAATGTTACTTCGTGTCCATTATCGGCTAAAACTAGGGCAAGAGCTGTTCCCCAACTGCCAGCACCAATAACCGTAAGTTTTTCTTGTTTAATAGTCAAATTGTTCACCTACTCTTTAGTTGTTCCGTCTTACGTTCTTGCTCTAGCAATCATCTTTATAGGAGTTCCTTCAAAGCCAAAGGCTTCCCGTATCCGATTTTCTAAGAATCGCTCATAAGAAAAGTGCATAAGTTCTGGATCGTTTACAAAAACAATAAAAGTTGGTGGTTTGACTCCAACTTGGGTAGCATATAAAATTTTTAATCTACGCCCTTTATCAGTTGGTGCTGGGTTACGGGCAATAGCATCCATAATAATCTCATTCAAGACACTTGATTGGACTCGTAAAGAGTGATTTTCACTCGCCATTTTGATAACAGGAGGCAAAGTTGTAAGTCTTTTCCTTGTTTTAGCAGATACAAAGACAATCGGTGCATAGTCGAGAAATTGGAAATGAGCCCTGATTTGTTCTTCAAAATTCCTCATTGTTTTATCGTCTTTTTCAACAACATCCCATTTATTCACTACAATAATGATTCCTCTACCGGCTTCATGGGCATAACCAGCTATCTTTTTATCCTGCTCCAAGATTCCTTCTTCGCCATTCAACACAACAAGTACAATATCTGACCGATCAATCGCCTTTAAGGCTCTGAGAACACTATATTTTTCTGTCTTCTCATAAACTTTGCCTTTTTTCCTCATCCCTGCTGTATCAATAATCGTATATTTCTGCCCTTCATACTCATAGGCCGAATCTGTCGCATCCCGTGTCGTTCCCGCAATATCGCTCACAATCACGCGATCTTCACCAAGCAATGCATTCACAATAGACGATTTCCCAACATTAGGACGGCCAATTAAACTAAATTTGATGATATCTTCATCATCATTTTCTTCCAAGTCATTCGGAAAATGTCGAACAACCTCATCTAGCATATCTCCTAGTCCCAACCCATGTGAGCCAGATATAGGATAGGGTTCTCCAAATCCTAGTGAATAAAACTCAAAAATATCTGTTCTCATTTCCGGATTATCCACTTTATTAACAGCTAGAACCACTGGTTTTTTCGAGCGAAATAAAATTTTTCCCACTTCTTCATCCGTAGATGTGATTCCTTCCCGAGCACTTACTATAAAAATTATGACATCTGCTTCTTCAATAGCTAATTCAGCCTGCTCACGTATTTCAACTAAAAAAGGGGCATCCCCCATATCAATTCCACCCGTATCAATTAAATGGAACTCATGTGTTAACCACTCGCCTGTTCCATAAATCCGATCTCGAGTTACACCTGGTGAATCTTCTACGATGGAGATCCGCTCTCCGACAATTCTATTAAAAATAGTAGACTTCCCTACGTTAGGGCGCCCTACAATTGCTACCGTAGCCTTTGCCATATCATCATCACTCACTTTAAGTCAAATTCAAAATCTTTTCTTTTAATGAAGTTTGGATAAATTTTTCTGTGAACACAATCTTCTTTTCCTTGCGTCCAAAATAAACACCTTTTACTCCACTCATATTATACAGTCAAGCTAGACGTATAATCCACAATATACCATTTTATAAATATCTAGACAACGAAAATAAAAAAATGATGATTTAATGTAAAACTTTTTTATTTTTATTTACTTTCATCAACACAAAAATCTTTGAAAAAACGTAGCTAATCGTGATTGTAAATAAAGTAATCGATAATATATCGAATATTTCTAAAGAACCGATTAAATAAGGTATTTCCCATTTAGATAAAATAATGGCTAAAAAAAATTCCCCTTGTATAACACCGAGACAAATAAACAAGACTCTTTCTAAAAAGTTAAATGGAAAAACAAAATAGCTCACTATGATCAATAATAAAGACAATAATATTCTTCTGTCCACTATCATGAGGATTGGGTCATATAATTCAAATAAGCGAACACCTGTGTAACCTAATATGAGAGAGAAAACGGATATAAACAAAACAAGTTGTTTTTTCAGAGGTAACTTAACTATGATCAAATAACAAGTGATTAATACAATACAACTTTGTCCGCTCATTATAAAACCAAAAATAGAAAGTTTTAATGGTAGACAAATAATTATCACAAGTGCAAATAAGGCAATCGCCCAACGATGTACTTCTTGTTTATCCATTAAAAAGGTAGCAAAAATCCATATTCCCCAAATAAAAAGTAAAAATATGCTTCCTGGCATTTAACCACCTCCCTTTCCCATTATAGGAAAGGAAAGCAAAATTTAATCAGTTGCTATACCCCAAAATTGAAAAAAAGAGAACGAAGACAGTGAATTACTATTGATTTTCTATATAAATAAATAGAAGGTGTTGCTAGTTTGCAACACCTTCTTCCTTCAACTAAAGAGTAACCTTGCAAGGCCTACTCCTTATTACTAATTTAGTTTTTAAAATTCTTTAATTTATCTCCAATCATGTCACTTAACTGAAAGCCTGAAGTCTCTTCAGGAAGCTCATAATCATGATTATTGTCTTCTTGTTCTTCAAGTTCTTTAATACTTAATGAAAGACGTTGTTCACCTTCATTAACATCCAATACTTTTACCTGAACAGCTTGTCCCTCTTCCAAAACTTCCTGTGGAGTTCCAATATGTTTATGCGAGATTTGCGAAATATGAACTAATCCTTCTACCCCAGGTAACACTTCAACAAAAGCACCAAAAGATACTAGTCGTTTTACAGTTCCTTCAAGAACTGAACCTACAGGGGCTTTTTCCGAGATATTTTCCCATGGTCCTGGCAACGTTTCTTTAATAGACAGAGAAATACGTTCATTATCTCGATCTACCGATAAAACCTTAACAGTAACTTTTTCACCCTCTTGTACCACTTCAGAAGGTTTGTCAATATGTTGATGGGAAAGTTGCGAAATATGCACTAAGCCATCCACTCCACCAATATCAACGAAAGCTCCGAAATCTGTTAATCTTTGTACAGTTCCTTCAAGAACCTGGTCTGCCGACAACTTCTCTAATATATTCTTTCTCTCTTGTTTCTTCTTTTCTTCGATAACAGCACGATGTGAAAGTATAAGTCTGTTTTTATCCTTATCCAATTCTACAATTTTAAAAGAAAGCGTTTTTCCTTGATATTCCGAGAAATCCTCAACATAATGATCTTCTACCATAGATGCAGGCACAAATCCTCTAACTCCTAGGTCAACAACTAGACCACCTTTGACAATTTCATTTACTTCAGCATCAAAAATTTCACTATTTTGATAGCGTTCTTCCAACTTTTCCCAAGCTTTTTCTGCATCTACTTTTCGTTTAGAGAGAACCAAAAGTTCTTCTTCCACTTTTGTCACAATTAAATCAAGAACATCTCCCTCGTTGACAACATCCGATGCCTTTTCAACATGGAGGCTGGATAGTTCACTAATCGGGATGATACCATCAAGCTTACTTCCCTCAATATCGACAAGTACTTGTTTTTCCTCGATTTTAGTGACAGTTCCTTTCACTTGATCTCCCTCAGAGAAATTTCTCACTTCAATATCATTCATTTCCTCGGGCATATGTACTCCTCCTATCGGCTTTAAAAATACAAGAATTAATGAAATTTCTTTCTTTTTAAGTTAATTTCAAATCATCCTCTTATTAACTTCTTACAAATGGTTACGTTTGTCAAGTAATTGTAACTATATGTGACAATATTCAATTAACGAGAATGTTCATCTAAAAGTTTTTGGATTTCTGACATGATTACTTCTGTCGCGACATCGGCTGGGGTTTTGTTTTTGCGAATTTCCGTAAAATCTATTGGTTTGCCAAAAACAATTTTTTGCTTTTTAAATGGCTTGTATGGACCAATTACAGCACAAGGAAGTATATGAGCATTTGAACGTAAAGCAAAGAAACCTGCACCGGCTAATCCCTTACCAAGCTCACCGGTTAAACTTCTAGTTCCCTCAGGAAATAATCCAACAACTTTATCTTCCTTTAATAATTTTAAACCATTTCTTAAAGCTTCGCGATCACTCATCCCTCGTTTAACTGGAAAAGCATTGATTGCGTTCATTAATTTTTTGGTTGCTCCCTTTTGAAATAATTCCGCTTTTGCCATAAAATGAACCGGTCTAGGAGCAGACATCCCTACTGTTGGTGGATCTAGGTTACTAATATGATTGGAGCAAAGGAGGACTCCACCTTCTTTTGGAAAGTGCTCAAGCCCAATCACTTCAACCCGATAAAGGGGTTTGAAAATAACTTTGACAACGCCTTTTGCAAAATCGTAAAAAGCCACTAGTCCCCCATCCTTTCGTTGGCTAATTGATAAATTTGATCAGCCACCTCGGAAATAGAGAGGAATGAAGTGTCGATTTCAATCGCGTCTTCTGCTTTTCTTAACGGAGAGACTTCTCGTTCAGAATCTTGTTGATCACGTAAACTAATTTCTTTTTTTAGTTTTTCAAGATCTGAAGCATAGCCTTTTTCAATATTTTCCAAATGCCTTCTTTCTGCCCGCACTTCAACACTAGCGACCAAAAATACTTTTAATTCCGCGTTTGGCAAAACTTCTGTCCCAATATCCCGTCCGTCCATCACAACACCGCCGGCTTGTCCTAATGCCTTTTGTTGTTTGACCATTTTTTCCCGAACAAGACGATGGGCAGCTACGGTTGATACTGTATTCGTTACTGCATCTTCCCGGATAATGTTTGTAATATCTTTTCCATCAACTATAACAAGTTGTCCTGTTTTAGATGGAGATAGTTCTATGGCTGTATTGGATAGTAAATCAGCTAATGCTTGATCATTTTGTATATTAATATTTTCTTCCAAAGCTTTATATGTTAAAGCTCTGTACATAGCCCCTGTATCAACGTATATATAGGACATTTTCTCAGCCACAATTTTGGCCACAGTACTTTTCCCAGCGCCAGCTGGTCCATCAATAGCAATACTAATTTTATTCAAATTCAAATTCAACTTCCTTCACCTGCTTGCTTCATATAAATATGATTTTAGTTTATTTTTATATTATCATATAACGCAATAAATTCCTCCCTAAATATATAGAGAAATTTATTTAGGCTAATATACAGGTGAACACTATATGGATGGAACAAATTGTACTATAATTGTTGTTTTTACTCGTTATTATTCGGTGGATCGATTTTTTGCTGAAATACATCCAGTTTATCGAGTTCTTCTAATCCAGAGACCCCTTCATATTGAATTAATTTATTTACATATTCAAACCAAGTTAAATCTTGAAAAAATGTTTGAACACCGATTAGAATAAACAGTTGGAATAGAACCAGTTTAAATAAGATTCTTTCAAATCTTTTCATGTTACCACTCCGTTTTTCTCTTTATTATCGACAAGTTGGGATTAAATTATTTCATTAACTCCTCTTTTTCGGTATTCTAATTGTTTTTCAAACGTATAGCGGATTAATTGTTGTTGATCCTGATTAGATAAGTTTAAAAACTGCAATGAAACAAGGTTAACCCCATTTTTTTCAAAATTCCTAACCACTCTACACGTAATATTAAGATAGAGATAATCCTTAGATGAAAATGGCAACACAAGCAAAACTTCTCCTAATTCACCCTTTTTGATATGCAAATGGCGATTAACCACTGAACAACCGCCCGCACTAATATCCTCTGTCACGGTCGGAAAATATTTCCCCGCAATTTTCAGTGAAGCATCTAAACCAGTTTTTACACGAACAAATTCTCGTCTTTGAATCCTCATTAGTTGATCATCGTCTGGAAAAAATAAAGTTAATAAAGGGATTTTATTTTTCACCTGTCCAAGCACCTTTGTTCTGAATAAATAGGCATTCCCTGTTTCTTTATCAGTAAAGCTGGCAAATAACTCTTCTTCTTTTAGCAAAAAAATTACTCGTTGTGATTCACTCCCAATCGGATAGGTAATATAAATTTTGTTTTCTGAGTAATCAGCTATTTTCGCTTTAAATGTTTCTGTATTATTTTCTCTATCTAACTCTAATATAAGTTCCATACCCACCTTAATCATCATCCCATACCCCACCTATTACTTTTTTACTGATTATTTAGTATTATCTCAAAGAAATTTCTTGATTTCTAGTAGTTAGAAAAAATAGTCAAAAACAAAAAGCAATATATGTCCACTTATTAAAGATAAGATAAGATAAAGATTCTACCTACCGTTTCATGATCCGCTTAGTTTCATCTACCTCGGTTAAATTCCTAGCACATGCGAAAACCCATCTTAGCGTAAGCTTCAGATGGGTTTTTGACTAAAGAACATCTTCGTATAACGGCTCAGCGTTTTGTAATTTTTCAACCTTTTCTTCCATTCCTGTTTTAGCATTGATGAAAATTCGGTATGTGTCATCATTCATTGTACCAACAAATTCATGACAAAACACTTCTTTACCTAGCTCATTCATGACAATCGCTAATTTATGATCTCTAATTTTTACGTTTCCATTGATATATTCTTCTGCCTCTTGCTCAGTTAATTTAGGCTTAGGTATATCTCTTTCATGTTGACCCTTTAAGTAATCTGAAGCAGCAAATCCGATGATCTGCCCATTATCAAGCGCGACCTTAACCTTTATCGATTCTGGATATATAGTCACGTTATCCTGCACAGTTGTAAAAGTAAATAATCCTTGGGTATCATACTGTATACTTTCATTGATATACAAATTTTCATAATGATGTGCTTGTAAATACTCCTCAGCTTTTGAAGCTGCTTCATTTAAGCTTATTTTTTGCTCCCCGATCTCTCGATGATTGATTAGCCAAATAGGATAGCCACCTTTTTTCGTCATATCAAGACTAACTTGATCTTTTCCATTATCAAAATTAATACTGTAAAAAGGATATGCTGAGCCTTTTCCACTTTCAGTCGTTACTACCTCTTGAACATTGTCTATCCCGGCATATTCTTTAGCATAGGCAACAGCCTTTTCTTTAGATATGGCCTCACCTTTTAGATGTTTAAAATTCTGATCTTTCTTCTGAAATGTGACCATTGTTGTATCTTCCAAATTTTCTTCATCAAAGCCTTTTACTGTTTTATCAACCGTCTTGAAACCATCAATGATTGTATTATCGGCCGCTTCTTTTCCGGAAGCTAGAGCTAATTCAACATCCATCCATCTTAAATTATTCTTCAGCACCGAATGTTGAACAGTGCGTAATTCAGAGCGAATTTCATCACTTTGACCATATAGCTTCTGCAAGGTTGTATATTCTTTCTTAGATAAGGGTTCCTTATCTAAATCGCGGACTGCAGTTTGATAGCTAAAGTCTCCAATATTAGCTAGAAATTCTTCCGTTTTATTAAAGGGTAGTAAGGTTAATGGTAATTGCCCTACTTGTGTTCTTGCCTCAGAGGTAATCCTCCACACATCTGCTAGCGCCGGTGATAAAGATTTCTTAGAATTCATTGCTAAGGTTGTGCCTATTTTGTCATGTAATATATCCATTTGATAGGATAAATCATGAAAGGCTCGTTGATAATTATTTTCCGCATTCATAAGTATCGCGTTTTTCTCTTGATGTTCCTGATAGCCCCAATAAGCCGTTCCAGCTATTCCAATAACTAACACACCAATTAATATTGATCTAATCATGACACTTCACCTCCTCTTTACATGCAAAAGATATGTTTTCCAATTTGTTTAATTTGTGGACGGGTCCAAATCCAAGCACTTGTGGCGGTATCTGGATTGAAGTAATAAAGAGCACTGCCTGTTGGATCCCAGCCATTAATCGCATCCAAAACAGCTCGTTTTGCTGTTTCATTTGGTTCCAACCATATTTGGCCATCCGCTACTGCAGTAAATGCCCTCGGTTCAAAGATAACGCCAGATATTGTATTTGGAAATGAGGCGCTATTCACCCTGTTTAAAATAACGGCAGCTACGGCTACCTGACCTTCATATGGCTCTCCGCGAGCTTCTCCATATACAGCATTAGCCATAAGTTGAATATCGTTTTGTGAAAAACCTGCTGGTGTGTTTGTCGCAGATGGTTTCGGTTGGTTGCTTCCACCTTGACTACTTGATTGTCCTTTAGAAGGTCCAGATTGTTGTGATAAATCCGTCCCACCATAATGGGTAAACTTATTGCCTTTTTGGATTTGGTTCTTAACATATTGTTGATCGTATTTTGAAGCTTTAATGAGTTTTGCTTTCGTATCTTCTCCAGCTAGTCCATCAATTGGCAAGCCAAATTCACTTTGAAAATTCCTTAGTGCCCAGTATGTTCCCCAACCAAAGACACCATCAATTTTCCCATTATAAAAACCGATATACTGCAGTCTCGCTTGTAATTCAATAACATCATCCCCAACCGCTCCTTTTTGAATCACCTGATTCGTAAAGGCACGTGTTTCCTGAATCGTAGGAACAGATAGTATGATAATGCTTACGAATAAAACAGTCAGTAGCTTAATCGCTTTGCTATATCTCACTTTAATAGCCTCCAAAAATTGTTTTCCTAATCCTATTGTCTTTAGGGAATCCGATTTTTATTCATGATAAGTAAGAAAAACTACCACATTTTCTAGCCAAATAAAAAAACAGCTGACATTATTAGAATGCAGCTGTTTTTTCTTCGGTTTTATTTTGAATATGTTTTTCCGATAGTCTATGTGCATGTTTCGCTTTCTTTAATCCAACATACCATAGGAATAGCATAAAAGGAATGATGTAGTAAATCCATCTTTTCCCGACTAATATAGAATCATAAAATCCATGTAAAATAAAAGGTGTAATAAAAGAAAAGCAGATCCATTTAACTGGACTTCCACCAATATTAAATTTTGCCTTGCCAAGATAATAGCCCATCAATACCCCAAATAAAGCATGACTAGAGACTGGCAGTAGAGCACGCCCCATTGCAAATTCAATTCCATTACCAAGTAAATAAAGAATATTTTCAACGGTAGCAAAACCTAATGAAATAGAAGCACCATACACAATCCCATCATATGGCTCATCAAAGTCAGCATGTGGGTAAATAGTTAAAAACAATATAAACCACTTAAAAAACTCCTCTAAAAAAGCAGCAGAAATAAATGAATGAAGATATTCATTCACAATAATATTTTCAGCATCTATCACATATTGCATAAACATAATTGGAAATGTTAAAATGGCGCCAAACAAAAACATTTTAAATACATTTATAACAGGCTCTTGCCCATATTGGTCACGTAAATAAAAATAACTAATTAAAGCTAAACCCGGGGCAATCCCGGCAGATAATATGCCAAACATAACCAGCTCTCATTTCTATCTGTTTCTTTTATGTTAACATGGAAAAGATGAATTGGGAATGATTTTCAAGTAATGAACTATACTAATAACGAAAAGGTGAAAAATATTGAAAAACATACTTGTATTACATACTGGTGGAACCATTTCCATGCACGAAGACACCCAGTCAGGTGCGGTTGGTCCGTCTCTTAATCATCCACTCCTGGATTTTACAGAGGTTTTAAAAGGAATTGCAAAAATCACCACAAAACAGCCATTCGATCTCCCCTCCCCTCATATTGGGCCAAGAGAAATGTTAACACTGAAAAATTTGATTGAGGAAGAGTGTAGACAGCATTCATTTAACGGTGTAGTGATTACTCACGGTACAGATACTCTTGAGGAGACTGCCTATTTCTTAGATCTCACCCTCGATACTACTATTCCCATTGTTCTCACTGGAGCCATGCGGTCAAGTAATGAGATTGGCTCAGATGGGTTATACAATTTTATTTCCGCAATACGTGTGGCCTGTTGTAGTGAAGCGAAAAATAAAGGGGTCTTAGTTGTTTTAAATGATGAAATTCATGCTGCAAAAAACGTAACAAAAACACATGCGAGTAATGTTTCAACTTTTCAAAGTCCACAATATGGGCCTATCGGTTTAGTGACAAAACGAGAAATTTTGTTTCATTATAAGCCATTATATAGAGAAAAATATAATCCTCAACAAATATCCAAAAGAGTTGCACTCCTAAAAGCATATGCGGGAATGGAAGCAGATTTGCTTGATGCTATTTTTGATAAAAAATATGACGGTGTTGTGATAGAAGCATTAGGGCAAGGAAATTTACCACCTTATTGCCTACCGGGAGTCGAAAGATTAATAAAAGCTAATATTCCTATCGTTGTCGTTTCTCGTTGTTTTAAGGGAGTTGCTCAAGATGTCTATGATTATCAAGGTGGAGGAAAGCAGCTGAAAGAAATGGGAGTTATTTTCAGCAATGGATTAAATGGGCAAAAAGCAAGAATTAAATTGTTAATTACTTTAACAAAAACTGCTGATCCCCAAAAATTAAATAAAATTTTCCAAGATCCTGTTTGTGATTTTGAAGAGTAATGATTATTATGCAGCAATAAGCCTGACCATTCATAAAAAATGAAGATAAGACATATTTATAGAAAACTTGGAGGTGGCTATATGTTTTCTCTATATATGCTTGTCAGCGATGAGTGGAGTGGCATCTTCTTTATAATTTTAAGCTTTATCGCGATTCTTTATGGGGTCCTTATCAAACGGGCCACTAACCTGAAGCTTTGTTCATCGAAGCCCTTAATATTCTACACCGGTTTATTTTTAACCTATTTAACTATTAATAGTCCTCTTACCATCCTAAGCCACCTCTATTTTAGTTCACACATGCTGTTTATGAGTATTCATTATTTTATTATTCCACCACTCTTGTTATTAGGAATCCCTCTCTCTCTATACAAATATTTAAAGCAATTTAAATTGATTAGGTGGATCAAATATTTACTAATTCAGCCAGTTCCGGCACTTTACTCTTTTGCCATTCTATTCTTCGTTTATCACTTCCAAATGATCTTACAGACCTTTACCCAATATCCCTATATTCATAAAATTTACCTTTATTTGCTGTTTTATTTATCTATGAATATGTGGCGACCACTCGTTTATCCAACCATTAACCAAGTAAAGCAAAAAAAGAGCTTCATTTTTAAAAGCTCTCTTCTTCTCATGCCAGCGTGTCTATTTTTTATTTTCACTGGCGTTTTAAATGGGGTAGGCCATCTTCCTTTACAGGGACAGCTAACCGCTACCCTTTGCTTACCTAATAGTGATGCAATCAGTTATTTAGTTCCGATCAATAATAAGTATGATCCATTACTGGCCGGTCTTCTTATGCTAGCTATTCACAAAGTAAGTTTAATGAGTATAGTAAAATTTGAACACAGATTGCGGAAGGGGATAGCTAGAAAACTGCTGTAAACTATCTATCCTGTACACAGTTCGCAATAAGTCCCCCGTGTAAACGTCCGTTTTCAATAAAGATCTCATTTGCTTCATTCCCAGCTGCAATTACGCCTGCAATGAATAAATTTTTGATGTTGGTTTCCATTGTTTCTGGATTGAATTGTGGTCTTCCAGTAATATCATCAATCGCTACTCCCATTTTTTTAATAAATGGATGATCCGGATGATAACCTGTCATTGCAAAAACAAAGTCATTGTCAATTTCTTTGACTTCATCCCCAACTTGATAACGAACAGAGTGAGGAGTTATTTCCAAAACATGTGCATTAAATTCTAATTTAATTTCTTCATTTTTAACTAAAGCCTGATATTCTGGTAATATCCACGGTTTTACACTAACAGAATAATCGTTCCCTCGATATAAATTAGTTACTCTTGCTCCAGCATTATGAAGTTCTAACGCAGCATCTACAGCAGAGTTCTTTCCTCCGATCACTACTACATCGGTGTCAAAGTAAGGGTGTCCTTCTTTAAAATAATGAAGCACTTTATCTAAATCTTCCCCTGGGACATTCATATAATTAGGATGATCATAATAACCAGTCGCGACAATTATATATTTCGCTTCATATTCTTCTTTCGATGTTTCTACTGTAAATACATCTTTTTCTTGTTTTACATTTAACACTGATTCATAACGATTAATTCTTACATCCTTTTGTTTTACTACTTCACGATAATATGTAAGTGCCTGATTTCTTTTTGGCTTACGTTCTACTGTGATAAACGGCACATCTCCTATGGCTAGTTTTTCACTAGAACTAAAAAATGTTTGATGGGTTGGGTAATGGTATAGCGCATTAGCAATATTACCTTTTTCAATCACAAGTGGATTTTTCCCGATGTTTTTTAAAGCAATGGCAGCGGCTAATCCACAAGGACCGCCACCTATAATAATGCATTCTTCTTTTTGCATTTTAAGACTCTCCTATTCTTATGAACAATCACGCAAGGCGACTACTTATCAGTGGGCAAGCAAATAAAGTAAGATCCTCTTTGCTTTTCCTTAACATATGTTTGTCCGTAATTCTAAAGCACGTAGAGTTGGACATCGATTGCGAATTTGGGCCATCCATCCTAGGAAAATAACGCAATCTCCCATCTATATGATAGGAGATTTCAAAAATGAGTGCAATGAATTTGATTAAAAATTTGCATAGAGGGTTTGCATCGCTGTTTTATCTATAATGGTTTTTCCATATTCTTCTAAATACGCCCATGTGTAAGTACTTCGCTCTCCATATTCTTCCCCCAAAGCCAATAAACTCTCTTGCCTCATATTCCCTTTCATCATCACTAAGTAATATTGATCTTTAAACATATACAAAGAACTGATACTTTGCAGCCGCTCTAAATCGGACATTCTTTTGGCTAAGAAAATACAATCATCAATCGAATCAAAAACGAATATAACGAAATCATTTTCAAATATAATACTTGGTTCATGAATCCCTATTGGGAAATCAACCATATCATCATCATCTAAAGTTAATATTAAAACTAATTCGTTTGCGTTCATAGAATAAATTTCAACAGCCATTGCTTCACAATCCTGCAAATTATACATACGGCATGCCTCATCAAGCATTCTATCGAATAAAGCGTCCCATACGTACGGCTTTTCTAACATTTCTTCTTCGGTCATTCCTTTAAAGGATAGTTCATCAAACGAAATTGAATATTTAATTTGATTTAGTGCTATGCGCTCCAGCTTCACGAAACCGCCCCCTGAAGTTGCTCTTTCCCTCCATACTATGTAACTTCATAAAGATGGTTCATCGAAAAGCGAATGTACCAGATTAGCAACGTATATATTTAAAGACTGTTAACAATATAGAGTAAATACGGTGGGGGCGAATGACGAGCTGATGTTACCATACATAAAGAGTGAAAATTTGTCAGGACTAGAAATGCGAAAAGGGAATGTGTTAAAAGGATAACGGATGCTTTCTAAAAAAGGAGGAATGCTATTCTCTTCTTGGGTTCTAGGTTATTTAACGATCATCCTCTATCAATATAGATGTCTGAGTATGAGTGCAATCTTTCAGCTTATTCATCCTTTTTTAAAATTAATAAATGCGTCTCAGGTTTGGCGCCAAGGCGCAAAGGCAATAAAGAAGTGCCGTATCCATTGCTGACCAAAAGACGAGTACCATTCCTTACACTCATACCGCCCTTTTTATAAGGTCCTAACCCAAAGATTCGGATCTGTCCTCCATGGGTGTGCCCACTTAATATGAGAGAAATTTGGTGATCCTCAGGTAACATCTCTAGAATAGCTGGATTGTGACTTAACATAATTTGAAATTTATTCGGCTCAGCATTTTCTAGAATAGATTCAATTGGCGGTAATTCCTGTGTTGTTACATCATCAACACCGATAAAGGCCAACTCCTTGTTAGGCATTTCATAAACTTCATTTTTTAATTCCCTCACATTAAAGCGAACGAAATGTTCACGCAGTTGTTCTTCACTCAATTCATAATCGTTATTTCCCCAAACAAAATAAATTGGTGCTATTGCTTTTAATATAGACAAATTATAGGCAATTCTTGAATAAGGCACGCCCTTTTCAGCTAGATCACCGCCAATGACAATCCAATCCGGTTTTTCGTTCAGTAAATCAGATGAGATTTTCCTACGATGAATATCAGAGATAAAAAAAATCGATTTTCCTTCCAATGAATGAGGAAGATTTTCAAATAGAAGCACTTCCGTACACACATTATCTTCAAAGGCAGTTCTTACCATGTAAATTGTTAGACAAATCCCTATGATTAAGATGATACAGACCGATATTATGATCAAGAAAATCCCCCATTCATTCTTTATCTCTGTCAGCTTTATAATAGTAGTTCATACTAATAAAGTGTCCAACTCATTTTTATCATATCATGATTTTATGGAGATTGATTATTGTTTCATAAGAATTGTCTAGGAGGATGATAGTGAATGAATTTTTAAGACGGGATGCCTCCCCTGCGGCTTGAATATGTTAGACCCTGTGGGAGAATGAGTCTCACACAGGGTATGGCTCATTACGCAGTGTCCTTGCGTCAGGTTTATGCGTAACGACTGTGAATAACTTCGTAGCGGCCTTAGTCTCATAAAGATACTATATTTCATTGCAGATTTTCTTCTACATACTAATAATTTTCAAAGTCAGTCTTCTTTACTCTCAATATCGAAATGACTGTGTGCCTAATATTATAAGTTAAATGAACTTAAAGTAAAAAACTACATACATTGTATAAACAGTAACAGAGGGAGAGGATTGTTTTGTATTATTTTCCATGCCGTTATTGCCCATATCCACCATACCCGCTCAAGAACCAACCTAATCATATGGGAAGAAAACAAAATTTATATCCACCTGTTAAGATTGAAAAATTACATCAATCTGCGCAAAAATTTCAGTTGCTTATGACCCAAGCAAGCTTATTGATTAATAAAATTAATTCTTCCTCAACATTTGCACATGAATTAATCGATGCCGCACAACAATCAAATAAAAAGAAAGTTGAAGAGCTTATTCAATCTACTGGGCTTTCAATCCCGGTCATAAGCCACTTTAATCCTGATGGGATTATATTTGAGTTAAGTAATGCAGAAAATGGAAAGGGCTGCTGCACTTTACATATTGCTCTGCAATGGTAAATTAGTACCGGCTATAGTACAAAACAAAGCTACAACCTCCTGCTTTGTAGGATAAATAGCTAAGTATCAATCTGAAACGACGTTATTGTGACCACGCCTATTGACCTGTTTAAGTGGTCTCCTTTGAATCAGCGCCATTCACTAATTCTTTGTGATTTCTTCACAAAAATAGCAGACATCGCCTTCATTCTCGCCGTAAGAAGTGATTTCCTACCTTCAGGTGTACGAGTATAAATTATTTTTGCGGATCCGATTCGCTTTTTCCACTCACTTAAGAAAAATTCAACATGTCCTTTCTTACGTCCGATTTCTTCAGGAATCGCATGATAGTCAACTTTTTTCCACCAACGCTTTCCTGATTGCCTAAATAATAAATAGCGTGGATTTTCAATTGGATCTATTAATTCTTGTAGAGCCTGGGAAAAGAGCTTTTGTTCATGTGTTGAACCACATTCCAACCAACAACTAATATGGCCTTTCACATCTTTTTCTACACGTATTTCATTATCCTCTATTTTTGTTTCTATTAAGCCAATCTGATATAAAGTTTTGTAAACGACCTTCGCTACTTGGCGCATATTTTTTTCAATGGTTGGATTTCTCAAAAATCCTTTTACTGCTTTATACAAAAACGGAGTCGCAAAAATTGTCCCTAAACTTAAAGCGATTATAAGACGAAAGGACTCTTGGATATGTCCAGTTCTTGACGTTTCAACTAATACTGAATGAAAAATTTCCGTAAATACGAAAAGGCCAATAATAAGCAAAGAGGCTAGTGTATTTTTGAATATGAAGGGACGAGGCAAGTTTTTCGCATCCAAATAGACAACTTCCTTTTTTTCACCATCCACTTGCACAGCTTTTTTCCAGCTCATGAAAAGATCTTTTCTCTTTTCAGCCCGGCTAAACGTCCATTTATTTTGCTGTTCGATTCCTTCCTGAGAAAAAGGGGGTGGCAGCAAATTCATCCTGTCAATCCCAGTACTGATTTTTTCCTTTTGTGTATCTAATCCAATCAAAGAGTGGAAACGCCTAGTTATCGACTGAAAATCATGACCACCATCCAAGTCTCCAAAATCTACACAAGCAAGATGCCAAATATTCGCTGTTTTATGAGGATTTTCTTTTTCAGTCCGTATCGCTCTCCCACGTATTTGATTGGACAACATAAAGGTGCCAACATAAGACGCAATAATAAGTGCATTAATGCTTGGCGCATCCCACCCTTCCCCTAACAATGCGGTTGTACCCACCAAACATTGAATACCACCTTCTGAAAATACCTTCGTTAATACACTGACCATTCTCTGTCGTGAAGATGTCGTCCATTTCACTATGGCATAGTGCGGATCATGAGATAATGTTTGCGTAGTATAATCAAGCCGCTCTTTTTTAGCATGTTTGTCCAAAATATCCAATGATGCTACTGGTACAATCACAATGGAGCCAGTTAAAACAGCAAGTGACAAGTCATTCCCCAATTGCCTGCGAAGATGTTCAAATATGGGAATTACTCCTAAACGCATTAAAGGTGCCTCATCATCTACTTGTTTCGGCAAATCTTGAAGATGAATATAATCGGCTAAAATAACAAGTCGTAAATCTGCCTTTAAATTTCTGGCCTCAAAGGAAACAATCTGATCGATACTTGCTAATTTCGAGGTACTATGAATCAATGTCCGTTTGATCGCTGTAGTGGAGCGCAGATACACCTTTCTTCTTTCAACCGCACCTATTCTAGACAAATCCTTATAAATTTTGCTTATATATTCTTCTTTTTCAAAGTAAGCATCGTGAAAAAGAGCTCCTGTTAATAATTCTTCTAACCACTCTAGTTCAAGAGTAGGTAGCTTCTTTCCGTTCCAATCTAATTTCCGCAAAGCTTCAAGCCAATGATCACTCCCAACCGCTTTCAAGAAAATTAACATACTAGAAAAGTAGGCTGGACGAGCCAAAATTTCACCCATATAATCATTGGTTTTTGCAATCCAGGGATGTTGTTCAACCTTCTTAATGAACTGCTTATTTCGAAATAATTCCTGCTGAAAAACAGTAACAGCTTGATGAAAGGTTTGGATAGGAGTAGCCTCTGCAGCAGAAGGTTTAGAAAGATAAATATAATCTTGATGAGGACATAATTCTGCTTCCCGTACAAGCTCAGGCACATGAATTTCCGCATCTATAGGACCACAAAGCTTGATATACTTCTCCCATTCGGTTAACCCAACATCATAAGGTGGTGTTGCGGTTAAGGCAACTGTTGTAGGCTCTATTAAACGATCACGAAATTCCATTGTCGTTTGCCACCATGCTGTTCTTAAATGATGTGCTTCATCCAAGATAATAGTCCCAAATTGCAAATCCATTAATCGATTTATTATTTTTTCTTTTTCATGGGAGGATTCAATGAAATGCACTTCCTCCTCATCATCAGCTTCTTTCATCAGTTCCTTTTCAATTGGTTTTTTATGAAAAAGACTATGTAAACCTTGATAAGTAGTAATTGTTACAAATGCAGGATCGTTAATATCCGTTGATATCCAGTCAGGTCTTTGGTTATTTTGTAGAAATAAGTCAACAAATCGTTCTGCCCACTGATTTCTAATCGCAATGGTTGGGGCAATAATAAAAGTCGGTTTATTTAAACGGAGCATAACCTCTAATCCTAAAACGGTTTTTCCCGACCCAGGCGGAGCCACTAGATGCAAATGTTTATTCTTTAAAAGGACTTCTAATTTCTCCAGAACTTTTGCTTGATATGAACGCCATTCATAACAAAAATGAATTCCTTTCGGAAATGAATTCATAAAAAAATCCTTTCTTTCCTTAATAACATAGTATACGTTTAAAAAAGAGGAAAGTTTCATATTGACTATAATACGCTTTACAACAGGTGTTCTAAATAGTAGCTTGATAAAGCTACCATCAATCAAAGATAAAGCAAGTAATCATTCTTAATAAAATAATTACTTGCTTTGATGGTATAAGTTAATATCATAACTTTTCTTCATTTTCTCATAAATTTTATGTCTATTTTCCCATTGTTCTCCTTTCCATAAATCTCCACTTTTATCTATGACTTCACATCTTAGTGCATGATAATCTTTTTCACTTTTCGTCTTTTTTTCGAAAACAATTTTTACAGCACCGAATAAACTAAAAGCGATCAATAATAAAAATATAAAATGATTTTTTTGTAAAATAAAAGTAATTAGATCGAAAATAGAGGTTTGAAATGGTAAAACTGCCATATTATAAACTGTATAAAAAAGAACAGCACTGAATAAGATAGCTGTCGAAAATAAGATAAAATGCAATTGTTTATATCGATTAAGTTTAGACTTTCGATCAATCAAGCTTTGTAAAAGCTGTTTTGTTGTTGGGTCCATCTTGTCCCCTTCTTCAAGTAAGAAAGATTCCATATCTGCGACTCCCTTCCACATCTATATTATAATTTTATGTGTTTGGGAGTCGCTCTATGTCTATTATGATTGTGGAATTCTTAATTTTTGTCCTACAGATATCTCGTTACCTGAGAGGCCATTCGCTTGGCGAATCTTTTCAATTCCCTCTTGACTTTGATAATAATTCATAGCAATTCGAAAGAGGGTTTCACCAGGTTGAACTGTATGATAAACTTCCCCACCTTCGTTTTGAACAGGAGGTTGATCTTGAGTTGATTCCTGTTTTTCCTTTTCTGGCTCCTTCTTAGGGGGTGATGTCTCTTTGTTTTCCTTATTTTTTATTTCCTCATCCTGCTTATTTTCATCTTTCTTTACTTTTTCTTTCGATTGCTGCTCACTTTTATCAGTTTCTTTATCTTTCGGTTCATTTTTTTCCTCTGTATTGTCACTCTTCTCTTTTTGATCCTCTTCATCTTCTTGATTTGTCCTCTTTTCGCTAGATTCATCACTTACTACTGAATGAATCGTCGTATCTGACGCTTCCTCAAATAAAATTTCTTCTCCAGAGTGGCCACTTGTTGTTTTAGCAATGGAAATTTTATCTTTATTGGCATAAATCATAACCACGACAGGCATTAATAATAATATAATGACTAATACAAAGGGAATTGATATTTTCCGTTTCTTTTGAGTCTCATTCTTCTCTTCCGTTTTTTTTCTATTTTTATTTTTCCTACCATGAAGTTCCGCACGAGATGGAAGTTCACTTTTGTATTCCTCATTCTTTTGTACAGTCATACTTCATTCCCCACTTTCCGCTTAGCATTTAAACGAATAGAGATTCCTAACAAAAAGTCAATTATAAAATGCATGAAAATGACAGGCCATAAAAGCTGCCCTGACCATTCAAAAACCAAGCCAATCCAAACACTTAACACGAAGATATTGACGATTAAGTACCAATGTGTCCAATACCTCATATGGATTACAGAAAAAATAATACTTGTTGGGATTAACCCAAACTTAGTTTGAATGATTCCTCGAAATAGCCATTCTTCAGCAATCGCTACAATTAAAACCAAGCCGATCATTTGAACAAAATTAAGGTTAGCAAATATTTTCTTATTGATCCCACCATCATCATAAAAACGTTGTGGAAGCCGGTTCATCAAAAATAAATCTATGCATACAACAACTAGCCCACTAATAACTCCTATGAATACCCATTTAAAATCCCATTGAAAAAACCTAAGAAATGAGTGCCAATCTTTTAAGAAAAAGGGACTTAAAATAGATGCGATAATCAAAAGAATCACTTGTGTGAAAATAACACTTAAAATGATCTCTTTCTCTGTTAAACTCTTGATTAATTCAGCTTGCTTTCTACTTTTCATTTCTACTCACTTTTCTAACAATATTTTTTGCAATCGCCATTCCCAAGACTGCCTATTATCCAGGTCCTCTTCCTTTTTACTTGTGAAAAATGGATCAGTCAGCTCCACTTGGCAAATATCACAGCATAACTTTGGAGAGGAGTGTTCTATTTCTTGAAAGTAGGTTAAGGCCTTCTTCCGTCGACACTCTTTTGCATGGATCCAATTTGACATTTCCCATAGCTTACTCATTTTCAATTGCCTTCGGGTATTCTTTATTTCTATTACTTTACCCGCTCTATCTGGATTATCACAAAAAACGGATGAATAATATTCGAGAAAACGTAGCTGTGTTTCCGTCAATTTTAATTCTGCCATTATTTTTGTAGTATCGTTCAAATCAGTTAGTTGTTCATAAGCATTGATTTGCCAATCTTCAGGGAGCTCTTGTTCAATAAGTCGGATAGGTAACATTTCATCCCCAGATGCATAGAGAAGGAGGGCAATGCTTGCCTGGCCATCTCTTCCAGCCCTTCCTATTTCTTGAATATATGATTCCATCTGCCCTGGCATGTGATAATGAATGACAAAGCGAATATTCTTTTTATTAATGCCCATTCCAAAGGCACTTGTTGCACAAACAACTTCAAGTTGGTCATGTAAAAATTGTTGCTGTATTAATATCCGTTGTTCCTGATCTATTGCTCCATGGTATGCAGCGACCTTTGTAATACCATTTTGTTGGAAAAATTCTACAAATTCCTCCGTAAGACGTTTACTTGAGAAATAAATAATTCCCGGTCTTTGAAAATTACGCACTAAATCCAACAATCTCTGCTTTTTTTCTGTAAAATGATCGTACCTCTCTACAACCATACTAATATTAGGGCGATCAATAGAATAGACGTACTCTTTTGGTTTATTTAATTGAAGAAGCTGTTTAATATCTTCTCGTACTTCTGGTTGAGCTGTAGCGGTTAAAGCAAGTGTTGGTGGATCATCGATTGATTTACGTATTTTTCCTAAATTTAAATAATCTGGTCTGAAATCATATCCCCATTGAGAAATACAATGGGCTTCATCAATAACAAATAAACTTATTTTTATCTGTTTTAAATGGTCTATAATATTCCTCATTCCTAACATCTCAGGTGACATATAAATAAAACGATAGCGATTTAACTGTCGTAATACTTTCTCCCTCATCGTTCGATTGAGAAATGAGTTGATAGCTATAACTCTACGTTCCCCTAATATTTGCAATTGTTCAACCTGGTCTTGCATTAAAGATATCAAAGGAGAAACAATTAATACGGATCCTTTGGAAAGATAAGCAGGCAATTGGTAACATAAAGATTTACCCGTGCCTGTTGGAAGCATTGCTAATACATCATGACCTTGTAAGACAGCATCAATTGTTTCCTCTTGACCATTATTAAAGGAATCATAACCAAATATTTTCTTTAAAACTTCTTCCTTTGTCATCCTTCTCCTCCTAACCTTGCGAGAGCAAGACGGATTTGAAAATAGGTTGCAGCCGGGATTTGTTCCTTAATCGGCTTAAGCTTTTTTACTTTCAATTGCTGAGCTGCCGCTACAATTTCTTTTGC
The DNA here is from genome assembly GCF_017873565.1 of Lederbergia galactosidilytica. Classification (GTDB taxonomy): domain Bacteria; phylum Bacillota; class Bacilli; order Bacillales; family Bacillaceae_C; genus Lederbergia; species Lederbergia galactosidilytica. Next base: position 69,329 of record NZ_JAGGKH010000006.1, read on the forward strand.
CAATTGAGGACCGATAAACGGTTCAATTGAGAACGAAGGATCATTCATTGCTATTTCAATGATATGATCTTCAATTGTACTTTGTTTTAAATTTCGTAAGAATGCCACTTTTCTTACCGTATTATTCATCGCCAATAGTTCTGCTGTTTTTGCAGCTGTTTTAGTTAGCGGGATCCTTTTATATAGATCTTTCACAAGGGAATACATAATCTGAAACTGATTAGGATTTGCTACGATTTGCTCTATACAATAGTGAAGAGCATTTAAAAAGCGAAAATGATATTCAGTTTGTTCTAAATTTAAAAATTCAGCTGTCTGCTTATCTGTATAGCCGATCATTTGATAGCCACTTAATCTCCAAATGATTGTAACAGGATCCTCTGGAAATGGTGTTTTTAATAATGTTGTTAGTTCTTCATGCAAAATAGGTGCTAGATCACCCATTTTCCTTTTATGATTGTATAAATAGCCCTTTACCCACATTTGAATGTCAGGATCTCTTGTGACTGGGTAATAACGGTTCTCTACATGATTCATGTATGATAAGACTTGCACTAATAAGGTGAGTCTTTTCCACATTGGAAGTGTTGTATCCTGAAATTTTAAACCATTTAAATATTGAGGAATGGTTGTTTTTTCAAAATACGCTAAATAAGCCTTACTTCCTTTGTCTGTTACACGGCCCATCAAAGTATTAGGATTATAATCCACATAATGCTGTTTGATTAAAAATTGAATATCGTGATTAAATTGCGAACGTCGTAGATTCGGTAAAGTTTTAAAAAAAGGCGCTAATTGAAAAAGATGAGCATCTTGTAAAGTCTGTGATGACTTTTTCCCTACTAATAAATGGTAAATCGAATAAATGGTTCTTTCTTCATTAAGCTCTTGCAAACATTTTAATAGGAGCGCAGATAAAAATGTCATCTTTCTCGACTCTCTCCTTCCCCTGTTCTTACAATATTTTACCATGAAAGTGGTATTTCGACTATGTCTTTATCATTCTGTAAAATTTCGACAAAAGTCGATAATAGGTTAAGCAGAGGCAAACCAGGTCTTCCTATGTAACAAAAATATATAGTTTGCGGAGAGAGAATTACAGGGTTTTAAGTATGAGCATAAATTTAATGACTAAACAGTTCTCTCGACCCAGGTCTAAAGAAACAAAAATTGTTTGTGATCTTCCAAATATTCATGAGTCAAACTTAAATCAAACTACTCAGAGAATAATATGATAAGATAAAGTGTCGAATACCGTAAAAAAAATTCTTTTTACACTTGCATTTCCATACCCATTTATTCCTAACGCGATTTATATTCTTAGTGATGTTTCTAATCTTGAAAGATTGAAAAGCCGTTAAACTAGCTATAAAATAATATGGAGGTATTTTATTATTAATACTAGGATGGAGGGAAATTCCGTGCCGAAATATACAATTGTAGACCAGGATACGTGCATTGCTTGTGGTGCATGTGGCTTATCGGCACCTGATATATATGATTATGATGATGAAGGATTAGCGTATGTGATCCTTGATGATAATACCGGAACAGAAGCTGTTCTTGATATATTAGAAGATGATTTAATGGACGCTTTCGAGGGATGCCCGACAGAATCGATTAAAATAGCTGAAGGCCCTTTTGATGGGAATCCTTTCAAATATGAGGATTAACACAAGAATTTTTCATTTTTAAGCAAATAATAAAAACGGAGATGCAATATAAAAGCATCTCCGTTTTTATTAAGTATTTTTATATGAAATCTGTTTACCTAACCAGTTATTTAGACGTTTGTAAACAAGTAAAAATACGGCCGCAACAATAAGTCCTTTAATAATATTAAACGGTAAAACAGCTATAACTACTAATTCACGCAAAGCCTCATTACTCATTGGTTCCCAACCAGCAAGCCCCATAAACGCTGGTAAGAAAAAGAAGTAATTAAGGACACTCATAAATACAGCCATAAATATTGTCCCGATGCTAAGTGAGACCATTAATCCCCATTTCGCCTTTAAACGTTTATAGACCATATACGTCGGTAAAATAAATAAAACTCCCGCAATAAAATTAGACAAATTTCCAATTGGGATTCCCGTAGCACTCCCAGAAATAAAATAGTCTAAAATATTTTTTAATAATTCTACAAGTATTCCTGCCGTTGGTCCTAGTATTAAGGCGGCTATCAATGCGGGAATATCACTGAAATCAACTGTTAAATAAGGTGGAAATGGCGGGATCGGAAATTTAATAAGCATGAGCACAAACGCCAAACTACTAAACATTCCGATGATAACAAACGATCTAACATTAAATTTTCTCAAAATCCTCTCTCCTTAGAGATCCATCCCTCGATGAAGAAAGGTTTGCCTGTAAGTAGCTGTTCAATCCTAGGTAGAAATAAGTATCTTCTCCAATTTGAACACGCACCCTATAAGCTATCACAAAATAAAAACCCCCAAAGAATGGCTACTTTGAGGGAGAATATCCGGATGCTTAAATAAGTATTTAAACTAGGTAAGTAAACATAATAACCGTCTGAAAATTAGTCATCATGAAAACATGATCCCTTTGTTTAAACACAAGGCAACCTCCATCTTCTCCCATCCAGACTATACTGTCGGCTTTGGAATCACACCAAATCCTGCTTCAAAGAAGCTCGCGGGCTTAGAAACCGTTGTTTCATTACCGCCGGTCGGGAATTTCACCACGCCCCGAAGATGAATCGTATTTTATTTTCAAATTTATTATACAATAAGTATAACTATTTGTGAAGGGATGTGCTTACTTTATTCTATTGGGAGCTAGCGGAACCTCTACAGGTTGTTCAAAATTAAAGCCTTGCCACTGTTGGGGCTCAATTCCTTCGAACTGTACCGCTTTGAAACCAAAATCTTTTGCTGCTAGTAAAATCCCTTCAATCATCCACATATTTTCTTGTTGATCCCCTCTTGCAAATTCGATTGGTTGATTAAATAAAATGGTAACAACATCTTCTTTTTCTTGAACGATTTCAAAATTAATACCACGCGGAATAATGGCTTCTAAATTCTCATTAGGACTGTCTTTCATGACATGTAATGTCGCATTAAAATTATCTCTAGACGAATTACTATCAGATACAATAAAAGCTTCTCCATTATCCGTTTCATATAAATATTGCGCTCGATGTGGTTCCTTCTCAATTGTTTGATCAGGAACAATTCCAATGTTTCCAAATTCAACTGGATTTCCGTCTTGATCTGTAAATTGGACCTTTTGAATATCGGTTAATTGGAATGTATTTTGAATAAAATCTTCTAAACCATTTTGATAACCAAAGTTTTCTCTGAATTCATCATCAATAATTACACGTGCGTTCGTTGGATTTTCAATCTTTATCGAGTTTAAAATAGGAATGATATTCATTAAATTTGGTGCTTCTTTTTCGATAATTTCCGCTCCCTTTTTATATTGCTCAAACCATTCCGATTCTTCTTTAGACACAAGGATACTAACGGAAACTGGAACTAATCCTTCATCATTCGTAAGACTTGCATAAGTTAATACAGTTTTATTATCTACATCCTCTTTGTAAAGGGCTGTTCTTAATGAAGCATGCTCAGTCTTATCCTCTGTTTGCATTGTGGTTGAATTTTCATTTGATTCTATCGCTTTATTCTTGCTTTCCTTCGCAGATTCTGCTGAATCTGAAAAAATATTAGCCTCTTGGCGACTTGTAATAGGTGTCTCATCATATGTTGCCTTTTGGAATAAGGTCGGCGAAATCAAAAGAAAAATCAATATTACAGCAAGAGAAGATAAGGCAGGAATTACAATAAGTCGCTTTTTCCTGTTCGGCTTCTTTTCCATGTTATGCTTCAGATTGTGGTAGATTTCTTCTTTTGTGCGTGGATCTGTTGCTTCCGGAAGGTGCTTAATCAGTCGAATAATCTTTTTATGTTGAACATCATCAGGCATGAAATGGGCCTCCCTTCATCGCATATAATTCCATTTTTTCTCTAAGTGCCTTTAATGCACGGTGTTGAGTAGTTTTGACTTTACTTTCGGACCAATTCAGTGTTTGAGCTGTTTCTGCCACAGAAAAGTCATTCATAAATCGCATAATGATAACAAGCCGATGATTCGTTGTGCACATTCCTAAACAATGAAATAATAGTTTCATATCCTCATTTTGGATCGTAATTTCTTCCGGTAGTGGAGCTACATCCTTTAAGCCCCCACGATCCCAATCAAATTTATCATATATCTTTTGTTTCCAATTTTTTTGTTTTCTAAAATGGTCAATGGCTACATTTTTGGCAATCGAAAAGAGCCAAGTTTTTTCACTACTTTTCCCTTCAAACCGTTTATAAGAATGGATTACTCGGATATACACTTCTTGCACTAAGTCTTCAGCTTCTTCCCGATTTCTCACCATGTAAAATAGAAACTGAAAAAGATCTTGATGATATTTATCGTACAATTCATCAAACACGGAGTCCATTTCCTTCCCTCCCCCGCTATTATATTAGTCGTTTTTTATTTATAAAAGTTACATGTTCTGACTTTTTTATTAGGTATCCGGATGATCATGCAGAAAATATGAAGTAATCAGCCATCCTAATCATTGGAAAATACTAGCCTCCTGCGGAAACAAAGAGCGGAGTCAAAAAACTACTATAAATACAGTATTGTTCTATATACTTCGCCTTCCGTGGACGAATGTTGTGTTCCTCTTGTCTTCCGAAGTCCTTCCACAGGAAAACAGACTATTTTGTATCAAGACGTAATAAAATCTCGCTTATTTTATAGTTTTGGCATTCTCAATAAAGACGTTGATGGGAACTTCCGGTCGCTAGAGGTTTAAAACTTAATTACACGCTTGTCTGGCGGTAGGCTCAAGCACAACGTCTTCCTATTTCAACGGTCTGTATAATCTAACATCCTGTAAACTCTGCGGAAAAGGAGTTAATTCCCTTGGTAATATTCAAGAAGCTATATCTCAATTCGACATTACTTTCTGATTACCCTTTTAATTAAGCAGATGGTGCACATACTTCTATTTTAGGAAACTTCGTTAACTCAACCGTGCTGATTCACTCAAAAAAATAACGGATTAAACAACCTTTTCAAGTTATTCAATCCGTTAGTTAACCAGCTATCGTTTCTTGTGGAACAAGATTTAATTGCAGTATTCAACATTTTTCACTTAGCGTTGGGTAAAAAGATAATAAAAGTTGTTCCTACATCAACTATGCTTTGCACCGTTATTTCCCCTTTATGGGCATCTACAATATTTTTGACAATCGCCAGACCTAGGCCCGTACCAGCTTTTCCTCTCGTCCGAGCTTTATCTGCCTTATAAAATCTTTCAAAAACAAAAGGTAAATCTTCTTCCGGTATCCCACTTCCATTATCAGAAACCTTTATCGTTATACCAGCGGCATTTCTTGTTTGTGTAACAGTTACACACCCATTTTCAGCTGTATGTCTAATGGCATTATCGATCAAATTCGTTAGAACTTGTTCTATCCGATCAGGGTCCATAGAAAACAACTGGTTATCGCTTAACTGACTTTCTAATTTTACCTGTTTTTCCTTCGCTATGCCACCAAATTTATGCATAATTCGTTGAATAAATGCACCAATTTCTAGATTATCATAATTTAAAGACATATGGCCTGCTTCCATTTTAGCCAAATCTAATAATTCATTAACAAGTCGACCAATCCGTAAAGATTCATCATAAATAATTTTAGCCAATTCTTTCTTTTCCTCTTCAGAATCGACAATGTCGTCAATAATAGCCTCACTATATCCTTGTAGCATAGAAATTGGCGTTCGCAATTCATGCGAAACATTGGAGACGAAATCATTTCTTAACTTATCAAGTCGTCTCTCCTCCGTCATATCTCGGATAACTGCGACAGCTCCTCTAACACTTTGCTGATTCTGTGTATATAAGGGGCTGACAATGACAACATAATAGCGACCTTGTATTTTTAATTCTTCCGTTTGTTCTGTTTCAGTCGATATTGCTTGTGCCAAGAGATCAGCTAGTTCGCCTGGGATTAAATTTTTGCTGGTCTTCCCTTCATTATGCCATTGTTGCAAAAATCGTTCCGCAGGAGGATTAGTAATCAGTACATCTCCACTCTTACTAAATGTCATGACTCCATCCGCCATACTACTTAAAATGCTTTTCAGTTGCTCCTTTTCTTGGCTTAAGACATTCATATTTATTTTCAATCTTTTGGCCATTTGGTTAAAAGCTATCGCCAATTCTCCAATTTCATCGTGACTTAAGAAAGGAACTTTTGTATCAAATTCCCCTTTCGATACTTGAAATGCAGCTTCTTTCATTTTTCTTAACGGGGCAGTAATCCTTGTAGAGAGGAAAAAAGCGAAAAAAGTTGTCAAAACGATGGCAATTCCTGCAGAAAGCAAGATGATCCTTGTTGTTTTCTGTGTTGTGTCTTTTAATACAGACAATGACTGATAAATAAGGATTGCCCCATTTTGATCATTGATTTGAAAAGGAGCCGCAGCGACAATAACATTTTCATATCGACTTACTCTATTCGGATATTCGGTCTGCGAAATTTCCTTTACTATGTGTTTTCCACCAGTAAAAACCTTCATTACGTCAGGGTCATTTAATAAATTTTTTGCTGGTTTTATATCTTGTTCCGGTGCATCGGGTGAGAGACGAAAATCTTCCTCATTATAAGCAATGATAACTCCTAATGGTTTATCCACTATTTCAAAAACAATTTCTTCTCCAAGCCCATCACCAGCATGGGCTTCTAAAATACTAGAAACTTTATTAGCCTGATTAGCCAATTCCTGTTCAATTTGACTAACATGGTATTTTTCAAAAAACTCTAGAAGTAAAATAGTTAAGATAATTAATACAAAGGAAACCAATACAAGTATTGTCATCCATAGTTTCCCTACTACACTTCTCCAAAGTCTCATTCATTAGCCTCAAATTTATACCCTACGCCCCATACAGTTACAATCATTCCTGCTGCTTTTTCAGAAACACGGTTTAATTTTTCCCGAAGTCTTTTCACATGAGTATCCACTGTTCGTAAGTCACCAAAGAATTCATATTGCCATACTTCTTTCAATAACTGCTCACGATCAAATACTTTGTCAGGAGATTTTGCCAAAAAATGAAGCAACTCATATTCTTTTGGTGTTAAGTTAACTTCTTGTCCATTTGCTGTTACACGATGAGCATCATGGTCAATCGATAAATAAGGAAAGACAATGATATCTCTCGCTGTAGCAGTAGAACCTTTGTAACCAGTTTGCGTAGAGCGTCTTAAGAGCGCCTTCACTCTCAATACAACTTCACGTGGACTAAATGGTTTAACGATGTAATCATCGGCACCTACTTCAAATCCTTGTACTCTGTTCGATTCTTCTCCTTTGGCCGTTAACATTATAATAGGAGTGTCTTTTTGTTCCCGTATTTCATTACATACCTCAATACCATCTTTTTCCGGCATCATTAAATCAAGCAATATACAATCATAATTATGCTCTAAAGCAAGTTCTAGGGCAGTATTTCCATCACCAGCTTCTTCAATTACATAATTTTCTCTCTCTAAATACATCCTAAGCAATCTACGAATACGATCTTCATCATCAACTACAAGAATTTTCACTTGCTGATTCATTATGTACCCTCCCTAAATAATCTGGCTATTTCAAGTATCAAATAAGAAAAAGGCTCGCACTTTGAGGGTGTGAGCACTTTTTCACTATGAACATACCTTTAGTATGGCTGATCTCCCCTTTTAACCCTAACTTCTATTTTACGCATAGGAATGCAATCCAGCAAGAATGAGGTTCACAAAGATAAGGTTAAATAAGATGATTGCAAAACCTACCACTGCAAGCCAAGCTGATTTCTCTCCATGCCAGCCTACGGATAAGCGTAAATGGAGGAAAACGGCATAAAACAGGAATGTGATAAGGGCGAATACTTCTTTAGGATCCCATCCCCAGAAACGGGTCCAAGCTATTTGCGCCCAAATCATCGCAAAAACGAGTCCCCCAAGACTAAATACCGGAAAACCGATTAGAACAGATCGATAACCAATCTCATCGACTAAATCTAAATTCGCCTTTCGTGCTAATGGCTGAAATATTGCACTGATACTCTTTCTAAAAATTAATCGCAATAATAGATATAATAATGTTCCAACTAGTGTACTCCAAATAACGGTGTTTAGCTTCTTGGCATTAACAAGTGCCGGCATTTCAACTAGTGGCTCCATGCCATTCCCACCAATTTTTTCTGCCTCATGTGGACCTACAAGAGCTGGTAGTTGATAATTGGCTTCCAATGTTTGACCTTCCCGATTTACCCAACTAAAATCGGCTTGATAATTTGCCATCGAGAATGAAGTCGTAATAATTATAAAACCGAGCGCGACAACCAATATGTACATAATAAACTCAAGTGAAAAAGATTTAAGACTTAATTTGGAAGTATCTACTACCTTTAAAAGATAAATAAGTCCAGCAATAAAACTAATCGATAAAATTGCCTGACCAATGGCAGCTGTTGATACATGGATGATTAACCACTCACTTTGCAACGCTGGAATAAGTGGTGCGATATCTGATGGAAACATGCTTGCGTATGCAATGATAAGCATAGCAATTGGCAAAGCAAAGAAACCTAAAACATTCAAGCGATAGATAAAATAAATTAATATAAAAGCTCCTACTAACATCATGCCAAAAAACGTCGTGAATTCATATAGGTTACTTAGTGGGATATGTCCCCCCGCAATCCATCGAGTTATAAAATAGCCTAGTTGCGCAATAAAACCTAGGATCGTAATAGTTATTGCGATTTTTGACCACATATTCGTTCCCTTTTGTTTTGCCCTTGCTCTCTTGTCTCGTATCGCACCTCCAAAGAAAAAGACGGCCACTAAGTACATTATAAAGGCGATATTTAACAGATGACCGCTTATCTGTACTAAATTAGACATTTGTATTCCCACTTTCTTTTACTTTATTTTTCTTAGCTAAGAAATCACAAAAATTTCAAAGCAATAATTTCTTCATACTGGAATCACTCATACAGGAGAAACCGAGTCCGCCTTTCAAGCTTATCAAGTTGTCTAACAGAAGACGGCAGGGGCTAGTATCAAATAACTAACCCTCTATTCTAGATTCTAGTCATTTGTCCATTGCCCTAATCGGCCCTCCACTACATTTTAGTGTGTACGTCTGTGTAGAAATCAACAGGACGTTTGTCAGAATGTACCACAACATACAGGGGAAAGTATAGACGACAGGTTAAGCATTCTACTTATTTCATTCACTAACAGCTATTTGTTCTTTCCTCATTTCATGTTGATCAAGCGGTTCTGGCACAGAGGTATCTTTTAGGATAGTGGCTACTTCCCGCTTTAAACCAAACCAGTTTTTGTTAGTATGTCCAGCTATTAAAATATCTCCATTTTTATTTTGCAACCAAATACGTCGATGATTCCAATATGATCCTTGTATAACACCTATCATAAAGATTGCCCCACCGATCGCTAGAATCCATAAAGTTAAATCTTTTCTCACAGTTAAAATGGTTGCATTCCGGGTGCTTACCTCTTTAAACGCCATTTTGTAATCTGTTTCTCCCAATAACTCAGTTGTTCGCATAATTTCTACAAAACTGTTTTCCCCTTCAGGATGATCGGGAGAAATCATATTAAAAATGAAAGCGGGATTATCTGGAACAGCAGAGTCTGTCTGTGGTTCACCTGACTTGTCAATACCAGTAAAATCAGGATAATATCCTAATAATTCAACTTTATATCCATTTCCAAGATCATATTCTTTTTGAGGATCGAATAAATCTATAGTGATTTCTCCTTTAGCCTCTTCTGATTCTTTGTTTACAAGTTCAAAGGTCATGGCCTTTAATTCATTTAATTTGTAATCAGTTTGATATACAGCATAATTATCAAACTTCAATGGCTCATTTACGCGAATTTGCGCGTGCTTTCTCTCCGTTAATTCATCTTCAGAACCAACTGCTTGGTCTGGATCTCTTTCATATAGAATAACATCTGATTGGAAGTTCTTTGCTACCCCTCCAGCTCGATCAAGGGCATTATCATAAACTTCTTTATCCGTTCCTTTTTCATATGTTTCAAGAATGAATTTCTTATTCTCTAATACATATTGCTTATGTGTACCTGGAATAATCTTTCTTTCCCCTTCTCGAAGCCAGATCGTTTCATCTACATACATACCGGGAACAAAACGCAACATCGCACCAATTAAGAAAATAATTAATCCAATATGATTAACATAAGGCCCCCAACGAGAAAATCGGCCTTTTTCCGCTAAGATTTGTCCATCTTCTTCACGGATATTATATCTTTTTTCTTTCATTCTTTGCTTTATCAATTCAAAATCACGATCTGTTTCATCCGTTTTTTGAACACGATTATAAAGTCTTTGTCGCTTTAAAAAACTTTCATGGCGGCTAACTCGCTGATTTTTCAAAGCGCGGTACAAAGGAATAAAGCGATCTAGACTACAAATAACTAGCGAAATCCCAATTGAAGCAATTAATAATAAATACCACCATGAACTGTATAAATCATATAGACCGAATACATAATACATGGTTCCAAAGAACCCATACTTTTCCGTATAGTATGTGGATGGGTCCGCATTTTGCGGTATGTACATAACTTGCGGGAAAATCGTGCCAAAAGATGACATCACCAATGTAATCACGATTAACCAAACACCAACTTTAACAGAAGAAAAGAAATTCCAAATCTTATCAATGATTTTTTGATTGTACGTTTGGGATCTGCGAGCACTCCCCTCATAACGCATATCATGAAGTTTTTCTTTTTTCGCCTGGTCGGTTAATGCCCGTCCACAAGATTCACATAGAATCGTTCCGATCGGGTTAATATGCCCACATTCACATTTTACTTCTTTCATTACTTAATAACTCCCTTATTCCGGCTTAATTTGCTCCATCATAGCTTTAATTCTTCCTTCAGGCAATTGCCCTTCTACAATATCGACAATGACCCCATCTGAATCAACTATAATGGTCGCCGGCAATTTATAAATATTATAAAGACCTGCCACATCCTTACTTTTGTCCTCTAAAACCGGAAAAGTAAAATCATATTTATCTAAAAAGTTATTTATTAATAAAGTCGGTTCACCCATGTTCACTGCTAGTACTTCAACGCCTTGACTCTTATACTCATTATATTGCGTATTAATATGAGGCATTTCTACTTTACAAGGTTCACACCAAGTACCCCAAAAGTTAATAAAAACTCCTTTTCCTTTATAATCAGACAACTGATGCTTATTCCCCTCTAAATCTGTAAGAACGAAATCTGGTGCCTTTTCCCCTACTACAATTGGTGATTTATCTTTTGTCAAACTTGCATAAAGGGTAAATCCTACAGCAGCAAATAAAACAATTAATATAACTGTTCGCATTAAGAGACGTCTTTTCTTTTTTACTGACACCTTTTTTCCCTCCTTGCCAATACACACTGAATCCATTATACACCTTTGCATTCATTATCAAAGTTACTGGTTTTGAAGTTTATGTGAAATTTCCCCTAATCGAATGTAAATAAAAAGATGAAAATGATTCTTCGGGTTCCTTTTTGTTTCTTCTTCACTACTTAAACTGAATTTTCCTGAACTTGTCACATAGAGTTACCAGACTTTACATAGCTACAGTGAGTAGTAACCAGGTTGAGCCTTTCTTCATGTTTGCCCGCTTGTATTAAATATGCCCTATTTTTCCAGTTTGCGCCAAAGTCCGTAAATGCTTAACCTCATGCAAGGTTAATTCTCTCGACTCACCTGCATTTAATCCATGTAAATTTAAAAAACCGTATTGCTCTCTTTTTAATTTCATAACCGGATGCCCAATGGCTTCCAGCATTCTTCTAACTTGTCTATTCCTACCTTCATGTAATGTAACTTCAACAATGGCCGTTCCTTTTCGCTTATCTGTAGAAGTTAATTTCACTTTTGCAGGGGCAGTTTTCCCATCTTCTAAATGGATGCCTTTCTCCAGCTTTTTCAAATCTTCTTTGGTAGGGATCCCTTTTACTTTCGCAATGTACAACTTTTTAATCCCATATCGAGGATGAGCAAGCAAATTAGAAAACTCCCCATCATTAGTTAGGATTAACAATCCAGAAGTATCATAATCAAGTCGACCAACAGGGTATATTCTCTCTTCTATATTTGGAAAAAAATCTGTTACCACTTTTCTGCCTTTATCATCGGAAACAGCGGAAATAATTCCTCGTGGTTTATAAAGAAGAAAATATCTTTTTTCTTCTTGAACAACTGGGACTTCATCTACTTCAATTTTATCCGTAGGCGATACTTTCGTGCCTAACTCTCTGATTGTTTTACCGTTTACCTTTACTCGGCCAGTTAAAATAAGCTCTTCTGCCTTTCTTCTTGAAGCCACACCAGCATGCGCTATTACTTTTTGTAATCGTTCCATTTTTTCTTCACCTCATGGTTTTTCTGTTAGAATTATTACACATATACCCTAAAATTCAAAGAAAGAGGATTGAATACAATCAAAAAAAATAACAATCATGTCCAGTTTATGAACTGAACATGATTGTTGTAATAAGAATAGCCGCGGAAATACCTGCTAAATCAGCAAGCAAACCTACCTTTAAAGCATCACCCATTTTTTTTATGCCTACAGCTCCAAAATAGACTGTCAACACATAAAATGTAGTGTCTGTACTCCCTTGTAAAATGGATGCCATTCTTCCAAGCAAGGAATCAGGTCCATGAACAGAAATCATATCTGTCATTAGTCCCAATGCAGCATTTCCAGAGATTGGGCGGATAAAAGCTAAAGGAACAATTTCTGCTGGCACTCCAATTAAATCTAGTACTGGGCGGATCAGTTGAATAAAAAAGTCAAGAGCTCCTGATGCTCGAAAAATAGTAATCGCGACCAACATCCCAATTAAAAATGGAATGATGGAAATGGCAATTTTAATTCCCTCTTTGCCACCCTCCACAAAGTTTTCATAGGCTGGTTTTTTCTTCCATAGACTGTGAACTAGTATGATTGCGATCATAACTGGAATAATCCATAATGAGACGACAGAAATAATCTGCATCATCTACTTCTTCACGCCCTTTCTCATTCGGCGCTGATAAAAATAGCGATCCACAATGATTGCTACTGCCGTAGCACAAATTGTTGCCATTAAAGTCGGTCCAACGATCTCTGTAGGATTTGTAGATTCATAATTCATACGAATTGAAATTACTGTTGTTGGAATCAGTGTTAAACCAGATGTATTTAAAGCGAGAAAAGTAATCATAGAGCGACTAGCTGTGTCTTTCCCACCATTAAGTTCCTTTAATTGCTCCATTGCTTTAATTCCTAACGGAGTAGCTGCATTACCTAAACCTAGCATATTAGCAATAATATTCGATAAGATATAAGCAGCTGCAGGATGATCAGGTGGAATTTCCGGAAAAAGTTTTAATACGATCGGTTTAAATAAAGCTGACAGCTTATCCAGCAACCCACTTTCCTGCGCAATCCGCATCATTCCAAGCCAAAATACAAGGACACTAATTAAACCAATACAGATGGTCACCGCTTCATTTGCCGATTGAAAAATCGCTTCATTGACTTCCTTCATCGTTCCATTGACTGCGGCAAAAACTAATCCAATTAACGTCATTGCAATCCAAATATAATTAATCATGGGCATCTGCCCTGCTAAACATTAGTTTTTTAAAATAATCCCACAAATTTTCACTTTCAGGATCTTCTTCTTTTAAATATATTATTTCTTTTTTAACAGGTTCATCTTGTAAGTACATAATAGCTATCCCAGCTTTTCCCTTTTGCAAACTTTTTAATTGCTTTGCCGGTAACAGCTTATATTCCATTCTCACTTTATCTACCTCTTCCTCAGATAAAGGATAAACGATCGAATCTTTCAGGAAAAAATTCTTTCCTTCCATTTCTTTTATATTTAAGGCAAGTGAGCCTTTAGATAATATCGTTTTCTGAGAATATGTTTTAAAACCATATTCATACATAGAAATATGATCTGTCCAATCATCAGGAGCATTTAATGTCACCGCAATTAAATCCTTGTTCTCCTTAGTTGCTGTAGTGATTAGTGTCCGTCCTGCTCTTTTCGTAAAGCCTGTTTTTCCCCCAGTGCAATACTCATATTTCTCTGTTAAAAGGCGGTTTTTATTTTTCCATTTATGTGCACCATTCTCTCGTGTAAGTGTATATGATTTTGTACCTGAAATTTCTTGAAATTTTGGATTCATCATGGCATAACGAGTTAATAAAGCCATATCGTACGCCGTTGAGTAATGTTCTTCATGATCGTCTAATCCATGAGGATTCGCAAATGCAGTATGAGTCATTCCTATCTCCGCTGCTTTTTGATTCATGAGAAAAACAAATCCCTCTACACTACCTCCAATATGTTCAGCAATAGCAGTTGCTGCATCATTTCCTGAGCGTAACATGAGACCATAAACAAGGTCCTCTAATTTAATTTTTTCGCCTTGTTGTAAATAAATTGAAGAACCTTCTGTATATATTGCTCTTTTGCTAACTGTTGTAGTCTCATCCATTTTGCCTGATTCTATAGCCAAAACAGCTGTCATTACTTTTGTGATAGAGGCAATTCGATGAGTCTCATTAGCATTATGTTCATATAAAACTCTTCCCGTTTCCTGATCCATCAGGATCGCTGCAGATGCACTTACCGAAACAGCTTTAGCCTTTTTCGGAAGCATACCTAACTGGAAAAACATGACCAATACAATCACGACTAATATTCGTTTTCTAGCTTTCATTCCCTCGCTCCCCAATGCTTGACCTAACCAATATGCAACTTAAAATTGTTAAGTGATACTTAGTTGGAATTTACTCAAAAAAGAATACCTATCTGCTGCTTTACATCCGGAATTTGCAACTACTGCTAGCACTCTCTCTAAACATGTTTTACTCTCGTGTATTACGGAGCTCATAAAGCATTTCGGGAGTGCCCTGCTTTTACTAAGTCTATTTGTACAAGTTTATGCCCTTTGTTTTTTGATATGATTAATTTAAAGAAAATCATTGATAGAGATAGCACTATGCATGCTGCCTCTATTTTTAAGCCAAAAAAAACTGCTGAAATATCAACAGTTTTTTTGTGCTTTATTCAATTTGTTCTTTAAAAGATGAAAAGAATAAATCAGCTTCATCTTCCTCAGCATGGCTATCATTCGAAATTTCCTCAAGTGCTGGTAATTCTTGCAGATCCTTTAATCCAAAATAATCTAGAAACTCACTGGTTGTTCCATATAATTTGGCCCTTCCAGTCCCTTCTGCTCTCCCGACTTCCTTTATTAGCCCCTTAGAAACTAACGTCTGAATCGGTCGTTCTGTTTTGACTCCCCGAATTACTTCGATCTCGACCCTTGTAATAGGCTGCTTATAGGCAATAATTGCCAATGTTTCCAAACCTGCTTGAGAGAGAGAAGAAGTACTAGGACTTTCAACAAGTTTTTTCAGATAATCTGAGAACTCTTTTTTGGTTACAAGTTGATATGTTTCTGCAAAGGCAACAATAGTCACTCCTCTTGCTTCATCTTCCTCATAC
This sequence comes from Lederbergia galactosidilytica, assembly GCF_017873565.1. Lineage (GTDB taxonomy): Bacteria > Bacillota > Bacilli > Bacillales > Bacillaceae_C > Lederbergia > Lederbergia galactosidilytica. The sequence goes on from NZ_JAGGKH010000006.1 coordinate 85,006, forward strand.
CTATTCTTAAGGGCATCAAGTAATTGAAAAGAGTTTTCTTCGGATACTCCCATAGCCTCACCAATTTGTTTGAGAGATAACCCTTCGTCCCCAGCAGCAAATAACAAACTTTCTAAAATGCCTAACTGTTTATCTTCCTCCAATAGCGATAAGCTCCTTTCGCAAGGATAGAAAAATATCACCAAACATATTTGTTTGTTCTACAATAATTTCGTTGCGCTTCATTAATTCCAACATGGCTAGGAAGGTAATCACCAAATGTTCTTTATCTTCATATGGAAAAAACTCGTAAAAACTAATACGATTAGCTTGCGTTGATAATTGTTGCAAAACTTCAGTCATTCTATCCTCTATCGATATTTCCTGATAACTAATTTTCGTTTGCAGTGGCTTTTGCAATTTCTTTCTACGGATCAATTTATGATACGCACCAAGCATATCTGCTAACGTCACATCCCCCAAACTCAATTCGTTGCCTGTTCCCCTTGTATAGTCCGATAAATCACAAGGAGGCTTTGTATACATAAGGCTCCGATCAGCCTCTTTATTTTTTAAGGTAATAGATGCTTCCTTAAACTTTTTATATTCGATTAACTGTTCCACTAGTTCATCACGTGGGTCTTCATCTTCATATATGTAGTCATCTTCAGGTTGATCATGGTTTGGTAAAAGCATATTACTCTTAATCGAAAGCATGGTTGCTGCCATCACCAAATATTCACTAGCATCATCTAATTCCAACTCCTGCATAGTGTGGACATATGCCAAGTATTGTTCAGTAATTTCAGCCATAGGAATATCATAAATGTCTATTTCCAACCGATTAATTAAATGCAAAAGAAGGTCAAGCGGCCCCTCAAACTTCTCTAACTTTACTTGATACTCCATTCTATCACCAAATTTTGTCACATTTTTTCTTGCTGTTTCGGAAATTATAAAATTTTAGCTATCAATACTTACTAACAAAAAAGTTAACAACAGCTTCAGTTGCTTAATAGTTTTCAATACCTACTTTAGTAATCTTATTGTCTAAAGTTATTCAGACGTTCTTCTTAGCCCGTATTGACGTATTTTACCGCAACCTTAAAACAGCGGTTGAGTATTTTCTTTCTTATCATATAACAGTGACAGTAGAAAAAACAAGATTCTCTACTTTAGTTTTTCTTATAATGTTAAACTATATTTAAAGTGTTTTTTAATATATATACAGAGGGAACTTAATGAAATTGAAAGGAGACAACGAGTTATGGATTTTCCTTTATCCTATATAAAATATCTGTACCATTTCCATGTTGATCGAGATTATTTTGAATGTCATGAGGTTCTTGAGGAGTACTGGAAGGATCACGGAATGGAGCGAAATTCAATTTGGGTTGGCCTTATCCAACTAGCTGTTAGTTATTACCATTATCGAAATAATAACAGAAAAGGTGCCATTAAATTAATGAACAGGGTTCTTTTGCTCTTACAAAATTCCTATCTAGAAATGGATAGACTTGGGATTCATTATCCTGAATTAATCAAAATATTAAAAGACAGCCACCAGAAAATGCGCAAAAATCAACCATATAAGGCAATTAACTTTCCTATCAAAGATAAAAAATTATATATTCTTTGTCAGTCATACTGTAATGAAAAGTCCATAAATTGGGGAAATCCAGATACAAACACTCCCGTACAAATATTATTTAAACATAAATGGCGAAGAACACCTAATAGTAAAAAGCATGAAAACAAGACTTCTGTCTGAAAATGTTTCTATAAAAAGTCTTTTTTCTTTTAAATGAATTTGTCAATAAGACTTTCTATCAAAGTATTTCAATGGCTTAGCGGGTTTCTCCTCAAAATATTTGTATCCGACGTAGCATAAGCAGCAGCTCATAAAAAAAGCGATTAAAAAAATTAGGATCATTCATTACTTTATTTCCATATCTAACTGCTAAAGACATAAACATATCCAATGTATTCCCGTACCGATTTTTTACTTACTGATTAAAAAATCAACGGCAAGATACTTACCGTTGATTAGCTGATGAAATGTTAGTTTTTAGATAATACACTTTTCGCGTTTCCTTCAGCTTTATCTTGCATTTCACGAATAATTGTATTAATATCTTTTCCTTCAAAAATTCCTTCCCTATAGTCGACTTCTTCCATGATCTCACTTTCATACTGAGAAATTCTCGGTAGAGGTGCAGCTTCAACATCCGTAATCGCCGCTAAGTTCTTGTCTTTTAATATATCTTCATAGTGTTCATGACCTTTCATGAATGCTTCTCGTACCTCAGGTGTTACGACAGAGGGAAGATCTCCATTTTCAGACTTGATCATTTGATATTCATCACTTAATAAATATTCTATGACCCGAAAGGCTTCCCTTGGATGTTCCGAGGTTGTCGTAGCTACAATTCCATTTCCAGGTTCATTCGGTCCATAATCGCCGAATTCTCCCCCCCAACGAGGATACGTCACAAAATCAAAATTCAAGCCATTCTCAACAGCAGCTCCTACATAGGCACCCGCGAATGCTCGATCAGCCGCCATTGCAAGTTGTCCTTGTCTCATTAAGTCGACCCCTCTTACATCTTTCATATCTTCAACAGAATCAAATGAATTACCCGGAATAGCATATATTTCTTCTAATCGCTGTAAATATATTTTAAATGCTTCATTTTTATCGATAATCGGTTCATGGGTATCTGGATCCACTAATTTTGGAGTTTCCGTTTGTCGCATCATAAAGTCAAAGTTACCAGGATGTAACCCACGATAGTGGACGCCGCCCATCTCTCCAGTTACTTCACGAGCGAGCTCAATTACCTCATCCCAAGTCATATCATCTGTTGGATAGTCAACTCCAAAGAGATCAAATATATCTGGATTATAAACAAGCGCATATTCTGGCCGAATGAGCGGAAGTCCATTTAATTCGCCTTCATTAGATTGTTCTTTTAAATAGTTTAAAATGCTTGGTTCTAATCGATCTAAATCAAAATTGGTTTCTTCAATATATGGGGTAAGATCAAGTAATAAATCCATTTCAAGATATTCTGCACTTACACTTGTCATAATTAAATCGGGGTAAAGCTTTTTGGCAAACACATTTTCCTCAATTTCATCCCAACGTGATTGCACATGCTCTAATGTGATGTGATCAAATTTTGCTTCAACAGGCTCTTTAAAATATGTTGCAAATTGTTCATCATTCCAATGTGTCATCATGAGTAAAGTAACTGGTTCAAATTCGCCTTCTTCTTCCTTTTGCTTTTGTCCTTGCTCACTCTTGGGAGATTGCCCAGTAGCCGCTGACTCATTGCTACCTTTTGAAGATGAACAACCAACAATTAAAAATAGAGAAAACAGTATTGACAGCAAAATAAATCCATTTTTCCTCATAAACTGACCACCCCTTCATTCTTTATAAAGCGCTTACAAACAGTATAAAAAAAGGAGCCTAGTATTGCTCCACATTATTTGTTCAAAATAAATTATTCAATAAAAATTGCCTATTTCTATTCCACTGGTGAAAATAAAAAGTTAATTTTTTACAGTACATGAAACTGCTTAAGAAGTTATACTGACTGTAAGATCAAAACCTCGCCTTTATTAAGTTTAATATCCAAACAGTTCGCTGTCACCATCCTAATAATAGGGGATTTTTGCAAATTATATTTACAAAACTCAGGTAATATTACCCGTATTTCTGTTTCCCTTTGCGCCTCTATCTTTCCAAAAAAAACTTTTTCTTCTGTATCCCAAGAAAACGAGATTTTCCCAGTTGTAAAACAAAGATCCATAACTTCTCCTTGCTTCCATTTTCCTGGAAGAGCAGGTAATATTTTTACTACAGAGGGAGAAACATACATAAGCATCTCTTGCACTGCATTGATCCATCCTAAATTTGCATCTAATTGAACTGGAGCCGTTTGCGAATCCATACAGATCCCCATTCCGCGCCAATCATTATGCAAGGTAAAGAAATTATTCACTAAACAGGATTGCGCCAATACATTTAAGCATTCAAGCGCTTTATCTCCATCGCCCATTCGAGCATATATAGATGACATATGGACAAGCGACCATCCTGTTTGCGCACCAATTAATCGTTTTTTTACAGCTGTTTTAAAAGCTTGAAATAAATAAGGTTTATCCTCCTGTGTGATTTCTTGCCCAGGAAAAATGGGATAAATATGGGATAAATGCCGGTGATCATAACGATCAATAAAATCAGGGTGCATCCATTCACGAATTGCTCCATCCTCATTAATTTGATAATCAGGAATTCTTGCTAACATTTCTTCCCAGTAATTAATCTTATCTGTTGCTTTTTCGTCAACTAATTTACTTCCCTCAATTAAATGGGATAATAATTCCTTCATTATCGCAAAATCAACCGTAGCATTAATCGTTGTTGGCATTGGGTGTGCTAATGGTTGCCCGTTTTGTGGCATATGATTTTTCGGTGTGTTTTCTGGTGAAACCGATGGATAGATTTGATAAAATCCATCTTCACCTTGCACAAGGAAATCCTCATAAAACAAGGCCACCTCCCGCATAAATGGCAGAGCCTTCTTCTTTAAAAAAGATCGGTCACCACTAAATAAAAAATAGTCATAGAAATGTTTTGCTAACCATCCCGCTGCACCAGTCCAATTCATAATCACCGGCACCACTTGGTTTGGCACCCCAATTCCCGGAGTAGTGCCTGCAGGAATAAAAATTCCCCGACATCCATATAACCTCCGCGCATTTATTCTAAAATCTTCCATCATCTGCTCATAATAAGCAAATAAAGCAGGTGTAAATTCAATCAAACCACCGACATTAGCATGCCAATACATCATTTGGATATTCTCATTTGCCATATTATGGCCCCACATTAAGCGATAATCTCCAAACCATAGCCCATATAAGCCAAATGGCCGCCCTGTTGGTCTCGTTCCTGAAATAAATAAATACCTTCCATATGCCCACATTTTTTCGATTAAGCTAGTTGGTGCTTCTCCACTATATGCTTCAAGAAGCAGCTCTTCGTTTGAACGTGGATCAACGTTCCTACTTAATTTTAGGTTTGCAGAGTGGAATAACCGCCTATGAATCTTTTCATGTCGGCAAAGTAGTTCATTATAATCACAATTGATATTGGCTAATTCATCTCTCAATCTTTCCCAATCCTTATGCCGCTCTCCTTTTAAAAATACTTTTACTAAAATGAGAATTTTGCCAGCATTGGTTAGTTGAATATGCTCTTTTCCTTCCTTCATTTCACCGTTCGTCATAATGACACGTAAAACTGCCCCAAAGTCTGTTCCGTCCTCATTTTTGCTTGCATAATAATAATAAGGTGGTTTCACTATCTCTTCAGCCTCCTCCATAAGTAGAGGAGCTATGTCGATTAGTTTTTTTGCTTCACTTTTATGAAGTGCTAATTGAACATCCGCTTGAATTGAAGGGGAAGTTGAGGTAATCTCATATGCAATTAGATCATCCGTACGGGAGACAAATAATTTCCGCTCATAACTTTTTGGGCCATCCTTCCATTTGACCGATATTTCACCTGTTTCCATATTGAGTATTCTTCGGTAATCTTTAAAAGCATGTTCACAAGCCATGGTTATTTTCAAGGCTCCAAGCGGTAATCTAGAAGCTAAACGCGTCTTATATCCTTTATCCTTTAAGGTATTTGCCAAATTCCAACTAGCTGCTTTATACTTCTTCTCGGTCATTAATTTTCTTGTTTCTTCAAGAGTATATCGGACATCAGGAACTTCATCTTTTTTCCCTAAATGCCATAAATCCTCATGATTCATAAGGATCGTTTCATCTTTAATACCTCCATAAACAGCTGTACCAATCTTGCCGTTCCCAGACGGTAAAGCTTCTCTCCACATATTTTTCCACCATGAAGCAGGATAGCTTAATTTTAACTTGTAACGATCATTTTCTTCATTCATCATCTTTTATCACTTTCACTTTAGGCGGGTGAATAAAATCTTGATAACGCTCAGCAACAGAGGCTTCTTGTGTATCTCCTCTGTGGAAATAAATTCGGTAGGTATAAGAAAGTGATTCACCTTTGTTTAAAACCTGACCACCTCGAAAATAAAAATTATTCGGGGCAATTAAACCATAATTGCGAATATGCCAATACGTTGGAAATTCAGTTATTTGCGGATCTTCAAATGTTGCAATTCCAAGTATATCTCCTCCAACCTTTCCAAAATAATCACACCATGGTGCGCTATTGCCCCAACACTCTTCTTCATTTATAGAGCCATGAGCATTCACAATTGTCCCACCTCGGTCAACACTCATCGTTTCAGCAACTCGGATCCCTAGCGGCCCAGCTTCTTTTGTTGCTCCAAGTTCAACTCTTCCAAAATCCGCACTAAGGGTAAATGATATATCGATAAGACGAGCATCGGCTGGCGTATTAAAAATGGTAAACGTTCGGCGCTCGTTCATAAGCGGATGCCCTTTAAAATTTGTCCATTCTATTTCAGATGAGATTCTAGCAAAAACTGGCCCAGCATACTTTTCTCGAATATGATTAATTTTTTGCTTACCATAGTTTGGTCGTTCGTTCCATGCATCTATTCCGTTAACATCCCCGATTCCAAGCCAGATCGATCTATGATGCGGATGCTCAGTTGTCTCAAAATCAAGCCGTGTATAACTTTTGCCATTTGGTCCAATAATCGGCCCAATATAAGGTTTTGCTAAAGCCGGATCCATTACATAGGAAGTTGCAAGCTCATTATCTATTAAGATATCAAACCTATTTTCTCTTTCGAAGATATCCACACTTCCTAACTCATTTATTGGCTTGCCTTCATTAAACTTAATTGTATAAGTGATTGTTTCTTGTGCAGCCAATTCTCGAATTAACCAATGTAGTACAATCGTATCTTCTGTTTCTTCGGTCTGTACAGCTACCGAAGCACCACTCTCATCAAACATGTGCACATTAAGCGAATTTATTTCAAATAATGGTAAAGATGTTTTTAGCAATTGAAATGAAACAGGACAGTGTTCCCTGTCATGGTTTCCCGCTGCTACTTTTATTTTAATCTGATTGCACATTTGTTAGACCCTCCTCTTGCGCAAACCAGGTATTTTTAACAAACTGTAGTGATTGGGCACTTACTTCTACAAGCGAGGCTGCATTACATTCTGCTGAAATCCGACCTTTATATTTTGCTTCTTGTAAAACAAGGAAAAGCTTAGAAAAATCCATTGATTCTTCCTCATTTAATTCTCCTGGAAATCGCCGATTTCGATCAGATATATGAACATGAGAAATCCACCCATCCTTTATTCCTTGGGTTAAAAATGTAAAGGACTCATTCTCCAAGTCCATATGATAGCTATCCGCTAGTACTTTGATATGTGGTAAATTCACCTCTTCTGCAAGGGATATTGCCTCTTTTACAGTATTGATTATATTACTTTCTGCTTTATTTAATGGTTCAATCGCAATGGTAATTCCATACTTTGCACCATATGTTTCACAACGAGATAGAAACTGTGTAATTTGTTCATATGCTTCTGCTGTAGAAAATTCTTCAGGAATGTTCCTGGCTTCCCCACTTCCAAAAACAATTTGCTTTCCACCAATTTCATGGACTCGCTTCATCGCCAACTCTAAATAGGTATCTAAATCCGCAAAAGACACTGTTGGGCCCACAACTTTTAATTGTGGAGGAATAAAGCTATTACAGACAGGGATATCTAAAGGAGATTGTTGAATTACTTTTTTCGCCTGCTGAAACTCCTCATCTGTTAGTTGTGTGAGAAATTGAACCGTTAATTCCGCAAAATCATAGCCATTTTCCGCTAATAAATCTAAACCCTCTTGTAGTTGCGTCACCTTCCCCTTAATAGAATTGTCCCCATTCGATTGTGGTACAAATGATCCGATAATAAGACAACATCCAAATTCAGTTTGCATCTTTTTTATCCTCCTGCTCTATTTTTTTCTATGCAAATCTCATTTATCTTTTTGAGGAAATGGTGGTTTCGATATTTTATGTTAGAAGATTGCCACCTCCACATCATTTCTCACATCCATTGAATTCGTTTTCATTTTTAGAATAAAAGCAATTACTGAACTTCGCTAAACATATTTTGCTAGATTGTAAAATCTTCAACATATTTTGTTCTCTGTACACAACTTAAAAACTAATTATTATGAATTCTCCGGTAATAAGATGGTGTATAACGTGTGTGGTTTTTAAACACTCTTCCAAAATGAGTTAAACTATTAAAGCCTACTTTTCCAGCAATATCAATTACTTTCATCTCTGATTCTCGTAATAATCTTTGGGCTTCTTGAATCCGTACATGATTTAGATACTCACTATAGGTGAAACCTGTCGCCTTTTTAAAAATTCTACTTAAATAATAAGAGCTGATAAAAAACTCATCTGCTACAGAATCAAGGGTCAGTTCAGAAGTGTGATAATGTTTATTAATATAGTGAATAATATCTGTCATTTTATGATATACACTACCTGTAAATTCTTGTGTGTCTGCCGTATTTCTATTTAAATAACGCACAGAAGAAATAAGCAGCTGAATTAACAACGTTTTCAAAAATAGATCTACACAATCCTCTTCCTTTTGCATCTCACTAATCATTTTAAATAATATATATTCAATTTCCTGTTGTTCATGACGATTAAGCTGAATAATTAAGGTTTGATTGAAAACAGCTTGTAAAAGTGATGAATAGGTATTTTTCTCATTGGCAAATAATTGATCATTAAAATTAATTAGTAATCTCTCATGTTCATATTGATCAACATAAAAAGTTCTATGTAGAATACCTTTATTTATAAAAACTAGATTCCCTGAGTTTACATAATATGTTTTATCGTTAATAAAGTACTTTCGCTTTCCATTGATTAGATAGTATACTTCATAATGATCGACATGAGTATGATAATCAGGCATAGCATCTTTTGTGTCTCGTTTACGATGACTAATATGTAATGGATCATTAGGCTTTTGATAGGAGAAATTAATATCCATTTAGATCCCCCCGTAAATGATAGACGAACATATGTAACAAAATCAATAATATCCTTAATCCGTTTTTTAAAAGCTCGGATTAAGACATCTCCGAGCTTTCTTCATCATCCATATTTTCACATTTTTCAAAAAAACTGGCCGTATAATCAGTAGGTATAATTTTCTTATCTTGATAAATTTGTTTTAATGATCTTACCATATTTGTACCAATTCCTTCGTGTCGATGGGAAGGATTAACTGAAATATGCTGAATTTCAACAACATCTTCCATCTGTACTACACCTACAAGTCCAGTAATATCCTCATCTTTCCACAAAAATAATTGCCAATTGTCTGCTGTTTCATATGTTTTCATTGTATTTTGGAGCTTTTTCAGATCTTTCTCATTCGGCATAAAGGAAAGAAGGCCCATCGCGATCTTTTCATAGGCTTTCTTGTATCGAATTAACATAACAGATCCCTCATTTTTCTTATTTCCTGCTAGCAAACTGCACAAAGCATTATAACTTCATCGGGAAAGTTTGTTCACTTCATTTGGTCATACGAACATTCGGTGCAATAAACACCCAATATAAGATTCCCCATACGATAGCCATAATTAAGATCAAAATAAATAAAGTAATATTCTTTTTGCGCAAGAATGCACACCCCTTAATCCTCTATCACTACTTCTTTATAATTACATGATTAATTGTACTGGCTATGCTGCGTTTTAGCAAATGATTCTAATCTTTAACTGTAAAAAATAGGTAGCAAACACTTTATTTCCCAATTTTACCTTATTTATACCTATATAGACGAAAAATGACAAAAAAAGTTTCACTTTATCGGTAAATATGCTAAAGCCTGTGTACAATTTAGAATTGGTCAGGATATAGATGTCGTCTCCAAACATTTAAGAAACCCGCAATATGCGGGTTAAACTTGTGACTTTTCAACATATGACAAGTCCAAACGTAATAAATCCTCGTACGACTCTCTTTTTACGACTAGTTGACTCGTTCCATTTTCCACAAATACAACTGGTGGTCTTGGAATGCGATTATAGTTGTTGGACATAGAGTATCCATAGGCACCTGTACAAAAAACAGCTAGAATATCATTTGGCGCGGCCTCCGGCAAAGGTAAATCCCAAATAAGCATATCTCCGGATTCACAACATTTTCCAGCAATCGCTACAGTTTCCGTCGTTTTCTCATTGGCTCGATTAGCCAAAATAGCTTCATATTTAGCATCATAAAGAGCAGGTCTTAAATTATCTGTCATGCCCCCATCCACCGCCAAATATTTACGAATATTAGGTACATCTTTTTGCGAACCGACTGAATATAGCGTTGTTCCTGCGTCCCCTACCATCGAACGGCCTGGTTCAATCCAAATTTCTGGTAATGCCAATCCAAGTCTCTCTGTTTCAATTCTCACTTCATCAATCATTTCAACTACATAAGACTCGGGAGACAAAGGAGCATCTTCATCCGTATACCGAATTCCAAATCCCCCACCCAAATTTAACACAGATGCTTCAAAAAGAAGCGACTCATTCCATTCAGCTAATTTTTCAAGAAGCTTTTTTGCCGCCAATTTAAAACCTGTCGTTTCAAAAATTTGCGATCCAATATGACAATGTAAGCCAAGTACATCTAAATATTGATTTTGTATGGCATAGGTAAGAGCATCTTCTGCTTGCCCATTTTGTAAATCAAAACCAAACTTTGAATCTTCTTGCCCTGTTAGGATGTAATCATGCGTATGTGCTTCAATTCCTGGGGTCACTCGTAATAAAACCTTTACTTCCTGTTTTCGCTGTTCACATAGTTGCGCAAGTAAATACAGTTCATGAAAATTATCGACTACAATACAGCCAACATGATAATCTAAAGCCATGAGTAATTCGGACTCACTTTTGTTATTTCCATGAAAATGGATTCTCTCACTAGGAAATTCTGCTTTGATGGCTGTAAATAGTTCCCCACCTGAAACAACATCTAACGATAGGCCTTCTTCTTCAACGAGTTGAATCATGGCTATCGTAGAAAATGCTTTACTTGCATAAGCGACTTGTGCTTTAACTCCCATGCTTTCGAATGTCTTTTTAAACGCCCTTGCTCTTTTTCTAATAAGAGCTACATCATATACATAAAGAGGCGTACCATATTTTTTAGCGAGTGTTACGGTATCCACCCCACCTATTTCCAAATGACCGATCTCGTTAATATTTGCTGTTCCATATAAATGCATTTTTCCCCCACCTTAGAAATAACCTGAACGGTTGGATAAATGAAGATTATTCTCTTTCTGATAAGTAGGATTACTTTATCATAATCTAAATATTTATGCAATAAACATCAATTTTTTGGTGGTTGGCGAAATCGATCCTGCGGTCGAACGACACTTGGACGAAGCACAGCGCCAGGAACAGGCCGTCTAAGTAATATATTAAATAAGCCTTTAGGATTAAATGGTAGTAATGGCCATAGATAAGGAGCATCTAATGGTTTGCTTTGCGCTAGATAAATTATATACAATGTACAGCCAATAATTAGACCTGGTCCTTTAAATATAGCCACACATAGTAATAAGAACATTCGGACCATTTTATTCGCTACACTGAGCTCATAACTTGGTGTGGAAAAAGTTCCCACAGCAACGATCGAAACATACAAAATGACTTCCGATTGAAAAAGACCAACCTCAACAGCGATTTCACCAATTAACACTGCCGCAATTAAGCCCATTGCCGTAGAAAGGGGGGTTGGAGTGTGTATAGCAGCAATCCGTAAGAATTCGACACCAAGATCAGCAATAAGAAGCTGTATAATTAAAGGAATATGTGATTGCTCATTTGGTCCTATAAATGATAATTGTTCCGGCAAGTAAGTAGGGTCCATTACAAATAAGTACCAAAATGGCAATAGGAAAATAGATGCCCAAATCCCAATGAAACGAGTCCAACGTACGAATGTACCCACTGAGGGGGACTGTCGATATTCTTCAGCATGTTGAACATGATGAAAATAAGTTGTTGGGGTAATCATAACGCTTGGCGATGTATCAATATAAATTAATACATGTCCCTCCAACAAATGAATGGAAGCAACATCTGCCCTCTCCGTATAACGAACAAGAGGGTAGGGATTATACCCTTGCTTCATTAAATACTCTTCAATGGTTTTATCCGCCATGGTAATGCCATCTATATCGATCGCTTCTAATTCCTTGCGAATGGTATGAACCAATCTAGGATTAGCAATTCCTTTTATGTAACCGATGGCAACATCTGTTTTTGACCGTTCCCCTATTTGCATAATTTCGAATCTTAATCGTTCATCACGAATTCTTCTTCTCGTTATAGCCGTATTGACAATAATATTCTCAACATAACCATCTCGAGAACCCCGAACAACCTTTTCCGTATCAGGCTCTTCGGGTTGCCTCCCAGGATAATTACGAACATCAACAATGAGAGCCCTATCTGCCCCTTCTACTACAACAGCCATCAAACCTGACAATACTTGATCAACCATTTCATCCATTGTTTTAGCCGGCTCAACAGATGAAGAGCTTAGTCTATTCTCAATTAATTCGTATTGTTTAGATGTCACCTTTTCCGTATCATTTAGTTTCTGGAGTTCTTTCATAATTTCCGTTATCATTAGAGAATCGCAGAGACCATTTAACGTATATAGATGGACCCTTTTCTTCAATATAACTAATTTTCTTATATCCAGATCAAAACTGGTTCCAAGTCCTACTCTGTCTTCAAAATATTTCTCAATAACGTCAGGATTTTTATCGATCCGCATTTTTTTCTCCTGATCTAGCTTACTCAATGGTCAAATCCTCCTTTCATTCCCTTTACCTTTTGTTTCTTATCCTATTCTTTCTAGCACTTAGCGCTTAGTATGTCGTAAACATTTCGCTTTTATACAGAGCGTATGATACTGATGTGAATCTCTGCAGGCTCCACTAAGCTTTCCATAGATTGGATAAAATTCAGTTAGGATGGATTTTAGGATCCGCTTGTAAGTCTCCAAACCTCAAGTAAAGGCATTAGCTACTTGTACATGTAGACCTACCAAAAAAGAAGGAACATATGGATGTTTCAAGCATCCATATGTTCCTTCATCTGATCTAATATTTTCTTTTCTAAGCGTGAAACTTGAACTTGTGATATCCCGAGACGTGAAGCCACTTCTGATTGCGTTTGATCTTTGTAATAGCGCAGATAAACAATTAATCTTTCGCGTTCATCAAGTCCCCTTATTGCTTCTTCTAATGCAATTTTATCAAACCACTTATGATCATTCTCATCTGAAAGCTGATCAATTAATATAATCGGATCCCCATCATTTTCATACACTGTCTCATGGATAGAAGCTGGAGATCTGCCGGCATCTTGGGCCATCAGTACTTCCTCTTGAGAAACATCTAAATAAGTAGCTATGTCGGAAATCGTTGGCACCTTTCCATCCCTTTTGGCCAACTCATCCCTTGCTTTTCTAATTTTGTTACCAAGCTCCTTAATGGACCGACTTACCTTCACAGCCCCATCATCACGAATAAAGCGCTGAATTTCGCCAATAATCATGGGAACTGCATATGTTGAAAACTTTACGTCATAAGAAAGATCGAATTTATCAATCGATTTCAACAAACCAATGCTGCCAATTTGGAATAGATCATCCGGATCATATCCTCGATTCAAGAATCGTTGTACGACTGACCAGACGAGTCTAACATTTTTTTCAACAAGAATGTCTCTTGCATTTTGATCCCCTTCTTGACTTTTCTTAATGAAGTCCTTTACTTCTGAGTCGCTCAAAAAGCCCTTTCTTGCCTCTTTTTTTAATTGCACGTCCATAGGCACGGCTCCTTAATTGCATAACGCTTTGTTTTTCGTTACATATTTTGTTAGACGGACCGTGGTGCCTGAACCTGGTTGCGATTCTACTTCTATCTTGTCCATAAAATTTTCCATGATCGTGAAGCCCATTCCTGATCGTTCTAATTCAGGTTTCGTTGTAAAAAGTGGTTGTCTTGCCTCATCAATATTATCAATCCCAATCCCATTATCGCGGATAATAAGGTCAATCATTTCATCTTCAATGGCAGCTGAAATATAGACAATCCCCGCTGGGTTTTGCTCATAGCCATGAATAATGGCGTTTGTGACAGCTTCAGAAACAACAGTCTTAATTTCAGTTAATTCATCCATCGTTGGATCCAATTGGGCAATAAATGCTGCCACTGTCACCCGAGCAAATGATTCATTTTGACTTAATGCACTAAATTGTAGTTGCATTTCATTTCTCATTCTATGCAACCCCCAATCTTTCTAAAGCTAATTGCTCTGAGCTTTCTAAGTTCATAATTTTAAATAAACCCGACATTTCAAACAATCTTTTAACCGGAGCCGATATAGCGCATACGACCATTTCACCATTCTTAAGCTTAATTTGTTTATATCTCCCTAAAATAACACCTAATCCGGAACTATCCATGAAAGTGAGGTTCGCCAAATTCAATACAATATGGTGAATTTGGTAGGTTTCAATTGCTTGGTTTACCTTCTCTCTTAATTCTTCAGCTGTATGATGATCCAGTTCACCAGTCAGTCGTATACACAATACGTCCTGTCTTACGTCCAATTCAATATTCAAACTCAATTGCCTTATCCTCCTCGCATATAGAAGTATAAAGAGTGATTTCTACTCTTTTCCCTCTAAATCCTTCCTAATGACAAAACTAGAAGAAATTCGGCATTTTTTTCGCACTGTTTCTATTAAAAATCTTCATATTCATTACTTCTATGGAGCAATGGCAACTCTGCTCTTTCAGTCTGTTTTTGTAAACAATCCGAACGAACGTTTATACAACTGCCACCATGAAGCTCTCTCCACATTTTCTTTTGCAACTAGTGGCACTTCAATTAGCTCTTTCCCCTCTTTTTTTACTTTTAGAACACCAATTTGTTCCCCTTTTTTAATAGGAGCTTTAAGATGTTCATTCAATTCTATTTCTTCTGTAAGCTTATCTAATTTTTCCCCTTTTTTTGTGAGAACCGAAGCGTTTTCTCCTGTTACCGCTTCTATATATTTTTTACTGCCCTTACTAACTTTTGCTTTTTCTATCGCCTTTCCTTTTTCATACAAAGGATGTGTCGCATATTGAGAAAAAGAATAATCCAACATTTTTGTTATTTGAGCATTTCTACTCTTTGAAGTTGGTGCACCAAAGACTACAGCAATCACTCGCATCCCATCTTTTTTTGCTGTAGCAGTTAGACAATACTTTGCTTCACTTGTATATCCTGTTTTTAAGCCATCAACACCTGGATAAAATTTAACTAGTTTATTTGTATTCACTAGCCAAAATTTATTATCAGTATCCTCTCTTAAATAGGCTTCATAATTCTTAGTGAAATTAGTAATTTCTTCATGCTTCAATAACTCTTTTGCCATAATGGCCATATCATGTGCTGTACTATAATGATCTTCAATGGGTAACCCGGTCGTGTTTTTAAAATGGGTATTTTTCAAACCTAATTCTTTAGTACGTTCGTTCATCATGTCGACAAATGCTTCTTCACTTCCCGCGATTTTCTCAGCTAATGCGACTGAGGCATCGTTAGCTGAGCCAATTGCCATTGCTAATAAAAGCTCCTCAACGGTCATCTCTTCGCCAGGCTCGAGAAAAATTTGTGATCCCCCCATCGAAGCTGCGTACTCACTAGTTGTGACCTTTTCATCCATCTTGATTTTACCTGAATCAATAGCTTCCATAATTAATAACATTGTCATAATTTTTGTCATAGAAGCAGGTGAGTACTTTTCGTCCTTATTTTTCTCATATAAAACCGTCCCAGTATCTCTTTCAATTAGGATTGCTGATTTTGAGTCTTCCGCCAGCTCTGTTTTCTTTTCCTCAGCAAATGCAGCTCCTGAATATAATGAAAGAATTAAACATAATGCAACAAACACAGTTACAACTTTTTTCATATCAATCCCTCCACCGGAAATGTTTTCCATAAACCCATTCTCTCCCAGGTTAGATGGATTTATACAAAGGCAAAAAGAAAAAGCCGGAAATCATTTTCCGGCTTTTCTAAACTTACACTTCTTTTTGTAAATTCTCTAAAAAACTTGTTCCTTTTCCATTCCACTTTACTTTAAAGTTCTTGGCAATTGTTGCTCCAATATCAGCAAAAGTTTTCCGCATTGGCAGCTCCTTACCATAAGAAAATCTCTTTGAATAGGCAAATAACGGTACAAACTCCCTTGTATGATCTGTTCCATGATGGGTTGGATCATTTCCATGATCTGCAGTAATGATCAATAGATCCTCTTCTCCCATTCGATTGATTATTTCAGGAATCCTTTTGTCGAATTCCTCGAGTGCTTGTCCATAACCTTCAGGGTTCCTACGATGACCAAATTTGGCATCAAAATCTACCAAATTGATAAAATTCAGACCTGTAAAGTTTTTTCCCATCATTTGCAGGAGCTTATCAACTCCATCCATATTGGACTCCGTTCGAATCGATTCTGTTATGCCTTCTCCATCATAAATATCATGAATTTTCCCGACGGCAATTACATCAAATCCAGCATCTTTTAATTTATTCATAACCGTTGGTGCAAACGGTTTTAAGGCATAATCATGGCGATTAGCTGTACGTTGAAATTCTCCCGGTTTTCCAATGAAAGGACGTGCAATGACACGACCGACTTTAAATTCCTCTTCCAGAGTTAATTGCCTAGTTTTTTCACAGATTTGATATAATTCTTCTAAAGGAACAATCTCTTCATGTGCCGCAATCTGTAAAACTGAGTCAGCAGAAGTATAAACAATTAAAGCTCCTGTATCCATATGCTCTTTTCCCAGTCTTTCAATAATCTCCGTTCCACTCGCCGGTATATTTCCAATAACTGATCGCCCTGATACTTTCTCAATCTCAGTAATCAAGAGCTCCGGAAATCCGTTTGGAAAAACTTTAAATGGATGACTTGTTACGAGTCCCATTAACTCCCAATGTCCCGTCATCGTATCTTTGCCATTTGATGCCTCTTGCATCTTCGTATAAAAGGAAATCGGTTTGTCTACTGGATCTATCCCTTTAATTTTTCTAATATTTGATAATCCAAAGTTTTGTAGATTCGGTAATGTTAAACCACCCATTTTGTCAGCAATATGACCTAATGTATCTGCCCCTTCATCATTAAACTTAGCAGCATCAGGCGCCTCTCCTATTCCAACAGAATCTAGCACAATTAAATGAATTTTTTTAAAAGTTGTGTAGTCCATGACTATTCCTCCTACAAAATACGTTCATATTGCTAACATACCCTCTTAAATCAATGATAAAAACTACCTTAAGCAATTTTTATTAGTCAATAGGACACAGTGTACATAGGAAGTATCAATATCCTCTTATTTATTGCTATGATATTCGTTATCTATTCACTTTTCAGTTTTAACATAGACATCAAAGACTTAAAGCCCTTCTTCATAAAACTCATCGCAATTTTAACTATTCAATCGAATCAAAAAGAGAGTCTACGGCACTTGCTTTAGTGTTAAGCGCGTGGATGGTATTTTGTATAAACATCTTTCAATCTTGTTTTCGTTACATGTGTATAGATTTGTGTAGTTGAAATATCTGCATGTCCTAACATTTCCTGTACTGCTCTTAGGTCAGCACCATTTTCTAACAAATGGGTAGCAAAGGAATGCCGTAATGTATGGGGGGTCAAATCCTTCTCTATATTTGCCTCAGTTGCTAACTTTTTAATAATTTTCCAAAAACCTTGCCGTGTCAATCGATTACCATGATGATTCAGAAATAAAGCTTCTGTTTTATATTTTGTCTTTCTTAGTTTAGGACGAGATTCTCGTAAATAATGGGCAACAGCATCTGAAGCCATTTGACCAAGGGGAATAATTCGTTCCTTATCGCCTTTTCCAATGCAACGAACAAAACCCATTGTTAAATGAACATTATCCAAATCTAGGTTGATTAGCTCACTTACCCTTATGCCTGTAGCATATAATAATTCCATCATCGCTTTATCTCTTATACCATAGGAAGTCATTGGATCAGGTGTATTGAGCAAATTCTCAACTTCTTGAAAGCTTAATACTTGGGGTAATTTCCTTTCCATTTTTGGTGTTTCCAAATGGACAGATGGATCATGATCTACTACCCTATCTCTTAATAAAAATTGATGAAAAGCTCGAATGGATGCAATATGCCTGGCTAAAGTCTTCGAAGACTTTCCTTCTTTCTTGAGAAAGCCTAAAAATTGAATGATATGTATACGAGTCACATCATTCAATGCCTGTAATTGTTCAACCTGTTGTAAATATTCTAAATAACGTTTTAAATCCCGCTTATACGAAACAATTGTATTTTGGGACAATCCTTTTTCAACTGTCATAAAGTGGATAAAATCTTGCATTTCATCTTGCACAACCATTACTCTCCATTCTGGTAAAAAAGGATTAGGCGCGAAAACCAGGCATCACTTTTTTGATTTTCTGGTTGAAAGGCCTTTACCGCACTTCCCTCCGGCTCATCATAACGCCGATAATTTTCATATTCTTGATTTATCCACATAATACCATAATAGAAGAGAATCGTGCATCCAATAAGCAAAACGAGTAATCGCAATGTTCCGAAAAGTGTTTTTAATATATTTCTCATTTTATTCATCCTTTTATCTTAACTACTATTTTTATACTTGCTTTAACGTCCATTGATGACGCTTGGCAGATACGAGATCATGATGTAAAAGGACCTATTAGTAGAGGCGGCAAAACAAGTAGTTGCACTTTTCCTTGTCCAGCTTCAGTGACTAGCGACTAAATTTACAGCAACAGTCAACTTCGGCTCTTCCTTCGCCGTGTTTCCTATCTTCTCTGAAGCCGCTAAATTTGTACGTCGTAGGACAGGCGTTTCCGCTTTTCCTATTACCATCATATGCCAAGCTTGTTTTCATTTATTCATTAAACCTAGGGATGAGAGAAATTTTTTAACTAAAATTTTACAAAAAAATGAAGTGATCACATTGCACAGCTTTTCCTTTTATATTGTGAATAAAAGTGCTCCTTTCTCAATAAAGAAAGTAAATTGGACTTTTAGCAAAATAAACAATTCAAATGTTTGGAGACAATAAAAAAACCTCTTCCATTCAGGAAAAGGTTTAATCTGTTTTTTCTTGGCACTTCCAGCAAATCCCATGAAAAATGAGGCGATGATCTTTAATTTTAAAACGCCAATCTCTTTCTACAATCCTTTCCACATCTTCCAGTAAATCGTCTTGAATCTCTTCCACGGCTCCACATTCAATACAAATTAGATGGTGATGAAAATGGGCTGCTCCTTCTTTTCTAAGATCGAAGCGCGACACACCATCACCAAAATTAATTTTATCGACGACTTTTAGTTCCGTTAACAATTCTAAAGTCCTATATACTGTTGCAAGCCCGATTTCGGGTGATTTTTCTTTGACTAAAAGATATACATCTTCTGCACTTAAATGATCTTCCTCATGTTCAAGCAATACCCGAACCGTGGCTTCACGCTGGGGAGTGAGCTTGTAGCTTGCGGAATGTAATTGTTTCTTTATCCGTTCTATGCGACTTTCCATACCTCAATATCCTCCCTCGCGATTCTCCACTATAATTATATCAGATTGATGATCATATTCAAACTAAAATAATTATAATGTGCGAAGGTTTAAGTAAATTTCTTTCTTTATTAATTAATAGAGAGAATAATAGACTTCATTAGTGCAGGGGAAATATAAGCCTCAATGCTAGCCGCGACTGTAATAACAGCGATCGCTCCTACATAAGCCATTACATATTTCGCAAAAAGCGGAACAAATTGAAAGTGAAATGTCGGTCTGATGAAGACCTTTTTAATAATTTTCATAGATAACGCAATCGAACTAACCGATAGAAAGATTAGCACCGGAATCATGAACAAATTTTGCGGCAATAGCGAGACAAAGGAAAGTAATAAACCCTGCCATCCCATTTGGCTTACTAAAAAACCGATAGAAAAACCAACGACAATACCTTTTAAAAAAATCAATAAAAAAATTAACGGGAACCCAATTATTGAGATGCCCAGCACCCAGATTAATCCGGCTATTTTCACATTATGGAAAAAACTTAATTTTAATAACTCTTCAGGTGGCACCATTTGCCCTTCTCCTACTTGCCCAAAAAACTGGGTTAAGTAATAAAAAAGGTCTTCCTTCTGATGGGCTGATAAACTATTAACCATCACAGCACCGAATATAACCCCCATTAAAAATAAAACAGTCATAAAGGTATAAAGAGAAGAATGTTCTTGAAAATGACGAGTTATCACGTTTGTTGAAAGTCTATAGCGCATTGAATATTTCCTCCTGTCCCACGATTGTTACATCATATGTGGGACAGGCTGTTAATATGTCAGACAAACATGAGAAATTT
Source organism: Lederbergia galactosidilytica (assembly GCF_017873565.1). Classification (GTDB taxonomy): domain Bacteria; phylum Bacillota; class Bacilli; order Bacillales; family Bacillaceae_C; genus Lederbergia; species Lederbergia galactosidilytica. The sequence continues at coordinate 105,523 of NZ_JAGGKH010000006.1, forward strand.
CACCGTAACAAGATCTTATGATTTTTTCACCTTACCATATTTTCCGCCTCCCCCGGCGGCAATTTGTAAATGCCCTTCGCGCGCTTGGATAATCATTTCTGCAAGTTGAGCATTAACTACTTCTTTGAGGTCCTCCCCCTTCACCCGATGCAAAATATCCATCTCTGTTCCAAAATGATCTAGTAAGTTCTGCATCGTTTTTGGCCCTAAACCCGGAATGAAATCTAATGGCACTTGATGAATATAGGGAGGTCTCTTAGGCTTATTAGCATTTGCATTTGCATTAGCCAACTCAGAAATACGTTCGGATACGCCCTTGGTATACTTTTCAGAACCACAACTGGAACAAATGAAACCTTCCATAGGTTCGGAACAAACAGCACATGTTGTCCGATAATATTTACCTAAGCGGGGATTCAAACCATAGTTGGCAATTATTTTATTCTTGCCTTGATTCTTCAAGGCAAGAGAAAAAGCTGCAAATGTAGGCGTTTCTAAATCCATTTTTTGATATTCTCGGGCTATTTTTTGAGTTGAGTGTGCATCCGAATTTGTTAAAAATGTATAGTCATGCAATTCAGTTATCTGGTCTGCCATTTTAGTATCTGAACTTAATCCAAGCTCTACAGCATCAATAAGACTAGGTTCTAATATCTCAGTTAATGTGCGAGCAACTCCTTTGCCATATAAACTTTTAAAAGGAGTAAAAATATGCGCTGGAATGAATAATCCACCTAGACTTTTTACCTTTTCTTGTAATGGCTTAGCGTTTTCATATATTCTCTGCGTACTTAACTGGATATTCGTCACTCGAGCTGAAAGCCAAACAGAAAAGTCCTTTAAAGTTGAGAGTGTGGGAAAATATGCTAAGACATGAATCGGTCCATGACAATTTTCATCATATACTTCTATCTCGGTACCAGGTATAAGGGTTACTTCATCTTCATAGCGGAATCCTCCATCTTCCATTTCCACTAATTTTTCTTCATGAATCAACCGTTCTATTTCCATGATCACTTCGGGAGAATGACAATCGATAACTCCGACTATGTCTAGACCCTTAGGATATTTGGCTGCACGCAATATATTAGTTAATGTCAGATTCCTACTACCCGTTATTTTAACTGCTTTTCCTGTATATGTTCTTCCAATGTGAATATGTAAATCAGCAAAGACTTCACTCATATTAGCCTAACACCTTTTTCATTTGGAGATAAAGTACAGCATACGCCGTTTTCGCATCATAAATACGTTTCTCGTCAACAAAAGTAGCCGCAGATTCTAAATCTACTTCTAACAAATCAACAAATTCATCCTCATCGCCTGGCAGTGGATTTTCTACTTTTTCCAAATCTGTAGCGATATAAAGATGAATCACTTCATCTGAAAAACCAGGTGCTGTATAAAAAGAGGTCAAATAGTCCAGTTGATTTGCCCGAAATCCTGTCTCCTCTTCAAGCTCCCTTGCCGCTGTTATGTCTGGTTCTTCCCCCTGTTCAAGTTTCCCAGCAGGAATCTCTAGCAAAGATCGTTCCAATGGCTTACGGAATTGCTCCACCATTAAAATTTTCCCATCACTTGTTATCGGAATTATTCCAACAGCGCCCGGGTGTTTAACAATTTCACGTTTCGCCATTTTTCCATTCGGAAGCTTAACCTCATCAACCTGCAATTTAATAATCTTACCATTAAAAATTTCTTGACTGTGAATTGTTTTTTCTTCAAATTTATTCAATGTAAATCGCCCCTTACTTCTAACTACTATTATCATACCACAGCATTTATAGAACATTAATTTTGTTTTCTTTACCAACTTTTAGGTAAAATGAAGTTAAGGGAAACTCCAGAAAGTAGGGAGACTGACTCTTCAGGGGGATCTTACTGCTACTGATATGGGGAAAGACTGAAAGGACGAGATAAGATGAAAAAGAGACAATTGGGAAATTCAGATCTTTGGGTTTCTGAAATGGGGCTTGGCTGCATGTCTTTAAGCTCAAACAGGGATCATGCTAAAAAGATTATCCAAACTGCTTTTGAAGAAGGAATTAATTATTTTGATACCGCAGATTTATATGATTATGGAGTTAATGAGGAAATCGTCGGAAAAGCATTAGCTCCTATACGTGATCAGGTTATCATTGCAACCAAAGTGGGGAACCGCTGGAATAAGCAAAAAAATGGTTGGCATTGGGATCCTTCGAAAGCTTATATTAAGGAAGCTGTTAAAAATAGTTTGAAACGCCTGCAAACTGACTATATTGATTTATATCAATTACATGGCGGCACAATCGATGATCCGTCTGAGGAAACGATTGAAGCTTTTGAAGAATTACGGCGGGAAGGACTAATTCGCTACTATGGCATTTCTTCTATTCGACCAAATGTCATTAAATCATTTGCTGAGAAATCTGCTATTATAAGCAATATGATGCAATATAGCATTTTAGATCGACGTCCCGAGGAATTATTCGCTTTTTTGCAAGACAAAAATATTAGTGTTGTAACTAGAGGCTCGGTAGCAAAGGGATTACTTAGTGATAAAGTACTAGAAAAACTAAATTCAGAGGAATTAGAAGGCTATTTAAATTATACTTCTGTAGAAGTAAAGGAATTAATCAAAAGTATTCAAGCTAAATTATTAACAACAGGCAGAACGCTGAATGAAATTGCCCTTCAATATAATCTTGCTCACAAAGCGGTAGCTGCTGTGGTAACAGGGGCAAGTTCAGTAGAGCAAGTGAAAGATAATGCCCGTGCCGTTAATACAGAACCTCTACATCAAGAGGAAATTGAATATTTAAAATGGATTACAAAAGAAACTCGGTATGAAAATCACCGCTAATTTCTAAAAATGCAAATTTCCTTTGTAATAGAGTCAATTTCATAATTGCTTATTAATGATCATACACGAACGTTTTTGTTAAAGGAGATTGAATTGTTATCCAATGTATTTCCTTAACTTAGTTGATTGGAGCGGAAGGTGCCACTCCTGGGGGATTAGCGTGACAGGTGAGAAGCTCACCGCACGCCCCCCCGGAAAACGTCCACCTGAAGCGTAAATCAACGTCGTTCGGATTTGTAGGCTAAAATCTCTATTATGAAATTGATTCAATAGCTTATGCAATATTTTATTGGCAGAACGAAAAGTATTTGTTCCTCCATTCAGCAAAATCCTGCAAAACATAACCTGGACCAACCTATTATCTATTTGCTTGGTTCAGGTTATGACCACTCAGGGATCTATTTAAAAAAATCCATCAATTTCCTACAAAATTTCAAGTTATTTTTTAATATTACCCCGATAAAACAAGATTGCTTTGCTTTTATTTACAAACTTCCCTACTAAATGTCATAAAAATAATCTCTAAGCTAATTTCGGATAATTTATCGACATCGACATTTTTTTCAGGTTTGTGACTTTTGTAGCGTTTATACTTATTCTAGAATATAATTCTATAATAGACAGAAAAGAGCAAACCTGACGAAAGTCAGAGACGCAAAACCTCAGACCTAAGGTTATTAGAAATGCGCAAGCGCCTAGAGCTAGACAACAACCGCGACATTAAGCAACTTATCTATCTACGTGCTAGGATTTTAAAATTTCCTATGCATGAACAAATAACTATGGTAGCTGGGGTACCTAATCATTGTTGGGTAATTAGGGGGTATAAAGATGGATAAATTAACGAATAAAGCATTGGATCATGAATGGAGAGATTTAATTTTGAAAGCATTAGAAGCAGGGATGTCCACAGATACAATCCGGGATTTTTTTCGCGATTATATAAGTCCAGAAACAAAAGAATCCGTTGAGCAAAAGACAAATTCTCAAGATCCAAACAAGATATCGTGAAATATTAGTTCTTAGTATTAACCAACTACTAAAAAGTGAAGAGTTACTAGAACATTTTATCTAGATGTTACACTCGATCATTTAACCCAGTACAATTACCATTTAAATTCCTGTCATATATTAAGTTTGTCAAAATAGTTTGTTCGAAATACGAAACACACCTTCGTTATATGATATAATATTGGGTGTAAGGAAGGTGAAGACATCCGTGATTGGCGAACGAATACGTAAATATCGAAAACAAAACAATATGTCTTTATCAGAGCTGGCTGAAAAAGCTGGGATTGCAAAATCATATTTAAGCTCTATTGAGCGAAACATTCAATCAAATCCTTCCATTCAATTCTTGGAAAAGGTATCTTCTGTCTTGAATGTTTCTGTTCAATCATTATTGCATGGAGATTCTGAAAAAATATCGGATGGTCATTTGGATGAAGATTGGGAAGCGCTTGTTCGAGAAGCGATGGCTTCTGGTGTTTCCAAACAAGAGTTCCGTGAATTCCTTGAGTTTAATAAGTGGAAAATGAAGCATAAGTAAAGACGTACAGAGACATATTGTCTCTGTGCGTTTTGCATTTAGTCACCAAGATAATTCTTTTTTTATTCTAGATTTAGGTAATTTTTCTATTTTAGAATGGAGTGCTTTTAAAAGTTCGGCTTTTTCCTTATAATAGTATGAAATAGCTGAAACTTTTTAGTATAAAAAACGTATTTACAAATAGGGAAAAGAATGAGACAGGAGTCGATGTAGCCTTGAAACCTATTCTTTTATTTTTATTAGGGATGTTCTCCGCTGCCGAAACATTCATGTTATGGATCATATTGTTTTTAGGTTTTGACTTACCCTATTGGAGTGCGTCTCTAAGCTCTATCCTCATTGGTGGTCTCACCTTTTTCGGTGTGAAATTCTTTTTCGATCATAAATTTTTGAAAAAAAATAAATTGACAAGAAAAGAATATGCCTACATTCAAAAAAACATGCAAGATGCAAAATCAAAAATGGCTAGGCTCCAAAAAGCTTTTTTATCCGTACGTTCGATGGGTGCTTTTAAACAATTATACGAACTCACTAAATTAACAAAACGAATGTACCAAATTGTTCATAAAGATCCACGACGATTTTATCAATCTGAACGTTTCTTTTTCTATCATTTAGATTCAATTGTCGAGCTTTCCGAGCGTTACGCGATGTTAGCCTCACAGCCAGTGAAAAACGAACAAATGTATATCTCACTTAAGGAAACACAAAGTACACTCGAAGATTTGAGTGATTCTGTAAAAAAAGATATTTATCATGTATTATCCCGAGATGTGGAAGATCTAAATTTTGAACTAGATGTCGCTAAGCATTCCTTAAAAAAACTTGAATACAATCCAATCGACACCGATGAAAGGAGTACCAAACAATGAGTGAACAAAATAAAGATACTGAATTAAAATTTGATAGTTTAGATGACCTATTAGCAAACCCCTTTGGAGAAGAAGAATTAATCAAACCTGAACAGAGTCCTCAACTCCAGGAAGCTAAGCCTGTTAGACTTGTAGATAGTCTCCCGGAGGAAAATAAAAAACGCGCTCTAGAGCTCGCTAATCAAATTGATCCAACAAATCATCAAGCGGTTATTGCCTATGGCACCAATGCTCAATCTCAATTATTAAATTTCTCTAGTTCGATGCTTGATCACGTGCAAAACAAGGACATTGGTCCCATTGGGGATATTTTGAATGAATTAATGGGAAAGCTAAAGGATGTCAACCCTGATGAGCTTACCCCGGAAAAGAAAAATTTCTTCTCGAAAATGTTTGGTAAAATGTCAAACTCTATTCAAGAAGTAATGTCTAAATATCAGAAAACAGGTGCACAGATTGATCGGATAACGGTAAAGCTTAATCAATCAAAGGAAACATTAATTACAGATGTTAAAACGCTAGAACAATTATACGAAAAAAACAAAGATTATTTCCGGGCTTTAAATATTTATATTGCAGCAGGAGAACTGAAAATTGAGGAATTACGAACTAAAACAATTCCCGAACTAAAGAAAAAAGCAGAAGCAACCGATGATCAAATGATGTATCAAGAAGTGAATGATATGGTGCAATTCACTGATCGACTTGAAAAACGATTATATGATCTTAAACTAAGCCGGCAAATCACGATCCAAAGTGCCCCTCAAATTCGAATGATACAAAATACGAATCAAGCTTTGGCCGAAAAAATTCAGACATCTATTATGACTGCAATTCCGCTTTGGAAAAACCAAATCGCAATCGCACTAACCTTGATTCGCCAGCGTCAGGCCGTCGAAGCTCAAAAACAAGTCTCTCAGACAACCAATGACTTGCTTTTAAAAAATGCGGAAATGTTAAAATCCAATACAATTGAAACCGCACGTGAGAATGAACGTGGCCTTGTTGATATCGAGACACTGAAAAAGACTCAAGCTAATTTAATTTCCACTCTAGAAGAAACCATTAAAATTCAGCAAGAAGGCCGAACAAAACGTGCTCAAGCCGAACAAGAGCTTGTTTCTATGGAAAATGATTTAAAAGAAAAACTTTTGAAATTAACATAAGCTCAGGCCAAGATATTACTCCTTGAGTGAATTACTGTGGCCCACCTTTATACAAACCCGGACATCATCCATGATGTCCGGGTTCTAATTTTTACGCCTATTTTAATTGACAACTCATTCGCCCATTTAATATTTCGCTAGGACTGCTAAGTTGGAAAGTTTGTTTCTCTGGTAAAAAGTTAATTTTCATTTCATCATCGAAAAAAACTAATTTTGTCTTTTCTATATATACATCCATTGTATTAGTTGGGATTTTTGAATAATCCTCTTCAATAAAATTTTCTTTGTTAGTTAATTCTAGGGTAGGTATACCACTAACTGCACAACCACAGCCCTCTGTTTCATATTTTAAGGTTACAATAGAATAATCTGTGTTCATTTTTTTCTTTATTTGTTTCTCCGCTTCTGCTGTAATAAATAACTTCATAACTCTCCTCACCTTTCGTTCACTTTCCTTTATCTTAACATGAACTTTATATTCTCACAGGAATGCAGATTATGACTCAACAAAAATACCCTTTTTCAATCATCTTTCTCGCTCCTCCAAAGATTTTCCAATTGGCCATTCACAATTACTTGCGCCTTCTCATATTTTTAATTTGGATAAAAACAAACCTTGAAAGCAGAATAATATAAGATTCCTTTAATACTGGACCAATTGTGATCTCCTTAAAATTTCTCTATAATAAATACAAGCATATAATCAATTCATTAATATTGAACTGATAATGAAGTAGATATTTATGGAGCCAAAACGTTGATTAGATGTCACCCGGAAATTTGGGGCAGAGACGTTCAATCGTTTAGATAAGGAGATACAACATTGCTTACATTAAATATACTTGATTATTCCCCAATAGATGAGGGGACTAACGCACGCCAGGCATTGCTGCAGACGACGGAATTAGCGCGGTACGCTGATAAACTTGGTTATCATCGATTCTGGGTAGCTGAACATCACAATGTGTTATCTGTTGCCGGCAGTAGTCCAGAGATGCTGATGATGCATCTCGCCACAGCAACTAAGTCTATACGAATTGGTTCAGGCGGTGTCATGCTGCCTCATTACAGCCCATATAAGGTGGCAGAAAATTTTCGCATGCTTGAGGCATTGCACCCCAACCGAATTGACCTCGGCATTGGAAGATCACCTAGCTATCAAATTGTTAATCTTGCCTTGAACGAAACAAAAGGTAAACGAGTATCCTATGAACAACAAATACAGGATCTAGCTAAATTTTTATCGAATCATACTTTCGAAAATCATCGATTCAACAGCCTGGTCGCCACCCCAGTTATAGAGACCACTCCAGAAATGTGGATGTTAGGCACTGGCAAAGATAGTGCTAAAATGGCTGCTGAAAATGGAACAGCTTATGCTTTTGCCCATTTCGCAAAACCATCTAAAGCTGGACTGGATGCCATAGCTCATTACCGCAAAGATTTTAGGCCCTCGCTATTACTCAAGAGGCCAAAAGTTATGATAGCTGTATTTGCTATTATTGCAGAGACAACAGAAAAAGCGATGGAACTGGCACAAGCTTTTGATTTATGGTTGCTATTTGTTGAGTCTGCCACCCCTCCGCCTTATTATCCATCTATTCAAACTGCAAAAAACCGGGGATTTAGCTTTGTTGAAAAGGAAAAGGTCCTGCAAAATCGAAAGCGCATGATCATTGGAAATGCCGAACAAGTTAAAGAGGAAATCAAACAGATAGCTGAACTATATCAGACAAATGAAATCACCATTATCCCTAATTTTTATGGTGCCGATAACCGCATAGAAGGAATAAGTTTATTGGCACAAGCTTTTGGGTTACACCAATAATACTATTAGCCTAAATTCAGGATCCATCCCTGGATCTAGGCTATAACTTATTAATGCATTAGCTGAGACATTTTCCAGGAACTTTGAAAAGCTTGTTTCACTTCACATTGAACCTACATTTCTTCTTGCTTTAAATATTGCTAATAGTACACGCTAGGATTCGTCTATTATACTTGAAATTTTGTTATGTCCTCCCTTCTATCTTTCGCATATTCCGTAACAAATACAAATTATTGACCAAAAGTGATATTAAGGTTCTGCTCCTTTTCTGCTTACGCGTATGGATGACACTCACTGCCGACATCCGTATATTCCGAAAATGGGCAAATTTGGAGGTTATCTTATTGTTTTATCTTGCTTCCATTAAACCGCTTTTTCCTTCTTCTTTACACCAACTTCCTTTTTTTTACAGTATTAAAGGAACATACTTTCGTATATAATAAATACGAAAGTATGTTCCTTGTTTTGTTGGGACACATATTATTTTTCAAAACTAAAAACTGTAAAGATTATTTTATACAGTTTCATCCTACTTTACAAGAGTCTTAAAACTGTTTTCTGGAAGGAGAAGGAACATGAAGAAAAAAGTGATTTTTCTAGTAGACATGCAATCCTTTTATGCATCAATAGAAAAAGCGGCTCATCCTGAACTTGCTCAGCAGCCAGTTATAATTTCTGGAGATCCAGAAAGACGCAGTGGCGTAGTTCTAGCTGCATGCCCACTCGCAAAGAAACATGGTGTACAAAATGCTTCCCGCTTATGGGAAGCACAGAAGCAATGCCCACAGGCAATCATTCTCCGACCACGGATGCAACTCTATGTTGATATCTCCATCAAGATTACGAATATTTTAAATCAATTTACCGACCTGGTAGAAGTATACTCGATTGATGAACAATTTCTAGATGTCACAGCGAGCCAGCATTTATTTGGAGAACCATTGGCAATCGCCAAAAATATTCAAGCCACTATTTTGAATAAAGTTGGCATAAAAGCGCGAGTTGGAATTGGTCCTAATAAAATATTAGCTAAAATGGCTTGTGATCAATTTGCTAAGAAAAATAAGGACGGCATATTTCAACTAGATTTTGACAATATAGAGGAATATATGTGGAAACTTCCCATTGAGAAAATGTTCGGGATCGGTAGAAGGATGGAACAACATTTAAAACGTATGGGTATCCGAACGATTGGCCATTTAGCCAACTTCCCTTTACATATTTTAAAGAAAAGATGGGGAATTAATGGAGAGGTACTTTGGCAGACAGCAAATGGCATCAATCACTCCCCTGTAACTGTCAAGACCCATGATCAGCAAAAGGCTATTGGCCATCATATGACATTACCAAGAGATTATAATCGCCTAGAGGATATCAAGGTAGTCCTACTTGAATTAAGTGAGGAAGTTGCCCGGCGCGCCCGTTTTAAAGACTATATGGGAGGCACTGTATCATTGAGTGTTCGGGGCACTAGCTTCAAAACCCCTACAGGGTTCCAGCGGCAGCTGAAATTAACCACTCCTACCCATTTTGACCTAGATATCTTTCATGCAGTTTGTCTACTTTTTCAAAAATATTGGGATGGCTTACCAGTGCGTAGTATCGGAGTAACGCTTTCCCAATTACAAATCGCCCAGCAATATCAATTAAATTTATTTAATTCTGAACTAAAAAAGGAAAAAATCAATCAGGCTTTAGATTTTGTTTATCTGAAATATGGACCGACCGCTTTAATTCGCGCTTCCTCTTTAAATGAAGCTGGGCAGGCTTTTCATAGAGCTGAAAAAATAGGTGGCCATTATAAGTAAATTGTCATGATGGATCTTTAACATTAGAAGGGAGAATGTCAATGAAAGCAAATAAATTAACAGCTGGACACAATTTAATGTGGGAATCAAGCCGAATGATTTTACCAGAACATAAGGAGCAGTTATTGAAAGAACGACGAAACCAAGAGCTCTTTCACATGCCGCAACTCACCGAAGAACAACTTCAAGAAATGGACCTTATCATTCAAGCCGCTATCAAACAAAATTGTTCTATTACTATAACCTATGCGGAAAAATATGGACCTGCGCAGTTTTCTGGTAAAATCAAAAAGATCAATAGCCAAGAGGCATCCCTGAAAGTAAGCAATCGACATATGGTGCTAACCCTACCTTTTCACAAAATCCTCCAAATTGAAAAAATGGAAGGAGCCCTTTAAGTGAGCTCCTTCTCTTTAATGATCATTTTGCAAGCACCAATTTTTACCTATTATTAATGATTGCCTTAGCCATCGCTGCTATTTCAGTGAAAAGGGGGCCAGCAATGCAGGCTAATTTTTATTCATAATATATTGAGCCAAAATGATGGGTAGTTCGCCACAGTCGTGAAACGAACTGACTTCGCACCCATCGCCTTATATACAAGAGACATTGCTCCATACTTTTTCCTCGCTTTATTGTGAGCTTTCTCTCCATGTTTATTTTTTATAAAAAGCCTTTTTCCCTACTTTTTCAACTACTCTCGGCATAAGGGTATGAAGAATGGCGGCGAAGTTCATCCACCATGGTAAATTAATTTCTCTTTTTGATGTAAGCATTGCTTTCACTATTTGCTCCGCCACATAATGAGGCTCCAAGACGACCTTTCCTAATTGCTCCAAATAATTCCCCTCTGGATCTGTATGTTCAAAAAAATTTGTTCGAATGGGACCCGGATTCACCGCAGTCACCAAAATACTAGCTGGTGCTAATTCCATCCGCAAACTATCCGTATAGCCAAGAACCGCATGTTTAGTAGCTGCATAAGCGCTTGATTTAGGTGTAGCTAATTTTCCTGCCTGTGAAGCAATATTGATAATATGGGCATGTTTACTGGAACGTAGCAAAGGAATTGCTTCTTTTGTGCAAGTGATCAATCCCAAAACATTCACAGCAAACATTTTTTCGACTTCTTCTAAGTCTAGCGATTCAGCCTCAGCAAAAATTCCATAACCAGCATTATTAACGAGTACATCAATCTTCCCTATTTGTTCGCGAATATATTGGAACACATTCTGTATTTCATTCGTAGCTGTTACATCAACTTTTATTGCTGTACAATCCACTTTATATGTTTCTTGGAGCTCATAGGCCAGTTTGATTAACTCTCCTTCTCGACGAGCGAGCAAAAAAAGGTTAGCTCCATTTTGAGCACATTGCTTTGCAAGTTCTCTACCTAGCCCTCCTGAGGCCCCTGTGATCACAATTGTTTTTCCTTGTATTCGATTATTTTTCCTCGTTAAACTTTTCTCCATTGCCAATCCCTCATTACGTTTATTATCTATTCAACAGTATAAATGAAATCTCACTAATCGAATAGGCTTATAAGTTTTTCACTACTTCCTCTTGACAAGCGCGAGGATGATTTGCATAATCAAAGATAACTTCAAGTCAAAAAACAAGTCAAAAAAGCTCTTTCATCCTAACTTGGATGGAAGTTTTTTATTTTGGGTATTCGGAGTATTGTGTGGAATTCCAGAATTGAAGGATAAATGAGCGAATAGGATATGTCACTCTTGCGGAAGGATAGAGTTATTTAAAAATCCAGTGGCTTTGCCATAAGGAAACTCCCCACGCACCCGTAGAAACAGGCATATTTCATAAGCGGTTTTTCCTATTGAATTCCTCCTTTTATCCGATTACCTTTTATTTTCAAAAGAAGAGAGTGAATAAAATGAAAATAGCCTTTATAGGGGCAGGCTCTATGGCTGAAGCTATTTTAAAAGGCATACTAAACAAGGAAGCCTGTTCACCTCAAAATCTGTGGGTGACAAATCGGCAGGCACAAGCAAGATTAGAAAGTTTGCGGGAGCAATATGCAGTGCAAATAACTTATGATTTGCAAGCACTGCTCCATAACGCAGATATGGTGATCTTAGCTGTAAAACCAAAGAACGCTGAAGAGATTTTACAACAACTGTCCCCCTATCTCACAAAGCAAATGTTTATCGTTTCAGTGATGGCAGGAATATCGATTGAATCTATCTCTACTAATCTAAAAAACGATTATGCAGTCGCACGCGTCATGCCCAATACTTCAGCAAGTGTTGGAAAATCCGCGACAGCCATTACTTTTAATGAATTTGTTTCCCAAGAACAACAGCAATTAGCCCAAACGATTTTCAAAGCAATTGGCAGTACTGTTATTGTGGAGGAAAATAAGCTTGATGCCATTACAGCCCTTTCCGGAAGCGGTCCCGCCTACTTTTATTATATCGTCGAGGCGATGGAAAAAGCAGCCGAGCAATTAGGGATTGAAAAAGATATGGCTCGACAACTCATTATTCAAACGATGAATGGGGCAATTCATATGTTACAGGAGACAGGCAAAGAGGCGGCCGAATTACGAGATAATGTCACTAGCCCTGGGGGAACAACAGAAGCAGGTCTTAAAGTTCTTCAGGAACAGGAAGTGGCAAAAACTTTTGCCAATTGTATTTTAGCAGCTGAAAAGCAATCTAAAAAATTAGCTGCTCTATTTCACGAACAAATTAAGTAATTTTCTGATTGTTCGTGAGCTTCCTACTACCCCTTCTTTTCAACCATTGCTATAATGGTACACAGTCATATTTTAAAGGAGTAAAGGAAGTGGTCGATAATGTCAATAAAATTATTTGAATCCTATCAGATAAAAAATAAGACATTTAAAAATAGAATTGTGATGTCCCCGATGTGCATGTATTCCTGTGAACAGGAAGATGGGATGGTTAATGATTGGCATTACACGCATTATACAAGCCGAGCCGTTGGGCAAGTAGGCCTAATCATGGTAGAAGCTACAGCTGTTGTTCCTGAGGGGAGAATTAGTCCTCAGGATTTAGGAATCTGGAGCGATGAGCATATTACAGGTTTAAAAAAATTAACATCGCGAGTGAAACGACACGGAACGGCAGCTGGCATTCAACTTGCGCATGCCGGAAGAAAAGCCGTCTTGGAAGGAGATATTCTAGCTCCAAGTGCACTTCCGTTCGATGACAAGATGAAAACGCCAAAAGAAATGACGATAGAAGAAATAAGGAAAACCGTTGAGGCTTTCGCCATTGCAGCGGAGCGGGCAAAAAAAGCTGATTTTGATGTGATCGAACTTCATGCTGCCCATGGATATTTAATCAATGAATTCCTCTCGCCGCTCACGAATCATCGTACAGATGATTATGGCGGAACACAAGAAAAGCGTTATCGGCTTTTACGTGAAACCATTGATGCCGTTCGCCAAGTTTGGGATGGACCATTGTTTGTCCGGATATCTGCAAATGAATATCACAATGAAGGGCTACATACAAAGGATTTTATCCAAATCGGGCAGTGGCTGAAAGAGCAAGGTGTAGATTTGATTGATGTAAGTTCAGGTGGGGTTGTCCCTGCTTCAATCCATGTCTATCCTGGTTACCAAGTGCCATTTGCCGAACAAATCCGTCATGCTGTTAAGATCCCAACTGGAACTGTTGGATTAATTACAAATGGCATCCAAGCTGAAGAAATTCTACAAAATCAACGAGCAGATCTTATTTTTGTAGGGCGGGCTTTGCTCCAAAACCCTTATTGGGCAAAAGAAGCTGCAAAAGAATTAAATTATGCCATTAAAGCTCCGGAGCAATATCGGAGAGGCTGGGACTAAAACAATCATGCACATGTTTTGATTAATGCAGATTAGTAAATGTTCTGGATAAAAATCTTAGCTGGACCAAAAAACGATTGCCCTATTATGATTTATGTGGGGCAATCGTCATTTGCGAAAAGTCGTTGGATAATTGTGTGTTTGGGAAAATGTTTCTCGCTTCATGCACAAGTTGATCCCAATCTGCTTTTAAATACCGGGAGCTAATATGATTTAAGATTAATTCTTGAACCCCAGCTTCTTTAGCTATATTGGCTGCTTGCGTAGTAGTAGAATGAAAATACTCCACAGCCATTTCTTCATTACCGGCAGCAAAAGTGGCTTCGTGGACAAGTACATCTGCTTTTTCTGCCAATTGTAAAGCATTAGCGCATGGACGGGTATCACCAAGAATCGTAATAATTCGTCCTTTTATATCAGGGCCTAAAAAATCTAATCCTGACACAGTTTCACCATGATCTAATTGGACGGATTCTCCCATTTTTAATTTTTTATAGATGGGACCTGGGGGAATACCTTTTGCCTTAAGACGTCCAGAATCAAGAGTTCCAGGCCGATCTCGTTCGGTAATTCTAAAACCGAAACTCGGAATACCATGATCTAAGAGAGCTGTTTCAACAAGAAATTGGTCATCTTCGAAAATGCATCCTTCTTCTATTTCAATAATGGTTAAGGGATAGCGTAATCGAGTTTGACTGACACTAAGGGAGACCTCGATAAAGTCACGAATTCCTTTTGGCCCATAGATGGTCAATTCTGTCGTTCCCCCTTGGAAGGATCGGCTCCCGATTAAACCAGGCAATCCATATATATGATCTCCATGCAAATGGGAGATAAAAATCTTTTCAATTTTCCCTGGTTTTAATGAGGTATGTAAAATTTGATGTTGGGTTGCTTCCCCACAATCGAAAAGCCATACAGCATTTCGCTCCTGAAGCAACATCAACGCAAGTGATGAGACATTACGTTGTTTGGCAGGCATCCCAGCTCCAGTACCTAAAAATAAAAGTTCCATTCTGCACCCCCAAATGATCGTTTTCATATATTTTACCATTATGAGCTGGTTAAGGGGAAATTTGCAAATTTTTGATCCAATAGTCGAGTTTTTTCAACAAAGTTGATAAAATAAATATATAGGTATTACTTATAAAAAAGTGAGGTTGACGAAATGATTCAATCAGAAACACCTGCATCTTTGATTACAATATTTGGAGCAACAGGCGATTTAGCGAAGAGAAAACTTTATCCTTCCCTTTATCACCTTTTTACAAAAGGGCAACTAGCCGAACATTTTGCTGTAATTGGTGTTGGGCGAAGACCATGGAGCAATGATGTATTACGAGCTCATGTGAAAGATTCTGTGCTATCTTCTATTCCCGAAGCCGAAAACGTCGAGACATTTATTTCTCGTTTTTATTATCAAGCTCATGATGTATCCGATTCTGCATCTTACATACAATTGAAAGAGTTAGCGAACGATTTGGACGAAAAATATTCCTTACAAGGGAATCGAATTTTCTATCTAGCTATGGCACCTGAATTTTTCGGAACGATTGCTGAACATCTAAAACAAGATGGATTAACAGATACTCCTGGTTTCCATAGACTTGTCATTGAAAAGCCTTTTGGACATGATTTGGAATCAGCTAAAGAGTTAAATAAACGAATTCGTAATGTGTTTGATGAAAATGATATTTATCGTATCGATCATTACCTTGGAAAAGAAATGGTGCAAAATATCGAAGTGATTCGCTTTGCCAATGCCATTTTCGAACCGCTTTGGAATAATCGCTTTATTTCTAATATCCAGGTGACTTCAAGCGAGGTCTTAGGTGTCGAGGAACGTGGAGGGTATTATGAAAATAGTGGTGCTCTACGTGATATGGTACAAAATCATATGCTACAAATGGTTGCCTTATTAGCTATGGAGCCTCCAATTCGCTTAACACCTCAAGAAATTCGCAGTGAAAAGGTAAAAGTTTTAAGAGCTTTAAAACCAATGAAGGATGAAGAAGTTGAAAGCTATTTTGTTCGCGGACAATATGGACCAAGTACCAATTCAGAGCAGCCTGCGCTTGGTTACCGTGAAGAAACAAATGTACAGCCTGACTCTAACACAGCTACTTTTGTAGCAGGAAAATTAATGATTGATAATTTCCGTTGGGCAGGTGTTCCTTTTTATATCCGAACAGGCAAGCGGATGTCAACAAAATCAACAAAAATCATTATCCAATTTAAAGATGTGCCAATGAATTTATATTATAATTCTGATGAGAAGTTGGCTCCTAATTTACTTGTCATTCATATTCAACCTGAAGAAGGAATCACTCTCCACTTAAATGCAAAGAATACTGGACATTCTATGGAGACGAAACCAGTAAAACTGGACTTTTCAACGAATGATATTGCCGGGTATAATACACCTGAAGCATATGAAAAACTTCTTCATGATTGCCTACGCGGTGATGCAACTAACTTTACACACTGGGATGAAGTTGCGCTTTCTTGGAATTTCGTTGATAAAATTAGCCGGGTATGGGAAGAAAACAAGGCAGCATTTCCTAATTATCCTGCCGGTACAATGGGTCCAGTGGAAGCTGACCAATTATTAGAAAAAGACGGATTCCAGTGGTGGTCTGTCACAAATGATGAAAACTGATTATTGATTGTCGGAGGGGCTGCAAATCCATGCCCCTCCTATTCTCATTAACAGTTAAACATTTTTTTGAATATAGTATCGCGGAGGTGTTTACCGTGGATCGAACAAATATAGACGATTATCTTGAAAAGGGTATGTATGGGGAAAAGCAAATAAAACCTGCAGAACGCAAAAAATACCTTGGAACCTTAAGAGAAAGAATTGTCGTTGCCTTAACTAAAGGGCAAGTTATGGAACAAGGTACCTACCCAGAAGTAGTACAATTGATGAAAGAAAATCCTAAAGCAACATTATTACTTAATGGGGATCTAGATTATAGTTATATATCCGACTATATCGCCATAGCAAGAAACAACCAAATAGCCTTTTCTATTATTAACAATCATACGGCTGATACCAATATTGGATTAGTGCTCACATATAACCATGCCATAGAAAAAGATGAGATCTTTATTTCTAAAAAAAAGGAGCAGCAACAGCCGCCCACAAAGAAAAAAAAGGGAATTTTTTCTGGATTAAAAAGCTTTTTAAGGAAATGACATAATATATATTTAATCAAAGTCCTTCCCTTTCTTGAAGATCGCATGACCATATTTATCGCGAAGTTGATCAACCACTTGATGAAGCGGCTCAAGTTTTGCCGCTTTTTCAAATGTAAAAAGATTAAGCTGTTCATTGGCTTGATCTTCATCGACAAGATCCAACCCCGTAATACCTAGAAGACGAACCGGGTGTCCATTCCAATTTTCAATAAATAAACTTTTAGCTTCCAAAAAGATCTCATCAGATCGAATCAAAGGGTTGCGTAATTTCCTTCCCCGTGTGATGGTTTTACGATCTTTATAACGAATGGTAATCGCCACATTCATGGTTAGGTATCCTTTTTTCTTCATTCTATCTGAAACACTCTTAGCTAATTTCTCAAGAACAGCAAGCAACTCGGCCTGAATAGCTAAATCTTGCGGCAAAGTTACAGAATTACCGACACTTTTATTTTCAGCTGCTGCGTCGGGATCAACAGCACGAATGTCTTCACCATTAGCCCGTTCTTTCAATTTTAGTCCTCGAATCCCTAATGTAGCGCGAAGCTGCATATCATTTGCTTTTGCCAAGTCACCAATTGTTTTAATCTGTAAATCAGCCATTTTTATCGCCGTTTTTTCGCCGACTCCATGCATTTCTACTACAGGCAAGGGCCACAAAATATGAGGGACATCTCTTTTACGTAACACTGTGATTCCAAGTGGTTTTTTCATATCAGAAGCCATTTTCGCCAAAAACTTATTCGGTGCAATGCCAATACTACAAGGCAAATCTAATTGGTTTAGCAGCAGTTGTTGAATTCGATTGGCAATTTCTAAAGGGCTTCCCAGTTCTTGACATGCTGAAATGTCTATGTATCCTTCATCGATCGAAACAGGTTCCACTAAATCAGAAAACGTTCGTAACAGCTCAAACATTGCTTGTGAAGCTTGACGATAGCGCTCAAAATTCGGTCTCTTTACAAGTAAATTTGGACAGAGTTTCTTCGCTTCCCAAAGGGGCATCGGCGTCTTGACTCCAAACTTCCGTGCCTCATAACTGCATGTCACAACAATTCCTTTTCTTTGCCTCTCATCCCCTGCAATGGCCAAAGGTTTCCCCTTCAATGTTGGATCATAAGCCATTTCTACAGAAGCAAAGAAGCTGTTCATATCCACATGTAAAATAACACGGCCTTTTTTTGGATAGAATTGCTGCACATTAAATCATCCTCTGAAAAAAATAAAACTAGTGATTAAGCTTCTTGCTGTAACTCAATCATATAATTTCTAATTTCTTTTACACCATCTAAAACATTTAGTAATTCGTCAGGATCAATCATTGTGATCAATCGATCTTGTAAATTAGCGATAGAAGAAAAATACTTGGTTTTATGATAAGCGACAAGTCCAACTTGTTGCAATGCCTCAGAAGGAATTTCGAGGATCTCTTTAGCGTCATGAACAGCTAAACCATACGAAAATTCTTTCGTTTGAATAACAAGTAGACGCGCTTCCATATTCATCGGGGTTGCGCTTTCATATAAAATCGTTGCTAAATCTAAAACGGGAATTAATTCATCTCTAGATCTTACGACTCCCCTTACATAAGAAGGTAGATGAGGTATGGGATTAATTTCTTCCATTTTTTCAATTGAAATGATGTACTGTACAGGGATAGCATATTCTTCATTCCCGGCACTAAAAACAACACTCGTCATAGACAATTTTTTACACAATCCTTTCTAAAAAGGGTTAGAAAAACAGGCATGACCGTTTCCCTACCGAGATTTTACATGATAAGAGAGAAAAATTGATTAATACTGGATTCGTTCCAGTGCCAAATTTTCGGTTCTTTCCTATGAGGAGCAACATCAGTTCGTCCTTTATATCTAAATATAGGTAGTAAGACGAGTGGCTCGAAGGATACGAGTCCATTGACGTTACGAAATACAGGTTGGTACTATAGTGCAGGCTTAACCCGCGACAGAATGTCACTGATTAAGCCTGCTGCTAGAAAGGCATGTCTTTGTCTTTAGACTACATCCTTTGCCAAAAAGTTTGTACACGCTAAACAGACATTTCGCCTTACTTATTGATTGGAAACTTCCTCGATGATAGCAACAGTCATCTCCGCTAATTTACTTAGTTCTTCAACTGGCATTTTTTCATTTGTTGTATGAATTTCTTCATATCCAACCGCTAAATTCACTGTCGGTATATTAAAGCCTGCGAAAACATTGGCATCACTGCCTCCACCACTTTTTAATAATTTTGGTTCACGTCCAATTTTTTTGGCTGCTTTTTTCGCTATTTCCACAACAAGATCACCATCAGAGTATTTAAAGCCTGGATACATAATGTCAATAACAGTATCGGCAGATCCACCCATTTCTTTAGCTGTTTCTTCAAAAGCTTTCTTCATTGCTTCTACTTGTGCTTCCATTTTTTCGGCGACAAGAGAGCGTGCTTCCGCTAATACAAATACCTCATCCGCCACAATATTTGTCGCTTTACCACCTTCAAAACGACCAATATTTGCTGTCGTTTCTTCATCGATACGACCAAGTGGCATCTTAGAAACTGCTTTAGCAGCAATGGTAATCGCTGAAACACCTTTTTCCGGCGCAACACCAGCATGAGCCGTTTTACCATATATATGAGTAGTAATTTTGGCTTGAGTTGGGGCTGCGACAATAATATTTCCTACCTTTTCATCACTGTCAAGAGCAAATCCGTATTTTGCTTGCAGCAAATTAGGATCTAATGCTTTTGCTCCAACTAATCCGGATTCTTCTCCTACTGTAATAACAAACTGAATATCTCCGTGCTCGATATTGTCTTCTTGAATGACTCGAATCGCCTCTAATAAGGCGGAAATACCAGCTTTATCATCTGCTCCTAAAATGGTTGTTCCATCCGTAACAATATAACCATCCTTGATTGTTGGTTTAATTCCATTTCCCGGGACTACAGTGTCCATATGACAGGTGAAATAAATTGGGTCTATCCCTTGTTTATTAGCCTTTAACGTACAAAATAAATTACCAGCACCATGACCCGTCTTTTCCTTCGTATCATCCTCATAAACTTCAAGACCTAGAGAGGAGAATTTTTCCTTTAGTGCTTTTGCAATATTGGTTTCTTGAGTCGTTTCAGAATCAATCTGTACTAACTCTAAAAATTCATTTACGATTCGTTCTTGATTAACCATATACGTCAAACCTCCAAATTGTCATTCAGTAAATACTATTTATCTTACAATTTTATCACGATTTAAGGAGAAAACAACGATTTGAAAACTTAGCCAGATATAGAATTGCAAAAAAACAATTCAATTTATCGGTATAAACGGTTTATTTTTGTATGATTGATAAGGGAAAATTAAAGAATAGACTTGTATCCTCTTGCTTTTCCGTCTAAAATGGTTGTAAAGAAATAATGATGAGGTGCTTCAAATTGTCCAATAAAAAAATTCAAAAAGTCGTCATTTATCTTATGATCTTTTCTATGATAGCAACCACGATTATAGCTGGTCTTTCTTTCCTCTAGGGAAGTCTGAAGGTGAGGACTTTTTGTCACTCACCTTTTATAATTAATTCCCTAAAAATCCTGTGTATTATGTAACAACAGGGTGAAGCCAATACATCCTGTAATCAGTCTTTATTAGTTGAACCTTACAATACTCCTTGCGATTGAGCAAGTTGTTCAAAAGATAATGAAGAATTTGTGACTAATATCTTTGTGTTAATTAGAATTTGGTCATATAAAAATTCTAATGGTTCTTTATCTAAGCGAACACACCCTTCTGAAACATACCTTCCAATTGAGTTAGGCTGATTCGTTCCATGTAAACCATAAGTTCGTCCGTCTGTCCCCTTCGCATCAAAGCCGATCCATCTTGAGCCGAGCGGATTATTTGAAGATCCTCCGGGAATATTTAATTTTCGATAATAGGGATTCTTGGCTTTGACAGTAACTGTAAAGAGCCCCTCTGGTGTCCAATCCTTCCTTTTACCTGTTGCGACTGTAGTTCTTAATTTTATTTTACCTTGATCGATCCAAGCAAGCTCATTGGTTTGTTTGTTCACAATAATAAGCGAATCCCCTGGTAGTAATGTGGCATCCATTGGCCAGAATGGTGTAGGAACGAATAGAAAAATCATCATCCAAATCTTCACTAACAGCACCCTTTTTATTTATAGCTTGTGCTAGTGACTTAGTCCCCATACATCAAAAGAACAATACTAGTAGTTCAGCCAATCAGCTAAGGCATTATAGAAAAAACTTCTTATCATAGTGTGTAAACGGCAAAAAACCCTAACATATGTTAGGGATTTTCATCAAACTTCTTCACAATATTCATCAAAATATTGTTGAAGCTTATTTACTACAGACATAGGATCATGCCCTTCAATCTCGTGCCGCTCAACCATTGTACAAACTTTACCATCTTTTAACAAAGCAAAGGATGGAGAAGATGGAGGATAATCGGTAAAAAAGCTACGAGCCTTTGCTGTCGCCTCTTTATCTTGACCGGCAAATACTGTCACAAGGTGATCAGGTCGTTTATCATAATGAACAGCATGAGCCGCCGCAGGACGAGCAATTCCGCCAGCACATCCACAAACTGAATTAATCATCACAAGTGTTGTTCCCTCTTGTGTTAATTTCTCTTCAACTTCCTCAGGGTTTGTAAGCTGTGTATAGCCTGCTCTTTCCATATCTTCACGTGCCTGAGTTACTACATCATTCATATAAAGATTAAAATCCATACTCAATTGCATTTACACTCCTTTGCACAAGCATTCTTCTTTGATATCATACCAGTTTCTGAGCCTTTTAGGCAAATAATCAGTTTTCTATGAATGTGTGAGATTTTTAAAATTCCCTGCCTTAATCCGAACATTGCTAGGGCCGCCGTTTGCTTCCGGACTCCCCCTGAATGCAATTTAGTAAGCAACAAATATTATATTTGAAAGGCATGACATAAGGAAGCGTAGCTATATTTTATGTTAGCAAATCATAAAATAAAACTTCTTCTAACAAATCCTTAAACTTATTCGCAAAAGGGGTTTAACTTTCCAAAAAATGGGTATTCTAGTAATACATCTAGATCCATACCCCTAAACTCCCTAGATGTTTTGGACAGCGAATGGCTGTCCTTTTTTGTTTTTCACAGAAAATCCCTATGGAAGGCAGCTAAATCTTACTCTAAATTCGGAATAGGGGCATAGCAATGGTCAATTCCATATAAATTCGAAAATTACGCATCAATATAAAACAGAGCAGATAATTTTCACCACCTGCTCTGTCATTCCTTAATACACAGACGTGTTTTCTTTCGGGATATTTTCAAGAATTTCTTTAACACGTTGCATAAAATGCCCACAAATTAGCCCATCCAATATTCGATGATCTAATGAAAGGCAAAGATTGATCATATCACGAATAGCAATCCCATCATTCAAAACAACAGGGCGCTTAATAATCGATTCAACTTGCAGTATAGCAGCCTGAGGATAATTGATAATCCCAATTGACTGAACAGATCCAAATGAACCTGTATTATTAATCGTAAAGGTTCCACCCTCCATGTCCTCATTGGTTAATTTTCCCGCCCTAGCTCTATTAGCTAGATCAGCAATATCTCTGGCAATCCCTTTAATCGATTTTTCATCCGCATGTTTTATTACAGGCACAAATAATTCGTCACCTGATGCAACAGCAATTGAAATATTAATATCCTTTTTCTGAATTATTTTATCTCCAGCCCACACGGAGTTGATCATTGGATATTCCTTCAATGCTTGTGCGACAGCTTTAATAAAGAACGCGAAATAAGTTAAATTAAAGCCTTCTTTTTGTTTAAATTCTTCTTTCAAAGAATCACGGTATTGAACAAGTTTCGTGACATCCACTTCAATCATCATCCAAGCATGGGGAATTTCTGCCTTGCTCCGAACCATTTTGGTCGCAATTGCTTTCCTTACATTTGAAATAGGAATTTCAATATCTCCCCATCCTGTTTGGATCTTTTGTTTCGGTGCAACAAGCGGATGACTTTGTGGTTTCTGGGTTGGAGTTGATTGAACTTCTCGCTCTTTGATTTGGCTCGCTTTCTCATCAACTATAGAAGTTTCACCAGATTCAATAAATTTCAATACATCTTTTCTCGTAATTCGTCCACTCTTACCTGTTCCAACGACTTGTGACAAATCGATTTGGTGTTCTTGTGAAAGTTTAAGTACAGCCGGCGAAAACCTTAATTTTTGCGCTTCGTCATTTTGATTACGCATATGCACATTTTCCTCCCGCTTCGCACCTATTTTAGCGGTTGTCTCTTGCTGATTTTGTGCGTTATCTTTGTTTTCCACCTCAATTGTACAGATATTCTTTCCTACCTCTAAGGTAATTCCTTCCTCAGCAATTAATTCTGTAATAACTCCCTTAAAAGAAGAGGGTATTTCAGCATTCACTTTATCCGTCATAACCTCTGCGATTGGGTCATATTTTTCAACATGATCGCCTGGCTCTACAAGCCAACGACTGATCGTTCCTTCCGTAACACTCTCTCCGAGCTTGGGCATGGTGATGTTTTCCGTTGCCAAGATGTAACCTCCTTACTTGCATTAAAATTCAGCGAGCTCACGCATTGATTTTTCGACTTTGTCGGGATTAATCAAGAAGCTTTTTTCCAAAGTTGGAGCAAAAGATGTTGCAGGAACATCTGGCCCAGCTAATCTCATAATTGGTGCGTCCAGTTCAAATAAACAATGTTCAGCAATTATCGCCGCGACCTCACCAATCACACTGCCTTCTTTATTGTCCTCCGTAATAAGTAATACCTTACCTGTCTTAGCCGCTGCCTCTATAATAGCTTGTTGATCAAGCGGATAAACTGTTCTCAAATCAAGAATATGTGCTTCTATTCCTTCATCTGCCAAACGTTCGGCTGCTTGGAGAGCAAAATGCACACATAGGCCATAGGTAATAACCGTAATATCATCACCTTCTCTTTTTACATCAGCCTTTCCAATTGGCAATACATAATCCTCCGTTGGAACCTCTCCTTTAATCATCCGATAAGCTCTTTTATGTTCTAAAAATAGGACAGGATCTTCGTCGCGAACAGCTGCTTTTAATAATCCTTTTATATCATAAGGGGTAGACGGCATGACAACTTTCAAACCTGGCTGGTTGGCAAAAATCGCTTCAATTGATTGAGAATGGTATAACCCACCCCCAACTCCTCCACCATAGGGTGCCCGAATAACTATTGGGCAACTCCAATCATTATTAGAACGGTAGCGAATCCTAGCTGCTTCTGAAATGATTTGATTAACCGCCGGCATAATAAAGTCAGCAAACTGCATTTCTGCAATAGGTCTATACCCGTACATTGCCGCCCCAATTCCTACACCAGCAATAGCAGATTCAGCTAGTGGGGTATCTATGACTCGATTTTCACCAAATTGATCATACAGACCTTGGGTTGCCTTAAAAACGCCCCCTTTTTTACCAACATCCTCCCCAAGTATAAAGACTTTTTCGTCTCGCTCCATCTCTTCCTTCATAGCTAGAGTAACAGCTTCAATATAAGATAGGACCGTCATAGTTTCATTCCCCCTGTTTTTCCGCTGCATAAACGAAATCTAGAATTGTATCCGGGTCCGGATATGGTGCATTTTCCGCGTATTCCGTTGCCTCGTTTACTTGTCTAATCACACGACCTTGTATTTCTTTTTCTATATCTTCAGTCAAAACGCCCACTTCAGTTAAATAACGATTAAATAATGAAATAGGGTCATTTTCCTGTATTTGGGCTAACTCTTCCTCCGAACGATAATGACGATGATCATCATCTGATGAATGAGGAGTATTCCGCTGTGTCATTGTCTCAATCAATGTAGGACCTTCCCCACGCTTTGCTCGTTCAGCAGCAATCTTTACTGCCTCATACACAGCTAGTGGATCTTGTCCATCAACCGTGAATCCCGGCATGCCGTATCCTTGAGCACGATCAGCAACTTGCTTACAAGCTAATTGTTTCTCAACAGGGACGGAAATCGCATATTGGTTATTTTCACACATAAAGATGACCGGTAATTTATGAACGCCAGCAAAATTGGCTCCTTCATGAAAATCACCTTGGTTCGATGAACCTTCACCAAAGGTAACAAAGGAAACTATATCATCACCCTTCATACGTGCGGCAAGAGCGATCCCAACGGCATGTGGAACTTGGGTTGTGACAGGAGAGGAGCCTGTGACAATTCTATTTTTCTTATCACCAAAATGACCTGGCATTTGTCTTCCACCTGAGTTAGGGTCTTCCGCTTTAGCAAAACTTGAAAGCATGATATCCTTAGCTGTCATGCCAAATGAAAGTACAACCCCAAGATCACGATAATAAGGTAAAATATAATCCTTTTCACGATTCAAGGCAAATGCTGCTCCCACTTGTGCAGCTTCTTGCCCTTGACAAGAAACGACAAAGGAGATTTTTCCAGCACGATTCAAGAGCCACATTCGCTCATCTAGTCGCCTTGCCATTAGCATTGTTTCATAAATTTCCAAGACATCTTCATTACTAAGCCCTAGCTCAGCATGACGGGTTTTTGTCACATAAATCCCTCCCTAAATTTGACTATATACATTCTTATATATGAATTGCTGCGCGATCAACAGCTAATGCAGCTTCACCGATTGTTTCACTTAGTGACGGATGTGGATGAATCATTGTGCCAACCTCCCATGGAGTTGCATCAAGTACATGAGCTAAGCCGGCTTCAGAAATTAAGTCTGTCACATTCGGGCCAATCATATGAACTCCTAATAAATCCTGGTTTTCTCGATTCGCTATAATTTTAACAAAACCTGTCGTATCACCCAAAACTAGAGCTTTTCCATTTGCGATAAAAGGGAATTTTCCTATTTTAACTTTAAACCCTTTATTCAAGGCTTCTTTTTCTGTCAAACCGATACTAGCAACCTCAGGAGAACTGTAAACACATCTAGGCACATTTTGATAATCAAGAGGAGATGGATTCAATCCAGCGATATGTTCAACGGCTAAAATTCCCTCGTGTGAAGCGACATGAGCGAGTTGTAACCCACCAATAATATCTCCAATCGCATATATATGCGATTCTTGGGTTTGCATATTGCGATTTACTTGTATAAAATTCTTTTCCAAACGAATGTCTGTGTTTTGCAAGCCGAGTTGGGAGATATTCGCCTCTCTTCCAACAGAAACGAGGATCTTTTCGCCGGTAAAGCTCTTTATCCCCTCACCTGTCTCGACTTGAATTGTCGCTCCATCGCTGCTTTTCTGAACCGTTTCAGCTAATACTTTTGCATTCGTGATAAATTTAATTCCTTTCTTTTCAAGCACTTTAGCAAGTTCTCGAGAAATATCCTTGTCTTCGTTAGGCAGTATATGATCCGCATACTCTAATACAGTCACTTCCACTCCAAAATCTACAAGCATTGAAGCCCACTCTATACCAATGGCGCCCCCACCAATAATTAAAATTGATTTAGGCAATTGCGTTAGTTCTAGGGCATGTTCAGAGGTTAACACCGTGTCACCATCTATTTCTAATCCAGGTAAAGTTCGTGGTTTGGAGCCCGTTGCAAGGATTAGGTTTTTCGGAATTAAAAGCTCATTATCATCTTCTAATTCGACAGACACTGTTCCAGGTAATGGTGAAAAAATAGAAGGCCCTAAAATCGTACCTATCCCGTTATAAACATCGATATTTCCCTTTTCAATAAGATGCTGAACACCTTTAAATAATTGGTTTACTATCTTATTTTTTCTCTCTTGCACTCTTTCAATATGCAAATGCACATGATCCGTACTGATGCCAAATTCAATACTTCGCTTTGCCAAAGAGAAAACTTCAGCACTTCGAAGCATGGCCTTACTTGGAATACATCCCTTATGTAAACATGTACCACCAAGTTTATCTTGTTCTACAATAGCCGTTTTCAATCCTAGCTGTGAGGCACGGATAGCCGCTACATAACCACCTGTTCCGCCTCCCAAGATTACTAAATCATATTCAGTAGCCATTCAATATCCCTCACTTATAAGTTTGTACGATCCTCAAATTAAATTCTATTAGCCAAAATATGTTTATCATTAAGGAGGAATTGGCCACGAGATTTTCTCATTTGTTCGATTCTTTCTTCTGCCATCCGATCTGCAGCTAGATACGTCGGGATATGATCTCGCTTCGAAATTTCGATTACCTTTGCAACGTTTTGGTAAATGGTTTCCACTCTTTTTAAAGCTCTTTCGCGATTATAACCATATAATTCATCCGCTACATTGATGACGCCCCCAGCGTTTATCACATAATCCGGAGCATAAACAATTCCCATTTCATAAATGTGATCACCATGCCGAGGATCTTGCAATTGGTTATTGGCCGATCCAGCAATCACTTTTGCCTTTAATTGCGGAATCGTTTGGTCATTAATAATTGCTCCCAAAGCGCATGGTGAAAAAATATCTGCCTCAACTGCATAAATCTCATCTGGGTCTACTGCTTTCGCTCCAAAAGCCTCTACCGCACGATCTACAGCATCCTTATTAATATCCGTTACAATTAAAGATGCACCCTCTTCATGTAAATAACGACATAATTCAAACGAAACATTTCCGACACCTTGAACGGCTACTACTTTCCCTTCAAGAGAATCAGAGCCAAATGCTTCCTTTGCAGCAGCTTTCATTCCAACATAACAACCATAAGCGGTCACTGGTGATGGATTTCCTGATGACCCTGAAGCTTGTGAAATCCCCGTTACAAAATTAGTTTCCTCATGAATCAAGTCCATATCTTCGACAGTTGTGCCGACATCTTCAGCAGTAATATAACGGCCATTTAACCCTTGCACAAAGCGACCAAAAGCTCTAAACATTGCCTCATTTTTATCCTTTTTCGGGTCCCCGATAATAACAGTTTTTCCGCCACCTAAGTTCAGACCTGCTGCTGCGTTTTTATATGTCATTCCTTTCGCCAATCGTAAAGCATCTTCAATAGCGTCTTCTTCAGTTGTATAAGTCCACATTCTTGTTCCTCCAAGTGCAGGGCCAAGCGTGGTATCATGAATAGCAATGATCGCCTTTAAACCTGATGCTTCATCTTGACAAAACAAAAGTTGTTCATAATCATATTTCACCATATAATCAAATATTTTCATTTTGAGCGCCTCCAGAAGTGTCTCTATTATGACCTAATATTGATACCTAATACTAATTCCTACTTTATTATTGTAACGAAAAGCCCGTTGCTTGACAAATCTTTAAGGTGTACTATGATTTTTTTATACAGAAAAAAATATAAGTGGCTAAATTTTTTTGATTTGTGATTCTCCTGAGAGCTTACATTATCAGTAATTCAAAAATAGAAGGGGTCTATATATGGGTAGAATTGTGGCGCTAATTTTATTAGTTATTCCTGGTATCCTAGCTGGATATGGGATTAAATTAATGCGAGATATGCTATTTGGTATTTTACAAAAGCCTTTTCCGTTTCTATGGTTACAATTTCTAAGTGGTGCCATTCTTTTTGTGGCAGGATTAGGTTTTATAGCAGGCTTTGTCCTACATCGTGACCGGAAAAGAAATAAAGTTCAAAATCGCTTTAATAAAAGTGATGGAAAATAATCTTGGGCAAGCTTGACAATGGACTTGTCGACGATAAGAAAGACGCAAACTGAAAGTAGTGTATCGTTCAGTTGCGTCTTTTTTATTGTTTAAAAAGGCTTACAGTCGATATAGCTCTACAGCTCTACATTTGTTTTACCTTAACGGTCTGGTCTATGATGGAAAGATAAAAGTTTGGCTCCTTATCCATTAATATCTCAATTTTGCGGAGAGGCCACAGTGTAAGGCTCTCTGTTAAAGATATGGATGTCACCTATTCATGGGGCTGTAGTTTTCTTAATCTCACCGCTTTTTCGGGAAAATCAGTAATTATAGCCGAACATTTTAATTGAAAGAGTCTTTTCATATCCCGCCTATTATTAATCGTATAAGGCCGAACATGAATGCCAAATTCCATTGTTGTTTTAATTAGATCATCTGTCATTATTTTTAATTTTGGATGGATCCCATTTGCCTTTATTGTTGAAGCATATTCCCAAGGCTTATATAAATGATGATTATATAATGGGGCTGTTTCAACTTCCGGACAAATTTCTATCATTTTCTGAAGGGAAGTATGATTAAATGACGAAATGATAATACGCTTCTCATAAGAATATTTATAAATTAAAGCAGCTACTTTTTCTTCAAGCTCCTCATAAGGAATGATGTTGTTTTTCAATTCGATATTGCACAGGCATCTATTTTCTTTCATCCAATCAAATACTTCAATTAAGGTTGGAATTTTACTAGCTTTTTTAAAAAAATGTTTAAAGTGATTATTTGCTTTTAAACTTTGCATAGATGTTCTTGTAAAGTCTTTAACAAGCCCGCTACCATTTGTTGTGCGATCAACAGTGGTATCGTGAATCACCACAATTTCTCCATCTGAGGTTAATTGAACGTCTAGTTCAATCCCGTCTGCGCCAGCCCTTTCTGCAGCTATAAATGCCTCCATTGTATTTTCTGGTTTTGTTCCCGAAGCACCTCGATGTGCTAATATTATGGTCATTTTTTCACCACCGTTGTCTGATCCAATCTGAGTAAAACTGTGTATTGAAAAAAGAAAATAATAGGACGGGATCCGTAAAAAGAACTGCCAGTCATTGGCACGTTCCGATTAAAATTCGGAGGAACGCAATGTTGGACAATTCGAAGGAAGCCATGCTTCCCAACAAGATCTCACTTTTTACTGCACTTTTTGAACCCCAGCTAAATATGAAATTTATGATGCCTTATGTTCTAATCTTAATTTATCTGCTACCATTGCGATGAATTCTGAATTGGTTGGTTTCGCCTTAGACATGCTCACCGTATAACCAAATAAAGATGAAATAGAATCTACATTACCTCGACTCCATGCTACTTCAATAGCATGTCTGATCGCTCTTTCAACTCGGCTAGCTGTTGTGTTAAATTTCTTAGCAATATCTGGATATAAAACTTTTGTGATGGAACCGAGCAATTCGATATCATTATAAACCATTGAGATAGCTTCTCTTAAATAGAGATACCCTTTTATATGTGCTGGAACCCCGATTTCATGTATCACAGAAGTAATGCTAGCTTCTAGGTTTTTTTCTGGTTTAGGTTCAGGCGAATGATGTTTCATCTGACTAGTATTCCTTTTCACTCCGCTTGTTTTCCCACTAACTTGGCGAATATGAGTAACTAAATTCTCCATATCAAAAGGTTTTAAAATGAAATAAGAAGCACCTAATTCAACAGCTTTTGTTGTGACATCTTCTTGACCGAAGGCTGTTAACATGATGACATTTGGAACACGTTTGTTAAGATCCCGTAATTTACCTAATACCCCTAATCCATCTAAATGAGGCATAATAATATCTAAAACCAAAACATCTGGTTCAACATCGGCTAATAGTTCTAAACACTCTTGCCCATTATGAGCAGTTCCAATAACTTCGATATCTTCCTGTGCAGAAAGATACTCATCCAATAATCCAACTAGCTCACGATTATCGTCCACAACACATACTTTAATTTTCTTCAAATTGTTTCCTCCTTAACCCGTTGATCCCTTATTTTGACACTAATAGATAAATACGCCAAAGAAAGTAAAAATCCTTTAAATTTATTGTTTTTTTTATAAAATCTTACATACGCTCTGTTTTTCTTTATTTTTCGCCCTTATTCGACTCACTTCCTCATATTGTCGATTTTTCTTTATTTTAGTCCATCAATTTCTTTTTTGAGTTCATAAAAAAAGAGGGAACGCAATTGCGCACCCTCAGCTAGCTTTATCAGCTTGGTCCTTATATATATCAATTCCTGCCTCATTTAACATCCATTCAACGTGAACTCCATAGCCTGAGGTTGGGTCATTCACAAAAACATGGGTAACGGCTCCAATCATTTTTCCATCTTGGACAATCGGGCTACCACTCATTCCTTGGACGATACCCCCTGTTTTCTTTAAAAGCTTAGGATCTACGACCTTTAAAACCATTCCTTTAGTGGCAGGATACTTTTGTGGAATCGTACTAACGATTTCAATATCAAAAGCCTCGACTTTATCGCCATCTGTTACAGTTAAAATTTGAGCTGGTCCTTCTTTGACTTGATGTGCTAAAGCAATGGGAAGAGGTTTATCCATAATTCCATTAGTAATAGGTTTCTTTAATTTTCCAAAGATCCCAAATGGACTATTAGTTGTAATATCGCCAATCACCTCTCGGTTAGCTGAAAAACGCGCTAATTTTTCTCCAGGTGCCCCATTTTTGCCTTTTTCAATTGCCGTAACAGTTGATTTTACAATTTGCCCATTATCCACTACAATCGGCTTTTTTGTATCCATATCTGAAATAACATGTCCTAGTGCCCCATATTTATTGGACTTTGGTTCATAAAATGTCATAGTTCCAATCCCAGCAGCAGAATCGCGTATATACAAACCTAATTTAAATGATTTTTCTTTATCATCTTTTATAGGCTGAAGTGTTGTATTTAATTTCTCATTTCCTCTTTGTAGAGAAATATCTAACTCTTCTTGCTTTTTTCCTGCCTCATCTACAAATGGTGCTACATCAGCCATATTATTAATTTTCTTTCCATTTATCTTTGTAATAATATCTCCAAGCTGGATACCCGCTTTCTCACCAGGGGATACCTTTTTTCCATCAGCTAATACTAAATGGTGCCCTACTACTAAAACGCCTAACGTATTTAGCTTAACCCCTACAGATTGTCCACCAGGATATACTTTCATATCCTTTAAAACATTAACATCAACCTTTTTTAGCGGAATGCCCGCAAATTCTAAAACAAATTCATCTGTACCTGGGTTTTTCCCTTCTAATGAAATAGCTTTTTGACTTTCCACCACATCCACCTTCTCGGAAGATGGCGTTGAAACCGTCATAGCGCTAGCTTTCACTATGGATTGCTTTTGACCTTCAAATAAAGTAATACTTCCCGGTATTTGAATGAATTGTTGGACAGGTTTAGTAAGACTTAACATCAAAAGTGAAACAAGGAGAATTCCACCTATAGCTTTTCTTATCCAATCATGCATGTACTTTTCACTCTCCTCGCTTTCTAGCCCACATCTTTAATTTAGCCCGGTTGCTGTTTATTTATAAGTGGAAGAAAGTAAAAAAGCTGTCCAATAAAGGATAGCTTTTCAAGTATTTTTTATAGTACCAGCAATTTCAAGTAATTCCTTTGCATGTTCTCTCGTTAATTCCGTCATTTCAGCACCCGAAATCATTCTTGCTATTTCATTAATTTTTTGGTTCTTTTGTAATTTGGTTAAATGGGTCTTCGTTCTTCCAAATTCTTCTTTTTTAGAGATCAAAAAATGGGTGTCAGACATCGCTGCTACTTGTGGTAAATGGGTAATACAAAGTACTTGGGAATGTTGCGAGATCTTGGCTATTTTTTCGGCAATTGCTTGTGCAACCCTTCCACTAACACCTGTATCTACCTCATCAAAGATAATAGAGGTGATCCCCTGATGTTTGGAAAAAATCGTTTTTAGCGCTAACATAATCCTGGATAACTCTCCACCAGAAGCCACTTTAGACAGTGGTTTTAATGGTTCACCAGGGTTTGTAGAAATATAAAAAATAACTTCATCTAT
Source organism: Lederbergia galactosidilytica (assembly GCF_017873565.1). Lineage (GTDB taxonomy): Bacteria > Bacillota > Bacilli > Bacillales > Bacillaceae_C > Lederbergia > Lederbergia galactosidilytica. The sequence goes on from NZ_JAGGKH010000006.1 coordinate 138,367, forward strand.
ACCATCTTTCTTAAACTCTATATGAGGCTTTTCATCTAATGTAAAGACAGGTTTAAAAATAGCTTTTTCCATATAAAGTCCCTTTAGTTCACGATGAATGGATGTGGACAATATTTCTGCAATTTGTTTTCTTAATTTACTTAAATATTTCCCTTCCACAGCTAGGTCTTTCTTAATGGAATCTAGTTTTCGCTCCAACTCATCAATCCGAGCTTCACGATTCGTTAAAGTTTCCATTTCCTCTTCAATTTTGGCTCCGTATTCTAAAATTTCTTCAATCGTTCCCCCATATTTTCTTTTCAATTGGTTAATTTCATGTATGCGACCTTCAATTTCGTTTAGTCGATCAGGATCAAATTCCATATTCTCTAAGCCTTCTCTTATTTGTGTCGAGATATCCTCTAATAAATAATAGCTATTTGCAGTCGTTTCATAAGCTTCAGAGTATTTATCATCTAATTCTGCCGCACTTTCTAAGTGTCCCATAGCATGTCCAATATAATCTAATCCAGCTTTCTCCCCCTGTAGTCCTTCATAACTTGCTTTTAATGACGCATAAATCTTCTCAAAGTTTGCTAATTGTTTTCTTTCCGCAAGTAACTGTTCGTCTTCGTTTAGTTTTAAATCAGCATTTTGAATCTCTTTAGCTTGAAATTGTAAAATATCCAATCTCTGAGCGATTTGTTGTTCATTTAACTTAAGATCGTTTATTTTTTTAAGTATTTTCACATATGTTGTATAAATTTCTCTGTAATTCATTAATGCATTCGCAATTTTTTCTCCGCCAAATTGATCCAACAAAGATAAATGTCGTGATTCGTCCATTAACTCTTGATGTTCATGCTGGCCATGAATATCAACAAGAGTACTCCCTATTTCGCGCAAAATAGAAATTGTCACCAATTTTCCATTTATCCGACATACACTTTTACCATTATGAGATATTTCACGTCGTAAAATCAACATTCCATCTTCTATTTCAATTCCAAATTCGCTAGAACGTAAATAACATGGATGTTCTGGTGTTAAATCAAATAAACCTTCAATTTCTGCCTTCTTTTCACCATGCCGAACAAATTCAGAAGAACCTCGACCACCCATTAGTAAGTGTAATGCATCAATAATAATTGATTTACCCGCACCTGTTTCTCCTGTCAAAACTGTAAGGCCTTTTTCAAAAGAAACATGGATTTCATCGATGATCGCGAAATTTTTAATCGATAATTCCTGTAACAAATTAAATTCCCCTTTTCTAAGAAAAGCGTAAGCGCCGTTTTATTGGACATTAGAACAAAATGTATCGCCGATAGACTTGCTTCTTACAAACTTCCCTAGACTATGTGCAGAGCTAGTTCCAATCAGATTTCACATTTCTTCTTTTGTTTTCTTTAGAATAATGTTCAAAAAAGATACACCGTTATACTCCACCTTACAGAAAGCAAAGCCGCCGAAAAAGCGCGCCACTTTTTAAAGCATATCAATGAATTTTTGATTAACCGAAACGGCAGCTTCCCCTGTTCTACAGATAATTAAACAAGTATCATCTCCACAAATACTTCCCATTATTTCATCCCAATCTAATTGATCAATTAAAGCTCCTACCGCTTGAGCGTTTCCCGGTAAAGTTTTCATGACAATTAAATTTTGTGAATAATCAATCCCTACGAACGAGTCGGTTAAGGAACGTTTTAATTTTTGTAACGGGTTGAAGCGTTGATCTGCTGGTAAACTATATTTATAACGCCCATCTGATAAAGGAACTTTTACAAGATGCAGTTCTTTAATATCTCGAGAGACAGTAGCCTGAGTAACATTGAATCCCGCATTTTCTAATTCTTCAACCAAATCGTCTTGCGTTTCAATTTCCTTCTTCCCAATCAATTCTCGTATTTTTATATGTCTTTGTCCTTTTGTCATTCTCATACCGCCTTCAATTTTTGGATAGGTAATTCTGTATAATTATACTGTATTATACAACAAAAGACTTAAAAATCAAAAGAGGGGTATCCATTGGACATCCCTCTTGTTATTTTCCGAATTGATTATGGGCCTGTTCAACAACCTCTATCGTGGAAATGGCAGAAAAGTCACTTCCACTACCATTTTGATTGACAAAACCAGACCATGAAAGGTGAATAAGAAATTCAATGTTTCCTTCTCCCCCTGTAATCGGAGAAAACGATACATTCTGTATATCATACCCTTGTTGCAATGAAAATTGTTTAATTTTATCTACTACTTTTACATGAATCGTTTTTTCTCTGACAATTCCCTTTTTGCCTACTTCTTCTCTTCCAGCCTCAAATTGAGGTTTAATTAACGCGATAACATCACTTTCAGGTGTTAATAACCCTTTTAATACAGGCAGAATCAGAGTTAAAGATATAAAAGACACATCAATAGTGGCAAAACTCGGCATGCCTCCATCTAAATTTTCGGGTTTAACATAGCGAAAATTGGTTCTTTCCATCACCACAACACGTGGATCATTTCGCAATTCCCAAGCTAGTTGATTGTAACCGACATCAAGGGCATAGACCATTTTCGCACCATTTTGTAAAGCACAATCAGTGAATCCTCCAGTCGATGCACCAATATCTAACATCACTTTATCTTTTACAGTTAATCGGAATTCAGCCAAAGCTTTTTCTAATTTTAAACCACCACGACTCACATATGGCAGAGGGTTCCCTTTTACTTGCAAAGGGAGATCAATAGCGATCTTTTCTCCAGGTTTGTCTAAGCGTGTTTCATTGGAAAAAACAAGCCCTGCCATTATAGTCCTTTTGGCTTTTTCACGTGTTTCTACTAAACCTCTTTCAACGAGTAAGACATCTAGTCTTTGTTTCTTTATTTTCATATGATTACGCCCTTTTTTTCTTTGCAGGGAGCATCGATTTTATTTTATTCACAATATGATCAGAAGTTAGTCCAATTTCGTTCCATAATTCCTTAACACTGCCATGCTCAATAAAACGATCTGGAATCCCTATTCGCCCAATTGATGTATTGGAATAGCCATGGTCATGAGCAAATTCTAGAACTGCACTACCAAAACCACCTTCAAGTACCGCTTCCTCCACCGTTAAGATAGGAGTACCAGTACTCAAAACTTTTTCGAGCATCTCATGGTCAAGCGGCTTAATGAAGCGGGCATTGATAACTTGAACGGAGACTCCTTGCTTCTCTAATTGATAAGCTGCTTCCATAGACATCGGAATTGTTGTTCCAAAGGTTAATATTGTTGCTGTAGAACCTTCTTTTAAAACTTCCCAACTTCCGATTGGAATTTTTCTGAATTGTTCATCCATTGGGACACCATAACCATTTCCGCGTGGAAATCTCATGGCGATCGGTCCCTCATCATATTGATTTGCCGTGTAAACCATATGCTGCCCTTCATTTTCATCTTTCGGCATCATGATCACCATATTGGGTAAAGATCGTAAAAAAGCAATATCAAATACCCCCTGATGAGTCTCACCGTCTGCTCCTACTAATCCAGCTCGATCAATTCCAATAAAAACATTTAAATTTTGCCGACAAATATCATGAAGCACTTGATCATATGCTCTTTGCAAAAAAGTTGAATAAATCGCTAGGAAAGGTTTCATCCCTTGAGTTGCTAACCCAGCCGCCATTGTAGCAGCATGTTGTTCGGCAATGCCTACATCAAACATCCGCTCCGGAAATTCCTCAGCAAATTTTTCAAGCTTTGACCCAACCGGCATCGCAGGCGTTACTGCAACGATCCTTTGGTCCTCACGAGCAAGTTTACGCACAGTTTCACTTACTAACGCACTCCAGGCTGGAGCTGTATTAACAGGCTTAATAAGATCCCCAGTTTCCATTTTATACGGACCTGTACCATGCCATGTTCCTACCTTATCATCTTCCGCAGGACTAAACCCTTTTCCCTTTTTGGTAATAACATGAAGCAAAACCGGGCCTTCCATTTTTTTAGCGTATTGAATATTTTCCAACAATTCATCGAAATTATGCCCATCAATCGGTCCTAAATAAGTAAAACCCATTTCCTCAAAAAACATCCCAGATACAAGTAGATATTTTAAACTATCTTTCACACGTTCAGCAGTTGAAGCAAGTTTACCACCAACGGCTGGAATTTTTTTCAATAAATATTCTAATTCATCTTTTACCCATTGGTATTTTCCCGCTGTTCTTAATTTTCCGAGTACATTATTTAATGCTCCAACATTAGGCGCAATAGACATCTCATTATCATTCAAAATGACAGTCATATTCGTTTGACTATCGCCAATATGATTTAGAGCCTCTAAAGCCATCCCACCTGTTAGTGCTCCGTCTCCAATAACTGGAATAACATGTGAATCTACTTTTTTTACATCCCGAGCAATAGCCATTCCCATTGCAGCGGATAAAGAAGTGGAACTGTGCCCTGTTTCCCAAACATCATGCTCACTTTCTGACATTTTCGGAAAACCACATAGACCCTTGTATTGTCGCAAACTACCAAATTGATCTGCACGTCCTGTCAAAATTTTATGCACATAAGATTGATGACCGACATCCCAGATAATCTTATCTTTCGGACTATCAAAACACTTATGAAGGGCAATTGTTAACTCAACAACACCTAAATTGGGACCAATATGTCCGCCTGTCCACGATAACTTCTCTATTAAGAATTCGCGAATTTTTTGACTTAGTTGCTGGAGTTCCTCCTTATTCATAGTTTTTAAAAAGGAAGGGTCTTTAATAGATAAAAGATCCAAATTGGATCACTCACTTTCGTTTCTTTGATTTTGTCTTTGTTTGCTTTTTCTTATGATCTTTTATGATTGTAAGGTGTATTTTTTCTTCAAGAAATTGTAATACCTTTCCTACCTGAAAAATAATATTTCTTGAATAGGTGATAGCAAATGTTTTACCAAAAGCTTTCCCACCTACAGTAATAGCAGCTATAAGACTAGTTAATCCTACATTTAAAGCATAATCAAGTGGGGAATTATTAGCAATATCGTTGCTTTGAGCCAATTGAATGACTACTAATGTTGTCGCCGTCCCACTAATAATTCCAGAGATATCCCCAATCACATCATTACAGAAACTAGCAAAGCGGTCGGCATTTCGAATAATACGAATAGAGTGCTTAGCACCATAAATTTTTCTCGCTGCCATGGAATGAAAAGGAACTTCATTTGCTGCAGTAGCTGCAATACCTATCATATCAAATATTATCCCAATCATGGCAATAAAAAGCACAATTATCAATCCAAAAGTCCATGAAACCCCGTGTAAGGCTCCATTGGAAGCGATTGAAAAAATAGCCGCTAACACAAATGTGATAACGGCTATCGTGATGCTCCATTTCATTGATTTATGTACAACTTCTTTCATAATCATTTAATTCCATTCTTTCCATTAGTGTGCCGGATGGTCATAATAAGAGTAAAAATTACGGCTTAGGTCCAGTAGGTTTTCCCAAACAAATACCGAATGTCACCATCTCGGCGGTTTCCCTTTAAATTCGCTTTGACAAAGTCGCCTTATGTCAGACTGGATTACCACTTAGTCCGCACTATAATCCCCTTATTACGTCAAAGAACAGTCTAGGAGATTTCCTCAACAACCCTGAACCTGGTTCCTAGCCTCTTTTGCAAAGCAGATTTCATATGGACGGAAAAAATAAGTACGATGGCCAACCGTGTCTTATTTCTTATAACCATAATCCCCTCTAACTTCACTCAAGGCAGGCTACGCTGCTAGTGATACCCTTTTGTCACATTGCAGGTCTATACTCCACTATTCATGCAGTGCAAATTACCAGCTGAATATGTGAAGCCTCCGCGGTAAAGGGTCTACGCCCACATGCCTTTGTGGATCGCCCTTAAACCTTTACTCCCAGCTCCGACCCAAGGCTGGGCTCCTCAAGCCGGAACAAGGAACTTCATCGATATGCCCTTTAGTGAATTTTTAGGCCCACCTTCAGAACCGGTAGATTGACTAGAATACTGCACCATCCGGCGATGTAGCGAAATTATACCATATATTTAAATTTTCATCAATAAGAAGGAAATCAAGCAAGTGAAAAAAGAGAAATAACCAGTAAGTTTAACCAACCTACTATTTACTTCTCTCCTTATAAAAGCCTTTTGTATATAATTATACTGGTAGGATTTAATTATTGCGATCTGCAATTAAATCCGTTAGATAATAAAGCAGGTCTGTATTTTGATTCGTGAGATTTAAAGCTGCTTTAGCTTGTTCGGTATGATAAGATAACTGCTCATTAGCACCATCTAGAGTGAGTAACGCTGGATAAGTACTTTTTGCCTTACCGTCATCACTTCCAACAGGCTTGCCAATCACCTTTTCATCACCGATTACATCTAAAATATCATCGCTAATTTGGAAAGCCAATCCTAAATGCTGAGAAAATTCTTTGAATAATTTTAATTCGTTCGCGTTTGCGCCAGCAATCTTTGCCCCAGCCAAGACACCAAAAGAGAGTAATTTCCCTGTTTTATGATGATGAATATATTCTAGCTCTTTAATCGTTAATTCCTTATTTTCCGCTTCGATATCTGCAACCTGTCCACCAACCATTCCGACCGGACCAGCATTTTTAGCCAATAATTGGATAAGCCACACTTTATCTGCATCATTTAGATTCTCGTCATTCGCAATAAGTTCAAAACCATATGTTAATAACCCATCCCCTGCCAATATAGCCAGAGCTTCTCCATATACCTTATGATTTGTCGGCCTTCCGCGTCTTAAATCATCATCATCCATACTTGGTAAATCATCATGGATGAGAGAATATGTATGGATCATTTCTAAGGCACATGCTGTCGCCATCCCCATTTCTGGGTCTTTCCCATATGCATGAATGGAGGCAAATAACAAAAGTGGACGAATTCTCTTGCCACCAGCTTTTAGCGAGTATTTCATAGCATCTTTCAGTGATTTTGGTGCCGGTAATTCCTCTATTGCATGAATAAGATTTTCATCAAGTTTTTGTTTATAATGGTTGAAGTATTCTTCTAGGTTTACGCTCACTCTTGCTCCTCCTCTTGGAGATGAAAATCCTCCTCTCCATGATCAGTTAAAACTTTTGTTAATTGTTCTTCTGCATTTTTTAGCCGGTCATGGCAAAACTTGGAATATTCCATCCCTTTTTGATAAATGCTTAATGCTTCCTCTAATGGAATATCACCTGATTCTAAACGCCCTACAATCTTTTCTAGTTCATTTATCGCTTGTTCAAATGTCATGTTTTCTTTCATTGCTTTCACCTTTCTCCGCATAATCAACCGTACAATAATAATGCCCATCCATAACCCTGACAATCATTTTTTCCCCAGATTTTAAAGCTTCCGTATTCTTGATTAACTTTCCTTTTTCATTATACGCTACACTAAAACCACGCTGTAAAATATTTAATGGACTTAAAGCATCTAATTTTGAAACATTGTTCATGAAAGTGTGATGTTTTTGCTTTATAACAAATTGTGTCTGCTTATTTAATCGTTCGCGAAGATAGCGTAACTTCTCCTTATGTAATTCGATTTTTGTAGCAGGATGACGTGCCATTAATGCCTGGTTTAATTTACGGAAACGTTCCATCTTTTGGCGTAATAAACGTTCTTGAGATGTTTGCAATCTCTCGATCCAGCGGTCTACCGTCTCCCATTTTTGCTCGTAAATTTTATGGGGGTGACGATAGATATAAGATTGCCGCAAATAATTCAGTTGAATTTTTTTTGAACGGATGGTTTCAGCCATTCCTCGATTTAATCGATTTTGTAAATTCAATAGTCGCTCCGTTAATTCCTCTACATGTGGGACGGCTAGTTCTGCAGCTCCGGTGGGTGTAGGCGCACGTAAGTCTGCAACAAAATCTGTAATCGTAAAATCTGTCTCATGTCCTATCGCGGAAATAATGGGAATGCTGGATTGAAAAACGGCCCTTACTACAGGTTCCTCATTAAAAGCCCACAGATCTTCAATTGAGCCACCCCCTCTACCCACAATGAGCACATCAATATCTCGACGATTGTTGGCAGCTTGTATTGCTTCAACGATTGAGTTTCCTGCATGCATTCCTTGTACAAGAGCAGGTAATAAGAGGATTTCTCCCATTGGATAGCGTCTTTTGATTGTTGTAATGATATCTCGGACGGCTGCACCAGTAGGAGAGGTGATGATTCCGATCTTTTGCGGATAAGGTGGAATTGGCTTTTTATGAGAAGATTGAAATAGCCCTTCTATCTCTAATTTTTCCTTTAATTGTTCATAAGCAAGAAATAACTCTCCGATCCCATCTGGCAACATCTCTTGCACATAGATTTGATATTGACCTGATTGTTCATATATCGAGATATTTCCTTTAATAAGTACATGCAAACCATTTTCCGGGTTAAATTTCATTGTTCTAGCAGACCTCGAAAACATGACAGCCATAATTCTTGCTTGATCATCTTTTAAGGTGAAATATAAGTGTCCACTCGTATGCTTTTTAAAGTTTGAAATTTCACCCTTCACAAAAACATTCATTAAATGGGGGTCCACATCAAACTTTCTTTTTATGTATTTCGTTAAGGCTTGGACAGATAAATAGGATGGATTCTTCATTTCTTCACCTTCCCCTTAAATCCGTTTTTAACGGATGAACATCTTTGAGCACAAAGGTCTTGTTTTTGGATTAGCATAAAACTTTGTATTTCATCAATGAAGCATAAACTCTATATAAGATTGCTAGTTACTGGACATTCAGTAGCTAGGAGAAAGTTTTATATTGATTACATAACATTTCCAATTCATATAATAAAAGCTGCATTCCATAACTGGATGACAGCTTCTATTTATGCTCTTAATTCTATTGTACTCGTTTTTTTTCCTGATTGCGATGATTTAATTTATTTTTGGCTGACTTCACTGTGTTGTACAATAACATCGTAATGGTCATAGGGCCAACACCACCTGGAACCGGAGTAATATGGCCAGCTTTATTGGAAACATCTGCAAAGTCAACATCTCCACATAATTTTCCATTTTCATCACGGTTCATGCCTACATCAATAACAGTGGCACCTTCCTTCACATATTCCGATGTGATCATTTTTGCTTTACCAATAGCGGCTACTAATATATCTGCTTCTTTTGTGCATGATGCTAAATCTTTTGTCTTTGAATGCGTGTAAGTGACAGTGGCATTGTCGTTCAATAAGAGTTGGCCCATTGGTTTTCCAACAATATTACTTCTCCCAACAATAACTGCATTTTTTCCAGCAATAGTAATTCCTTCATACTTTAGCATCTCCATAATGCCAAAAGGTGTACATGGAAAAAATGTGTCTTGGCCTGTCATCATTTTCCCAATATTAATAGGATGAAATCCATCTACATCTTTTTCAGGAGAGATTGTTTCAATTACTTTCTTATCGGAAATATGTTTGGGTAGTGGTAGCTGTACTAAAATCCCATGAATATCATCACGGTTATTTAATTCTTCAATATGCTGTAACAACTCATTTTCCGTGATACTTTCTGGAAGTTCGATCAAAATCGATTCCATCCCTATCGCTTTGCAACTTTTTTGTTTGGATGTAACATATGTTCGAGAAGCCTGGTTATCCCCAACAAGAATTACTGCAAGTCCTGGCTTTATTCCCGCTTCTATCAGTTCTTCTACTTCTTTTTTAAGATTTTCTCGGGTTGCTTGGGCTATTTTCTTTCCATCAATTAATTTAGCTGTCATTCTCTTCCCTCCTGAATGTCTTAAGGTTAACATAAACGTCCATTAGCGATGTACAAATAGGAATAGATTCCGGGAATGGTCCATTATCTTTTTGCTTCAGCTTTTCATGTTTTTTAACATATTCCCACCATTTGTAACTAGACGACAGATACATCCTTAGGTAAGCCAACCTTAACTTTCACAAGCAGTCACCAAAAGTCGCACGGTAGTTTTAAATATGCTAACCTATATGTAAAAAAGGGCGGAGCCGTATCCATTTGGCATGTCATATAGATTACAAACACAACACTATATGATGCTAGACACGTGCTACACACCCAAACGCGATTAATATGCTTAGTGATTAGATATTAGTTATCTTTCTTTTTTCGCTTTGGATAAGATTCCATTAATAAATTTCCCTGATCGATCATCACCGAATATCTTTGCAATTTCAATGGCTTCATTAATTGCCACGTTTTCAGGTATTTCTTGATTAAACAGTAATTCATACATACCTATTCTTAATATGGTTATATCTACCTTAGCTAAACGATCCAGTGTCCAATTTTCTAAATGTTTTTGGATTTCAGCATCAATTTCAGGTAAATGCTGAATGGTCCCCTCAACTAATTGTTGTAAGAAAGGATCCTTGCTTTCATCTTCTAATACATTTTCAATAGCCTCATCAGCTTCTATTCCACTTATATTCATTTGGAATAAAGCTTGTAATGCCTTCTCACGTGCAGTTCTTCTTTTCATGTAATATAAGATCTCCTTTAGGCCCGTATGATGCGGGTCAGAACAGCGTGGCCACAGGATGTGGCCAATTTAGCCTTTGATGGGCTTTTGAGCTCGCCCGGCGTAGAGTCAGGACGGTGTGACGATCATTGTTGCGGCCTTAACCGTTCTCTCCTCTATCGAGCTTGCCTCGCTTTTCTAATTATTCTTCAATTCCTGTTTCATGCTCTAATTTTTGGGTTTCAAATGTAACCCCAACGATATGAATATTGACCTCTTTTGCTTCTAAAGCAGTCATATTATAAAGCGTTTGTTTAATATTGTCTTGTACTTTTTGGGCAACTGTGGGAATTGATACACCAAAATCCATCAAGCAGAACACGTCTACTTTAATTCCCTCATCTGTTAACTCAACTCGGATACCTTTTCCATGGTTTTTCTTTCCTAGCTTTTCAACAACGCCACTAGCGAAATTACCCCGCATTTGCGCAATCCCATCTACTTCAGATGCAGCAATCCCCGCAATGACTTCAATCACTTCTGGAGCGATTTCGATTTTACCGTGGCTTTGTTCATCATCCTGAATCATTTCCAACATATTTAATGTTTCTTCCACGCTTTGCACCCCCAATTATTTTTGACCCATTACATCATGGATTTCAAGAAACTTTGTATTAAAGTCCCCGTTTACAAATGTTTCATTCTCCAATAGATTTAAATGAAATGGGATGGTTGTTTTAATTCCTTCAATTACAAATTCTCCTAAGGCACGCTTCATTTTTGCAATTGCTTCATCACGGGTTTTTCCATAAGAAATGACCTTTGCTACCATTGAATCATAGTATGGCGGGATTGTATAGCCTGGATATACACCAGAATCAACTCTTACCCCCGGTCCTCCTGGAGCTAGGTACATTTCAATCCGTCCAGCAGATGGCATAAAGTTCTTTTCAGGGTTTTCTGCATTAATTCTACATTCTATCGACCAACCACGAAATTCAACATCTTCCTGCTTGAGAAGAAGTTGTTCCCCTGATGCAACACGAATTTGTTCTTTTATCAAGTCGATGCCAGTAACCATTTCTGTAACAGGATGCTCAACTTGGATCCTCGTATTCATCTCCATGAAATAAAACTCTTGACTCCCTCTATCATAAATAAATTCAATCGTACCAGCTCCAGTATATTCTACCGCTTTTGCGGCTTGAACAGCTGCCTGGCCCATTTTTTCTCGTGTCTCATGATCAATAGCTGGAGATGGAGTTTCCTCTAATAATTTTTGCAATCTTCTTTGAATGGAACAATCTCTTTCACCGAGATGAATGACATTCCCAAACTGATCTGCCAAAACTTGAATTTCTACATGGCGGAAATCCTCGATATATTTTTCTAAATAAACACCGGGATCACCGAAAGCTGTCTCAGCTTCTTGTCTTGTGATTTTAATTCCTTTCGTTAATTCATCCTCTGTCCGGGCTACTCGAATGCCTTTTCCGCCGCCACCAGCCGTCGCTTTAATAATAACTGGATATCCCATTTCATTTGCTAAATCAATGGCGTCCTCAATATCTTCAATAATACCACGGGAACCTGGGACAATAGGTACCCCTGCTTGTTTCATTGTCTCTCTAGCAACATCTTTTGTACCCATTTTAGAAATTGCATCTGGGCTAGGCCCTACAAAGATAATATTACATACACGGCATAATTCCGCGAAATCTGCATTTTCAGCTAAAAAGCCATAACCAGGATGAATTGCATCGCAGCCTGTTAATTTAGCTACCCCTACGACATTTAACGTATTTAAATAACTATCTTTAGAGGCATTTGGCCCAATACAATAAGCTTCATCAGCAAGCTGGACATGAAGAGCTTCCTGGTCTGCTTCAGAATAAACAGCTACTGTCTCAATATCCATTTCTTTACATGCCCTAATAATTCTTACTGCGATTTCGCCTCTATTGGCGATTAATAATTTTTTTATCATAGCCCATACTCCTTACTTTTGCTTGACCAAGAATAATGGTTGACCATATTCAACCAATTGACCATCCTTAACAAGGATTTCAACAATTTCCCCTTCAACCTCTGCTTCAATTTCATTGAATAATTTCATTGCCTCTACGATACAAACAATCGAATCTTCATTGACTGTTGAACCCACTTCAACGTAAGCTGGAGTATCAGGGGAAGATGCCATATAGAAAGTTCCTACCATCGGAGAAACAATTTTATGAAATTGTTCTGATTCAACTTGTGAAGTATTTTCTTGCTCATTATTTTGTGGTGCACTTACTTCCACTGCTGGTGGTGTAGATGGCTGAGCAATAGCTGCAGGAATAGTATTAATTGATGGCCCTTGAACCACTTCTACGCTAGTACGCTTTTTCAATTCTACTTTAGATCCTTCATGTTTATACACAAATTCTTCTATGGAAGATTGATCAATTAATTTGATAATCTCGCGGATTTCTTCTATTTTCAACATAATGACACTCCTTAAAATTTATGAGTAGCTGCTAATATCATAATATAATACCTAATAAAAATTCAATCCTTCCTTTCCTATTCTTAAAAAAACATGAAAAAAGAAATGGGACGGATGGGATTCTCCCCTCCGTCCTTGGCTTATTTCGTATCAAATTCGATATTCGGTACATAATTTGTGCTGATCTCATCTTTAACAACTTTAAGAATATTTACAGCATCCGCTTTTGAATGCTCTTCTGCCTTCACTAAAATGTTGACTGTTTGATTTTCAATTTCAACTAATGCATCACTATAACCTAATCCTTTTATACTTGTTTCTATAATTTGTTCTTTTGTCGTAAGTTCATCAATTTTTTCCATTTCATCATATAATTTGTTTTTTTCATCCGCTGTTAATTCCTTCTCACCCAATTGATTTTGTAAACTCATCTTTTCTTCGCCACGCTTGTCTTGCAAGTCCATGCGAATTGCTTCATAGACTTCATCACCTGCCGCCTGAGTCAGAATTTCTAAGTCTTTATCACTCATTTGGTTACTAGCGCTTTCGGCATCCTCTTTACCACTTGTCGCCAAATCATTAGGTGCTGGTTCCTGTAAAACATAATAAACCGATAATACGACCACAAGACTTAACATTGTTAATAGCCAAACCGTTTGCTTTTTCAAAAGCATTAAGATTCCCCCTTAGATTTTTTTGGAATAACTGCAACCTTGTGAACAGGTACATTTAAAGATTTTGTCACAGCTTCTCTAATCCACTTTTTCACTTGCATATTCTCCGCCCCTTCTGCCACAACCAAAACACCTTGAATATCTGGCTTTTTTGTTTCTGAAGTTAGAGGCGTTTCTTTATCTCCATTTTGGATGATAACAATTTGTTCTTCTTTTGATTGGTCTTCAACTTGTCTAGTCCCTCCGTTTGTGTCCCCTTCTTGAGTTGTCTGATTTCTTAAGATAGTATCTTTTTCAAATACTTTTTTTTCGGTTGCTGAGACATTGACAATAACGGTTACACTTCGAACTCCTACAATTGATTCCAAAGCCTCTTTTAGCTGCTGTTCATACTGATCTTCAAATAACTTCATCCCATCATTTGATTCCGATTGATTTGAGCCAAATGCTTCGGAACTTTCTTCAGGAGCTGTTTTATCTAAAACGGCTGCTGGATGTTCATCCCCATCATTGTTCCACATGCTGCCCATGATCATAAATAAAGCTCCTAAGGCGAGTAAGATGAGAAGATAAGATGTTTTTCCGCCATTTTTTCTGGGAGGCATTTGTTTAAGGCTCTCTAATTTTTCCTTTAACCATTGAAACGGATTATTATGATTCGCCATCTTTTGCTGGTTCCTCCCCCGAAACAATTTCAATGACTTCTGCAGGAATTTCCCATCGATTAGATAGTAATGTTAGTATTTCACTATTTGGATGACTGTTTTCCTTTGGCTTTTCTTCGTTTGTATTAATTACAATTGGTTCAACAATCTCTATTTCATTTTTGGAAGGGGCTACATGAACCACCACATGATTGATCTGTTCTTCTGGTTGATCCATATCGGCATCGGCAGAGATTTTAATATGTTTAATTACGACCTGATAATGATCCATCAACTCCTTTTCCACTTCCTTTTTCATTTGGACAGCCATCTGCTCTAATGTATATGCATGTTGTGAAGCTTGTATCTCTATTTTTTTCTTTTCTAGTAAATTTCCTGTAGATTGTTCACTTACTTCTATCTTCTTTGTTAAATTTCCCAATACTTGTTCATAATCGCTTGATAATAATTGAAATAAGGGTGTGATAATGATTGAAATAAGGAGAAGTCCTGTCACAAGTTTCACATATTTGCGCATATTGTTTGCTGGTAAAAGCATGTCAACAATCATGGATAGAAGGAGAAAGATAATAATATTTAGAATCCATTCTTTTATAAATTCCATATCAATCTACCTCACCATCATCGTGATGTTACCAGAAGTAATAATAATCGTCATACTTATAAAAAACATGAATGATACTATAGCCAATGAAGCAAATACATATATCATGCTATTGCTAACCGCATTTAAGCAAGATATAACGGGACCATCGCCAAGTGGTTGCAATAATGCTGCTGAGAGCTTGTAAATAAATGAAATGATTAATATTTTTATAGCTGGAAAAGCAGCAATCAAAAGCACAATAATCACACCTGCAATACCAATGGTGTTTTTTAATAAAACTGAAGCTGATAGAACGGTATCAGCTGCATCTGTAAACATCTTTCCAACAACGGGCACAAAATTTCCTGTTACAAACTTAGCTGTTTTAATCGCTACCCCATCAGCGACTGCAGATGCTGCCCCTTGTAGGGACATCACCCCTAGCAAAATTGTAATAAAAGCTCCTAACAAGCCAACACTCGCTTTTTTTAATAAGCCTGCTAATTGAGATACTTTTATTTCTCCATTCAATGCATTAGCAATGCTTAATAGTGTCGAAAGAAACAAAAGTGGCAAAACACCATTTTTGATCACCAAGCTGCTAATATTGACTAAAAACACAAGTATCGGATGGTAAAAGCCTGAAGAAGTCACTCCTCCAGAAGAAGCAATCAAAGCCAGTAACAGCGGCAATAAAGCCATAATAAATTGACTCATATTATCAATCGCTTCAATTGCATATTCACTTGCTACCCGAAAACTATTTAATGCGATAATAATAAGTACCATAAAAATAATGGAATAGGCAACTTTACTTACTGCCCCTTGTTCGAAAGCATTATGGAGAGATTGTAAGAACACGCTGAAAATAGTCAAAAGCATCAGTGTACCTAAAAGTTTTAAATTGAGTGATATTTCTTGAATAATAAATGCAATGATGCCGTTCACCCAGGATTGCATCGAAGAGGACTTGTCCCCTTTCACAAACTCAACAAGCGTGCCCCGTTTGCTTTCGGGCAAATAATTCCCGTAATTTTCAACAACTTTATCCCAGTATTGATTTAATTCTTCAAGCCCTAAATCATCCATGTAACGATCTAAAGTACTCTCTTCTTTGCTTTCGATAGATTGTTGCTCTTGAGCGCTAACATGATCAGGTCCTATAAATATTAAAATCGAGAATAAAAATATGATCCAATGGCGGAATTTCATCTATATTCCACTCCGTTCTACAAGTGCATTTCAGGCAGGCATAAGTGCAAGGATTGTTTCAATTAGAACAGTTAGAATCGGCACTGCCATAGCTAATATTAATATTTTTCCGGCTAATTCTACCTTTGCTGCGAGGGAACCAAGGCCAGCATCTTTACTAATATGGGAGGTGAATTCCGCAATATAAGCTATTCCAATAATTTTCAGGATGGTTTTTACATACATGGAATTGACATTGGCGTTGGCTGCTAACGTATCAATCATCATAATAATCTTCTGGATCTGATCAACTAGAAAGAGGAATATGCCTGTTCCCGTAAATAATATAAGTAAAAAAGCAAAACCAGGCTTTTGCTCCTTGATTGCTAATACAAGAAATGTCGTAATCAGGGCAATCCCCGCAATTTGTAACATAACAATGACGGACTCCCCCTATCACTGAAATAAGAATACGGAACGGATTTTTTGAAAAAGCCCGTCAACTATCGTAACAACCATAAATAAGATATAAATAAAACCAAAAAGAGTTACCCACTGGGCATATTCTTTTTTTCCCACTTGGTCAAGGATCGTATGCAAAAAAGCAACAACGATGCCCACTCCAGCAATTTTGAAGATGACATCTACCTCTATGCCCATTCTCACAACCTCCTATTTATTAAAAAACATAAGCAATCGTATCGGACTCATTGCTATCGTATGATAGCTGTGATGGTTTATAACAATAAAAGAATAATGAGCACTCCTATTAAAACGCCTAAATTCCTGGACATTTTTTCGTAAATCTTTTGTTTTTCCCTTGCTTCCTTTTCTTCTCTGCTCAAATGATTCAGTGTTAAGATAATTTGTTTTTGTTGGGACTCGCGATCATGCCTACCAAGGTTGGCGCCAAACTGTTGTAGGATCTCAAATTCATTTTGTTTTAATGCTGTTTGCTTCCAAGTTTCTTTTAGAGCTGCTTCCCATGCTTTATAAACGGTTATTTCCTCTTTCTGCAGAAAATTAGAAAATCTTACATAATGGGCGGAAATAGGGTTTGGTAATTGCTTCGATATTTTTATACATGCCTCT
This sequence comes from Lederbergia galactosidilytica, assembly GCF_017873565.1. Classification (GTDB taxonomy): domain Bacteria; phylum Bacillota; class Bacilli; order Bacillales; family Bacillaceae_C; genus Lederbergia; species Lederbergia galactosidilytica. The sequence continues at coordinate 155,531 of NZ_JAGGKH010000006.1, forward strand.
CCAAGTGGTGTATGGCCATACATAATTTCCGTTTCTAGGGTCTCAAGGGAAGCGGCAAACAATTGCAATTGTTTGGGTCTCTCGCTTAATCCTCTTGCTATTTCGAACCCAATAATTGTTGTAGCACCTAGAATTAAGAGAGAGCCGATTAATTTAAACATAATGGATCAACTCTTTGTATTTAATTGGCTTTCCATTTGCATCTTTAATCGCCGCTACCGTTCCTGGACCGTTAAAGCGTGATAATTCAATAAATCGATCAAATACGTGTGAATCCATAATCTCTTGCAGTAATGGTCTTTTTCTCACTTCCTCAAAGGAATGACCATGCGTTGTCATCATTAAGGTGATTCCAGCATTGACCGCTTCCATAATCGCTGTTCGATCTTCCTCTCGACCAATTTCATCTACAACTAATACATTCGGACTCATGGAACGTATGAGCATCATCATCCCCTCTGCTTTAGGACACGCATCTAACACATCTACCCTTTGGCCAAATTGAAGTTGAGGAATCCCATGGACACAACCTGCAATTTCTGATCTCTCATCAACAATACCAACTTTTGCTGCTGCAATTTTCCGAAGAGGAGCACCTGTAGAAATCATGCGGGCCATATCTCTTAATAAAGTTGTCTTCCCTGTTTGAGGTGGGCCAATAATCATTGTATTTTTCCATTCTTCTTGATACAAAAACGGCAAATACTTTTCTGCAATTCCAATTTTTTCTCTTGCGATGCGAATATTAAATGAGGCTAGATGGCGAATTGCTTTCACATGACTGTTTTCAAGTATGACTTTTCCAGCTAAACCAATTCGATGTCCACCATCAATGGTGACATAGCCTTTTCTCAATTCTTCATCAAGTGTATAAAATGAATGGTTTGCCAGCTTTGCAATAAATTGTTCCGCATCTTCTTTTGTAAATATATAGGAAAGAAAATGAGGTTTTCCTTTTGCAGCTATTTCCACTTGTCTTCCAATCCGCAGTCTAATTTCTTCTATCTCATTCCACACTTGACTAGGAAGTTGTGTGATCAATTCATTAATTCGGCGAGGCACCATTTGCAACACAGCTTTCATATGTTCCTCCCCCTCTATCAATCCTCTATCTAATATGTATTCAGCTTGTCTCTAAATATGAAATAACCTATTAGAAAAAATCAATAAAAAAGAGGCCTAAATCAACACCCATAAAATAAAATTCTAAATTTACTTTTTAAGATGATCTAAATGTTCTGCTTGGAGAGATAAGAGCCACAAGGATGACACTGAATGTATTTTCGCGGCGGAAAGGAAATAAACATCTTTCGGTCAGCAAACGCTTGGAACAGTAATAATTAAATCTGTAGGAGCAGACTTTATTGCCTAGTAAGAATAAACGAAAAGTCTAAAATAAAACCACTTAGTCCATTGAAAATGATTCTTTCGCATACAAAAACGACTCAAATTCAATGAATGAATGTAGAGTCTTTTTTCTTTAAAATAGAGATAAAGCTAGAAAGGTTAATTTCCGCTGCGAGCGGACGCTTTCCGCAGGCACGGCTTCAGCCGCTTCCCTCGCTGCGCTCAGTCCAGGGTCTTCAGCTCGCGATGTTCCCGCTGGTGTCGCCGCTCTCCGCTCCAATCAACTGTATTTTCTATTAACTGAATGAGTTGATGGATATGATGACGAAAAATCAAATTAATGAACGCGAACAGCTAGAAATGCTGACAATAGAGCAGTTGATCCTCAAGAGCATCTGGTGCGCAAACTGGATGCGGCTATTGATTTCTCCTTTATCTATCCATTAGTCGAAGATCTTTACTCAACCATTGGGAGACCCAGCATAGATCCTGTCGTACTGATCAAGATGACATTCATTCAGTATACCTTCGGCATCCGTTCCATGCGCCAGACAATCAAGGAACTTGAAACGAATGTGGCAATTCCTGGTTCCTTGGCTTTGGCTTTCATACAGAGGTTCCACGTTCGGAAAAAACTATGTGCGTCGATTTGCAGATACAGACCTATTCGAGCAGATCTTCTATAAAGTTCTAAACGAGGTGGCAAACCGCGGGCTTCTCAGCCCCGACCATGTTGTCTTTATTGATTCGACTCATGTGAAAGCCAGCGCGAATAAAAGAAAGTTTGAAAAGAAGGTTGTTCGTAAAGGGATGCGAGCTTATGAGAAGAGGCTCCAAAAGGAGCTCAACTTAGATCGGGAAAAGAATGGGAAAAAACCATTCCCACCGGAAAAGTTTGATAAGGAAGAGTACAAGGAGAGTAAGGAGTCGACAACAGACCCGGAAAGTGGTTATTACGTTAAAGATGAAAAGGGATTGGTACTTGCCTACCATGGCGTAATAGAAACCATAAGGAGAGCATTTATGGCTCTTTTTCATAGAATGATCCTGTATGAATAGCAAAAAGGTTGGAAATCATTTTGATTTCCAACCCTTTTGTCTGCACTCTGTGACTCTAATTCAATGAATGAATGTAGAGTCGTTTTTTATTTTTATTTTAATTGTAAACAACCAGAAGCATTCTCGACTTCCTAAAAAGAGTTCATTTACGCTCTTGAGACATAACTAGCATCAGATGTATTAATAACTAGGCGATCTCCTGAATTAACGAAGAAAGGAACTTGAACAGTCAAACCAGTTTCTAAAGTTGCTGGCTTAGAGCCCCCAGAAGCTGTATCGCCTTTTATACCTGGTTCAGTTTCAGTCACTTCGAGCTCGACTGTATTCGGTAAATCAACACCTAAAGTTTCCCCTTGGTACATAATAATATGAACTTCCATATTTTCTTTCAGAAATTGTAATTCATACTCAATTTGAGTTCCTGGTAATTCAATTTGTTCATATGTTTCATTATCCATAAAAACATGCATATCACCGTTGGCATAAAGGTATTGCATAGTTTTATTATCAATTTGTGCTCTTTCTACCTTTTCACCGGCACGGAATGTTTTTTCTTGGATTGCACCAGTTCGTAAATTACGTAGCTTAGATCTAACGAATGCTGCTCCTTTTCCCGGTTTCACGTGTTGGAAATCAATTACACGCCATATGCCCCCATCTGTTTCAATTGTAAGTCCTGTACGAAATTCATTTACTGAAATCATCGTTATTCCTCCAAATTTACATTAGTCTGTAGTATTACTATTTAAACACTATAATATTATTAAATCTTTTGTTGAATGGGTCAATGTTTCGTTACCTTTAGCTGTGATAAGTGTATCATCTTCAATACGTACACCGCCAATATTTGGTAAATATATCCCTGGCTCTACTGTCACAACCATACCCGGTTGTAATTTCGTTTTAGATCGCTTCGAAAGGCCGGGTCCTTCATGCACTTCTAAGCCAATCCCATGACCAAGTGAATGCCCAAAATAATCGCCATAGCCTTTTTCAATGATATAATCTCTAGCAATCGCATCTGCTTCTATTCCGGTCATACCTGGTTTAATTTGTTCCATTGCCCGTAATTGTGCTTCAAGTGTTACATCATAAATTTCTTTTAACTTAGCGGATGGCTCTCCCACCGAAACTGTACGGGTGATATCAGATACATACCCTTTATGAAGAGCACCATAATCCATCGTTACGAAATCGCCCTTTTCAATCTGTTTATCACTGGCAACACCATGTGGCATTGATGATCTTTTTCCTGAAGCTACGATGATATCAAAAGATGAAGAGGTTGCGCCACATTTTCTCATGAAAAACTCTAATTCATTTGATACATCTAACTCCGTTTTTCCAGGTTTTATAAAATCAAGAATATGTTTGAAGGCTGCATCAGCTATATCAGCTGCTTCTTTAATCTTAGCGATTTCATCATTTGTCTTAATTAATCTCATTTGCTCCATTAAATTAGAAACAGGGACAAATTCTACTGAAATTACTTGATTATATTGCGCCCAAGTAGAATAGGACATATAATCTTGTTCAAATCCTAATTTCGTTATTCCTAATTCCTTTACTTTCGTCGCAATCTCATCAATAATCGAGCCTGAATGGATGGAAATTTCATATTCACTAGCTTGATTTTTCGCTTGTTCCGTATATCGGAAATCTGTAATAAAAATTGCTCGTTCCCCTGAAATTAAAGCCATACCAGCTGATCCTGTGAAATTTGTCATATAACGCAAATTATATGGACTCGTCACTAAAATTCCGTCAATCCCTTGTTCTTGGAATGATGAACGGATTTTATCCAACTTGCTCATCTTATCCTCTCCCTTGTATGTATTGCTTCAAAGCTAGAAGAGCTAATTCATAACCATAAAGTCCTAATCCTGTAATTTGTCCAATTGAAACTGGAGCGGTTACTGATTTACTTCTAAATTCCTCTCTAGCATGAACATTTGAGATATGCACTTCAATAACGGGTAAATCAATGGCAGCAATCCCATCTCTTAAGGCAATACTATAATGCGTAAAGGCACCTGGATTCATAATAATGCCCGCATATCCCTTTTTCGTTGCATTATGCAATTCATCAAGAAGAGCCCCCTCATAATTAGATTGAAAAAGGTCTACTTCCACTTTCTCCTGCTGACATAATTCATGTAGGTTCTTTTCCAATTGCTCTAATGAATCTCTCCCATAAATATCTGGTTCTCTATTCCCCAACATATTTAAGTTAGGACCATTTAAAACGAGTATCTTCATTCTCCTCACACCCTAAAAGCAAAATCGTACGCAAAAACATTCTACCATAAAAAGCCAACTAGCACCTAGTTAGAATGTAGTGTTAAATTAATGCGATTCTTTCTCCCAATACTGCTGTTCATTATATTCATATGAAATCGAATAACCAATAAAAATCCCGTACAAAATAAAAAAACTAGCTTCTGTTAAAATAGTGATTAGATTATATTTCGTAATGAATTGAATAGTTGGAATAACAGGATGGAGCACTAAAAAAACAAGACAGAAAAGAGCTGCTCCGTAAATCCCACCCCATATAATTGAGTGTTTTCTTTTTAATAAAATATAATAACCAAATGCAACTCCAATCGAAATGACTCCATAAATTAAACAGGTGATAATAATCCCAAGCCACCCATCTTTCCAGTCTCCTCTAAAAATCATTAATACAAATGATGGCTTAATTTTTGTAAGATTGAAGTAATGTGCAGCAAAGCATAATAAAGCTCCCCCAACCCCTGCGACAAATCCTGTTATCGCCGATAATTGAGTCAATGACATATAATATTGATTGTTATGTTCTTTATTTTCCACTGTCCTCACCTCTGCTTTATCTTGCCCATTTCCGGCGTTTAAAATTATTCCTGGTGAATTTTTTGTTTTTTTAGTAAGATAGAGATAAAGCAAGATATTATGATGTTATTACTGGAATCTTACCTCACTAAAAGAATGATTGTTTAAGTTATTAAGTTCGGTGGAAAATGAAATAAATACATTCTATTCTACTAAGGTTTAAAATGGTATATTTGGTTTTCTTTTTGGGAATACTGTTCAATATCCCGAGGAGGTGGCATTCTTGACCATACGGAATTGGTTATTTGGTGGAATTATTATTACTGCTTTAATTGGTTTAGGTACTTGGCTTTATCATAATCCTGCAAGTCTATTTCTTCAGCTGTTTGTCACGATACTCATCGCCGGGATTATTTTTCTTGTTATTCGTGCTTTTATGGGAAGAAAGCAGGGTTTTAAGGAAAGTAGATCTTATGCGAAAGCAGCGAAGTTTTCTAAAAAGAGGTATGAGCAGCCAAGAAAAAGCGCTCATACTATTAAGTCTTCAAAACGACCACTTCGCAGAAAATCATCAGCCCATTTAACTGTAATCGAAGGAAAAAAAGGCAAAAAAAAGGACCGGGCTATTTTTTAAAAGTTCAAAAGGCGAGAAAAATACAATCAACTATTATATAACTCTGTTGCTTGAGACTTGCGTTCCCTTGAAATTCTAGTCTTACATCTTCGCAGTCTCTTCTTCCTCTTGAACAACCCCCTTAATATGTCCATGTTTTTAAAAAATCTTTTGCTCTCAAACGTCCTGTTTTAATAAGGACGTCTTTTTTTTGGTCAGATAAATTAAATTCCGTTGTTAAACCTTCTTCTAGAGGGATAAAAATAATATCCTTCTCATGCCTTCTTGAAATATAGCGCGCATCATGAACATCTTTCATCGTACTAAATAAAGCCTCAAACAATGATAAAGCATTTTTTATTTCCCTTTTTGGCTGTTCATCCGCTTTATAACTTAATTTAATTCCAAGGATGGGACGTTTTCTCTTGTTATCCTCATCAAACAACCAGATCGGAAAATTGCTTAATAATCCCCCATCGACAACGATGCTTTTTCCTGATAGAGAATGTAATTTTACAGGTTCAAAGAAAAAGGGAAGTCCACAACTCATTCTTACAGCTTTGGCAATTGGAAATGTTTCTTTAGGAATTCCTAATCCCTCTAGGTCATCTGGGAGCACTAATAATTTTCCCGATGATATATCTGATGCAATCAGCCTTAATTTCCCCTTAGGTAAATCTGAAAAAGTATACACTCCTTTATTCGCCAATTTTTGGCGAATCCAGTCCTCTAATGTTTTGCCTTGATACAGCCCCATTCTCCAATACAAACATAGCCATTTTGAGATAGGGAGAGGGATAATGGTCTTCTTTTGATCTAAAAAAGTGGAAATTTTTGTTTCATTCAAGATTTTAAGAATTTCTTTACTTGTATAGCCAGCAGCGATAAAAGCAGCCATAATTGCGCCAGCACTTGTTCCTGCTAATCTGTTAAAAGTAATGCCCTGTTCTTCCAAGACCTCGCATGCACCCAAAAGGGCATATCCCTTTATCCCGCCACCAGAAAAGACGCCATCGACATCCATTCTTATCCCTCCTATTGACCAGTTCTTTTACTATTCTAGGGGGATAAAAAGAGATTTAGAACATAATACAAGCTGGAATTTGATGAGTTACAATGTTGAGCTTTATGCGAAAAGTCCACTTACTGATGATCTGAATTTTCTCACTTTTCGAGTCAGTAAAACTTAATCGCCTTTCGGACGAAAACGGAAAACTGTAGTCCTTTATTATTACGCTGTGCTTGCATTTAGCATGTCCCTCAGTTCCTTAATAAGGGGCATAAATAGACGCCCCAGCACTGTGAGTGAAAGCCACAGCTCAACTGTAGGTGGAATTTTTCTTGCTAAGATAGAAAAATCCCAAATGCAAATTGATTTGGGATTTTTAAACCTATAGGTTATAAGCCACATTTTAATTGGGCATTACAGTTATCACAAGTATTACAGCCACCAATATCTTTTACATTCCCTTTGCGGCAAACTGGGCATGTATCTCCAACCTCAGATCCAAAGGTAACACTTGTTGAGCGAAGATCTTGGATTGTCTCGACAAGTACCACTGGTTCACTAAACTGTAGTTGTTCACTTGTCTCCATTGTATTATCCTCAGCCTTCAATGTAAGAACTTGAGAATCACGGCTTCCATCTACATACACCGTTCCACCTTTGGCACCTCCACGATAGAGTCGCTCATAAACCTTTTGCACTTGCTCTACTGCATAACCTTTTGGTGCATTTACTGTTTTTGAAATGGAACTATCAATCCAACGTTGAATCACACATTGAACATCTGCGTGTGCTTCAGGAGCTAAGCTCATAGATGTCACAAACCATTCAGGTAAATTGTCTGGGTCCGTATCTGGATTTGCTTGCAAATATTCTTCCACTATATCTGCCTTTACTTCAATAAACTTACCGAGGCGACCACTTCGATAATACGTAAAGGAGAAATATGGTTCTAATCCTGTTGAAACACCTACCATAGTTCCCGTAGATCCTGTTGGAGCAACAGTAAGTAAATGTGAGTTCCGAATACCATGTTCTAAAATAGATTCCCTAATATCTTCTGGCATCCGTTTCATATAACCCGTTTCAATAAAAGCTTTACGCAATCTGTTTGTATCTTCCTCTGATTTACCTTGAAGGAACGGGAAGCTTCCTTTTTCTTGAGCGATTTTAATCGATTCACGATAGGCTTCTGTAGCAATTGTTTCAAACACTTGATCAACTAACTGATTTCCTTCAGTAGATCCATATTCCTTTTCACAATAGATTAAGAGATCTGCAAGCCCCATTACACCAAGGCCTACACGTCTTTCTCCAAGCGCCTGTGTTTTATTATCCTCTAAGAAATATGGAGTGGCATTGATCACATTATCCTGCATTCTAACACCAATTCTAACTGTTTGTTTTAATTTCTCAATGTCTACTACTTTCTTTTCTCGATCTGCCATATTAGCAAGATTGACAGCAGCTAGATTACAAACAGAATACGGTGCAAGTGGCTGTTCACCACATGGATTAGTGGCAACGACCTTTTGACCGTATGCTTTTGCATTTGTCATGTCATTAGCATTATCAATAAAGAAAATCCCTGGTTCAGCAGAATATGTCGCACAAATATTGATCAAATTCCACAATTCTTTTGCTTTAATGTTTCGGTATGTACGCACTTTATGACCAAGCTTTTCCCACTCACGTACATCACCAACATTATGCCATTCTTCATTATAAATTTTCATAGCTTCTTCGTCATAATTTTCAACGTCTGGGAAACGAAGCTCATATTCGCCATCTGCATCAACAGCATCCATAAATTCTTTAGTTAAACAAACAGAAATATTAGCTCCTGTTAAAAACTCTGAATTATGCACAGAATATGTGCCACCTTCGTTTAACTTTTCCTCAGCCTCACGGAAAATAGACTCATCAAAGCCGCCATATCCGGGCATATTACGGTAGTTAAGAATTCCTTGGTACATTGCTTCTTCTGTTTGGGTTAAAGGAGTAAATTTCAATTTATCTTTCGCATGTTTTTTAATCATCGGATCTGTTGTATTTTCGATTAAAAATCTTAAAATCCGTGGATTTTGCATTTTAGAAATGATGAATTCCACAATATCTGGATGCCAGGAAGATAACATGATCATTTGAGCCCCTCTTCGAGACCCACCTTGTTCAACTAAATGTGTAAGCTTTGCGATATCATCAAGCCATGAAACAGATCCAGAGGATTTACCGTTAACACCACGAGCAAGTGTATTCCGCGGTCTTAGCGTGGATCCATTCGTACCAACTCCGCCACCTCTACTCATAATCTCCATTACTTGCTTACGATGCTCAGAAATACCTTCTCGAGAATCTGGCACAAATGGCATCACATAACAATTAAAATAAGTTACATCTGTTTCAGAGCCAGCACCATATAAAACTCGACCTGCTGGAATAAAATTCAAGCTTGAAAGTTCTTGATAAAATTTCTCAAACCATTCTTGTCTTTTTTCTGCTGTCTCTTCTACTGCAGCTAAACCATTAGCATTTCTTTTTGCAATTTGCTCATAAAATACTTCCAACGGTTTTTCAATGACGTCAAGTGGACGAACAATCAGGCCGGTCTTTCTTTCTTCTGCTTCGTCCAAAGAATTACGGAATTCTTCTTCTACAAGAACTTTCGCTGTATTCTCTTCCCAATCAATCGATTGGATAAAACCTAATCCTCTTGCCGGAAATTTCGGATCATCTTTAATCGTTAATACGATAAAGTCACCGGCAGCTAATGTTAGTTTTTCTGTATCCTTAAAGGCATATCGATCAATCATAACGAGACGAGAAACTCCCTTATGAGTGATCTTCATATCTGCTGTAATGGGAAACACTTGTTCAAACTGTCGAATATCCTTATTCAATCTTTCAATATTCAAATTCGAATATTGTTGGAAAGCTGTTGCCATTTAACTAACTCCTCTCTACATCCTAAGAAACACATTATTTCTTATAAGATAATCTCTACTAACACTATATATTGTTTCTGACCTATTATCAAACACAATATATTGTAAATCAAGTAAAATGCTTTTTCTTTTTGTCAAATCCGAAAATGGATGATATCACGAGAAAAACGAGGATAGTTTATGAAATTAACAAGAAAAACGACGATTTTGGACATTTTTCTATTTGTTTTTCAGTTATTCATCTATCATATTAAAATTTCTCATGAATCATATAAAAGTTTTGATAAAGGCCGCCTTGAATAATATAATAAAAAATAGGCTTGTTTACCAGAGGGGGGAAGAAAAAAATTGACAGCTTTATACACATTACTTGTTATTCTAGGGATTATCATCATATTTTCCCTATATAATTTTTTTCGTCAAAAGAAAATTTTAAACACACTATCAGAAGATGAATTTCGTTCAGGTTATCGAAAAGCACAGCTTATTGATGTGCGTGAACCAAATGAGTTTGATGCCGGCCATATTTTAGGAGCGCGCAACATCCCTATTTCGCAATTAAAAAATAGAATGAAAGAAATTCGTCCTGATAAACCAGTATATCTTTACTGTCAAAGTGGAATGCGTAGTGGGAGAGCCGGGCAAATGCTATACAAAAAAGGATACAAACAGCTTTACCATCTACAAGGTGGATTTAAAAAATGGTCGGGTAAAATAAAAGCCACAAAAAAATATAATAGTTAATCCAGACACCGCAGATACCTGCGGTGTTTTAAACATCTAAACAAAATCCTATTCATTATTAAGTATCAACTAATTTATTTCCGCTTGTCGAAAAATAATGCGACAAAGCTTTAGAATGACGCAAATGGATGATGCTCCCCTTCGAGGACGGCTAATGGGCACCAAGCTAATATGAAGTCACATATTTAGCTTTTGATGCTTCCTTTTCCACTGTCGCGTCTTAAGTAAGTGCCGAAAAACTATATAATGATCGATCTTTTGATTCAAAGCAGCTACAGATACGGAGACTTCTATGGGATGTATGAGATCGGCGTTTGGTAAAATTGAGGAGACAGATTTTCGTATGCGGAATACAAGGTATATGTGGGGCTACAGTTAAGGGATAATTTTTTATCTTTTTCAGTAGCCCTTCTTAATTCCCTGTAGGAGTCTCGCCTATTCCAATTATTAGTAAGGCTGATCACTTCATCATTTCTAATTCCAATCCCCTAAATATCTGAATTCTATCCCTTTTCCTTCCTAAGTAAAAATATATTATTGCTTTTTTGGATATACTAATACCTACTTGATTTATAGGCTCCATATTCTAATATGTTTCATCGAGTTACAGGAGGTACTTATGTCCGTAAAAATACAATTTGACCAAGAGTGGAAAAAAGATTTTGTAGAAAAATTTGAAAAAGATGGCCCATGGGCTAATTTACAGCTTTTTAAACTTGCGATGACAACCGAAAAACATTTAACAATCCCAACATTCGAAGGGTTAGTTGCACCAAAATACTTACAACAATTAACTCCTTTGCCCCATCAATTAGAAACCGCTCAACAAGTAGTTGAAAATATGAACGGCAAAGCGATTTTGGCTGATGAGGTCGGGCTAGGGAAAACAATCGAAGCTGGGTTAATTTTAAAAGAATATATGATCAGGGGATTAGTAAAAAAAGCTCTGATTCTAGTACCAGCGTCGCTTGTCTCTCAGTGGGTTAGCGAATTGAATGAAAAGTTTCACATTCCTGCTGTTCCCCAGAGGAAAAGTTATGTGTGGGACCAATTTTCTGTAGTTGTTTCCTCTATTGACACTGCTAAGCGTAGCCCACATCAAGAAATAATCGCTGAACAAAATTACGATCTTATCGTGATCGATGAAGCTCATAAATTAAAAAATCCTAAAACTAAAAACTATCAATTTGTCCAATCTCTTAAGAAAAAGTTTTGCCTGTTATTAACTGCTACACCTATTCAAAATAAAATTGAAGAAATTTTTCACCTTGTTTCTTTACTTAAACCTGGACATTTAGGATCTGAAAGTGGCTTTTTAGATCAATATAAAAACAAAAAAACGTCACTTCAACAAGACGAATATTTAAAAGAATTAGTAAATAAAGTAATGATTCGAAATAGAAGAGGAGAAACAGGAGTTGAATGGCCTGAACGCCATGTGGAAAGTGTTTTGATTAATTTTTCAAAGGAAGAAAAAGAATTATATGATGCCATTGATTCATTGAAAAGTGTAGAAAATGGCTTTGTTGCCCATGGTTTTTCTCTTCTTACCCTTAAAAGAGAGGCATGTAGTAGTAGGGAAGCAGTTTTTCTGACTTTAAAAAATATGTTCAATAAAATTGACAATCCTTCTCAAACAATTATCGAGAAAATGAATTTTGTCAAAAACAAAATTGATTTGGTTCAACAAAACTCAAAAGCAGAAAAGGCTTTAGAACTCATTCAATCGATTAATGATAAAGTCATTATCTTTACGGAATACCGTGCAACACAATTATATTTACAATGGTTTTTACAAAAAAATGGTATCCGCTCTGTTCCTTTCAGAGGTGGTTTTAAACGTGGTAAGAAAGATTGGATGCGGGAACTATTTAAAAATCATGCCCAAGTGCTTATTGCTACTGAAGCGGGTGGAGAAGGAATCAACTTACAATTTTGCTCCCATATTATTAATTTTGATTTACCATGGAATCCCATGCGTTTAGAGCAACGAATCGGGAGAATACACCGTTTAGGTCAGGAAAATAATGTTCACATTTACAATTTCTCGATCAAAGATACCATCGAGGAGCATATTTTAAAACTTCTTTATGAAAAAATAAATTTATTTGAAAGAATTGTCGGTGAATTGGACGAAATCCTCACAAAGTTTGATCACTTAAATATGGAAGAATATGTGAAAGATATTTTTCAATCCTCCCACTCTGAAGGCGAAATGAAAATTAAAATGGAGAATCTCTCTTCCATCATCCAATTTGCTGATACTATTAGAAAGGACGATGATAATATTGCAGCAGAGTGAAATTCGCGAATATCTTGAAACCTTTTTTAAAGAAAATGATTGCCAAATTGAAAAAAATGAACCTAGCTATATGACTGTGCAACTAACAATTGACATGGATAAAGCCTTAATGAATCGGCCCTTCTACTGGACTTATTTAGAAAAAACCGGTGGAACACCCAATCCAATGAAGGTTCATTTAATTACAGATCCTAAACGAGCACCAGCTGACTTAAAAGGAGAAGTAATCCATTTTGGGGCCCCACGTCTCCATCAGCTCTTTGCCCTTACGAAGCAAAGAGCTGCCTTTATACGTCTTTATGAAAATCCTAATAAAGTGAGTATAAATAAACAGATTCCTTTACACCCGTGGTTAATGCTAAATATTAAAATCTCTTATGAATGTGATAGAAAGAAGGATATTCTAAGATCGCTTGGCTTAAATTTGATAAATGGAATTTTAATCGACCAATTTTTTGATAAAATGGAGCAGACAAATCTCCAGCCAAAAATTCCTGATTATTGCTTCACAGTATCCCCTATGATTAAACCGGAAAGTGGTTTAAAAAGGATGGAGACCTATTTAGAAAAAGAACTTCAATCCGCAGACCATCGGTGGGCTGAAGAAGCGAAATTACGTTGGAAGCAAGATTTAGAGCTCTTAGATCATTTCTATGAAGACCAAGATGAAAAACCTGAAACTTACGAAGTTGAAAAAAAAGCATTACAAGACCAATATGAGCCCCGTATAAATATCGAAATTATTAATGGAGGGATCTTCTATTTAAATGCTCTACCTCAATAAAATTTTAAAACTTGTAGCTTCTATAAAAGAGATAGGCCTTACTCTTGATGAGTTAGGCCTATCTTTTAAATATCATCCGAATCGAATAAGGCATTAGTCCAAACCATTGATATAATTTTGGTGGACTAGCCTCTTTCCGCTTTAATCTTATTTGTTTGCGTTCGGCTTTCGGTCGTTCAAAATGTTTAATAAAGGTCTCTGTCATGTATCTCATATAATCATCAAACGACATCGCCTTCACCTCTCTACAATTAGGAACTACTTTTTGGAAAATCATTCCTTTGTAAAAAGTATAACCAATTGAGTTAGCAAACATTCATTTCTTTATTAATGGTATTGGCCACTTCTTCAATGGATAAATCTGTTGTATCCACTACAAAAGACGCGCACTCCAAATATAAAGGCAGTCTAGTTTGATACATCTCAGTAATCTCTTCTAGACTTTTATTTTGAATGAGCGGTCTACCACTATCTAACCCGACTCGTTCAAGAACAGTTTGGGGAGCGGCTTGAAGAAAAATCGTTTTACCTGTTTTTAATACCTCCCGATTAGCTTTTTTTAATATTATCCCTCCACCCGTCGTAGTGATCACAGATTTTTGTGATAACTCCACTAATACTTCGGTCTCAATTTCCCGGAACCTCTCTTCTCCATACTGAGCAAATATTTGCGGGATCTCCATCTTCATCTTTCTTGCAATTTCTTGATCTGTATCTATCACGGAATATCCGCAAATTTCTGCTAATTTCTCACCAACTGAGGTTTTTCCAGCCCCCATAAACCCGATTATAAATAACGGTTCCTTTACATTCAAAACAATGTTCCCCCTTGTTTCACACTCTCATGTAACGCTATTCTATCATTAATTTTCTTTATTTTATATTTGTAATTCATTTTGTTGAATTATTTCCTTTATTTCTCTCTGATAATAAGATTGAATTTCTTTTATATACCCCCATTCCGATGTATAGATATATATCATTTCGCCAATAAAAATTAAAACCAACGCACAAACGAGCATAACAAGAGGATAAATGGCTCCTTTTTCTTGCTTTATAATCATCCTGCCTCCTTAATAGTAAAACTTGTTTCATCTTTTAGCCCGTCTATAAACTCGACTTTTATCTGGAGCATTTCTTCATTCAATATAAAATCAAGCCTATGAATTTTTTGTAGGACAATTTCATGACCAAGTTTATTCACATTCCTCCGTATCGATCGGCCATACGGCTCATAGGCAATTATTTGGTTACTTTTTTCTAAAATAAGCGTTGTTTTCGATTCTACTCTCAAGACATTAATTTGCTCAGCTTCTCTAAGCTCCTTTCGTAATCCAATGATAAATAAATTCCATTCATAATCTTGATCTGTCTCCACGATACTATCTAATGTATACATCGTTTGCAGGATGAATGGTAATATTGACATGATTAAAGTTATTAACATGATCGAAAATAGCGTTTCTAATAAAGTAAAACCTGACTGATTATTGAACACATTTTTGCTTATCTTCATAACGGAAACACGCTCTCCTACTTCCAGCCTTTCCTTCATAAAATAATTCATATTGAATTCCTTGGCTCAATCTATTTTCCTTTTCCGGATATTCAGAAATTGGGTGTTGCTCCACATATTCATATAAAAGTCGGTAGCCAATCATTTCCTTTTTCCCATCAGATAATTTATTCATCATCGAAAAAACGAAAGGTAATAAAGTTATACAGATTAAAAAAAGGAGGGAAAGAGAGAGCAGCCCTTCTAAAAAGCTAAAACCTCTCTCATTCTTCAATGCTAAAACGCCCCTTTCCAATATAAAATGTCAACTTAATCGTATGTTGATTTTGTTGAAAATTAATCGTACCAAAATTAGAGATATTGCCATTCTCATTAATGGTAAAGCTTGTTAAATTACTTTTTTGAATATAAATCGTTGATGGAAATTTTCTCTGTAATAAAGTTTCTTTTGTACCCGTATTTACAACTACATATTGTCTATTTGATGGTGAAAATTGAATTTGAACTCTAACTTTTCTATTTATCGCATGGGCATGAGCATAATATAGATCTGCCTCAAGTTGGGTAATGAATAATCTTCTCTGCATCGTCTCTGAAAATGATTGATACGTGAAAATACTAAATAACAGGACAATAGATAAAACGGATAGTACAATTAGCATCTCTAACAAGGTAAAACCTTTGTTTGAACGGCAATATCTCATGAGTCTGACTGGTTGACCGGTTGAACCTTCCCATTCACAATCTCCAATTCACTACCATCTGGACAAGTGACTTGTTCCGTTTCAAGATATCCTGCCGCGTCAAGCTCTTCAAAGTCTTTTGGATATTGATTTTTCTCGATATGATAAGCCTGCACCTGACCTTGAAGCATAGATATAAACGCTTCACAGCCTTTTCCATTGATAGTTTTATTATGCTTCGTTACATTAGGCAAAGTAATGAGTAATATTATGGAAATGACGAGTAATACTATCAGCATCTCGATTAAAGTAAATCCCTTTTGATTCCGAAGATATTTCACCTATTTCTCCTCCTCTAATATCAAATTGAATCCATCATTTGAAACATGGGAAAAAAGATTGACATATAAATTACTGCAACCATTAATCCAATTAAAATAAAAATCAATGGCTGTATAAAAGACATAAACCGCAGCATTTTCTCCTCTAATATCTCTGTACAAATTTGACTATAGTAAAGTAATTCACTGCCCAATCGACCATTTTTTTCTCCATGAGCGACAATCATAACCATTTCATCTGCAATAAAATGGAGTTTGGAAAGAGCGTTTGGGAAAGTGCTCCCCAATAGCAATTCCTTTTTCAAATGCTTTCCAACTTCCTGCATAAGGGGACGGAAATTTTGAGCCTCCATCATTGTGATAATTTCATTTAATGAATGTCCACTTTGGAATAGTAAGCTCCACTCTCTGGCAAGAAAAATTGTTTGGTATAGTTTGTAGAAGGATTGGTAGATTGGGATGGTGGATTGGAATGCCGCTATTTCAAAAGCTGTTCTTTTGTCAAAATATCTTTTCATACCGAAAAAGATGAGAAAACAAAAACAGAGAGAAATAGCGATATATATGGGGATATGGTCAACCAAATGAAGAATTGTTTGTGTTATTCCATTTGGTTGAAAACCAATTGTATGATAGAGAAGCTGAAACTGCGGTAATAGCACGGTTTTTAAAATAAATATTACAAACAATAAAGCAAACAGCAATACACATGGATATTGAATTAATTTCAATATTTTTTTCTGCTGTTGTTCTTTTTTTAGTAAATAATTTCCGCTTTCTTGAAAAGATTTTGCTAGAAATCCATGTTTTTCCGCAAAATAAATTGCCGCACATGCTTGATTATCAAATCCATGTCTGATAAAAACCTCATGGATAGGATCGCCTCCTTGTAATTCTCTCACCATGGATGCAAATAGTGAACGATGTTGCTCGTGAATATTTATAAAGAATTGAAAGACTTCTAAAAAGGGATAACCATTTTCCAACATATCACTTGCTCTAATAAAAAACTGTCCTTGATCTTTTATCGATATTTTTTTCATCGACAATCCATTTTTCATATTCAACTTCTGAAATATAGCCAAGCGCAACCCCCTTTGCAATCAGTTTTGGCAAGGATAATGACAAAGAAATAATGTCACCACCTTTTAATTCTTCTATTGCCGCTTGCAAAAATTGACCATGTAAAAGTTCATAAATCCCTGTTCTCTTCATTGTTTGGGAACGAATACAATATTTGGAACATTCAAACCCACAAAAAGGGCATCTTAACTTTACTAACCTTTGCGAAGTAATAGCGAGCAATGTCTGCTGTAAATCATGATGTTTAACACCAAACTCTATGAAACGATATAAGGCACCCTTTGCATCTCTAGTATGCATAGTGGATAAAACCAAATGTCCCGTCATTGCCGCTCGTATAGCAATAAACGCTGTTTCTGCATCCCGAATTTCCCCTATCAAAATTACATCAGGATCATGCCGCAAAACGGCCTTCAAGCCATTGTGAAAACTCATTCCTGCTTTTTCATTCACTTGAACTTGTACAAAATGATCATTTTGTTGCTCAACAGGATCTTCTAAGGAAATAACACGTCGATTTAATTGCTTAGAACAATAATCTGCTAACGTAAACATTGACGTGGATTTACCACTCCCAGTTGGTCCTGTGAACAAAACTAAACCATGTGCTTGTTTCATAAAGCTTTGTAACATACGCATACTGTTTGGAAATAGGGATAATTTTTGCTGAGAAAGGATTTTTTTATGATGGAGGATACGGATAACAATACTTTCCTTTGCTTTAGCGGTAGGTAAAGTGGAAATTCTTAATGAAGTCAAAATTCCGGAGAAGTAAGATTGTAGTGAACCACTTTGCGGTTTTCTTTTTTCACCAATATCCATAGAAGCTAAAAACTTTAAATGAGAAATAATTCTTTCTCCCATTTGGATCGGTATTTTTTTATGTGAGGTCAAAATACCATGGATCCGAAATTGCACCAAATAATCTGTTGAACGCGGTACAACATGAATATCAGTAGCCTGATAATAGAGAGCTTGTGACACCAAGGATTCTGCAATTTTTTCTATGCTCACTTTTCATAAAACACCACCTTTCATACCTTTCTCTAAATAACAGATTCGACATGTTTCTTCTTTTTCCTGCAAGAATTTAAACTTTTTTTAAAAATAAAAAGACTACTTGCTAAGGAGCTACTGATTTTTTCAGTTATTTTTTGATTCTCATCAAGGATGATCACTAGCTTTTTGAGGTATACTATTTTTAGACAAAAACCTTGTAATGAAGATTCTCACCTATTTGACACAAAGTTATTAGCTCTTATATTTACATTTCAATCGATCTTCCTATATAATAAGGTATTGATGGATGACGCTAAAAAGGAGGGGATACATATGGATCGCATGTATAGAGTATTGGGTTTTTGGACCGGTATATTTGCCATTATGCTTTATCT
The DNA here is from genome assembly GCF_017873565.1 of Lederbergia galactosidilytica. Taxonomy (GTDB): domain Bacteria; phylum Bacillota; class Bacilli; order Bacillales; family Bacillaceae_C; genus Lederbergia; species Lederbergia galactosidilytica. Next base: position 174,159 of record NZ_JAGGKH010000006.1, read on the forward strand.
GGGTGATATGGAAAAAACGGCATTATTATTCTTGGGACAAACTGGATTTTTTGTTCTTCTTAGTTACTTGAAATTATCTGAACGTATGTATATGTATGTATTCGCCGCATATCTAACCGTATTTATGTGCGGATTTACATACTATACCTTGTTCCTAATGCCTCCTGGCGGTGGATTAGGTTAACATAAAAGAGACTGCATATTTTACGATGCAGTCTTTTTTATTGGAAAGAAAAGTTTCAAATCTAACATTTAAGATCAGACAATGACCTTGTGACTCGCCCGCAATATTGAAAGGAAAAACTTAGCTTAACGATTATTGCAAAGGTGTTGCTTTTTGAAGAGCCAAGAGGGTTAGGGAGAGGGGAAATTGCCATCTCTTTAAATTCCTCCCGCTGTCGTTCCAGTCACATATTTACCGTTGTCAATTACCTCATCTTTTCTTCTCCAGCAAGTTTCATTTTGACAATCGCAGGAAAGAAACTAGGAACAAAAGTGTTTTCATTAAAGAAAAACCTAAGCTACTAAGTGCATGTAATCCGCTCCGGAATTATACTTTGCTAAGGCAACACATTATTCGACTTTGGAACCTAGGATTTTAGTTATGTCCCAGTCTCCTCTCGTTCTTCAACAATGTGTGGTATTTTATGGAGTTATAACTATATATCCTAGCCAGCCAATCAATATTATAACTGGCAAGATTAACAAACCCGACAACCCCTTCATATTTTTCCTAAGCAAAAAAGCTGCGCCAAGATAAAAAAACGGAAAGATACCTCCCCACCATCTAAATAGCGGTGTCACAGCTAAGTATAGTGAAAATGGTATTATTAACAAGCAAGAAATAACGAGAAACATTGGCTTTTTCTTACTTAAGGCAATAAATGAAAAGACAATTGAAGCGAGCATAAACGGCCAAAAAAGTAACACCATATGTATCGTCCTTTCTTTGCGCAAATACCTGATTTATTTAACTACTTTTCCATTCAATTATCGTTACGGCTTTTTTATTCAAAGAAACGGATTTCCCGCTTTTTCTTGCTGAATACTTGTCATTTGTCCATGACCAGGTAACACATCAGTTTCCTCGGGAAGTGTTAATAATTTGTTTTCAATACTTGTTAGTAATGCTTTATGGCTTCCTCCAAATAAATCGGTTCTCCCTATACTCCCAGCAAATAAAGTATCGCCAGCTACAACTGAATTTGCTTCTTTTACATAATAAGATAGACTTCCTGGCGAATGACCTGGTGTGTGGAAAAGCTCAAAAGAAAATGATCCTACCTTTAATTCCCCTTCCTCTGTAATAAGGTGGTCAGCAGAATCGGCAGTAATATCTTCCCCAAAACGCCTAGAACCGTTCAATGTCGGATTAGATAACCATTCGTCCTCTATTTCATGAAGATAAACAGGTATTTTCCAATGTTGCTTCACATGATCAACCGCTCCGATGTGATCAAAGTGGGCATGGGTTAATAGAATCGCTAATGGTTGCAAGTGTTGCTCTGTTAAATAATCATTTAACTCTTTCCCTTGACTACCTGGATCAAATATAATGCATTCTTTATGACTATTTACAAGTAGATAGCAATTTGTTTGTAAAGGTCCTAATGGAATTTGTATCCATTTCAATGTTTTTCTCTCCTTTTATAAAAATATATACTGAATGAGGATGTTCATCCACGTATATACTATATAACATAGCTTTCAAAGAAGTGTCACTTTTATCGCTCGACAAATCCGCGAAAAAGCTATAGAATAGATGTGAGTATGAGTAATCATTACATATAAAAAATGGAATTGTCCTACGGAAAGGAGTTTCTTATACATGGGTACAGCTATTATCTTTTTATTAGTTGCATTATTAGCCGTTTTCGCAGTCATTAGTGCCTTAAAAAACAAGAATATCCTTGGATTTTTATTTGGTTTTGGAACTTTAGTTGTTTTTGGTTTTTTCGCGATTGCGACGCTTATCCATTTCCCTGATTCTTTACCTAAATAAAATGAATTTTAGGATCATAAGCAAGGTTTCATTTAGCAACAAATATCCTTTAAGGTTTTTTGGATGAGAGCTAAGTATAGAGATGAGCCCGTGTCTTTTTCAACTTCAAACTACAGGGCTCTGCCTCTAATGTTTGTAGCTGGAGAGAATATTGACCTTTAGCGTGAAGAAGTTAACTTGCTTAATTGCATTAGTCTTATCTCCATAAAAGGTGCAGGAGTTTTCTCCTGCACCTTTTATATTGCTGTTATTATTTCCTCTTCCTTTTCCTCTTTTTCTTCAGGCGATAATACGAGGCTTTCCCCTGTTTCTAAATTGATTAATTCTTCTAATTGGAAGCCGTATAGACATAACTTCCCATTGGGTGAGCAAGAGATTGGCTTATTTTCCATATTATCAAACATAGTCACTGCATTTTCTTTTTGAAGATTATAAGCAATCAACTGAAATCCTCCCGTATACGTATCAGTACTTCCATGATGTTTTGGTACGAACGTAAGAAATATCTTTTCCTTCTCAATATATTCGTAATAAGGAATTAACCAATCTGTATACTGTGTTAAATTCGGTACCTGTATTGGAGGAACTAATTCCTCTAGCGCCGAATCATAAAAATGGTAATTGATTTGTTCAGAATTTACATCATCAACATCGATTGCCATAACTATATTTGAAAAAACATCGAACCGATACAAATGCTCTAGGAGAGTTTCTTTGTTCTGAGGATTAGATAATGATTGTTTGACAAGAGGAGCAAAAACGCTAGGCTTCTCTGGATCCCATTCTTGAACTAGAATATGTTCTTCGTCAAACCACTTGATAAACGGTTCAATTTCTTCCTTCTTCTGAATGGAATTATGGCCAATATCAAACTGGAGACTATCATAAGACCAATCTTCAAAAAATGCTGTCAACATCAGCAAATCGGGGTTTTCTTTATTCCATTCTGCAGCAATTTCATACGAATCAACTGCTGTTGAGAACTTCACATCTCCTACTAGATCAATAAAATCAAGCTTTGCAGAATGTGAGTTTTCAGAAGTATGTATAAGAATCAGCTCTTTGTTATCATGAATCAAAACGTTATTAAAAGGGGATTGAGAAGTAAAAATAACTTGTGATTTTCCCTCATATAACTGGTAAGTTGCTAATTGATAAGTACCTTCATGCTTGAATCCATAGATGATTGTTTGATCATCAATCCAACCATATATTTTTTCAAATTCATCATTAGCCTCAAATTGAAACGGCCTGGGGTCCGGTCTATCCTCTTTTTCATTTTCTTTCGCTATGGGGGGAATTTCATTCTTCTCAACTTCTGGAGAAACAAAATCATTTTGTAACATCGTACAACCAGTTAAAACCATCAATATAAGTAACAGCATGAATAATATGGAGAAAAATTTCCTCTGCACTTCCACTCCCCCTTCTTTTTTCGAACTGCGCAAATTACTTTTTTTAGATTGAACGCTTAAAAGAATCCTGTGCTACATCCTCCAAGTAGTTTTGAACTAAGCAAGATGTTTATACTTGCACTTGAAACTGAAGCGAGACTATGCCTAAAAAGCCCTATGGTACAGTAGGCTACTACTATATTTCTAAAAAAACTCCCGCAACATTCGGTTGGGGAGTTAAATACTTTCAATCCGATCATTATTAATAGTCATCATCATAAAATCGTAATAAATCACCATTAATAATACTATCGGAGTAGCCCAAATCTTTACTAGCTTTTTCTTTGTACGGTTCACAAAAAGTCTCTTCAACAGGTTCTTCCGTTTCTTTAGAATAACAAGTATTTCTCGTATATACATATTCACTTGTAATAAAGCTGCCATCTCTAAATACGATAAAATCTTGATGATCAGGTGAAAAAAGATCCTCACCAAATGCTATATCATTTTTCGAATTAATTCCCATTAAATGAAGTAGCGTCGGTTTCAAGTCAATCTGTCCACTTACTTTCGAAATAGTTTTTCCTTTCCCTTGATCTGTTACACCAGGGATATGAATATACATTGGAACTCGTTGCAATTGGGCACTTACATATGGGGTTACTTCTTTATCTAAATACTGTCCCATCGCTTCATTATGATTTTCCGAAATACCATAGTGATCTCCATACATCACAATTATGGAATTATCATATAACCCTTCGTCTTTTAGTTCTTGAAAAAATTGACGTAATGCCTCATCCATATAACGAACCGTTTGAAAATAACGATTCAATGTCCCGCTTTTCGAATCAAATTCATCAATAAATTTATCTTCTTCATCCAATTTAAATGGATGGTGATTTGTTAGAGTGATCATTTTAGTATAAAACGGTTGTTCCATTGTGCTCATTAAATCAACAGATTGCTCAAAGAATGGGATATCTTTCATTCCCCAACCAACCGAAATCTCCGGTGTAATGTCATAATCTTGCGCTGAATAATAGTAATCATATCCTATGGCTTCATACATAATATCACGATTCCAAAAACTTTTATTATTAGCATGCATTGTTGAAGTATAATATCCTTTGTCACCAAGCTTTTCCGCTAATGAATTAAGTTTATTGCCAGAATGAGTAAAAAATACAGCTCCACGGCCTAGAGGATACAACGAGTTTTCTAATAAGAATTCTGAGTCGGAGGTTTTCCCCTGCCCTGTTTGGTGATAAAACTGATCAAAGTAATAACTATCATCAACCAGTTCATTTAAAAATGGTGTAATTGTTTCACCATTCATCTCATTATTAATTACAAAGTTTTGCAACGACTCTAATGTAACGACAATTAAATTACGATCCTCCGCAATTCCAAACATCTCAGGATCTGGTTTCGCATACTTCGCATTAACGTGGTTTTCAATATCCACTAATTGACTGCCATCTGCCATTGCTCTTTGTGCTGATGATTTTGACTGTAAGAAGATATCATATAAATGATAATTGTATGTTCCTAAATTTTTCACTAACATTTCTCTATCAAAAGTTCTTGTTAGTAGCTGTGGTCGCTCTGCTTCTGCCAGGCCAATATTAAGAAACAATACAGCCGCTGAAATAAGAAAATAGGCGCGACGACTTGATTTTTTAACAGGTGCAAATTCTGCATGTTTTCGATAATAACGGGTAAGAAAATAAAGAATAACCACATCCAAAAAGTAAAGGAAATCGTACCAATGGATTTCAGTAGCAGCGCTATCACCTAAATCAGCAAAATTATTCGTTTGAAACAGCACCGGCAAGGTTAGAAAATCCGTGAAAAATCGGTAAAAAGCAACATTTGCATACAAAATGAAGCTAAGAATCAAACTTGTTAGGATAATATAACGTGCTTTACCTTTCTCAGTTTTAAAAAATAGCGAGAGACCAAAAACGAATAACAAAAAGCTAATCGGATTAATGAATAAAATAATCTCTTGCATGAAGTTTTCGATAGTAATAGAAAAACTAGTTTTATAAACAATATATGTTTTGATCCAGAGCAAAAAGGCTGCTATTACTGGAAGCAATATATTGGCCTTTTTCAACTTACTCACTTTTGTTAACCTCCTAGACTATTTCAACTTCGGGCTTTTCCAAATATTGGAAACCCTTCACATTCGCTACTATCATAATAGCTTTACTGTGAAAAGACAATCAAAAGTTTAACGAAACTATGCAATATAAATATTAGCACCTTCTAAGAAAAAGAAGGTTAAAATAATTTTTCTAGCAATCTCTGTAAATTTCCTTACTCTTATATAGACGTTTTTTACAATAAAAAGTTTCATCTTTTACTCATTTTATTTATAATTCATATTTTAGACATATTTAGAGTAACAGAAATGTTAGTTACTAAAACACAGTAGCGAAAGCAAGGCATAATGGCGAGATTGCCTATAACCTGAAAAGATGTCATTCCACCCTTCCATATTCACTATATATATACATAAGCTAGAAAAAATGGAAGGGCGAGAATGTATTCTTCTCGCCCTTTATCCAATCTTCATTTATTTAATTGATCTGTCATAAAAGAAATCTATTTGTTAAAGACATTTATTCTTAGTTGAATAGCAGAGGTAATCAGAAAATAATGTGGATTGTAGTACATCTTTGGAATACCGAAAATGGAATATGCTTCTTTCGCAAACGATTAATGTGCCAAGGACACACACGATCCAAACCATCTATAATAGCATATTTCTATCTACACCCTACAGAATACTTCGCCTGTCACTGACGAGTGTCTAGTTGTCTTCCAAAGTCTTATCGATCTGTTACTTTCCGATAAGTCTCGCATATTTTTTTATTTACTAGAATAGCTTTTCACTTCATATTTTTCCTTAATATTAGATTTTATGAGCGGCTAGCCAGCCAGCTCCTACGATCCCAGCATCATTTCCCAGTTGTGCCAATACAATATTAGTAGAAGCAGAAGGTTTAAAAACATAACGGGTAAAAGCTTGTTCAAGTTCACTAATAAGAAAATCTCCCGCTTTTGAAACACCGCCCCCGATGACAATTCTCTCTGGATTAAAGATACCAACAATATCTGCTAATGCAATTCCTAAATGGTCAGCCAATTCAGCAACTGTTTCTTTAGCTAAATCATCCCCTGCTTTAGCAGCATCAAAGATATCTTTTGCCGATAAATCTCCGTTCGCATGAAGTTTCTCCTTTAACACCGAATCTCCTTCATAGACAGCTAAATTATCTTTGGCTGATCGAACGATCCCTGTCGCGGAAGCAACTGTTTCTAAACAGCCACTTTTTCCACAATTACACATATAGCCACCTTGGGGTACTGAGGTAATATGACCAATCTCCCCAGCTGCTCCATTTGCTCCATGGATAATATCTCCACCCACAATTACTCCACCGCCAACACCTGTACCAAGTGTAACACAGATAAGGTTTTTGGCTCCTGAGCCGGCCCCTTTCCACATTTCTCCTAGTGCAGCCACATTCGCATCATTTTCAATTACCGCGGGAACGCCTAGCGCTTCTTCGACAAGGTCGCGAAGTGGAAAATTGTCCCCCCAGCCAATATTAACGGCTCCGCCAAGCAGGCCTTTTTCTTGATCAACCGGACCAGGTGCTCCAACACCAACAGATTTTAAAGATTCATATGGGATTTCTAACTCTTCAAGCTTATCTGTCACAGCTTTTTTTATATCTGCAAATATTCCTTTTCCTGCATCCGCTTTATTAGTTGGGATCTCCCACTTAGTTATAATCTCACCCTGCTCTGTGAGAAAAGCCAATTTAATTGTAGTTCCTCCAATATCAATCCCTGCTAAAATTTCTTTCATTTTCATCCCCTACTTTTCTTTCTATTCTTTTTTTCTTGAACCATTTCATTTTTCAACACCAATAGAGCTGCATGCATATCTTCTTTGGAAATAAGTCCAGATAAGTACAGTTCTTTTATTTCTGTTTCCATCATTTCCATATCAAGAATGCGGTCACCCATATAAAGAAAATGACCAAATCTCTTTAGTAATTGTTGAACATCATAAAAATTTTTCATTCTTCATCCCATCATTATATAGCGTGCTCAATTAGCCGTTACTGGTAGACTTATTAAACACCTCTTATTAAAAAATAACATGATAGCCGTAGTATAACATGAAAGTCGTTAAGACCCCTAGTATTATCATAAAAGTTATCTGGTTTTTCACTTTTTTATTGTTTGGGAGGTGAACGAGGCCAGAAGTAAGAAATCCTCCAATTAATCCACCAATATGTCCATGATAATCAATCCCTGGAACAATAAAACCAATTATTAAATTTAGCGCAATGAGAAATAGGACATTTTTACCGATCGTTCGAAAAAATATTTGTGGAAAGGCAAAGCCAACATAAAGCAAAGCTCCAAAACAACCAAAAATAGCTCCACTTGCCCCAGCGGCGATATTTTGGTTGAAAACAAAACTAAAAAGCGTTCCCATAAATCCGGAGATTAAATAAATCCCAATAAATCGAATTCTTCCGAATATCCGTTCCACAGCTGTTCCAAGGTAATAAAGTGCCAGTGTATTCATAAATAAATGCAGTATGCCAATGTGAAGAAAAATAGGCGTAATCAAACGCCACCATTCCCCCTGAATGATAAGCGGAGAATATTTAGCTCCGAAGTCAATCAATGTCTCAGGGTTTGTACTTCCACCATAATGTTCTAACAAAATAAACATAATAACTTGTATCAAGATCAAGATATATGTAAATAGTGGCCTAGCTACAGAGAAAAACTTTTGATCGGCTTTTTCTTGTTGTGCTGCCTTGTTTAAAACAGCTTGTGCCAACAGTAGCACATCTGCCTGTTGATATTCATTTTTCAGCCATAAGTCAGGCTTCTTTCCGAAAAAATCTGCTAATTTGCTCGTTGAGGTTGGATCTTCCTTTGTTATAAATAAGCTCAAAATTTTTGTTTTTCCTTTTATTACTTGGTCAGGAAGTGGCTCTCCAACCGGTAGAAATTCCGTTATATACAAGTTCAATATATTTAAATTTCTAGTAAATAGATGCCTCCGTAACCTCTCTCCTTGTTCTGCAGTTTGCTGTTGGTCACGATTGAAGCGATTAGACCAAGCGATATTCGAAAGAACGAGACGAATAATGCGGGCTGAATGATTCTGTCTATTTTCTAACCAGATTTCAGTATGATTTTTATTAATCCGTAGTAAACGATAGTTACATTCATCCATAAAGAAATAGGTCAAGCGCCAAAACAAAAAATGATCTCGTCCAGTCAAAGCGTTTTCCCTTCTTTCACCTAACCTAGATACTCTTTCTTATTTTACTATAGCAGAAATAAAAAGAAGTGGAAAATCCAACCTTTATAAAATAAAGCTTTCCTAAATAACAAAGATTTCATTTGCTTCAACTAGATGCTTTCACCCACAAGTTCAAGGCTAGTCTTCTTAAGTAACGATTATATCTGAGCGAATAGATAATCTTTTCTCGAAAGCGAATGATAATCGCAGCGAGTATAAATATTGTACAAAAGCGAAAAAACGAATTCATCACAATAAACCCTCCTTAAAAATTATCATGTGATGAAATTTGCTTTTTATGCTTTATTTAAACAATCAATCAGCATACTATCAGTTACAATTTTTTGCACAGGCAAATCATAGTAATCAGTCGGTATTTTTTCTTTTATTTGTTTAGTAAAAGCAAGCGATACAGTATTCCCATGATAATCACTTAGGAAGCGATCATAAAAACCTCCACCAAAACCAAGACGGTAGCCCTCTTTTGTAAAAACCAATCCTGGCACTATTAATAAATCGATCTCTTGTTTCAAGAACAGCTTTGTCTCTTTTGTATTCGGTTCATATAGATCCGAATATCCTTTTTCCATTTGTAAAAAAGACTCTATTTGATAAAACAACATTTCCTTTTGAAGCGGATCACTTTTAGGGATTGTGACTTTTTTTCCTTGTCTCCAAGCCATGCGAATAATCGACCATGTGTCAACTTCAGGAAATCTGGATACAGTAATTCCAATTGTTTCGGCATTTTCCCAGTCTGTTGTTTTATATAATTGTTCACCTATTTGATAGGATAGATGAGCATATTGCAAGTAATCTAACTCCCGCAAGTCCTGCGTCATTTGCCTTCTCATAAGTTTTTTATTCATACTATATCTCCTAAATAAACCTTCTAGATAAAAAAACGCCAGGATCACTGGATTCCCAATGGTTCTGACGTTTTTTACAACCAATTATTTTGTTTCCCTGTGCAAAGTAACACGTTTTTCTCTGGGACAATATTTTTTCAACTCAAGACGGTCAGGGTTATTACGCTTGTTTTTTGTTGAAATATAGTTACGCTCACTGCATTCTGTGCAAGCTAATGTAATATTAACGCGCATGTCTTTCCCTCCAAACTAAGTACATTCTCACTGTCCATACGACTTTTATATAATAGCACTAAAACCTGAGAAATTCCAGTTCCATTTTAGCAAAGTTTTCATCTTTATTCTGTAGCAGCTTCTCCCAATTAGCTTTTCAGCTTACTCTCACCTAAAAATCCAATGTACAAAACAAAGATTTGTAACAAATCTTCATTCATTCTTTATTTTTAATCTGATAAATACAATGGTTTACGCAATGAAATCTTTCTAGACTTAGACATATAGTCTTAAAGAAATGGTAGATTTTGTCGATATATGTTATAAATATAAGGAAAGAGTCCCGTTTGAACAACATATTTTTGGGGCTAACAAAGCGGCATTAGAAATATCCAGAACCAAGAATTCCCAGATAATTTTTGATTTCTATTAGATGTTCCCATAAACTAAGATCCTGTTGTATATGGTGTACAGTTAGAGAGCAAATGACTTAAAAGCATATATTTTAAAAACGAAAAATTTGTTTGGACAAATCCATTTGAGGTGAACTATGAATACTTTGATCATTATTTTATTTTCGTTATCTATCCTACTTTTACTCATCTCCCTTTTCCAACCCGACCGAACAAAGGGATTAGAAAAAGAGTTAGAACAAGTATCGATGAAACTTTTACAAGAAAATTATTTACTAAAAAAAAGAGTTAAAGTATTGGAGGAGGAACTATTAGTAACAGACTTATCAGAGTCTCTCCCACTGAAGGAGCCGATCAATAAACCGAATGAAATATTAAAAAACCAAGTGATTGCCCTCTATCATCAAGGTTTGGATCTCGGACAAATTTCTAGGCAATCCTCTTTATCAATCGATAAGGTTCAACAGATTATTGCATCCTATGAGTCAAACTTAGGAGGAGATTATCGTGGATAAAAGAGGAACGAGAGGGTTAGCCATCGGCCTCCTCCTCTCAGCTATCTGTATATTTGCTTTCCAATATTTAAATCTTAAAGATACCGAGCCTAGCACCCCAACTACTAATACGAATATCAATGAAGCGAAACTTGAAAAATTGCAAAATGAGGTGCAAGATTGGCAAACAAAATATGAAGAACTAGAAAAAAAGCAAATAAATGAAAAGAAAAAAGAAGCAGCAGAAGAAGATAAAGAGGAACCAACAAGTGTTGAAATTCTCATTAAAGAGGGCATGTCATCAAAAGAAATCAGCGATCAATTGGCAGCAGCAGGGATTGTTCATGATTCAGAGGATTTCAATGATTATTTAGAAGCAAAAGAATTACAAACCAAAGTCCGTACAGGGAAATTTAAGATGGATAAGGACCTATCTTATCAAGAAATTTCTGAAATCCTCACAAGGCAAAAATAACAGTTAAACATCGAAGAAGCCTGACATTCAGTTTGTAAATGTCAGGCTTCTTTTTATTTTGCTCTTTCTTTTTGTAAATCGAAATAAGCTTTCATAACACGTTTGCCAATATCTGAATTAATTTTATTCTCAGTACTACCATTCAAATAAGCGGAAGGGACAATAATCGACATCGCGATTTCTGGATTTTCATAAGGCGCATAAGCAACTAAAGATAAATTCCACACACTTTTGCCTTGGTCGAATGTCTCCGCAGTTCCTGTTTTAGCGGCAATGCGAAGGTTTTTATACTCGCCCTGTCCTAAGGCTGTTCCGGTCCCACCACTTGAGTGGACAACACGCCAAAACCCTTCTTGAACACTTTTAATTTCATTTTCTGTTGCATCAATTCGATTTAACACTTTCGATTGAACTTCTTGGGCAATTGGTCCAAGTTTTTCATCTTCATTTCCTGGTTCCCGAATTTCCTTAACAATATGTGGTTGCATTCGATTGCCACCATTTGCAATTGTTGAGACATATTGTGCAAGCTGTAAGTTAGTAAATGTATCAAATTGTCCAATAGCAAAGTCCAACGCTTTACCAGCTTCGTTCGTTTTTGGGTCTCCCTTATATCCAGACATTTCACCTGGCAAGTCAATTCCAGTCATTGTACCCAATCCAAATTGACTAAAGTAATAACGCATTTTTTCAAACGCCTTTACTTTGTCAATTCCTAAGTAATCACCACGTTGATATTGATATCCCCCAATAAGCATTGCCGTTTTAAACATATAAACGTTTGAAGATTTCATTAAGGCTGTTTTCTCATCCATGGATTGATTACAGCAACCACCATTGAACCAAGAACTTTTTTTTGTACCATCTTTAAAAATCAACGGTTCATCCAATATCCATTTACCCGGATGATTCACCCCGGTCATAAATCCGGTTAATACTGTAGCACCTTTCACCGCAGATCCCGGAACATAAGCAGTAGTGAAGTTACCAGATGCAAAATCCCGGAGCACATATTTTTTTTCATCTTCATCATACGTATATTGTTTCCCAGATAAGGCGAGTATCTCCCCTGTATTAGGATCCATTAAGGTGACAAAAGCTCGATCTAATAATTGAGTACCATATTTCGCTTTTGTTTTGCGTAATTCTTCTTCAATAATTTGATCGACCTTTTGTTGTAATTCCATATCTATTGTAAGTACAAGATCTTTGCCCCGTGCTCCTTCTGAAACCAATTCTGTTTCCAGAATTTGTCCCGATTTGGTTACATTTTTCACTTTTTCTTTTTGGCCTTGTAAAACATCCTCATACTGTAACTCCAGATAACTTTTCCCTACCCGATCACTACGGCTATAGCCATGAGCTTCATAATAGTCTAATTTTTCCGCTGGGAGGCCGGAATTCACATTTCCTAAAATAGTCCGTAATGTATCCTCAAATGGATAGATTCTTTCCCAATCCATTGTCGTGTCTACGCCAGGAAGAGAGTTTAAGTTTTCACTTACTCGAGCAAATTCTTCGAGTGAGACATCCTCATTTTTGACAATTTGCGGATCAAGTGCATAGCCCTTCGTAAACTCTCGGTAAATGGCCAATACTTCTAAATCATCCTTCGAAAGCATCTTCAAATCCGCTTCTGTCACTCGCTCCCGTTGCAATTTGGCTGCTTCCTCATTCTTTAAATCTGCCCATTCTTTATCCGACAACTTTGCCTTTGCCTCATCAGGATGAAGGAGGATCCAAAAATCAATCTTATCTCTATCGGTAATTTTATCTGTTTCTTTCTCAATTAATTTAGCTAGTTTCTTTGCCGTTTCCAGTGTTTCTTCTTGATTAAACTTTTTAGGAGCGGTATATGTAATCGCTCTTTCTGCTTGATTCTCTACCACTGGTCGGTGATCTCTATCATAGATCAAGCCCCTTGGTACACTTGTTTTAACCGTCACATCTTCTGTTCGATCCAGCTCTCGTTTCGCATCTTCCCCATGAACAATTTGCACATACCCTAGACGAAAAATTAAAACCGCAAAAAGAATAAAGACGGCAAAGAACAATAGATTAATCCGAAGTGGAATATGCGTCTTTTTTTTCTTATTCTTTCTCAACTGATCCAGCCCTTCCCCTTGTATTTTCTCTCTTTATTGTAAAAGAAAAACGGGTGAGAAGCCAGCGTTAATTAATACAAACACAATTAAGCAAATTTCAGTTTTTGTAAAAGTAATGCCGCTAAAGTATGACCAATTCCAAATATTAACAGCATGGCCGGAATGGCTGTTGCTGGATTGATCAACTTTATCGCAATAATAAAAAGTAAAATCGATATTACTCTTCCTGAATTTAAAAATAACTCTTTTACAACTACATATTCAATCCGCAGTTCTGCAGCATTTCGACTTTTTCCAATCACATCATAGGTAATCGAAGAATAAGGAACAAGCATTAATGGGTAGGCAATTCCAATGATAACTCCATAGATGAGCAACCTGATATAGGTGGGATCTATAAAGATTAAAAAGATCGCCACATACAAAATCACACCACCAAGGATCATCACTTTCTTTCTCTTGTCCTTTTTTATTAACTTTGTCGCCACTGAATACATAATAAAAGCAGTCCCTGCATGAATCATACCATAGGTTCCTAATGCCAATTCATTATTCGTTGCGACAAAGAGGTAGACCGAGATAATAAATACAAAAGTCCCTTCTCGAATACCTTGTAATAAATGAGCATTTGTTACAAGCTTCCAGTTGTGATTGACCTTTCTTTCTTGAAACACTTTTACAAATAAATACCGACCAGAAGAAGGACGGCGTTTCAGAAAAAAACTTGTGACAACCGCTGCAGAAAATAAAGCAAGAGAGATGGCAAATATAATGGTGTAACCAATATTTGATGTAAAGCGAGTAATAATAAAACCAGCGGTAATGGGGCCGATAATACCTCCCGAAGAAGATAAAGCTCCCATAAAGCCATTAAAGAAATCTCTTGTTTCTGGTTCCGTAATTTCAAATGTTAATACATTAAATGCTAACCAGTAAAAGCCATAACCAATTCCCAGTAAACCGCCCAACACAACTAGATAGTCATCCGATTTTTCACCAAACAGTAAAACGGCGATAAAAAATAACGCTAAAAAAATGACCCCAATCCGTAAGACAATCACTCGATCGATTTTCTTTGCTAATCTTCCAGCTAATATAAATGTGATTGGTTGCATAACTACGACTGAAAGATTATATATCGCTAAGTCCATATAGCTTCCTGATTGCTTCCACAAATAAACATTCACAAAAGTATTGGACAGAGCGATACTCAGTGAATATAAGCCACCTACAACTAATAACAAAACTAAATCTTTTGTTATATCCATTCCGCTATAAAGGTTTTTGAGTTTCAACATAGAAGAACTCCCCTTTTCTTCTCCTTAGCTTTGGTGAAGAAAAGAGAATTATACTTCAAAAATCAGAGAACTTTTCCTTCTTCCTATATAAAACTGAAATAACACAATAAAAAAGCCGCCGAGATTAACTCGACAGCTTTTTTAAAAAGAAATTATTTATTTTGCCGCATCGTATTGTTTTTGAACAGCATCCCAATTGACAACATTCCAGAATGCGCTCATATACTCAGGACGGCGATTTTGATATTTTAGATAATAAGCATGCTCCCATACATCAAGACCTAATAGAGGTTTTTTCCCTTCCATTAATGGACTATCTTGATTAGCTGTGCTTGTAATTTCAAGTTCACCATTATTTACTACAAGCCAAGCCCAACCAGAACCAAAACGGCCAGCACCTGCAGCTTGGAAGTCTTCTTTAAATTTATCGAAGCTACCAAATTTACTATTAATGGCTTCAGCTAAAGAACCTGTTGGTTCTCCACCGCCATCAGGGGACAAGAGCGTCCAGAACAATGAATGGTTTGCATGACCACCACCATTATTTCTTACAGCGGTACGAATAGATTCAGGAACAGAATCTAGATCAGAAATTAAATCTTCAACAGATTTACTAGCTAACTCCTCATGTCCTTCTAGAGCTTTATTCAAATTCGTAACATATGTGTTATGGTGCTTCGTATGGTGAATGTTCATTGTTTCCTTATCAATATGTGGCTCCAATGCATCATATCCATAAGGTAATTGCGGTAATTCGTATGCCATTCATAATTCCTCCCTATGTAATATTTTGAATCAAATAGCGATTCAAGCTTTCCATTTAAGATTATCAAAACCCGAAACCGGATTCAATTAATTTGCTCATAATTTTCCTCTTTCTTCCTCTCCATCCCTTTCTTTTATGTTTTCAATACAAAAGTCTAATAGTTAGTTAAATTTCATTTATAATTAACTTGAATGTTCAACGGTTCACCGGGATTTAAACTCCCTTTTAAATGAATTTTCATTTTTACCAATCCTTTTTCTTGAATACTGCATCAATCCCGATGATAATATCTTTAGTTATCTATAGCTGAAAGAAATAGAAATGGGCGTGAACTAAATGAGAAAGATATCTATCTATACCTTATTTTATAAGTCAATTTATTCCTTCAAGGACCTAGCAAAATTTCGTTTCCTTGATATCGGAAAAACAATAAAATATGTTTTTATACTAGCAACCATCTATTTTGCTCCGGCAATTATTAAACTTTTACTAATTGATCGCGACTTCTCCCAGCTGTCAACTAATTTTGACAAAGGGAGTCTAGCTATAATTGTACCTATTTACCTTATTTTCACCTATGTTCTATACTCCGGGCTACTCTTTATAAAAATATCGTTTATCGCTTTGATTGCTTTGCTTTTTGCAAAAGGCTTAAAACGAGCATTACCTTATCGTAACGCTTGGCGATTGACTGCTTTTAGCATTACCTTACCCACAATTTTATTTGGCTTCTTCCCGTTATTTAATATCGAAATTCCGTATGGGATTTTATACGATTTTGCAATCTCAATCATTTATATCGTGTTAGCAATCAGTAAAATGCCACGTGTAAAAAAATAATCATAACTTCAACCTTTCTATCATAAAGTGAATTAAGATGATAGAAAGGGTTATGCTCAATGAAAAAAATAATAGTTTTAATTGCTAGTCTTGTTGTTTTATATAGTGTTTATCATGACTTAACAGTCGGGGTACTCCCTGCTATATCAGCGAACTCAACAGTACAACAAAGTTCGTCTCTCCCTGTCACAGAAAAGAACAATCTGTTTACAGAAAAAATAAAACCTGGTGATACAGTGCTTTCAATATTAGAGGCACGCCAACAGGGAGCGCTACCTGTAGCCATCGAGCAAGTTGTGAAAGATTTCGAACGATTGAATAATGGTGTAAAACCTGAACAAATCCAAATTGGAGAATCTTATAATTTTCCAATCTATCTAGCGGAAACAGATTAAATCAGGGAAGTATATTGTCAAATAGACTAAAAGATTGCTACAATAGAATGGCAAGAGCTAAAAAAGATGTCCAAATAAGCTTAGCTTATTTCATTTTTCTTATGAAAAAAGGAGAGAAGAACCCTTGGGTGAAATCATACATCGTACGAAAACACGCCCCGTAAAAGTAGGAAATTTAACGATCGGTGGCGCTGACCAAGTTATTATCCAAAGTATGACAACAACAAAAACACATGATGTCGAAGCAACAGTAAATGAAATTAATCGTTTAGAAGAAGCGGGCTGCCAAATTGTGCGTGTCGCCTGTCCGGATGAAAGAGCGGCAAACGCCATATCTGAAATCAAAAAAAGAATTAATATTCCTCTTGTCGTGGATATCCACTTTGATTATCGTCTTGCCCTGATTGCAATTGAAGGTGGGGCTGATAAGATTCGAATCAATCCTGGGAATATCGGGAAGCGTGAAAGAGTTGAAGCAGTTGTAAAAGCTGCTAAAGCAAAAGGAATTCCGATGCGTATTGGCGTAAATGCTGGAAGTCTTGAAAGAAATATCTTGAAGAAATATGGATATCCCACTGCCGATGGAATGGTGGAAAGTGCACTTCATCACATAAAGATTCTCGAAGAACTAGATTTTCATGATATTATCGTTTCTATGAAAGCTTCTGATGTCAATTTAGCCATTGAAGCATATGAAAAAGCAGCAAGAGCGTTTGATTATCCTTTACATCTTGGTATCACTGAAAGTGGAACTTTATTTGCGGGAACAGTCAAAAGCGCAGCTGGTCTTGGAGCGATTTTAAGCAAAGGAATTGGAAACACATTAAGAGTCTCCCTAAGTGCTGATCCTGTTGAAGAAGTAAAGGTAGCACGAGAATTGTTAAAATCTTTCGGGCTTATAGCTAATGCAGCCACATTAGTTTCTTGTCCTACTTGTGGAAGAATTGAAATTGACCTTATTAAAATCGCCAATGAAGTGGAAGAGTATTTACAAACGATCAAGGCCCCGATTAAGGTCTCTGTTCTCGGTTGTGCTGTAAATGGCCCTGGTGAAGCAAAAGAAGCTGATATCGGTATTGCAGGAGCACGTGGGGAAGGATTACTCTTCAAAAAAGGAAAAACCGTTAGAAAAGTGCCTGAAGCGACAATGGTTGATGAACTGAAAAAAGAAATTGATAAAATGGCTGAAGAATACTACAAAAAACAAGCAGAAGAGAATCAAACAAACACAGCTGATCTTGAGGTGAAAGAGGGTGTCTAAAGACAGCCTCTTTCTTAACGAGTAGTGTAAATATATCCTCAAAGGAAGGAGATTTTATGAAGAAAAGATTTGGTATTGATATCGATGGGACGGTCACTTGTCCAACATCCTTTATTCCCCATATTAATAAAAAATTTCAATTAAATATAACTTTGGATGATTTAACAGAATATGAAATCACAGACTGCTTAGACTTACCTGAGAAGGATGTGTATGAGTGGTTTATGCAAAGTGAGGCAAAATTATATAAAGAAGCTCCACTTGCTACTGGTGCTAAAACAATACTAAACACATGGTTCCATGACCACGAATTATATTTTATTAGTGCCCGTCACCATAGAGCAATGGAAATAACAGAATCCTACTTTCTTAATCATGCCATCGATTTTCACCATATTGAATTAATCGGCTCCCATGATAAAGTTGGAACAGCAAAGAAATATAGTGTTGATCTATTTTTCGAGGATAAACATGATAATGCCGTAGCGATTTCGGAAGAACTAAATATTCCAGTCATCTTATTTGATACACCATATAATCGCAAAGCTATACCCGACAAAGTGATCCGTGTACAGAATTGGCAAGAAGCAAAAAACTGGGTAGATCAATGGCTTGCCTTAGATAAAGAGTCAAAATATCAGTCTTCCTTTTAATGAGAAAAATGCCAAGCACTGACTAAAGTGCTTGGCATTTTTTATACACAATTAGGACATTTCCCATAGATTTCAAATTTATGATCTGCCACTTCAAATCCATTCAGATCTTCTGTTACAAAATCCATTGGACAGGCTTCAATAGCTTTTGTTCTCCCACATTTCATACATATAAAATGATGATGGTGATCATGCGTAGAACAAGTATAACGAAAATGCTTTTCACTGCTTAATTCTGTTGCTTCAAGAATTCCAAGCTCATGGAACAAAGAAAGATTTCGATAGATCGTATCAAAGCTAAGCTGTGGAAAGTCCCCTTGCATTTCAGATAACACTTCTCTTGCTGTTAAATATTTATTATGATCAGCAAAAATGTTAAGCATTTGTTCCCGTTTATCTGTTATTTTATATCCCTTATTTTTCAACATTTCAATGGCTTCCGTCACATTCATGCTTTTTCACCTCTTGAATTCCATAATACACCTTTTATACGCAGACGTTTCAATAGAATAACGATAAGTAAAATAAAAATAGATAAAACAACAATCGTTCCACCGGGTGCTAGATCTAAATAATAGGCACTTGTTAAACCGCCAATAACAGAGATTTCTCCAAATAAAATAGATAGCCAAATCGTTTGTTTGAACCCTCTTGCAATCCGCATACTTGCCGCAACCGGAAGAGTCATCAAGGCTGAAACAAGCAAAATTCCAACGATCCGCATCGAAGCTGCAATTACAAGAGCTGTCATCAACATAAAGAGAAAATGCAGAAATTTCGCGGGTATACCCGCGACCTTCGCATGCTCTTCATCAAAAGATAATAAAAACCATTCTTTGTATAACAAAATAATAACCAATCCTACAAAAAAAGCAATTCCTAAAATAAGGTATAAATCTATCCTTGAAACAGCACTAACACTTCCAAATAAATAACTAAATAAATCAGTGTTAAATCCGTCTGCTAATGAAATGAAAATCACACTAACTCCAATCCCACCTGACATAATAATGGGAATTGCTAGCTCCTGATAATGTTTATAAACTATTCGCAATCGCTCAATTAAGAGAGAACCTGCGACAGAAAAACCAATCCCAAAATAAAGAGGATTCATTCCCGCGAAAAGCGTAAATGTCTTACTGAAAAATAAACTTGTTGCAATTCCGGCTAATGTCACATGGCTCAATGCATCTGCGATCAATGATAATCTTCTAACTACTATAAATGTGCCTAAGAGCGGCGCAACAAAACCAATTAACAAGCCAGTTATAAACGTATTACGTAAAAACTCATATTGAAAAATTGCTTCAATCACGTGCTACACCTTCTTGTTCATTAGAATGATCATGGAATAATAGGTGCACATCATGGTTATAAATAGCTGACAAATCATCTGAATTAAACTTTTCAAAATCCCCTACATCTCCATGAAAATGCAATGTTTTGTTTAAGCAAGCAACGTGAGTTACCTTATCTGTCATGGTCCCAATATCATGTGTGACTAAAATCAAAGTGATTCCTTGTTCTTGATTCAATTTGACTAACATATCATAGAAGGAACGGACATTTCTCTCATCAACACCTACTGTTGGTTCGTCCAATATAAGAATATCCGGTTTTGAAACTAAGGCTCTCGCAATAAAAACTCGTTGCTGCTGTCCTCCAGATAACTCGCCGATATTCCGTTGCATAAATTTTTCCATACCGACGGCCTCGATCGTCTCCGTAATCAGCTTTTTATGTTGGTTCTTTAAAACACGAAATAAACCTAGTTTTCCAGTTAATCCACTTGCAACAACTTCAAACACAGTTGCTGGAAAGCCACTATTAAAGGAATTCGCCTTTTGGGAAACAAACCCGATCCGATTCCAATCTTTAAATTTCGCTACAGACTCATGGAAAAGCGATATTTCTCCTTCTTGAGGCTTCATTAATCCAAGTATTAACTTTAATAAAGTTGATTTACCAGATCCATTTGGCCCAACCAATCCTAAAAAAGCACCCTTTTGAACAGATAAATTAATTTGCTCTAATACCCATTCGCGTTCATAACGAAAGCTAACATTTTTTATATCAATCACTGACTCAGTCATTTTATTCATCCTCTTTTAATAAGAATCATTACGATTTGACATAGGCAAGTATACCATGACTTTAACCTACTTGTAAATGAAAGATACTTTTGAGCGTGACATCGGACAAAAGTCTAAACGCCTATTTAACTCATTCTGCTACAAACCTTTTGGCTCTGTTGTACAGAGAGATGTTCGACCTTGAAACATGATGATCCAGAAGGATAAATTGTTATGACTAGAGGGAAACATCAAACTCATTTAACTATTGGTACTGAACGACTTTAAGTTAGTTATTACCTATTTACTAACTTTTTGTTTAATTACTGAGACACATTTTTGTTTAGAGTGCATACATATTTTATGGGGAGTGATGATCTTGAAAATGATTAAAAATATGGTGAATTTAAAGGTGAATATGATTACGAGTGAAGAATTATTAAAATACGCAAAACAATTCCATTTTGAAGTTTCAAGAGACGAGGCAGATAAAATTGCCGCTTATCTAAGAGGTAAAAATTTTGATATTTTCGATGATAGAACTCGTTCACAAATCGTCCGAGAAGTAGCTAAGATTTCCGGACCGAAAACAGCTAAAGAATTAAATAAATTATTTATTCAATTTACAAGTTAAGAAAAAAACGCAAAAAAACGAAGGGAGATTTATACATTTCTTCCTTCGTTTTTGTAATTAAAGACTTATTGGAATGCCATTTCATCCTTTACTGGGCCATTATTTCTTCCAATAAACGTTCATTAAATTCGCCTTTTTTAATCATGTCAATTTCAAATCTATAAGGAGCTTTTTTATCTTTTTTATCGATCCCTACATAAGGTGTTTCTAATATTTTCGGAATATCTCCCAATTGAGGATGTTTAATAATATAGTGTAATGCATCAAACCCGATATGGCCAAAGCCAATATTTTCATGTCGGTCTTTTCGCGCTCCACATTCGTTTTTGCTATCATTAATATGCAATACTTTAATACGGTCGACTCCAATCGCACGGTCAAACTCGTCTAATACTCCATCAAAATCATGGACAATATCATATCCCGCATCATGTGTATGACAAGTATCAAAACAAACCGAAAGCTTATCATTTAAATGTACACCATCGAAAATCTTCGCCAATTCATCGAAAGAACGGCCACATTCAGAACCTTTACCTGCCATTGTTTCAAGAGCAATTTGAACATTCTGATCAGCAGTTAATACTTCATTTAAGCCTTCAATGATCTTTTGAATTCCTTTCTCTGCTCCTTCACCTACATGAGCGCCAGGGTGTAAAACTATTTGTTTAGCGCCAATTGCCTCTGTTCTTTCAATTTCAGAACGAAGAAAATTGACACCTAATTCAAATGTTTCCGGTTTTACACTGTTTCCAATATTGATAATATACGGTGCATGGACGATAATTTCATCTATTCCATGCTCTTTCATATGGGCTTGTCCGGCTTCAATATTTAATTCTTCAATCTTTTTTCTTCTTGTATTCTGTGGGGCACCAGTATAAATCATAAATGTATTCGCTCCATATGAAACAGCCTCTTCACTGGAAGCTAGCAACATTTTCTTCCCACTCATCGAAACATGTGATCCAATTTTCAACATACCCACTCCCCCTTATTTATTACGATTTTTTGCTTTTTTCTCTCTTCTAATTATTTGTTCTTTTTGTTTTTGCATTTTCTTTTTATAGCCAGGTTTTACTTGTTTTGGCTTTCTAATTAGCTGCTTGGCTTTAAGTTCTTCTTCTGAAACCGATTTTTGACGCTTTTTCCTTCGATTCCGATCCGTACTTTCTACCCAATTACCCCGTTCAAAATCCATATGGGTAAATAAAATGCCCATTTTCTCTAATTTCGCTAATGCATCTTCATCACTTGGTTGGTAAATAGTTACCGCAATGCCCTTATTCCCCGCTCTTGCAGTTCTCCCAGCGCGATGAATATAAAAATCAAGATCCTTTGGCAACTCATAATTAATAATATGACTTACACCCTGAATATCAATTCCTCTCGCCGCTAAATCTGTTGCAACAATATATTGAAAATCAAGTTGGCGAATCTGTTTCATCACTCTTTTACGTTCACGGGGGCTAATATCACCGTGAAGTCTTCCAACTTTTAATCCTCTCTCAATCAACTTGTCTGCAACAATGTCAGCCATTTGTTTAGTATTGACAAAAATAATCGCCAGGTATGGATTATATGATTGAAGCATATCTGTGATTAGATCAACTTTTTCTCGACTCTTCAATGGAACTAAAATATGTTCAATGTTCTCAGCAGCTATATTCTCTGGATCCACCTGTTCATACTTCGGATTTTCCATGTATTTCTTTAAAAAAGGTTTTATTTTTTCCGGAATTGTTGCTGAAAACACAAGCATTTGCAAATCTTCTGGCATTCTGGCAGCAACTTGATCCACATCATGTAAAAAGCCCATATCAAGCATAAGGTCTGCTTCATCAATGACGAGCATATTTGCTTTATGAACAAAAAGAGCTTGCTCCCTAATTAAGTCATGTATTCTTCCGGGAGTTCCCACAATAATATGGGGCTGTTCCTTTAATCTGCCAACATCCCTCTGTTTATCTGTACCACCAATAAAACGCTTGGCTGTTATCATGTTTGCTGGATCAAATTGTATAAGATTTAAAATTTCTTGATAAATTTGATCAGCCAATTCTCTTGTTGGCACTGTAATAACAGCTTGAACATGTTTCTGTTCTGGATCTATTGACTGTACAATTGGCAAAAGATAAGCGTGTGTTTTCCCTGTCCCTGTTTGTGACTGACCAATTGCACTATGCCCCTGTAAAATAAGCGGGATCATTTTTTGCTGAATTTCGGTAGGTTGGCGAAATCCCATTTTCTCAATGGCTTGTATAATAAATGGCTGCAATTTAAATTGATTAAAATCATGGTTCATTTTTTCACTTCCTAATAAGGATCATCTCAAAGAAATAATTATAAACGATTCAGCTGAGTTTCACAAATATTGTCTTTAAAATTCTTGCTAACCCCCTGGTACAATAATAACCACTAAGTTACGGCGATTATCCAAACTTTTCATAGATTTTTGCATAACTTAGCTGTAGGAAGGGAGGTTATGTAATTGGCATTACGAAATCCAGGGCCGATGCCGCCACAAAGAATGGGATGGCCAGCACGTAATATCGGCCAATCAGGAATGTTTGGTCCAAATCCTCGAGGAATGGCAGCATTCGGACAACAACCAGGCTTATCCGCTAATAGAGGTTTATTAGCAAGATTATTCTCACGGCAGGCCGCACCAGAAGCTGCATCAATGTTTGCCAGATCAGGAGGAACTCAAACATCTTTGCTTCAAGGACTTACAAATCCACAAACTATCGGTAATTTTTTAGGAAAAACTCAAAACGTATTAAATACAGCGCAACAAATCGGACCACTCATACAACAATATGGACCAATGGTGAAAAATCTACCAGCAATGTGGAGAATTTATCAAGGTTTAACATCTTCTTCAGCTGATGAATCTGCAGATGTTTCATCCACTACCCCAGAACAATCAATCGACGATCTACAGCAAAATCTAAGCGATGGAGAAATTGAAGAAGATAAGAAAAAAAATAAAAAAGCAGACAATACACCCACACCCACTAAAAAAGAACGGAAGAAAGGAGAATCTGTACCCAAATTATATATTCCATCATAAAGCACCTTAAACTTAATAGATTACTGGAAAATTATTAGACTAATGTCGAATGAAAAAACGTAGCTTTTCGAAATAGTTGACGAACCACTTCTTGAAACATAGATTCACTCTTTCTGTGTTCAAGAAAATATAATATCGCTATTCCCACTAGAATTTGAATTAGGCTACCAACATGTGAAGTAACGAAGTTAGGCGTTCCGCTTGTTTCAACTCTCTTCTCTTCCTCCTGCGATTGGCTTTTTTACTGTTGTCCTTTATAATAGATATGAAGTTCAATAGATTACAGGCTGAAGCCTCTAGTCAGGAGGATTTGGATGAAAGTTATTAAAATTACCCCTCGAGGGTATTGTTATGGTGTAGTAGATGCCATGGTCATTGCTCGAAATGCTTCTTTGGATAAAACCTTACCGCGTCCCATCTATATTTTAGGGATGATCGTTCACAATAAGCATGTTACAGACGCGTTTGAGGAAGATGGAATTATTACATTAGACGGCCCTAATCGGAAAGAAATCTTATCAAAGGTTGATCAAGGCACAGTTATCTTCACTGCTCACGGGGTTTCTCCAGAAGTACGTGAACTTGCGAAGCAAAAAGGATTGACAACTATCGATGCAACCTGTCCTGATGTAACAGTCACCCATGACCTGATAAGAGAAAAAGAAAAAGAAGGCTACAATATCATTTATATCGGTAAAAAAGGTCACCCAGAGCCAGAGGGTGCTATTGGGGTTGCCCCACATATTGTCCATCTAGTTGAAACACTCGATGATGTTGAAAAATTAGATATTCAGAACGATAAAATCATCGTAACAAATCAAACAACGATGAGCCAGTGGGATGTTCAAGCAATTATGAATAGGGTGAAAGAAAAATTCCCTCATGTTGAACAGCATAAAGAGATTTGCCTTGCCACTCAAGTTAGACAGGAAGCAGTTGCAGATCAAGCAGGTGAAGCGGATGTACTTATTGTAGTTGGTGATCCGATGAGTAATAACTCAAATCGTTTGGCACAAGTATCGAAGGAAATTGCTGGTACACCTGCCTACCGAATATCAGATGTCTCAGAAATTCAAATTGAATGGATTTTAAAAGCTGAAACAGTGGCAATTACAGCTGGAGCTTCTACTCCGACACCCATTGTCCGTGAAGTAATGAAATTCTTGGAACAATTTGATCCCTCTGATCAAACAACTTGGGATCGTGAACACAAAGTACCTTTAAATAAAATTTTACCGAGAATTACAAAAACATCCCTGACCACGAGATAGCAGGAAAGACTGCAAGGCGCTTTATTCTCTAATGTTTTTAGCCAAAGCAAGGCATTCTTTCTCTGCCTGCTTTGGCTAAAATTAAAAAGTAGAACATCGGTTAAAAACCCCATCCTAACGTAACGCCGATGGACTTGCTGCTGCGAACCTCCCACGATGGCTCCAGAGTTAAACGATCTTTGTGAAAATTCACCTACAAGTTAAGAAGTAATAATATACTTAGCAGCAGAAATAACACTGCTAAGATTAGTCTTTTATAAGAAAATAAATGGGTTTGTATCTTCTTCTGATGGGAATATGGTTATCTCAAACTGACTATTTTCACATTCCTTTTTAAGGAGTTCTGTTACACCTTTTTTCATAATTTTTTCAATATTATGGCCTGGATCAACAATATTTAATCCCATATTCATGGCATCATGGGCTGTATGATAATAGAAATCACCTGTCACATAAACATCTGCACCTTTAAATTTAGCTTTAGAGAAGTACTTATTGCCATCGCCGCCCAAGACAGCTACCTTCTTTACTTTTTCATCCAAATCTCCTACGATACGCACTCCAGGAGAATCTAAAACTTCTTTTGTAAATAGAGCAAAATCGCGAAGAGACATTTCTTCTTTTAACTCTCCAATTCTCCCAAGCCCAAGCTCCTCCCCTTTTAAAGCAAGATCATAAAGGTCATAGGCTGGTTCTTCATAAGGATGTGCCTTCAACATGCTTGTAATTAATTTTTTCTCCATTTCAACCGGATAAACTGTTTCAATTCTCACTTCTTGTACTGATTCCAATTTTCCATGTTGACCAATATGAGGATTTGTTCCTTCACCTGGTTGGAAACGGCCTGTTCCTTCCGTAGAAAATGAACAATGGCTATAGTCTCCAATAGCGCCAGCTCCGACTTCTCCTAATGCAGTACGTACTTGCTTCTCGTGTTCAACAGGGACATATACAGCTAGTTTTCTTAATTTCTGTTCATAGGTCGGAATAAGAACAGCAGTTTTTTCAAGTTGCAAAGCTTGTGCCAGCATATCATTTACTCCGCCTTTAGCTACATCTAAATTCGTGTGGGCAGCATACACGGAAATATCATGTTTTAACAGCTTTTCGATAATTCTTCCTTGAGCCTGATCTGTTTGGATCTTTTTCACAGGGCGAAAAATCATTGGATGATGGGCAATGATCAAGTCTACCTTTTTTTCAATCGCCTCTTCAACGACATTTTCTAATACGTCGAGAGCGATCATAATATTTTTCACCCGCTTTTGATATGAGCCCACTTGTAATCCGATTGGATCCCCTTCAAGCGCATATTTTTGCGGTGCGAATTGTTCAAATAATTGCAAGACCTGTCCTACCTTCACTTCCTTCACTTTAACTCCTCCCTTACCATTTCAATTTTTCGTAATAATGCTTGCTTTTTTGCCTCTGTTGCTTGATTTTCCTCTGCCTTATTTAGTTCTTGCAAAACTTTCTCCCATATCTTTAATTCGGCATTCCACTTTTGTTTAAAATGATCGTTCCTCTGTTTCAATAAAAATGGTCCCAATAAAAATTCCTTGCTCAAATCTATATAAGGAAGAGTCGGATTCCCAGGTTCAGCTACAAGAATTTCATAAAACTTTCCTTCTTCTTCAATTAGCTGCTCGTCCACAAGCTGCCATTTTTCCTCATAGAGCCACTTTCGCACTTTTTCAGCTGCTATATTAGGTTGAAGAATCAAACGGCTTACAGAGGCTAATTTTTGCTTCTGGGCTTCTAATATTTCTGTAATTAAGCTTCCCCCCATGCCAGCAATAACTATACAGTCTATTTGATCCTCGTTTCGGAGCACTTCTAGGCCATTTCCTTTTCGAACTGAAATTTTTTCTGTTAATTGTGCAGCTTCTACCTGATTAAGAGCAGATTGATAAGGTCCTTCAACCACTTCTCCAGCAATCGCGTAAGAAGCAATTCCATTCTTCACAGCAAAACATGGTAAATAAGCATGATCTGAACCAATATCAGCAATTTTCATATTTGGTTTAATATAAGAAACAACCGTTTCCAATCTTTTGGATAATTTTTCAATATTCATTCCATCACCCTATGTATAATGATCAAAGGCTAAATTCGCGACTACAATCGCACGCCTTTGTGACCAGTTTCTCGGTCTAAAGTTAAAAGAGTTCCTTGCTAAATGCAAAGAACTCTTCATATGTTGGGATCTAATTATAGCAATAGTTAGTACTACGCTTTTAAATTATTTTAAATTTGAGATCCATTCAGCCATTTCATCGATATTATCTGGCTCTACCAATCCAGCTGGCATTCCACCCTCTGTTCCATTGGTTAGAATATCGGCAACTTCTTCTTTCGATAGCCCTGTGCCATGAAGAGATGGAGCACTACTTCCCTCTAAATTTTCACCATGACAGGAGATACATGTTTGATTTGCGTATGTTTCAGGATCAAAAGCGACCTCTTCTCCGCCACCTTCTTCTCCTTCATTAGCTATTTCTTTAGCGTCCCCAATCCCTTTAATCCCGAGGAAAAAAATAATTACAAATCCCATTGCAAAAATTAAAAAATAGGGAACGAGTGGATTACGTTTCACTACTTAAGCCCTCCTTAGTAAGATCACTATGTATATAATATAGATTATGCTTCAAACAACTCTATTTTACTCGAAATACGCAAAAAGTAAAAGCTTTTGCAATAAAATTCATCTATTCTTCAATATTTAACCAAAAAAAACGATTTAAATAAGGATCAATAGGATTAATAATGCCATAGCAATAAAGCCCGATAATGTGAAAAATAACTTTTTCCCAACTATACCACCGAAAATCCAAATAAGACAATTTATTAATAAAAGCCAATATAAACTAATTGTCTCATTTTCAAAAAAAGCACCGTTAATTTGAACAGTATAAAAAAGCAATAAAAAAGCTGCTGTAATATAGACAAGTGTAGGCTTTTGCTTTTTTTTACGAAAATAAATCCAACTAAAAATAAGAATGATGACAAATACTGACAAGAAAAGCGTTTGCAATCCAAATGAAATAGCTGTAATATATGTTATTACAGCCATTACAACTATCAAGAGCAAAAGCAGTAATTGCAAAATAACTTCCCATTGAAATATTTTCTTTTTACTTTTTAGATTTTTAGGTTGTTGTGTTTCATCTCCTTGAGTGTACAATGCAATAAGATAGTCACAGTAATGCTCTGGAAGTATTTTATTCTCCTTCCAGAAATTGATTTCGTTTAATAGGACGGTTTTCTTTTCATCCTTCATAAGGAGTTGCCTCACTTTTAAGATATTGGAATGGTCTTATAAATTAACTTGTTAAAATAATATATACGCCCAAGAGTAACGGAAGATTGGGCTAAGAGGTTCAATACTCGTTTCTATCCTTCTGCTCTTTGGTCAAAGGAAATGAGCAAACAGTAAAAAAGAAACAAAAAACTTCTTTAATATAGAAGTATCTTCTTTATTCCTTTTGTATTAAACTTTGCTCATTTTCCATTGCAAAGAAAAAGCTTACTCCCGAAAGCAGAAGTAAACTGTAATAAGATGTTTAAAAAGTCCGGTAAAAATGACACCGCGAGATAAGGGATCATCGATTAAATGCCGACACGTTCTATGTGGGACATTGATGTCATTACTTCTCGGTCTTTTTTAAACACGCACTGTAAAGTAGTCAAGCTTATTCTAAAAAGTCTTTTAGTCGCTTACTTCTACTAGGATGTCTAAGTTTTCTAAGGGCTTTTGCTTCAATCTGTCTTATCCGCTCCCTTGTAACACCGAAAACTTTTCCAACTTCCTCAAGCGTGCGTGTACGACCATCATCAAGTCCAAAGCGAAGTCTTAGTACATTTTCTTCTCGGTCTGTTAATGTATCTAATACGTCTTCTAGCTGTTCTTTTAAAAGTTCATAAGCAGCATGCTCTGATGGTGATGTCGCTTCTTGATCCTCAATAAAATCACCTAAATGGGAGTCATCTTCTTCTCCGATGGGTGTTTCTAACGAAACAGGCTCTTGTGCAATTTTCAATATTTCTCGGACTTTATCTGGTGTCATATCCATTTCTTCAGCAATTTCTTCAGGAGTTGGTTCGCGTCCTAAATCTTGTAATAACTGACGTTGTACTCTAATCAATTTATTGATTGTTTCTACCATGTGGACGGGAATCCGGATTGTTCTTGCTTGGTCGGCAATAGCTCTTGTGATGGCTTGACGAATCCACCATGTTGCATAAGTGCTAAATTTAAAGCCTTTATCATAGTCGAATTTCTCCACTGCCTTAATTAGACCCATATTACCTTCTTGGATCAAATCCAAAAACAGCATACCACGACCTACGTAGCGCTTTGCAATACTTACTACAAGTCGCAAGTTGGCTTCAGCTAATCGTTTTTTAGCTTCTTCATCACCTTGTTCAATTCGCTTAGCCAGTTCAACCTCTTCCTCTGCAGATAGAAGGTCTACGCGTCCTATTTCTTTCAAATACATTCTCACCGGATCATTAATTTTCACACCAGGAGGTACACTTAAATCATTTAAATCAAATTCTTCCTCGTCTTCCTTTTGAATATCCGTTACATTCGGATCCTCATCCTCATCGGAATCTTCGACTAACTCAACCCCTTGATCCGTTAAATGCTCATAAAATTCATCCAGTTGATCAGAATCTAAGTCAAAATGACCTAGTTTCTCTCCAATTTTTTCGTATGTTAAAGTTCCAACTTTTTTGCCTTGCTCAATCAATTGTTCTTTCGCTTGATCTACAGTAAGTTCATTCACAGTTTCATTGGAACGAGCTGATTTTTCAGCCATGCATTTTCCTCCTTCCAACATTAGGCTAACACAATGCCATAAAACTTAAGCTTTCTGAAACAAAGGTTAGCTTTCACAGCGTAAAATATACCGCTATTTGTATTTATTTTTACTCCATTAAGTAGGGAATTTAGCTGTACAAAGTCAAAGAGATCGGCGTAATTCTACAATTTCCTTCGCCAATTCTATTGCTTTGCTAAATTCTTTCTTTCGTTCAGCTGCTTTTTGTTCTGCTTGCTTTTCTTTTATCATTAACAATTTAGGATATTTCAACACATGACTCACATAATCATTTAACTCTTTTTCACTATATTCAAGATCAACAGCCAACATCTCTATTTCAGAAACAATTTTTTTTAATTTTAAATCTGGAAGATAATTCATAAATAAACTAGAATCAGGTTTATTTCCTTCCTCATAATAACCAAGCAGGTATGTAACAATCGCTTGATGCTCATCATAGTGGAAAGTACCATCCCCCATCATTTCCATGATTCGGTAAACTAATTCCTCTTGTTGCATCATTTTAGCAATAAGTTGTCTTTCTGCTAATGCGATTGCTGGCAATCGTTGCCGCTGGGGTAGATTTACTTTTCGGGGTTCCGGTTGTCGCTCTCCCGCCTGCTGTTTTTCATGTTTTTTATCAACATGTGGTTGAATAAGTTCATTTAATTGGGACATTAAAGCATCAAGTGACAAAGAAAATTCTTCAGACAACTGTCTTAAATACATATCCCGTTCTACAGCGTTCCCTAGCTTAGCTATTTCTATGATGGCTTTATCGATAAAATCGAGTAAATCTCCTTCATTTTGAAGATTTTTTCCCCTACGAAAATAAAACAACTTAAAAGCCATCCATGTTTGGGCGTTCCCAATGACATCCTCACGGAACTTTTCTGCTCCAAATTGCTGAATATAATCATCTGGATCCAATTTATCAGGCAATTGTGCAACAGTGACATCCATGCCATATCTTTCCAATAAAGAACCTGATTTAAAAGCAGCCTCTAAACCAGCATCATCTGAATCCAGACAAAGGACAATCGAATTCGACAATCTTTTCAATATTTGAATATGCTTTTCCGTTAAAGCTGTGCCCATAAGAGCTACACCATTAGAAACACCTGCCCCATCAGCAGATATTACATCAGCAAATCCTTCAAATAATACTGTATAACCAATTCTACGAATATGACTCCTAGCTTGATGGTAATTGTATAAAATTGAGCTTTTATGAAAAAGCTGTGTTTCTGGAGTATTTAAGTATTTTGGATGGTCTTCATCTGAAAGAGCTCTTGCTGAAAATGCTATAGTCTTTCCTTTTTCGTTTAGTAGTGGAAACATAATTCGATTGCGGAATCGATCGACAAAAGCTTGGTCTTTATTGCGCCGAGCTAGCAACCCAGCCTTTTCCATGGTTTCTAGGGAAAAGCCATGCTTGTCCAAATAATTCACTGCAAAATTCCATTCAGGCAAAGAATAGCCGATATTAAATTTTTGGATACTCTCCTTGGTAAAACCCCTCTTAAATAAATGATTAAGAGCATCGGCTCCTTCATTGGTGTTCATAAGCAGATGATGGTAAAATTTGGCTAATAATTCGTGTGCCTTTATCATCTCAATATGATCGGGTGGTAAAGAACTTTCAATATGGTT
Organism: Lederbergia galactosidilytica; assembly: GCF_017873565.1. GTDB lineage: Bacteria > Bacillota > Bacilli > Bacillales > Bacillaceae_C > Lederbergia > Lederbergia galactosidilytica. The sequence goes on from NZ_JAGGKH010000006.1 coordinate 206,216, forward strand.
ATGAATGCTGGAATCTATTTCCAGCTCAACATTTCCCTTAGTAGCTACCTTCTCGGCCGCTTCTTGAAAGGAAACTCCCTCTATTTCCATAATGAACGAAAAAGCATTTCCTCCCATTCCACAACCAAAGCAATGAAAGATTTGCTTATCCTGTGAAACAGAAAATGATGGAGTGTTTTCACCATGAAAAGGACATAGTCCAAAATAATTACGGCCTTGTTTTCTTAGCTGAACGTATTCACTAATAACATCAACGATGTCAACCGATTGTTTTATCTCGGCAATCTTATCCTCGGGAATCCTTGCCACAAAGTCCATCTCCATCTATCAAAATTAAACTTATCATTTCTTTAAAGAAGGACGAAAGGGAGAAAACTTTTATCAAATATTAAAAATATCCTCCACATGCCTTGAATAGAAAATAAATGTATTTTGGTCATTTATTTTAATTCGACGTATATGCCGAATCTCCTTCAAAATTCGACAATAATTCACAAAGAGTTTTTATGAACCTCTTCCGATCTTCTTCAGTGAACGTCTTAGGTCCCTTACCATAGTTCCCTTTTTTCCTCTCTAAAGCAGATAAGTAGCGAAAATCAAGAGCGGTTTGAATTGAGTCCTCTTTAAAGGTTTTCCCACGCGGTGATATTACATGGGCATTTTTGGCCATCGCTAAACTAGCTAAACCAATGTCCTGTGTAATTAACAGATTGTCCGAATGAATATGATTTAAAATATATAGATCAGCAGAGTCTCTTCCTGGATCTACAAACACCCAATCTTCTTTATCATTTAAATCAACTGGTCTATGATCATAGGAAGCAACAAAGCAAACATGCCATCCATATTCATCTGCAAGCTTCTTTATTTCTGTTTTAACAGGACATGCATCTGCATCAACAAATATGCGTTTACTATCTATAATTCTACATCACTCCGTCGATTCCTTCTTATTATGAAAAGTATTTAAGGAAACATGTCGTTTTTTCCCGTCTCAGTTCATTCTCCATTGTTCTTAGTGTATTCCTAAACGTTTAGCTCTAAACCTTTTTTAAAGCATTTATTAAACACAAATTTATATTATAGCTTAATTTTAATTGTTTTGCCAAGATTAATAACTGGAGATTCTAACCTTTTTTGTGATTCATATAACTAATAATCAAATTAGCTGTTTCCTCTACTGCCTTGTTCGTAACATCAATAATACTACACCCGATTTTACTGGAAATTGCATCAAAATACTCCAATTCTTTTTTTATCCTTTCGATATTAGCATAACTGGCATTGTCATTTAGCCCTAATGCAATTAACCTTTCCCTGCGGATATGATTCAATTTTTCCGGACTAATTTTCAAACCAATACATCTCCGAGGATCAACAGTAAATAATTCTTTCGGAGGATCTATTTCCGGCAGAACGGGGACATTCGCAACTTTAATACTTTTTAATGCTAGATGTTGAGATAAGGGTGTTTTTGAAGTTCTCGATACGCCAATTAAAATAATATCAGCCCTTAACAATCCTCTAGGATCACGTCCATCATCATATTTAACCGCGAACTCAATGGCTTCAATTCGTTTAAAATAATCCTCATCAAGTTTTCTAACTAATCCAGGTTCGTTTAGTGGAGCTCTTTCAAACTTTTTTTCGAATTTATCCATTAATGGGCCCATAATATCGATACCATTGAGCTGGTGTATGTGGGTCATCTTTTTCATATATTCCCTTATTTCTGGCTTTACAAGTGTATATACGATCATTCCTTGATCCATTATCGCTTTTGATATAATTTGATCAATATGTTCTGTATTCTCGATATATGGATAGCGTTTAATTAAAGCGTCTGACCCATTAAACTGCCTTAAAGCTGCAATAGTTACAAGTTCGGCTGTTTCCCCAACAGAATCTGATACTACATAAATGATAGGTTCAGTCACCTATTATCCCCCCTTCGAAAGGCTATCACCATATGGTGATAGCCTCTCATTTTTGGCCAACGGGATGTTGGTTAGAACAAAGTTGCAAGAACAGGACATGATATTGCAGGCAATAAAAGATTGTCCCTTGGGCATAATGGCGGTACGCCACACACTTGCTATTCATTGAACGGACGATTGTACTTAGTACAACTCCGAAGGCTAGCAATTTCACGCCTTTTTCCTACGATACGTCAATATCGATTCATCCTTCTTCCTTACCTTATTCCTTTTATCTTGTTAAAACTGGACATCGTGATTTTGATACTTACAATTTAAATACTACTTTACTAGAATTTTGTTCATATCTGCGAATTGATAAATGAATTCAGCTAGGTTTTCCATTTGTGCTAGACGATTATTTTTAACTGATTCATTTTCCGCCATCACCATCGTATGATCAAAATAGCTTGAAATAATCGGCTCCAATGATGCCAGTAATTGATAACGGGCATCAACAGATTCAATTTCGTTCATTTGTTTTTCTACTTGTTGCCATTTTTCGTATAGATTCTTTTCATATTCATTTTCGAAAAGATTTTTATCAACAGCTATGGTTCCTTCTGCTTTGCTCGCAATATTTAACACTCTTGATAATGCTTCAACAATAGTTTTAAATTGCGGTTGTTGGCTGTTATTTTCCAATACTTCAGCTCTTTTAAGTATCTCTGGGATACTAGTCCACTTACTGTCTAATATAGCTTCCACAATATCATATCGAATCCCTTTTTCTTCTAATAAATAGTTTAATCTAAGTCTAAAGAATTTTTTAAGTTGCTCGAAAAGCTCTTGATTATTCTCTTGATGATTCCCTTTTATTGCAATATCTAAAAGAGCTGGTAAGGTCACATTCCAATTTTTAACTTGTAAGATTTTTACAATTCCTGCTGCTTGTCGTCTGAGTGCATAAGGATCCTGTGAACCAGTTGGAATTAACCCGATTGAAAAGAAAGAAACAATTGAATCCAATTTATCCGCTACACTTACAACTGAACCTATCATCGAGTTTGGAGCAGGATCCTCTGGATGAATTGGTTGGTAATGCTCCTTAATCGCCTGCGCCACTTCTGGTTTCTCCCCTTGAAGTAAAGCATATTTTTCGCCCATAATCCCCTGTAATTCGGGGAATTCATCAACCATATTTGTCACTAAATCAAATTTGCTAATTTCAGTTGCTCTACCTATAGTAGCAAGTTCTTCATCTGTAACGTTTAGTTTATAAGCAATTTCTTTTGCAATCCACATTACTCTGTTTACTTTTTCAGAAAGTGTTCCAAGCTTTTCATGGTAAACAATATTATTTAATTTCTCTAGCGCTTGTGCAATTGTCAATTTTTGATCTTCGTGATAGAAGAAATCAGCATCTTGCAGGCGTGCCCTTAATACCTTTTCGTTTCCCTTTATTACAGTTTCCAATTGGCGATGATCACCATTGCGAACAGCAATAAAATATGGTAATAGCTGACCATTATGGTCTTCTACCGGAAAATAACGTTGATGTTCCTTCATAGACGTTATTAAAACTTCTTTTGGTAATTCAAGGAAACTACTTCGGAAAGAACCATAAAATGCAGTTGGATACTCAACTAGATTTGTAACCTCTTCTAATAACGATGGATCAATCGGGATGAGCCAATGATGCTCATCCGCTAGCTTTGCGATTTGCTCTTCAATCGCTGATTTCCTTTTTTCATAATCGGCGATCACATATTGGCTAAGTAGTATTTTCTCATATTCTGCCGGCAATGCTAAGTTGATCTCACTTCCTAAAAAGCGATGCCCATATGTTATATTACCTGAATTCACATTCGCAACAGTAAATGGGATGATATGTTGCCCGAATAAAGCTACAATCCAGCGAATGGGGCGAATATAGCGCGTGTTTAAATCTCCCCAATGCATATTATTTGGAAAATGAAGCGAAGTAATAATTTCTTTTAGATCTGGTAAGATTGTTTCTGTTGTTTGGCCTTTTTCGAATTTCTGTACAAATGCATATTCTGTACCTTTTATTTCTTTAAAGAAAATATCATCTACTGCTACTCCTTGAGATTTTGAGAATCCCATAGCGGCTTTTGACCAATTCCCTTCCTGATCAATAGCGATTTTCTTTGTCGGCCCCTTCACTTCCAATTCTGTATCTTTTTGAGATTCAGCAACATTGGTTACAAGGACCGCTAATCTCCTTGGAGTCGAAAATGCTTTTACATCTCCAAATTGTATTTTTCTTTCCGTTAGCCAATCTTCTATTTTTTTCTGTAATTGCTCAATAGCGCCTAATACAAACCTGGCAGGAATTTCTTCAAGGCCAATTTCCAACAACAAATCGCGACTACTCATGACGCGCTCCCTCCTTTTGTTTCAAAATTGGAAAACCAAGTTTTTCGCGTTCCTCATAAAATGTTTTGGCCACTTCTCTAGCCATATTTCTCATTCTTCCTATATAGCCCGTTCTTTCCGTTACGGAAATAGCCCCTTTAGCATCAAGTAAATTAAAAACGTGGGAACATTTTAATATATAATCATAAGCTGGATGAACTAAGCCATGTTTCATTTGCTGCTTAGCTTCTTTTTCATATGTGTTAAAAAGATCAAATAACATTTGTTGATTGGATGTTTCAAATGCATACTTTGAATGTTCAAATTCTGGTTGATAAAAGATGTCTCGGATCGTAAAACCATTTGTCCATTCAAGATCAAATACATTTTCTTTATCTTGAATATAAGAAGCTAATCTCTCAATTCCATAAGTTAATTCCACTGAAACTGGTTTACACTCCAATCCCCCCACTTGTTGAAAATAAGTAAATTGAGTGACTTCCATCCCATCAAGCCATACTTCCCATCCAAGACCTGCACAACCGAGAGATGGATTTTCCCAATTATCTTCTACAAAACGAATATCATGTTCAAGCGGATCAATCCCTAATGCTTTTAAAGAATCTAAGTACATTTCTTGTATGTTATCTGGAGATGGCTTCATAATAACCTGGAATTGGTGATGCTGATATAATCGATTTGGATTTTCACCATAACGACCGTCTGCCGGTCTTCTTGATGGCTCCACATAAGCCACATTCCAAGGCTCAGGACCAATAGCCCTTAAAAAGGTATAAGGACTCATCGTACCAGCCCCTTTTTCCACATCATAAGCTTGCATAAGAATACACCCATAGTCTGACCAATGTTTTTGCAAGGTCAAAATCATTTCTTGAATATTCAATTCTCTTCATCCTCCATTCAATTTAGAAAATTTCATTCCCTGAAATTCTCAGAAATATTAAGTATGTAAAACGGCCAAGTGGATCGCCATCATCCAACAGGGATGGGGCCAATAACGCAAACCTACCATCAACAAATGAAAAATTAATTACCCATATGTTTTCTAAGCACAAAAAAACTCTCATTCCCTATGCTTTTTTCGCATAGGGACGAGAGTTTACCCGCGGTTCCACCCTATTTGCTACTACTAGTAGCCAACTTTTTTTCTATCGCTGTTCAGGAATGCCGTTCACAGAAGTTTCATACTCCGGCTTTCACCATCCCGGGTTCGCTAAAAGTGGTAGTTCATAAGTAAGGGTCAAAAGCTAAAATTGCGATATCCTGTCGCGATACCTTTGTACCCTGCAGGACTTTGATAAACATCCACCCATTTGAACTTACACTTTAATGAAACAGTTTCTACTACTTTTTTCCTTCTTCACAGTTCCAATAATTTATCTTATAAGAAGAAAATAGCTGAAATTTGATTAAAAGTCAATATTAACCTCAACATCTAACGGAAATACTAGTCCTCCCCTAATTTAAGCTTCCAATTTCCTAATTGATCTAAAAAACGCTTCGTTTTTAAATTCAAACCAGAAAATTCATCATAATAAGTGGAGATTACATCTCGAAGTTCTTTTTTCGTTCCTTCTTTTACTGAAATTGATCCTAATCTATGGATATCAAAGAAATAAAATAATCTTAACAATTTAATCGTGTTTTGCGAGACCGGAAAATAATGAGGATCCTTTTGAAGACAATCTTGGCAAATTAACCCATTTTCTTTTATAGAAAAGCCAAATTGGGATTCAGTATTCCCACAAAGAACACAGTGATTCATTTCGGGGTATAATCCAAAAACATTTAGCATCTTCATTTCAAATATGTTTGTAATAATATCAGGATCATATCCCTCATTAATGTATATCAATGTTTGATAAAGCAACTCAAATAAAAATGGATTACTCTCTTTTTCTTCGGTTCCCTTATCTAGCAACTCTACAATATAAGAAGCATATGCTGTTTTAAAAATATCTTCTCTTATATATCGAAGTGATGATATCATTTCTCCTTGTTGAATTGTCCCTAAGCCTCGTGTGCCACTGATAACAAAGTATCCGTATGTAAAGAGCTGGGAAACGCTGGACAGCCGATTATTCGGCTTCTTAGCTCCCCTGGCCATTCCAGCGATTTTTCCAGCTTCCCTCGTATAGATAGTAACGATTTTATTTGATTCCCCATAATCTGTCGTTCTAATGACAATACCTTCAAATTTATTAACCATTGATCTTACCCCTTTCACTGCATTCACAGCATTATGGGATAATTCACACGCTTAATTAGGATGTTCAATATATCCGATAAAAATGAACGGCGATTAGGTCAGCCCTTAATCGATTTGGTCTTTTTATCCTCCTTTTTGAACACGTGTTTTAAGTCACTTGTGTGCAGTCTGCTTCGTCCGGATTTTCCCCACATGGCAGAATATTCAAATGCTCTTCCTTTTCAAGTTCTTTTAGAAGCAGGTACGTATTGACATTACCTGTTTCTTTGAAAACTTTCCACGTAAATTCGTACATTTTAAAATTCCCGCCTTTCCAAGTGATCAATTATTTTCGTCTTCTCTTATGATAAAGCCGAATAAGATTATTTTCTCATTATCTCTAATAACCATACTGCATAAAATTTGTCAAAGTGCCTAATGTGTGTCAATATTCCTCTTCAGTAAAACCAAAATCACGTAAATGGAACGCTTTATTTCGCCAATCTTTTTGGACTTTTACCCACAACTCTAAATAAACTTTTGAACCAAGTAGTTTTTCAATATCCTCTCTAGCTCGCTTGCCAATTTCCTTTAACATATTCCCTTGTTTTCCAATAATAATCCCTTTTTGAGAATCTCTTTCAACAATAATGGTGGCCATTACATCAATCATTTCTTTTTCTTTACGCCGTTCCATTTTGTCAATTGTAACAGCGAGGGAATGCGGAACTTCTTCCCTTGTTAAGTGAAGCGCTTTCTCTCGGATCAATTCCGCTACAATGAACCTTTCGGGATGATCAGTAACCTGGTCTGCAGGATAAAATTGGGGACCTTCCTCAAGTCGTATCTGAACTTGTTCCAATAAACGGTCAACATTATTTCCTTCCATTGCTGAAATTGGAATGATTTCCGCGAATTCATATTTTTCTTTATATGTGTCTATAATGGTTAGAAGCTTATCTGGAGCAATAAGATCAATTTTATTAATCACTAGAAACACTGGTGTTTGGACTCCATTTAGCTTTTCTAAAATAAACTCTTCACCACGTCCAAACCCTTCCTCGGCATTTACCATAAATAAAATGATATCTACCTCTTTTAGGGAATTCACTGCAATTTTCATCATAAAATCGCCTAATTTATGCTTAGGTTTATGAATCCCCGGCGTGTCTATAAAAATCATTTGCGCTTCATCTGTTGTTAAAACACCTTGAACTTTATTTCTCGTCGTTTGTGGCTTATCACTCATAATGGCAATTTTTTGTCCAATGACACGGTTTAAAAATGTTGATTTCCCCACATTCGGCCTGCCAATTATAGAAATAAAACCAGATTTAAAAACGTCATTCTCTTTATTTTGATTCATCATGTATATCCTCCGCTGTAAATGCAAATGGCAATAATTCTTCAACTGTTGTTTGTTTTTGATCTCCATTGAGATTAGTTAAAATAACTGTCATATCCCTTGGACAGAACTCTGCTAAAACTTGACGACATGCTCCACATGGTGGCACAGGACGTGCTGTATCAGCAATCACGAGTAATTTAGTGAATTCTGTTTCACCTTCAGAAATTGCTTTAAAAATCGCTGTCCGTTCTGCGCAGTTCGTCATCCCGTAAGATGCATTTTCAATATTGCATCCTGCAAAAATCTTTCCATCTTTGGTCAAAACAGCTGCCCCGACTGCAAATCTAGAATAGGGTACATAAGCCTTTTCTCTTGCCTTACTTGCTGCTGTTACCAATTGGTCCATATTTAAAATAGTTCTCCTCATCTTTCATAACTTATTTTACTACAAATCCACTTAAAAGTTATCACTTTCGAGAAAGTTTTTTGAACATTTCCATTTCATTGTCGGAAATGACCGTAAAATTATTTTACCGTACCTGCTCAACACATTCAAATCCTGGCCTTAATTTTTTATTCTAAACTAAAATGGTGTGAATGTGCTAATCGGAATCGTGAATATTATTTAGAAAATTCATATGTAGTAAATTTCCTTGAAAATAATAGTAGACAAAGTCAAATCTGACTTTGTCTACTATTATGGATTCTAATAAAAGAGCTGAATAATTTTCGGACCTAAAATAAGAATTCCAATCAAAACAGCCATTAGTGTATAGACTAAAACCCCGGCTGCGGCTAAATCTTTAGCCTGTTTTGCTAAAGGATGGATTTTGTCTGTAGCTAAATCAACAGCCCGTTCCATTGCGGAATTAACGAGTTCTAACGCCATTACACCGAAAATAGAAATGATTATAAAAATCCATTCAACTTTATCTAGTTTTAGAAAAAAAGATAGTATGATTACAATCGATGCAGCAAATAGATGAATTTGAAAATTTTTTTCTGATTTTGCTGCATATTGAATTCCTTGTACCGCATACTTAAAGGCAGAAAATAATCGTATCACAGAAAAAGGTCCTCTATCTTTCAAGACCAAAACCTGCCAATATTTCATTCTGTCTAGCAAACATGCGCTTTTCGTCTTCCTCGTTCATATGGTCATATCCAAGCAGGTGGAGAAAACCATGAACAGCTAGAAAACCTAATTCTCTTTTAAACGAATGCCCATACTCCTCAGCTTGGTCCTTTGTACGGTCAAGAGAGATAATAATATCACCAAGAACACGTGGGAGTTGTGCACCTTGGATGATAACCTCTCCCTCCAAACTTTCTTCAAGTGCAAAGGAAATCACGTCAGTGACTTGGTCTTTTCCACGATATTCTTTATTAATCTCTTGAATCTTTGGATTGGAGACAAATATTAAGGAAACTTCGGCATCTTCATGAATTTCTTCAATTTCAGCCGCATGTATTAAAAGTTTTTCTACCATCATCAAGTTTTCTTCTGTTAATTTTTCCGTTTTATCTATAGCATCAATTAGGAGTGCCACCATTAATCACCTTCTATTGTTTTATGTCAGGATACTCTATTCGCGAATGAAATATGCCATTTAAAGTTTCACAAAACACTTTTTTCACCTTTTCAATTTCTTTCAGGGTTAGATCACACTCATTAAACTGTCCATCAAGTAATTTATCCTGAGCAATTTGATGAACAAGTGTGCGAATCTCATCTGGTGTTGGATTTGTTTTGGAACGAACAGCTGCTTCAACGCTATCTGCCATACTAATTATAGCGATTTCTTTTGTTTGCGGCTTCGGCCCTGGATATCTAAATTCACTTTCAGTAATTTTTTCATTTTCCTTTTTTGCCTTATAATAAAAGAATTTTAAAAGACTTGTACCATGATGCTGTTCCGCGATATCTACAATCTCTTTCGGTAGTTTATGTTTTTTTAATTCCTCCGCCCCATCTGTTGTATGCGCCAGAATAATATCACGACTGGTTTCAGGGGGCAATTGATCATGAGGGTTCTCGATATTCAATTGATTCTCAATAAAAAAAGGCGGCCTTTTTGTCTTTCCTATATCATGGTAATAACAACCAACCCTGGCTAGAAGTCCATTTGCTCCGATTGCTTCACATGCAGATTCCGCTAAATTGGCAACCATCACACTATGATGATAAGTGCCTGGCGTTTCAGTTAATAATTTCTTCAATAAAGGGTGATTTGGGCTTGAGAGCTCAATTAATCTCATTGTTGATAAAATACCAAATCCTGCCTCAAAAAACGGCAACAAACCGATGGTAAATACAGCTGAAAGCAAACCAGAAACGACCGCATATAAAGCATAATATAAATATTCTACAGGTGCATACTGTCCATTTCCACCAAACATTAAAAATAAAATTAACAGCAAATTAATTAAGGAAATGAAAATTCCGGCACGTAAAATATGATTTCTTTCATTATGTCCTGATAAAAGTAAAACACCTGCTAGCCCACTAAAGAGTATGTAAATGGCGACCTCCACGTTAATCGTTCCCGCGATACCATCATGAAAAACAATACTCCCACAAGCTGCGAGCATGATCGTCATGATAAGGGCAAACCGTTCATTCATCAATATTTTAATTAACATTGGTGCCATTGCCGCCGGAAAAATATAGGCAATATCATTTAACTCAGCATCTATAAGGCCTACAATCTTCATCACTACTAAGGAACAAATGAAGATAAAACTTGATAAAAGCAGATAATTTTGCTTCTTTTCTTCAGGTAGATCAACTCGTGAAAAATAAATATAAACCGAACCAATAACTAGAATAACGAATAAAACGAGTCCAACTAGTGGCTTTATAGTAGGGTTACTTTTTAATAATCCTAATAGTTCCAACTGACGATATGTATCTCGATCAATTAAATGTCCTTCTTGAACAACTATTTGCCCCTGTAAGATTTTGACTGGCTCAACCTCTGCCATCGCTTGTTTTTTTCGTTCTTCCGTTAATTCGGGGTCATATAATTCGGTTGGTACAATCGCATATTGTCCCAGTTCCTCTCCTGCCTTCACTAGCGATTCAGGCAAACCTGCTGCTCTAATTTGTCTTTGTACAAGCTTTTTTGCATCATTCAGGCCATCTTCACGGATTTCTTCAGTCATTGCTGACTCCACATATTGGATCACAACATTTTTTGTTGTTTGTAAATCAGTCTCTTTTGCTTGTAAAAGCGAAAGTAATATCGTATCCGAAATAGAATCTGTAATATCCTCTGACACATTCTCTGTTAATTTCGATTTCAATACTTTCAATCTTTCTTCTATAGCAACCTCTTTTGTTTTTTCTGTTTCTTTTTTGTCTTTCTCTTTCAGTTCTTGATCTGAATCATGATTAGTTTCCGTAACAAAATCAAAAATAGAAGTTAGTAAAGAAACACGATTTTGAGCCATTTCCTTTTTAAATACGTAAACTTTATCGACTGCTTCTGCTGCCTTTTCTCGCTCTTCCGCTGTCTTCATTTCATCCTCTATTGTCTTAGGCGAACGAATCGTTTTATCAGCAACTTGGAATTTTTCCATATCATACGTCTCAGGCTTCATATTATGATATAGAATTAACAAAAGAACCAAAGCCAATAGACAATAAATTAATGCTGTGAATAGTTTAAAACTTAGAAATGAACGTATCTTACTAATATATGCTTGAAATTTCATAACGGCCTCCATACCCTTTAATGGCTGACGGATATTCAGCTTACTAAAATGATAGCAGTTTTTTTAAACGAAAGCATTATTTTTTTAAATTTCCTAATAAGAAAGGCGTTAGTGACTGTATAATGATGTGGAATTTGACGGAAAAGATGGACAGCTATGTTCACCCTTCCTAACAGCAAGCTCAACACGCATGTCACCCATTCCTTTTGCCTGTCCATGAAATGTTGTCACAGAGTTTTAACCAATATTGTTTGCCAGCAAAAAGAAAATATTTTGAGCCAAGCATTAGTCAAATTTTATACATTCTTATAAAAAAACCGTTTCACCCAATACAGGTAAAACGGTAAGTCAATTTGATTAAGATCTTGGTAATTGATCATTACGTTCATAGGCTTGTATAATCTGAGAAACTAATGGATGGCGAACAACATCACTTTGATTCAGGTGAATGAAAGAAATGCCTTTAACATCTTTTAAGATAATTTCAGCCGCCATCAGTCCTGATGTAACGCCTTTTGGTAAGTCAACCTGACTCGAATCTCCAGTTATAACCATCTTTGATTCAAAACCTAAGCGTGTCAAAAACATTTTCATCTGCGCTTGAGTAGTATTCTGAGCCTCATCTAGAATAACAAACGCATCATCTAATGTTCTTCCCCGCATATAAGCAAGAGGAGCGATTTCAATTGTTCCACGGTCGATTAAGCGCTGTGTGTGCTCTGCCCCAAGAACATCGTTTAACGCATCATATAAAGGGCGTAAATAAGGATCTACCTTTTCCTTTAAATCACCAGGCAAAAAGCCTAGGCTTTCCCCAGCCTCAATTGCCGGACGCGTTAAGATAATTTTGTTCACATGATTCTTTTTCAATGCATTTACAGCCATTACAACAGCCAAATACGTTTTTCCAGTTCCAGCAGGTCCAATACCGAATACAAGATCATTTTTGCGGATCGAGTCTATATATTCACGTTGACCTAAAGTTTTTACGCGAATCGCTTTTCCCTTCGTATTTCTTGCAATCTCTTCATCAAAGAGATCTGCAAAATATTCAACTTTTCCTGCCTTAGCCATTTTAGAAGCGTAGGCTACATCCCTTTCACTCACTTGAATACCTTTACGGATAACCTTTAATAATTGCTTAATAATTTGCTGTACTATTTCAATATTTGTTTCTCCTGAAACCATTATCGCTTCGCCACGAGTTACTATAGAAACATTCCATTGTTCTTCGAGTAAGCGAATATGACTATCCGCATTACCTAATAAAATATAGGCTTCTTCTGCGCTTTCTAACTCAATCTTTGCTGTTGTGTTTTCTTCAGACATTCGTCAGTCTCCTTGAATGATTGGTTTTTCAATAGCAATGTTTTCTAAAACCTGAAAATTAATAGATAATGTAACTTTACCATTCTCTACTTTTTCTTGCAAAATTATTTCCTTATCGATACGAGCATCTGGAGGAATTTTCATTTTCAGATCTCTTCTGGCCAATTCTTTTGCTGCTACTAATGCTTCTTTTTTATTTAAATTTCTGTTGATCGCTTCCTTTTCTCGAATGGTCTTTTTTGCATATTGTACAGGTGTTTTTTTCCCTAGAAAGAAAATATCATTATTTTCTATTTCCGTTTCGTATTTAGGAAATTCGATTTTACCGAATCCCCAAATAGGCAACTCCAATTTGCCCAAATTCAAAAAGTACTTTCGCATTTCTTTACCTCCCAAAACTTCGAGAGGCGTATCAAGCGGGAAGCTAACTTCAGTGTTGTACCATGTATATCCCCAAACTTCTCCTTCCGCAATCACTGGGATCGGCTTATCCTCATGTCCAATTTCACCCGAGACAAGTATTTGGCCTTTTTCAACAAATTGGTCTTTTTTCACAACAGCTTTTCCTTTTTCTATAAACATTTTAGCGATTACAGCTTTTTTATTTGCTACAAGATGACGAGGACTCGCTTCTGCTATTTCATCTGGCTCTGTTTTTTGTACAACTTGAAAATGATAAGTTGTCCCTTTTAACTCAACACCAACCCATGTAAGATTATCAATTCTATCTGTTAGCTTTTTTTGGATCTTATCAGGTTTGTCAGAAAACAAATGCATAGAGCCTCTGACAATGCCAAGATTTTCTAATTCTTTTCTTATTTTATGTTCTGTTTCTGGATCTGCACCATTGATTTGAATCCCCCATGTTATATTAGATAAAAATAAAATGAGTACAAAAAAGAGTAAAATACCGATGGGAAATCCACTGTTTTTTAATGTTCTTTTCCAAAGGAAGGGTAATCCCTCCCCACGAATGAAATATAGGGAGCAATCAGCTTTCCTAGCTACACGGCGTAATTTATGTAGATCAGGCCATGTGATATAAAAGAACACTATTCCTTCATGGTTTCTTTTTACGCTCCATATACTAATACCAGATCGTGCGAGCCGATTGATAAAGCGTTCCATTCCTTGTCCAGTTGCCTTCACTAATACTCTGCCTGTTAAAAAAGTAATCCATTTATTTTTCAACTAAGCCACTCCCTATTCATTCAAATAAAGAACTTCCTCTATATATCCTTCCAATAATATTTCTTCTGGTAGAATAGTTTTAAGAACAAATGATTTCCCCTTTATTAATAATTGACCCTGTTTAAGGAGTAACCGCAATTCATTATCTTTAAAAACGAGAAGACCTTTATGATTTTCAATGTAAATATGTAAATTTCCGACCATCGTTACCCGTGGAAGATCCATCATAATATCTGCAGGAAGTTCCATTTTTGATGTCATCCACTTTTTGATTTTCTTCGACCACTTTTCGCTCACAATAAAGAACCCCCTTTCCACTCATGTGTATGAGCAAAAAGAGGGTTTCATCACTTGTTTTTATCTAAATTCTTCTTTCTATGTCCCAAATAAGGGGAAACGAAATTACAATAAGATAAATATTTTCTTTAGGCACGTTTTATGCCCTTTTTCTAGTGTAAGGTTTTCTTGCCCTTGGCGGACCTAAGACCTCTGACATGATAATTCCATTAATGATTTCTTTTTGTTGAAGATTAAATTCTGGCTGCTCCTTTTCAGGAAAAACTTTGGAACCAATGGTTTCCACCTTTTTACGCTGGCGTTTTTCTTCCTGGTTTAACTCACGTAATTTAGCTTCCATCTCTTCTTGTTTTTTATGAAAATCAGGTTGCTCTTTAAGTTGATTTGCAGCTTCCTTTAATGTTTTAAATTCTGTAACTTCTTTTAACGTTTTAGGCTCTGTAACTTCTTTATAAGGAGGAGAAGGATCTTCCCAGTCTTCTTCCTTCTCCAATTGTATTGGTCTCGTCTGAACAGGTCTTGGATGCTCAGATTGCTCTTTTTGATTTGTTAATTTACTTCGATTAAAAAGCAAGCTAACGATCGCAATAATAATAAAAATGATAAATTGTTCCACAGGAGTTTCCCCCTTTCGTTAGGGCTATCACTGGTCCTTTTGGTCATTCTTTGGTTGGGACATTTTTCCAATAGAGTCTCTCATATCTGTATCGGCATCAATATTCTTCAGTGAATAATAATCCATTACACCGAGTTTTCCAGACCTAAGCGCTTCTGACATAGCTAAAGGTACCTCTGACTCTGCTTCGACAACTTTTGCTCTCATTTCTTCAACGCGGGCTTTCATTTCTTGCTCATTCGCAACAGCCATCGCTCTTCTTTCCTCAGCTTTTGCTTGAGCAATCTTCTTATCTGCCTCTGCCTGATCTGTTTGGAGATGGGCTCCAATATTTTTACCGATATCGACATCTGCGATATCAATGGAGAGAATCTCAAATGCTGTACCGGAATCTAATCCCTTACTTAGAACTGTCTTTGAAATCATATCTGGATTTTCCAAAACCTTTTTATGGTTATCACTTGAACCAATGGTTGATACGACCCCCTCACCTACACGGGCGATAACTGTATCTTCCCCAGCTCCCCCTACAAGGCGATCAATATTAGCACGAACAGTAATACGCGCTTTCGCTTTTACTTCAATCCCGTCCATCGCTACACCCGCAATAAATGGTGTTTCAATAACTTTGGGATTAACACTCATTTGTACGGCTTCTAATACATTTCGACCGGCAAGGTCAATGGCTGCTGCACGTTCAAATGATAATTCAATATTAGCGCGTTGTGCTGCAATTAGGGCGTTGACAACACGATTCACGTTTCCGCCTGCAAGATAATGACTCTCCAACTGGTTGGTTGTCACTTGAATCCCTGCTTTATGGGCCATAATTAATGGACTGACTACACGACTAGGAATAACGCGTCGTAATCTCATCCCAATCAATGTCACAATTCCAATTTTAACTCCTGCTGCTAAAGCTGAGATCCATAGTCCAATCGGTACAAACGTAAATAATACTAAAAGCACAATAATCCCAACGACAATGGCTCCTATCAATAATATCATATCTGTTGGCATATACTTTCCTCCCTATATTCATCTATTTCTATGTTATACTTCACGAACAACAATTCTTGATCCTTCTGCTTTAATAATTCTCACTTTTGTTTTCGCCTCAATATATCCTTCTGCGACAACATCAAGGCGTTCATCATCAATTACGACTGTACCAGATGGCCGTAAATCAGTTAAAGCAATTCCTTCTCTGCCAATTAAATCGAGCCGATTTACATTTGAAACATAGCCGCTCTCTGTATTGGTAGAATCTGTTAATATGAGTTTTTTGAAAAATTTCATTCGTTTACCAAACACCTTTATCATAATAATGATGGCGACCGCGGCAAGGAATAAGGCAATGATAACCGAAACCGCCATATAAACAGTATTTTGTCCCGCCATAATAATACTACCGATGATCGCTACGGCTCCCAGGAGACCGGCAATTCCTCCCGGTAGGAAAAACTCCGCTACAACCAAGATAATCCCGAGTATAAACAGAATCAAGGTTTCGTAACCTGCTAAACCGGCTATATAATGACCATAGAAGAACAAGACTAAGGCTGTTAACCCCATACCACCAGCTACTCCAAATCCCGGTGTATAGAGTTCTAATACAAGTCCTAAACTAGCAATTGATAATAATATTGGTACAACAACTGGATTTGTCACTAACTTTGCTAACGACTCCGCAAAGGTACTTTGAACGGTTTGCGTATTTTCACCTTCATATCCCAATGTCGTTAAAAGCTCATCCATATTTTTTATCGTACCCTTTGAGTATCCAACCTTCAAAGCATTATCCGCATCTAAGGTTAATAGATCTCCTTTTCTTTTAAGCTCCGGAAGGGAGACATCTCCTATCGCCATCGCTTTCGCAATTTCAGGGTCACGGCCTTTTTGCTTCGCAGCTCCTTCCATTGCTGCAACCCACATACTTTCCGCTTTTTCACCTGCCGTATTCCCATCTTGATTGATTATAGCGGAAGCGCCCATCGTTGCATTCGACGTCATATAAATTTCATCTGTATGAAGAGCAATATATGAGCCGGCCGATAATGCGCGTGAGTCGATAAATGTAACAGTTTTGATATCAGTAGCTAATATGAGATTACCAATGTCCATTGCCGCATCTACAGCACCACCAGGGGTGTTCATATCAAATATAATGATCTCTGCTTTTTCCTTCTCAGCTTCATTGATCGCACGGTTTAAATATTTCTCTAAACCTTTTGTAACATCTTCTTTGATTGGAATTACATAGACATTAGCCTTTTCTCCTTCCGCAGACACAGGCACAAACGCAAGAATGGCTGCAAAAGAAAGACATATTGCAATCACTACTTTTCTCATCATTTTCCTCCTTTCCGAAGCATATCTATCTTTCATACGAATAAAACTAAGAAAAGGATTCAAAATAACATGAAGTAAATTTGCGAGGATTTGCTGTATTTTCAGCTAAAACGATCCCAAAATCCCATTGCAAACGCCTTCCCAGCTAGTTCCTAGCGGCTGGATGTTTCCATTAACTTTAAAGAATACAAGTTTATTTCTACCGTGTAATAGTGAAAAAAGCCGACAAGCTATCGCTTATCAGCTTTTTCAGAGGACCCACGAGACGTGAGTCTGAACGGTCTTTCGCCCAAAAAATTGTGGCCATTTTGACCGTTTCATCTGTAATTGGCAATTTCGCCTTTGGGGTTCATTATGATAAATGTTTTTGAACAAGTTTGCTAACCAATGAGCCATCAGCTTTGCCTTTTACCTTTGGCATTAGTACACCCATGACCTTACCCATATCTGCTTTCGAAGAAGCTTTTGTTTCTGCAATAGCCTCAGCGACGATCGCTTCTACTTCCTCTTCACTCAGCTGAGTAGGCATGTATTCTTGTACAAAAACAAGTTCGCTTTGAATTTTCGTTACAAGGTCATCGCGACCTGCTTTTTCAAATTCATGGAGGGAGTCCTTGCGTTGTTTCACTTCACGAGAAAGAACTGTCAATTCTTCATCCTCGGTTAATTGTTTTTTTCCGAGCTTAATGGCTTCATTTTGAATAGCTGCTTTTAGCATTCGAACGACAGACAATCTGTCTTTTTCTTTGCTTTTCATCGCTTGTTTCATATCTTCATTTAATTTGTCATGAAGACTCATGGTCGCACCCTCTTTTAAAACTTGCGTTTTCTTGCTGCTTCAGACTTCTTCTTACGTCTTACGCTTGGCTTTTCATAAAATTCGCGCTTTCTATATTCTTGCAAAGTACCAGTTTTAGAAACTGTACGTTTAAAGCGGCGAAGAGCATCTTCAAGCGATTCGTTTTTACGAACAACTGTTTTTGACATTTCTCTTTCCCTCCCTCCGAACATTACAATCACATGTTCATACATGGAAACCCACGTACCATGCAATTATATAATAAGGCTATTATCTGGTCAACATTCTTTCTTCTGAAATGTATTCTCTTTTTTATTTGCATGTCCTGCAAACACTCCCCATATGTTATTTATAAGGGGGTTGGACATGCTACACATAATCTTTTTTGCCTTATTAGCAAGCACCTTTTTATTAGGCATGACGTGGATGAGAATTGGATTATTTAACTTATCTGGTAATAGAATGGAGAACTGGCTACAAAAATTCACTAATTCACCTTTTATGGGGATGCTAGCTGGAATTGGGATGACCGCTATCCTTCAAAGCAGTTCTGCTGTCACAGTCATCGCAGTAGGACTTGTGTCAGCACGGATTCTCACATTTCCTCAAACAATAGGCATCATTTTAGGAACGAATATTGGAACAACGATCACATTGGAATTTTTCACCTTTGATTTAACTAAAATGGTCATTCCATTCATCATCATAGGTATTGGCCTGCAATTCTTCAAAAATATAAAATTTAAAAGCCTAAGTTTGATTTTCCTAGGTATTGGCATCATATTCGCATCTATGAATGGATTTGAGCTATTAGCTAAATCTATCGAGGACGTTCCTTTGATACAAAAGCTTATTCATTTAATGAAAGATAATATCGTCATTTCTTTCATTACTGGAACTTTCCTTACTGCTTTAATTCAATCCAGCACTGTGATGACAGGGATCGCTATGTCCTTTTTAAATTCAGGCACTTTTTCGTTAGATACTGGAATCGCTATAATGATTGGGGCAAATATCGGTACATGCGCTACCGCTTTATTGGCAAGTATTGGAGCTGGTAATGAAGCAAGACTTACCGCCTATGCTCATATCTGGCTGAATTTAATAGGCGCCATAATCTTTTTACCCCTCATCTCCATTTTAGGGCATGCAAGTTCTATAATTTCTGATCAACCACCGACACAATTGGCACATGCAAGTGTAATTTATAATGCGGCCGTTTCTTTGCTATTTTTACCATTTGCTCAAATGTTCGGGCAGTATATTATCAAGCTTCATGGTAAATAAAATCGGCATCAGCCTTGGCAAATGGCGACTCCAGAACTTGTTCCAAGTCGAGTCGCCCCTGCTTGCAACATTTTATAGGCATCTTCCTTTGTTTTAATTCCACCAGACGCCTTAATTCCCATTTCTTCCCCAACAGCTGATCTCATTAATGAAACATCTTCGACTGTTGCCCCTCCATTAGAAAAACCTGTAGAGGTTTTTACAAAATCAGCTCCTGCTTTTTTAGCTAGGAAACAAGCTTGGCGTTTTTCTTCATTTGTTAACAGACTTGTTTCAATAATCACCTTTACTAAAGCTTTTCCACTTGCAGCACATACAGTTTCAATATCTTTCTGGACAAGCTCTAGTTCACCAGCTTTAAGCGCACCAATATTTATCACCATATCAACTTCATCCGCGCCTTGTTCAACCGCCTTTTTTGTTTCAAATGCCTTGATCTCTGAGGTGTTCGCACCAAGCGGAAACCCAATTACGGTACAAATCTTCACATTGGTTTCTCGTAATCTATTGTTCGCGATTGATACCCACGTGGGATTCACACATACTGAAGCAAATTGATAATGACTAGCTTCTTCACATAATTGAATAATTTGGTCCTTGGTTGCATCTGCTTTTAATAAAGTATGATCAATAATTTCTGCTAAGTTTTTAGTCATATAACATCACCTCCATCGACTTCCCTATCCAATAAGCATATCATTTCTTTTGTATTTGAAAAAGAAAAAAGCTATCCACAAAATGGGATAGCTTTTTCTTTAAATTGCCATGGAATCTGTTTCCTGAGTCTTTTCCATTTCTCTAACGAATTTCCCTTCATTGTAGGGGTAACCCGCCTTCGTAATTTTCACACGAATCAATTTGCCAATCATATCCTTTGTACCTGGAAATACTACTTTCATGTAATTATCTGTATATCCTTCAAGTAAACCACTTTCAGGATCTTCTTTATAAGCTTCTTCAGGAATAATCTCCAGAACCCCATTCTCAAAACGTGAAGCATATTCTTTCGCAAGCTGATCTGATAAAGAAATTAATCTATGGACACGATCATTTTTCACATCTTCATCAATTTGATCTGTCATTCTAGCAGCAGGTGTTCCTGTACGCATGGAGTAAGGAAATACATGAAGCTCAGAGAATTTATGTTTTTTAATAAAATTATAAGTTTCCATAAATTCCTCTTCCGTTTCTCCAGGGAATCCAACAATTACATCTGAAGTAACAGCTAAGCCCGGTAAAGCCTTTTTCAACCTTTCAAGTCGTTCGGCATAATAAGCCATTGTATATTTACGACGCATCCTTTTTAATACAGTGTCAGAACCTGATTGAAGAGGAATATGCATATGGCGAACAACAAGCTTGGAGTTCCCTATTACCTCAATCACTTCATCTGTTAATTGACTTGCTTCAATAGAGGAAATACGTAATCTTTTAAGGCCTTTAACCTGTGATTCAAGATCACGTAATAAGGCTGCTAAATTATAGTCCTTTAAATCCTCTCCATATCCACCTGTATGAATACCTGTTAAAACAATTTCTTTATAACCGGCATTGACCAATTGCTGAGCTTGCCGTATAACTTCTTTTGGGTCACGCGAACGCATTAAGCCACGGGCCCACGGAATGATACAGAAAGTACAAAAATTATTACAACCTTCTTGGATTTTCAAAGAAGCTCGAGTCCGATCTGTAAATGAAGGAACATCCAATTCTTCATAGACACGGTTTTTCATAATATTTCCAACACCGTTAATCGGCTGTCTTTCCTGCTTATATTGCTCAATATATTCAAGCATTTTAATACGATCCTGTGTACCAACAACAACATCGACCCCTGGAATAGCCATGATTTCCGCGGGAGATGTTTGAGCGTAACATCCTGTTACACAGATAACGGCATCAGGATTTTTTCGGATCGCACGCCTAATTACTTGGCGACTTTTTTTATCCCCAGTATTGGTTACTGTACAAGTATTAATGACATATACATCTGATCTACTTTCAAAATCGACACGTTCATATCCTTGCTTTTGGAACAATTGCCAAATAGCTTCTGTTTCATAATGGTTTACTTTGCACCCTAAAGTATGGAAAGCAACACTAGACATATCCTCACCTCAATAATTCAAAATGATAAGAAATGGCCGCCAATGTGTATAATGGGGCTGTTTCTGTTCGTAATATTCTCGGGCCAAGTCCACAGAGTTTAAAATCATTCTGCACTAGAAAATCTTTTTCTTGATCTGTTATGCCACCTTCCGGTCCAAAAACAATTAAAATTCTATCTCCTTGTTTCATTTCCGAAAGGATATGAGCAAACTGACTTTTTTCTCCCTCTTTTGCTGCCTCTTCAAAAGCCAGGATCTTCCATTCAAAAGATTGGCTATATGTAACAATCTCCTTTAAGTTTACTGGAGATTGGACTATAGGTAGTAGTTGACGATGGGATTGCTCCGCAGCTTCTTTTGCAATCTTTTTCCATCTTTGCACTTTTTTTTCAGCCTTTTTCTTTTCCCATTTTACTATGGACCTTTCAGCAATAAAAGGAGTAAATTCGGTCGCACCAAGCTCTGTTCCTTTTTGAACAATCCATTCCAATTTATCGCCTTTCGGTAAGCCACTCGCAATCGTTACATGGACAGGAAGTTCTTTATCATCTTTTTCCCAATCCATAATCTTTGCCTTTATTGTTGTATCATTTATTGATTCAAGCGAGACTAGAGCCGTTTTCGAATTGGAAAAGACAACCCAAAAAGTAGCCCCTTCTTTCATTCTCATGACATGAATAATATGATGGTAATCATCATCTGAAAGGATAACCGAATTTTGTCCATTATATGTTTCATTTAAAAAATATCTTTGCATGGTTTAACTCCATCATCTTTTTGTTAATTAGGAATTTATAAAATCCTAGCTTGTGGATAAGTTCTGATAAGAAGGTTTTCCGTCCAGCTCCAGTGTCTATCTTGTCAAGATCAATACCTAAGTTAATAAAAGTCAAAACCGTATCTTTATTATTCCGGAACATCTACTTTCTAGAACTAAATCAAGGAGCTTGCACTTTTGATCTTGCAATAAAAGTAACCCAATCTTCCATTACAAGCGTTTCAACAATTTCAAACCCTGCTTTCTCTAATGCCACTTTCACTTCTTGCTTTTTCTGTTGAATAATACCCGAAGTGATAAAATATCCACCTTTCCGAACAATAGATGATGCGTCCTTTGTTAAGCGAATAATAATATCCGCCAATATATTGGCGACAAGGACATCTACATCTTTGACAGTTAGACCTGTCAATAGGTCTCCTTTTCGAACTTCTACTCTTCCTTGTAGATGATTTAATTGAATATTTTCTTTTGCTGATTCTACTGCGACTTCATCTAAATCCAGGGCAGTAATATTCTTTGCATCAAGCAAAGCAGCAGCAATACTTAATACACCAGAGCCCGTGCCAACATCAACAACCGTATCTCCGGGTTTGACCGTTTTTTCCAACGCCTGAATACTCATGACAGTAGTTGGATGTGTACCCGTTCCAAATGCCATTCCAGGATCTAATTCAATGATGAGCTCATCACTTGCCACTTTTTCATAGTTTTCCCATGTAGGAACGATGGTAAAACGTTTGGAAACCTTGGCAGGATGATAATATTGTTTCCAAGCTGTTTCCCAGTCTTCTTCTTTTACCTCAGTTGTGGAAACATGATTTTTCCCAATATCAATATCATACTGAACCAATTCAGAAATTTCCTTTTTAATGGAATCAATTGTCTCACCAATAAAGTTATTAATTGGTAAATAGGCTTTAACCATGACTCCTTCTTCAGGATAATCATCTGGATTCAATTCAATAATTTCACCAAACCAGTTTTCACGTTCTTTAGTTAATTCCAACGGATCCTCAATCACGACTCCGCTTGCCCCAGCCTCATGAAGAATGTTAGATATCGCCTCAACTGCTTCATTAGTTGTATGGATACTAATTTCATTCCACTTCATTACAAACCGCCTCGTTCCTTCTCATCAGCTTTTAAAAGCTCGTTTCACTTTATCAAAAAAACTCTCATGCTGTTCATCAGGTATATTTCCACTAAGTTCAGCAAAGTCGCGAAGAAGTTGCTTTTGTTGTTCAGTTAACTTGGTCGGTGTGATCACTTTTACTTGAACATGTTGATCTCCTGTACCATAACCACGAACATTTGGAACCCCTTTTCCTCGCAAACGGAATGTTGTTCCAGTTTGTGTTCCTACTGGAATTTTTAATTTTACTTTACCATAAAGTGTAGGAACTTCTATTTCGTCCCCTAAAGCTGCTTGTGCAAAGGTAATTGGCATTTCACAATAAATATCATCACCATCACGTTCAAAAAACTCATGGTTTTTCACATGGAATACCACGTATAGATCTCCAGCTGGGCCACCTTTCGTACCCGGTTCTCCCTCACCAGCGACACGCATTTGTTGGCCCTCATCGATCCCTTTAGGGATTTTAACGTTGATCTTTTTCCGTTTCTTAACTTTTCCATCGCCACCGCAAGTTGTACACTTATCTTTAATAATTTTTCCTGTTCCTTGACAATATTGACATACTCGGCGGTTTACAATTCTACCAAATGGAGTATTTTGTTCTACATTTAGTTGTCCACTTCCATTACAATGGGAACATGTTTCAGGAGAAGTCCCTGGTTTCGCTCCACTACCATGGCAAGTATCACAGGTTTCCTCCCTTGGGATTTCAATCACTGTTTCCTTACCAAAGACTGCCTCCTCAAAGGTTAATGTCATTGTATATTGGAGATCCGCTCCTTGTCTCGGCGCATTAGGATCGCGTCGACCTCCACCCCCAAAGAAAGTATTAAAGATATCCTCAAATCCACCGAAGCCAAAGTCGGAAGCTCCGCCGAAGCCTCCACCGCCACCAAAACCTTGTGGACCATCATGACCAAATTGATCATATTGAGCCCTTTTTTGGTCATCACTTAGTACTTCGTATGCTTCCGTAATTTCCTTGAATTTCTCATCTGCCCCTGGTTCTTTGTTAATATCAGGGTGATATTTCTTAGACAACCGTCGATATGCTTTTTTGATCTCATCTTTCGGTGTATCTTTTGATACGCCCAGTACGTCATAATAATCCCTTTTGCTCATCTAAACACACTCCCGAATCTTTTCACATAAAATCTATTCTAACATATTTAAATTGCGGATTGAAAGTGCTGTTCATTAGAAAAGCACAAGACCTTGAAAATAGGAAAAACGGCTAAGGATACACCGTTCTGTCGTAACGCCGTTTTAATCCGCATCCTGCTGGTTCCAAAAAGCAATTATTCTGGATTTCTAGAAAAGGGCCTTCCTCCAATAATTTAAGTCATTTAAATTCAAAGGACAAAGCGTTAAAGCTAAATAGAGAAAGGCATAAGTACATATTTTTAGGGAACAAGATTAATCCATTTGTATTTTTCCACCACTATATGAAAAGCCAAAGCCGATAATGGGCTTTGGCTTTTCTCAAACCACTTCTATTATTTTTTCTCTTCGTCGTCCTTAACCTCTTCGTATTCAGCATCTACAATGTTATCATCATTGTTGTCTTGCCCTGCTTCACCTGCTTGGCTTTCTTGTTGTTTAGCTGCTTCTTCATATAGCTTCATAGAGAGATTTTGGACAATTTCTTGTAATGCATCTTTCTTCTGACGAATTTCTTCAAGATCATTTTTTTCAATTGCAGATTTCAACTCATCTTTTGCTTCTTCTGCTTTTTTGACCTCAGCTTCTTCCACTTTTCCTTCAAGGTCTTTTAATGTTTTTTCAGTTGTAAAGACTAGTTGGTCTGCTTCATTTCTAAGCTCCACTTCTTCTTTACGTTTCTTATCAGCTTCAGAGTTTTCTTCTGCCTCTTTTACCATTCTATCTACCTCTTCATCTGATAGACCGGAAGAAGATTTGATTGTAATATTCTGCTCTTTACCAGTACCAAGGTCTTTAGCACTAACATTCACAATACCGTTTTTGTCAATATCAAATTTCACTTCAATTTGCGGTACACCACGTGGAGCTGGTGGAATATCCGTTAACTGAAAACGACCTAATGTCTTATTATCTGCTGCCATTGGTCTTTCTCCTTGTAGCACATGGATATCAACAGCCGTTTGACTATCTGCCGCAGTGGAGAATACTTGAGATTTTGCTGTTGGGATGGTTGTATTACGCTCAATTAGTTTAGTAAATACTCCTCCCATTGTTTCAATACCAAGTGATAATGGTGTCACATCAAGTAGAACAACATCTTTTACATCGCCTGTAAGAACTCCACCTTGAATTGCAGCTCCCATTGCAACTACTTCATCTGGGTTTACACCTTTATGTGGTTCTTTGCCAATTTCTTTACGGATCGCTTCTTGAACAGCAGGAATTCTTGTTGATCCCCCAACTAAAATGACCTTATCAATTTCAGAAGCAGATTTACCTGCATCTTTTAAAGATTGACGAGTAGGCCCCATTGTTCTTTCAACAAGAGATAAAGATATTTCATCAAATTTCGCACGTGTTAGACTGATCTCTAAGTGAAGTGGACCAGCATCTCCTGCTGTAATAAATGGTAGAGAAATTTGCGTTGAAGTAACTCCTGAAAGATCCTTCTTCGCTTTTTCAGCAGCATCTTTCAAGCGTTGTAACGCCATTTTATCATTAGAAAGATCAATGCCATTTTCTTTCTTAAATTCTTGTACAAGATAGTCAATAATTACTTGGTCAAAATCATCCCCACCAAGTTTATTATCACCAGCAGTAGCTAGCACCTCAAATACGCCATCTCCAAGCTCCATAATCGATACGTCAAATGTACCTCCACCTAGGTCATAAACAAGGATCGTTTGGTCTTCATCTGTTTTATCAAGACCATAAGCAAGAGCAGCCGCTGTTGGTTCGTTAATGATTCTCTCGACCTCAAGACCTGCAATTGTACCAGCATCCTTTGTCGCTTGACGTTGAGCATCATTGAAATATGCTGGAACCGTAATAACAGCTTTGTCAACTGTTTCCCCTAAGTAATCTTCTGCATATGACTTAAGATACTGTAAAATCACCGCAGATAGTTCTTGAGGAGTATAATTTTTGCCTTCAATTTCCGTTTTAAAGTCTGAACCCATATGACGTTTAATCGACATAACTGTATTGGGGTTTGTGATGGCCTGACGTTTAGCAACCTCACCAACTTGGCGTTCCCCATTTTTAAATGCGATAACAGATGGGCTTGTTCTATTTCCTTCTGGGTTTGGAATAACTTTAGGTTCTCCACCCTCTAAGACAGCTACACAAGAGTTCGTTGTCCCGAGGTCAATTCCGATAATTTTGCTCATAATATTACCTCCTGTTAAATTATGTAGGATTAGCTAATCATTGATTTACTTTAACCATTGATGGTCGGATAACGCGATCTTTTAAAATATATCCCTTTTGGAATTCTTCCACGATTTCGTTGGATTCAAACTGTTCTTCAGAAGTTTGCATAACAGCCTGGTGATAATTAGGATCAAATTGCTTTCCAACTGCATCAATCTGTTCAGCGCCAGCTTTTTTCAGTGCATCTATTATGGATCGATAAACCATCTCAACACCATTTAATAAAGCTTTTGATTGCTCATTTTCAGGTTCAATGGCTAAAGCTCGTTCAAAATTATCTATTGCCGGCAATAACTCAGTGATAAGTGTTTGCGATTTATACTTTTCACTAGCTTCCAATTCCTGACGTGCACGGCGGCGTGAATTTTCAAAGTCAGCATATAATCTTAAATATCGGTTTTCAGCCTCTTCAAGCTTTGCTTCCAATTGTTTAATTTTGCTATCTTCTTCTCGCTCTTCTGATTGAACATTTTCTACTCTTTCTTCAGTTTGTTCAACCACATTTTCAGCCTCTTCATCGACAAATTGGGTGTTTTCGCTGGTTTCATTCGTTATTTCATCTTCAAATTCTTTCTTATCAGCTTGCTTATTTATATCTTGTTTCATCACAGTCACCTCCTTAAAATAATAATCATCTGCGATAAAAATACCTGGAATGGAGATAGTTCGGTATTTTAGAGCTCTGGTTCATATCCAAATAAACAGAAAGGGAAACCAACAGAAATCATGCTGATTTCCTTCTTGAATATAATGTGTGCTTCTATTAACGATATAATTTTGTCATAGCTAAAGTCATATCTTTGCTCAAGAAATCTAATAAACTAATGACCCGTGAATATTCCATTCTCGTTGGGCCTAAAATGGCGATAGTCCCAACATCTTCATCCCCAATTGAATAGGTTGTTGTGATCAGACTACAGTCTTCCATCATTATATTATTATTTTCCTTGCCAATCTTAACATTAATTCCTCTTGGAGCGTGCTTAAAAAGTTCGTATATTCCTTCCCCTTCCTCTATCATATCCATGAATGAACGAATTTTTTCAATATCATTGAATTCTGAATGATTTAGCATATTTAACTTTCCACCATAGAAAAGTCGTTCAGTAGCTGGTGAATCGACTGTCTCCATAATAATTTTAAAGAAATAATCATACCGTTCAATGTTTTTCTTTAAGAGGCTTACTACCTCTTTATGGATAGTTTTTCTTAATTCAGATATAGGGATTCCAGAAAGTTTCTCATTTAAAATATTAACCAACTTTTCAATTTCTCCAGCGGCAATATCAGCAGGCAAAGTAAATAGTCGATTTTCAACATGTCCGGTATTTGTGATAATAATAGCGACGGCACGATTGTCATTCAAAGGGACAATTTGCAGACTCTTCAAATGATTTTCTTTCACAGCAGGACCTAATAAAATGGCCGTATAGTTTGTTAGCTCTGATAAAATTTGCGCCGATTTCTGGGCAATATTTTCCAACTCATAAAGTCGTTCACTAAATATCGAGTGAATTTTATTGATATCTTCTTTTCTTAATTCTTGTGGTGATACTAAATGATCCACATAATAACGATATCCTTTTTCAGAAGGGATTCTACCTGAAGAGGTATGAGTCTTTTCTATAAATCCCCATTCTTCTAAATCAGCCATCTCATTTCTAATTGTTGCCGAGCTAATTGCAAAAGGAATATTCTGTGATAATTTTCTTGAGCCGACAGGTTGGGCAGATCGAATAAAGTCATCAATAATTACCTGCAATATCAATAATTGACGATCTGTTAACAACTTTCATCACCTCTATTAGCACTCTATAAACTCGAGTGCTAAATCTATAAATAAAGTATCAAAATGCCTAGATGATGTCAACGATTTATACTCAAGAGCCACAAGATTTTTAAGAAACAAAAGCCAATCACTTTTATCAGCAACGACAAATAAGTGTTACAAAAGGAAGCCTTTTTAAGCTTAAATCATATAAGCATAAAGGACGGGGCACGGGAGCTACACATTAGCCTCTAGACCATCTTTAACCTTCAACGTCAAATAGTCGTATACTGATTATGGTAGTTGATCTCCACTTCACATGTTTCCTCAAATTTTGAAAAAGGAAGGTTCTTCCTTAAATGTCGGAATAACCCTAACTCAAAAGAAATGCCTGAAAAACTTCATTTCCTAAGAAACGCCCTTTTTCCGTTAGGCGAATATGATCATGTTGAATTTCTAGCAAACCTCTTTCTGTCATATTCTTAATAGCAGGTTGAAATACTTGGTAAGGGTCTAAGGTAAATTTATTTTGAAAATGGGAAACGGAAACTCCCTTTATTTTTCGTAGACCGAGAAACATTTCTTCTTCTAGCATTTCTTTTTTTGTTGGACTGTTTTCGGTGAAGACTGGACGCTCTCCTTCCGAAATAGGTTCCATATATTTTTTCAATGGTCCAGCATTGGAATACCTTACACCATTTATATAGCCATGTGCTCCAGCGCCAAACCCGTAATACTCTTCATTATTCCAATATATAAGATTATGCTTACTTTCGTATCCAGGTCTTGAGAAATTACTAATTTCGTATTGCTGAAGCCCTTTTTTCTCCATTTCCTCCATTAATACGCGGTACATATCAGCCTCTTCATCTTCACTAGGAAGGGGTAATTTTCCTTTTCTCATTAGATTATAAAATATCGTTTTTGGCTCAACAATTAAAGAATACCCAGAATAATGTGGCAAATTTAATTCAAGAGCTTTTTGAAGTGTGTCTCGAAAATCGGCTAATGTTTGTTGGGGAAGAGCGTAGATCAAATCAATACTGATATTTTCGAATCCCAATTCTTGTGCCTGTTCAATCGAACGATATACATCTTGCACTCGATGGGACCGACCGATTTTTTCCAGCAAGTCATTGTTAAATGATTGAACACCGAAACTTAGTCGATTCACTCCATAATGTGCAAGGATTTTTAGTTTCTCCTTGGTTAAATCACCAGGATTAGCTTCAAATGTAAATTCACCTTTGGTAAACGGGAGGTTTTCCCTAATTCCTTTACAAAGGATCTCTAATTGTCGCTCATTTAATGCAGTAGGAGTACCACCCCCGACAAATATTGTTTCTAATTCCTTCGTTGCTGTTGGATCGAACGTCATCTTAAATTCCTGGAAAAGCGATTGTAAATATTCGTCAACAGGTTGCCCTTGTAGAAAAAATTTATTGAAGTCACAGTAATAACATATATGTTCACAAAATGGTATATGAATATATGCAGCTTTCATCTCATCACACCTTATCTAAAGAAAAAAACAAGCGCCACTATTCAAGGAGAAACAGCGAGTGCCAGGTTTTATGAGCCAAAATGTTTACTTTTCATTGACTCAAATATTAGCCTGAGAGATACTGAATAAACCCCTCATATCTCGTAATATTTTAATGGATTTCATACTTTCTCCCTTTAGCCCGTTTAAGTTTTTCACTTACTAACTATTTTACCATCTCGACTTGACGCGGCGCCGGCGTTATCTCATACACTTGTCGTTATTCGCTTTTGGCTGGAAAAAATTCCGACCATCACTCTAAATTTATACTTAATCCTAAAAAAAGGAGGTAGCCTTTATGGGCTTATCTCCCTTGGCAGCTCCTATTTTCCATCTTCATCTCGTCTTAGTACCGCCATAAATGCTTCTTGTGGAACCTCTACTGAGCCCACTTGCTTCATTCGTTTTTTACCTTCTTTTTGCTTCTCAAGTAATTTACGTTTTCTAGAAATATCTCCACCATAGCATTTAGCTAATACATTCTTCCCCATTGACTTAATCGTAGAACGAGCAATAATCTTTTGCCCAATTGCAGCTTGCACAGGCACTTCAAATTGTTGACGAGGGATTAACTCTTTTAATTTTTCAACTATTCCTTTTCCTCTTTCATAAGCGAAATCGCGGTGAACGATAAAACTTAAGGCGTCTACCTGCTCACTATTTAATAGAATATCCATTTTTACCAACTTCGAAGGCTTGTATCCAATCATCTCATAGTCAAATGAAGCATACCCTTTAGTATGGGATTTTAGTTGATCAAAAAAGTCAAAAACAATTTCTGCCAGTGGAATTTCATAGATCACATTTACTCTAATATCGTCTAGGTATTGCATATCAATGAAGTTCCCTCTCTTCGCCTGAGAAAGCTCCATTACTGCTCCAACATAATCGTTTGGTACCATCATTGATGCTTTGACATAAGGTTCTTCCACATGATCAATTTTCTGTGGGTCTGGCATATTGGATGGATTGTCCACTTTCAATTCAGTACCGTCTGTTAAATAAACTTTATAAACGACACTTGGTGCAGTTGTAATAAGATCTATTTTAAACTCCCTTTCAATTCGCTCTTGGATGATCTCCATGTGAAGAAGACCTAAGAAGCCACAACGAAAACCAAATCCAAGCGCCTGGGAAGTTTCCGGTTCATAACTGAGAGACGAGTCGTTTAGCTCCAATTTTTCCAAAGCTTCTCGGAGATCATTGAATTTATTTGAATCGATTGGATAAAGCCCACAAAATACCATTGAATTTAATTTGCGGTATCCTGGAAGTGGTTCTTCGGCAGGATTGTCTACTTTTGTGATCGTATCCCCTACTCTAGTATCTGTAACATTTTTAATAGAGGCCGTCAAAAAACCAACATCCCCGACAGTTAGTTCTTCTACTAACATTGGCTTTGGTGCGTGAACGCCAACCTCTAAAACCTCAAATTCTTTCCCTGTGGCCATCATCTTGATTTTATCCCCAGGTTTTACTGTTCCCTCGACAATTCGTATCGAGGCAATAACACCACGGTAAGCGTCATACAGTGAGTCAAAGATCAATGCTTTTAATGGAGCGTCTGGATCACCTGTAGGCGCCGGTACCTTCTCAACGATTTGTTCTAGAATATCCTCGATCCCGATTCCCGCTTTAGCTGATGCCAGTACAGCTTCACTTGCATCAAGTCCAATTACATCTTCGACTTCTTGCCTTACTCTTTCGGGATCAGCTGCAGGAAGATCAATTTTATTAATAACAGGCAAGATTTCTAAGTCGTTATCTAATGCTAAATAGACATTGGCCAAGGTTTGCGCTTCAATTCCTTGAGCAGCATCCACAACCAATATCGCCCCTTCACAAGCAGCTAAACTACGTGAAACCTCATAAGTAAAATCGACATGTCCTGGTGTATCGATAAGATGGAAAATATAGTCTTCACCATCTTTGGCACGGTATTTTAACTGAACCGCGTTTAATTTAATCGTAATGCCCCGCTCTCTTTCCAGATCCATGGAATCAAGAAGCTGTGCCTTCATCTCTCTAGCTGTTAAAGCTTTCGTTTTTTCCAATATTCTATCTGCCAAAGTTGATTTTCCATGATCAATATGAGCGATGATAGAAAAATTCCTTATCCGTTCTTGCCTATTTAACTTCTCTTCATGATTCATTCCGTTCACTCCTGTTAACCAACACATAATTGCTAGGCTAAATTATAACAGCAGTATCGGGAAAAGTGAAATAGAAAAACGCTACAACGCTCCGCAACATAAAAAGAACATCAGTAGATGGAGAAAGATTCTTCTCCATTCACTGATGTTCATTTAACTACTATAAGAGACGCCTATCTTCTCTTTTGACAAATAATGACTATAGGCTATCCCATACATCGGGATAAAATCAGACTGTTTATTCCCTATTTCTAAATCTGACTTACAAACAGACTTACTTCCATATTATCTTAAAATAGACCTGCAAAAAAGTTAATAATTGCTTGAGCAATACTAGATATTAAATCAGCTAATAGCTTACCTATTTCTGAAAAAAAGTTAAATGATTTTACTTCTTCCAACTTCTCCTTTTTCTCATTCATATTAAAAGAGGAAATTTCGTTTCCTAATACAGCTGCATCGAAAGATCCCTCATCAGTTGTTTGTATATGGACAGGTGTCTGGAACGATGAATCTGTGTAACCTCTCATATCATTCATACCTTGATTCGCTCTGTTCATTCCAATTAGAACACCCACTGCTAAGAATATAACCATAAGCAAAGATTTAAATAAAAATCTTCCCATTCCTCGCACCTCTCTATCATAACCTTCTACTAAATCGTATGCAGGGAGAGAAAATAGTAGAACAACGGATTATCTCGTTTTAAAGCCAGTGTCTGTTTGATCTACGGCCGCATGCAGAGCTGCATTTAGCCCTGTTGACAATAGATTTGCCATATCTTCAATAAAGACATCTACTTCCTTAGGGGTCACCATCAAATTATGGCCAAGTGGTGCTAGAACCTCTGAAATCAGACCTCTTTTCTCTTCTTCATTCAGGACACCTAACATACCTAAAAAGGTCTGTCTTTCACTTTCTCCAGGTAAATCTTCATCTGTTAATTTTTTCTTTTCACCAAATGTCATACCCGCGGGGGCTAAGGATCTTGATGGACGTCCTGATTCTCTTAATTCCTTTCCAAAATGCTTTAAAATAAAATCAATCGTATCACTTGTAATCGTTACAGCATCAACAACTGTTGGAACTCCAATGGAGATCACCGGCACTCCAAGTGTTTCTTTACTTAATTCTTTTCGTTTATTCCCTACCCCAGATCCTGGATGTATACCTGTATCTGAAATTTGAATAGTGGCATTCACCCGTTCAATCGATCTTGATGCTAGTGCATCGATCGCAATAACGAAGTCTGGTTTAGAGTTTTCTATCACCCCAAAAATAATATCACTTGTTTCAATTCCAGTAAGTCCCATTACACCAGGGGCAATCGCACTTACTGCCCGATAGCCTTTTTCTACGTTTTCTGGTTGCAATTGAAATAAATGCCTTGTAATAATTAAATTCTCACAAACACTTGGGCCTAGTGCATCTGGTGTGACATTCCAGTTTCCTAAGCCAACAACTAAACAACTTGCATCTTTCGGGATTTTAAGCATTTGAAGAAAAGAATGAAACTCACGAGCAAATACCTTTTGAACTTCTTGCTGTGTTCGGCTATCTTGTGAGCGAATTCCTTGGACTTCAAGGGTTAGATAATGACCTTTCTTTTTCCCGATGCGCTTTTCTCCTTCAGCAGTGACTGTTGCCATAGAAATCTTCATATCATTTTCCATTTTTTCTTGGATGATGACACCTTCAAGTTCTTTTTGTTCGGTCTTGCGCTTTTTCCTTCCGGTTAATTGCTCTAAAGCAATTTCAAAAGCTTCTGTCGCAAGGTCTGTGCGAATAGAAAATTGCTTTAAATCTAAGTTTTTTTCTGTCAATCTTAACTCCTCCGTTCTGTTCTATTCTTTTTCACATCATTTCCTTCCTTTTCGAATTTCATTCAGAAGTATTGCAATCCTTCAATCTGTTTGATAAAATATCCATTGTTCTTATTGTTTATAATGGTATTGGTCGAGTGACATAGAATCTCGATTGCTATACAGGAGGTGAAAGGAATGCCAAATATTAAATCAGCTATTAAACGTGTAAAAATTAATGATGCAAAAAGCGCACAAAATGCGGCAGCAAAATCCGCTATGCGTACTGCTGTAAGAAAATTTGAAGTAGCAGTAGAAGCAAATCAAGAAGATACGCAAGAACTATTCAAAAGCGCAGTAAAACAATTGGATAAAGCAGCTACAAAAGGCTTAATTCATAAAAATACTGCTAATCGTCAAAAAGCTCGTCTGTCTAAAAAGTTGAGCCAAATGGCATAAGTAAAAAAACGCCCCTGTTGGGACGTTTTTTTATTTTCAGGAAAATTAAAAGTATTTTTAAGCAATATCGTGTTTCTCTCCAATTCAACACTTAGCAAATATTAGAACTCTTCCCTTTATAAGTTTACGGGTTGCTTGTTATCCATAAATTAAACCCTCTATGCCTTAAACAAGCTTCTCGCGGTATTTCTTTATTTATTTAAATTGCCCAATTGCAGTAAAAACAACTCTAATGCAACCTCTCTCCCTGCTCCTCCAGTCTTAAGTTTTAAATCTGTTTCTGATAAAAGTTTGATAATTTCTCCCAATTCCACTTCTGAGAAAGAACGCGCTTGTCCCATTGCAAGTTTCACTCGAAATGGATGGACTTTTAATGTACTAGCAATTTGATTTTGTCCGTATCCACGTTTAACTAGTTCCTTCACCTGATAAATTAAACGAAACTGACTTGCAATCAAAGCCAATATTTTTATCGGCTCCTCATTTTGCTTCCGTAAATCGTAATAAATTCTGAAAGCTTGATCCATTTTCCGTTGGACAACCTTATCAATTAAATCAAATATATTTTGTTCTAATGACCGAGAAGCCAATTTTTCAATTGTTTCTGTATGAATCTCTTTCTCTTCACCAACATACAAAAATATTTTCTCGAGTTCTGAATGAAGCCGAGTTAAGTCAGGACCGACCAAATTTACTAATAAATCAATTGCAGCTTGATCTATTTTCATTTGACGCACAACTGCTTGTTGCTGAACCCATGCTACTAATTCTTTTTCGTTAAGTTTTTTTCCCTCAACCACTTCGGCATGTTTCTTTAATAATTTCGTTATTTTTTTTCTTTCATCTAATTTTTCATAATCACCTGCAAATACTAAAATCGTATAAGGAGCTGGCTCTAGTATATAGCTCTCCAATTTTTTTAAATTATGCTCCACTTTTTCCTTTGACTTTTCAGCAGTAAGAAAGATAGGGTTATGTAAAATCACTAATTTTTTATCACCAAAAAAAGGTAAGGTTTCTGCATCCTCTAACGCCTGATCTATTGGAGTTTCCTCCATATCATAAACAGATAAATTAAAGTCCATTTCTTCATCTGTTAACACATTTGTCACTATTTTTTGCTTTGTTTCATTGATTACATAACTTTCCGTTCCATATAATAAATATAAAGAAGTAAATTGTTTTTTTTCTAATTTATCCCAAATTTTCATGTTCTAGCCCTTCTCTCGTTTATCTTCTTATTATATACTTTTATCCTCTATATGGTAAGAAAGCTGGGCTCGTTTGACAAGTGCAAAGAGACAAATCAACTTAAGTCGATTTGCCTCAGATCTATGATGAACGCTACAGAGAAAAGCCCTAGGATTCTTTTCCTGAAGCGGAACATAGCACATGTGCTTCTTACGATTGGTTATTATTCTGCAGAATATAAGAAATATCTCTTGTATCTTTATTGTGACCTTGTTGTAAAAAAGTATGGGTGTCAACTCTTGTCAACAGTGGTAATGGAAAAAGTGGATTTTTTTAAAATCTTCGTCTATACTATAAGTGGAAATAGGAGGGGTAGTTGTGAACGAATTTGAAAAAAATGTCCAATCGAAGCGAAATGATGCGATAGACTCTGGTATTGGTTTTGTCGTTTCTTTTGTTTTCTTCGCCGCTATTTTTGTATTAGGTACGGTTATTGAACTCATAGGAAAATAATTCATTTAAAGAAAGTTTGCTCTCATGCAGACTTTTTTTATTTATCTAGTGATATTTTCTGTTGCTTTACTTTATCTTATTGAGGGACACTTTGAAATGTTCCATCCTTATCGGAAAATTTATAATGCAATGCCCCCTGCTCATCAATTCGAAAAACCTTCACATTAAATCTTTGCAGATTTTCTAATACTTCGGGATGCGGATGCCCATATCGATTATTTCTTCCCGCCGATATTACTGCGAATTCAGGATCGATTTTTTCTAATAATTCGATACTCGTTGATGTCTTACTGCCATGATGGCCAACTTTTAATACATCTATAGGTAATTCTCCATAAGTCCGGATTAATTCGACCTCCCCTTCTTTCTCAAGATCACCTGTAAACAACCAATTTAAACCTCCAAAATGGGCGAGCAAGACAAGGGAAGAATTATTATCCGAGTATGTATCATTTAAGGGGTATAAGAAAGAAAATGTGCCAGATTTATTTTTCCACTTTGTCCCACCCTTACTTACCGTAATCTTCACATCTTTTTTCTCTGCTAACATAAGAAATTTTTTCATCATTGGTTTCTCCCAAGAGTTTGGTGGTACATGAACCTCTTTTATCCCAATTTGATTAAGTAGTTCTTCACTTGCTCCCATATGGTCAATATCCGCATGTGTCAAAATTAACTTGTCAATTTTCCCTACTCCCTTACTTTTTAATAGAGGGATAAGTATATTTTTCCCTGTATCAAATGGAGTTGCTCGCTCTCTCCATTCTTCTTGTGAAAATTCAATTTGCCCACCAGTATCGATTAAATAATTGCCTCGATTATACGGCAATTGGATAAAAATACTATCTCCCTGCCCAACATCAATAAAAATAACTTCTCCTTTAGAGGGATAATTCAAAAGCGCAAAATAAAAAATGAAAATGAACAAAAGTGGAAAAAGAGCAACAACTACGTGAAATTGTTTCTTTTCCCGTAAAATAAAGTACAAACCAATACCGATCATGATAAAAGTTAAAGCCATCCCACTTGGTTTCCCAGTCAGTATAGAAGAGTATTTCCACGAACTAGCATACAACACAATTTGTTCCGAAAGAATCAGTAACTTAGCAAAAACATTTGCCACAAAGCTAAAGGTTTCTTCATGAACAAATTGCAGAATCCAAATAAAAATTGTGGAAGGAAGGACGATGAATGAATATAATGGGACAAAAAACATATTAGCAATCGGACTTACAAGAGAGAATTCATAAAAATACCACATTAAAATAGGGAGGGAGATGAACATCGAAGTAAGAGATGTTTCAAACATAGTCCTGAAAAAAGAAGTTTCTTTAGGTAAGCTGTTTGACATCACGACCAATCCCAGTGATATAGCAAAGGATAATTGGAAGCCTGCTTGATAGATGATATAGGGATTGAACATAATAAAGAGAAGAAAGCTGATTGCAATCGTATCCATAGTAGTGAAAGGCAATCGCCATTTCTTCGCTGATAAGAGAAGAAACATCATAAGAGTTGCCCTGATAACCGGAGGATTTGCACCTGTTATTAGGGCATACACTGGCAAGAAACAGACAAAAATCCAGTACGTATCTTCTGTAGTTAAACCGATCCTTTTAAAAAAGTAATAAAGGAAACCCATTATAAAGCCAACATGAAGACCAGATATAGCTAATAAATGAATAATCCCTAACCTTTGATACGCAAGTAATAAATCTTCGGCAAAGAAGGCACGATCTCCGAAGATAAGCGCATTTACATAGGGAAGAAGATTGTCAGGAAAATTTTCCTCTACAAGCCGAATTCCTTGCTCTCGAAGATTGATGAGATAAGTGGAAATTGACTTCTTGCCAGGGGTACAACTTTGCAATGAGTTTTTCGTGGGTTGGAAAATCCAGTGAATACTATCCCTTTTTAAATATTTAGCATAATTAAACGCATGTTCATTCGTATTATTCATTGGATCAAGTAACTCACCAGAAGTCTTGCAACTGGTTCCAGATTGAATAGATCTTTTTAAAAGTTCCTTTTCTTCCTTAGTTTGTATAAGATACTGTAGCTGGAGTTTCTCTTGGTCAGTGGTGACGATCGCCTTTAAACGATCACCATCAATAAGAGGCGGTTGTTGGAAGTAAATCGTTGTGGTAATTTTCCCTTGACTATAAATGGAAGTATTATTTTTTTCCTTTATGAAACCAATACTAAAAAAAAGCATTAGACACACCAAACTAGCTATTAAGAGTCTCATGTTTTTTTCGAGAATAACTCTAATCATCACCATGAGGGTAAATAAAATAGAAAATATATTTAATTCAAAGCAAATGAAGAGAGCTGAAAGTGCAGCAAGTGCTAAAAAAATCCATCTACCTGTAAACATAGCATCCCCTTTAAAATTAACGAACTTTTTCTAGCTACAAATATTGGCTAACTGCCGGCAAGAAATCGAGTATAAAGCATCTGGTTTACGAGGAATCCTCGGTGATTAAGTATTGATTGAGGTAATTAACAAGAGTACTACGTGGCAAAAAGAAGCTTTTAAAGTTTGATACTTTAAGTTTAAAAGCAAATAGGTACTGTTCTAGTGGCAGGCTTGGAGTGCAACGTCCGGTCGCTTAGCCTGCACTAGTAGTACATAGTCCTTGTTGCAATTTATAACTTGATCAATCCCATTGGCTTCCTGAAGAGAACGATAACCATTATTAAACGTTCTCTGCAAAGGAGAGAAAGATATCCTTGTCTATAGAAACTTTCTCTGTTTTTACATTAGCTTGTTCAAAGAGTTCCAATGCATAAGGATGATTTTTATAATCTTGAGCATAGTAAACGGCTTTTATCCCTGCTTGAATAAGAGCTTTACAACATTGTAAACATGGGAAATGTGTAACGTAAATTTCCGCTCCCTCTGTTG
The DNA here is from genome assembly GCF_017873565.1 of Lederbergia galactosidilytica. GTDB lineage: Bacteria > Bacillota > Bacilli > Bacillales > Bacillaceae_C > Lederbergia > Lederbergia galactosidilytica. Next base: position 245,395 of record NZ_JAGGKH010000006.1, read on the forward strand.
CCACTCCAAATTTCGCACATTGAAGTAGAGCATTCATCTCAGCATGAATGGTTCTCACACAATGGTTATCGACTATATAGCAGCCTTCATCCGTACAATGGGTGCCACCGGCAATGGAACCATTATAGCCCCCGGCGATCATCCGCTTGTCCCTTACAATCGTAGCGCCAACTGCCAATCTTGTACAAGTACTGCGAGATGATAATAATTGACTTTGCGCCATAAAATATTGATTCCACGATATTCTTTTCATTCCTTTTACCCCTCTACTTTTTTCTCATTATAACAGATACTTATGCACTACGTTTGATTCAAAGCATTTCTCTGTATTATTGAGTTCTAATTTGTTCTTTTAATTTTTCAAATGTCTTTTCACCGATTCCAGAAATGTTCATAAGCTCTTCTATTTCTTTAAATGAACCGTTTTCCTCACGATATTGTATAATGGTAGCTGCTTTACTAGGACCAATTCCAGGCAATGTTTCTAATTCAGCTGCATCAGCTTGATTGATATTGACTTTCTCATCATTATTCGAATTCATCTCACCCGGATAAGATACTTCTGGGCCTAATTCATTGATTTCCGGAATATAAATGACCATCTCATCATATAACTTCATTGCAAAATTTATTTGCTTTTCATCTGCTGTCTTTAAGAGACCACCTGCTTTTTCAACCACATCATATACCCGTTCTCCCTCCTCGACCTCATATAATCCCGGTTTTTTGATCGCTCCTTTTAAGTCAATAAAAATTTTCTCAGGTGTCGTTTTTATATCTTGTTTTTCCTTTTCTAACTGCTCTGACTCCGCTTCCATCCATATCGGTTCTGTTACTGCCACTTCATCCTTCTGCTGAAACCGAAATAAAACTAGAAGCAGAATTATAATCGCAATCACTAAAACAATCATCATATGTTTATGTTTTTCTAGCCAAACAGGCATTTTCAAAATCACCCCATATTATTATGAATATTTTATAAGTACCAGCATACATTTGTTAGGAGTAATGGATGAAGGAGGGAGAAATGTGAAGGTCGGAGTTATCGGAATCGGAAATATGGGTACCATTCTTTCTGAGTCACTTCTCGCAGGAAAGGCCATATCTCCTTCAAACCTAATGATTTTTAACCGCACTAAGGCAAAAGCTGAAAGGCTTAGAGATAAATACAAAAACATTACTATCGCAGATAACGCCAAGGTATTAATTGAAAATTCTAATCTAATCTTTCTTTGTATGAAGCCAAAGGATTTTTATAATTTCCTTCACCTCAACAGACAATCTTTTAGAGACGATCAATGTGTTGTTTCTATTACTAGTCCTATTCAAACTGCTTGGTTGGAAAAGATGATTTCTAGTTCTTGTGTGCGAGCCATCCCAAGCATCACTAATCGTGCTCTTTCTGGAGTTACCTTATTTACCTTCGGGGAGCATTGTACAAAAAAATGGAAGGATGAATTACTTGAAACCTTCTCTATGATCTCCACCCCACTTATAATTTCTGAAGAGGTTACAAGAGTTTCATCAGACATTGTAAGCTGTGGTCCAGCCTTTTACAGTTATATAACAAGAAGATTCATTGAAGCAGCCGTTACGGAAACAGAAATTGATGAAAAGACAGCTGAAAAGTTATTTGAACATATGTTGATTGGCTTAGGGGATCTCTTGAAAAAAGGGTATTATTCATTAGCTGGGCTTGAAGAAAAAGTATGCGTTAAAGGCGGAATTACTGGAGAAGGAATACATGTATTGGAAAATGAATTAGGGGATACATTTGAAAAAGTTTTTCAAGCAACACATCGGAAATATGCGAAGGAAGTGCAAGAATTAGAAAAGGATTTTATTGATTAAATATAGATTTCGACGCTGTTCGTAATATTCCTGCTATTTCTTAAAATTATTACAAACTTATACAAAATTAGGAAATAACAAATAGATTGATACTGGATAGGAGAAATGTAGGAGGTAGTATATTGGTGAGACCCAAGGGGCAAAGACTAAGGCACCCATCCTAGCGCCACAAGACTTCGTGTGTCTTGATGTGCTGATTATGTGGTGATCTTATAATAACCTTTGTTAGCTACCTCCGTCGGCTTGGGGCTCACCAGCTATTCAAAAAAAACAAAAAGATTTCCGGACAGCATTTTTGTCATCATGAATTAGTCATAGCTTTTTTCAAAACTTTACTCTTTAATTTTCTTTTGGCACACAAAAAAGATTCTTTCTGATTCTTCTGTTGGAGCGTCTTTCGTAAAGTCTGCTGTAATCGTTAGAATTTCAAATTCCGCTTCTTTTAACCATTTTGAATAATCATTTACTGAATATGTCCTTTGTATATGAAATTCATCAAAACGCTCATATTGGTCGGTATCATTATCCTTTAGAAAAAAAGTGAGATCATGCTCCACTGTATAAGGTGTTTCACCCGGGTAACAATTCCAAATGTAAGAGATATCGTCAGTTACATAGGAAAAAGCTTGGTTCATAAAGACCTTTTCTATTTTATATGGAGAATGAACATCAAATAAAAATAATCCACCTTCATCCAAATGATTAGAAACACGATGGAATGTTTGGACAACCTGGTCGGCTGTTTGCAAATAATTTAAAGAATCGCAGAAGATCGTGACGATATCATAGGTACCTAACCCTTCAAGTTTAGCCATATCTTGCTCATAAAATGTAATATTTTCGTTTGCCCTTTCCGCTTTTCCATATGCAACCATTAGCATATCTGATGATAAATCTACACCAGTTACGTCAAAATCATTTTGGGCAAGTAGGACGGATAATTCGCCTGTCCCACAGGCAATCTCTAAAATCCGATTTCCATTTAGTTGATTTACTTGTCTTTCACTTTCCACAAATTGCAACCATTTATTATAGGGAACATCCCTCATTAATTCGTCATAAACATAAGCAAAACGGGCATACATTAATGATTCACCCGACTTACTACATCAATCATTGGTGCATCTCCCCAAAGTTTTTCTAAATTGTAATAACTACGCTCATCTCGGTGGAAAATATGGGCGATGACATCACCAAAATCCATCAGAATCCATTTACCCTCATCAAAGCCTTCGATTTTTTTTACCTCGATCTCCATTTCTTCTGAGACATCTTTCATTTCTCGAGAGATTGCTTGGACCTGTTTTCCAGAATTTGCATGACATATGATAAAATAATCCGCAATTAAGGATAAACCTTTCATATCGAGAACAACAATATCTTCTGCTCTCTTATTATCTGCTGCTGTCACAAGGTTATCTAATAGCTTTTCTGTACTCAAAAACAAATTCCTCCCTTTATAAAAACTAGTCTAATGCCGAAAAGTCCACAATTATGACTTCCTATCTTTTTCCTGATTATCAAGGCGCTTCGTATTTCGAATTAGGTCATTATAAGCTGCAAATGTATCAGGATATATAGCCGACCGCTTTGTTAATAGAAACGCAATGGTATTGCTGAGCGCTTTTAGCACGGCTTCATCCAAATTTACTTCCGCAAGTTCTCTCGTTTCAATTATTCCCGGAAAATCCCGTTGTGGTTCAATATAATCTGCTAAAAAAATTATTTTTTCAAGTCGAGACATGTTTGCTCGTCCAGTAGTATGATAACGGATTGCATTTAATACATCCTTATCCTCTACCGCAAATTCTCGGTGGGCTAAATAGGCCGCAACCGGGCCATGCCATAACTCGGAATGGTATTCTACTAGCCTCGAATCCTCCTTCGCTTTCAAGAGCAATTTTTTTAGCTCATGAATAGGCATTAATTTTGCGTAATCATGAAAAATCGCAGCTAACTCAACCTTGGTTACATCTTCCCCATATTTGTGCGCTAATATAATTGCTGTCTCAAGCACCCTGACAGAATGTTGATACCTCGGTCCAGTTCCTAATGATCTTTGTAAAAATTCTAAAGCTTGCTCACGATTCATATAAACCATTCTCCTCAATATAACGAATAACATTATCAGGTAACAAATATTTTATGGAGATAGACTTTTTACATCTTTCACGTATGAGAGTTGACGAGATATCCATTTGGGGAATCTCTATATATTGAACAGGATATGGACTTTCCAGCTCATATTTTGGACGATTCACACCTATAAAAGAAACAATATTGATTAATTCATCAATGCCATGCCAATTGGCCAAATACTCTACCATATCCGCTCCAATAATAAAATAATACTCAACTCCTGGGTTTCTATCTTTTAGCAATTTCATTGTATCAAGTGAAAAGGATTTTCCTTGTCTTTCCAATTCAATTTTCTCAATCGCAAAGTTTGGATTATCCTTTATGGCTAATTCAAGCATCTGAAGCCGATCAGACTCTGTCGTCCCACTTTTTCTCGCCTTATGAGGAGGTTCTTGGTTAGGCATAAAAGCGATTTGATCTAATTTAAGAGTATGTAATACTTCGTTCGCAATAACTAAATGGCCTAAATGTGGGGGATCAAATGTACCTCCTAAAATGCCAATTCGCTGCTTTTCCATACTAAACTCTCCTCGTGTTATGGTAATTCAAGTTTCTTGTTTTCCTGCGATTCTTTGTACAAAATAATTGTATTTCCAATTATTTGAACTAGTTCGGCCTTTGCTCCTTTAGATAAAGCATTCCCTACTGTTTCACGATCTTCATCACAATTTTGTAAAATACTAATTTTAATTAGCTCTCTTGCTTCAAGTGCTTCCTTAATTTGCTTAATCATATTTTCATTCACTCCAGCCTTCCCTACTTGAAAAATCGGCTGTAGATGGTGTGCTGTTGATCTTAAAAAGCGTTTTTGTTTACCAGTTAACATGTATTTCCTCCTTCAATAAACTTAAGTTTTCTCTCGAATACTCTCTCATTCTCAAAATTTCATAGATGTTTAATTTACGCCCAATAGCTGTCACACCTTA
>NZ_JAGGKH010000007.1 GCF_017873565.1 Lederbergia galactosidilytica
ATTCATTTTGAGTCCTCCTTGGGTATCAATTAAGGGTCCTTTTTGCTGATCAGCTTTGGACACCTCGTATCATACCAAGGGGGCTCTTTTTTGTTCAACCCTCAAATTTCTTTAATTACAGGAATGCTCCTAATTGTTTCATTACGATTTCGGTCATTCTTTTTGTATTTGGCATTTCCCCTGTCCATTTCTCAAAGGCTAAGGCACCTTGATAGACGAACATCCCTAATCCATTTTGTATTTGGGCTCCTTGTTCTTTTGCTTGCTTTAAAAAAGCAGTTTGAAATGGATTGTATATTATATCAGATACAAAAGCTTGTTGGTTTAATCGGCTCAATGATAAAGGAGATTGATCGACATTTGGATACATTCCTATAGAAGTAGTTTGAATCACTAGAGTATACCCATTTAATTTATCTTCGGCTGCTGCAAAAGATAAGGCGGAAGAGTAGCCTTTATATGGACAACTTTCGATAAGGTTCAGCGCTCGTTCAACTGTACGATTACAAATATCGATATGCTTAATCCCTTTCGATAATAACGTATAAAAAATCGCCTTTGCCGCTCCTCCTGCTCCTATAATTAATACTCGTTCATCTCCTAATTCCTCTTTCCATTCCGCTTGTAAAGCTCTCATAAATCCTTCTCCGTCTGTATTAAAACCGACCCATTGATCGTTTTCCCTTACCACTGTATTAATTGCACCAATAGCTTGAGCTAATGGGTCAATTCGATCTAAAAAAGGAATGATCGCAGTTTTATGCGGAATAGTAATATTAAAGCCTTCTACCCCGATTGCTTTCATGCCTTTAATAGCTACCTCCAGGTTTGCTGCTTTAATATGAAATGGGTGGTAGTAAGCTTCCATCCCTAATTCTTTAAATTCTCGATTATGCATCACAGGAGATAGAGAATGTGCGATAGGGTCCCCAATCACCCCATATAGTTTCACCGTTAACATTCCCCCTTTTTTCTCTTTATTCGTTCGTGTTCAAAAAGGACTCGGCAGCTAAAAGCATTACCGTCAATCGCTACCGTCCGACACTAGTGAAACGTCGAAAATTCGTGGCAGGCTTGCACAAGATGTGCTAACTTCTACGTTGCCTACGGGATGTGTCGGACCTACTCGAAGACCCTTTAGCTAGCAGGTCATTTTTACCGTACTTTTTGAACAGCTCTATTAAATGAGTGATTTTCGCAATAATACACTGACGCCTTTCGGTACATAAGCTGCAACCTTTGCGCCGGCTTCTGGTACAGTTACCCAGCCCAACCCTGAAAAAACAATATCTGTTTTCCCCTCACGAATGGTAAAATCATGACGAACCAGCTTCGGAAACGTCTCAAGCTCATTTTTTCGTGGTGGTTGGAGCAAATCTCCAACATGATTCTTATATAAATCATCAGCTTTTTCTAATTTTGTGCGATGAATGTCTAGCTCGTTACCTATATAACAGACAAGAGAGCGACGTCCACCTTTTTCATAATCTAGCCTAGCTAATCCACCAAAAAATAAAGTTTGTTGTTCATTTAATTGAAATACTCTTGATTTTATTTCTTTCTTCGGTGTGATAATCTTCAAATCTTTTGCTCCTACATAATGAGCAATTTGGTGATGGTTAATAATTCCTGGTGTGTCAATTAATGATTGTCCATCATTTAAAGGAATCTTTATCATATCTAAGGTTGTTCCTGGGAAATGAGATGTTGTAATAAGATTCTCTATTTCTGCCGACTCATGCAAAATTCGATTAATTAATGTTGATTTACCAACATTTGTACAACCGACAACATAAACATCTTTACCATTTCGATAATAATCGATTTTTTCAAGTACTTCCTGAATCTGAAAACCTTTTTGCGCACTTGTTAAGAGAACATCAACAGGTCTTAGTCCTAACTGTTTTGCTTCACTCTTCATCCACTGAATCACTTTATTGGCTTTTACTGATTTGGGAAGCAAATCTGCTTTATTACCAATAAGTAAAATCGGATTTTTCCCCACAAAGCGATGGAGTCCCGGAAGCCAACTGCCATTAAAATCAAAAATATCAACAATTTTAACAATCAGACTATCTGTCTTACCCAATTGATTTAAGATATTCAGAAAGTCTTGATCAGTAAGTGATACATCTTGGACTTCATTATAATGTCTTAAACGAAAACATCTTTGGCAAACTATTTCCTCTTTTTCTAAAGACGAGCTAGGGGCATAACCGACTCCTTGCGGATCTTCCGTCTGAATCGTAGCGCCACACCCATAACAAATATATTCTTCGGTATTACTCAATTTGATTCCTCCCAATCAATCAAGCCTTTTCGCTTGAAACTAGCCATTATCTTTCGTTCGATTTTACGATTAAATTGAGTAAAAAATCCATCTGAACTAGCAACTGGAACTACTAAAATCGTGTGTAAACCTAAGCGATTCCCGCCCAAAATATCTGTTAATAATTGATCACCAATAATGACAGTTTCTTCCTTTTTTAAATTCATTGTTAGTAATGCTTTTTTAAAAGCTGAGCTAAGTGGCTTTCTCGCCTTTGAAATAAAAGGTATTTCAAGTGGATCAGAAAAAACTCTTACTCTTTCTTCATTATTGTTTGACACGATTGTAATTTTAATCTGATGTTGCTTCATTTCATTTAACCACTCAATTAATTTTGGTGTTGCGTTTGGTCGATCCCATTCAACTAATGTATTATCTAGGTCTGTAATAATACCCTTGACCCCTTTTTCTTTTAAAACGTGTGGCGAAATATGATAAATACTTTTGACATATTCCCCAGGCAGGAATTTTTTTAGCAATGATTTGCACCTCTATTAAAAATATATGTACATGTATCTTACCTAATTTTTGACAAAATCGCATCTTTTTTGTTAATACCAAATACTTTTCGACATTTTCTAACAATAGTTCAATTGTGGATAACTTTATTCACTATATTAAAGTTTATATATCAAGTCTTACCGAATTTATCCATAAGTTGCCCACAAGTTATCCACTTATACCTGTGGATAAAGGAACACTTGTTCCAAATATTTAATTTTGTTAAAGTAAATATAACGTTAGACAAGCTATTAATGGATAAAACTTTTTCAACTTAAAAATTGCTGGAGGTGAAAGCTGATGAATAAGCTATCAGACGAACTATTGATTGAATCTTATTATAAAGCTAAAGAACTCAAATTGAGTTACGACTTTATTCAGCTAATTGAAATGGAGCTCCACCGGCGATCACTAGAAAAACACACGCAAAAAATAACTTTAAACTAATGCAATGAAATTCAACTGATTTCCGCAAAGCGTCCAGTTATGGTCGCTTTGTTTTTATTTTTCCAATTGGCTCTCCATACTTCACAGGGGTCGGCAAAGCTTGCAACTTTGGTTCAAAAGCCGCTTGCGGAAACAACATTATCACCGTTGATCCAAAAGAAAAATAAGCCACTTCCTCGCCTTTTTTCCAAGTGTCATTTTGGTTGATCACTTGCACTGAATTGATCATCATTGCTCCCACTTTAACCATCGCTAAACGCATCTTCTCATGTTGTAATATCGTTATAATCCGATAATTGGTCGCTAATGTCGCTTTTCCATATTTCAAACCCAATGCATTAACCGGAAAAGATCGATTACCAAGACTGTATTGATTAATTTTCTTCCCCGCCAAAGGAGAATGTATTCGATGATAATGTGATGGACTTAAATATATTATCATATAAATTCCTTCTACAAATTCCTTTGCTTGCTCCTTACCACCGAGCATCTCTGCAATCGAATATTTTTTTCCTTTTACCATAATATCTTGGCTTAGGTCAACTTTTCCGATATCCTCAATCACACCATCCACTGGACTGATGACCGTATCATATTGATTATCTATTGGGCGTATACCAGCCTTCAATCTCCTCGTGAAAAAGGTATGCAAATTTGGATAAGAGTTCCATGAACCATCCATTTCATTCTGATTGATTCGGAAAACTTTTGCATATGGCTTAATAAATGGTTGACTTAAGCTTGATCGAGCAAATCGCGAAACAATACTTGAAAAAACAGGACCATTTGTCGCTCTAATCAAAGCTCGGTATAGTATCTCTTTCAAAATTTATTCCCCCGGCAAAAAATTTTGTTAACATTTTTATTGGAAAGTTTTATAATTATAAAGAAGACCGTATTTTAAAGGAGGTGCTGTAATGCTAACCAATGTAATGGATATGACAATTCGTTTATTAAAAGCCAATGCTGCAAATTTTTTAACTCTCATCAATTTAGGTTTAGGCGGATTTGCCATTATAGCCTGTATTAACGGTCAACTTCATTTAAGTTTACTCTTTATATTCATTGCCGCCCTTGCTGATCGATTTGATGGGATGACTGCACGAAAGTTTCATATTGAATCTGAACTAGGGAAACAACTTGACTCAATGAGTGATATTATTTCTTTTGGAGTCGCTCCTGCTTTGTTATTATATCAGGGAATTCTTCATATGTTTGGTTTTCCAGGAATATTTTTTACTATTTTCTATATCGCTTGCGGGGCTTTTAGACTTGCACGATTTAATATCACTGACAATAATGGTTATTTTACGGGACTCCCCATCACAGCCGCTGGATGTTTGCTTACATTAAGTTATCTTACTATTCCTTACCTACCATCACACTCTTTTATTCTGATAAGTTTTCTTTTATCCGTCATGATGATTAGTACCTTTACAATGAAAAAAGTTTAATAAAAGCCGGTTCATCTCGAAAGAGTTGACCGGCTTTTTCACTATACCTAATTAAATATGAAGATAGCTCAAGAAACTCATTGACTATATTCTGATTCACCTAGGTGGTATTGATGAGGCTCGGATGACCGTCCATCGGTATTGCGAAGTATAGATGTGCTAGTGCAAGCGGAAGACAGAACAGCGTTGCCTTGGCATGCCGTGAGGATGCGCCATGGACCGATGTTCCGTCAAATAGCCCTGAATCAACGAAGGGAAAGTCAGTCTTATATGATTCAACCGCCTTACGCATTTCTTGCCTGCCACAGTGCCAGTGCCTAGCGACTAGCAAATTTAAGGAAGCCAGGCTCATTCTTCGCTGTGTTTCCTTTCTTTCAGGCCAACAGGATGTTGGTCTAAATGGCGTTGCGACGGACAGGATATACTAGTGCAGACGAAACGACGGGAGGTCGCGGTTTGAGTCTGCGCACATCTTTAGCCGTTTATCCTCCGACAAATTCCTACATCGCTGAACAGCCGCTTACGCTTTTCTTGTCATTTGCATAAATTCCTGGACATCTTGGATGCAAAGTCGGATACCTTGTTCCCAAAAATCCTTTTTAGTTAAGTCCACATTAAGGTGTTTTTGAGCAAGTTCTTCTACTGTCATGGAACCAGTATCCTGTAAAAGTGCGATGTATTTCTTTTCATAGTTTTTTCCTTCTTTTAATGCTTTAGCGTAAATTCCCAATGAAAATAAATAACCAAAAGTATAAGGGAAATTATAAAATGGGACATCTGTTATAAAGAAATGTAATTTGGAGCCCCAAAATAGAGGATGATATTCTTTTAAAGCATCCCCATAAGCCTCTTTTTGTGCTTCTGTCATCAATTCGTCTAATCGTTTTTTACTAACAATTCCATTTTTTCGTTCCTCGTAGAAGCGAGTTTCAAATAAAAAACGAGCGTGAATATTCATTAAAAGGGCAACAGAGCGTTGGATCTTATCTTCCAAAAGAGCAAGTTTTTCATCTTCATTTTGAGCCTCTCTTACTGCAGCGTCCGCTACGATCATCTCTGCAAATGTCGAAGCTGTTTCTGCCACATTCATTGCATAATCACGATTGGCGGGATTCATTTCTTCTAGAACATAGGAATGAAACGCATGGCCTAGTTCATGAGCAAGGGTTGATACATTTCCGGGGGTTCCAGAATAGGTCATAAAAATTCTCGATTGCTTACTACTTGGGAATGATGTACAGAAGCCCCCTGGGCGTTTGCCTGGCCGATCTTCTGCTTCAATCCATCGTTCCTCGAAAGCCGTTTCTGTAAACCTTGGCAATTCATGTCCAAATTCACTAAAATGCTTTAAAATAAAATCTGCCCCTTCTTGGTAGCTATACGTTTTATTAGCTGTTCCAATCGGTGCATCTAAATCCTGCCAACTCAGCTGTTCAACACCAAGCAGCTCTGCCTTACGGTAAAGAAAGTCTACAAATGGTTGTTTATAGGCAGATATCGCCTCCCACATCACATTTAAAGTTTTCTCACTCATACGATTATATGTTAAAGCTTCCTTCAGAAAATCATCCCATTGTCTTTGGTTATAAACAGAAAGTCGAAAACCAGCAAGATGATTTAACGTATCTGCTAAAAGATCTGATTCTTGTTCCCATGCATTTTCCCATGCAGTAAAGATTTGTTGTCGCACCTGTGGATCAGAGGACGAAAATTTATTAGCCGCTTGTCCAACAGATAGTTCTGTTTTTACTCCATTTTCCTCAAAGGGAATCTTTATTTTACCAACAATCGTGTCATACATTTCTCCCCACCCATGGTAGCCATCTACACTTAGTGCGTGAATAAGAGCTTCCTGTTCTTTTGGTAATTTTTCAGAAGCTTGTTTTCTTTTCTCGTTCAGTACAAATTTAATTTCTTGAAAAGCTGGTTGCTTAAATAAACTTAGCCAAGTTTTTTCATCAATTGCAGAGATTTTTTCATCAAAAAGTGTATGTATTGACTCTAAATTAGCTTGTAATGTTGTCACAAACCCACGCAATTCATTAGCTTTTGAATCATTTGAATTTTGCGCCTGCAAACAACTTACAAATGCTCCCGCCTGTCCCATATTATCGTGGATTTTCTGTATTTTTTCTAACAATCCTAGTAGTGAGGTATCATTTTCATTTGTAGGAACCTCCCAATTCTTAACATCTTCTTCAAATTGAGATAATTGCTTTCTTAAGCTTTGTAAATGTTTTGCAAACTGTGGAGACTCACTTCCCCCTGAGAAAAAAACATCTAAATCCCACGTCTCTTCATAATTAGTTCTCAATAATACTCCTCCTATTTACCTTGACTTCCATCTTATTATAAAAGACTTATCCTATTTTTCATAATTTTAGAGATTATTAAGTGAGTGTTTAAAAAGAGGTTGAAAAGGAACGCATCGGCAAAAAAACCTGATGTCCTGCCTGTAACACCACCACTTGTAATCCTGTACATCGAAAATTCGAGGCGCAAAAAGCAAGCCAACAAAGAAATTTGCAATTTCATATTTTCACCGAACTTTTTGACCATCCTTTTAAGTTTTTGTGCGAGACAAGCAAAACTATTCAAGTGATCTCATATACATGGAATATAGGCAAAAGCGGAGATGGAGGTGAAGGATTTGTCTGGATTACTTACAGCGATTGGCTATTTATTCAAAGAGCTCATGTTCCTTGTTTCATATGTTAAAAATAACGCCTTTCCACAACCTTTGTCCCCTGAAAAAGAAAAACTTTACTTAGAACAAATGGCTGAAGGAGATGAAACGGCGCGTAATCTTTTAATCGAACATAATTTACGACTTGTTGCTCATATCGTGAAAAAGTTCGAAAATACGGGTGAAGATGCGGAGGATTTAATTTCTATCGGAACGATTGGATTAATTAAAGCCATCGAAAGTTACTCCTTTGGCAAAGGAACTAAGTTAGCTACTTATGCTGCCAGATGTATAGAAAATGAAATTCTGATGCACTTAAGGGCATTAAAAAAGACAAAAAAAGATGTCTCACTTCACGATCCAATTGGTCATGATAAGGAAGGTAATGAAATATCGTTAATTGATGTTTTGAAATCAGAGCTGGAGGATGTCTTTGACACGATTCAATTAAATATGGAATTAGAAAGAGTAAAAGAATATATTGATGTTTTAGATGAGAGGGAAAAACAAGTAATTGTCGGTCGATTTGGTTTGAACTTAAAAAAAGAACGAACTCAAAGAGAAATTGCAAAAGAGTTAGGTATATCGAGAAGTTATGTGTCACGTATCGAAAAACGAGCACTGATGAAAATGTTCCACGAATTTTACAGAGCTGAAAGGGAAAAACTTAAAAAGACACAAGACGATGATTAAGGAATCAATCAATAATTAGATCCTTTCCATAACAATGAGGGCAATCAAAGCGATTGCCCTCGTTTAAAGGTTTTTAGGAAATACTTTTGATCATTTCGACCACAAGCTTGGCCGAATGAATTGCCGCCGTTTCAAGGAATTGATCAAATGAAATATTTGAATCTTTCCCAGCAATATCAGATAAAGATCTGATGACAACAAATGGTACACCAAATTGCCATGCTACTTGTGCGATGGCGGCCCCTTCCATTTCTACGGCATAAAGATCATGAAATTGTCCACGAACGAATTCTACTCGATCAGGATCATTCATAAATGAATCTCCAGTCGCAATAAGCCCTTTTGCTGTCTGAATGCCCTCAAGTTTCTCCGCTGCTGTTACAGCCTTCTCTACGAGTAAAGGATCTGCCTTAAAAGCCGGTGGCATCTGTGGAACTTGACCATATTCATATCCAAAAATAGTTGCATCAACATCATGATGGCGAACCTCGGTCGAGATAACTAAATCTCCGACATTCAAGTCTGGATGATAACCACCAGCTGAACCTGTATTTATGACAATATCAGGATTATATCGCTCTAATAAAATTGAGGTTGACATCGCAGCATTCACTTTACCAATACCTGATTTTAATAAAATCACTTGCTTGTCTTCAATTTGACCAACTGTAAACTCACAATTAGCAATAATTTCCGCTTTTACATTGACCATTTGTTTTCTTAATATAGATACTTCTTCTTCCATTGCCCCGATGATTGAAATGATCATCTTTTATCCAACCCCATTCCTACACTTTCTTATTCTTGACCTTTATCATTTTCGATCAATTTCTTCACTTCTGTTGGTTTCCAACCCTCGCCGTCAACCCACTCGAGATAAACTCTATAAGCTTCATTAGGCTTACTTGATTCAGATACTGTCATGATTGCTTGACTGTCTGGGTTAGCCCCACCTTTAGTCCACCAATTCGTCATATTTTCTGGAGAAATACCAATGGCATAAGCAGCAGCCTTTTCTTTCTCATTCCAATCAATTGATCCCATCTGATAAGAGGATTGATGACCAGTTTGCTCTGTGCCCACCGGCTCCCACGCAGGGTCAATGATCACTTTTTCAACATTTTGTTCATCGCTTTCCTTTTCTACTACTTCCTGCTCATCTGACTCCTCATCTGTTTCTTCCTTTTCGTCTGTTGTATCTTGCTTATCACTAGATTGTTGTTTTTCAGCAGTTTGGGCTTCCGTTTTAGCGGCTTCTTTCATTTCTTTCTCCGTCTTACTGTCAGTTAGGAATATACTTCCACCGACTATAAGAATAAGTATGAGCACGATCGCAATCAATGTATTTAAGATAATATTTGTCTTTCTTCGCTTTGCACGCTGCTCGTAACGTGAATTGATACGGTCAAATTTATCTGGCATATAATCCACTCCATTTCCATTGTCTTTATCATATCACGGACGGGAAAAAACGTGAATTAAATTTATCTTTATATAATCATTCTATTGTTCCTCTTCATGGACCATTTCAACTAAATCAGCAAAAAGATTCGTAACAGACCCATCATCCTCTTTTACACCTAAATTAACTGTTACAAGCGAATATTTAGGGCTTTCAAACGGGAAATAACCAGCAAACCATTTATTATATAATTGCTGTCCTTCAGATTCTATGCCAGTTTGTGCTGTTCCGCTTTTCCCCGCTACCTCATAAGGGAGAGTTTGAAAATAAGCGCCAGTTCCCTCTGGGTCTGTTACAACCCTTCTTAGTAATTGTTGCATTTTTTGTGCAGCGGCAGTTGAGATCGATTGTTTCCGCTTATCTTGCTCTGGGAATTCAAACATTGTACTACCATCAGCATATTGAATCTCTGTTGCGACTCTAATCGCTTTTCCTTGTCCGCCCCTGGCTATGGTCGCCAACATATTTGCTACTCCAAGCGGTGAGACACGAACTTCATGCTGCCCAATCCCAGTTTGCGAAATAAAATTATGGTCAACTTGATTATCTTCCTGCAAAAATATCCTACCAGTTGAGGCATTAAATTGCTTGAAGTCTTGAAGATAAAAAACATCTCCTTCCCAACTTTGTGATCCTATTAGACCCAATTTCTCAGCATAGTTTTGTAATAAGTGGGGATCTTTATCTTGGATTTTATTAGCAAGTTCGGCAAAAGTACGGTTGCAACTGCGTGCAAAACTATCTTCTAAATTTAACTCACCTAATGAGCGAGACGCAATATTTCCTCTAATATCTAAATCACAATTAAAATGATCTGAATTACTAATCAACCTTTCTTCAATTGCTGCTGTAGCAACAACTGTTTTAAATACGGACCCAGGAATATGAGCTTCAAACATTTGGTTTATCGCCCCTTTATCATCAAAAGGCCTTTGACCATTTAAAGCAGGGCGAGAGGCATTCGCAATAATTGCTCCTAACTCTATATCTAATAAAATTGCGCCACCATTTTCAACTTGATGTTCTTCTAATATTGCTTCCATTTTTTCTTGTAATGTTCGATTAATTGTCGTTTTTACATTGAGAGGATAATAAGGGTTATTCTCACCTGTATATTTTACATCAACTCCAAACAATGGATTCCCAATCGCGTCTACGTGAAAAATTAATTTAGTTGGTGTATCAGGCAATAAAAACTCATCAAACTGCGCTTGTAGCCCAGTAATACCTATTTTTAAATCACTCATATTTTTATCCGGATATCTATCTTTGAGTTCTCCATTATTTTCACCAATAACGCCAATTATTTGAGCTGCTGGCAAAGAATCTGGGATCCATGTGCGTTTCAAGGGAATAACACCAGGAATGTTTAATTCATTAATTTTGTTTGCTTGTAATTCAGTTAATTCTCCATAAATAAAAGGAGATTTAGCTTCTGTTATTTTTGCTGTTAGTTGATATGGTGAAACTTGAAGAATTTCAGCTACCCCTTTTTCGTCCCATTCGATCCCTTTTAAAAAAGGAAATAAAACAAGTACCATTTCTTCGCGATGTGAAAGTGGTTTACCTTTTGAATCTAAAAATAGACCTCGACCATCATCAATTAATACCTGCTGTGTTCTTTGCTTAACACTTTCCTCATAGAGATTAACTTCGTGCTTAGAAAAATGTTCCGTTTGAAACAATTGGATTTGCATTAATCTTCCTAATAATAGACCTAATCCTAATAAAATACTTATTGATAAAAAAACAACACGCTTCTTACTCATACAACCACCTCAAAAACAGTGTTGCCTTTTTTACAATTTATCAACCTACTGATAGAAATTAGGCTAAAATTGAAAATTTTTGCCATAAAGCTTTTGTGGGCTTCTAAAACAAGTTAAATTTAAATATTCAGTTTGTGTGAGTAGAAGCCGTTTTTAAATAATCAGGTTAAATAAAAAGAAACACAGGTTAATTTCGGCCTGTGCTTCTTTGTGAATCATAGTGTCATTATAAATAAATTCCAACCAATGGGTAATCGTCTGTTCTCGTCTCAACGGATTACAAACTTTCGGTACCTACTCTCCTTTGGAGCAGTGTAGCAGGTACGAGACTCACTGGAAACAACCTAGCTCTATTTGCCCTTCTAACCATACACTTGTAAATATTCAGCGATACAATAGGCGCTTGGCTTTTGTTCTATTTAATAGAGATAAGTCTTACTTTCATTTCCCCACCAGGAGTTTGAACATTAACTTCTTCTTCTACCTTATGGCCTAATAAACTTTTAGCAATTGGAGAATCATTTGATATTTTTCCTTCAAATGGATCTGCTTCTGCACTTCCAACAATTGTATAAGTTTCTTCATCACCATCAGGAAGTTCAATGAATGTAACTGTTTTCCCTAATGTAACAGTATCCGAATTTAGCTCATCATCTTCGATAATTTTTGCATTACGGATCATATTTTCTAGAGTTGTGATACGGCCCTCAACAAAAGCTTGTTCTTCTTTTGCAGAATCATATTCAGAGTTCTCCGATAGATCCCCAAAACTCCGGGCAATTTTAATTCGTTCCACAACTTCTTTTCGTTTAACCGTTTTTAATTCTTCCAGTTCTTGTTCAAGTTTTTCTTTACCTGCTTCTGTCATTGGGTAAACCTTTTCGACAGCCATTCCCTTCACTCCTTATCTGTTTAAAGCCTCTAGACATTAATTTTTGCATGTATACATGATAACGCGCCTATTTAGAGGCGCGCTTCTCTTCATGTGAGTACATATATAGTATCTATGTTATATTATTACAAAAATGACTTTTGTTCAAGATAGGCTTATCTTTACACAAATACAAATGATTATCAATATTTATATTTTCCGACTCACCGCCAAGCCATCTCCAACTGGAAAGACGACTGTATCATATTGCTTTTGGCTTATAAGCCATTGATTAAAATTTGCCAGCTTTTCTGCTATTTTAGCCAATCTTTTATTTTCCCCAGCAGTAGGGTCAGCTACTAACCCTCTGAATAAAACATTATCTACGTAAATACAACCAGAGGCTGCTAGCAAACCACTATACATTTCAAAGAACTTTTTATATTGTCCCTTTGCCGCATCAATAAAAATGGCATCAAATGGGGCGAATTTGCTAACATCTTCAAAGACTTCTAAGGCATTCCCATGTATGATGGTAATTCTCTCATCGCTACCAGCTCGTTGGATATACTGCTGGGCTTTCTTCACCTTTGATTCATCAATTTCTATTGTTACAATCTCGCTGTTCGGTACAGCAGCTGCCATTCGAAGAGCAGAATAACCAATAGCTGTTCCTATTTCCAAAATACGTTTTGGTTTTTGAATCTTCATCATCTGTAACATCACTTGTATGCCAGTTGCTTCCATAATGGGAACATGTTCCTCTTTTGCATATTGTTCCATCTCATAAAAAATATTGGGACGATCGCCAATAAGAGACTGGAGATAGTGTTTTACCGATTCATCTATCACTCCGAAGCTTCCTTCCTTTTATCTGTAATATGTTTTTTCTTTAAAGCATTATGCTCCTCTAATGTTTTTGCAAAATACACATCCCCTGTCCCATATTCCGCTAAAAAGTAGAGATAATCCGTATCGGCAGGGTTCAATACAGCTTCTATAGACTCCTTGCCAGCATTTGCAATTGGTCCAGGTGTTAATCCCTTATGAATATACGTATTGTACGGTGATTCAACTTTTAGATCTTCATACATTGTCCTTACTTGGTGTTCCCCTAAGGCATATGCTATTGTTGGATCTGTTTGTAGGGGCATATCTTCGTCTATTCGATTAAAAAAGACACTAGAGATCTTTTGGCGATCTGCCTTGGCTGTAGCCTCTTTCTCAATTAAAGAAGCCATTGTTAATAATTCATGAACACTCATTTTTTTCTCAGTAAGTGCTCCATCATAGGAAGCTAATACGATTTGCGTTTGTTTGATCATTGGATCGATAATAGCTTCTAGTGATGGTTTTTCCTCATAAAAAGAATAAGTTGCTGGATAAAGATAGCCTTCAAATGGATGCTTAATATGAGCAGCTTTCATATCGTCTGTAATAATTTCCGGATATTTATTCGCAAATTCATCCACTGTTTTCGGATCATCTAATTTCTCCATAATTTCTTTCGCAGAGTAATCCGTTTGTTTAGCTATTAAATCCGCAATTTGCTCTAGTTGATATCCTTCAGGCACGGTGATCTTAAATACTTCTTTATTAACTAATTTTCCTGACTGAAGAGCATTCGTTATTTCAGCCAATGTCATGGAAGGTGAAAATTTATAATTGCCCGCTTGGAATCCGGATATGTTATTAAATTTTACATAGTATTTAAAAATTGTTCCATTTTTAATAATTTTCTTATCTTCCAATAATTTTCCAATCGAGGTAGTTGAGGAACCAATAGGGACTTCAATTTCTTTTTGCTTTTGATTTTCTGGGTCAAGTGGTTTTAATGCGGAATCAATATACAGATATCCCCCTAAAACCATTCCCCCAACAACCAATACAAGAACCAGTGTGATAATGGCTACAATTTTCCTAATGATTCTCGCCTCATTTCCTCTCTCTATTAAATTGTTTTTAATCATCGTTTTTTTCGTTAATTTATTGTTTTTCTCGCGACTTTTGTCCGCCACGCACAATCCCCCTTATGAAGCAGAAAAGCTACTCTATCTTTTTCTCGTCCATTATACTACAAAAAATGTCTAAATTACTCGTAAAATAAAATATAGCGTAAAAAAGAGGAGTATCTAGAGATTTTTTAATAAACGAATTCCTTCAAAGGGATGGTTATCATACGTCATTCTATATAGCGTGAAACCTCCACTTATGTATAGATAGCATAGAATATTAATTTACACTCTCTTGCAAAATTAAATAAATTAAAGAGATGGGCCTAGTCCTTTAATAAGAGCTAGGCCCATCTCTATCAATATTCGTAAATCGGGGTCCTTCTATTCCTCTTCCTCAAGAAATGTATTTAACATTTCTTCAATCATATCCCATTCTGCGTCTGTTTCAATGGGTTCAAGATTTCCGCCATCTGTGTCATCATTTTGATTATAAGCAGATGCATGAATCTCAATATCTTCATTTTCATCCTCGTCAGCCCCTGCGGGGAAGTAGAGGACATAAGATTTATTAAATTCCTCTGAGTCAAAGGTAAATAAAATCTCATGTAACTGCTCATTTCCATCTTCATCTACAACTGTAATAAACTTTTCACCGTTTTCCATATTTTCACCTCATAATTGTTGGCTATCTAAATAACCTTGTAGTATCATACTCGCAGCCATTTTGTCGATAACCTTTTTTCTTTTCTTTCGACTTACATCTGCTTCAAGTAATACGCGCTCCGCCGCCATAGTGCTTAAACGCTCATCCCATAATAAAACTGGTAACTGGAAATTATTTTCTAATTTTTCCGCATAGGATTTTGAAGCTTGTCCTCTTGGACCAACTGTGTTGTTCATATTTTTCGGGAAACCAACAACGATTTTTTCCACATTGTATTCCTTAATGATTTGTTCGACTCGATCAAAACCAAAATTGTTTTTCTCCTCATCAATTGGGATGGTCTCTATCCCCTGAGCAGTCCATCCCATTTCATCACTAATCGCAACTCCTACTGTCTTGGATCCCACGTCTAAACCCATGATTCGCATATATTATTCCTCTCGATGTTGCTTTAAATACGATTTAACTAACTCTTCAATAATTTCGTCTCTTTCTAGCTTACGCATCATATTCCGTGCATCCTGATGGCGTGGAATATAGGCTGGATCCCCAGAAAGTAAGTAACCAACAATTTGATTAATTGGATGATACCCTTTTTCTTGAAGAGCTCTATATACATGTAATAAGACCTCTTTCACTTCCTGCTCCATTGGATCCTCATG
Organism: Lederbergia galactosidilytica; assembly: GCF_017873565.1. Lineage (GTDB taxonomy): Bacteria > Bacillota > Bacilli > Bacillales > Bacillaceae_C > Lederbergia > Lederbergia galactosidilytica. The sequence goes on from NZ_JAGGKH010000007.1 coordinate 15,494, forward strand.
AAAATCAAAGCGCATCGTTTTATCAAAAGAGCTCAATATATAACACCTCTCTTAAGCCATACCATTAGAGTGTGTTCAAAAATAAAGATTAGGACTAAGTTGTTCGCGACAGCAACGGACTCCCTGTTCAATCGACATAGAACGAGTCGATACTTAGCCAAAAATTCCACCATATTTTTGCACACTCTCTTATAGATAGGCCCAATTGTTAAAGATTACCTTTATTGTACATGATTTCGACTTGGAATCAAACGGATTTAACCCAATCTTTGACATAGTGTAACGCTTCTTCCAATTTTTCGGGTTTTTTCCCACCAGCTTGAGCCATGTCTGGACGGCCTCCACCGCCACCACCACAAATCGCTGCTACTTCTTTAACTAATTTACCGGCATGGTATTTTTCAGTTAAATCTTTTGTGACGGCCGCAATAATATTAACCTTTCCATTTTGGCTAGAAGCTAGCACAATAATCCCTGATGATATTTTTTGTTTTAGATCATCTACAGTGGTTCTTAAAGTATTCATATCTGTTGATTGAACTTGGTTGACTAAGACATTTATCCCTTTAATTGTTTCAACTTGATCAAGCATTTTACCTGCTTCTTGATTCGCCATTTTAGCTGCCAAAGATTCATTTTCTCGATGAACATCTTTTAATTCACTTAGCAAGGACTCTACTCTATGAATAAGATTAACAGGTTTAGTTTTCAAGAGCTCTGCAATTGTATTGAGCTTTTTTAATTCGGCATTAACCATTTCATAGGCAGCCTTGCCTGTTACAGCTTCTATTCTTCGCGTTCCAGCTCCAATTCCACTCTCAGACAGAATTTTGAAGAAGCCGATGGAAGCACTATTTCTAACATGACATCCACCACATAATTCAAGACTATAATCACTGATTGAAACAACCCGAACTACTTTACCATATTTTTCTCCAAATAGAGCCATTGCCCCTTTTTCTTTCGCTTTTTCAATCGGCATTATTTCAGTTGTTACTGGTATTGATTCCCAGATCTTCTCATTCACAATATGTTCAATTTCTTCCAATTCATTTGGTTTTACTTGACCAAAATGTGAGAAATCAAAACGAAGGCGATCAGGACCAACATAAGATCCAGCCTGATTAACATGCTGACCAAGAACATCTTTTAGAGCTTGATGTAACAAATGGGTAACAGTATGATTTTTTTCAGTTTGTCGACGCATTACTTCATCCACTTGAGCATGCACAGTCATCCCTTCGCTTAGGACTCCTATTTCTACTTTTGCTTTATGAAGATTTTGTCCGTTTGGCGCTTTTTGAACTTCTGTAACTTGAACAAGAAGACCTTCAGCAATTAACTGGCCATGATCCGCAACTTGACCACCGCTTTCCGCATAAAAAGGTGTCTTTTCAAGGATAAATTCCACTTCATCCCCAGCTTCAGCAGATTCTACTAACTCACCATTTTTGACAATTGCTTTAACAATTGTTTCCACTTCTAACTTTCCATAGCCAATAAATTCGCTTGCTACATTCAAATCACTTAATATACCACCTTGAACATGCATTGATGCAGTATCTTCACGAGCAGATCGGGCCCTTTCTCTCTGCTGCTCCATCGCCTTCTCAAAGCCAGTATGGTCAATTCCCATCTGTTCCTCCTCGGCGTACTCTTCAGTTAATTCAACCGGGAAACCATAAGTATCATAAAGTTTGAAAACATCTGAACCATCGATTACCGTTTTGCCTTGTTCTTTTGCCTTACGGATCATAGTCGATAAAATCTCTAACCCATCATGCAATGTCTCGTGAAAACGATCTTCTTCATTTTTAATTACTTTTTGGATAAAGTCTGTTTTCTCTATTACATTCGGATAGTAATCCTTCATAATCCCGGCTACAGTTGGAACTAACTTATACATAAATGGCTTTTCAATTTGGATTTGTTTCGCATATCGTACCGCTCTTCTCAACAAGCGACGTAATACATAACCCCTACCTTCGTTAGAAGGTAATGCTCCATCTGCAATCGCAAAACTGACGGTACGAATATGATCCGCAATGACTTTAAAAGCTGTTCCTGTAGATGTATCATAAGTTTGCCCAGAAATCTTCTCTGTTTCATGAATAATAGGTAAAAATAAATCTGTATCAAAATTTGTTGGAGCATTTTGGATAACAGAAGCCATTCTTTCCAAGCCCATTCCAGTATCAATATTTTTCTTTGGTAGAGGAGTATATGTCCCGTCAGGGTTATGATTAAATTGTGAAAAGACTAAATTCCAAATTTCTAAATAACGTTCATTTTCTCCCCCTGGATAAAGTTCAGGATCATTTGGATCATCCCCATATTCAGGGCCGCGATCATAGAATATTTCTGTATTGGGGCCACTTGGACCTTCCCCGATATCCCAAAAGTTTTCCTCAAGGCGAATAATTCGTTCTTCTGGCAAACCAACTTTATCGTGCCAAAGAGCAAACGCCTCATCATCCTCAGGATGAATCGTTACTGATAACTTTTCTTTCTCAAAACCAATCCATTTCGGATCTGTAAGAAATTCCCAAGCCCATTCGATTGCTTCTTCTTTAAAATAATCACCAATAGAGAAATTCCCTAGCATTTCAAAAAAAGTATGGTGTCTTGCTGTTTTCCCTACATTCTCAATATCGTTTGTGCGAATTGACTTTTGCGCATTTACAATACGGGGATTATCAGGTTTTACCCGACCATCAAAATATTTTTTTAATGTCGCTACCCCACTATTAATCCATAATAATGTTGGATCATCATGAGGTATTAACGATGCACTCGGTTCAACTTTATGACCTTTTTCTTGAAAAAAATCCAAATACATCTGCCTAATTTCTGCACCAGTTAATTGTTTCATTTTTTTTCACTCCTTAAAAAATTGGTCTAGCTCGGATAGTAAGGTTGAAAGAAACAGGAGTTGAGAACCTAGACGGCGAACCATACAAAATGACTTTAGCCGTTCTTCCTTTTCCAGCCATCCGCTACTTTTCAAATAAAAAAAGCCCCGCCCCTATACAGGGGCGAAGCTATATTCACGGTACCACCCTGATGAGTCAAGAAAAGTGCAGGCGCCTTGGTCTAACAGCTAAAAGTACGTCATCGTGGCGCAACGTCGATGAACTCACATCCAGTGAGCTTCTCGGGGCTAGGCCCTTGAGCTAAATTCAAACAATACCCCACCTTCTATCTTCCTACCTTTTCCAGTAACTCTCTCAGTGCTTTAACGCAGCAAACGGCAGTGATTAGCTGCTCTCAGGATTGGCGTGCTGTTAACGATATGGATGGAATTTCTTTCAGCCTTGGAAATTCCTCTCTTTTATCCGACCTTTACTTTAACAACTAGATCCTTCATCAAGTTCCATTTATTAACTTAATCTATATTCGCATTATAGAAAGAGAGTGATGATTTGTCAATCTATGACTGCCTAGTTTTTATCAAATAATCCCTGGAATGAATGACCGCAATTTTTATAACAGCTAAAATAGGGACAGATAAAATCATGCCCACCACTCCAAATACCTCTCCTCCGACAACCAACGCTGCCATTATAAATAGAGGATGCATATGCAAGGATTTTCCGACAATAAATGGGGATAAAACATTCCCTTCTAAAAATTGAATAATAAGCATCACAATTGTTGTAATAATTGCTAACTTAGGAGACGACAACAAAGCGATTGCAATTGTCGGAATTAAGCCAATGATTGAACCAAAATAGGGAATAATATTCGTCACACCAATAAATAGTCCGAGCATTATCGGGTATTTCACCCCTAAAATAACTAAGGCGACAGTAGACAAAACTGCAACTAGAACACAAACTAGTATTTGGCCACGAATATAACCACCCAATGATTCATTCACTGCTTCAAGAAACTTTTGGCCATTTCCACGCCATTTTTTGGGCGCTATGTACCATGTGGCCCTTTTTAATAAAGAAAAATCCTTTAACATATAAAAAGAAATAAACGGAATAACTGCAATGATCACAAGATGGTCGATTAATTTAACAAGGGAATTAATACTTTTTTCAATCCATCGATTGAACCAACTTTCTAAGTCATCAATCTTTTCATCTATTTGATCTTGAATTCCGTCTGGGAAATGAGATGTTGATACTTCTAGATGGTGAATCCAATCACGGTATTGACCGATAAAGATTGGAAGCTGATCCGAGAAATCCCTCAGCTGACGAATGAATAAGGGAATTCCAACATATAGCCCATAACCTATTCCTGCAAAAAAGACGAAATAAATTATAGTAATAGCAAAAGTTCTATTCATTCCAAACTTCTCGAGACGAATAATAAGGGGATGCAAAAGATAAGCGATAAAACCACTTAATAAAAAAGGCATCACTCCAATTATTATCGCTCTTAAAATGGGGATCCAAACAGGTTTGATCAGTAAGAAGCAATAAAGAGTTAAAAAAATGAGTAAGACAACACTTAACTTTAATATCAATTGGAGATGACGCTCTTTCAAGGTTTTCCCTCCTCGCGCTTAGTTTTTCTTGCGAACGGGAAATTTATGTAATGATCATTAAAAAAGTACAAGCCCCTTGTTTAGCAGTGTACTAATTTAAGCCTTTTAGTGAGAAGAAGGACGAATCGATATATCTTTACGATAGGAAGCTGTGCTATATAAGATTTACACTAAAGTCTAAAATAAGCCCAAGGAAAACTTTCTTTAAAAAAAGAAGCCTCCACTGGAGACTTCTTCATATTAACTAAGCTTGCGGAGTTGCTCATCAAACAAATCATCCAATGAACTTAAACTTCCATCCTCTTCTACTTGATGAGTGTGGATAGTTTCTTTTCCAATGGATAATTCAATAAAGCAATTCCAACAATAATATTGATTGACGCCGATCTTACCGAGATCCTTACTTTGGCAATTCGGACATTTCATCATCATGACCACCTCGTAACTTATTAACTGACATTACGAGTGTCTCTTCTCTAATCTGGGGGGGAAGTGGAGTCCGAATTATTCGTTTTCCTTTTGTGATATCAGAAAAGAAACCATCTGTCAGCTCATACCCTACGATGGTGCCCATTTCCTCTAGAAAATATACATCATCTAATAAACCTAATGTTTCTCCTTCTGGAGAAATGGTTTTGATTTTTGCTAGAGGCTGATCATGAGTCATAGTATAGGTCCGTTCATCTTTACAATATGGAATGAGCTTCTCACCGGCACGAAGAGTAATCCCGTTTTCCTCCCAAGATGTTACTTCTTCCATTGGCAAAATAAACTTCTTTCCCATTAATCCTTTTTTCTGTAATAATAAATGGGTAACACGTCCATTTGATTCAATACAAATATCACAAACAGAGCCGAACAACTCTCCTTGCTCGTTGTATATAGGTGTGTCTTTCAAGAGAGAAAAGGTCCGCAAAGAATCTACTCCTTTCCGAACATCTTTAGTTTCTCTCCGGCTCCATAAAATCATAAGGCGTAACATTTTCCATTCCAATCATTGGATCAATTATCATCCACGTCTCTTCAGATAATTCTTCGACATGGCTAGAGTCCTTTTCATCTTGAGGAAGGAGTGTGGTTAGCTTTTCATAGAGAGAAGTTTTTCTTTGTTGATCATCTTCCCTTTGCACCCCAATTTGGAAAGCTTGTTCTTCGCCACATAGAACTAAAGACTTTTTACTTCTGGTGAGTCCCGTGTATAATAAATTCCTTCTTAACATGCGATAATAACTACGCACAACAGGCATAATGACGATGGGAAATTCACTACCTTGGGATTTATGGATAGAACAACAATAAGCAAGAGTAATTTGGTTTAAATCTGATCTTGTATACGTAACTTCTGTGCCTTCAAAAGAAGCAATGATCATATCTTGTTTTTCAGTATTTTCTTTTGCAGTTAGAATAGAGATTATTTCGCCAATATCGCCATTAAAGACATTTTTTTCAGGCTGATTTACAAGCTGTAAAATCTTATCCCCGATTCGATACTTCGTATCCCCAAATGTCAGTTCTTTTCTTTTTTGATCATCATTGGGGTTAAATATTTCTTGTAAGATTTGATTCATCGCATCAATTCCAGCTGGTCCACGATACATAGGTGCTAAAACCTGTACATCCATTGCTGTATATCCCTTTTTCTTCGCACTTAAGACAATTCGTTTAATCACATCTCCCATTTGGTTTGTATGACACTTAATAAACGAACGATCTTTTTGTGGCTGTAATAGATCTGTCGGGATTTCACCATTTTTCACCTGATGCGCAAGTTCAATGATGGATGATCCTTCCTTTTGCCGATAAATATCCGTTAATTGCACGACTGGAACAGCATGAGATTGTAGTAAATCCTTTAATACTTGCCCTGGTCCCACCGAGGGTAATTGATCTTCGTCCCCAACTAATATTACCTGAATTTGCGAGGGAAGAGCTTTAAATAATTGATGGGCTAGCCATGTATCAACCATTGACATTTCATCCACAATAATTAGCTTTCCTTCTAGTTCTCGCTCGCCATCTGAATCCAAATTTTCCTGTGCTGTCATTCCGAGAAGCCGATGAATGGTCATAGCAGGTAATTCTGTTGATTCTGACATTCTTTTAGCAGCACGACCAGTTGGAGCCGTTAGTAAAATAGGAAAAGGCTCATCTTGTTTGTATGCTTTAGGATCAAGCGAACAACCATGTAATTCAGCATAAAGTTCTACAATTCCTTTAATAACTGTTGTTTTTCCCGTTCCCGGTCCACCTGTTAAAATCATCATTGGGCTAGTTAGAGCCGTTTGGATTGCTTCTTTCTGTGATGGTGCATACTGAACATTTAGCCGCTCCTCCAATTTACCTAACGCTAATAGAAATTCTGATTCTGGAAATTGATCGGCATATTCTGTCTGTTCCATCACCCTTTGAAGATTCGTCACAATCCCTTTTTCGGCAAAATAAAGAGAAGGTAAATAGATTCTCTTCTTTTCCCCAATAATTTTCCCTTCTTCTTCAAGGCTGATAATCGCTTGCGCAATATTATCATAAGGAATTTCTATATTTTGGCTATCTTCCAATAGCTCTTTTACATTTTCCAATAATTCTTCAGCATCAAGATAAACATGCCCATTTTTTAAACAATCCTGCTCAAGCAAATAAAGGCAACCCGCCTTAATCCGATCAGGATGGTTTCCCGTAATCCCCAGTTGTGAGCCTAATTCATCTGCACGCCCGAAACCAATCCCTTCAACATCTTCAATTAATTGATAAGGATTTCTTTCCAAAATAGTTAACGTTTCTTCCTTATAGACTTGATAAATCTTCATTGAGATTTGTGGTCCAAAACCGTATTGATTTAAACTTACCATGATTCTCTCGAGTCCCTGGTGTTCCAATAAAGTTTCATACAAATCCTTTGCCGTCTCTGGTCCCAATTTCGGAATAGAGTCAAGTAACGATGGTTGTTCGAGAATTCGACTAATCGCATTGTCTCCCAGCACATCAACAATTCTTTCAGCGGTCTTTTTTCCAACCCCTTTAAATAGTTCACTGGATAAGTAAGCAACAACTCCCTGCTTTGTTTGTGGCATTACTTTTTTAAAATGAGTAGCACTAAATTGAAGACCAAATTTAGGATGGTCCTTCATTTCCCCATAGAAAACATATGATTCCTCATCCTGTAATTTTGGAAAATGACCAACGATCACGGCTTCTCTATCTTTTATTTCCAAATTGGTCTTCTCAATCCTTATTCTGACCACAGAATAGAAATTTTGCTCATTATAAAAAATAGTCACAAGGTGTCGCCCTTGTATAAATTTTTCCTGCTCAGAAAAAAGGTCAAGGGAATCCTGCCGTACATCCATATTTCTCTCTCCTTACAGCCTATTTCTTGCTTTCCTTTAATTCCACAACAGCTTTCCTTGCATTTAAAGCTAATAAATGATCTGGTTGAATGGCGATAGCTTTATCTAATAAAGAAAGAATATATTCCGGCTCAGCTCCTGTAACCGCATGAGCTATTGCCAAGTTATAATAACCATCCGTGTGTTTCGGATCTTTTTCTATAACGAATTGTAATTGTTGAATCGCTTCCTGATATGATTCAGATTGCGCTAGTGCTAGTCCATATTGAAATCTTGCTTCTACATCTTCTTCATCTAACTCGATACTTCTTTGTAAATAAGGTAGTGAGAGAGAAAATTTCCCCATCGAAATAAAACACATACCAAGCATGTAATACAAATCATTGGTATCTAACCCATTTGCAAGTGCCTTTTCAAACATACCTACAGCTAGGTCATATCTTTCTTGATTAAAATAAAAATTTCCATAGCTATAAAAAGTAGCAGCAGCTTGGTCATCAAGTTCAATCGCCTTTTTTAAAAATGATTCAGCCCGCGCCGTTTCTCCAATGGAGATTAAGACATTAGCAAAATTCACATAGCCTACGGGATCTTTTGGATTCTCTTCAATCACTTCAGTAAACAATTGTACAGCTTTTTCAATATTTCCGTCCTGTAATAAATCAATAGCTTGTTTATTTTTATCCATACTTCACACTCCGAACAATTTTCTATTGAAATTATAGCATAAAATCTATCAGCGATGCTTTTCTATCCAGCTTGTTAACAAGTTGTAATAGTTGATTTTCACGTCAAAAATGCCAGTCTTAATCGACTGACATTTTTAATGGAACGTATATCTAGCCTACATATAATAGTTGAGTGTCCTCTTTGTAAATTCGATCAATTGTTCCGCCGCCTAGACATTCTTCTTCCTGATAGAAAACTACTGCTTGTCCTGGCGTAACAGCTCTTACAGGTTCTTTAAAAACTACTTTTGCTTCCTGTCCAGGTAAAAAATGCACCTCAACCTTTACATCGGGTTGACGGTAACGAAACTTAGCTGTACATTCGAAGACAGCTGGTTTTGGTGTAGTGGATATCCAATTAATATTTGTTGCGATTATAGAGTCTGAGTAAAGCGTCGGATGATGAAACCCTTGCTCAACAAACAGAATATTTCGTTTTAAGTCCTTCCCGACAACAAACCATGGTTCTCCTTCACCACCGATTCCTAGACCATGACGTTGACCGATCGTATAATACATTAGTCCATCATGAGTTCCCATCTTTTGTCCATCTAATGTTTCCATATTGCCTTTTTGTGCAGGTAAATAACCTTGTAGAAATTCCTTGAAATTCCTTTCACCGATAAAGCAAATACCTGTACTGTCTTTTTTCGAAGCCGTAGCAAGACCCGCTTTTTCGGCAATTTCACGTACTTCCTTTTTACGTAATGACCCTAAAGGAAACATAACTTTTTCTAATTGTTCTGCACTCAACTGGTTTAAAAAATAAGTTTGGTCTTTACTTTCATCCAAGCCTCTTAACATTTTAACTTCTTTTCCATCATGGACTACTTGTGCATAATGTCCTGTAGCAAGATAATCTGCCCCAAGATTCATCGCATGATCTAAGAAAGCTTTAAATTTAATTTCTTTATTACACATTACATCTGGATTAGGTGTTCTCCCAGCTTTATATTCATCAAGGAAATAAGTAAATACTTTATCCCAATATTCCTTTTCAAAATTTACGGCATAATAAGGAATGCCAATTTGATTACATACTTTTATGACATCATTATAATCCTCGGTTGCTGTACAGACTCCATTTTCATCGGTATCATCCCAATTCTTCATGAAAATACCGATGACTTCATAGCCTTGCTCTTTTAATAAAAGAGCAGCAACAGAGGAATCAACGCCACCAGACATACCGACAACCACTCGGGTATCTTTTGGTGCTTTCTTCATTTTTAATCTTCCTTTCAATTTTGAAACCTACGAACAATTTTGGCGATTTCTTTTCCCGCCTTAACTATTTGTTCTTCCGTATTATCGATACCAAAACTAAAGCGAATCGAATTTCGAATTCGATCAGAATTTGAGCCAAACATAGCAACTAATACATGAGAAGGTTCTACAGAGCCTGCCGTACAGGCTGATCCACTGGATGCCGCAATGCCAACTAAATCAAGATTAACAAGTAGGGATTCAACATCCGTTTTTGGAAAACTGATATTCAGAATATGTGGTAAACTGTTCTCAGCACCGTTTATGCTCCAATCAATTTGTTCTGATTCTAGTGCTTTGATTAATGTATCTTTTAAGTGACGGAAAAACTCTACTTTCTTTTCTAAGCCTTCCATTGCTAGTAAAACCGCCTCGGAAAAACCAACAATAGCCGGTAAATTTTCCGTACCCGCTCTTCGTTTTCTTTCCTGCTCTCCACCATACGTAAGAGAGGTAATCCCTGTATCAGTTTTTATATAGAGGAAGCCAATACCTTTCGGACCACTGACCTTATGAGCCGTAACAGAGAGCAAGTCAACGCCTAATTCCGTAACATCAATAGATTTTACTCCATAAGCCTGAACGGCATCTGTATGAAAAATCGCTTGATGAGCCTCTAATAAGGAAGCTATCTCCTTTATAGGTTGTAATGAGCCTACCTCATTATTCCCATACATAATTGTGACCAAGATTGTATCAGGTCGTAGTGCAGCTTTTACTGAATCCAAAGAAATTTCACCTTTATCATCAGGACTTAAATAGGTTACTTCAAACCCTTCTTTTTCTAAATACTGGCATGTATGCAGAACAGCATGATGTTCGATTTTTGTTGTAATAATATGTTTTCCAAGAGATTTCTTTGCTTGGGCTGTTCCTAAAATTGCTAAGTTATCTGCCTCTGTGCCTCCACTTGTAAACACTATTTCATCCGGATTAGCCCCAATACTTTTAGCCAAAATTGAGCGAGCATCGTCCAATTGTTTCCGCGATTCTCTGCCAAAGGAATGAATACTAGAAGGATTTCCAAATGTAGTTTTTTGAACCTCTGTCATTTTATTTAGTACGAGTGGATGCAATGGTGTTGTTGCGGCATGATCTAAATAAATTCTTTCCACTTTTTTCACCTATTCCATTTCAGGTATCTTTTTTAGTACATGAGAATCAATATCTCAATTAATAGCTCTTATTCCACTGAAAGTTCAAACTTTCACCACTGTTTTTTCAATAATCTTAAATATAAAACATATAAGGTGTTTCAGTTCCATCTTCTTCATAATTAGCCAAGTCCTCAATCGTTGTGTTATCTAACACATCTTTCACTGCATCTCGGACTTTCATCCATAAATTCCGTTTGGCTGGTTCTTCTTCTTCGATACCTTCAACAGGACTAATCGGTCCTTCTAAAACTCGAATGATATCTCCCGCTGTAATCTTTGCCGGTTCATTCGCTAAGACATAACCACCATAGGCGCCACGGACACTTTTCACTAAGCCCGCATTTCTTAATGGACCTGCAAGTTGCTCTAAATAATGTTCAGATAGATTATGTGTTTTCGCAATGGACTTTAGCGAAATTGGACCCTCTCCATATTTTTTTCCTAATTCAATCATAATAGTTAATCCATATCTTCCTTTAGTTGATATTTTCATAACTCAGCACTCCGTTCTACTTTTTGATTTAATTTATCATTTATCTTTAAAAATTTACTTGCTAGCAACTGGCATTGAGGTAAAGCAAAACCAATAAACGTTCCGACAGTTAAACTAAAGATAATCGTTCCATAAAAAACAGGCCCTCCTAAAATCCAGCCAAAAGCAAGAACAATTACTTCCATGAGGCGCCTTACTGTCGCAATTTTCCAGCCGGTTTTTTCTTGTAATGCTAGCATAAAACTATCCCGAGGCCCAGCACCCATTTCAGCCGATAAATATATTCCCATTCCATATGCATTAATCATCATCCCTATAAAAAACATAATGAATTTTTCAGTCATATGACTTGGTTCGATCAGAAAAGGAATTTGCATATACATATCAATAAATAATCCGACAAGTATCATATTCAAATAGGCTCCATATTTGGGCCATCTTTTCATTAATAAGGACGAGCTTCCTAACACAATAAATCCAATAAGAATAGACCATGTACCAATTGATAAACCAAATTGATAATATAGCCCTACATGTAAAACATCCCATGGAGACACTCCAAAATTGGATACAATCATGAGGACAATCCCAAAAGACATAATAAGAAGTCCGATCACAAATAGGAGGAATCGTTTATAAAGCAACACATTTTTCATCTCATCAGACTCCTTCGCATTTCACTATTATAGCATATCCATCATATTGAATGCATATATCTGACCATTTTGATATGATAATAAGTAAAGCGCTAGCGCTCGTGGAGCGATATACGAACTTGGATCAGTAGGGAGAGCGCCTAAGAACAGGCCTTCTTGTAACACCGATCGACTCGCTCCTATGAATCTCTTGTCGATAGCTTCTGAAATTGGACAACAAAGCTGCCTATTAGAGTTTATCCTTGGAATGGGATTTATTAGTTTCCTAGGTAAGAATAGAAGCAACTGTGTCGTTCAGTAACGTGCAACTTTAAAAAGTAGATGAGGGGGAACGGCTTAACCTACGACCTCTTGTCAGTAGACTAAAACAACACTACCTTCTTTCCCCTTATGTGTTGCAATATCTTGCCAATGGCAACTAAAACTAGAGTCAATCATTGGAAAAATTATATTTTATCTAAAGAAAGAAGAGTTGGAGAGATATTTGTGAAGAAACAACCTTTGGCATTTAGAATGCGCCCGAAAACCATTGATGAGGTAATGGGACAACAGCATTTAGTAGGAGAAAACAAAATTATAGCAAGAATGGTCAAGGCAAAGCAACTATCATCCATGATTTTATACGGCCCACCTGGGATTGGAAAAACATCAATTGCAAGTGCCATTGCTGGCAGTACGCAATACGCATTTCGTACTTTAAATGCCGTGACAAATAATAAAAAAGATATGGAAGTTGTTGCCGCTGAAGGGAAAATGAGTGGAAAAGTCATCCTTTTACTTGATGAGGTCCATCGATTAGACAAAGGAAAACAAGATTTCTTACTTCCATATTTAGAAAATGGGACGATTATTTTAATCGGTGCTACAACAAGTAATCCTTACCATGCAATTAATCCCGCTATTAGAAGCCGCTGTCAAATTTTCGAGTTATTTCCATTGAATGAAGAGGAAATTAAACAGACTTTAGAGCGAGCATTAAATGATGCAGAAAGAGGGCTTGGTAAGTATTCTATTTCCATCGAGGAACAAGCTTTAGATCATTTTGTCGCAGCTAGTAATGGAGACGCTAGAAGTGCATTAAATGCTTTGGAACTGGCCGTTTTATCAACAGACCCTGACAAAGATGGACAGATCCATATTACCATGACCGTAGCAGAAGAATGTTTACAGAAGAAAAGCCTTGCCCATGACAAAGATGGAGATGCCCATTATGATGTTTTAAGTGGTTTTCAAAAATCGATTAGGGGCAGTGATGTAAATGCGGCTCTTCATTATTTAGGTCGACTGATTGAAGCTGGAGACTTACCAAGTATTGTAAGAAGGCTTTTAGTCATTGCTTATGAAGACATTGGTCTTGCTAATCCACAAGCAGGCTCTCGAACTCTTGTCGCTATCCAAACAGCTGAAAAAATCGGCTTCCCTGAAGCGCGGATTCCGTTAGCCAATGCTGTGATTGAATTATGTCTATCGCCAAAATCCAATTCAGCTATAACAGCTATTGATAAGGCACTCAGTGATATCAGAGCAGGACAAAGCGGAGAAGTACCACTTCATTTAAAAGACGCTCACTATAAGGGAGCAAAAGAACTTGGGAGAGGAATAGATTATAAATATCCCCATGACTATGAAATCGGTTGGGTGAAACAACAATATCTTCCTGACAAACTAAAAAATAAACAATATTATGTACCGAAAAAAACTGGGAAATTCGAGCAAGCATTAGCAACGGTTTATGAGAATTTAAGGAAAAAGTAATCGTAAATTGAATATGGCACAAACCAAACTGGTTTGTGCCATATTTTTGATATGTGTGGATTATAAATGATATTTTTTTCGATATTGTCCAGGCGTTATCCCTTCCACTTTCCGAAATGAACGGATAAAAGCTGCAGAACTATTAAAATGGAAAATCTCTGCAATTTCAGCGATCTTCAAATTTGTTTCTCTTAACATTTTTTTCATCTTTTTTATTCTATAGTCCAGCAGGTATTCACTAAAGCTATAACCCGTTTCCTTTTTAAACACCCTACTAATATAACTGGGATGAAAATTTATTTTTGAGGCGATAATATCGAGAGTTAAATCACTGTAAAATTCTTTTTCTATGATTGATATTACGCTTTCTGTAATATTACTTTGTGTGTCCTTTTGTTTGTCCGCATACTTTTCAATAATTGGTGGTAGTACAGTCTTAGTTATCCAACATTCTATTTCGTCTATGTCCTTAAACTTTAATATTTCTTCAAATAATACTTTTTCACCAAAAAGTTTTTCAGAAGATATTCCTAGTTCTTGAACAAGTTCCAAAAGTTTAGATAGTAATTGCATCAAGATATTTTGATATTGAAGAAATGAGCGGCAATTTTTTCTAATCTCCGTCATAAGCTTGCTTATCGACTCCTCGATATCATCTGGTTGCACTTCCTTAATCGACTGGATTAACTCCTGATAAATCTGTTTAGGAAAAATATTTTTTACAGAATCATCTAACACAATATCGTCAATACTGACAATCATTCCAGACTCTAATCTTTGATGATATTTGAGTGCTTTTGTTGCTTCATTATAAGCAAGTTCTGTGTTTGCCAACCTTGTAAAAGGACGACTAATGCCAATACTAATACTTAAATTAAGATCCTGCAAAACCAAACGCTTTAATTCTTCCGCCAAACCATATAAATATTCTCTATCGTTATCTCTATTTTTGTCATACATTTGTATGATTGTCACTTGATATTCATCTAAAATAATTGGGGGATAACGCAATTCTTCGGAGAGCGATTCACTTACCAAGGTATTAATGGAATGTAAAAACAACTCACATTCTCCATTTTTCGTACTCAGGCTACCTAAAACATTAGGTTGTATAACTAAAACCGACAATGCCTCCCAATCCGTATCCAAATTTAAATTTTGCACCATTTCATTAATTTTTTCAATTTTTATTTGTCCCATACATAAACCTATTATGAAAAATTCCCTTAGATGTTTCGTTTGGTTATCTATTTGATATTGAAATTGATCAATTTTACTCTGAATACTTTTAAACTCGTCTTTTGAATTTAAAGCTTTTTTACCCTCAACTGAAGTTGCAACAGATTGATAAATAAGACGAATAGGATGATAAAAATATTTTGAAAACAGGGAGGCTACGATGATTAAAATAATTATCATAACTATACAAACAAATGCCGTATACCAACCGATATCTCTTGAATCTTTAGTGATGGTCCCAATTGGTACAATTGATAAATAAGTCCATTCATTATAAGACGATTTGCTATAGTTAACCCCAATATTCTCTTCATCCATTTTTATCATAAAGTAACCATTATCACTTTTCTTACTATTCAATTCCTGAATAAACTTTTCAGATGTAAGAAATTGATTTCTATGCGTAGGTTCAGAGATTAGCTGATCATTTCCATCCATTATGAAGAAATTTTCTATATCATTATCTCCATTTATCAATTTATTAATTTCTCTTTTTGAGATTGAGATTCGTATTAGCCCTTCAGGTTTATTTGCTAACAATGGAAGTTTTTTTACTAAATTAACTGACTCAATATTCTGATCAGAAATGGTCATCCATACTGATGCCTTGGGAATTTTCTTGACACTAGAATATTTATTAAAAATTCTTACTTCATTAGGATATTCCAATCCACGTTTGCTAATTGCCCAATTTTCTTTGAAATTAATTAATTCAACCTCATCATTCCAAATTTTATCTGTTTGAAACCTTTTCATTGCAGCTGATAAATCTCGGTATGTAATAAAATCTTTCGGAGTTAACTTACGTTCATAGCTTGAAGTGAAAAATGGGGACAGAATAAATTGTGTTACATTGTTATCTAAAGTTTCGAGATGATATTCTAAACTTATCTTTGTCTGCTGTAATACTTGCATATTTTCTTTTGCTACCTTTTCTTCTATTTCCCTTGTTGCCTTCGTATAAGATAGGGCACCTAATATAATCACAGGGAAAGTCGATAATACTACACTAAACATAAATAGTTTTTTATAATATGGCGATTTTTTGATATTAATAAGGATCCCCTCCCTTATCTCACAATTATATTCATGCTTAGATAATATAAGAATCTTATTTCAATCTTAATATTACAAGTGTCTTCTTGGGGATTCCATTGTAATAAGACAGGCATCAGCTGATACCTGTCTTTTATAAATTATTATTTATCTAATTTAGCATATTCTTGGGCATATTCTTCAGCCATTTTGTCTCCACCACTAGTTCTCCATCTATCTATCTCTTTTTTCCAACCTTTTTCATCTAGTTGCCCCATAATATACTTTATATTTGCATCTGAAATAATTGTATTTAATTGTGGCCCCTTCTCTGCCTGTGTGTCTGAAATTAATTTAGTTGTTGGGTTATGAATAGCAAATTCCTCGTTTTCCACAGGGAGTTCCCTTTCTAACTGTTCTAGCTGTGATATATCTCCAACCAAAGCATTTTCTTCAGCAGGAACAATGCCTAGCGGTAATGTATAAGGAAGTATAACTTCGTTATGAAGATCTGCACTTTCGTTTAGGATCGGCTTTCCATCGACTAGGTCATAATGTTTTCCTTCGACTCCCCATTTAAATAATGTATGCATCGGTTCTTCTTGTAGCTTCTCAAAAAAACTTAAAACTTGAATTAATTCCTCTTCTGTTTTAATAGATGATTTTGGGAAAACAAATATCCCATTATGCCCCCCTCCTGCAGCTACCCTTTTTCCATGTGGACCTTCAAGTAAACTAAATGCTCCCAATTCAACATTTGGTTCATGTTCTCTAATTCTATTATACATTCGGACAATTGCATTACTCGTATCAGGCCAAACCCCTGCTTTTCCTAATGCAAATGCTTCTTCCCATTGAGATCGCTCAATAACAGCAAAGTCTTTTGTAATCAAGCCATTATCATATAACTTTTTAAAGAAATTTAAGCCATCTAAATACTCTTGGGTAGAAGTCGTATGAGTAAACTGACCATCTTTCTCTTCCCAACCATTCGGTGCCCCAAACAATGGTGCAAAGCGATTAATCAATCCTTCCTTTTCGACAGTCATTCCGTACGTATCATCTTTTCCATTCTGATCTGGATCATTATAGCTGAAGGCGTATAGCATTTCATAAAATTCTTCAACAGTTTTCGGTTCTTCCATCCCTAAATTGTCTAACCAATCTTTTCGATAAATGTAAATATCACGGGCTAAAGGTCTTACTCGAGGCAACCCATATGTTTTACCATCAAGGGAAATATTATCATATATGACAGAATTAATACTTGATAAATTAGGAAATTGATCTAAAAAAAGGCCAATTTCCCAAAACAAATCTCCTCTAAGCGCATTGATCATATATGGTTCTCTAAACTGATTCATACCAATTACCATGGGCATATCGCCAGATGCCACGACTGCTGGAAGCTTCTCGGAAAAAGTGGCACCTGGTGCAGCTTGAATATCCAATTTTGACTTTGTATATTCCTCTATCTCCTTTTCTACATCATTACCTTTTTGTGGAAACTCGATGCCATCAAAATGCATCATAATACTAATTTCCAACTTATCATCCGAGTTAGTATTCGTTTTCTCACTATCTACTTCTTTTTTCCCGCTACAACTTACTAACAAAGCTAGAAGTAATAATGTTCCAATAATAAGGACAAATAGTTTATTCATAGTTTTTCTCCCCCTTTTTAAATGTTTTTCATGAAAACCAATTAGATTTTTCAACCTTTTACTGATCCAAGTAGTACTCCTTTAGCAAAGTGTTTTTGTAAAAATGGATATACTAATAAGATTGGAACGGTAGAAATTACAATTACCGCCATTTTTATCCCTTCCGAAAACACGACCGCATCCTCGGCAATTTCAGAAGAATCTCCAATTGAACCTTGGGCTAAAATAACGACTTGCCGGAGTAATACTTGTACAGGCCACTTGGATGGATCATTTATATACAAAACGGCATTAAAATATTGATTCCATAATCCGACTGAGTAAAAAAGACCAAAGGCAGCCATCGCTGGTAATGATAACGGGATCACTATTCTAAATAAGATTCCTACTTCATGACATCCATCCATTCTTGCTGATTCCTTTAATTCTTCTGGTATTCCTTGAAAAAAGTTTTTCATGATAATAAGATAGAATGCACTTATTGCATTGGGAATCATCAATGCCCAAAATGAGTCAATTAACCCCGTGCCTTTGACGATAAAATATGTTGGTATCATTCCCCCATTGAACAACATCGTAAAAATCACCATTAGCAAAATAATCCGCCGGCCTGCAATATGAGTATGCGCTAATGCATATGCCATTAAAGAAGTAAGAAATAGATTGATAAATGTTCCTAAAATAGTAATATAAACTGAAACTCCCATACTTCTGGCAAATGTTTCAGTAGAAAAAATATAACGATACGCATCTAAGGAAAAGCCTGTTGGAATAATGGAAGTTGAATTAGAAAAAGATGTTATAACAACATATAGAAACGGAAGAACAGTCGCTATTGCGATCATAGATAAAATCAGATAATTGATCACATCAAAGATTCTACTTCCAATTGTTTTATCGTGAATCAAGAATTATTCCCCCTTCCTAACTTTCTTAATAGATCCCCTCTTCACCAAATTTCTTTGCTAATGAATTGGCCCCTATAACCAAAATAAATCCTACAATTGATTTGAATAAACCAACTGCCGCACTATAGCTGAATTGGCCTTGTCTTATACCTACTTGGTACACATAGGTATCGAAGACCTCACCAACCTCTCGATTCATTGCATTTAACATAAGGAATATCTGTTCAAACCCTAAATCCAAGAAATTTCCAAGGCGGAGAATAAGTAAGATCACTATTACACTACGGATGGAGGGTAAGGTAATATGCCATAATAAACGCCATCTATTAGCACCATCAATTCGAGCAGCCTCATATAATTGGGAATCGACACCGGCTAAAGCAGCAAGAAATATAATTGTCCCCCATCCAGCATCCTTCCAAATCATTTGAATAATGATTAATGGGCGGAACCAATCTTCACTCATCAAAAAGGGTATTTTATCCCCTCCCAACCAAGAAATAAATTCATTTATAATTCCACTTTCTGTAGTCAATAAAATATAACTAATTCCTACAACAACAACCCAAGATAGAAAATGCGGGACATAAACCATAGTTTGCACAAAACGTTTGAACATCTCTTTTCTTAATTCATTTAATAACAGGGCAATAATAATGGTGATGGGGAAGAAAATGATTAAATCCAAAAAGGCAATATATAAGGTATTTCTAAACAACATCCAAAACTCAGGCTCACTAAAAAAACGTTCAAAGTGTTTGAACCCAACCCACCGACTGTTCCATATACCTAAGTGTGGCTGATAGTTCTGAAAGGACATTAAAACTCCCCACATCGGCAAATACTTATAAACAGCAAAATAAACTATACCTGGTAATAAAAATATATAAAGCCAACGATCTTTCCATAGACGTTTTGTAAGCGGTTTCCCTTTTGGAGATAAAAATTGCTGTTGTGTAGTATTATTTATTTCTGTTACTTTAGAACTCATTCATAACCCCCCTTTTCTTCATCAGTTTTGAATTTATTGATAATAGCCACCTCTTTAGGATAGCTTATGTATAAACTAACAAAGCCCCTAATTACAGTCTATATCCATTTTATAACCATATTTAATTAACCACATATATCCAAGCATTCTTTTATTGATTGAGTGGTAAGTATACATCTCAAAACCTTGGATATCCATTTCATGTTGTGTATAGTCACGACCGTTTATTGGTATTTTATCCTGAAATTTCTTAAGATAGGAGAAAAAAGCGGTTCTATAATAAATAACGTTGGCGAAAGAAAATCACCTTTTCGGAAATTCTGGGAAGGTGATGGAAATTCACTAACGTTATTTTTCTTTTGAATAGAGAACAAGTGAGTTTCCCTGTAGAATATAAGTCGTCCAAAACCATACCCAGGAGGGAACTCACTTGTCACTTACTAATGACATTAGAAATTTAATTGATATTCAAGATTCAAATATTACTTTCGAAGATAACTTCTTCCAAAAGAGAAAATAATGTAAATATATTCACGGTAAATTAAGCTATACGCCAACACATTGTAAACATTGTGGATTTAAAAATATAAATTATATAATCGATAAAAATGGAACGCAAACATCCAGAATCACATTGCCTTTTATCAAGCACAGCTTGCGCTATTCCTACAATAATGGGCGGATAGAGGGAATCAATAATAAAATTAAGGTATTAAATCGAGTGGCTTACGGATATAGGAATTTCTTACATTTCAAACGCAGAATATTCATCCATTTTACGTTTCAAGACATCCAATCGAATGTTGCATAATTCATAGATATACAACCGTTCGTAAATGTGTTCGTATTTACCAACCGCAGAAATTCACGAAGACACCTGTAGGAAGTAGAGTGAAGGTGAAAACCCGCAGTGGCGTAGTCAAAAGATGAGGATCAAAGGCTAAAGAAGAGCTCGCCGTCCTGGCGAAACGCCTTTGTGACTCACATCCTGTGAGCCTCACCGGACTCCCCACGGTAAGCGAAATGAATTTCTGTAGCGATATATAGGAATGGACCTTCCATTAAAAAGAAAAAAAGACTGTTTAGAGAGAATGATGTTCTTCTCTAAACAGTCAGATAGCTTTATTCAAATTCGGCTAAAATTCTTCACCAACGTTATTTGACAAAGAGCCAAAAAAGCCATAAATCGAGTTGATTGATGGCTTTTAACCTTACTTCAATATTTTATGAGCTATTTACGGTCCTTTACCCGTTCAATCTTAATATCTTGTAAAATTTGCCTTACGACATAACTAGCCATAATCAAACCTGCTGTGGAAGGTACAAAAGCGTTAGAAGAAGGGGGCATTTGTGCCTTGCGAATTTCCGACTCATCATTTCCAACTGTTTTTCGAACATCTTCTTTTATCACAATTGGGCTCTCATCAGAGAAGACAACTGGAATTCCCTTTTTAATTCCTTCCTTTTTCAACCTTGTACGGATTACTTTTGCAATTGGATCTGTATAGGTCTTCGAAATGTCGGCGATCCTCAATCTTGTAGGATCCATCTTATTTGCTGCTCCCATAGCGGAAATAATCGGAACATTTCTTTTTAAACATTCTTTCATTAACAATATTTTATAACTAATTGTATCAGATGCATCAACAACATAGTCAGGTTGATTTTCAAAAAAGAGATCTGAGGTTTCATCTGTATAAAACATTTTCAATGAAATTACTTCGCATTCAGGATTAATATCCTCAATTCTCTCCTTCATTAAGTCAACTTTAGGTTGACCTACAGTTGATAATAACGCAATCAATTGCCGATTGACATTTGTAATATCTACATCATCTTTGTCAACTAGGATCAATTTTCCTACCCCAGATCTTGCTAATGCTTCTGCTGCAAAAGTCCCTACTCCACCAACACCTAGGACAGCCACAGTACTATTCTTTAATCGTTCAAGGCCTTGCTTTCCAATCGCTAATTCATTGCGCGAAAATTGGTGTAACATCTCGTTCAACTCCGTAAATATAAGTTTTCCCTACACAAAATCGTATTTTTCGTTTAGTGAATCACATAACTAAATAATCAATCAATTCTGTAAAACAAAGCCAAAAAGCTCAATTTATACAGTAAAAAAACAACCAACAATTACGCGAGCTGGTTGTACCTTTTAAAAAAACAAAATGGATAAGTCCCGATTGTGCCGTCTTTTCAAGCCTTTGTTTTGAACCCGCTCTTGGCAGGTGGGTGTCCTGCTACAAACCTTATATGTCCACTCAACCGGAGGCTTATACTTGGAATGTAGACAAACAGACTCCCGTAATTATAACTTGTCGGTCAAAACGATAAGGTATTAGAACGAACACACCAGGACCTATCCTGTTAATAAAATATTATCATAGGTAACTCATTTTTACAAATGGTTAGAAATGGGGATTTCGCCCTGTTTTTAATCTTTCTTTTGCACCAAATCCAAATGCAATTCCTGCAGTTGCTGTTCACTCACCACGTCAGGAGCCTTCATTAAAAGATCACTAGCACTAGCAGTTTTCGGGAAAGCAATTGTATCACGTAAACTACTACTACCGGAAAGAAGCATGACCATGCGATCTAAGCCAAGTGCAATTCCACCATGTGGTGGTGTACCATATTCAAAAGCTTCGAGAAGAAAGCCAAATTTTTCCTTCGTTTCATCTTCTGAAAAGCCGAGCGCTTTAAACATTTTTTCTTGGATATCTTTTTCAAAAATTCTCAAGGAGCCTCCACCAAGCTCAAATCCATTTAAAACAAGGTCATATGCTTGGGCTTTTACTTCTGCCGGATTTGTTTCTAACTTATCAATATCCTCGCGTACAGGCATAGTAAAAGGATGATGAGCAGCAGAATAGCGGCCTGCTTCTTCGTCGTATTCTAATAATGGCCAATCAACCACCCAAAGGAATTGATAAATAGATTCATCAATCAATTGCAAGTCCTTTCCTAACTTTAAGCGTAGTGCCCCTAAGGCGTTAGCTACGACAGAACTCTTATCTGCCACAAATAAGATTAAATCTCCAGGTTGAGCAGAAAGCTCCTCACATAAATCGGCTTGTTCCGCTTCTGAAAAGAATTTTGCAATCGGGCCCTTCATAGCGGCTTCCTCTACTTTCATCCAAGCAAGTCCTTTTGCACCATATCTTGCTGCAAATTCGCCTAAAGCGTCAATATCTTTTCTAGAATACTGGTCTGCCACTTCTTTTACTACAATTGCCTTCACTTGTCCCCCTGAGGAAACTGCTCCAGAAAATACTTTAAAACCACTGTCTTTAACAAGATGTGAAACATCATTTAATTCCATTCCAAAACGTGTATCTGGCTTATCAGAACCAAATCTTGCCATTGCATCATCATATTTCAAAATAGGGAATGGTGTCTCAATCTCAATATTCTTTGTCACAAACATAATTTTTTTCATCATTTTTTCCATCATTGCCCGGATATCTTCTTGGCTCATAAAGCTAGCTTCAATATCGACTTGCGTGAATTCTGGCTGTCTATCTGCTCTTAAATCTTCATCTCTGAAACAACGAGCAATCTGATAATATTTATCAAATCCACTTACCATTAATAATTGTTTAAACAATTGTGGAGACTGGGGTAGAGCAAAAAATTCACCAGCATGTACCCTACTAGGGACTAAATAATCTCTAGCACCCTCAGGTGTACTTTTCGTTAAGATCGGAGTCTCCATATCTAAGAAACCTTCGTCATCAAGAAAATTGCGAATCGTTTTTGTTATATCAGAACGCAATTTAAATACAGAGTACATATCTGGTCTACGCAAATCTAGATAACGATATTTCAAACGTATCTCTTCAGCTGCATCTGTGCGTTCTTCGATCATGAATGGTGGTGTTTTAGCTTCATTCAGCACGGTTATATCGGATACTAAGACTTCAATCTTTCCAGTAGCAATATTAGGATTGACTGTGCTATCATCTCTTTTCACTACCTGTCCTCGTACATCCAATACATATTCATTTCTTACCTTTTCGGCTACTTCCAAAGCTTCTTTCGAAATATCTGGGTTAAAAACAATTTGCACAACTCCAGAACGGTCACGTAAATCGATAAAGATTAATCCTCCTAAATCTCTTCGTCTTTGGACCCATCCTTTCAAAACAACGGACTCACCTACGGCAGATTCTGCCACTTCTCCACAATAATAGGATCTTCCAAACATCTCTTTTCCCCCCATTGACTTAGTCTGACAATTCCTCTTTAAGATTTTCCAAAGCAATTTCTTTTTGTTCTCCAGTATCAAGTTTTTTTACTGTTGCTACACCAGAAGATAATTCATCATCTCCAATGATGACAGCATATTTTGCACCAAGACGTTCAGCTGCTTTAAATTGCGCTTTTAATTTTCGATTCATATAATCGCGTTCCACGGAGAAACCATTACGACGCAAATTTTCTAGCAAGACAACTGAATAATCTTTTGCTTTTTCACCAAGAGCAATAATATACGCATTTATCTGCTTGTTTTTTTCCATTGGAACAGCTTCTGCCTCTAATGCTTGAATTAATCGCTCTATACTTAAAGCAAAACCGATCCCAGGAGTATCGGGTCCCCCCATTTCTTTCACAAGGCCATTATATCTTCCACCACCACAAAGAGTTGTAATCGCTCCAAAGCCTTCCGCTTCACTCATAATTTCAAATGCGGTGTGGTTATAATAATCTAACCCTCTTACGAGTGTAGGGTCCACAACAAATTCAATGTCCATCGCATTTAAATATTGTTGAACTTGTTTGAAATAAGTTGATGATTCATCATTAAGAAAATCGAGAATTGATGGAGCCGACTTCATCAATTCATGTTCCCGGTCTTTCTTACAGTCTAAAATGCGCAGTGGATTTTTATCTAGGCGTTCTTGGCAGTCTGAACAAAACTCATTTATGCGCGGTTGGAAATGCTGAATTAAAGCATTTCGATGAGCAGTTCTACTTTCACGATCACCGAGACTATTTATAACAAGCTTTAATCGCTTAAGTCCCAAACTTCGATAAAATTCCATAGCTAGAGCGATCACTTCAGCATCGATTGCTGGATCCATACTACCTAATGCTTCAACGCCAAACTGAACAAATTGTCGGTATCTACCTGACTGTGGCCTTTCATATCGAAACATCGGTCCAAGATAATAAAGCTTAACAGGTTGATTCGGTAAACCAAACATTTTATTTTCTGTAAAGGAACGCACAATCGCTGCTGTTCCCTCTGGACGTAATGTCAAATCTCTACCACCACGATCTTGAAAGGAGTACATTTCCTTTTGAACAATGTCAGTCGTATCTCCTACACCACGTTGGAATAATTCAGTTTGTTCAAAAATAGGCGTTCTAATTTCTTGATATTGATATAATTGACATATTTTTTTTGCTGTTTCTTCAATCCATTGCCACTTCTCTACTTCTCCAGGCAAAATATCCTGTGTACCCCTTGGTATTTGAATCGTCAATGTGATATCCCCCTTGCATTCGTTTATTTTTCTTATGAAGAAAATTATAAAATTTCGAATTGGATACTTCCAACTCTAATTAGTTTCCAGCTCCAGCGCCTAGTTAATTTACGTCTTTTCATAACCAGCTTCGCCGTGTTGTCCAACTTATCGGAAGGAGCTTGAGACTCTCTAGTCACAGTCTGAACGGTCCCACAATAGGACAGTAACGATTTAGTCTTTCCAACCCTAGATTTTATTTCTACAAAAAAAACTCCCATCCCTTGTTCCGAAAAACAAGGGACGAGAGTTTTTCCCGCGGTGCCACCCTTTTTAAAGCTATATATTCACAGCTTTCACTTTAACCGTTATCGCCTGCGTACGTCCAGCTCCTACTACTTTCATGGGTTCGGAGCGGAAGCCTACGGAATGTGCTTCATTAAGAAGTATATCAGAGAAATGCTTTCAACCAAGGCATTTCCTCTCTTTCTGACCTTTCTTAATTACTTTTTCCCTCATCAGCTTAATATAGTAATTTGATTATTATATCATACGAATTTCATGCTTCTTTGTCAATAGCTGCCAATTACTTTAAGAGCGATGAAAGCTTTTCTTCCATGCCTTAATTTCTGATAAAGCTAGACCAGATTCATGAATGGATTCATTTAATAAATCCGTATTATTTTTTTCACAGTCATTTTGCAAGTTCATTTGCACGAGCTGTGAAGGACTATATATTAAAGTTTGATTTTTCTCATTGGCTCTCATTTATTTTTCCTCTCTTTCAAGTGATAATAGTAGTATGTCCTTAAGAAAAAATCTTATAAAAAAAAGGATTTTGTACAAATATCACGAATACTTAGATTGATAATGATCTATGAAAGCTGATACAATAAAACTTCACAGATTTAAGTTTAGAAAGGCGGTTTCATTTTCGGTGAAAAAAAAGGCTATCGTTCTAACGATCACAGTATTATTTATAGCCATTATTATGTATTTTTCCCCCATTAGCTCGGCAAATTCCGAAAAAATCATGATTACGGGGGATCTCGTCAATGTTCGTGAACAGCCTGGTACAGCTTATTCTATTGTTACCCAAATCCATAAGGGAGAAACCTATTCCCTATTAGATAGTAAAGGTGACTGGTATAAAATTAAATTAAGTTCCAATCAAACTGGTTGGATTGCAAGCTGGCTAGCGGAAAAACAGAGTAAATCAAAAACAACAACGGGAACTGTGAATACAGCCACTTTAAATGTTAGAGCTGAACCTGATTCAGCAAGTACAAAAATTGGCGTTCTTCATGAAGGGGATCAAGTTAAGAAAATTGGAGAACAAAATGATTGGAGTCAAATTGAATACGAATCCGAAACAGCTTGGGTGAATAGTGCCTATATTAATACACAGGATAGCAATCCAGCAGACAGTGTTTCAGTTTCCAATGCAGCTCAAGGAAATCCGATTAATATTTTGTATGACCATACGAATATACGTAAAAAGCCAGCATTAAAATCAAAAATAGTAGCACAAGTTTCAGCAGGAGAAACTTTTTACCCCTTAGAAAAAAAAGGAGACTGGTATAAAATTGAATATTCTTCTGGGGAAACAGGATATGTGGCAAGTTGGATTGTTAGCTCTCAAGGGGGCAATAAGAAGCCAGGAGCTAAAACGATTGTCATTGACCCCGGTCATGGTGGAAGGGATCAGGGGGCCACTGGTGCCAGAGGGACACTCGAAAAAACTCTGACATTAGAGGTAGGGAATCTGCTTGCTCGCAAATTAGATAGTGCAGGCTTTAATGTTGTTTTAACTCGATCTTCAGATGAGTATATCAGTTTAGAATCAAGAACAGAACAAGCACGCCAGGAACAAGCAGACGCCTTTATAAGTTTACATTTTGACAGTATAGATGAAAAACAAGTAGTGGGGCATACATCTTATTACTATAATGAACAAGATAGGGCTTTAGCTCAAGCAATTCATAATGAAATTACAAATACAATCAAGTTACAGGATCGAGAAGCTCGTTTTGGAAATTATTATGTTTTAAGAGAGAATTCGCAACCATCTGTCTTGCTTGAATTAGGTTATCTTAGCAATCCTCAGGAAGAAAATATTATTCAATCTTCGTCTTATCAAGAGCAAGTAACAAAGGCAATTGTTAAGGGATTAAATAATTATTTTAGCGAATAGACTGAGAGCTTCCGAGCTACTAGTTAAGTCCACTAAAGTTTGATAATAGAGATGAAGAATGTGAATGGAACGCTAATTTCCAAGTCTAAAAAAACTGGTGAGATTCAACTCACCAGTTTTTTTATTTAATTATTTCTCCAAAATCAATGTGACAGGCCCCTCATTAACAAGAGATACATCCATCATTTCTCCAAAAATCCCTGTTGCGATTGGCACCCCTTTATCACGCAATGCTTTGTTGAAATACTCATACAATGCTTCCGCCTCTTCAGGCTTGGCCGCTTTCATGAAATTGGGACGCCTTCCTTTCGTACAGTCTCCATAAAGCGTAAATTGAGAGACAGATAATATAGATCCTTCCTCATCGAGTAAGGAGCGATTCATTTTCTCGTTCTCATCTTCAAAGACACGTAAATGAATGATCTTTTCAGCCATCCAATCACAAGTTTGCTCGGTATCACCTTCTTGAAATCCGACTAAGAGCATAAAGCCACGCCCAATCTCTCCAACTACTTCTTCATTCACAGTAACATTTGCCTTTTTACATCTTTGTAAAACTACCTTCATTTCCTATATAACTCCTTCAAAAAATGTTCACAAAATCTAGTGTCCATAAAGCTTCGCCTGTTCCATCACAATTTAGCCAAAGCTCCGAGTGGGTTCCTCTATGTCATAATGCCTTAAAACCAATCCCATATTAACTTCCGGCTTATTAGTCGCCTACTAAAAAGGAACATATTCGATTGGACACATTCTACACTTTTTTTCAACTTCCTAAACTTTCAACTACATAATGAATGGGGTATTATCTCTATCTAAATATTCCCTTTTAATTCATAATTCTACGTACAGAATATATATCCGGTATTTGCTTAATTTTATCGACAACCTTATGCAAATGTCCTATATTTTGGATTGAAATTGTCATTAGAATGGTTGCCATTTTATTCCGATCAGCTCGTCCAGTGACAGCTACAATATTCGTCTTAGTTCCACTGACTGTTTGTAAAACCTCATTTAACAAGCCACTGCGGTCAAAGCCAGTAATTTCAATATCAACTTTATACTCTTTATGATTATGAGTTGCTGTTTCCCATTCTACCTCAATTAGGCGATTGCTCATTTCCTCAGGATCAATATTTGGGCAATCTGCCCGATGAACAGAAACACCTCTACCTTTTGTAATAAAACCTATAATCTCATCCCCAGGTACAGGGTTACAACAACGAGAAAGACGAATCAAAAGATTGTCCGTTCCTTTCACTCTTACACCAGCGTCATGACGTCTAGAATGTGATTCTTTCTTCGTTTCAGCTATAATTTCTTCAATCTTTTCTTCTTGATCCCGTTGCTTTCTTAACTTCTCAGTTAAACGATTTGCAACTTGAAGAGCAGAGATGCCATTATAGCCAACACTTGCGAACATATCATCTTCATTTGAAAAGTTAAATTTATCAGCTACTTTTTGAAGATTTTCAGAGGTCATAACCTTCTTCACTTCAAATTCTAACTCTTTTATTTCCTTTTCAATTAGTTCGCGACCTTTTTCAATATTTTCTTCTTTACGTTGTCGCTTGAAAAATTGTCTAATTTTATTCTTAGCTTGAGAGGTTTGCGCAAGCTTTAACCAATCTTGACTAGGACCATATGAATGTTTAGATGTTAATATTTCAATAATATCTCCAGTCTTCAACTTATAATCCAAGGTTACAATCTTCCCATTTACCTTAGCCCCGATGGTTTTATTCCCAATCTCGGAATGAATGCGATAAGCAAAATCAATTGGGACAGAACCAGCTGGAAGCTCAATGACATCTCCCTTTGGAGTAAAGACAAAAACCATATCCGAAAATAAATCTATTTTCAAAGATTCCATAAATTCTTCTGCATCATCGGTTTCATTTTGAAACTCAAGTATTTCACGGAACCAACTCAATTTCTTATCAAGCGTATCCTTCGAATCATTAGCTTTTCCTTCCTTATAAGCCCAATGAGCTGCAACCCCATATTCAGAAATTCGATGCATTTCCTTTGTGCGAATTTGCACTTCCAAAGGCTCTCCCCTTGGTCCTATCACCGTTGTATGTAGGGATTGATACATATTTGGCTTAGGCATTGCAATATAGTCCTTAAAACGACCAGGCATCGGTTTCCAACATGTATGAATGATTCCTAAAGCGGCATAACAATCTTTAATACTACTGACAATAATTCGCACAGCTAATAAATCATAAATTTCATTGAATTGCTTATGTTGGACAACCATTTTGCGGTAAATGGAGTAAATATGTTTAGGTCTCCCATAAACATCTGATTTTATTTCCATCTCGTTTAATTTTTCTTTCACTCCAGCCATTACATCTTCTAAATACTGTTCCCGTTCTTCTCTTTTTCTCTTCATTAAGTTGACTATCCGATAATATTGTTGCGGATTCAAATAGCGTAATGCCGTATCTTCTAATTCCCATTTGACTTTTGAAATACCGAGGCGATGTGCTAGAGGAGCAAATATCTCTAGTGTTTCGTTGGCTATCCTTCTTTGCTTATGAGGTGGTAAATGCTTTAACGTTCGCATATTATGAAGTCTATCAGCTAACTTAATCAAGATAACTCTAATATCTTGGGCCATAGCTACAAACATTTTCCGGTGGTTTTCCGCCTGTTGTTCCTCATGTGATTTATACTTAATTTTCCCTAATTTCGTGACACCATCTACGAGCATGGCAACTTCACTGGAAAAATTACTGGAGATATCAGCTAACGTTACATCCGTATCCTCTACCACATCATGAAGAAAACCCGCTGCAATTGTTGCTGGATCCATCTCTAAGTCAGCTAGAATTCCGGCGACTTGAATTGGATGAATAATGTATGGCTCACCTGATTTACGAAACTGATCTTTATGAGCATTCTCAGCAAATTTATAGGCACTTCTAACAAACGCAACGTTTTCCTCATTTAAATATTCACTTGTCTTATTTATTACATCTTCTGCCGATATATTTTGGTCTTTTGCCATGAGGATCACCTTTTATTCAAATAATAATTATAATGTCATTTTAATATCTATATTATCGAATATTAAGACATTCTGAAATAAAATGATACAATTTTTTTCAAAAGAATTTGATTACAGACATTTTCACATAAAATAAGTTGCATTTCCATATTTTAAAATAAAAAAGCGCAAAATGGCAGATTCAAATGATGACATTCTGTCTCTACATCTGTACTTATTCAACCTTATACTTCACATCTTTATTTTTCCTAAAAGCCTAATAATTAAGGCTGTCACAATGTTACACTGGAATTTAGAGTGTTGACATTGGACAGCCCTGACTATATACAACTTAGAACGTCATTAATGAAAGTATATCATATCCATCAAGCTTTTCTCTTCCGTTTAAATAGGAAAGCTCAATTAAGAAAGCGATACCAACCACAACCCCGCCTAATTTTTCTACAAGTTCTATCGTTGCTAGAATGGTTCCGCCTGTAGCCAATAAATCATCCGTAATTAATACACGTTGACCTGGCTTAATAGCATCTTTATGAATAGTTAATTTATCTTTACCATATTCCTTCCCATAATCAGCCTTAATCGTTTCACGTGGAAGCTTTCCTTCTTTTCTAACAGGTGCAAATCCTAAACTTAAAGCATAGGACACAGGACAACCGATAATAAAGCCACGTGCCTCTGGGCCGACAATTATGTCGACTTCTTTTTCCTTTGCATATTGGACAATTTGATCTGTTGCATAATGATATGCTTCTCCGTTGTCCATTAATGTAGTAATATCTTTAAAAACTACCCCTTCTTGAGGCCAATCAGGTACTATAGTGATGAATTGCTTTAAATCCATGTGTTTATTTCCTCCTCCGCCAGCACCTTTTGTGCAAGCCTTTCATCAAACCATTTTTTCAGGTCATTATATGTGGAATAAGTAAATTCTTTTTCCATTTTTATTTGTTCTTGTTTCATTTTGTATGTAGGTGAATCTTCCAAATCCCTTTTCCCTTTTTGGGGATTTATTTTAATTGACCCATCCTTTATTGTAACAAAATCTAGTTCAAAAAACACTTTTGACATAAACGAAATTGTTTCTTTTGACCATCCTTTGTGAACGGCTAGATCTTCCCCATATCTTTTTAAATCAAAAATTCCTCTTTTTAACAGAAATGCGTAATACCATTTAAAATGGTTTCTTGTCGGCACGGTTGCAAAAAAGTGATCTTCCTTTTGGTGAAAATATGCATAGATGGCTGCCGGTATTTTATCTTTTACAACTGCCTCTAACCATTCAATATGTATAGGTAAGTCAAATAGGATAATATTTCTTTCATTAATATCTAAATGTTCGGCTACTTTCTTGTCCGTTATACATATACTATCTAGGTTTGAGCTATATTTCTCAAAGTTCTTTTCAGAGAAAAAGATAAACAGCCCTTTTTTTTCTTTTAAATAAGTAATCCACTCTTCAAATTGGCGATTTCCTCGCAAATCAAAGAGCTGCCATTCCTTAATCGCAACATCCTTCAAAAAAATCTGTGGCTTCTGCTGATTATTCCATTCATTTATAGAAAGTTCCCCGATTACTGATGCTCTTGCTCCAAGTGAAAGTTCTGGCTCTAGATGTCCTAGCTGGAATCCGACTCCATCAAGGACATCATCTTTTTGGCCAAGCGTTAATCTTAAATGGTTTTTATTTGCGCCAATTTTTTTTCTAGATGTAATCATTGCATTTTCTATAAGGATTTGTGGTTTGGGATTCCCCATTCCATACGGAGCCAATTGACCGAGCTGGGAAATAGTACTGATATTAATTTCTTTAAGTGAAATAGTAGCTTCTACTTCGGTCACAGGCATAAAATCTTCGGGCTTCAACTGCTGATTTGCCAATTCATTTAATCTTTGACGCAATGTTTCAATATTTTCAACCGCTAAAGACATACCAGCGGCCATGGAGTGACCACCAAAATGCGGCAAGATATCTGAACAAGCGGATAAGTTTTCAAAAAGATTAAAGCCCTTTATACTTCTAGCCGATCCTTTGGCCATGCCAGTTTCTTCATCAATACTTAGAATGATTGTTGGTCGGTAAAATTTTTCTACTAATCTGGAGGCGACAATTCCGATAACACCCGAATTCCAACCAGACTTTCCAACTACGATAACTTTATTTTCTGTGAGATCAAAATGATCTTTAACTATTTGGATTGCTTCATCTGCGATTGTTGAGACAATCTGTTTTCGGTCATTATTCATCTGATCAATTTCTTCTGCTAGCATTTTTGCTTCAGTAGAATTATTAGTTTTTAACAATTGAACCGCAGGGCCTGCATGCTCTAATCGACCAGGAGCATTCAAACGCGGACCAATCGTAAACCCTACTGTTTCTTCATCTATCTCTGAAATGGTGTGTCCCGCTAATTCACATAATTCTTGCAAACCAAGCCGTGTTGTCCTTGCCAATATATTTAAGCCTCTTTTGACAAGCGTACGGTTTTCACCGTTCAGAGGCACCAAATCCGCAATCGTTCCAATTGCAACTAAATCAAGTAATTCTTCAGGGAGTTCCCCTTTTAAAGCATGTGCTAATTTAAAAGCCACACCCACACCGGCTAGATGTTTGTAGGGATATGTAGAACCGGGAGTATTCGGATGAATAATGGAAAAGGCTTCTGGAAGCTCTTTTCCAGCCTCGTGATGATCTGTAATAATTAAGTCCATTCCTAATTCTTTTGCCTGTGTAGCTTCTTCTAGAGCGGCAATTCCAGTGTCTACTGTGATAATTAATTGGATACCTTCTTCATATGCCTTCTGGAAAGCTTGCCGATTCGGACCATATCCTTCTGAAAATCGATTTGGAATGTAATATGTCACATTTGCTCCCATTTCCGACAAAGTCTCTAAAAGTACCGTTGTGCTAGTGACACCATCTGCGTCATAATCGCCAAATATCAAAATTGGCTGTTGTTCGTGTATCGCTAGATTAATTCGTTCAACTGTTTTTTCCATATCTTGAAAAAGAAACGGATCATATACTTTTTCTTTCTCTGCATACAAAAAGGAATTTGCTTCTTCAACTGTTGATATTCCACGATTCACTAACAAAGTAGCTACAAGAGGAGCAATATTTAGCTTTTGTGATAATTCATTGGTTAGCTGCTGATTCGTATCATGAACGTTCCAGCGACTATTTGGATGTAACAATCTATTCACTCCTTTTGAGGATTGATGCAATCTTCACTTGTAGGGTTGTACGGATTAATATGAACGAATACATTGTGTACATTAGGATTATCCATTAATTTCCGCTTTACATTTTTGCCAATTTCATGGCCTGCTTCTACAGTGATATAAGGGTCCACAGAGATTTTCAAATCAATAATAACATAGTAACCGTGCTCTCTTGCTAATAACTCTCCAATTTCCTTTACTCCAGGGACAGAGTTTACAACCTCTATGAAATCTACGATATCTTCTTCATGCATTACATGATCTAAAGTCGTATGAATTGCATTAGCACCTAATTTCCAGGCCATTCTCAACACTAGAATCGATACTACAATTCCTGCAATTGCGTCTCCGTAAATAAGCCATGAAACGTGAAACTTCCCGCCAAGAATTGAGGCACCAATCCCTACTAGCGCTGCTAGAGATGAATAAACATCAGAACGGTGCTCATAAGCATTCACTATAAGAGCGGTACTATTTAATTTTTTCCCTAAACGATATTTATAGCGAAAAAGTGCCTCTTTAAGCACAATGGAGATTAACACAGCATAAATAGCTAAGCCTTTAGGGACCTCTACCTCAACAAAAAAGCTTTCGATAGAAGATCTTCCAATTTGGAGCCCAGCTAAAAATAAAATAACGGCAACGATGATAGCTGCAATCGACTCAGCCTTACCATGTCCATATGGATGATCTTTATCAGGTGGTTGCTTAGCTGCTCTTAATCCAATATACACAGCAAGAGAACCTGCTATATCTGAAGCAGAGTGAACCGCATCGGCAATAAGAGCCTTACTATGGCTCATTATGCCTGCAATACCTTTAATTATTGTTAAAAAAATATTTACTGCAATCCCAAGCCAAGTTGCAAATGTGGCCTGTTTGAAACGCTCATTTTGGTTCATAACTAGTCTCCTTTTCTCCCTCATGGATAGGAAATAAGAGCCCCTATGATTGAAACTACACTTTAAATATTTTACCACATCTAAAATACGAGTAGCCTTGGAAATCCACCCCATATAAGTGTTTTGCTATTCTAACATGATAAAACCGCAGAACTCTGCGGTTTTATCATTTCTATAAGTAATGATCCATAGCTATATGCTTTATTATATAGATCCTATACTTGTGGTTCATCTGTCCATTTCTTTTTCTCTTTGACAGTATCAATAGGTCCATTCTTTCTTAACTCTCTTACTTTCATATCATACCATAATTGAGCTGAAATAAAGATAGACGAATAAGTACCTGCCAATAGTCCCACTAATAAAGCAAAGGAAAAGTTCCCGATCGACTCACTACCCAAAACTAATAAGGCGACAACTGTAACAATAACTGTTAAGACTGTATTAATGGAGCGTGTTAAAGTTTGACGTAATCCTTGATTGACGACCATCGCAATATCTTCTTCTGTTTTTAATCGGCGTTTCGCTGTCATGTTCTCCCTTATTCGGTCAAAGGTAACAATCGTATCATTGATTGAGTAACCAACAATCGTTAATACGGCAGCAATGAAGGTTAAGTCAACTTCCAATCGCGTCAAACTAAATATCGCCACAATAAAGAAGGCATCATGAAGTAAACCTAATATAGATGTGAAGCCCATTGCGAATTCAAAACGGAAAGACACATAAATAATGATGCCAATCGCAGCAATGAGGAGAGCAAAGAAAGCATTTTTAATTAGCTCTTTCCCAACCGTTGGTGAAACGGTACTTACATTTGGTTCATTTCCAAATTTTTCATTAAAATGCGCTTTTAACTGGGCAATTTCTTCCTGATTTAATACATCTTTAAAACGTGCCACACCCATTTCGTTATTATTTCCTGCTAATACAATATCTTGGGTGTCTATCCCAAGCTCACTCAATTCAGAGCCTACTTCCTCAGCTGTAATCGGTTTGCCCGCATCAATTTCAACTCTTGTTCCACTAGAAAAATCTATTCCTAGATTTAAGCGGAAAATCGATAAAACAATGATCCCGGCAACAATTAATATGGATGAAAACAAATAGAATTTCTTTCGATGTTTAACAAAATCAAAGCGATCAAACGGTGTCGCTAAATCATGTGTCGTTTTATTCTCGGATAGTTTGAAGATAGATTTGCGTTTCACACCAAACCAGCCTGGCTTGTCTTTAAAGAATTGACTGTCAATTAAAAGCCCAAGCAACCATCTTGATCCAAAAACAGCTGTGAAAAAGCTCATTAAAATACTAACAATTAGCATGGTTGCAAAACCTTTTACAGAGCTTTCTCCAAAATAGAATAAAACACCAGCAGCCAGCAATGTTGTAATATTGGCATCTAAAATAGCTGTAAAGGATGATTTACTACCTGCTTTAAAAGCAGATGAGAGGGTTCTTCCTACTTTTATTTCTTCCTTAATCCGTTCATATGTAAGAATATTAGCATCTACAGCCATTCCTACTCCTAGTATCAACGCCGCGATACCTGGCAGGGTTAAGACAGCATTCATTAAGTTAAACACAAGTAGAATTAAATAAATATATACAGAAAGTGTCACCGTCGCCACGATACCTGGTAGGCGATAATAAACAATCATAAAAATAAAAATTAGTAAAACACCTAAAATACCAGCATTTACAGTTTTACTCAATGCTTGCTCACCAAAAGATGCACCTACTGAAGTAGAATAAACCTCTTTTAATTTAACAGGTAGTGCTCCAGCATTTAAAAGGTTGGCTAAATCTTTCGCCTCTTGTGTTGTAAAATTTCCTTCAATTGATACGCTTGTATCATTGAAAACTTGTCGAACATACGGATCTGATAGTAATTTAGGATTCCCATTTTTCGAATCTTTGTAAGAGTCTACTCCTTCTTCAAAATCAAGCCAAATGGCAAGGATATTATCTGGTGCCATATCGACAATCTCTTGCGTAACATCACGAAACTTTTTCCGATCTTTCATTTCAACTAGAACAATCGGTTCATTCGTATTCGCCTTAAATGACTGCTTTGCTGCTCCTTCAACAAGGTCCGTTCCATCAAGCATCACCTTGTCATTTACATCTCTAAATGTTAATACAGCTTGAGTGCCAATTGTTTCTCTTGCTTGTTCTTGATCTTCCACTCCAGGTAATTGTACACGAATTCTGTCGGTACCTTCTATTTGGATATTTGGTTCACTTACACCCAAAACATTAATTCGCTTATTTAATGCTTCTGTTGTATGTACAAGTGTTTCCTTATCTATTTTTTGATTAGCATCGACAGGTTCTACTTCATATAAAACTTCAAATCCGCCTTGCAAATCAAGTCCTAATTTTATATTTTTTAAAATCTCATTCGTTGTCGTACCGCCTAAGCCTGCTAATAACAAGACTATAAGAAAGAAGGCGACAATTCTACCTCTTTTTACCATTATCGATAAATCCCCCTCACCATAATGACACAAACCCCTATATTTCAACTCAACACAAGAAAGTCAATATGATTATTATGAAGCAGTCAAAAAAAGCTGTCAATCATTTCTATGTTTACATAATTACTTTTTCTAATTGCTATCTTCTGTATTATGAAGTAAATCTTCGAGCTCTTTTGAATCTATTTCTGAGAACAGGTCTGGAGCTTTATAAGCCTCAACGGTCGCAAAATTCATATAATCTCCAATCTTTACCGAAAGAATATCTGAGACTAGTTCATAGATTCTGATGCCTTCTTTATATGTTTTCCATTTTTTCTGTGTAAGAAACGCCCATAAATCTACTTTTTCGATTGTTCCATAACCTAAGACGGTAAATTCCTCAATTTTACTTTGTAATGTGGGATCAAGTATATGGAAGTATGAATCATAAGGATGTTCCCTTTTAGCGTTCATCGTATTCGCCCCTTTTAAAGAAGTTCTCAGATAACTTGTCATGCTTTGTCCACCTACTAGCATATACTTCATTGTAATCGAATGGAACAGTTTTGAGAAGGCAGGGAAGAAAATGAATAAATTTTTAAAGGGTACAATAATTTTAATGGCGGCAGGGCTAATTACAAAATTGCTTGGTTTTATTAATAGAATCGTTATTGCTCGCATGATTGGAGCTGAAGGCGTAGGATTATTTATGATGTCTTATCCTACCCTAATTCTTGTTATAACCATTACCCAAATGGGTTTACCTGTTGCAATTTCAAAAGCTGTTGCCGAAGCTGAAGCAAAAGGGGATCGGAAAAAAACTAAAAAAGTATTAGCCGTATCATTAACAGTAACAGGAACATTATCACTCATTTTCACGCCTACTTTAATGTTGATCTCACCGTTTTTATCTGAAACATTATTTACAGACCCGAGAACGTTTTATCCATTACTAGCCATAACTCCAATCATCCCAATTGTCGCCGTTTCATCGGTTATCCGCGGCTATTTTCAAGGAAAACAGAATATGAAGCCTTCAGCGGTCGCCCAAGTCTTAGAACAAGTAGTAAGAATATCTTTAATTGCCTTTTTAGCAAAAAAGTTTCTTCCTATGGGGATAGAGTATGCTGCCGCCGCTGCAATGGCCGCATCTGTAATTGGTGAGCTAGCTTCGTTTCTATACTTATTCACTATGTTTAAAGCAAAGAAAAAGTTCAGAGTTCGCAAAAAATTCTTCCAATCCGTAACTGAGGGGAAAAAAACATTAGGAGAGTTAATGAATGTTGCTTTACCAACAACCGGCGGAAGATTAATTGGATCGGTTACTTGGTTTTTGGAGCCAATTGTTGTCTCACATAGTCTTCTCTTGGCTGGAATTGCGGCTGGGGTAGCCACAAAACAATATGGACTTTTAACTGGATATGCTTTACCGTTATTGACACTACCTTCTTTTTTTACACATTCTTTGTCCACCTCTCTAGTCCCAGCAATTAGTGAAGCAAATGCGAATCGGAACCAATTAATGGTGGAACATCGCTTTCAACAAGCCCTCCGTTTCGTGTTGATGGCTGGCTGTTTATCAACGGTTATTTTATACGTATTTGCTGAGCCATTAATGGAATGGTTTTATGGGACTTCAGATGGCTATGAATTCATTCAGTTTCTTGCACCATTCTTTTTATTTACTTATTTTCAAGGACCGTTTGGAGCCATTTTACAAGCGTTAAATTTAGCTAGCGCTGCAATGATTAATAGTCTTATCGGATCTGTTCTTAAGATACTAGTTATCTTTGTATTTGCTTCACAACCGGCTTTTGGAATAAACGGAGTTGCACTTGGCATGGCAGCCGGAACAGTCCTTGTAACACTTTTACATTTTGCAACCGTGCTTAAGAAAATACAATTTACTGTCTACTTAGGCATGTACACTAAATTTATTCTCGCAACCTTATTATCGGGAATTTCAGGTTTTCTTTACCATCGCTATGTACTTGAACATCATCCTACTTTACTTTTTCTAGCCATTGGGGTTTTGCTAATCTCCTGTATCTACCTTATTTTTATTACTGGATTTAAATTATTAACGAAAAGCGATTTAATTCGCTTGCCATTGTTTAATCGGATTCTTAGATAAGAACGAAAAAGTGAGCTCCCGTTATGTAGATGAAAGGCTAAGTGCATCTTAACAGACGCTACGCCTTTCTTAATAACTCGTACACCCCTTTTCCTTTTATCAAAAATTTCATGATTTTAAATCATCATAGTCAATAAAAAATTTCCCATCTTGATAACTACAAAAGGAAATTTGCGCAATATCTTGATGGCCACGTTGTTCTAGCTCTTTTTTTATCCAAGATTCATTCTTCCCTATTTCTTCCAAGTGCTCTTCTTGGATTTCTCCATTAAGAATAAGTGGAAGAGTATAAGATCCAGTCTTGCTCTTTTTATCTTTTTTAATGACAGAAATGTTACCCGAAGTTTCTAGAATGGCAAATTCGACATCTGCAATATTAGATATATCCTTTTGCCGTAACTGCATAAGCAAGTCATCAAAATTATAGCGAAGCTTTTTCATTTCTTTCTCATCAATTTTTCCATTTTTGATAATTAATGATGGCTTTCCATCCATCAGCCTTCTAAATTTCCGGCTTTTCAAAGAGATAACAGCTAATGCTAACTGAATCAACATAAGTGTAATCATTGGAATAATAGTGTGTGCTAAAGGATCCTCATGTTGTTCAATTGCAATAACGGCCATCTCCCCCATCATAATAAATACGACAAGATCTAAAACACTTAGCTCACCGATTTCCCGTTTTCCCATCAATCTGAAAATGACAAGTAAAAGAGTATATAAAATAACTACCCGTGCAATGATCACAAAAAAGTTTTCCATATCTCATAATCCTCCTAAATTACAAACCATTTTTAGTATGTCCTAGATAGCCAATAATAAAAATAATTATTATAAAGTTGGATGCAGCTCACTACTTAACATTAGGACTATGAATGGTTACTTCACTTATAAAAAGAAAAGACAAGGCTTCTAAAATTCTTTTCCGTGAATAAGCTTGTACAGAGGGATATATGTTGATGTATATCGAAGGGAGAGATTGGTAATCGAAATTAAAAACTTTGCAGTTTCCGTTGTTTATGGATTAATGACGATCCTGCTATTTGCTGCATTGTCAAGTCTAATTTTTTCACTCATTTTACATTTCAGCGATACACAGGAAAAGTCTATTAGCCTTTTAATTACAATCCTTTCTTTTTTTGCTGTTTTTTTCGGCGGTTTTATTAGTGGAGGGAAACGAAAACAAAAAGGATGGTTAATTGGAGGGGCAACAGGGGTGCTTTACTCGCTCATTCTACTGTCTTACCAATTTTTAGGTCATAGCTCACTATTTTCCTTAGAACAATTGGTATATCATATTTGTTACATTTTAACAGCCACAATGGGAGGCGTTCTTGGCGTAAATGTTTTATCTAATTCAGATTATAAATAAAACAAAAAGAAGCTGTCATTTTAAGCAGCTTCTTTTTAAAGGATTTAAGATTGTACATTATTATTAGATTCCAATACTTCACGAACCGCATTACGATCGTATGTAAGTTTACTGCCATCACCGCATTTAATCACAATGGTTCCTTCATCTAATGCTTCAATTCGACCATGTAAACCACCAATTGTTACAATTTTATCTCCCTTTTGTAGATTGCTTTGCATCTGATTTACAGCCTTCTGACGCTTTTGGTTTGGCCGGATCAATAAAAAGTAAAACAAGACAATCATAATGATAAAAGGTGATAAACCGATTAATTGTTCCATATAATAAGCACTCCTTTCTTTATATAATATTTATTAGAAATTTTTCGCGTCTGGAGAGTTAAACCCATATCGCTCAAAAAATTCTTTTTTGAAGTCACCTAGACGATCTTCTCTAATCGCTTGTCGGACTTGCTCCATCAATTTTAACAGAAAATGCAAGTTATGGTAAGTCGTAAGTCTTATTCCGAACGTTTCGTCACATTTAATTAAATGACGAATATAGGCCCTACTATAATTTCTACATGTGTAGCAATCACAGTTTTCATCAATTGGATTAAAATCACGGGCATAGGCAGCGTTTTTAACCACTAATCTCCCGTTCGAAGTCATCAACGTTCCATTTCTAGCTATCCTTGTTGGTAATACACAATCAAACATATCAATACCGCGAATACTTCCGTCGATTAATGAATCTGGAGAGCCTACGCCCATAAGATAACGCGGTTTATTATTAGGTAATAATGGTGTTGTGAATTCTAACATCCGATTCATAACATCTTTTGGCTCACCGACCGATAATCCGCCAACAGCATATCCGGGAAAATCGAGGGAAACAAGATCATTGGCACTCTGTTTTCGGAGGTCTTCAAATTCTCCTCCCTGAATAATACCGAAAAGTCCTTGATCTTCCGTTCGGTTATGTGCTTCTAAGCATCTCTCTGCCCAGCGGGAAGTTCGTTCAACCGATTTTTTCATATAATCATGGGAGGCTGGATATGGTGGACATTCGTCAAATGCCATCATGATATCAGAGCCAAGGGCATTTTGAATTTCCATTGATTTTTCGGGAGATAGAAACAGCTTGTCTCCATTTAAATGATTCCGGAAGTGGACGCCCTCTTCCTCAATTCTTCTAAATTCACTTAAAGAGAAAACCTGAAAGCCTCCTGAATCTGTTAAAATCGCTTGGTCCCAATTCATAAAAGAATGTAGGCCCCCCGCTTCCTTAATAATATCATGACCAGGCCTTAGCCAAAGGTGATAAGTATTACTTAATATCACCCCAGCTCCCATTGCTTTCAGGTCTTCCGGCGACATGGTTTTAACTGTCGCAAGAGTCCCCACAGGCATAAACATCGGTGTCTCATAAGATCCGTGAGGAGTATGGAGAATCCCGAGTCTTGCCCCTGTTTGTTTACAGGTTTTAATTAATTCGTATGTGATAGCGCTCAATCTTTCCAATTCCTTTCTAAAAGAGGATGTTCAAAAAGTAGAGTCAAAAAGTTAGATCCGCGGCATCAATCACAACGCTAGCGTTCTGCTAACCACTGGAAAAAGAAACTGTAGGATGAAGATCTTCGACTAAATGCCAACACTTTCTGTGTCGAACAACGAATTCACTTCACATGCGCAAGTTCGTTAGCTCACACAGGATGGGCTAATGTTGAGGCGTTTGCGCTAAGGTCAGCACCTTTAGCTGACGGGTCCCTTTTTATCTTTTCCTCAATTTGAACATACACTCAACTTAAATCAATAACATTGCATCACCAAAGCTAAAAAAGCGATACTTCTCTCTAACCGCCTCTTTGTATGCATAGAGAACATGCTCTCGACCAGCAAGAGCGCTCACTAGCATAATTAATGTCGATTTTGGCAAATGAAAATTCGTTATCATTCCGTCGATAGCTTTAAATTCATAACCAGGATAGATGAATATATCTGTCCAGCCATTAGTCTCTACAAAGTGACCTTGATGAGAAGATGCAATTGTTTCAAGGGTTCTTGTAGAAGTCGTACCAACGGAAATAATTCTTCCGCCTTCTTCCCGTGTCTGGTTCAACAAATCTGCTGTCTCTTTAGACATTCGATAGAACTCAGAATGCATATCATGTTCCTCAATTTCATCAACATTGACAGGTCTAAACGTACCTAGTCCAACATGTAAAGTAATGTATGCAACCCGTATTCCTTGGTCCTGTATTTGCTTAAGAAGATCTTCGGTAAAATGCAACCCCGCTGTTGGAGCAGCCGCTGATCCTCTTTCCTTCGCATAGACAGTTTGATAGCGATCTTGATCCTCAAGCTGTGTCTTAATATATGGGGGAAGGGGCATTTTTCCAAGTTGATCAAGCACTTCATAAAAGATGCCCTCATATTGAAATTCAAGAATTCGGCCACCATGTTCTAATTCATCTAGGCATACAGCTTTTAATTGACCATCGCCAAAAGTTAGTGTCATGCCCTTTTTCAATCTTTTAGCAGGCTTTACTAATGTCTCCCATTGATCCCCATTTAATTGTTTCAATAATAATACTTCAACTTTCGCACCAGTATCAACTTTTAAACCAAATAATCTGGCGGGTAGCACTTTTGTATCATTTAAAACTAAACAATCCCCTTTACGTAAAAATGCTATCAAATTATGAAAAGTCTCATGCGAGATTTTACCTGTTTCCTTATCCAAAACCATTAATCGGCTAGATGAACGGTTTTCTAGTGGGACTTGTGCAATTAATTCTTCTGGTAATTCAAAATCAAACTGTTCTAATTTCACTACTGCTTAAACCTCCCAATTATAACAAAACGTATGGCTTGTTAAGACGTACAAATCCAAAGTTTAAAGGATGAACAGGAATATTAGCCCGGTCCTTAAAGGAACGGTATTCTGCTCCATATTTTATGAGCTTAGGTAAAAGGGAACTGAGAAGTATTGGTAAGGCCGTCAAACAAATTCCTGTACCTTAAGAAAAGTGGCTTTCTCATCACAGGATTTGGCCTCGGATCGATCTACTTTCAAGA
Source organism: Lederbergia galactosidilytica (assembly GCF_017873565.1). Lineage (GTDB taxonomy): Bacteria > Bacillota > Bacilli > Bacillales > Bacillaceae_C > Lederbergia > Lederbergia galactosidilytica. Next base: position 59,075 of record NZ_JAGGKH010000007.1, read on the forward strand.
GTTAGATAGCCTATAGGAGATAAAGGCGCCCCAGCCTTAAGTTATCCCCATAATAACGTAGATTTGTTAGACGCTAGAATTTAAAGCTAGGTGATAAAAAAAGTATTCAAACCTATTCATATCATACTATTTTATCATTTCCTAAACAAATACAAAACCACTGTTAATATTACACTTATTAATATAGATGTCACAATTGGGAAATAAAATGTGAAATTTTCCTTCTTTATGATAATATCGCCAGGTAGTTTGCCTATCTTCACAAATTGCGATAAAAAGCCAATCGCAAAAATAACTCCTCCTATAATCATCAGAAGCTTTGCTATCCCATTCATTTTTCCGGAACCTCTAAGTGAAAATAGTCATAAACAAGATCTGTCACCATTCTTCCTCTTGGTGTTCTTTGTAAAAAGCCTATTTGCATTAAATAAGGTTCATAGACGTCTTCAATTGTCATCGCTTCTTCACCGATGCTTGCAGCGATTGTATTTAGCCCAACTGGTCCGCCCCGAAACTTTTCAATCATCCCTTTTAAAAGTTTATGATCAATATTATCAAGCCCTAAACGATCGACTTGAAGTAATTCTAAAGCCTGATCCGCAAGTTGGCGAGTGATGATTCCATCTCCTCTTACTTGAGCAAAATCACGTACCCGTCGCAATAAACGGTTAGCAATACGTGGAGTTCCCCGCGAACGCCGGGCAATTTCAATTGCTCCTTGCCCATCAATCTCAGTATCCAATATTTCAGCCGTACGTTTGACAATGTTTGTTAATTGGTCCTCTGTGTAATATTCGAGGCGACTTAATACACCGAAACGATCACGTAATGGAGCTGAGACAGAACCTGCTCTTGTTGTGGCACCAACAAGTGTAAATGGTGGAAGATCGAGGCGAACAGACCTAGATTCTGGACCTTTCCCTATTACAATATCTAAGCAATAATCCTCCATTGCAGGATATAGCACCTCTTCAATCGCCCGAGGTAAACGATGAATCTCATCGATAAACAATACTTCGCCTGGTTCAAGAGAAGTTAAGATAGCTGCTAAATCGCCTGGTCTTTCAATTGCAGGGCCAGAAGTGGTCCGCACATTAACACCCATTTCATTAGCAATAACAACAGCTAAAGTCGTCTTACCTAGCCCTGGTGGTCCATAAAGGAGCACATGATCTAGAGTTTCTTTCCTCAGTTTTGCCGCTTCAATAAAAACAGCTAAATTTTTCTTAACCTCATCTTGTCCGATATACTGGGATAAAGTTTGCGGACGGAGACTTTGTTCAAAAGATAGATCATTGACAATCGCTTCGCTAGACAATACTCGTTCTTCCATCCTACCTCTTCCTTTCTAATGAGTGTTCAAAAAGGAGGATAAAAAGGACCAAGAAGTTCAAAGCGGCGCAGTTTCAAGCAGCGGACTTGTACAGGATGTACTGACTTCCGTGTTGCCCACAGGGCATGAGCGCTTTTAACGGAAGATCCTTGTCCCCTGATACATGAGTATTGGAGAAACAAGCCAACGTAGAAATTCGAAGCGTCATTTTTACCGGACTTTTTGAACGACCCCTTCTATCAACTCATTAATAATTGTAAAGCTTGTTTAATATATTGGTCTGTTGTTAAATCTTTTCCTTGAAGTTTTGGTTCAACCTTCCTTAACTCACGTTCCGAATATCCAAGTGATGCCAAAGCTAATAATGCCTCTTTCAATTCATCCTCTGGCTCATCGGGAATAAGGAATTCTTTTTGAACAGTACTAGCCACTTCCGGCAATGCAACGACATCATTTAATTTCCCTTTTAAATCTAAAATCATTTGCCTTGCTGTTTTCTTGCCTACACCAGGAAATTTAACAAGAAACTTTTCATCTTCATTTTCAATTGCGCGAATAACCTGGGCTGGCTCTCCATAAGCCAAAATGGCTAACGCTCCTTTTGGGCCAATCCCAGAGACATTCAAAAGTTTCTTAAACATGACTTTTTCTTCAAATGTCGCAAATCCATATAATGCGATAAGGTCTTCCCGAACATGTTGATATGTATAAACAACTGTTTCAACGTCCTGATTCTTTGAAAAAACAAATGGATTAGGTGTAAGAATTTGATAGCCTATTCCATTGTTTTCTAAAACGATATATTCGGGTCCAATTTGCTCTATCATCCCTTTTATATACTCGTACACAACTTTCTCTCCTCTTTCATGCTAACCATTATTGTATCATAAAACCTCCTTGGTTACCGCAAACTTAAAGCCTGAACCTTAAAAAGTCAGGCTTTTTTTTCCACCGTATTATTTTCAGTAGAATATTGCTTCATCGCTTCTAATACTTCTGTAAACGTCTCTTTTGTTTGAATTGGAATCCCCTTTTTAAGCTCTTCTCTTTTCTTTCCTTCTAATTTTTCCATATCAATTTGAAAAAAAGAATGGATAATGTCCGCTTCATCAGGACTTCCATTAAAAATCGACAATGTGCCGTCCTCTTGAAGGCCAAAGAATCCATTAACCTTTAATAAGGGAGAGATATCGTTTATTTCCATTTCAAAAGTGACTCGTTTTTCATCTATATCAATAAGCTGCCATTTTTCATATTTTGCCCAGAAATCCTCTAATGCCCATATTGTCTCGTTCACAACTTCTTCACTAATGTCACCATCTAGGTATCTCCTTTGTAATGAGACCTCGATCTCAAGAGGGCTGTCAGGAATATATACAGGAGATTCTTGTTGTTCCATAGCTGTTAATTGCGCTTGTGTCCTCTGAAATTCCCATATTGGCTGGTGCAATAAACTAACTATACCTAAAATCAAAAATGAAATAAGCAATTTTCCCGTGAATTTCATACGGATCACCTCTTTGCCTATAAATTTAATTCTTAGAATCTATATTGCCCAAAAAGTAATCTCTATATCCACTCTTCTATATTTTGATTCTTTTCATATAGTTACTCAAATTGTAAACAAATGCTCATATAGTTTTGTAAACATCCAGCATGATAATAAATTAAGTTTTCCTGTAAAAATGAGCATAGACAAAGTCCATATGACTTTGTCTATGCTTTGACCCTTTAATATTTAATTAAGTACCAATTTAACTTTCATGTGGGTTATGTGTAGTGGTTCAAGAAAATGAGTATTGCCCTATTAGCTTATAGGTTAAATTCTTATGAAATAAAAATTCCTATTTTTATTCTGAATCCGCAAAATTGTGATAAACTTCTTGTACATCATCATCATCTTCAAGCATTTCCAACATTTTTTGCATTTTCTCCGCCTGTTCACCCTCAAGATGTGTGTAAGTTTGTGGAACCATTGTTATCTCAGCAGTAGCAAATGTTAAACCTTGGTTTTCCAGATTTTCCTTTACCTCTATAAAACTTTCAGGGGCAGTATAAATTTCAAATGCTTCTTCACTTGCTTCCATTTCTTCGCCACCAGCTTCAATGACAGATAAAAGCATATCATCTTCATCTATATTTACATTTTGACGATCTACAGCTAAATATCCCTTTCGATCAAACATATAGGAGACACAGCCTGTTTCGCCAAGATTCCCATCATTTTTATTAAATGCTACTCTCACATTGGTCGCAGTTCTATTTTTATTATCTGTTAAGCACATCACCATTACTGCTGTACCATTAGGACCATATCCTTCATACACAATTTCTTCATAATGTTCCGTATCTTTGTTTCCTGTTGCCTTGTCAATTGCCCGTTGAATGTTATCATTGGGCATATTCTCTGCCTTTGCTTTTTCCACCACAAGTCGCAAGGAAGGATTTGTACTAGAATCAGGACCACCCTGTTTTGCGGCAACATAGATTTCCTTAGCTATTTTTTGAAATATTTTTCCCCGTTTAGCATCTTGCGCATTTTTCCTATTTTGAATATTTTTCCATTTCGAATGTCCTGCCATGTTATGAACCCCTTTCCCCTGACTTATCCCTTTAACTATACCGAAAGTAGGGGTGGTGGGCAATCTTTCAAACTTTATCTATATAGATTTGACCTTTTTCATGATTTCCTTACTAAATTTTATTCTTTCTTTAAATTGTTTAAGTAATAAAGCCTCCATCGTTGACCATCTTCTTCTTTGTTCGAGCGTGTGACTTCTAGTAAAGTGCAACCATTCTCTAAAAATATCAGTTGGATAGACAAGAGCTGTTAAAAATGCTTCTTTAGTTTTAAATGGTTGAAGAGTTTGAAAAGAAAACAAGCGTTCCACGTCCCAGCCTAGATGTGGTAAAACCCGATTGGAAAGCTGCAAATAATCTATATGGGGAGGTGCCAAAGCAATTAAATCAAAATCAATTAGCCATAATTGGCCGTTTTTATCTCTAATAAAATTATGACTAGCTACATCCCCATGAATAATACAGTTAGGCTCTTCTTTAAAAAAAGCAGCCTGGTTTTGCAGTTTATCTAAAGCCCATTCCCCAAGTTCTGCAAAATAATTTAAATGAGAACGTAGCGGATGCTGAGAATATAGAGGCAGTGTATATCGATAGTCGATTAATCTCTTCTTCCATTTATTTATTTGTTCAAAAACGGGTATTTGCTCTTTTACAACATTAGATAAATTAGTCGTTGCATGATGATATTTTCGCAGCAAAAAGCAGACATCCCTGATGTCAGATTCATGCGAATAACTAACTTTTCGCCCTTTTTTTGCTTCTATAAATTGAATGAGTCCAAAAACTTTATTTTCTTGTACAAATGGTTTTGGATGAAAAGAATAAATTTGGGTAAAACCACTTTTCTTTAATTGTTCAGTAAAGGATACCTGTCTTTTAAAAGTTTCTAATGAAGAAAATCCTTTCAAAATCCAATCCTGATTCTGTGTGCTCACTTTCCATACCATGTTTTTTATTGGGTTTATCCGAATAAAAGGAAGATCAAAATTCTCTTTTAATAAAAGAAGGAGACGGCGTTTCATTCCGTCTCTTTCTTCAAAAAAGTCTTTATTCATCTTCTTCCCCATTTTCATGGCGCATCGGCATTGCATAAGAAGGAGGCATCGCTGTTCCCATAGGTGGATACCCTTGGTACATCTGTCCCTGATGCATCGGCATTGGTTGAGCATGCATACCATAAGGTTGCTGAGGATAGTAAGATGTTTGATTTCCACATCCGCAATCCCCTACTGGATTCGCAAAATTAGCCTGTGGCATCATCGGTTGCTGAAATCCTGGTGCCGGCATACCCGTAAAAGGATAAGGCTGAGCCATTCCCGGCATCATTCCCATTTGCTGATAATCTGAGGAACTCTCTACTTGATTATACGCTTCAGCATAATGGGTGTGATGCATATCTAAAGACTCATCCCATTCCCAATACGTTTGTGGACCATAACCAGTCATTGGAGCACTAGCCATAGGTGCTGTATGGAAAGGCATCATAGGTGTAGACGTCATTGCTCCTTGAACCTGTGGCATCATATACCCTTGATATGGATGTGGTTGTGGGTATGGATAACATGGATCAAAACATGGTTGTGGAACAGGATAACATCCATACATAGGCTGCTGAATCGGCATTTCTGGTGAATAAGACGATTCCTCTTTATGATGATGAACAGGTTTCTCCTTTGGTGGCGCTGGCTGTGCCATTTGCTGGGTCTGCATTTGTTGCATATTCATCATATAATAATTGTTAATATCTATCTCCGGTAATGGCTGTGGCTGAGGCATTACAGGTTGATAGATATGATGTGGTTTCTCTTTCTTTGGTTTTTCCTTTGGTGGCTTTGCAACTGGCATTGGTGCTTCCTTTTTAGGTAAAAATGGATGTTCCGCCTTAGGCATTTCTTTCTTTCCTGTTGGGTGATGATGAATCGGTTTCTCTTTTGCGCCTCCACCAGAATGACCAGGTACTTTAATTTTCATTCCTGGCATAATCATTTCAGGATTAGACAATTGCGCATTTAATTTTTTTAATTCATCGAAATTCACGCCATACTTTTGGGCAATATTCCATAATGTTTCTCCTTTTTGTACAATATGGATTTTCACAAATTTTCCCTCCTCAAGCTCAGTCTATATAGTGTATGAATGTTTGGGCAAAATGCTAATAATCTTCATCAAAACTTATGAGATTGGGCGTTTATTTATGACAAATCGAGTTTGTCTAAGTTCAATAATGAAGGAAGAACTAGGAATATGATAAAATAGGCTTAGAATATGGAATGGAGGGATTGCATGAAGGAAGAAGGAAAAAAAATACTTGGGGAAGAAAGAAGAGAAAAACTGCTTTCCTTATTACAAGAAAGTCATTCTCCCATTACCGGAAGTGAACTTGCGAAAAAAACAGGGGTTAGTCGGCAAGTAATCGTTGGAGATATTAATTTATTAAAGGCGCGAAATATTCCTATTATGGCTACAAGTCAAGGCTACTTGTATATACGGCCCGCTCAGAATAATTTTCTTATTGAAAAAACGATCGTTTGCTCCCACTCACGTAGCCAAACAAAAGAAGAATTGAATATTTTGGTCGACCATGGGATTACCGTGAAAAATGTTGCTATCGAACACCCCATTTATGGAGATCTTACTGCCTCCTTGATGGTTTCGAACCGAAAAGAAGTTGAACATTTTCTAAATAAAGTCAAATTAACAAACTCTTCCCTTTTAGCTGATCTAACTTCTGGTATTCACTTACATACGTTAGCGGCGCCTAGTAACGAAGCGATCGAAAAAGCAGAGAAAGAATTGAAAGCAGCGGGAATATTAGTTGATGAAAATTAAATACCTTATCCAGACTAAGATTCTGGATAAGGTGTTTCTTTCACAACTTATATTTAGTTCCAAATAGAAATTCGATCGGTAATCAAGCATCTTAACGTATGGTAATCGCTTGGATAGAGATATCTAGAAAAGTTTGATTTTATAAACAGATTTCTTCTCTGTTTAACCTCCCGAACTCAATACATCGACTTTATCAACAAATTCCAATCGATTTAGCTCAGCAAGAAGATCGTCAATTTCAACATTCATACTTGCGATATCAAGTGAAAGTGTAACATTCGCTCGTCCTTGTAAAGGTATTGTTTGGTGTATGGTTAGCACATTACAAGCATAGTTGGCTACAGTGGCCAGTAATGTTGATAAAGCACCTGGGCGATCTTCAAGGTAAAAAAACAACGAAATAATTTTTTCTTTTACAACCCTGTGAAAAGGTAGAACAGTGTCTCGATATTTATAAAATGCACTGCGACTTAAATCAACTTGTTGGACAGCGTCCCAAATAGAAACAGACTTTTTCCGTTCAATCAATTCTTTCGCTTCCAATGTTTTTTTCATCGCTTCAGGCAAAACATCTTCACGCACTAAATAAAACTTTTTTTGATATTCTCTCTTCCCCAATATCCTCTCCCCCATTCACCACAGGTCCTATTCAACAAATTCAAATTCAAATTCGAGAATTCGAATAATATCTCCATCCTTCGCTCCACGTTCACGTAAAGCATCATCGACACCCATTCCCCTCATTTGCCTAGCAAAACGTCGGACCGATTCATCCCTTGAAAAATCAGTCATTTTAAATAATCGCTCGATCACATCTCCACTTATTACAAAAGCACTATCTGGATCTCTTGTGATCGTAAATTGATCGGGATCTTTCTCATGCCGGTAAACAACTCGATGAATTTCCGCATCAGTATCTACGATATCATAAAGTGGGAATTCCGGAGTTGTTTCTAATTGATTCGCTACTTCAAATAGTAAATCCCTGACCCCTTGTCTCGTAAGCGCGGAAATCGGATAAATCGGATACTCTTCCTTTAGTTTATTTCGAAATACACTTAAATTTTCCTCTGCTTCTGGCATGTCCATTTTATTGGCAACAATAATTTGAGGGCGCTCCATCAAGCGAAGATTATACTTTTCTAACTCTTGATTAATAGTCTGAAAATCTTCAAATGGATCTCTGCCCTCCATGCCAGACATATCAATCACATGAACAATGACTCTTGTTCGCTCAATATGTCGCAAAAATTGGTGACCAAGACCAACTCCTTCATGCGCTCCTTCTATTAGGCCTGGCAAATCAGCCATCACAAAACTACGGCTATCTTCTGTCTCAACCACACCCAGATTAGGAACAATTGTTGTGAAATGGTATTCGGCTATTTTGGGTTTAGCAGCAGAAACAACAGAAAGAAGAGTGGATTTGCCTACACTTGGAAAGCCAACAAGACCAACATCAGCAAGGATTTTCAGTTCAAGAACTACATCTCTTTCTTGACCTGGCTCACCATTTTCTGCCATTTCTGGAGCAGGATTTGCCGGTGTCGCAAAACGGATATTTCCTCTCCCCCCACGTCCTCCTCTAGCCACTACAGCTTTCTGTCCATGTTCTACAAGATCTGCGATAACCTCTTCTGTCTCAAGATCTTTTACAACGGTTCCTGGAGGAACTTTTACAACTAAATCTTCAGCACCTTTACCATGCTTACTTTTTGACATTCCATGCTCGCCTCGAGATGCTTTGAAGTGCCGCTGATACCGGAAGTCCATCAGTGTACGTAATCCTTCATCTACCTGGAAAACAACATCTGCACCTTTTCCACCATCTCCGCCAGCTGGTCCACCCATTGCCACGTATTTTTCTCTGCGGAAGGCAACCATTCCATTGCCGCCATCCCCACCTTTCACATAAACCTTTACCTGATCGACAAACACAATGATCACTCCATTTCATCAAAAATAACTTTACATATAAAATTTCTTTCACTTATTTCTTGAAGGTTAATGTGAATTTGCTCCTCTTTATGATGTAATAACCATTGCTCGAACGCCCGTAAATCTTTTAACTTTCCCACAAAATCAAAATGCAAGGAAAGGCTATTTTCCAAAGGTTCAATCGATATATATAATTGATTCCCATATAATGGATGAAGCGCATTTGAAATAGTTTGAAAAAAACCTTTCATCCAATTCGTCAATGCCCAATCATTTATGGAACGGGTAGGCAAATCATTCATAAACTCATACTCTATCTGAAATGTATGACCTTCCCCTCCCCAATTATGAAGTAGAAGTAATGTCGCAAATTCCGGCAATCCTAAATTTGTCAATTTCGTTTCTTGTTGAGATTCCAACACAATTTCTTCAATCACACGTTCAGCTTGGTCCACTTTTCCTAACGCCAGATAACCCTTGATTAATTGAATACGATTAAGCCAATCATGGCGTGAGTGTTGCAATAAAGTAAGTGTTTCTTCTTTACCTTTCATCATTATATCCTTTCCACCATTCTTCAATCGTTTCTATAATATATCAAAAAGAAGCTAATTAGTAGAAATACGTGTCAAAAAGGACGATAAAAAGAACCATGTTCAATAAAGGCCAGTGGCAACAATCCCATCATTTGCTGCCAGATCGACCTATCAGCCGACAGTTTAAAGTGAACATCAATATCCCAACTATACATGGCGACTCGCAATTAACTTAACAGGAAAGCCCTCTATCGTACACAAAGCTCACTTTATCATTTTGCTTGAAAATAAAAAAGCTCTAGCCAAATTTGGTTAGAGCTTTTCTGTGATCTATCTTATGCTACTGGGTATACGCTAACTTTTTTCTTGTTACGACCAACACGTTCAAAGCGAACCACACCATCAGTTTTTGCAAATAGTGTATCATCACTTCCACGGCCAACATTTTCCCCAGGATGAATTTTTGTTCCGCGTTGACGGTATAAAATTGATCCACCAGTTACAAATTGACCATCTGCACGTTTCGCACCCAATCGTTTTGATTCAGAATCACGACCGTTTTTAGTAGAACCTACCCCTTTTTTCGAAGCGAAAAATTGAAGATCCAATCTTAGCATTTGATTCACCTCCACGTTAACGCAAATGCCTTAGAGAGCCTAACAAGAAAATATTCAAAATCGAAAAAATTCGTTTTAGGGTTTTATCTTCTCAGATTATTTGACCTTGAGAGGCTAGGCACTTGCTAATTCTAGCTAAATTAAGTTTTATTTTATAAATTTGATTTTAACAAATTCAGGATATTCTCTTTCTATCGTCTGCAAGGAAACAAGCATACCTTCTAATAATAACTGAACCTGTTTTTTCACTTCTCCCTCTAATGAATGAGGAAGGAGACATTTTAGAAAACCATCTTCTTCAATTGTGATATTAGGTTCAATAGAAGTGAGAGCCATAACTGCATTTAAGCTGCCAAATGCAACAGCTGAAACTCCTGCACATACAATATCTTTGCCTTTGTCAGCAAATTGAGCATGACCTTCCATTGTAAAACCACTAATGTCGCCATCAGCTGAATGGCTAATTCTAATTTGAATCATAGAATCAACTTCACTTAAGCATTGATCTTTTCAATGACTAGTTTTGTATAAGGCTGACGATGCCCTTGTTTTTTATGATAATTTTTCTTTGGCTTATATTTGAAAACAACAATTTTCTTTTGACGGCCTTGTTTTTCAACTTTAGCTGTAACCGTAGCTCCCTCAACAAATGGGCTCCCTACTTTTACATCTTCGCCACCAACAAAAAGAACTTTGTCAAAAGTAAAAGAATCACCTTCAGTAGCATCTACCTTTTCAACGTAGATAACTTGTCCTTCTTCGACTTTAACTTGTTTTCCACCAGTTTCAATAATTGCGTACATAATCGCACCTCCCTATTAGACTAAGACTCGCCATTTGCAGGTGTTCTATCAGAAAAGGCACTGAAGCTAATTTCAAACTTCTTTTCAAAAATAGAAACTTCTAACGTTATACCTGTTATGTGCGGTTGTAGCTCAGGCGCTACAAACTAACATAAAAAATTTTAGCATATACAATTAGTATCTGTCAATAGCCGTTTGATGTTTAAGTTTACATGAAAAATAACCCGGGGCTATATAATAAAAAGACATGCAAAAGCCCAATCACATTTTCTCGATAGATATGCTATTTAGACTGGTGTAGGGGAAATCTGCGGCGGCAAATATAAATTGTTTAGTGAGTCAATTTCATCATTGCTTATAAATGATCAATAAACGATGTTAAAGGAGATTGAATTGTTAGTCCATGTATTTACTTAACTTAGTTGATTGGAGCGAAGGTGGCGACTCTTGGGGGATTAGCGTGACAGGTGAGATCCCGCAGGAGCACATATGAGCTGCCCCCCGGAAATCGTCCACCTGAAATGTAAATCAACGTTGTTCGGATTTGATTGCTAAAACCTCTATTATGCAATTGATTCTAGTAATTAAAGAATAAAGGTGATTAACTCGCATAAACAAGATCCATTAAACGAGCTCTAACTTTTTTCTCTGAAAAATATGCATAAAGGAGTTCATTCTCGTCCAATTGAAATTCTCCTTCCGAATTTCCATCAATATCAATTAAATGTTTATATCCGCGCTTGAATTTACTTAATATGTCAAAAACATAATCATCCCTATCTGCCTGTATTGTTTGTAAACGAGAAATACTTTGTTGCTCTCCAAAATGGCGTTCTAACAGGAAGCGCATTAGCATATATTTTCGCTGCTTCCATTCCGTCCATAAACAAGTATCTAAATAAATTAAAATAGCCCAAATATTGATATTGAAAGGATCAATCATAATAACAAGCATATGAAAAATCAACAAAATCACAAATGAAATAATAACAGACATACGAAGGGAATCAAGATAAGGTTTATAAGTAGAGAGATATAGATGAACTAACTTACCGCCATCAAGAGGACGAATTGGCAAAAGATTAAAAAACATAATCATCCAATTATATTGGACGATTTGCTGAGCATAATCTGCTGATATCAATCCTCCCATATAAAGAACTGGTATCAGTCCAGCTATCCATAGATGTTGAAGTGGACCTCCCACAATCACACAGAAATCTTCTAACATACTTCGATTTCCATGTTCATCTACATCACAAAAACCCCCAAATGGGAGAAGCATTACTCTTTTTATTTTCCAATTAAAAAACTGAGCGACAAGGGCATGACCCATTTCATGAATAAAAACGATCGCAAAGAGGGCGAGCAACTCCCAAAAGTATCCGGTCATCACACTTAGCCCTGCTATAATCCATAATAATGAATGGACTCTGATTTTTGTGAAAACACGCCCGTATTTATTCAAATTTCATCACCTGAATAGGATCAATAAACGTATCATGTTGCTTAATTGCAAAATAAAACTCTCCTGTTTCTCGATCCTCACCTGAAGAAACAGTACCTATAATTTGCCCTGCCTTTACTTTTTCCAGTGATTTCACAGAAATATGCTCCAACTTACCATACCATGTTTCCGAATAATCTGAGTGTTGAATAATAACGGTATTGCCAATGCCTTCCTTCTTACCAGCAAACGTGACCGTTCCAGCTGATATCGCCTCTACTTTAGCTTCTGTTCCCGTTTCCATGATGATTCCCTGTTGCTCTTCTGAAAAAGGTTCCAATATTTTTCCTGTTACAGGCATAGCGAAACTCTCCTGCTGACTCTCTCGTTTAGAATCTGATTGTACAGGAAACAGAGCAAGTGGTTGTCCAAATTTTTCTTCATACCAGTCCGCCACGACAGCAAATTGGAATTCACGTTCAAATGTTTTTTTAATACCAGCTCTTGCTTCTTCCATTTTTTGTGAAGGTGATTGAAAAATAATTGCAATAAGAAGAACGAGAATGGCAGAGATAAATATTTTCATAAAAAAGACTTCTTTTTTAAAAAGTGGATGGATCGATTCGTTAGGGTCTGATTCAAACACAAAATTTTCCCCACCATCCTGTTCAAAAAATGTCTCTTCCACTTTTCGATCACGTGTAACACCATATTGTCTCCTTCTTTTATTCAATTCTCTGCGAATTTGTTCCACTCTATGACGATCCATTCTCCTCCATCCCCTTTAACTATTTTTACTACCATATGACTTGTCCTGATTAAATATGCAAAAGAGATGGTTCTTAATAAAACAGTTGGATTACGGATAAAAAACAAACATAAACAATGCTTGGAACTAGGACTACGATCACGATTATCAATGTCATAAGGTCATTGATGCAGAGCAGCTAAGCGATTCTCCATATTTCGTAACACTACTATTCTGTCTTACTGTTGCCATGCAAAATAAAGATTGAAAATGTTTTAATTGCGAAGCTGCGATAGCCAACTTTAAAAAGGGGATTTAAACTGCTTTTGGAAAGTAAAAAGTATTAAGTTAACTTAGCAAATCCCAAGGGAAGTAAGAGATCGGCAAGACTTTGAAGTCTCAGTCTAGAATGGGTGTGACATTCCCACATTGAATGGGAACATATTCTGTTTGTAGTATTCAAAAGCTATATTTCATTTCATTCTATGTCCGAAGATCAAAAAAAGCTTCCACACCAAAAATGTGAAAGCTTTTTTAAGTAATATTATGATGAACTACTAAATAACTTCTTCAATTTTACAAAGAATCCAGATTTTTCACCATCAAGAGATTGTAAGGGAACTGACTCCCCTAAAATTCTTCTTGCTATATTCCTATATGCAATGGAGGCTTTACTATTAGGATTTAGAGCAATTGGCTCTCCTTGATTTGACGATTTAATCACTTCTGCATCATCTTGAACGATCCCCAGTAGATCAATCGATAAATGCTGAGCAATTTCATCAACATCTAAAACATCGCCATCTTTCATCATTTGACTACGAATTCGATTGATAATCAATTTCGGTGGTTCAATCGTTTCTTCCTTTTCTAAAAGCCCAATAATTCGATCCGCATCTCTGACAGCGGAAATTTCAGGTGTAGTCACAACAATCGCACTATCTGCTCCAGCGACAGCATTTTTATATCCTTGCTCAATCCCAGCTGGGCAATCTATTAAAATATAATCATAATCCAGTTTCATATCAGATACAAGCTGTTTCATTTGCTCAGGAGATACAGCGGTTTTATCACTCGTTTGTGCTGCTGGTAATAGAAATAAACGATCATCAAACCTTTTATCCTTCACTAATGCTTGATGTGGCTTACATTTTCCTTCCACAACATCAACAAGATCGTAAATAATGCGACTTTCTAAGCCTAATACCACATCTAGGTTTCTTAGTCCTATATCTGTATCGATCAAACAAACTTTTTTCCCTTGCAGGGCAAGGGCTGTTCCAAGATTTGCGGAGGTTGTTGTTTTCCCAACTCCTCCTTTACCTGATGTAATAACAATCGCCTCACCCATTCTAACGTCCCCCTTTGAATCTCGTAATATTCGGTCTAATATGTTTCAAATTTTGCAATCTATCAATCATAATTTGTTGTGAATCATCTATGTAGGCACATTCCATTTGATGGTGGCCATCCTGATCATGATAATCAGGGGCCCTTGTGATACATTCAGAAATTCGCAATTGTGATGGTGTCATAAAAGAAGCTACAATAACGGCTTCCTTTTTTCCTGAAAAACCAGCATGGGCGATTCCCTTTAATGCTCCCATGATAAAGATATTGCCACCAGCTCGAACGGTCCCACCAGGATTAACGTCTCCCACAAGTAATAAGTCGCCGGGAACTTCCAATACTTGTCCTGATCTAACTATTGTAGTAACTGAAGTGATAAATTGCTCATCGATAATCCGCTGTGATTCTTCCTTTGTTAGAACATTGCTCACAATCTCCTCAACTACGAGATTTTTTTGATAACATATTCGCTCTTTAAGTTCCTCTTGTTGCTCTTCCGTCAAAAAGCGATTACCAGCTTGAATGCGTACGGAGATAAGGGGACTATCATTTTCTCGTCCTTGTAAGTCCACTAACTTCTGATCCAATTCTTGTAGCAATGATTCATATGAACATGTATCGTTTAATTGTAATGAAAGACCATTTTTCGTTCCTTTTATCATGACATTTTGTCTATTTTTCATAAGTAGCGGGCAAAGGAGACGTTCTATCGTTGACTGTGCCCTATTATCTCCTTTCAACAACTAACTTCCATTGGTTCATTTATTATATTTTAACGCAAAGAACCAAAATCGTCATCTCTTGCTCATTCGACAAATCTTGAAAAAGTCCTCTTTTTAAGTAGGCGCTTAGCCTTAATAAGCAAAAAATTTAATTCCGTACAAGCATAGATGGCATTTTTTATAGATGATTTAGCAAAAAATACGATTCTGCCATGAGGTCGAGGAACTCACATCAAGTAAATTTCTAAAGTCGAAATGATTATAATTTCCTAGATCACATCATTTATTCGTGAAGTTCAATTTTTTTATGTTTTGACAATAGTTTCTTGAATGGAAAATAAATAACCAAGAAAAAGATTTGATTTATAATGAGTGTAGGCCATAATCTCTGATTAAGAAAAGTATGTGTGTCCACATTACGTTGTAGTACAAATACATTCATTCCATACACTACAAATTCAACCATTCCAACACATAAAAGGGAAATAAAAAAGGTGGTAATAATATTTGCTTGAACCACTCTTGCCATCTTAGAAGCTAAATAAACAGCAATTGGGAGAAGAAATAAATAAACACCAATTATCTCCGTATAATAAATATCAAATAACAAACCGAAAATAGCCGCATAAATCAGGGTTTGATTACGCAAATAGAAAATTCCCATGACAATGAAAAGGACTAATAAAAAATGAGGAACTAATAGGATATCTAATTTAAATAGACCTGGAGGTGTTAACTCTACAAAAACACTTTCACAATAAAAGCATAAGGTTAAAAGAAGAGGAAGAACCAAGCGTTTCATCATTCTTCCTCCTTATCTAAGTTAGATTGTTTCCCCATCGTCCGTGCAACAACCATAACATGTTCGAAATCATAAAAATGTGCAGATGGTTCAATATAAGCAATTTGAGTCAGCCCAAATCGATCCATTTCTACAGATTTTACTTTTCCGATATCAAGCGTTTTTGGGAAAACTCCGCCAAGACCGGAAGTTATCACATTTTGTCCTTCTTTAATTTTTTTATCAACAGGAATATCCTTCATTAATAATAATTTTTTCTCGGAATCATAGCCATTGATTAAACCAAAAATCTTATCTTTTCCTTGAATTTGCGCTGACACCCTATTCTGGGTGTTTTCTGATGTTAATAACTCAACGGTCGCTGTCATCGGGGAAACACTGATCACTTTACCAACTAATCCTTTTGCAGTGATAACAGCCATCTCCGTGTCTACACCACTATTCGTTCCCTTGTTAATAATAAATTTTTCATCCCATCTTTCTGGATTACGGCTAATAACAGTGGCTTGAATGGTTTCATATTCACGCAAATCATCCGTTTTCTTAAGGACATTTCTTAATTCCTTATTATCTTCTTTTAAATCGGCAATTTCCTTTTCTAACTTAGCCAAACCTTCTAATCGAGATTTCAATTTCTTATTTTCAGTATATGTATTTTTTAAATCTTCTACATTTCCAAAGAAATTAGCAATTCCATGAGCTGGTCTAGAAACGATCGATTGACCGAAACCAACCACATCTTTAAAGAATTGCTCAGGTTTTGAAATATTGTCCTTATCTCTCAAGGAAAAACCAATAAGTGAAACCAGGACAATAAGACTGACTAATAATATAATTAGACGTTTATTCAGAAAAAAATGGGGCATTCGATACACCTCTAACTTTCAAAACGGAATAACTTAACAGTAATAGGAGCCTTTTCGCTAAAGGCGCAAGGATGAATGGTAAAAAACCAGAGCAAAAAACACACCATTCTGAGGCATTTCTTGCAGGCTTAAAAGTAGAAGCGCCAGCAGTAAGAACCGGCGCATCTTTTCTTATCGAGAATCTTTTGCTTTATTCTTAAATAGATCGATATGGTCTAAAGCTTTTCCTGTTCCAATTGCTACACAATCAAGTGGCTCATCAGCAATTAATACGGGCATTTCCGTTTCTTTACTCATCACCTTATCTAGATTATGTAATAAAGCTCCGCCACCTGTTAAGACAATTCCACGGTCCATAATATCGGCAGCTAATTCTGGCGGTGTCTTTTCTAATGTATTTTTCACCCCATCAATAATAGCCGTTACAGTATCGCTAAGTGCACCAGAAATTTCTTCTGCAGAAATTTCGATTGTTTTTGGCAGACCAGTAAGTAAATCGCGGCCACGGATCTCCATCGGTGCAAGTCCCTCTGTTTCCCCCGCTGAGCCTATCTCAACTTTAATCGCCTCTGCTGTCCGATCCCCAATTAATAAATTATATTTTTTACGAATATAAGCGATAATTGATTCATCGAAGTTGTCTCCAGCAGTGCGAATCGACATACTTGTGACAATTCCCCCTAGAGAGATAACAGCCACTTCTGTTGTTCCACCACCTATATCTACAACCATACTTCCTGTTGGTTCCCATACTGGTAAATCTGCACCGATCGCCGCAGCAAAAGGCTCCTCGATTGGATAAGCATCACGGGCTCCAGCTTCTCTCGTAGCATCAAGCACAGCTCTTTGCTCTACAGCCGTAATACCTGAAGGAACACAAACCATAACATATGGTTTGCCACCCATACCCTTTCCTTTAACTGCTTGTTTAATATAATACTTCATCATCGCTGCTGTTGTTTCATAATCGGCAATAACACCGTCTTTCATTGGGCGTAAGGCAATGATATTCCCAGGTGTTCGGCCGATCATATTTCTTGCATCATTTCCCACTGCAACAATTTTCTTTGTATCTGTTTGTAATGCAACAACAGATGGTTCTCGTAAAACAATACCTTTTCCTTTTGCAAAAACTAGGGTATTAGCCGTTCCTAAATCAATCCCTAGATCTTTCGTTCCAAATCCAAACATTGTATGTATCTCCCTTTCTCATGCCATATGTCTCATAAGACATTTTCTATAATTCATTTGGCAAAATTCGCGATTTTTCGTATTTTACATAGACTTGCTCTACTAAATACTACATTATTATTCAAAATGCCAGTATTATTATATCTTAACCTTTTTCAAAATAACAGTCTCACATATACCCTTTTTCTTTCATACTGACATATTTTTTATCCCCAATGATTAAATGATCTAAAACTTCAATCCCTAGCATTTTCCCACACTCAGTTAAACGTCGGGTTACCTCAATGTCTTCACGGGAGGGTGTTGGATCTCCTGATGGATGATTGTGGAAGCAAATAATCGAGGCTGCAGCACGCCGGAACGCCTCTCTAAACACTTCCCTCGGATGGACGATCGACGCATTTAGACTTCCTATAAAAATAGTTTGGCGGTGGATCACTTGATTTTTCGTATTTAGATATAAGGCCACAAAATGTTCTTGAGTAAGAAAACGCATGTCATTCATCACATAATTGGCCCCATCTTCAGGACTTCTAATAACATAGCGATCATCATACGTTAAATTGCTTATTCTTCTCCCTAATTCGACAGCTGCCACTAATTGAACTGCTTTCGCTTTGCCAATTCCCTTAACACTTATAAGTTCTTCAAAAGCTGCGTCTTTTAACCACATGAGCCCATCAAATTTTGTTAAAAGACGATTGGCTAATTGAAGGACAGATTCTGACTTTGTTCCTGTTCTTAAAAGAATTGCAACTATTTCTTGAGTAGATAAGCTTTCTGGTCCTGTTTTAATCAAGCGCTCACGAGGACGGTCATCGACAGGGAAATCTCTAATCATTAACGCCTTTTTAGTTTCCAATATACTCCTCCTTATTATATAGATGTTTACGAATAAGGAACAAGCCTCTTTTCCATAAAAAGACGAAATAATCGGGAGATCGGTAGACCTACAACGGAATAATAATCCCCTTGAATAGATTTGACGAATAAGGAGCCCAAACCTTGAATGCCATATGCTCCTGCCTTATCAAAGGGTTCACCATTATCTAAATACTTTTCAATTTCTTGATCTGTTAATGGCCAAAAATCAACTGCCGTTTTCTCATAAAATGATTCTGTATGCTGTTCATTGACCAACGTAACACCTGTGTAAACAAAATGTCTCTTCCCAGAAAGTTCACATAGCATATCTTTCGCTTCTTTTCTACTTTTAGGTTTACCAAGTATCTTCTCATTCGAGACAACGATTGTATCTGCAGCAATAATAGTAGAAGAAGGAAATTGTTGAGCGGCTACATTCGCTTTTCGAGAGGATAACATAATCACAATCTCTCCAGGTGGTAATTTTTGATTAACAGATTCATCCACATTAGGTGAAAAAGTAGTAAATGGAATGTTTAATTTTTTAAGGAGATCTTTTCTGCGGGGTGATGTTGAAGCCAAGATGAGGTTCTTCATGTAGTTATCCTACCTTTCTCAAGAATGGGAGATACATGCTTTTATCCTACCAAGAAAAGAACAAAGGCGCAAGCACCTGTTCAATGACGTATAATTTATTAGATAATATGAATGAAGGGCTAAAAAAGACGCCTCGTCTTTGCAACAATGTCAACTGTGAGGTCATGTCGCTTCATCTGCACTAGTACATCCTGTACTACTCTAACATCTTGGTGACCCGAGATAATGGAAATGCAACACACTGAACGATGAAAAACGAAAAGCAGTTGCTAGGGGTTGACAGGAGTATTTGACTCAGGCTTCTACCGCCTGACTGCAGTCTATTATTACACCCATCCGCTAAGTACAAGGATTTGTTGTAAAAGTAAAGTCGTATTCGAATATTAGATAATACAAAGAAACAGAGAGGAAACTGATAGATTTACATAAAATAAGCAGCCACTCAAGAGGATTGGCTACTTATTTTATAATATATCGACATATAATCTAATAAAGCCTGTTGAACTTTTAATGTTTCAGCTTGATTACCAGAAGCTTGCTCAAGACTTTTGATAGCTGCCTGCAATTTTCCCTGCAAATTCACAGCTTCCTTATTTTCGTAAGACTCCTTATGCGAATCTATTAATTGTAAACCAGCTCGTAAAACATCCTCATTGGCCTCTCCGCCCAACTCTATCTTTACCATTTCCCCAGCAATATCTTTAAAGTAATTAACTTCTTTTGAGAATTGCTCAGCCTGTGCTTTGGAACCTAATGTGATGCTGCTTTCCCCTAATGGTAATTCTGTAGCCCACACATCTATTAAACCATTCTCCTTCTCATTTTTCTCCCAAGCCTTCGCCTCTTGAAGGTCCCCTGCTACCCCTAGGAACAAATAATATTTTCCATCCATTTCCAAAATTGTTGTAGCATAGTTTTGATTGGCCAATTCCTTTGCTACAGATTCAGCATTCTCATTAGAAGAAAAAACACCTGCCTGCAGAACAGGTAACGTCATTGCCGGTAATGTTGTTTCGAAATTCGTAGTAGCATCCTTCTTTTGTTCCCCTGTATTAGGTGCTGGAGCAGTTGGATTTTGTTCTACAGTAGTAGCTTGTATATCTTCTTTTTTCATAATTTCTAAAATAAAAGTCCCAAGTAACAATCCCACTGTTATGGCCAGTACAAAAGATACAATCAATTTTTTAATCCCCAATTTAAATGGGCCACTTCCAACTCTATGAATATTTGGACGTTTTTTTGTTTCGGTATGATGATTCACTTTAAATTCAGGAATTTCCGTTTCCTCTTCATTTGGTAGAATCCATTCAAACTCTTCTTCATCTAGCATATCCTCTGAGGAAGCTGCGGATGTTTCTTCTGAAGCCGCTTGCCAATCATGAACAACCGTTTTTTCCTCAAAAGGGCGTTCTTTACC
This sequence comes from Lederbergia galactosidilytica, assembly GCF_017873565.1. GTDB lineage: Bacteria > Bacillota > Bacilli > Bacillales > Bacillaceae_C > Lederbergia > Lederbergia galactosidilytica. Next base: position 79,715 of record NZ_JAGGKH010000007.1, read on the forward strand.
ATTTAATTTGATTTTAATTGTTGATTTTTGGCCATTTTCTTCTTCCATTCTGATTACCTCCCGCCCAGTAATTTCCCTCATGCTATCATACAAGCCAAAAAAAAAGACGAAACTTTTGTCGCCTAGCAAAAAAAGGTTTTCGTCATTTTTTTTAACAGACTTAATGATGTACAATGCTAGATATTTCTACGTACAATAATCAGATGAAAGGAAACTAGCAAACTTAATTTTGAAGAGCCTTAATACAATAAAGATTGATACCAGGCTAAGATAGGCTGATAATAAAAATAAGTAATAAGGGTTCCAATGGCTATAAAAGGGCCAAAGGGAATTGGTTTTTTTCTTTCAAAAATTCCGCAAGTCATTCCAATGATCCCAAGAACAGCTCCTAGAATATTAGCAAAAAAGAAGGAAATTAGCATGAATTTCGGCCCGATAACAAAACCTATCACTGTAAATAACTTAATATCTCCTCCCCCCATCCCACCTTTTGATAGAATTGCAATTAGTAATAATAGGAGAAATGCAATGGCCGCGCCTAGGAGTGAATTCCACCATGGTTGTAAGGGCTGAATGATACGTTCTATAATAAACAAAATCGCAAAAAAGAGGAGGATTTTATCGGGAATAAGCATGAATTTTATATCAGTAATAAAAATAATGACAAATAATGTAATTAAGGTCCAAGCAATCACTAATTCGAATGTCCAACCAATTTTTGCGAAAGCATAGACAAACAAAAAAGCTGTTGTCAATTCCATTATTGGGTAAAAGAGGGAAATGGGCTGTTTACATTGCTTACATTTCCCTTTTTGAATCACGAAAGACAATACTGGTATCAATTCTACAATCGTTAGCGATTTTCCACATCCAGGACATGACGATCGCGGCTTTATGATCGATTGCTTGGCGGGAACTCTTAATCCTACGACATTTAGAAATGACCCTAATAGAAGAGCGTAAATAAAAATAATGATTTCCATCGTTTTTAACCGCCTTTATTTCATTAGGTACACGGAAAATTATGTGAAATAAGAATCGTTTTTGGGTCCATCATCCATTGCCCCACTTATACATACTATACGCCGAAAATTCAGCAGGCATGGAGTATATCTACCTGAATCTGTATTACATATGGGTACGGTTCTTCTTAAACATCAAGAGAGGAAGATTCCTTTCTTAACCGAATCATATCTTTCAAATAAGGCTTTATTTCTGATATAAAGTAAAGTGATCCTGTAATCGCTAATATATCAGTCTCTTTTACCGATAAAACAAGCTTTTGGATCAGGTTTTTCCAATCTTTATCACAGTAAATCGCTTTACCACCAGATTGCAATTCTAATTCGTCCGTTGAAGCAGCTCTTGGAAAATCAAACTCAGTTAAATAAAGTTCAGCATTCATTGAATGTAAAATTGTAAACATTTCCGTTAAATCTTTATCTTTTAAAGCAGAGAAAACAATTTTGATTTCTTTTTCAGGGAAATGAGTTTCGACTGCTTCCTTGAAGGCTTGTAATCCTTGTAAATTATGGGCACCATCAATGAAGATCATCGGACGGTCGTTTAGGCGTTCCAGCCTCCCTGGCCAAAAAGCCTCTCGCAAACCATTACGATATGCCTCTTCTCGGATATTAAGTAATCCTTTAAATTGCAGATAAGTTAATACAGCTAAAGCTGCTGCTGCATTTTCAGTCTGATGTCGACCTAGCAGAGAAACATTTATGTGATCGTATGAGCCCCATTGCGATTGATAAGTAAATTGCTCACCATTTTCAATAGGATGATATTCCTTTATTTGGAACTCCTTGCCTATTTGATAAAATGGCGCTTTTTGCCGGATCGCTTCTTTCTTTAGCACAAATAAGACTCCCTTATCTTGTGCTGTTGTAAAAATAGGGATACCCTGCTTAATGATACCAGCTTTTTGATAAGCAATCTCCTCAAGCGTATTACCTAATATTTGCATATGGTCCATGCCAACATTAGTTATAATGGAGGCAATCGGGCGAATGACATTAGTGGAATCATACCTTCCGCCTAAACCTACTTCAAATAAAGCAAAATCCACCTGTTGAATCTCACTAAAATAATAAAATGCCATCGTCGTAATCACTTCAAATTCTGTTGCTGGCCCTAATTCAGTTTGTGCTAATTCCTCAGCAATTGGCTTTATTATATTTACTAATGAAGTGATTTCTTCATTTGCAACTGGCTTTCCATTGACACTAATTCGCTCGTTAAATTGTTCAATATATGGTGAAGTGAACGTACCTACCTGATAATCTGCTTCATTTAATATCGAGCGCAAGTAGGCCACGGTAGAACCTTTTCCATTTGTTCCACCTATATGGATCACTCGTAAATTCTTCTCAGGATTTCCCAGTCGAGCTAGCATCCATTCCATGCGCTTTATTCCTGGTTTTATTCCTAAACGAAGCCGTGAATGGATCCAGTGAAGTGCCTCTTTATATGTATGTACCATTCTCACACTCCCTGTTCTGAATAAAGTGGGATCGTTCCATTCATGTAGAAAACAATCCCACTCTATTTTTACATTTCTTTTAACTCAGTTATTCTTTTCTCAACTGTTTGTTTTTTCTCTAGGTAATCTTTTTCCTTTGCTCTTTCTTCGTTGACGACCGCTTCCGGAGCTTTAGCAACAAATCTTTCATTTGCTAGCTTTTTCTGCACTCTTTCTACTTCTTTGTTCCATTTATTCCACTCTTTTTGCAATCGAGCAAGCTCTTCTTCTATATTGATGAGATCTGCTAAAGGTAAAAATAACTCTACTCCTGTCACCACAGCGGACATCGCTTTTTCTGGCATTTCTATATTGGTTCCTAACTCTAGGTTTTGTGGATTACAGAACTTTTCAATATACTTTTTATTATTCTCTAAGGCTGTTAAGATCTTCTCGTCTTTTGCTTTTAACAGAAGTTTAATTTGTTTACTCATCGGCGTGTTTACTTCAGCCCGAATATTACGAACCGAACGAATAATGTCCATGAGTAATTTCATTTCATTGGCAGCTTCATGATCTGTATAACGAGTATCCACCGTAGGCCATTGACTAACTGTGATGGATTCCCCTTTATGAGGTAGATGCTGCCAAATCTCTTCCGTAATAAATGGCATGAATGGGTGAAGTAGTCTTAGTGTTTGATCCAAAACATGTGCTAGAACTGAGCGAGTCATCTTCTTGGCTGTTTCATCTTCACCGTATAGAGGTAGTTTTGCCATCTCAATATACCAGTCACAGAAATCATCCCAAATAAAGTTGTACAGTGCTCTACCTACTTCTCCAAACTCATACTTCTCAGCCAGTTTCGTGACAGCATCAATTGTGTCATTCAATCGAGTCAAGATCCACTTATCGGCCACAGATTGCTTACCTGTTAGATCAATTTCGTCATACGTCATCCCATCCATGTTCATAAGGGCAAATCTGGAAGCATTCCAAATTTTATTAGCAAAATTCCAGATTGATTCAATCTTCTCCATACTAAAACGTAAATCCTGACCTGGTGAACTACCTGTTGCCAAGAAATAACGAAGTGTATCCGCACCATACTTGTCAATGACATCCATCGGGTCAATCCCATTTCCCAGTGATTTACTCATCTTACGGCCATCTTCAGCACGGATTAATCCATGGATCAAAACATCTTTAAAAGGTCTTTGATCTGTAAATTTCTTCGCTTGAAAAATCATACGGGATACCCAAAATGAAATAATATCGTATCCAGTTACTAAACAATCGGTTGGGTAATAATGTTTGAAATCTTCCGCTTCGGTATCAGGCCATCCCATTGTGGAAAAAGGCCAGAGAGCTGAACTAAACCATGTATCCAATACATCTTGTTCTTGTTCCCAGTTTTCCTCATCTGCTGGTGCTTCATGTCCTACATAAATTTCACCAGTTTGTTTATGGTACCAAGCCGGTATTCTATGTCCCCACCATAGTTGACGAGAAATACACCAATCATGAATATTTTCCATCCAATGCATATAGGTTTTTTCAAAACGCTCAGGGACAAAATGAACTTTCTCTTCACTTTGTTGAAGTTCGATTGCCTTTTCAGCAAGAGGCTGCATTTTAACGAACCATTGTGTGGATAAATAAGGTTCTACTACTGCGCCACTACGTTCTGAATGGCCAACAGAATGAAGATGATCCTCAATTTCAAATAGCACTCCAGCTTCTTGTAAATCTTTAACAATTTGTTTGCGGCAATCAAAGCGATCCATTCCTTGATACTTACCGGCGTTCTCGTTCATTGTGCCATCTTCATTCATAACAAGTACACGTTCTAGTTGATGACGATTTCCTACCTCAAAGTCATTAGGATCATGTGCTGGCGTAATTTTTACGGCACCTGAACCAAATTCCATATCTACATAATGATCGGCTACAATTGGGATTTCCCGTCCTACAATCGGAAGTTTGACTGTCTTCCCAATTAAATGTTGATAGCGTTCATCGCTTGGATGTACCGCAACGGCTGTATCTCCTAACATCGTTTCAGGTCTTGTTGTCGCAATCTCAATAAAGCCTGAACCATCTGCAAGTGGGTAATTCATATGATAAAAGGCCCCTTGTACATCCTTATGAATCACTTCGATATCAGATAAAGCTGTTTTCGTTGCAGGATCCCAATTGATAATATATTCACCACGATATATGAGGCCTTCTTCGTATAAAGTGACAAATACTTCCCGTACGGCTTTAGATAGCCCCTCATCTAAAGTAAATCTCTCTTTTGTGTAATCTAAGCCAAGTCCTAGTTTTGCCCATTGTTTACGGATAAATGTGGCATATTCTTCTTTCCATTTCCATGTTTCTTCTAGAAATTTCTCTCTCCCTAGATCATACCGACTTTTTCCTTCTTCCCGAAGTTTTTCCTCAACCTTTGCCTGTGTTGCAATTCCAGCATGATCCATTCCAGGTAACCACAATACATCATAACCTTGCATTCTTTTCATGCGGGTTAGAATATCCTGTAAAGTTGTATCCCAAGCATGCCCTAAATGAAGTTTTCCAGTAACATTCGGAGGAGGAATTACGATTGTGTATGGTTTTTTATTCACATCATTTTGCGCTTCAAAAAATTTCCCTTGTAACCACCAATCATACCTTCCTTGCTCAATTTTTTGTGGCTCATACTTGGTGGACATTGTAATATTTTCCATTCCGATTCTCCCTTTCACTTTATATAAAAATCAAAAAGCTCCCATCGTCAAAAGGACGAAGGGAGCAGATTCGCGGTACCACCTTTTTACACGATCCCATCATTCATAGCAGGATCGGCACTTCAACAAGATAACGACTTTATAACCGACTTTCACTACTTTACTTTCATGAAAGCTGCTCAAGGGTGACTTCTCTTAGGGTCACTTAGAAAATCTCCCACCATTGATTTTCCTCTCTGAAAGTAACGATCCAAGATACTCTTCCCTATCTATGCATTTAATTCAATTTAATTTATTCTATAGTAGCGAATAAAGAGGGATGATGTCAATCATTTTTCACATTCATTTACATTTTAGGCTATTTTTAAGAAATTTATCCTTTGAAAATAAACTTTTTAGTGCAACGCTGACTTGAGAGGCATTCCACCGGGCTCCAACATAACCCAGAGTAAGGATTTTTTTCGATGTTACTTTTCACATGTACTCCGTCCCAAGCCAACGCCGGCAAACTCACAACATTGGTGGTTCCGAGATTAGTCAAATTACACTTTCTTATCCTACCAATAAGAAGGTGAATTTCCCTTGCTTCTTGAATATCCTTTGTTACTCTAATTTATTTGTCTCAAGAAGCTTTTTGACCCTCTTTGTATATTCGTTCTTGGGATATCCATTATAAAGGCCCATTGCCAAACGAACGGGGTCCCCGAAAAAGAATCGCTCATAATGAGTTTGCCTTGTACCGAATGGACTCATGCATAGGTCCCAAACTATTCGGAATAACATCACACGGTCTTCTGCAGTTGAATTGGCGCCTTGTAAGTAAGTATCAATATAACTCCGGACAGAAGATGCAAAACTATTTTCAGTTGGAAGTAAGATAAGCCCGCTTCCACCTAATAATTGCAAGATTTCCACCAATCGGGGGTATATTCTTGGGTAATAGTGAATAGCCACAAGTAAAGGCTTTGCATCTGGCGTCATCATCCCCCACTTATCTAATCTCGCGTTCACTTGGGAAGACAAGTGAAGTCCCTTCATAATTTCGAGTGTGGTAATTATTTCACTTACCTTATCTTGGATATGTTGGTACTCCCCAATATTAATCGCCTCGATTATGGATTCCGCCAAACCTAAAATAAATTCTGTTTTTACAATCATTCGCACCACTGCTTGAAATAGTAACATCGTATTAAAATTAGCTTCTGTAAAAAAACGATGGGCAATATTAAGATCTTTATATAAAAACACTTTTTCCCAGGGGACGAGAACATGATCAAACACGACAATTGAATCCATCTCTTCAAATCTTGACCCAAGTGGATAATTGAAAGACGAATCATCATCGTTTACAAACGATTCTCGGCAGATGAACTTTAAACCTTCTGTGTTCGAAGGGATTGTAAAACCATAAATATAAGCTTCTTCAATGAAATTACCACCAGCCGGTAAAACTAGAACTTCATCTGTGATCCCACCTTGTGTTGCTAACAACCTAGCTCCCTGAATAATGATCCCTTCGTGGTTCTCTCCAATGACTTTTGCTGCAATATTTTCTTCGGAATACGAATCCTCCAAATAGCTAATAGAACGGTTCACTTGTGGATTGATAAACGTATGGGTAAAAGTAAGATCTTGTTCCATCGCATTTTCGTAACTTCTAAGAATATGATCACCAAATTTTTTATCTTTTGCAGCAAAAATTTTATGAGAAGCTGCCAACACCATCATTCCTGTATTTACGTAATCTGGGGAGCGACCCAATAATCCAAAGTTCGTACGCGCCCATAGCTCTGTTGCTTTTTTACGAAAAAGCAAATCATCTTTCGTTTTAGGCTGTTGATAAGAAAAATTTACGTTCTTTTCTATTTGCGGGGAAATGAATGTAAGGATACTTCTTAATACTGGATCATTTTGCATATCAAAGAGTTGCGCTTTACTCTTAATCGCCCCACGAAATGCAGGATGCTTCGACACTTTTCCGGCTATTTGCTGACCATCCAACCATATATCACTTTTTAAATGATCGATTCTGTTCATATACTCTTTTCCAGAAATCGTCATTACTATCGCCCCTTCTTGATCAATTAGATATAATTTTATGCGGTGCGAAGCGATAGAATTACAAAAAATAAAAACCTTGAGGGATAGTTTGGGGAGAGAGATAGGCACGAAATAATCCAACCGAACATAATTTATGATAAATACTTCGACAGAAGGTGAAATAATGAAAAGAAGATTTAATACGTATGCCTTTCAAAATTCAATGAGGAATTTTAAAGCAGTATGCCGTCAACTTGTTGTACCAATTTGTATTTTCCAAGGCATTCGCACGTTAATTTTCCCAACCATTCTAGATGTTTTTTTATGCATAATATTGATTGCGGCAGCCCTAAGCTTACATTTTGAATGGATCTAAAACCCCTTCCTAAATTTACTCGGAAGGGGCTGAGGTATCCTGGTTTTTCTTTCGCTGTTCTCTTTCTTCTAACCTCATTACCACATATTCTGTGTTTTTCATTCGCCAATACTGTTTCTGTAATCTTTGAACAAATTTAATTTCATTTTTTTTCGTTTCGCTAGAAAAGTACTTTTCAATTATGGAAAAGATGGAGCTTGGATAAGCCAAATAACTTAAAAACAACTGCATCTCTTCATCTGTAAAGGGAAAATAGCGGAAATAAGCATCTAACCACTCCATCCCATGGTCAAATGCCTGAGGTCGTGTTTGGAATGCGCGATCCAGGAAAGGCAATAAATCATGAATTGGTGAAGCAATTCCCGTTCTTTCAAAATTAGTAAAATAACCTAATCCATTTTGATCATAAAGAAAATGTTCATTTGATAATTTCCCATGTATCACGACACTTCTAGCTTTGGTTTCCTCGGATGTAGACTCATGCCACTCCTTCAATTTATTAATTGCATAACGTTGGCCACCTGAAATTTCACTGTAAATAGTACACAATAATAATTGAAATGGCGACATATACAATTGTCTTTCACTTTGCTCAATGAACTTTTCTAATACATCTTGTTCTAACTCCCATCGTGTAGCCATTCTTTCAAAATGTTCTTCCCTTTCTTCCCCATTAACCGGCACTTCACGAACGGTTACCGTATGAAGTCGCGCTAATTCACGAAAGAGATCAAGATGTTTTTGGACATGTGCTTCTCGTTCTTTATTGTCTAACCATGGCATTAAATAATAAAGAGAATTCCCTCTCAAAATAGCATGGCGTCCGTCTAATGTGGGATATATGGGTACTATCCGATTGTAACCTTGTTGATATAACTGTTGTATATAGGATAAGAAATCTAAGCCCTGTTTAGCGTCCATTCGCTTTAAAGCAAATTCACCCTTATCTGTATACGCCTTATATACCTTGCCTTGTTTTTCTGCAAACCTTAAATTTAACCCATACATTTCTACTAAACTTTTTATTTTCTTTGATGATTCATTATCCATATCATCACCCATTTTGCTCTCATTCACTAAGTAAAATCACTTTTTCACAATCCACAAAGACATCAATCTTTACAGGCGAATTGAAATTAAAAAACTATGCTTAAACAATAGAAAAAGGGAGGACGACATATGCCATCCTCTACTTCCTTTTTAATGGATGAATTTTAGTGGGTATATACAGTACTTGCCCTTCATATACCTCATCACTTTCACCAAGTTGATTAGCTCTCAATAATTGTTGGGTAGTAATATTATAACGGTCTGCTAAGTTTTCAATGGAATCACCATGTTGCACTAAGCGAACTCTCATTTTAGTTACAGATTCTTCCTCTTTTCTAGCAAAAAAATCAGCAAATGAAATTGATTGGTATTTGTCTTTCTTTTTCTTTGTCTTTTGGCTCTTTTCTTCCTCGTATTCTATGAGGCTACTTGATTCCACCTCATATGATGAAGATTCTTGAAAATGAATTGACGAGGATTCTGGGACTCTTAGTTCATCTACCTGCACACTACTCTCTTCTTTAATCGAGTCTAGATTTAACTTTGGTACTTGCCGAAGTATAGTAGTAAGGAGGTTTTCTTCCTCCTCATCTTCACTTTTATTTTCCTCTACCTCAACTTCATTCTTATTTTCCTCAACCTTAATTTTTTCTTCTACTTGTTGCTCCTCTGCAGTGTTCCTTTCCGCTCTTGAGTTAACTACTGTCAAGTTGCTCGCATCTAAACTTTCAATGTTTTGCTCCTCTTCTGCTGCTTCTTTCACTTCTATCTCCTGATTTGACTCGACAGCGTCTTCTCTATTATCAGATTGCATTGGCAGCTGATGTTGAAATGGAGATGGTTTCTCATCATCCTCCTCAATCTTTTCCTCGAGTTCAGGTAAAATTCTCGCCTCTACCTCAAATGATTCATACAAGTCATTCTCACTATCTAAGGAAGGTTTTTGACTGTCTGTATTTATTGTTTCTTGAAATAATTCAATTTTAACTTCTTCTCTTTCCTCCTCCCCATCATCCTGATCAGTATTTTCCTCTGAAAAAGTTGCATCTGTTGCCACCTGATTCAGCTCTTGTCTGTCTTCTTCCTCTAATAATGGCTCAATCGAATCATTCGTTTCTTGTAATGTGGCAGCGTCGAGGATGACCTCTTCTTTATCCTCATAGATGCCGTTAATATGAATATCTGCTAGTACTTGAAGTCTATTATTTTCAGGTAATGCATAATCAAATGAGTAGATCTCGATCTCTAACTCCCCGATATCGACAATCCTTCTTTTTGGAATCGTGATATCAACGGGAAAACGATGAGAAAACTCGCCAATTTCATCATTCCTGATTTCTACATTTTGTATATAATGCCGATTGTTTTCAGGAATTTCCGGTACCGTATCATTTCCAGGAGAATGATTATATTCTCCGCTAAGTTCGAGGGTTCCTTTTAATACGACAAACTCTTCCTCATCCATTATGTTAATATTAGGATCCAATGATATGGATAAAAGATCCTCAACTTCATGTCCTTTTTCAAACCAAACCGTTTCCTCCAATGGAAATTTAAGTGATGTTTGTTGGCGATCAGGCAAATTCATTCCTCCTCTCGTTCCAATGAAAATATTACTCCCTATACTCTATGACTCTTCAAGGTTATTTATGAAAAAAGAAAAAGAATGGCACAATGCCATTCTTTTTCTTTTTAGCTTTTTAATTTTGCAAATGCCCGCTCAGCGGCTTGGATCGTTTTTTCAATATCCTTATCAGTGTGAGCGGTAGAAAGAAAAATCCCCTCAAATTGTGATGGTGGCAAAAAGACACCTAGCTCAGCCATTTCTTTATAATAGGCTGCAAATAATTGTAAATCAGATGTTTTCGCTTTTTCAAAATTATATACATCCTCATTTGTAAAAAAGAGACCAATCATCGAACCAGCGCGATTAATGGTATGCGGGATATCATGCTGTTCTGCAGCTGCTTTTAATCCTTCTTCTAACAAATCTCCTTTACGGATAAACTCCTTATAAGAATCAGGTGTTAATTGAATAAGGGTTTCATACCCAGCTGTCATTGCTATCGGATTTCCCGACAAAGTTCCAGCCTGATAAATCGGTCCACTAGGGGCAACTTTTTCCATAATCTCAGCCTTACCACCGAATGCCCCTACAGGAAGACCCCCACCAATTACCTTACCAAGACAGGTTAAATCAGGTAGAATATCGAAGTACCCTTGAGCACAATTATAGCCTACGCGGAATCCAGTCATCACTTCATCAAAAATAAGCAGTGAGCCGTATTCTATTGTCAGCTCACGAAGTCCTTGTAAAAATCCAGGTTGAGGTGGAACAACACCCATATTTCCTGCAACAGGTTCTACGATGACACCTGCAATATCTTCTCCAAATTGTTCAAAGGCCGCTTTAGCTCCTTCAAGATCATTATAAGCTACTGTAATCGTATTTTTAGCTATCCCCTCTGGAACACCGGGACTATCAGGCAAACCAAGTGTTGCTACTCCAGAGCCAGCCTTAATTAGCAAGGAATCACCATGACCATGATAACAGCCTTCAAACTTCAATATTTTATTTCGTCCTGTATACCCTCGTGCAGCCCGGAGTGCACTCATCGTCGCTTCTGTACCTGATGAAACCATCCTAATCATTTCAATGGAAGGTACTCTTTCAATGACAAGTTCTGCCAATTTATTCTCCATAATAGTTGGTGCCCCGAAACTTGTACCATTTTCCGCTGTTTTTTTCAAAGCTTCTACAACTTTTTCATTCGCATGTCCAAGAATTAATGGTCCCCATGAGAGCACATAATCAATATATTCATTGCCATCAAGGTCATAAATATAAGCTCCCTTTCCTCTTTCCATAAAGATCGGATCCATATCAACGGATTTAAACGCCCGTACTGGACTATTGACCCCTCCTGGCATCAAATGTATTGCTTTCTCATAAGCCTTTCGGGAATTTTCATAAGAACGCATGTATTGTATACCTCCATTATGATTTATTTTACTATTTCTAATCTATTTCCTATCTTTCCTCATGCTGATCGCCGAACAAGGCACTTACGCTTCTCTAAGCCATTGCGCTACATCTTTAGCAAAGTACGAAATAATTAAATCGGCACCTGCCCTTTTCATACTTGTTAATGATTCTATTACGATTGCTTTCTCATCAATCCAACCATTCGCGGCTGCCGCTTTCACCATAGAATACTCCCCACTCACATTATAAGCGACAATTGGCAAATGACATTCATTTTTTACATCGCGAATAATATCCATATAGGATAGAGCTGGTTTTACAATCAGAAAATCGGCGCCTTCTTTAATGTCTGAATGTGCTTCTCTTAATGCTTCTAAACGGTTGGCCGGATCCATTTGATAGGTTTTTCGATCTCCAAACTGCGGGGCACTATTAGCCGCTTCTCGGAATGGACCATAAAAAGCAGAAGAATATTTCACCGCATAAGACATAATCGGAATTTCTTTAAAACCAGCCTCATCCAAACCATGGCGAATAGCAACGACAAATCCATCCATCATATTAGAAGGAGCAATGATATCCGCCCCTGCCTGTGCTTGACTAACAGCAGTTTTGACTAATAGCTCCAAACTTTCATCATTAAGAACTTCTCCATCTTTTACAACTCCACAATGGCCATGATCCGTATACTCACATAGACAAGTATCTGCGACAACAAGTAGTTCTGGATAATGCTTTTTCACCTCACGAGTTGCTTCCTGTACAATTCCGTGATCATGAAAAGCCCCCGTACCACAGTCATCTTTCTCAACAGGGACCCCAAACAAAATGACCGCTTTTATACCAAGCTGGACAATCTCATCGAGCTCCTGCTTCATTAAATCTAGTGAGATTTGATAAATCCCTGGCATAGAGGAAATTTCTTGTTTCTGTTGTTCCCCCTCCACAATAAAAAGCGGATAGATAAAATCTTCTGCTCTTAAATGGGTTTCACGAACTAACGCTCTCATATTTGCAGAACTTCGCAAACGTCTATGTCGATCAAAATTCATGTCCATCATTCCTTTGCTCTTTTTGAAAAAAATTGTAAATCTCTTGAAACAACTCATCCATTGTAAACTTTTCTGGACAAATTTGGACGTGATATCCTTTATTTTCTATGACTTGTTTTGTTACTGTTCCTATTGCAGCCAAAGTCAAACGATGTACATGTTCGCTTGCTGGCTTTTTCACTATTTTCATAAAATGATTAAATGTAGAAGGACTTGTAAAGGTAGCGATATCCAAAGTATCTTCAACTAATAATTTTAGCAATTGATCACTCTGCACAACCGGAAAAAAAGTTTCATATACAATCCACTCATCCGCTAAGATTCCTCGACTGCGGAATCCTTCTGCGATCGTTTTTCTCGCTAAATTCCCCTTAGGAATAAGTATCTTCTTTGCCGAATATTTTGTTTGGAAGAACTCTCGAACGAAATCCTCTGCCGTAAAAACATGGGGCATAAAACATGAATCGATATGATAGCGATCTAAAGCCTCTTTCGTCTTTTCTCCGACAACTGCAAATTGAATAGATTGACTGAAGCTGTGAAATTCGTCCAATTGATTTTTCACCTGTTCAAAAAAGTAATACACACCATTTTTGCTAGTAAAAATGATCCAATCATATTCGCTAAGATGTTGCAGATAATGGGATTGATTGGGATCTGTAAAATGCCGAAAATCAATAAGCGGAATCATATGGGGGATTCCCCCCGCAGATGCCACATCCATGCAAAACTTCTCGCCTTGCTCTCCACCCCTAGTAATTAAAACATGTTGTCCTCTTAAGGGCTTTTGCCTAAGATTCATTAGCCAAATCTTCCCTTACTTGATCAATCAATGCCTTTGCTCCTTGTTCACTTAAAAGAGAAGCAGCTTGCTCTCCAACTAATTTTGGTTCCATCCCTTTAAGAGTTTCTTTGTAAATTTTTTTCCCATCCGGTGAAGCAACTAGTGCCGTTAATTGAACTTGTTTATCATCAAATAGTTCCGCTAAACCAGCAATCGGAACTTGGCAACTTCCCTCCATTTTATGGAGAAAGGCTCTCTCCGCTTCAACAGTTTGTGCTGTTTTTTCACAAGTTAGCTTGCTTAAAAGTCCAAGTAATTCTGCGTCATTTTCACGGCATTCAATCCCTAATGCACCTTGGCCAATTGCAGGTAAACAAGTTTCTGGCTCAAGGTATTCCGTAATAAGATCTTCATCCCAATCCATACGTTTTAATCCAGCTGCTGCCAGAATAATTGCATCATAATCACCTGTTTTTAATTTCGATAAACGAGTTTCAATATTTCCTCGTATCCACTTAATTTCAAGATCTGGACGCATCGCCAAAATTTGCGCACTTCTTCTCAGGCTACTTGTTCCAATTTTGGCACCTGATGGCAAATCTTTTAGGCGAATATGTTGGTTGGAGATAAAAACATCTCGATAGTCCTCTCGTTCTGGTATGCTCCCAATCATTAAGCCATCCGGAAGAACAGCTGGAACATCCTTCATACTATGAACTGCCATATCAATCTCTCCATCTAGAAGTGCTTGCTCAATTTCTTTTACAAATAAGCCTTTCCCACCAACTTTTGATAGAGTGACATCAAGGATCCGATCCCCTTTAGTCATAATTTCCTTAATTTCAAATTCAAACGGGCCACCTATTTTTTCTAACTGTTCACGCACCCAATTTGTTTGTGTAAGGGCTAGATTACTTCTTCTAGACCCAATTACAATTTTTCTCACCTGTATTTCCTCCTTAAAAAGCAAATTTTACTACAAATAAGTCTCTCTTTTGTTCAGACAATTCATAAATAGCTATTAACGCTATTATATTAGTGATACCAAATATGAAAAGTAGACATACGGCTAGCCAAAAAGAAATTAATCAATAAAATTAAAAAGGCTGCACAATTCCATATGGCTAAGCGTTTCCCATTGATTTCTTTTTTTAACCGTAAAAAAAGCCAAATACCATAAATTATGATTAGTAAAAACGAACCTACAATTTTGGGATCATACCATTGAAAAACGGAAAGCTTTATTAATGCCCATTGTAAGCCGAGAATTAAGCTTAATAATAGGATAGGCACTCCCGTGACATTTAAAACATAAGACATCTTCTCTAATCTCTTTAAATCTCCTAAACGCCACAAAGTTTTGAACCATTTTTTCTCTTTTAATAGTTTATATTGCAATAAATATAGGAGTGAAAATACAAATGACAGAGTAAAGGCTCCATAAGAAAAGATAGCCATTGTGACATGAATAAATAATAACTCTGAAATAAGTTGATCACCCATTGAAGGCATTTGTCCAGGGGCAAATGCATGTATCGTCATAATCGTGAATCCAACAATATTTGTAAAAAAAATTGTAAAATCGACTTTAGAAATTTTGTGAATAGCCAAGGATAAAGTAATTAATACCCAAGAATAAAAATAAAGCCCCTCAAAAAGGGTAAGGATCGGAAATCTTCCTGTATGGAACATATAGAAAAACAAAAAAATTGTTTGTAATAACCAAACAATTGATAACAGATAGAAGGCAAGCTGACTTGCCTTCCGGTTTTGTCCAATAAAATCAATAAAATAAAATAATATCGACAAGGCATAGAGGACAATTATAAGCTCAGGTAATCTAACCATCATAAGTGAAATCATCATTATTCCCTCTTATGATTGAAAAAGGGGAGCTTTTTTACTAGCTGCTTCTTTTGTTATTGGTTTAACCTTTGTTTCTTTTGTATATTCATCTTCATCTGTTTCTAATTGAAAGATTTGCTGAAATAGAGCTATTTTCTCCGCTGCTTGTGGTTCACTAGCCATTTCTTTAATTTGTAAAATTGGATCCTTCAATAGCTGGTTAATAATACTTTTTGTATGTTTATTGAGCACCTTTTTCTCTCTAGCTGATAAGGTAGGCATTTTTCGCTCAATACTCTCCATTGTTTCAGCTTGAATCGCAAGTGCTTTTTCACGTAATGAGGTAATCACGGGTACAACTCCCAGAGTATGAAGCCATTCGTGAAAATCATTTAATTCTTCATTAATCATGATATAAATTTTTTCTGCCGCTAATCTGCGTTCTTCTAGATTAGCTTCAACGATTCCTTCCAAATCATCTATATCATATAAAAATGCATTTTCTAATTGTCCAATCTCAGGATCCAAGTCACGAGGAACCGCAATATCTAAGAGAAATAAAGGTCTTGCTCTTCTCATTTTTTCCATTTCTTCAAGCATGTCTTTTTTGATGATATAACCATTCGCACCTGTTGAACTTATGACAATGTCCGCTTCCATCACGGCGCATTGTAATTCATTTAGTGACTTAGCTTTACCAGCAAATTTCTGTGCAAGCTGTTGGGATTTTTCAAATGTACGATTAATAACCGTCACCTGCTTGGCCCCGTTTGAATATAGATTTTTTATTGCCAATTCACCCATTTTTCCAGCGCCAATAACCAAGACATGTTTATCCCGTAGATCTCCAAAGATTTTCTTTGCTAGCTCAACTGCAGCGTAACTAATGGAAACAGCATTTGCCCCGATATCTGTCTCAGAATGAGCCTTTTTCGCAAGGGCAATCGCTTGTTTCATTAAATGATTAAAGACAGTTCCAGTTGTTTTATTTTCTTGGGCGCTCAAAAAACTATTACGAATTTGCCCTAATATTTGAGTTTCCCCAATGACCATAGAATTTAGACCACAGATCACTTTAAACAGATGTTCTACAGCCAGTTCTTTTTCATGAATATATAAATAATCCGCAAATTCCTCGGGATCCATTTGAAACCAATTCGCTAAAAAAGATTTTACGTAATATCGACCAGTATGGATCTGATCAACGACCGCGTAAATTTCAGTTCGATTACATGTAGAAACAATGACATTCTCAAGAATACTTTTCTGTTGCTTTAAGGATGCCATTGCTAAAGGCAGCTCAGATTCGGAGAACGCTAGACGCTCCCTTATTTCCACTGGAGCTGTCTTATGATTTAGGCCAACAACAATAATATGCATTTGAAAAATGGCACCTCCAGTTTAAGTCCATCAAAGACTGTTATCTTTATTATAACATGCTTATTTAGAAGAATTCTAAAAAGATGTGAACACATATTGAAATCCTATGCTATATTTATTTAAAAGACATTCAAAAAGAAGAAGAAAAGGACCCAATACATTCAAAATTCCATAATTTGTACAATGGATTCTTGTAAGCCCGCAAAGCGATTTAATTTTTCAGGAAATACGATATCACCATAAAAAATTGAGATGTCCCTTTTACTACTCTTTTTGGATAATCACTTTATGGAAGTTGAGGATGTTTCATGAAAAAGCCACCCTATCTTCTCTCAGGAATTATATTATTTGGATTCGGTATATATTTTCTTTTACAACAGTATCAGTTTTCCCTATTTAATGGTTTTTACTCTTGGCCAACCCTATTTCTAATTGTAGGAATAGCTTTTCTAATAAATGGCTATGGCGGAAAAGATTATTCATTTATATTTCCCGGAGTCTTATTTACTGGAATTGGTATTCACTTCCATATTGCCCAGCAATTAGGGGGAACGATCGATTTTCCTGGTATCTTTTTACTGTTAATTTCAATCGGATTATTACTTTCCTATATAAAAACTGGTAATGGTCTATTCCAAGGGATTCTATTTCTCGCCATTTCTTTATTATTACTGTTTTTTGATAAATTAAAAGAATGGTTGTTACATAGTGGACATAAGCTTGTCTGGATTGATCAAGCATGGCCATATCTTTTAATCGTTTTTGGTTTATATTTTTTATTTTTCCATAAAAGAAAATAAAGGGTATCCGAACTATCATGTAGAAAATATGTAGTCCTAGCTCGTCTAACAAATGGAATTGCAAGAAACCTACGGAGGTCAGCTAGTCGACGCCGATACTAGAACATTACGTATGCAAGACCCATAGTGTGCAACATTCCATTCGCGTTATTCAAATTTTTCCTTCATGCTACATTATTTCCGATTGTCTAAAATAAGAAAGCAACTTGAGATAAGGCCTTCCGTATGACTACGGAGGCCTCATGTTGTTCGTACATCTATAAGCTATCTTTTTCATTCGGAAATACTACTACCAGACAATAAAAGATAAACTACAGAAAATTGCAATACCCACTTTTTTTGATCTAATTATAATTTATGTGAATATTTTTCTAATATACGCCAAGCTTTGTCTTTTCCCATTCCTGTTTCTGATGAAAATAAAACAATCTCATCATCTTGCTTTAATTTCAGCGTTTCTTTCACTACCTTTTTGTGTTTTTCCCATTTTCCTTTTGGGATCTTATCCGCCTTTGTAGCAATAACCGCACATGGAATTTCATAGAATTTTAAAAAGTCGTACATTAAAACATCGTCTTTTGTTGGTGGATGTCTTAAATCAACTATAAGCAAAACCGCACATAATTCCTCTCTAGTTGTGAGATAAGTCTCAATCATTTCTCCCCATGCTTCACGTTCCTTTTTTGATACTTTAGCAAAACCATAACCTGGAACATCGACAAAATATAAGGCATCTTCGATTTTGTAATAATTTAATGTCTGTGTTTTTCCTGGTTTTGAGGAAGTACGTGCAAGACTCTTGCGGTTAATCATTTTATTTATAAAGGACGATTTTCCTACATTGGATCTTCCGGCTAACGCAAATTCAGGAAATCCTTCGCCAGGATACTGTTCTGGTTTTACCGCACTTATGATAAACTCTGCATTATTTACCTTCATTTTTTTCCCCCGATAATGCAATTTTCAATACTTCGTCTACATGAGAAACTGGGATAAAAGTAAGATCTTTTCGAACACTTTCAGGTATATCTTCTATATCTTTTTCATTTTCTTTCGGCATAATGATTGTTGTAATCCCTGCTCTATGAGCCCCTAGTGATTTCTCTTTTAATCCACCTATTGGCAAAACCCTTCCTCTTAGAGTAATCTCTCCAGTCATGCCAATTTCCTTTTTAACGGGATTTTTGGTTAACGCGGAGATAAGCGCAGTTGCAATAGTAATTCCAGCTGATGGCCCATCTTTTGGAACAGCCCCTTCAGGAACATGGATATGAATATCTGTTGTTTCATGAAAATCTCTCTCAAGCTTAAGTTCAGTTGCCTTCGATCTAACATAACTAAAGGCCGCCTGTGCGGATTCCTTCATTACGTCTCCCAATTTCCCCGTTAGTATCAATTTGCCCTTACCAGGAGATAAGGAGACTTCTATTTGTAATGTATCTCCTCCAACTGAAGTATAAGCTAGTCCTGTTGCTACTCCTATTTGATCCTCAATTTCAGCCTGTCCATAACTATATTTTTTCTTTCCTAATAATTCCATTAAGTATTTATCCGTTACAACGACTCTTTTCTTTTCACCAGAAACAATGATTTTTGCTGCTTTTCTACAAACAGAAGCAAGTTGACGATCTAATTCACGAACACCAGCTTCCCGAGTATAATAACGGACTAATAGTTTAATCGCATCATCTCTTAATTGGAGTTGAGCTTTAGTAAGCCCGTGATCCTCAATCTGCCTTGGCAATAGATGATCTTTCGCAATATGAATTTTTTCTAATTCAGTATAACCGGGAATTGAAATAATTTCCATCCGATCCCGTAGCGGACCTGGAATAGAAGCTAAATCATTAGCAGTTGCCAAAAACATTACCTTTGATAAATCATATGGTTCTTCAATATAATGATCACTAAAACTACCGTTTTGGGCAGGGTCCAATACTTCTAACATCGCTGATGAGGGGTCACCGCGAAAATCATTGGACATTTTATCAATTTCATCTAGTAGAAATACGGGATTAATTGAGCCCGCTTTTTTCATCCCTTGGATAATTCTACCAGGCATGGCTCCTACATAAGTACGACGATGTCCACGTATTTCTGATTCATCACGCACTCCCCCTAACGAAATACGAACGAAGTTTCTCCCCATTGATTCTGCAATTGATCGTGCTAAACTAGTTTTTCCAACTCCTGGTGGTCCAACAAGGCATAAAATCGGACTTCGTAATGAATTTGTTAATTGTTGTACCGCAAGATATTCTAGTACTCGTTCTTTTACTTTCTCAAGTCCATAATGATCTCGCTCTAATATTTTTTCTGCTTTTCGAATGTTTAAATCATCTTTTGTAGCGTTTAACCATGGTAGCGAGATTAGCCAGTCAATATAAGTGCGAATAACAGAACTTTCTGCAGAGGAGGAAGGGATCTTTTCATACCGGTCTAACTCTTTTAATGCAATCTTTTCTACGTTTTCTGGCATATGTGCTTCGCGGATTTTTTCCGATAAATCTGCTACTTCACCAGTTTTTCCCTCTTTGTCCCCTAGTTCTTTTTGAATAGCTTTCATCTGCTCACGCAAATAATATTCTTTTTGCGTGCGATCAATCGATTGTTTCACTCTTTGACCAATTTTCTTCTCTAAATTTAATACTTCTCTTTCATTATGAACAATATTGATCACTTTTGTTAATCTTTCTTTTACATCAATTATTTCCAGTATCTCCTGCTTATCTTGAATTTTCAAAGGTAAATGTGATGCAATAATATCAGCCATCCGACCAGGCTCATCTATATCAGCCACTGTTGCAAAAGTTTCTGATGATACCTTTTTCGAAAGCTTAATATATTGTTCGAAGTATTCAAGCATCGTTCTCTTTAATGCTTGAATTTCAACATCTTGACTTATATCTATATCTTCATCATATCGTTCAAGATCTACAGCATAATATAAGCCTTGGTCCTTTATAGTTTTTATCTTTGCGCGACTCAATCCCTCAACAAGAACACGGATTGTTCCATTAGGCAACTTTAACATTTGCTTAACCTTTGTTAATGTGCCTATCTCAAATAAATCCTCATCTTCTGGTGATTCAATCTCGATATCTTTTTGGGTTGTCAAAAAGATTAAATGATCATTTAACATAGCCTGTTCCAAAGCTTGAACAGAGCGTTCTCTCCCCACGTCAAGGTGCAGTACCATTGTTGGAAAAACGAGCATTCCTCGCAGTGGCAATAGAGGCACTAATGGCTCTATTTTTTTCGTCATATTTACTACCTCCGTGCTAATTTTTAGACAAATGCGGAAACCTCTAAAAGGATTAAACAACTATGGGTATAGGTGTATATCTTTATCACCGTGAATTACTACCGCCTTATTTCATCTTGCTTAGACAATTCCATTTTTACCTTTCCACCTAGCCAATTATTTCCCCAAAGTCTAAGAAAAGAGAAAGCGCCTTTAAGGGCGCCCTCCATTTTTTATTTTCCTTATTCGTTCTTGTGTCCATTTTAGCTTATCTAACCATATGATGTCGAGAAAGTGCTCTTATCATATTGATTTATACACTTTTTTTATTAGGGGGAGAAAATTCAGGTAGAATACGCTCATGCCCCGGCTTTTTAACCAAAGCTACATCTAAAGCTTCTTCTAAACGGCTAACAGGAATAACAGTAACTTTATCTATTTCTTTTAAATTGGATTGCATATTTTCTTCAGGGATTAGCACTGTTTTGGCGCCCGCGATTTGTGCCGCCTTCACTTTTGAATATACGCCACCAACAGGTTTTACATCCCCATGGATTCCTATTTCTCCTGTCATGGCCACTGTGTGTTCAACGGGTATTTTATAAATAGCCGAATAAATTCCTACAGCCATTGCAACACCTGCCGAAGGACCATCTGCCGGAATCCCTCCAGGGAAATTCACATGTATATCATACTGCTTAACTGGCACTCCCATTGTTTTCAATACCGTAAGCACATTTTCGATTGAGCCTTTTGCCATACTTTTTCTCTTAACTGTCTTTCCTTGGCCATTAATATTTTCCTCTTCTATAATCCCGGTAATTTGCACCGTGCCTTTATCAGATGGAAGAACCATTACTTCAATGTCTAAAAGCATTCCACTATTAGGCCCTGTCACTGCTAGACCATTTACGACCCCTGCTTTTGATTGTGAGTGGATGGATTTTTCATGCCGAGGGACAAGCTGACTTGAGCGAATGACCCATTCAATATCCGAGTCTTGAATATAATCTCTATCCTCTATGATTGCTAAACCAGCAGACGTCTGAATCATATTAACTGCTTCCCGTCCATTTCTTGCATAAGAGGATAGTAAAGCTAGGCCCTTCTCATCGATTGTAAAATTGATTTTGTCCACAGCCTTGTTTGCAACAATTTCAATTTCTCCCTTTTCAAGTTCATGGAAAAATACTTCCATACATCTTGAACGAATGGCTGGTGGAATTTCATTAGGGGTGCGTGTTGTTGCCCCGATCAAACGAAAGTCTGCGGGAAGACCACGCTTAAAAATATCATGAATATGAGTAGGAATTTGATTGTTTTCTGAACTATAATAGGCGCTTTCAAAAAAGACTTTGCGATCTTCTAATACTTTTAATAATTTATTCATTTGGATCGGATGGAGCTCACCGATTTCATCAATAAATAAAACGCCGCCATGAGCATTGGAAACAGCCCCTTGCTTTGGCTGAGGAATTCCCGCTTGCCCCATCGCACCAGCACCTTGATAAATTGGATCATGAACAGAACCGATTAGAGGATCTGCAATCCCTCTTTCATCAAACCTGGCTGTCGTTGCATCTAGTTCCACAAATACTGAATCCAGTTGAAAGGGTGAACGCTGATTTTTCTTAGCTTCTTCTAAAACGAGTCTGGCAGCAGCTGTTTTTCCTACACCTGGTGGTCCGTAAATAATCACATGTTGAGGATTTGGCCCACATAGGGCTGCCTTTAGCGCTTTAATTCCATCTTCTTGCCCTACAATATCCGAAAATTTCGCAGGTCTTACTCTTTCTGCTAAAGGTTCTGTTAATTTAATTCCGCGCATTTTTCTAAGATGATCCATTTCCTTTTTTGATTCCTTATCAATGGTAACCTTTTGAGATCTTTGATTCATTAATAAATTTAAAAAGTACAGTCCAATAATGATACCAAAAAACAACTGAACCATCATAATGATCGCTGTCCAATTCATACTTTTCCCTCCCGGAAGACACTAATAACGTCTATCTTTTCTCACGAATCTACTGACAATTGAATCCCACTTAAAAATTCGAAGAAGTAAAAATCATAAGGGGAGCAACTGTAGCTAAACTTACAATCAGTAAAGATGAAAGCATCCATTGATTGTAGTCTTACTTTATCTATTAGTATCTCCGCTTCAAAGAAGGAATAAACCATCATTTTCTTCACAATGTACGGTTTTTGTTATTGCATTTATAATAAACATTTTTTCTTTTTTAAGAAAAGGTGTTAAGGCCAGTTTACTTTTAAAGCTGAGATTTTTAGCTAAAAGGGAAAGGTCCTGTCACAACCCAATAAACTCGTTTTTTCTCGGATTAGGCTATAATTTACAGGCATGAAAAAGAGCTTGGATTTAATATCCAAGCTCTTCATAACTATTCAATTGAATTCATTTAAGCAGAATTTTTTTCTGATCCCTTAATAACAGTTCCATCCTCAAGTACAAGCTTAGGTGGATTATTATGCAAAACAGAATCTTTTGTAATAATACACTTTTTAATATCATCTCGTGATGGTAAGTCAAACATTACATCGAGCATAAGCATTTCAATAATGGATCTTAAGCCACGAGCTCCTGTTTTTCTTTCAATCGCTTTTTTCGCGATTTCATGAAGGGCTTCATCTTCAAATTCAAGATCAACTTCATCCATATCGAGCATTTTTTTATACTGTTTAACAAGTGCGTTTTTCGGTTGGGTTAAAATTTCAATTAGCGCTTCTTCATCTAACTGTTCTAGGTTGGCAATAACAGGTAGACGTCCGATAAATTCTGGTATTAAACCAAAACGGAGTAAATCTTCTGGAAGAATTTCAGATAAAATTTCTTTATTCTCCTCTTGACCTTTCACATCAGCGCCAAATCCGATTACTTTTTGACCAAGTCGGCGCTTAATAATCTGTTCAACACCGTCGAAAGCTCCGCCACAGATAAATAAAATATTCGTTGTATCAATTTGAATAAACTCTTGATGCGGATGCTTTCTGCCGCCTTGTGGTGGCACACTTGCTACTGTACCTTCTAAGATTTTAAGTAAAGCCTGTTGTACACCCTCACCAGAAACATCTCTTGTAATGGAAGTATTTTCGGATTTTCTTGCAACCTTATCGATCTCATCAATATAGATGATACCACGCTCTGCTTTTTCCACATCATAATCAGCGGATTGAATTAGTTTGAGTAAGATATTTTCTACATCTTCCCCTACATACCCAGCTTCCGTTAAGGAAGTTGCATCGGCAATCGCAAAGGGTACATTTAAAATTCGAGCCAATGTTTGTGCAAGCAAGGTT
Source organism: Lederbergia galactosidilytica (assembly GCF_017873565.1). GTDB lineage: Bacteria > Bacillota > Bacilli > Bacillales > Bacillaceae_C > Lederbergia > Lederbergia galactosidilytica. Next base: position 103,780 of record NZ_JAGGKH010000007.1, read on the forward strand.
TTACCGCTTCCAGTTGGACCTATTAAGCAAATGTTACTTTTTGCTAGCTCAACATCATCAATCTTACTATTTGCATTAATACGCTTGTAGTGATTATACACTGCGACAGCTAAGGACTTTTTCGCCTGTTCTTGGCCAATTACGTATTCATCTAAAATTTCCCTAATTTCGCGTGGTTTAGGGATATCTTTAAATTCTACTTCTTCTTCAGTCCCTAGTTCTTCCTCCACAATTTCTGTACATAGCTCAATGCATTCATCACATATATATACACCAGGTCCAGCCACTAATTTCCTAACCTGTTCTTGTGTTTTACCACAAAAAGAACATTTCAACTGACCTTTTTCCTCGTTAAATTTAAACATGATCTCACCCCTATAATAAGCTATATCCTTCCATATAACCTTCATATTAACAAGCCATAGCTATGTATTGCATTGTACCACATTCCGTAATGTAATAACCATTATTCAAACTCATGCTGGATCCATAAAGGATCAATATGTATTCTTTTTGGCAAAACAAGGCACGGATCTTACCTGTGCCTTGTTTATCAATTCTTATATCTTATGTGTATGTTTATGTTTTTTATGCATTTGTTTTGCTATTTTCAACTAGAACATCAATTGCTTTTTGCAATTTCAAATCTGCTTTTAGACTGCTCATATTCGCACTCATTATCTTTTTAACTTCATCCACTTCCATCTTGTACATCTCAGCCATTTTGTTCAATTCTTCATCAACAGCTGAGTCATCTACCTCGAGATTTTCAGCTTTAGCAATTGCTTCTAAAGTAAGGGAAGTTTTAACGCGTTTTTCAGCATCTTCCTTCATTTGGCTACGAAGGTCTTCTTCGCTTTGACCAGAGAATTGGAAATAAAGATCAAGATTCATTCCTTGCATTTGCAAGCGTTGCTCAAATTCTTGCATCATTTGGTCCATTTCATTGTCTACCATTACTTCTGGAAGATCAATTTCAGCATTTTCTGTAGCTTTTTCTACTAAGTCATTTTTTAGCTTTTGTTCAGCCTCATTTTTCTTTTCTTCCGTAAGTCTGTTTTTGATGTTAGCCTTAAGTTCTTCTAGTGTTTCTGCTTCTTCGTCAACATCTTTTGCAAATTCATCATCAAGCTCAGGAAGTTCTTTCGCTTTGATCTCATGAAGCTTAACCTTAAATGTAGCTTCCTTCCCTGCTAATTCTGCCGCATGGTACTCCTCAGGGAATGTAACTACTACATCTTTCTCTTCTCCTGATTTTACCCCAATAAGTTGTTCTTCAAACCCAGGAATGAAAGATCCTGAACCAATTTCTAGAGAATAGTTGTCAGATTGTCCACCTTCAAAGGCTTCCCCATCAACAAATCCTTCGAAATCAATTACTACCGTATCGCCATCTTCCACAGCACCATCTTCTTTAACAACAAGCTCAGCTTGACGCTCTTGAAGTGTTTTTAATTCTTCTTCCACATCATTATCTGATACAGAATCATCTAGTTTTTCTACTTCAAGACCTTTGTATTCACCTAATTTTACCTCTGGTTTTACGATGACTGTTGCAGTGAAAATTAATTCCTTCCCTTTTTCCATCTGCTCAATGTCGATCTCAGGGCGATCTACAGGCTCAATTCCCGCTTCTTCTACAGCCTTAGCGTAGGACTCAGGAAGAATGAAATCAAGTGCATCTTGGAATAAACTTTCTACTCCAAAACGTTTTTCAAATAATGGACGTGGAACTTTTCCTTTACGGAATCCAGGAATATTAATATCCTTAGAAACCTTTTTAAAAGCCTGGTCCAAACCTTCATTAACAGTTTTTACGTCTACCTCCACTGTTAATACACCTTTATTACCTTCAAGCTTTTCCCATTTTGCTGACATTTTAATACCTCCAACAATATATACTCAGTTGTCTTACTGCTTATTTGCGGTTACTCGCTTCACTATGTATGTTCCACTATCTTATACACAATCCAGCATAACCATTACATTATAACATAGGATACCTTTGTTTCAAATATTGGAATTAAACAATAGTCGAAGAAATTTCCTCCAATTTTAAGATAAAAGCGAAAGTGGTGCTTAACTCCTCTTCACCTATATCGTAAAATTCCGCTAGTTTTTTTGAATTCCAACTTTCCCCATATATTTCATATCCCATCGCACGGTAAGCAGCTGCCCACACTGACGGATTAACCGGCTCCCATTCAAAAGGATAAAGACAATAGGAATGTCGTTTTATCATATCAAGAATCTGTTCCAGTAAAACAGGATTATGATCTCTTAATTCGGTTTCCACCTGTTCCTTTACTGTAAGAAAGAAGGGAATTTCCTCAACAGAAGGAAGCTCTATGGGACTCAATGTTTTTTCCACATCAAATTTTTCCACCAAAATAAATTGGTCAATTTTATTCTCTTGAAGAAGTGTGAGAATGACCGTTTTAATAAACGGATGAACCTTTTTAGCAGAAAGCATATCTATTAAAGAATCCAAATAAGGATGGATATTTTTATCCTTCAACATACCTAATCCAATCAATTGATCTTGAGAGCTTTGTTCTTGATGGATAAACGAAGTTTCTTCCTCTATATTTGCAGAATTTCCCACCCCTTGATTTCTAGCAGCTTTTTCACTTAATTGCAGTAATTGCAAAAAATGCTCTGCTTTTTCAGGAGGGATTTCATTTTCTTCAAATAACGGTTTTAAAGTCGAAACGACTTGTTGATAATCGTTTAATTGAATTAATATCATTAAATATATATCAAGAACGTCATAAAAACTGCCAACACCACTTTTTAGAAGCTCCTCAGCCATTTGCCTAGAATCATGATAATCCCCATTCTCATACAAAGCTGCAAGATAGGCTGCTGAAATCTGTGGATCGGTTGAATCCATTTGATACGCCTGTTTTAGCAAATCAACCGCTTCTTGAAATTGATGAGCTTCCAAGCTAGATACGCCTTTTTCGTAATAACGGTCCTTCAGTCCTGGAAAAGGGATAATAATTGCTGAATCACGATTGTTTTGATCTTTTTTCATGATAGAACCGCCCATCATTTAGGTTAGAAAATAGTTTAACAAAACATGACAAAGAACACAAATAGATTGAATGAGTATAAGCGCAAAATACGTAACCATCTTTTCATGTTTACTGAGCACCTTAGACTTTTGTGGTATAAATGAACAACTTTTTAATACTTTAAAATGTAGCAACCATCTTGTTTTTTGATGTAAGAAAAAGCACCTCATAGGGTGCCTCGATAAAATCTTCTGCAATTTATTCATTGATATTAAGACGTATTTCCTCCGACTCTTCTTGAATTTGCCCAATTAGTGATATAACAGATCCAGCTGCCTGAACCCAACTTCCAGCAACCCCAATTTGTTCTTGCTCAGAGTTACTACCCTGCAAAGCTTCAATACCACCTATAGCCTGTAAAGAGTTACCAATGCCTTGCAATAAGTTTCCAGTGATATTCTCTAATCTGCCATCTTCCGTGCTATCAAAAAATTCATCGGCAACTCCTACAAAACTCCCTAACGCCTGGATCCAGGTGCCCGTAATAATAAGGTTTTGTTCCGTTTCTTCATCAGATGTACCATAAAGTAAGATTCCAGCAATTACCGTTGAATTACCTGTAGCCTGGAGTTCATCGCCCAATTTTTCAAAGGATACTGTACCTTGTCCGTCAGCGGACAATGCACTCCCTAAAGCTTGCAATGTATTTCCCACCAAACGAAATAGGTAGCTTTGATTTTCGTTTAAATGAAATTGACTTGTGCTACCAATTGCCGCTTGGATAGTTCCGATTGCCGAGAGTAGAGAACCAATTATTTCCTTATAATGACTATTCATTTACGATCAAATCCAAATTACATTGATTTTGATTATTCTATTCAAATTTTATCGATCTGTGTTCTTTGTCATCATATCACATATTAAATGGAGCCAATAACAGAAGCAGAGGAAAGCCTTTTTGTAATCTTTGAATAAGGTTTATTAATTTAACAAAATAAAGCTTAATAAAAGAGCAAAATCTAAAATTTATCATTTTCCGACAAAAGACGCCCTCTTCAATTTTGTGCAGGGCATAGCCCAAAAATAAGTGGGAGATGAATGACGGTTGGGGTATCCAGAACGCACGTTTGTATGGTACATTATTCCTGTAAGTTGTTCTTTGAAAACTGAAGATATGAGGTTGTGACAGGAAAAACGTCTGTCACGTAAAATCTTCAACGTTCTATCGCCTCCACGCATTCCGAAGTTGCGAAAACCAAGCTAAAGTAGGGTGCGTGGCGAGTCAACGTATAGGATATATAAAGCTTTCACCGTAGGGACTACGGGTAGAGCCTGCTAAAATAACCGAGGGATGCCTTGGTATTCGCAGGAATCTCTCACTTCAAATTTCGTTAGAAATTAAGTGGTGAGTAGTTCAAATTTGCATAATGAGCCCTTTTCCCTTTGCCCGGGGCAAAGGGTGGTTTCAATTGCTTCGTTTCCATAATAATTTCATCAATATTCATTTGCCTATCTATATATACCTCTCCAATTTTTATTACAATACAGCTTTTGGCTAATGGAATCCATTCACTATCTGGCCCGTTTGCGTAACACAATTCATCTTGCCATTTAATTGTATTAAATATTATAATAATTAATTTCACTTTATTTCACCGCTACATTTTGACTAACTAACCGCCTATTTTACCTGTTTACTATAAAAAAGAATATATCCATTTTTTAAAGAAATAATAAGGCCATATTAAACAGTGGGGTTGGTAATATGACGGAAAAACAAATTGAAGATTTCGATAGGGTTATTTCTGCAGGCAAGGAATTTATTGCTGCGAATATTCATTATTGGAAAGAGTAACTTATATCGATACTTGGCAGTTTTGGCTCACATTATTTTTAGTTTTAGGCCCACTCATTGTATTGCTTTTTACGATTAACCATGAAAAAATATTTTTATTAGGATTTTATGGATGGAGTATTCATGTTTGGTTTGGATATATAGATACAGCTTATATCTATCTAGGCTATGTCAACTATCCTTACTACCTATTCCCTTTTTTCCATCTTTTTCATTCGAATCCTCATTAATACCTGTTTTTGCAATGCTAACGTATCAATGGACAATCACCTGAGGAGGCTTGACACTAGGGAACGCAGGCCTGCATGACCCACATCCTGTAGGCCTTCGGAAAGCGAAGTATATTTCCGGAGTGGGTTATTTTCACGCTAATAGTTCGGACTTTACCCAAGCGAAAACACTTTTGTCCCAGCCTCTCTTTTCTTATACGCAAATTTCCCATCTGCAATCAATACATAGATTTTTATTAATACCAATTTGAACTGGAGGTCTTATGAAAAAGAGATAACACAGCTTTAAGAAAACCTCTATCCCAAATGGATATTTTTTTGTTTATCAGGCATAGCTCCTCATTATAATCACTTAAGTTTTCACCTATAAACTTCTTCACTATCAGATTAAGCATGGACCCTTATCTAAGGTTGTGGCCAGCTATTATCTATTCTCCCTAAAAACCTTAAGCTTCTTTTCTATCTTGATGATATAAAGAATGTTGGACAATTTAAACAAACTGAATTTAGTGGCCTCCATAATATTTAAACGGTAGTGTGCCACTTTACTGGTAAAGCCATAAATGTTTTACCTTTTTATGTTTCGGGTACTTCATTCATAACTACTTATAAGGAGTGATAAAAATGAGTGACGGATATAAAGATAAGATTAAAGGTGCTACAGATAAAATAAAAGGTGAAGCTAAATCACAATATGGTAAAGCAACAGATGATACAAAGAAAGTGGCCGAAGGCGAATTTGATAAGGCTAAAGGTGAGGCAAAAACAAAATTAGGGGATATTAAAAATTCTTTTAGCAAGAAGAAATAAGACGGAAAATTCATATTCATATCGGTGCTCTTGAAGAGGAGATTGTTAGTCTTGGACAAGCAAAGGTTGAGACGAAAACTAAAGTGTTCAGCTTCAAAGACGAATAACAATGCATTACCTTAGCAAAATATATTTCCAATGCGGGTTAAATGTAACATAGTTGTTCGGCTTTCCCTTTGGCGAAAACACTTTTGTCCCAGCCTTTTATTAATCAGTTATCCATAAAAAAACTTAAAACTCCCTTTATTAAGCCTTAGATAAAACTATCAAACAAATCACAAGAGCCCCGAAGGACTCTCATTGGGATGTTGTCATGAAACAAACTCAGCTTTATTCATCGCGACTTGATCAGTATCTGCACTTACAAGTGAAGTAGCAGAAAATATTAAACCTAGTGCTAAAGCGCCTACGACAATTTTCTTCTTCATTATCTTACCTCCTCTCGATGAAGATAATATTCAGCAGAAGAGGATGATATCCTTTATTTACAACAAAAAGAGCCCGCTTTATTTAAACCCCTCAGGTTCTATATTTTTTCTCTTCCAAACTGGCCAATTCATTTGGATAAATTCCTGGGTTGTTAGGAATCAGAAAAAGAGGCGAAAATAAATAGGCTACTGTATTTGAAAAAACATAGTGTAATAGCTTGTGTAAAAAATTTTAAAAACCTATTCTTTCTCGTTCTATTAGTAAAGAATAAAAAATGCCGTCAACCTTGATATACAAAGATTGACGGCATTTCTAAGTTTTTATTTTTTGCTCGTTCCGACTTAATGACGTCCCAGGAGGGATTCGAACCCCCGACCCACAGCTTAGAAGGCTGTTGCTCTATCCTGCTGAGCTACTGGGACATTTTGTAAAAGACATTCTTAATTATATAGTCGGTTTAAGATAAAGTCAACAGTTTTTCTAAAACTTTTTTATTCTGTATCTCATTAATGGTGAAAGATACACCAATGAAGCAACTAAAACCTGATATACTAAGCATCTATTTTAATTTAAAAATTGGCCAATTGTAGTAATGACCAATTTTGTAAGGATTATTTTTCTTTTGATATTCTTTGAAATTCCCTTCGGAGAGATTTAACTTCTTCTTGTTGGTCATTAAAAAAACGAACTGTACATATATCCTCTTTTTGTTCGATAATGGCATAAGTTTGTTCATTTCCGCCTCTTGGGAGCAGAATGCTTCCTGGATTTAAAAATAACGTTCCCGCTATTTTTTCTACTCCTAGTATATGTGAATGCCCAAAAAAGACAAAATCCGCCCCAAATTCTTCGGCACGATAAGCTATATTTTGCAGGGAAGATTTAATTTGAAACAAATGGCCATGTGTCACATAAATTTTATATCCTTGTACATCCAATAATAACTCATCTGGAAATTGTTGATCCAAATCACAGTTACCTTTCACTATATGAAATCCTTTAAGAACTGGGTCTACTGCACGTAATTCTGAATCACCACAGTGGATCAATGCATCAACATCGTTTTCATAACTATTTTTCAATGTTTTTATCAGGGAGCGATCTCCGTGACTATCACTCACTATCAGTAACTTCATTTACATGCTCCTCTCGGAAGATTTTCAATATAATTTTATTTTAGCAAAGAAACATAGGAAAAGATATTGAACGACCATGACTTGTATAAAATATGCAAAAAAATTATAAGGAATAAGCGGGAGTAAAAATTCCCTACTTATTCCTTATAGATTAATCTATGTCGCCTACTTTTTCTTTCAATTCGTATAACTCTCTTTTTAATTCTTTGATGATTTCTTGATAGTTTGGATCACTATATACATTATTAAGTTCATACGGATCCTCTTGAAGATCGAATAATTCCCATTCAATCTCTTTTTTAATATTCTGTGTACCTGGTAGCCCAAATCCTTCACCATAATAGCAAATCAACTTATAGTGATGGGTTCTGATTCCATAATGTGCAGCAACGTTATGTTCAGGATCCATATGCTCCCAATATCGATAGTACATAGAGGTTTGCCAATCTTCAGGGGGTGCTCCGGTTAAAATTGGCCGCAAACTCGCACCCTGCATATCTTCAGGTGCTTGGATTCCAGCGAAATCTAAAAATGTTTGGGCAAAATCTACATTAAGCGCAAACGAATCTGTTACACTACCAGGCTTTATTTCTTTTGGGTAGCGAATTAAAAACGGCATCCGTAAAGATTCTTCATACATAAATCGTTTATCATACCATCCATGATCCCCAAGAAAGAAGCCTTGATCTGAAGTATAGATTACAATCGTATTTTCCCTGATCCCGTTTTCATCTATATAATCCAGCAGACGTCCAACATTATCATCAATAGAAGCAATGCACCGAAGATAATCTTTAATATATCTTTGATAATACCAACTTTTTAATTCACCTGGTGTTAAACCTCCAGGAGGATCTTCCTTCACATCTCTTTTGCGTAAATCTCGGCCCACTCGCATTTGCGCTTCTATAGCCGCAGAAGAACGAGTGTCATAATCATCATGAAATGTTTCAGGCTCCGGGATCTCAACATCTTTGTATAAGTCCATATATTTTTCGTCTGGATCCCATGGACGATGTGGTGCTTTATGGTGACACATCATAAAAAATGGCTTATTTCGATCTCTCTTCTCCAACCATTTTAAACTTAAATCAGTCGTAATTTCTGTCGCATATCCAGGGAATACTTTCTTCTCTCCCATTTCAATCATTTCCGGATCATGATAGGCTCCTTGACCAGGGAATATATTCCAATAATCAAATCCAGTTGGATCACTGTTTCCTCCATGCCCCAAATGCCACTTTCCAATCATAGCCGTTTGATAGCCATTCTCCTGTAAAATTTTCGCCACATGCTGTTGGCGTGCATCAAAGTCTTCGTATAATGTTCGCACACCGTTTAAATGATTATACTTACCTGTTAAAATTGCCGCTCGACTAGGTGCGCATATTGAATTCGTGCAAAAACAATTATCTAGTCTCATTCCTTCGTCTGCAATCCGATCAAGATTTGGCGTTTCATTAATACGGCTAGCATAAGCGCTAATCGCATGGGCCGCATGGTCATCACTCATTATAAAGATAATGTTCGGCTGCTTTTGTTCTTTCAATTGGATCACCTTTCTTTTATAGAGTTTTTTTAAATTAGCTTTCACCCTAGCATTCTAGTTTGTATCGAAGACTTACTACAACCTAAGCACCTGAAATCCGTGGCATAGGAAGCGGCTCTATTCCAAGTTCTGCCCAAGCATATTTCAATAATAAGTTGGCTTTTAAGTCGAGATACTTAGGATCATCCCATAGATTATTTAATTCTTGTGGATCAGCCTCAAGATCAAATATCTCTCCATATGTACGATTGTAATAAACGGTTATTTTATAACGTTCATCTACATAGGTTTTTTGGTGAACAGCAGTAGGCTGAGTCCGATATTCACAGATAATATGATCCCTTGCTGCTCGTTCTTTCCCAAGCCAGACATCTTTTTGATCTTCCCCCACCATATGGGCAGGAATAGATAGGTTCGCAAAACTTAAAAAGGTCGGTGCTAGATCTACCAGAGACTGCATAGAGTTAGAAACCTTCCCCGCCGGTATATGTCCTGGATAGCGGACGATAAATGGTAATTTCAGAACATCCTCGTAATGGAAACCACCCTTATCATGTAACCCATGTTGCCCAAAAAAATGACCATGGTCTGTTGTAAATACTATGATTGTCTGGTCAGTAAGACCCAAGGTATCTAATTGATCTAATATTTTCCCAATATAATGATCCATCATGCTAATCATGCCATAGTAGATAGCCATATTTTTCTTAGCTTCCTCTTCCGTCACATGGGAATGAGAATGAAATCCAATATTCCCAATTTCCGTTTCTTTGTAAGGAGAAAAGTCAGGATTTTCTTCTTGGGTCAAACCGAAGTGAGGTGGGTTTTTTTCATGTTCACCTGGAACTAATTTAGGAACACTGAGTTGATCAGGATCATACATGGAAGCCCAGGGTTCTGGTACTAAATAAGGTGGATGTGGATCAAAAAAACTCGACCACAAGAAAAATGGTTCATCATTATCCTTGTATTCTTTTAATTGATGATTTGTTTTTTCCGCAATCCAAGTATTGTAATGATATTTTTCAGGTATCTTCCACTCATATTTTTCAGCGGGATTCATTTTCCCAGTCCGAGGTAGAAAATAATCTCGCCAATTCTTACATCCATTTTCTTCAAGCCAAAGTGCATAATGCTGACCGACATGTGCTTCATTCGTGTGATTTCTAGTTAAATCCACATCTTGGAAACCATAAAAAGGCCCTTTAAAACGCTTCCAAAAATCAAAATCCTGCAAAATCGGATAAGATTCAAGAGACTTGTATTCTTCTGTTGAAGCAAGCGGTTGGAAATGGGCTTTCCCTATTAATGCTGTACGATAATTCCCCTCCTGTAGAAGTTCCCCTACCGTAATTTGATCCTCAGAGAGCTTTGTACCAATGCTCCAGGCTCCATGCTGACTAGGATAAGTACCTGTAATAATAGAGGCTCTAGAAGGAGTACAGGTAGGATTAGGACAATACGCTCTCTTAAAAGTAGTTCCTTCCTTCACTAATCGATCTAGATTCGGTGTAGAAATTTCATGATTAAAATGGCCAATCGTATTCCAATGCTGCTGATCACTTGTGATAAGTAGAATATTTGGCTTTTTCATAGACTCTCCCCCTTCACAAAACTCTTATTGATCAATCCATTCTCAATCATTTTCTATATAATATATTCAATATGTTATAGCTTATCATAATATTAATAAGGAAAAACAGGGGCGAAAATCGTCCCTGTCAGATTTATTCACCATCTTTAAAATTATCATAATACTTTTGATGCATCTCTAACAACTCATTTAAGCCCATTTTATCCAATTGTTCAATGTATCCATCCCATCCAGCATCTACATTGCCTTCAATTATAAATTTAGGGATCATTTCACTAATATATCCATCAATATCGGTCGCTAAAATTGATAGTCGCTCTGCATCTTCAGCACTATATAAAACATTTGGATAAATTTCTTCTGGTTGATATGGCGCATACATTTCAGCATAGCTTTCTTTTTCTTTTTGACCAGGGCTTTGGTTTACTTTTATCTCTGAATCTGCTAATTGAATGAATACTCCGTAGGAACCAGGTGTATTTTTATGTCTGAATTCTTCAAAGCTTGTCCCTTCAGGAGCTTCAATAATAGAATATGTTCCATCATCTTCCTCTTTCAAATTTTCACCAATCGGGCCTGACGATATTTGAATAGCGATGACAGGATCAAACATTTGATCAACCCATTTTATTGTCCGTACTGGATTTGCATTCGCAGAGGTAATAGAGAATCCAGAAACACTAAATGTCCCAGCATTCCGATTCCACATTTGATCACCATCTGGTCCTTTCAAAGGTGGAATAGCTACATATTCACTATCCAAAGTACCAAAATCAGACCACTTGGACCAACTAAAATAAGCTCCGAAAATCGGTGTTTTTGATTTAATCTTTGAATCATATACTGATGTATCATGAGTAAAGGCTTCCTGATCAATCAATCCCTCTGCATAAAGCTCGTGCATCCATTTCACATATTCCTTATATTCTGGTTGGACAGGTGCATAATATACTTTACCATCTTTCACACCAATATTCCGTCCTACTACACCGAATGATCCACTTAATGAATGTGGGCCACGAATGGCATTACTATACATAAAGCTAAAGGGTATCTCATCATTCTTACCATTTCCATTTAGATCCTTTTCTTTAAAAGCTTTTAAAACCTCCACAAATTCATCCGTTGTTTCTGGTATTGACAAATCCAATTCGTCTAGCCATTTTTTATTAATAAAAAAGGCATCATTTGACTGACTTGCTTTATCTTCAATGAATTGTGGTATCGAATAAATATGGCCATCAGGAGCAGTAATCATTTGCTTTATATCTGGGCGTTGATCTAGAATTGCTTTTAAATTTGGTGCATGCTCATCGATTAGATCTTCCAAGGCAATCAGTTGCCCGTTTGCGCCATATTTGACAATATCATTCCCACCTAAACTCCAAGCGGAATAAAAAAAGTCTGGCAAATCATCACTAGCAAACATTAGGTTAATTTGTTCCTGCTGGGTTTGCGGTGTGGCATTCGTCCATTTAATCTCCGCATTAACATTTTCAGCTAGCTCGTCTAGAAATGGCATCTCATCCCAGTCTGTTGTAGCAGCTGGTGCTTTTACACCAAAACCATTTAATGTAACCTTTTCTTCTCCAGAATCCTCCGGAATTTCTGCTGTACCACTATTTTCTTTGCCACTACAAGCACTTAATATAAGTAGCAATACAACACATAAAAAGATCCAACTTTTCTTCACTCAATTTCCTCCTCAAATTTATATTTATATGAACAGATCTATTAACCTTTAATTGATCCGATCATGACACCCTTTACAAAATGCTTTTGTACAAATGGATATAGGATTAGCATTGGAAGACTTGCAATTATTACTACACCATATTTAATTAGGTCGGAAATGTTTTGCATTTCTGCTTCCATACTAGCTAAAGCACCTGAATCCGTAACTTCATTCGCTTGTGATAAAACCAAAACATCTCTTAATACTAATTGAAGTGGATGCAACGCGGCATCACGCAAATAAATTAAAGCATTAAAATAAGCATTCCAATGCCCCACCGCGTGAAATAGCACCATAACGGCTATGATTGGCGTTGATAAGGGAACAACGATTTTCAAAAAGAATTTCCAGTTTGTACAGCCATCCATTTTGCCAGCCTCTAATAATTCATCTGGAATGGTGCCCTGGAAAAACGTTCTGACAATAATCAAATTATAAGCAGATATCGCATTAGGAATTACCATAGCCCAGATTGTATTCACCATTCCAAGATCTTCCTTTGAATGTAATATCCTTTGGCCATAACCAGATCTCACCATTATTTACTGCTTCTGGACTGCTGAAGGAAGCAATCACCATAAAATAAAGAGGATAAATGGTTATAAATAAGATAATGGTAAAAAATGTGGTATTGAAAAAGTCAAATATTTTATCGCCCTTCGTTCTAGCTGTTAGATTCATTAGGCAGCCTCCTTTCTACCATAGGCTTGATTGTCCAGACTTTTTGGCTGTCTGATTCACAATAATAAGTAAGATAAAATTAATGATAGAATTAAACAAACCTACAGCCGTCGCATAACTAAACTGAGCTCCTAAAAGTCCAGCTTTATAAACATGAGTTTGAATAATTTCCGAAGAAGAAATATTGACCGAGTTTTGCATTAAGTAAACCTCTTCAAATCCAACATTTAATAAATTTCCCATATTTAAAATAAGCAATATGATAACTGTAGGTAATATCCCTGGAATATCAATATGCCAAATTCTTCTTATTTTACTTGCACCATCCATAACAGCTGCTTCGTGTAAATCGGGGCTAATCGAAGTGAGGGCTGCTAAGTAAATAATCATTCCCCAGCCGAGATTTTGCCACACTCCAGAAAAAACAAACAACGGCTTAAACCATTCCGGAATACCGAAAAAGAAAATCGGATCTCCACCGAATAATGCAATTAACTGATTAATAATCCCATTGCGTGGGGATAAAAACAGATTAAGCATTCCTACTAATACAACTACCGAGATGAAATGGGGTGCATAGGTAACCGTTTGTACAATACGTTTGAACCGACGACTAACTAGCTGATTCAATAATAGGGCCATAATAATGGGAATTGGAAATACAGCTAATTCAAAAAGCGCCAAACCAATTGTATTTTTTAATACCGTCCAGAACTGATAGGATTGAAAGAAACGTGTAAATTGTTCAAAGCCAATCCATGGACTACCCATTATTCCTAAAGTGGCATTAAAATTTTTAAACGCAATTTGCACTCCATACATAGGAAAATAATGGAAAACTAGAAAATAAAGTAATGTAGGCAATAACAGTAGATAGAGATCATAGTTTTGCAATAACTTTTTCGTTTTCTCTTTTATTGTTCTTTTTCTCTGTATGATGGGTGCACTTTTTTGGAGTACTGCGTCCCCCTGTCCTTTCATATTCATACCTCCCTTTTCTTTTATGTAGATACATTGCTGCTGCAAACGGATTCACGATTTGAGTTTGTGACCCATTCGGTGCCTTCATGCTAAAATACTTTCCAGCTTTTGCGCAATCAGTAATTTCAGATTCTATATGCTAAACACAAACTGACGCATTAAAATAGATAACTTTCCTTATATGTCAAAACAAAACCAATATGCGAAATACAAACTCATCCAACTCTTGCTATATCAGGACTTAAGTCACTTTATGCAACAAAAAAACTTGGCAAACGCCAAGTTTAAATTACATTCTTATTCGTATATTTTTTTCTAAATTCACCGGGTGTCATTTTCTCTTGTTGTTTAAACTTCCTAATAAAACTTGAAACATCACTATATCCGACTCGAATGGCAATTTCTTTAATTTGTAGATCACTTGTCTTAAGTAAATATTTTGTTTGCTCCATTCTTAAACGATTTAAATGCTGTAAGATCGTTTCACCAGTATGCTTTTTAAAATAACGCATAATATAAGCCTCTGATAATGAATAATGCTCTGCTAAGGCTTGAATAGAGAATTGATACTCATGATAGTGATCTTGTAAATATTGCAGTAAATCATCCAATAATATATGATCCCTACCAGATTGCTCATAAACTTCCAACACTTCTTGGATAATTTTGTTGACCGTTTTTTCCATTTCTTCTAAAGAATGAAAATCATTGATTTTCAAAACATCTGGCATCATACCTTCAAGCTTACTTTGAATTGGTTGCATATCCTGAACAATCCGCATAATCACCCCTGATACATCAAACATTAAACACTTCGCTAAAAACAGATTACTATCTGGTGAACGGATAATATTTGTTATTTGTTCTAAGACCTTTTCAATCTGTTTCATATCCCTTTGCCGAATAAATAAGTCTAATTGCTCAACAATTTGTTTATCATACCATTTCATTTTCAAATTTTCCGCCGAGGTTTCCGAGAAAAAGATAATTTGATTCATACCTTTTATTAATTTATATTGCAGAGCTGTCGCAGCTTCCAAATGAGATTTACCGATTTGAATCGCCTCATCATAGCTATTTCCAACTCCGATCGTTACTGTTATTTCCCTATCTTGATTTAGTTTTTTATACCAATCAATTAGCATTGATTGGTCAGGTTCACCAGATAAAATTAAAATAAATGCAGATGCCCCAAATAAATCTATCTGATATTTTTCGGTACTGGGTAAACAACCAATCCATTCTTTAATCCTCTTGAGTGCAAGCGGATTAACCGTTTCATCCTCTTGTTTAAATTCCATAAGCATTACATAATAGCTCATTGCCTCTAAGTGTAAATCAATCTCTTTGCCCAATTTATTAAATGCTTGATAATCTGATATTTCCCCACGCAATAAACGAGTGAATAGGTGTTGCTGCATAAGCGGGCGGCTTTTTCCACACTTTTACTTAAAAGTTGATTTCTTGTTTCCGAATAGTTAATAGCTTCCCATATCTTTTCCACACCATGATGTTGATTTAAGACACGTGACCACTTTTCTTCCGCTCGTCGAATTAACCTACCAAGAGGTTTATAGTTTATTTGCATGCCTATATAGATTAATCCTCCGCCTATTAATAAAATAATTGCATAGGAAACTAAAACCTTATTTCGCACACTATTTACATCCTTCATTAATTCAGATTCAGGAGTGAGCGTAAAAAAACTCCAGTCTAAGAATTCTGATTTCACATGGGATACGTAATAGGTCTGATTATTAATCGTTATATTTTGTAGCCCCTCAGGTCCACTTACGTTCATATGCTTATAAATTTCCTGAAAATCATTATCCCTATTATATAAGCTCGCCACTACTTGGTGTTGGTTGTCTAAAATAAAAGCATTTCCACCAGGAGTATTGACAATGTTTTTTAACATATTTTGAATCATTCTCTCATCAATAAAAAATAGCAGAGTGCCATAAGGGTGTTTACTATTGAAAGGCACGGGTACTCCATAAATAATCATATTTACAGTATTGTTATTAAATATTTCTACTTCTTCTGAATTCCTTAAAAAGGGCTTTTCACTTTCATTGATCGCTTGGTAAAAATCATCATATGGCCAATTTTGAAATTGATAATAAGTAGACGTAAAGGCAGGGAATGAATAACTAGAATCTCCCGAAAATAAATAGTCATTTCCTCTAATATAGTAAAAGAGCTCATAGATAAAATCATTGCCTACCTTATAATTTAATAATTTTTTTGCTTTATATACATCAAAAAAATTATCAACATAATTAGGGGTCAATTCATGTTGAGATGAAACTTGTAAAGAAATTCTATGAAACTCTAATAATTTTGTGTCCACAATATCTTTCATTTGAATTAACTTTTTCTCATTCGAATCCATTACCTGTCCTTTTAAAGTCGCCAATAAATAAAAGTGAATGATCGTTCCTAAAAAAATAATCAGAATAATTAAAATAACAATATAGAATGATAAGTATTGAATACTAAGTGGTAACCTTATATGTTTCTTTTTCATTGACTTCCCTCTTCACTTCATATAATAAACAAGAATGATTTCCTTTATTTATATTGGGAAACCAATGATTTTTCATATAAAAAAACGCTTACAAACAAATGCAACAGTTAAATTAGGAAGATTAGATATATTATTCATATTTACACCCGTAAAATACTAAATGTAGAAAATTTTATCTAAATTCATTCAATGAATTGAATTTTAGCAATGACTAGTACGGTTGTCAATCAAGCAGAATTATCACAGTTCACTTTTATGAGATACTGCTAAATCTAAGAGTTAATTATGTATTTTAATCTCCTTATCAAAAATTGAACAGAAGGAGAAACCATCAATAATTATGTAGATTGTCTTCTAAACGAATCTTGTTTTCTATCATATATATTTCTGCTAATTATTTTTAAAGCATTAGAAGATGGAATTTTCAAACGTGAGGGAAGGAGAGAAAAAATGTATTGGGAATCTCTTCCTATTTGGTTTTGGGCTATTTACTACTTATTTTTATTGACAACATTAGGATTCGCCGCTTTTAACGTTGTAACAAAGCAACATAAGAGTTTGTCCATTTTAGGATCGGATTCACTGTAACGATTCCAATAGTTAGTCTGATAAATAGTATTAGCAGAGCAGAAGGTATGAACGAATTCGAGCACTTAGTTAGTCATTTCCAAGACGGCGCTGTTTGGTCTATTTTTATAATTGTTGGACTTTTATTCTTACTAGTATGGTGGGGACTATTCCTGTTCAAAAGTCGAGTCATAGATTCGAAATAAAAGAAACCTCGAAAATGGATTGACTTCTCGAGGTTTCTTTCATATAGAGCATTTTACTTTTGTATAAAGAGATCCCTTAATATAGGTTCTAAATTTTTTAAAGCTTCTGACCTATGGCTAATTTTATTTTTTTCTTTATTCGTTAATTCAGCCATAGATTTGCCGACTTCCGATGCGAAAAATATGGGATCATAGCCAAAACCATTCACACCATGCCTTTCAGTTAAAATCTTTCCTTCACATTTTCCAGAGACAAATATTGTTTCTTCTCCCGGAATTGCTAAGGCAAGGGCACAGTAGAACCGCGCTGTTCTTTTATTCTCCGGCACATCTCTCATTTCATAAAGTAACTTATCAATATTTGCCTCATCATTTTTTTCTACCCCCGCATATCGAGCCGAATAAATACCAGGAGCGCCGTCTAGTTCATCCACAATCAATCCAGAATCGTCAGCTAGAACCATTTCATTTAATTCTAAAGATAGGGTTTCTGCTTTAATCCTTGCATTTTCCTCAAACGTATTACCTGTCTCTTCGATATCAGGATGATTTTCTATATCTAATAATGTTGATACTTCTAATCCGAATTGGGAAAAAAGCGTTGCAAATTCAGACGCTTTTCCCTTGTTTTTAGTGGCAATCATTACTTTATTCGTCATGATTGTTTTTTCACCACTTGGTCAATCAAAGTCGCAACCTCACCAAGAGCTGTTCGCTGGATTTCTATTAATTGCTTAATCCCTTGAGTTGCTGCATCGAGCATTTCTTGCAGTTGACTAGTTGAAAAGGTTGCTTCTTCGCCTGTACCTTGTAATTCAACAAACTCGCCATTTCCAATCATAACTACATTCATGTCTACTTTTGCTTGGCTGTCTTCTTGATAGTCCAAATCTAGAATAACTTCGCCAGACTGGCTTATTCCAACACTAGTGGCAGCAAGAAAGTCTTGTAACGGGAATGTTGTCCATTTTTTTTCAAGAGATATTTTATGAAGGGCCATAGCTACGGCTACAAAAGCTCCTGTAATGGAAGCCGTTCTAGTTCCTCCATCAGCCTGAATCACATCACAATCAACCCAAATCGTTTTTTCTCCAATGGCTTCTAAGTCAACAACAGCGCGCAGGGAACGACCAATCAAACGTTGGATTTCCATTGTTCTCCCTGATACCTTTCCTTTAGAAGATTCACGAATATTTCTAGTTTCAGTTGCTCGTGGTAACATCGCATATTCTGCTGTAATCCAGCCTTTTCCTGTTCCCCTAAGAAATGGGGGGACACGATCTTCTATACTTGCAGCACAAATAACCTTTGTATTTCCTACCGTTATTAGTACTGACCCTTCAGGGTGTTTTAAATACTGATTCTCAATATGTACATTTCTTAAGTCCAATGATCCTCTATTTTGAGAGCGCAAAAGATAATTCCTCCTTCATAACCTGCTTCAGCTAAAAAGATACAAGAGGCTGCATCTTATCAGCCCCTTGACTAATGTATGTGTTCAAAAGGAGGAAAAAAGGACTAAGTTAATAGCAGTGTAGTCCCACCAGCAATCCCAACACTAGTTAGTACACCCTGCACGTCGAAAGTTCGGAGCGGTGCAGCTCTGAGCAGCGGAAAAGCAAGCCAGCGAACTTGCGCGTGTGGGGTGACTTCATATCTAGGAAAAGATCCTCCATCTCGAAGTGCCATGTTTATCGGAGGCCTGCAGAACGCAGGCCTCAAAGGCATTGCGATAGGATGTCGGGAATTTAGCCTTTGATCCTTCCTTTTTGAACATCCTCTATTATATAGTATAGCAAATTTTCCTTTTTAAAAACTACCAACGTTCACTTTTTCTGGGCGGTTGACTGGAGCTGTTAGAGCCTCCCCATCTTCCTTCACAATTTCATTATTCCCATTTACCTTAATAGAAACACTCTTAATATCTTCTTGTTCTGTTAAGGAAAGAACGATTGAGCTAAGAGCAGCATCAGAAATCATATTACTATCGCTACTTTCAAGAATGGATTCGTTGAAATCAAGTACTACATTCCCGTCTTCTACTGTAGGTTCATCCACCAATTTAACCCCATTGAATAAAGCTGTAGAGAGTGCCGTTTGCAGACCTGGTCCATCTACTAATTGGTTAATGACAGCCGCAACATCATCTTCTTCAGTATTGGAGATTCGTTTCGTAACAGGGACATAATAAGGATCTCCTTCAGCTTGAGATAAATAATAAACTGTCACAGGGCGAGTATTTGTAATATCTGCAACATTAGAAGCATCAGTATTAATTCCATCTGCTCGAGTTAGTCCATCTTCACTAATTGGTGTTCCTCCAACTGGCATTTCTTTAAGTGCGTATCCGTTTACTCTTAGTTCCACAGAATCAACACTATCAAATTGAGTTAAAGTCCATGTAACAGATTGAAGAATATTCTGTTCATCAGCTTCATTATATTCAGAAAACTCTTCAGAAAAGTCTACTACGGCGACGCCATCCTTAATATCTACATCCACTTCTGTTCCTGCTGGAATTACCGTTCTAAACCCATTGGGAAGGACTTCCGAAATGGGGCCATCTGTAACAAGATACGATAGAACTTGTTTGGCTACACTTTCCGTTTTTGGAAGTTGGATCGATTGTGCCACCACATAACCATTTTTGTCGACTAAATAAAGGTCCCACATTTGCGTATCAGCAGTTTCTTTTGTTGATTCAGATGTTGTTTCTAGTTCTTCTCCCTCCTGCATTTGGGTCACTTCTCCTGGTGGATCCACACTCTCTTTATCTTTTCCGAAAAGACCACAACCGGTTAAGACCATGCTTGCTGTTAAAATACCAGCCAACGTAAAGGCCATTTTTGCCTTTTTTGACATTCGTACCCCTCCTAAGACAGTTTGTACTTCATGTATACGAGCTATCTTTCAGGAATAGACCGGCTTGTCAAAACTTTTTATAAGAAAAGCGGAAGCGACTGTTCAGTGACGTACAAATTTAAAGACTTCTGACGAGATAAAGGAAACACGGCGACAAAGGAGCCAATGTTGACTTATCGCAGGAAGAAGGCGTAAATTTGCTAGTCGCTAGGCGCTGGAGCTGGACAAAAAAAAAGCGGAAGCGACTGTTCAGTGACGTACAAATTTAAAGACTTTCGAGCTGATAAGAAAACATAATGAAGCAATGTTTCAGCATCCTTTTATCATTGGAAGAGTGTAAACCCTCTAGGCGCATGAGGTGATAAATGGTAGCGCCTGCCTGAATGAAAAATAGCTAAAAGCTCGCATTTCTGGCATTATACTTTTTTGCCCAACATCCTTCCTATTACAAAAACGGAAGTATTAGAAAAAAGAAGAAGCTTCCAAAAAAGTCAGTTGATTGACCGTTTTTGGAAGCTCTAGTTTAGTTTCCTAATAGATACTCATGATTTCTAAGATTTACAAATTCAATATGTAAATCATCTATTTGCAACCAGTCTGAAGCAATTCGTCTAAAAATAGATTGTGACCCAGTTGTAAAAAAGCGATGTTTTGGAACGGCTAAAGATGGGTTTAACCAACCATTAAAATCAAGAATCGTGCTTACCTCTTGAGCAGTCTCTTCACCGGAACTAATCACTTTTACTTTAGGCCCCATTTCTTGTTGAATTAATGGTCCAAGCAAAGGATAATGAGTACACCCAAGCACAATTGTATCGAGACCTTTTCCTTTTATTGGAATCAGTGTCTCGGCAACAACTTTTTTTGCGACTGCACTTTGATATTCAAAACTTTCAACAAGCGGAACAAATTTAGGACAAGCTAATTGTTCAACTTCTATTTGCTGATTAATCATTTTTAATTCATGAACGTATGCTTGGCTTTTGATCGTCCCTATCGTGCCTAAAATTCCAATTTTTCGATTTTCTGTTACCTTTAATGCCGCTCTTGCACCAGGAGCAATAACTCCTACAACTGGAATATCTAAAGTTTCACGCAGCTCCTTTAATACAACAGCAGTAGCCGTATTACAAGCAATAACAAGCATTTTAATTTGCCGTTCCACTAAAAATCCAGCCATTTGCAAAGTAAATCGTCTAACTTCCTCTTCTGGTCTCGGTCCATAGGGGCAACGAGCTGTATCCCCTACATAATAAATAATTTCGTTAGGCATTTGCCGCATAATTTCTTTAGCTACGGTTAATCCGCCTACTCCTGAATCAATGACACCTATTGCATGTTCCAACTTTCCCGCCTCTTGTCTATCTAGTTTCGTTGCTATTATGAAATGAGCTTAATCTTAATTCAATAATATTACTTCATCCATGAGCAACTAATTTCATTTCTTTTTTTCACTTCATATCTCGATGTAATCGGGCTAAGTATCCCTTTAAATTCACGACGTCTTGATCAGAAAAATCAGTTAAAACTTCTTGCAAATAGTTTTGTCTTCTTTTGATCACTTCTGCAATGATGTTTTCTCCCTTTTCTAATAAATGAATTCTTACAACTCGTCGATCCTTAGGATCTCTAACTCTCATCACAAGTTCCTTTTTTTCCATTCTATCAATTAAATCCGTAGTTGTGCTACAGGCTAGATACATTTTATTTGAAAGCTCACCGATGGTCATATCTCCTTGCTCCACCAGCCATTGTAATGCAATAAATTGAGGTGGTGTAATAGAGTAATCTGTCAATATCACGCGGCCTTTTTGTTTAATAATCGCAGAAATATAGCGAAGATCTTTTTCTAGCTCTGCAATAACTTCTTCATCTCGCCGCAGGAGTTCATTATTAATCATAATAGGTAAGCAACTCCTTCCATCCTTTTTCCGATCCATAAACATTTAGCAATTAAAGTAGTAATAAAATGAAACTTCAATGAGTGGCAGTTCTTTTATCCCCACTGACAATTTCAGGATTTTCGCAAATTTTTGAAGGGGCCATATACCAGTTAATGAGAGATAAAATGATGTTTCACTATATTGCATTGTCTCTTTTTTTTCAAGAAATATCAAGATATTTTTTAATGTGGGCTAGCATAGATCGAAATATCAGGAGTGTTTAACCAATAGACTGATAAGTCTGATGAGGTATAAATGAATAGTTTTGCAGAAATCACGGTTTTTAAGCAGGAAGACTTTAAGTAAAAATATGGGCTAATTACGGCATTTTTAATGACAGAAAAAAGGTTGACTGGGGAAAATAGAAACATTAAGGATTTGTAAATTGCTTCTATTATTCTAAAATATGGAATTTAATTTTATACCTCAAATTGTGTATAATGGACACTTAAGACTCTAGAATTATATGAGTCAAGAGGACGTGGTTCGAAACCATCCCACGATAAAAAACTAAGGGGAGAATGAATTATGAAAACTAAAACATTGGTGATCAACAGTATTGTTGGTGCACTTTATATTGCAGTGACTGCTTTAATCCATCCATTTGGATTTACAAACATCCAGTTTCGTTTATCTGAAATATTTAACCATCTAGTAATATTTAATAAGAAATACATCTTTGGCGTTGGTATCGGTGTATTTTTAGCCAATTTATTTTTCTCAGAACTGGGACTATATGATCTTATTTTCGGTGTGGGTCAATCTATTATTGCCCTGTCGATTACAATCTTTTCAGGTAAATTTATTAAAGGCATTTGGAAAAGAATGATTTTTAATACATTTATTTTTAGCTTTACTATGTTTATCATTGCGATTGAATTAACTTTAGCTCTTGGTTTTCCATTTTGGTTTACTTGGATTACATTGGCAATTAGTGAATTTGTTGTAATGCTTATCGGGGCACCACTTATAATTGAGCTGAATAAGAGAATCAAGTTTGATAAATTGCTTTCTTAAATTGAGGCTGGGACAAAGGTTTTTTTCATTAAAGAAAAACCGAACTACTAAGTGCATATAACCCGCTCCGGAAATATACTTCGCTTTCGCAGGCGGCAGGTGATTCTTCAGGCCTACAGGATGTAGGTTACGAAGGCGGTTGCGCCACTTAGCCTTTGATCCTCATTTGCACTGCGGATCTCACCGATACCTTTCGACGAACGCGATGTTCTAGTGTGGGCATTGGTCACAGGACGTGCCCGTCACTAGCCGACTTCCCGCAGGAATCTTCATATATTACCCGTGCTATGGTTGTGCACCGTTCTCCTTTGATGCTGAACATTTTAATTCTGTCCCAGTCTCAATTATCTCTCATCACCAGTTCCAAAGAAGCAAATCGCTATTATCTTGCCGCCTTTTTAAAGAATAGGAAATGACTGTTAGAAACTATTTTTATATGATAAGGAAGATCGTGATTGCTATCCTCTTAGTAGGCCTGATCGATCGGGATGGCTTGTCCATCCCATACTTTTTTCGCTGTCCAATCTGCTTGGCCGTTCCAAAATGGGTCAGTTGCTTGTAAACCAAGTGGCAGGAAGACAGTAGAACACAAATAAAGACTACCTGTTGAAATATATCCTTCTCCCAACTCTGGCTGATGGCCGCAAAGACCAATCTGTAACCATCCTTCCCTATCAAATGTACCGCCCATTTCCATGACTCTACGGATAACTGCCGTGAGAGCGCATCTTACTTGCGTAGGTGAAAGATCATGAGGAAGACTTTGCTGCAATGCCATCTGGGCTAGATGGTGAAAGGCACCAAAACGGTATGCAATCGACCTGCCGATAACTGGAAAAGTCCCTTCAGGAGAGATACTCCTTTCTAAAATGCCGGCAAACCTTTCGGCACGTTGCATAATTTTCGCCTTCATTTGTTGCCAATCTTCTGCTTGATGTCCAATCGTATTAATGATGTCGACCAACATGGGTTGGATGACATAACTATTATAATAATCGGCATGATACTCAGGACCATCACCATATATGCCATCTCCTAAATACCATTGCTCATGTTGTTTTAATGCATAATCAACGCGCATAGGATCCCATTCTTCACCAAGCTTATAGAAAGTCACTTCTATCATGGCCGAAAATAACAGCCAATTACTAAAAAATGGTTTACGGGAACGAGTTTGTTTTAGCGCTGTAATGATATTTTTCCGAACCTTTTCTGGAAGCGTATGAAATAATTGATGTGGAGCTCGAATGATTGCGTGAGCAAGAAATGCTGCATCAACAATTGGTTGGTGTCCCTTTGAAAAATTCATATAATCTGGAGATTGAGGATCAGTTGCTGCATCCATTCCCTTTTGCACAAGCTTGATATATTGTTTCCGCAGTCTCCCTTCCTCACCAGTCTCTGGCCCAGTTTCCAACCATGGTGCCATTCCACATATCAATCTAGCAAATGCTTCTAAATAAGTATATTCATGTCGATCAGACAGTTTTCCTTCAATGGGCATCTTTTCTTTTAATTGTTGATTTGCTAATGAATGAAGGACAGGCTCAGCTATTTGAAGCATTTTATCTATCCAATAATTTCGATCTGTAATTGACTGACCCATTTATTTTTTCTCTCCTTATTACGCCATAATTTTAGATCTTTCTTCTGTTACCAGCCATTTTAATTCCTTCCCATCAAGGAATCGTTTTAATTCCGCCAACATATAAGCACCCATTCGCTGACATTCATTTGCCATTGAGCCACCAATATGAGGAGTTAAAATAACATTCTCTAACTCATAAAGTGGAGAGTCTGCTACAGGGGGTTCTGGATAAGTGACATCTAATATTGCATAAAGATCAGGACGCCTTTTCAATACATCTATCATCTCATCTTCTCGTACAATCGCTCCACGCGAAGTATTAATAAAGGTTGCATTTTCTTTCATTGAAGTAAAATGTTCACCAGTAATAAGGCCTTCCGTTTCTTTCAACCATGGAGTATGCATGGACACAACATCAGAGCGTTGGAAAACCTCCTGTAAACTACATAATTCAACATTAAGCTTTCTTGCATCCTCATCTGAAACATATGGGTCATAAGCAATCAATTTCACATCAAATGCTTGCAGCTTTTCACACAAGCTTTTCCCGATCATCCCTAACGATACAATACCAACTGTCGATCCATAGGCCCCTGGTACATCTGTCTTCGTGATTAAGTTTTTCTCCTTTTTTGTTTGTAAAACATAATGCCAGCCGCGCTTTAAGGAGAATAAAATCTGTGATAAAGCGTATTCGACAACCGGAACACCATTCGCGGCATAGGCACTTGTCATTTTAATATCACGTTTCCAAAATTCGTCTGTTATCATATATTTAATGGATCCTGCTCCATAAAAAATAGCTTTTAGATTTGGTGCAGCATTCAAAAATTCCTCATCTAATAACGGGCCACCCCACCCGGAAAAAATAATATCCACATGTTCAAGTAGAGATAAATTTTCACGAATTGTTTTTCTAGTTTGCGGTGGACCAGAAATATGAACATATTTCTTGATCTCCTCATATGTACTTCCGTAAATAAGTTCAACATCATCTAGTATAAATAAACCTTGTAACATTTTATCCCCTGCTTTCAATGGAAATAGAAACAGGGAGAGAGGATTTCCCCTCACTCCCAAACATTATACATATTGTAAATAACGTTCCTTCATCAAGGCTAGAACATCGTCCCCTGGCATATCCCAAATTTTTTGATTAAAGATTTCCACCTCTATCGGACCAGCATAGCCAGCTTTTTCAACTGCTAAGCGAATTGGTCGTAGATCAATGACACCATCTCCCATCATTCCTCGCCCCATTAATAAATCTGGTGTCGGAACAAGCCAATCTGAAACATGATAGCCTAAAATTCGACCTTCTGCCCGAGAAATTTGACGGTAAAGATCTGGGTCCCACCATACATGGAAAACATCAACAATTACTCCGACTTCATTAGGTGAATATTTTTCTGCCAAATCATTCGCATGCGCCAAAGATACAATGACAGATCTCTCTGCCGCATACATTGGATGGAGAGGCTCGATTCCGAGCTTGACTCCTCGCTCTTTCGCATAAGGTACAATTTTGTCAATTCCCTCTGCAACCATTTCACGTGCAGCGACAAGGTCTTTATCAGGTGCAGGACCACATACTAAAACAAGAGTTTCTGCTCCTAACTCGGCAGCTTCATCAATCGCTCTACGATTATCTTCAATTCTTTGGTCACGCTCAAGCTTTGTTGCTGCAGGAAACATTCCGCCACGGCAAATACTTGAAACTTTTATCCCCGCATCTTGGATGATTTTCTTACTCTCTTTCAAACCAATTTCCTCAATTTTATGACGCCATATAGCAATCCAAGGAACTTCCGCGCGAACACTTCCTTCAACAGCTCCTTTTAAACTCCAAGGATCTGTTGTAATTTGATTTAAACTTAGTCGATCAATATTTTGTAATGAACTCATACTCTACCTCCTAAACAATCCCGGATAATTCCGTAACAAGTTTCATTCTTTTGACTGCTAAATCTGGATCTGTAAGTAAACCGGCCTGATCTGCCAATACAAACAGTTCGGATAAATGAATCAATGATCTTGACCCTTCTGCCCCACCTATCATTCTAAAGTGCGATTGATGTCCATTTAAATAAGCCATAAATACAATTCCTGTCTTATATGCATAGGTTGGTGCTTGGAAAATATGCCTTGATAAAGGGACAGTCTTTTCTAAAAGCTTATGATAGGTTTGTAAATCCCCTTCATCTAATGTATGCAAGGCAGCAGAGGCAGCAGGAGCAATCGCATCAAATATACCTAATAAAGCATGACTATGCCCCAATTCATCTCCCTGAATAAGACGCGCGTAATTAAAATCATCCCCAGTGTACATTTTTACCCCTTCTGGAAGCTTACGTCTCATTAAGATTTCCTTCTCTTCATCTAATAGAGATATTTTAATCCCATCTACTTTGTCCGCATTTGCTTGAATAACTCGTAAGCATACATCCATTGCCTGATCCAAATCCGTATGTCCCCAGTAACCAGTTAAAGCAGGATCAAACATATCGCCGAGCCAGTGTAATATAACAGGTTTTGAAACCTTCTGTAATATATGGTTATAAACCCTTTCATAATCTTCCGGACCTTTGGCACAAGCTGCTAGAGCTCGACTTGCCATTAAAATAATTTGGCCACCAGCTGATTCAACAAACTCACACTGTTCTTCATAAGCTTGGATGCAATTCTCGATTGTCACTTCTTTCCCGGGTAATAAATGATCCGTTCCAGCTCCACAGGCAATTCTTCCATTTACTGATTTTGCTTCGGCAACTGATCTTAAAATAAGTTCCTTCGCCATTTCCCAGTTTAATCCCATACCTCTCTGTGCTGTATCCATCGCCTCTGCAACCCCTAAGCCAAGGGACCATAAATGATGGCGATAGGCAAGTGTTCCTTCCCAATCGATTTGAGCATTATTCAATGGGTCAGTATTAGCAAATGGATCACTAACCACATGTGCTGCTGAAAAGGCTATTCTACTTTGAAATGGCCTATCAGGAATCACAAATGTCGACCCCTTGGAAGGTTTATACGTATATAAAGTGCCATCAGCTGTAGGTAATTGTATTGAAGCCATTTATATCCTCCTTAAATTGATAATTCTGGAACATCAATCCAGCGTCTTTCCTCTGAAGATTTTAATCCTAGATCAGATAATTGGGTTCCTTTTGCTCCCTCTAACAAATCCCATGGAAACTCTTCATCTACAACAACATGCTTTAAAAATTGCTCCCATTGGATTTTAAAGGCATTTTCGAACTCTTGATTAGCGGGTACTTCCTCCCATTGCTCTAAGAAGTTAAATGGATTTTCGATATCTGGGTTCCAAACTGGTTTTGGCGTATTGACACGATGTTGTGACTTACAATCTCGCAATCCAGCAACTGCACTTCCTTCTGTTCCATCCACTTGGATTGTTAATAAATCATCTCGATTCACTCTAACTGCCCAAGACGAATTCACTTGTGCGACAATTCCTCCCTCAAGTTCAAAGGTCGCATAGGCCGCATCATCTGCCGTACATTCGTATTCTTTTCCCCCTTCATCAATTCTTTTAGGAATATGAGTCGTCGCATACGCAGATACTGCTGTGACATTGCCAAACAAGTTATCAAGAACATATCGCCAGTGCGCAAACATATCGACAACCATACCTCCACCATCTTCTTTACGATAATTCCAAGATGGGCGTTGAGCATCTTGCCAGTCTCCTTCAAACACCCAGTAACCGAATTCCATACGTACGGATAAAATTTTTCCAAAAAACCCAGAATCAATTAATCTCTTCAACTTCAATAATCCTGGTAAAAAGAGTTTATCTTGAACAACCCCGTTTTTAACTCCCGCTTCTTTTGCAAGCTTTGCCAGTTCCAGTGATCCTTCTAGACTTGTCGCTGTTGGCTTCTCACAATAAATATGTTTTCCTGCTGCAATTGCTTGTTTAATAGCTTCGGCTCTCCGAACTGTTGTTTGAGCGTCGAAATAAATAATATCATTTGGATTAGCAAGACAGGCCTCCAAATCTGTACTCCATCGCTCGATATTATACTTGTCTGCAAGTGTTTTTAACTTTTCTTCGTTACGACCAACTAAAATCGGATCCGGCATAATTACGTCACCATTCGCTAGTTGCACTCCTCCTTGCTCGCGTATTGCGATAATAGAACGAATTAAATGTTGATTCGTGCCCATTCTTCCCGTTACACCATTCATAATGATTCCAATATTATGCTTCATCTTAATCCCATCCTCTATGCTTTATTTACATATAGTTTAAACGTTTTCAACTCTCACTTCTTATGAAATTAGGAAAAAGATTCTTAATTTCGGAACTGTTTTCACGCTAATATATGGTAAACTTAACAGTAGAATGACAGCGCTTTTAATAAGAACAATTCAAAATTCGCCAATAGCCGATATTTGTAATTCCCGTTCGGCCAAAGTTCACAAGACTAATCCGTAAAGAATGCTAGATTACTTTACCTTTTGAAATAGAGTGTTTTTAGTAATAATTCGCTGCTCTTCTGCTATATCGTGATTTTTACTGAACATTATCAACATCGTCTAAAATGATGTTACTTTTTAGCTATCCAAGGAGAGAAGAGTATGACATTAAAGAAAATCCCCTTACCTCATTGGGGCGCATATCTTTATGAAAGTAGACATAAAGCAGGTGATCTAGTAAAAATACATCACCATGATATCCATCAAATCCTTTATGCCATAGAGGGAGATGGAATCATTCTTATTGACGATCAAAAACATAAAATAGCAAAAGACCAAGGAACTTTTCTTGCTCCCTACACATCACATTCTATTTTCTCACAAACAAGTCTTACCTTACTTGTATTAGCTTTCGATATTCATTCATTAAAAGATTTTGGAGATCATAAGCTCAATAATCAGTTTTTCAAATCTTCTAGATTTTTCACTCCTGATCTCATCGCTAGTAGTGAGTTGAGGCAACAACTAAGGAAAATGCTTTATGAACAAACAACTGATGATCCTTTATCTAGTTGGGCATTGAAAATTCATTTATTACATATCTTATTAACTCTTATAAGACTAGCAGAAAGAACAAGAATTTTAGATAAAAATAGCCTGCGTACAGAGACAATCAAAAGTTATATTGATACCCATTACTACGAACCACTTACTGCTAACGATATAGCTGATAAGCTAGGTATTTCTGTTCGCTATGTAAATACGATTTTTAAAGAATCCTATCAAAAAACACCTATGCAATATCTGATGGAAATACGAATTGAAAGAGCCAAGAAATTATTAAGAGAAACCGATAAAGAAATTATTACGATCTGCTTTGAAGTCGGATATGAAACATTATCGACTTTTTATCGAACATTTAAAAACGAGACAAATTTGTCACCAAAACAATACCGTGATCTCGGACAATCAGAGGCATAAATACATGCCTTTAAAAGGGGTTTTACATTTCTCATCAGCTTGATGATGCGCAAACAGGCAGAGCCTTAAAGATGGCTCTGCTTGTATTCTCCTACTCTTCTTTAAGTTGTTTCATAAATTGAATATATTGAGGGATAGCCACCTCGGGTTCTTCAATCTCTGGACACCATACTTTTTCCCACTCCAATGTGTAATAGCCCTCATAGCCATTTTGCTTAAGTAAATGAAGGATTCGTTTCAATGGGATATCCCCTTCCCCCATTAAGCAAAGTTGATAGCCCCTTGGTGCCGTCTCATCAGGATAAGAATCCTTCCAATGAGTATACTTAATACGATCACCGAGCAACTCCCACGTCTTTTCCGGTTGCTCTCCTTCCGTCCGATATGGGTGATGAATATCCCATAATACTTGTACATGCTTGGAATCTGTAAGGCGTAAAATATTTTCTACATATTCGCACTTAGTCCACGAGTCATGAGTCTCTAATATTAACGTCACCCCATATTGCTCTGCAATTGGAAGTAACTCTGCTAAATTATTTTTTACGAAGTCAATAGCTTCCGCTCGTGATATCTCTCCAATCCCCCCTCCAAAAACACGAATAAATGGGGTGTTAAATTCTTGGCATAACCGACCATACTGTCTTAATTCCTCCTTAAAACTTTCCAATTCTTTATTCGAAGTTGTAAACAAACGTATAGAACTAGAAAAACAAGGGATCTCAAGGTCTGCTTCATTAAATTTTCTCTTCGTTGTTTCAATATCACTGGAAAATTCAGGTAGTTTGTAGATTTCCATTTCCCCTAAGTAGCCACGAAAATCCACCCCATCATAGTCAAATTCCACTGCCTTTGAAATAATCGTATCCAGATTCCATTCTGGACAACCGAGAGTTGTAAATGCAAGTTTCATTGAATACCTCCTATTTATTCTTTAATAGACCCGATCATTACACCTTTAACAAAATATTTCTGTAAAAATGGATAAAGGAAGAGTATAGGTATTGTTGCTACTATAATTGTAGCGTACTTAACTGTTTCTCCAATTGGATAACGATCTCCTCCTCCGACTCCTGTAATAAAGTTATCTGTGCTATTTTCAATTAATATTTCACGGAGTACTAATTGAAGCGGCCATAAATCATTATTTCGTAAATAGATCATCGCATCAAAATAGGCATTCCAATGTCCGACACCATAGAATAAAACCATAACGGCAATAACAGGCAACGAAAGTGGAAGTATAATTCTAAAAAGAATTGTCCAATCATTCGCTCCATCAATACGTGCAGATTCCTCTAAACTATCCGGTATGCCTTTAAAAGAGGTCCTCATGATAATCAAATTCCATACACTAACAGCATTGGGAATAATGAGGGCCCATCGTGTATCAATCATTCCCAGCTGCCCAATTAATAGATAAGTAGGAATTAATCCCCCACTAAAAAACATTGTAAAAGTGATAAACATCATGATTGGTTTGGTTAACATAGCATTTTTCCTTGATAAAGCGTATGCCCCAATGCTTGTTAAGAAAATATTAATTATTGTCCCAACAATCACATAAAAAATGGTGTTTAAATAACCAACTATGATCATTGGATTTTGAAAAACCAATTCATAAGCTTTGACTGTAAAGCCAAGTGGTAGAAGTAATATCCCTCGATTTTTTGCCAACAACCCTGGATCACTTAATGAAGAAAATAAAACATATAAAAAAGGATAAAGAGTGGCAATTATGAGGCTAACCATAAACAAAACATTGAGAAAATCAAAGACCTTCTCTCCTAAACTAGCTTTTATTTTCATATAATCAACTCCTTATCCTTACCAAAGACTTGTTTCACTTACTTTTGCACTAATTCGATTCGCCAAAACTAAAAGTGTTAAATTTATTACCGCATTGAACAACCCGACTGCGGCACTAAAACTAAAATTAGCCTCTAAAATACCTTTACGATAGACATAAGTTGAAATAACATCAGCAGTATCATATGTTAATGGATTATACATTAAAATGATCTTTTCAAAGCCAACACTCATCATTGAACCGATTTGAAGTATAAGCAGAATGATAATGATAGGCGCAATACCTGGGATGGTTACATGTAAAGCTTGCTTAAACCGATTTGCGCCATCAATTTTTGCTGCTTCATAAAGTTCTGAGTTAATATTAGACATTGCGGCTAAATAAATAATCGACCCCCAACCAATACTCTGCCAAATTCCTGAACCAATATAAAGCGTTCGGAACCACTCAGGCTTTTGTAGAAACGAAATGGGCTCTATGCCAAATAGGATAAGAAATTGATTAATTAAACCATCTTGAGTAGTAAAATCAACCAACATTCCTACAACAACTACGACAGATATAAAATGTGGTAAATAACTAATTGTTTGGACAATCCTTTTAAACCACATTTTCCTTAATTCATTTAATAATAGAGCCAATATAATGGGAGCAGGGAAGGCCAGTAATAACTCATAAATATTAATAAGAAAAGTATTCCTAATTAAGCGCCAAAAGTAAAAACCTTTAAAAAAATCAAGAAAGTGCTTAAAACCAATCCACTGACTCCCCCATATGCCTTCTGTCAAACTAAAATCTTTGAAAGCAATTTGGACTCCGTACATTGGTCCATAATGAAATATGATGTAATAGATGACCACCGGTAAAGCCATAATATAAATATATTTATTTCTTTTTAAGTCTTTGCCGAGACGGCGCCAATAACTCTCTTTTTTGAGCATTAACTCAGTTTTCGTTTTTATTTCGCGATTTTTCGTAACAGTCTCCATCGTGGGGCAGTCCCTCCATTTCCTTTATCACTAGATCATCCACCTGAATAGGAAGGTAAGCGCTTTACTCACCATCAAAGCGCTTACCATATTAATTATCGGTCATTATAACGTTTTAACGCATTTTGTTGAATTTCAGTTGCCCGGTCAATTCCCATAGATTCAATTGTTTTAACAAAATCGTCAAACTTCGAAAGGGGTTCTTCTCCCATAATAAATTTATTGATCATTTCAGACTTAAAAGTATTAATATCATTCATAATCGAAGCATATTCAGAGCTTTCATCTTGAGTTGGTGTAACAAGTGGCATTGCTCGCTCATTTGAACCCTTTTTCCAATTTTCTAAAGCTTCTAGTTGCTCAGGCAAATTATTATATTGCTCTGCATATTCCTTCGCTTGGATAAAAGGTCCGCTCCAACCAGCAGGTACATACATAGCCAGTCCTTCTGACATGGACTTGCCATCCGGATTATCTGTTATCACTTCCTTGTAGGTTGGATAACCATCTATCATTTCATAGCTTTCTCCCTCAATACCAAAGTTAAAAAGCCTGAAACCTTCCTCACCATACTTATAATCCAACCATTTTACTGTTTCCTCTATATTTTCATTATCAGCCGTAATCGCAGCACCAACACCGTTATAATTCACTTCTGCTAGATTGAAAGGTGGTATTTCCCCTTTTTTAAGCACCGGATATGGAGCACCAGTTAAGGCAAAATCAGGATCGTCCTTCTTCAGTTGCATATACCGTAAAATACTGCTTCCAGAATACCCCATAAGAGCACCAAGTTGATCATTCGTTACTTTTGCGTCTTTCAATTTATCATCTGTTGCAACATATTCCTTATCAATCAAACCTTCCTCATACCATTTGTTCATCAAAGACAAAAATTCTTTATATTCCGGTTGAATGGGTCCATATTTAACCACACTATCTATATGATAAAATCCATTTGTAATCCCCCATGCTCCAACAAAAGCATTAGATGTGATGGCATCTTTATCAATTAGTAATGGTATTTCATCATTTTCGCCATTTCCATTTGGATCCTGTTCTTTAAAGGCTTTTAATACAGTGTGCCATTCATCAATTGTCTCAGGAATTTCTAAATCTAGTTGTTCTAGCCAATCTTTTCGAATCACTGGACCATAAAAAGTTAAATTCAATTCATCTTGACGTAGAAACGGAAAAGAATAAATACTGCCTTCATCAGTAGAAATCATTTTTTTCCATTCTGGATGTTCTTCTAATATCTTCTTAAAGTTTGGAGCATATTCATCAATATATTCATTTAAACGAACAATTTTCTTATCTTTTATATACTTCTCAGGCCCTCCGGGAACAGATGTCCAAATTCTTTCTATGACATCAGGTAGCTTACCTGATGTCATCATTAAATTAAATTGTTGATCTTCTTCTCCTGAGGCTGGATGATCAAATTTTACTTTTACACCAGTAGCTTCTTCTAGCTTTTTATAAGCGGCCATTTCGTTATAATTTTTTAACGTGTCTGGGCGATTATTTGATACCCAATAAGATAAAGAGAGTGAGCCATCCTCTGCTTTACCACCGGAAGTTTTTTCGCTCTCAGAAGAATTACTACAACCTGATA
Source organism: Lederbergia galactosidilytica (assembly GCF_017873565.1). Lineage (GTDB taxonomy): Bacteria > Bacillota > Bacilli > Bacillales > Bacillaceae_C > Lederbergia > Lederbergia galactosidilytica. The sequence continues at coordinate 138,351 of NZ_JAGGKH010000007.1, forward strand.
AAGCGGTTACAATTAGAAGTAAAGCAATAAGACCTAATATAACCTGTCTTTTCCATTTAAACTTATCCATCTAATATTGACCTCCCTTAATATACTTTGTTCAAAATAAAGCACCTTTTTCCTCCCTTCGCCTAGCTTATTCTCATACTTACATATCCCTCTAAGCGTGTTAATCATTAAAATATAAGATAAACTATCCAAATTTAAGAAACGAAACTATCAATATTTAATATTCACTATCATATATTCATAATGAGCATGGGATTTTTAAGTGTTTTAGAAATAAAAAGTGATTAGCTAGTCATTTCGCCAGCTTTTTAAGAAGAAGTATCTAATTTATTCTTCTTTTGACTGGCACGATATTTTCCAGGTGTAATGCCCTCTTGCTTTTTAAAAATCCTAATTAAACCCACATCATTTGCATAGCCAATACGATTGGCTATTTGGGCAATGGTTAATGTCGTCTCGTCAAGATACTTCTTTGCGACCTTTATACGAATCTTGGCAATAAATTCAGTTATATTTTCACCTTGTTGTTTTTTAAAAAAGGTTGATAGATATTGAGGTGTAATATTCATTTCTTCCGCAATCGTTGTCAAACTAATCATTGGATCATTATAGTGGTTATGGATATAGTCTAGGATCATAAGTAGCAACCCCTCACTTTGATCTGATCTATTCCCTCTCATTTCTTCACAGAGTTTTTTATATATCATTTTAATTTTTTGGTGAATTTCTTCCATCGTCTCACAATCAAGTACTTGTTGAACTGGATCTTGTTCTTCACTAAACACATTTTGGTGTTTTATCTTTAGGCTGTTCAGAATTTTCACATGTGTACTCATCATATTAAAAAACAAACATTTTCCTAATGATAAAGAGATACGTCGAGAATGGAAATTTTCCACAAAAACATTATCAAGAATTGTTTCCGCTTGCTCATAATCAGCTATTTTAATACAGTTCATTAATTGCATTTCAATTTCTGCAGGATAATAATAATCATGAGCATTTTCACTCGTCTCATTAAAAAAGATTACGCGATTATTCCCTTTAATCATACGATAATTTAGTGCCTGTACAGATTCACGATAAGAATTTACAACTTGAGTTAAACCTTTGTAAGTATTTCCTATTCCAACTGAAATAGCGATTCCAAATTGGTCTTTTAAAATGACCTTTAACTGCTGAGTTACTGAAGATAAGGCATTAATCTGCTCCTTCTTCGCAATATTTACTATACTCGCAAGTCTCCTTTGCCCCAGTTCTACAACAAATCCATGATGATTTTCATTTATTAACTCATTAGCGATATTACTAATCATAAACCGTGTTATCGCCCAATCTTTTTCTGAAATTTCTTTAGCGTCAGCATCGTTTTTCTCAATATCAATAAGTATGACTAGAAACTCATCACTAAAAAAAGAAATTCCCATAAAGTTTAGTGATTCTTGGTTAACTGTCGAAGTATCTATAAACCCATTCAATAATCGAATAAAGAAATTCTCTCGAACCTTAGGTATTTGCGCTTCTAAAGAACCCCTTAATTTTCTTTCTGTATTCCATGAAAAGTGAAGACTTTCTTGAATAAGCTGATATTCATTTTCTTCGAGTTTATCTTTTCCATTAACATTTTTAATTATTGATTCTACTAAATTTCTTACTGGAATATAATGATAACGAGCTAATAGATAGCAAGCTATAAATCCACCAATCAAACAGGTGAACAATAGAAAAACAGCTAAATTTTTCACAGTATTTACTTCTTTCATAACAAAGCTTTTTGGAATAATTGACACATACTTCCACCCTGAGTCATCAGTAACAATATAAGAAACGATAATATCCTTATTTTTAACCCGTTGCTCCAATATCCCTTCACTTTTATTAAGATCTAAGTTCAATTGCTTTAATTTTGCACTATCTTTAGCTGTTGTTGTAATTACATTATTTTGCTTATCTAAAATAAATATACTTCCCTGCTTTTCCCATTCAAGAGTTCGTAAGATGTTTTGAATCTTCTGTTCATTAATTAAAATGGTTAGATATGCTTTGGGATTTTTTGTTTCTCCTGGCGGTAAGGGTTGGACATAACTAATTGTTTTTATTGGTGAGGCTGTGACGCCCTCCAATAGTGTACTAACTGGAAAGTATTTGGGTGAACTTTTCACTTGGGTTATACTATTCTTCCAATTTACATAATCCAATTCCTTATCATTGTATATATCATTAAAAAAAGTAGATGAATCGGTTTTAAACGTGGGGCTAAGCAAAATATCTCTTTCAGGTATGTAAAGATAATAATCATAAATGAATGTATTAGACAGAGAGTACTGTTGCATATCTTTCATAAAAGAATAATAATCATTGATATCAAATTCATCTTTTTCCGAGTGTTGCCGCAGAATGTAACTAAGTTTAGGATGAAAGGAGATTTGAGAAGAAAGTGTTGTAACTTGCTGCAATTCGTGATCAATTACATCACTCGCCTGTTTAAGCAATGTTATATTGGATTGGTCTGTATTGTCTTTTAAAATCGCTTCCATTTTCTTATACAGTAGGGTTTCAAATATAATAGGAATTAATAAAATTAAGATAAATGATAATAATAATGTTATAAATACACTTTTTCGATTATACTGTCTTTTCACTAGTTCTCCCCCTATGCATGTACTAACAATATAAAAAAAGATACATGACATGATGACCATGTATCTTTTCTATATTAATTTTGCTCACTAATTTTCAATTCCACTGAATACTCCCTCAAAGGCTTTACCCGATTTTTCAGCTAATACTTCAGCAGTTTCTTGTGGCTGTTCAGGTGATAGGATTTCCTGAGCGACAACCCCTTTATAACCGATAGTAGACAAGGCTTTCAAAAAGGCATTTAAATCAATGACACCCTCGCCTGGGTATAGTCGATCATTATCTAAGACTTCAACTACAGGGATATCCTTAGCATCATTAATATGAACATGAGTAATTTGCGCCGGATCTAGTGCCAATAAATCTTCTACTGTTCCATTTGTTGTATACCAATGATAACTATCTAGTAATAAACCAACATTCGGCTCACCAATCACATCAATCCACTCTACTGTTTCCTGCATGGTCCAAATAAAAGGATATGTCCAAGCTTTTCTTAGGTGATGAGGGCCAACAAATTCCAAGCCCAACTTGACACCGTATTCTTTTAATATTTGGGCACATAATCGTAATCTCTTTGTTGCCTGAACCATATAATGTGCTGGTTTTTGATCTGTTGCAGGCAAAACATATGTACAACAACTTTTACAGTCAAATGCTGCTGCAATTTGAGCATCTTGTAATAAGGTCGACAATCCCTCCTTAAATTGTTCATCAGTTCCTCTCCATTCTACAGATAACCCAATAGAGCCTATGATGACCCCATGTTTATGTAAGAAAGATTTCGCTTCTTCTAATCCCTTCGTTTTAACCCAATTATTTAACTCATTACCTGATGTATCTATGGCTCCAAAGCCGTTTTCTGAGGCCAATTGAATCAGTTGCTCTATATCTTTTACTTGACCTAGCCCCGCTGTACTTAAACCTTTTATCATTCTAATTCCCTCCATTAACTTTTTATTGAATCTATTATTTTATTGTTCGACAAGATCCTTTAATTTCCTTTCTTTTTGTAAAAGTAAAAACTGACAAACATGAATAGCTTGTCAGTTTTGATTTCTTATTTATTTAAATATGGAAGTTTACCTTTAAGGTAATTAATACTAATTTCAATACTTTCAAAAGGTGTCTTACGCGATTGGTCTTGTTCAACAACCCACCATTCAACATTTGCTTCTTCCCCTAAGGCTAGTACACTCTCTAAATCAACTCCACCAGTTCCTAGCTCTGCAAAGAACTGTTCTTCATCTACAGTCATATCTTTTAAATGCACTAAAGGGGTTCGGCCTTTATAACGCTTGATCCATTCAGTTGGCTGCTCTCCAGCTTTCGTAAGCCAATAAATATCTAGCTCTGTTTGAATATTTTCTGATGGCACATCATCAAAGATTGTTTCCAAAGCTGTTCGGCCATCTGCAAGTTTTTCTAATTCAAAATCATGGTTATGGTAACAAAGCGTTAATCCTTCTTTTCTACAAGTTTCGCCAGCATCATTAAAGAACGTTAACAAAGATTGATAGGTTTCTTCATTTCTTTCATCTGGTAACAAGAAAGGGCATACAATATAACGACTTCCTAAAACTTTCTGTTCTTCAATCACCTTTGCTAGATCATTTTTTAAATCAGCTAAGGGTACATGACTCGCAGCCGCTTTCAAACCTACTTCATCTAAAATTTTACGGACTTCTTGAACAGATAAATCTCCATACCCGGCAAATTCAACACCATCAAAGCCCAGTTCAGCTACCTTTTTCAAAGTTCCAGCAAAATCTTGTGCACTTTCCTCACGCAATGTAAACATTTGTACAGCAACAGGTATTTTTTTCATAATGATCCTCCTTCATTACAATTGAAACGTTTCGATAATTCTATTCTAGTTGACTATTGCTTATTATTCAAGTATTTTTCCACTTTTTCTGATAAGTAAATAGATTTAATAAAAACTACAACATTTTAACTTATTACACAAAATCAACAATTAGATTATATTTATTCTTTGGAGAGGAAGGGGAAATATAATTGTTAAAGTTGATTCTCTAGACTTTTCCTTCCTCCTAGAATTCAAAATAGATTATAAGTTTTTTATGACGTGAGTTATTTTCCAACTGCTTCAAGCTTTACTAAAAATGCTTGGCCCGAGCTAGTGAAGCTGCTCCGATTAGTCCTGCAGAATCCCCCAGTTCTCCCGTTACAATAAGTGGTTTTTTTTCATTAATATAATATTTTTCAAATATCTCCTTTATCGGGTCCGTTATAAAGTGTCCTGCTGCTGCTACCCCACCTCCAATAATAATGACTTCAGGATTTACTAAGTATGTAGCCGAGAGTAATTTAAACCCTAATGTGGTTGCTACTTCCTTAAAAACTTCAATCGCTACTTGATCCCCTTTTACGCTAGCCTCATAAACTTCCTTTGCATTAATTTCTCCGGCTAAGCCATTTAAAATGGTTGGTTTCCCCGATTGAATCGCTTGCTTTGCTAACCGAGCAATTCCACTAGCAGAGGCAATGGTTTCTAAACAGCCAATATTTCCACAATTACATACTGTATCATTACCAGGAACTGGATCGTGGCCAATCTCTCCAGCAAAGTAATTGGCACCAGGAATCATTTTTCCATCGATCATAATCCCAGCTGCCATTCCTGTTCCTAAAGTGAGGCAGATAACATTTTCTAAACCTGCACCTGCTCCCACTGCTACTTCTCCCCTTGTGTAAGTCCGTACATCATTATCAATAAAAGTTGGTAAAGCTAACCTACTTTTCATCTCTTCCGCAAACGGAACATCCTGGTATCCTAAATTAACAGCATTAATAACGATACCGCTTTCAGGATTAACAATACCTGGTACTCCAATTCCTACACATTCCACCTTATTTTGATAATCATTTTTTACTATAAGCGCATTAATCTCTTCTGCTAATTCATCTAAAAATTCTACAGGTTTATTCGTTTTAGCAGGAAAATTCGGTTTTAAAGTAGGCAGACTTTTCTTTTCCAATAATGTCAAATCTTGATTAAACAACCCTATAACGGTATTTGTCCCGCCTATGTCCACTCCAACGATCCCCTTGATCATTTGATCACTCCTATAAATAACCTTTTATTATCACATTTCTATTATACTATTATTTTCAAATTTATAAAAAGAGTGGAAATAGCACCATTTCACACTCTTTTTAAAGCATCATTTTATTTTAAGACTTTAGTGAACTTGGGGAAGCATCGGTAGGGAGCGACTATTTGTCAAAGGCGGAATGGTTCAACTAACACCTAGCGGAATACCACCGATGATTGATTTGTTCATCCTATTCCTCTTTGACGTCTTTTAAAATAGGACGTTTTCTTAACTCATCCCATTCCCAAATCGTTTCAAAATTCCAACCTAAACGTTCTTCATAGGTTGTTTTCACTTCAATTTCATCCTGTGAAAGCCCTCGGCCTTTAATCGTTGTTGGAGATTCCTCTTTTACACCTTCTACGTCCACATTCATCTCATCAAATGCATAATTATTTTCTAATGTGGCTGTATGACCTGCTAATACCCTGCCCATTACCCTATTTGCACTAGTAGGAGTTGTAACAGTTGCATTTAGGGCGATCGAATTTTTCAATACCGTACCATTATAACCATAGCCACTAATTCCTCCTGCATTACTTTTCAGAGCTTTAACATTTCCGGTTGCATAGACATTTTCTGTTGTGCTGCCAGTATTTGTTATACCAATCACACCACCAGCTTGACTGACATTTGCAATTATATCTGCTGTAGAATAGCTGTTGCGAATAATTTTATTCGAATACCCTACAAGACCACCAACTGTATTTGCTCCACTAACCTTTCCAGTTGAGAAACTTTGTTCGATCTTCCCATTATTTAAATCAACCAGTATTCCTGTTTGTGGTGAACTATTATCACCTGTTACATCTGCTTCCAGTATGCCAATATTTTTGATCGTTCCTCGATTCATATGGAACAATCCACCGGAGATTGATCTATAATCACGAATTACTTTTCCATTGCCATCAAAGATACCCATAAATGGAATATCGGTGGCGACGGGCTGAACAGTTTTCCCTGCCAAACCCAAATCTTTCTGCAAAATGTAATTCTCAGAAGGAAATTGATTGATGACTTCTAAATCCTCAAAGGATTGAATCCAATAAAAGCCTTGCTCATTTTTCTCAAGGGGCGGTTGTTTTCCTCCTCCTATATCCAATTTTTCTTGATTCTGAGCTAGTAAAGGGCGACCAGCTTCTTCATTCCAAATCCAAATTTTATGAAAATCCCAGCCAAGTTCTTCTTCAAATAATGTTTGACTATTTAATTCTTCTTGCGCTTTTCCAAGTCCTTTTTCGTTTTGAGGATCTTCTTTCGTGATCCCTTCTTTACTGACAATCATATTTTCATCTGCTAAATTATTATTTAAAGTTGCCGTCTCTCCAGCCAATACGCGGCCAACGATTCTATTTGCTGAACTAATCGTCACTACCGAAGGATTAAGGGCGATACTATTTTGAATGGTGGTTGCATTATACGCATAACCACTTAAACCCCCTGCATTACTTTGGCCCGCTGAAACACTACCCGACGCATAGATATTTTCTGTTAAACTTTCGCGATTAGTTATGCAAATCACACCACCAGCTTGCTTTCCTCTCGCTTTTACTCTTGCCGTTGAATAACTATTCTTAACCGTGCCATTTGAATAGCCAACCAATCCACCAACGGTTGAATTTCCGATAATTGATCCAGTGCTATATGAACTTTCAACCATTCCATCATTTTGATCAACCAACATTCCAACATTGCTGCGCTGAACATCGATATCTGTGTTAATAAGTCCAACATTTTTAATTACCCCTGCATTTACCGCAAATAAACCAGCTCCACCTGTTGAAACAATGAGTCCCGAGATTGTATGACCATTTCCATCAAATACTCCTGTAAATGAAGGTCCATCTACTCCTACTGCTGGAAACAAATTTCCCTCCCCGAGAATATCTTCTTCCAAAATAAAATGTTTGTCTGGAAACTCGTGAAGTTTATTTAACCCTGCCACTGATTTAATTTTATACGGATTTTCTTCAGACCCATCCCCTATCATTCCTTCCTTGACAATTCTTGTAGGGATGAGAGGTTTCTTATTTTCATCATAGATCGTCACTTTCAACATATGTTGATCTTCGAAGGGGATTGGCTTGTCAAACAATATCACCTGTTCTCTTCCTAAATGCTCTAGCTTCATTTCTTTTACTTGTGTTTCTAAAAGCTTTTCCCCTGCATAATCATATTTTTCGCCAACCACTACTACCTTATCAATAGGGCCAGGATAATTTAACAAGCCAATTCCTTTAAACTTGGTATCATCTACTTCAAAACTTGTTAAATCCAAGTAATCTTGCGGTTGCTTAATTGTAAACTGATCAATTTCTTCCCCTTTCACATTGTATGCCTTGAGGCGAAGAGAATCTTGATCAGCCTCGAGAATAATCCCTGTTTGCAGTTTCTCATCGTAGACAATATGGTCCCAATTAAATTCTTTATTACCATAAAAATGGGTTCCTGCTGAACCAACTGTCACAAAGGTGGTACCTAAATTCATAGCCTGTTCTGAAGTATCTTTTTCACCATCTCGAATAGTCGTTCGTTTATAAATACGATCCTGACCACCTAAATAAAGACTAATGCCCAGTTGCTGAAATTTCTTTGCAACTTTTGTTCGATTTATATCCATTCCAGGTTCATCACTGAATTGTCCGCCAAAATATGGATAATGTCCCATCACGACTTTCCATTTTTTGTCCGTAGCACGCATATCTTTCTCAAGCCATTCCAATTGCTCATCTAGATGAAGAAGTGAATGCAACACAGCTACGTGGACTTCTCCATCATCAAATGAATAATTCGTTTCCTGATAGCTACCTTCTCCATTTTTGGGGAAGTTATGGAAACCTGAAAATGCCCCTAACTTTCTATCTGTAAACCGCTCTTGCTCTCCAACAACATGCGCAATCGGAATATTTATATCTTTATAAATATGCTTGAATAAATTATTCCAAGCTGATATATGACCACCGTTACCAATAAAATTGCCCGTTTGTATAAGGAGTTGCCCATCTGCATTCTTTTCCTTTAATACTTCTAGCATTTGGTTGAATGTTTGATATTCCTCTGCTCCCTGATTTTGGATATCAAGATCTCCCATTATATACATAGTAGCTTCATTCGAATCGGCTGTCTTAAATTCGTACTCGTTACTCCAAGGTCCATTTGGGCCAGAACCATAACGATATTTATAAACAGTTCCTTTTTGTAAACCGGATAATGTAGCTTCATGAGCGGACATAACACGGTAATTACTTTCTTCAAATGTATCTCCATATGCCACTTGAAAATGAGAAACTTCTGTTTTTACATTTTTGGCTTTATTCCATTTTTTACTTGTTTGCTCTGTTTTTGGCTGAAATTGCACATAGGATTTCTCTAATACATTATCCGTTACTAAATTCAGTCTAATTTCATCGCGATCTTCACCGACATGAACAGTAGGTTCAAATTCATTTAATAGTTTTTCCGCATCTAAGTTTTTATTATCGACTACTATTCTTTTTAATTCTACACGCGTATTTCCCCGCGAATCCGTTGCTGTGTAACGAATAAAGTATTCTCCGTATTCAGATATTTTAAAACGATTTTGCGTCACATCAACCGTCCTTTTTGCATCAAATACATCTACTTTGACATCCGGGGATTCTCCACGATCATCCATTGCGGAGGCTTCTGGAACCAATACAGTATCTCCCATTTTCACTTTATCGGGAATATTTCCACTGATTTTAATTTCTGGTGCGGAATCCGTACCACGTGTATGTTCTCCTATCCATATTGGTGCTGTGATGGCTTCATCGCCATCCTTTTGAAATACGCGTACTAGGAAATAATCACCATCTTCACTTGGAAAAGTGTCTTTTTGGCTAAATTCCGTTGCAGCGATATTTTTATACTCCTTAACTACCTCACCCTTATTTTTATACACCACTACTTTATCAATTTCATCTGTAGGATCAGGATCTTTCATTTCGATATGAATGTTTATCTTTTTTGTTTCCACAGGTAAAATAGAGCCCATTATTTGATTATTTGCTGAAAAAGCTAGTTCGAGATTGCGGTCAAAAGAGCTGAAAGTACGACGATTCTTCATGGCATCGTATATTCCATTCCTTGAGAACTGCTTTGTCCATAATCCAGTAACATTTGGCTGAACAGTCCCCCAACTACCCTTATGCTCGTCCCCTCCAAATGTAGGAGCTATATGCCATCCCTTATCAAGGGCCATCATAAAAGTATCGAAATGACTGGAATATTTGTATTCAAATAGATTCATATTTTCGTCAACATCTGGATTATAATGTTTAAAATCAAAAAAGTTCCCCTTTCCTGAAGCGGATGGATGATTAAATTGACCAATGGCATCTGGATCTTGTGCCAATCTAGCATAAAAGGTAGGTAAATCATATTTCCGATTTCCCCATCCCCAGGTTCCGTCCGCTCCTTTCCCATAAGTTCTTGGAAACCAATCGGCATTAAATAAATTTATATGACCAGCGTCATCATACCAAGTAACCTCTGTACCCGGTAATGTAATAAATTGATTGTTTTGATTATGATCGTTCGATTGCTCATGAAGTAGTTTATATTCATCTGAATAGGAATCCAGGTAATCATCAATATAGTCGCTACCAGTGCTTATATCATAGGTGACATCATGTTCGGTTACTGCGTAAAAATCTAAATTAGTATTATTCTTGACGTATTCATACGCATCGCTTGGTAGTTTAATTCCATCACTTAAAGAAGTATGGGTATGAAGATGCCCTTTATATAAACTCATCCCCAAATATTCCGCGCGGTCTATCTTGCTTGGAGGTTGCGTGCCTTTAGTCTTTGATTCATTTTGGCCAGCTGCTATGGTAGGTGCTAGTTGAAGCACCAAACAAATGATAGCAAAGATACATAGATATTTTTGTACAGCCTGGATCACTTTCCTCACTCCTTTTTCTCCTCGCAATATTTCAAACAGAAATAAACACGTATTTGTCACTATGTTCAAAAAGCTAAACTGTTTAATTTTATCCATCTCCGCCCATCAATTAAATTTATGTCTTATTAACTTGATCGCGATTAGCACCTCCTCAAATAACAAACTGCTAAAACCTCAAACAATATTTTGTATAAATCAAGTTGATTGATTTAATTTTACACTAAACAGATTACCTATAACAGTTTTTACTTGAAATTTCACAAAATTTAGTCCTTGGTTGCAGTGCCATATACCTACTCTTTCGATGACAGGTTATCGCATAATACTCTGGTTACATTAAAATTGGATAGATATGAGAAGATAAAGCAAATTCGAACGAAATATAATATACGAGAAAAAAGCCCTAAAAAAACGAAAGAGCATTTTTAAAGGGCCATTTCCTATGGGGATCAGCTCGGCTCTACCTCATCGTAAGATAAATGCGTAACTTCCGTATACTCCCCTTCTGCTACCTCATTTTTTGTAGCACTTTCCTCTAATTCTTTTTGGTCATCCATACCCGAAGCAATAGTCGGTTCTTTATGTTTTTCCTTTTTCCTAGCCATGCTTTCACACTCCTTCTTGGATAGCATAGCCAAATGGCTAAATTAGAATTCACATAATGATGGAGTTTGTAATATTAGACATATATTATCCATTTACCACTTTTACGCTTTTCCGTAATGAAGTATCGTGCTAAGATAGTCTCGTATGTTAACAGGAAAAAAAGAAAGAGAAAGGAAAGATTCTAGTGAATCTCTATTATTTGCCTGTCTTGGAAGCTATTGACAGGAGTGTGTTCCTATAATAATATAATTTTTTATAATATCTTAAAATTTCAACTTTTATTAAGAAGATCGGAGAGAATTTTAGTGGCAAATCAAGCTGATACATCACAAGATTTAATTGAGAAGGTAGACAGTGAATCACGTATACGAACTTATATTGGAAAAACAGCAAAACTAATAACTGGTATCGCCATTATATGGTCAATATTCCAAATCTTTTCAGCTGGTTCCGGTATTTTTGACGCCATTACCTTAAGAAGCTGGCATTTATTATTTCTATTAATTATGACCTTTCTTTTGTATCCTATTTCAAAGAAAAGCAAACGAAACATACGTTATCCATCTGCGGTTGATATTATTTGTATTCTATTATCGATTATTTCGATTGGCTACTTATTATTGAACTATAAAACCGTCGTTCTCCGTGGTGGTTTCTTACTTACACCAGATTACATATTCGGAGCAATCGGAATTATCCTTGTTTTTGAAGCTGCTAGGCGAGTAGTAGGGAATCTTGCTATATTGGCTTTTATATTTCTCCTTTATAATTTTCTCGGACCCTTTATTCCAGGTATATTCGGACATAATGGCTTTACCGTAAAAAGAATCATTGATTATTTATTCTGGGGAAGTGAGGGCATTTTCGGAATAGCCATTGGTGTATCATCAACATTTGTCTTTTTATTCATTTTATTCGGTGCTTTTTTAAGTAAGAGTGGTTTTAGCCAATTTATCAATGATCTGTCCTTAACTATTGCTGGCCGTACTCCTGGCGGACCGGCAAAAGTTGCTGTGATTGCCAGTGCTTTAATGGGAATGATTAACGGTAGTGCAATTGCTAATGTCGCTACAACAGGTACTTTAACTATCCCTTTAATGAAAAAGAATGGCTATAAAGCTCGTTTTGCAGCTGCTGTAGAAGCCGTTGCTTCAACCGGAGGACAATTTGCCCCTCCAATTATGGGAGCCGCAGGATTTGTAATGGCAGAATATTTAGGCGTATCTTATACCATTGTTATGGTTGCCGCCATTATTCCTGCATTCTTATATTATCTTGCCTTAATCATGGTCGTTCATTTCGAAGCAAAAAGATTAGGATTAAAAGGTATCTCTAAAGATAATATTCCTAATGTTTGGGAAGTGCTGAAAAAGCAGGGACATTTGTCCCTCCCACTCATTGTTCTATTAGCTCTTATGTTTATGGGCTATACTCCTCTGTATGCTGCTGTGTTTTCGATACTAGCTTGTGTTATTGCTAGTTGGTTTCGCAAGGAAACACGTATGGGATTAAAGGATATTTTAGCTGCCCTAGCAGAAGGAGCGAAGGGAGCAATTGGTGTTGCTGTCGCTTGTGCTCTTATCGGAGTCATTATTGGTACAGTTTCGTTGACAGGATTAGGATTAAATTTCGGTTATAGTGTGATGAACTATACAAATGATGGTATCTTTATTGCTGCCTTTCTTGTTATGTTGATGAGTATTATTTTAGGTATGGGTGTCCCGGGAGTTGCAGCCTATGTAATTGTCGCAACAGTAGGAACTCCGGTCCTCATCGATCTGGGGATTACTCCACTTGCTGCCCATATGTTTGTTTTAATCTATGCTTGTTTATCCAATATTACTCCACCTGTTGCACTTGCTTCTTATGTTGCTGCAGGACTTGCAAATACGAATCAAAATCAGGTTTCTTTAACTGCCGTAAAATTAGGAATTACTGGGTTTATTTTACCGTTCTTCTTTATTTACCAACCGGCATTACTATTAGGAGGAAGCAGCTATACAGCAAGTATTATTCCAGCTCTAACTGCGACAATTGGTGTTATTGCCTTAGCTGGCGGCTTACAAGGATGGCTGTTTGGAAGAGCTAATGTAATACAGAGAATTTTATTTATCGCAATCGGTTTGTTCATGATTGCACCTGATCATATAACAGATATTATCGGAATTTCTCTATTAGTCATTGTCTCTATATGGCAATTGATCCAAACAAAAACAATAGGGCCAGAACAGAAACAAGTTGTAAATAAATAATTTTTTACTATAGAAGGGATTTGAATTCAAATTATGAACAAACAATGGCGTGTCCTGTTAGTTGCAGGAGTAATGACACTTTTAATGCTTCTTGGCGCTTGTGGTAAGAACACTGGAAATGAATCTGGAAAGCAAGTGAACTTGAATTTCCCAACCGCTTCTACAACAGGCACAATCTATCCATTAGGTTCTGCAATGGCAAATCTATGGAATAACAATATAGACGATTTACGTGTAAATGCTCAAGCCTCTAATGGTGGAGTAGAAAACTTAAATCTTATGAAGGAAGGCGAGGCAGAAATTTCCTTTGCGACAGCTGGTATTATTTGGGAAGCGTACAATGGAGAGAGAGGGTTTAAAGATCGTAAATATGATAATGTCCGTATCGTTGCCGGTCTTTATTTAAATCCAAACCAAATTGTTGTGCGAAAAGGTTCAGAAATTGATTCCCTTGCTGACCTTAAAGGGAAAAAGTTTGCCCCAGGATCTGTTGGTAGCACACCTGAAGTTGAATCAAGTATTATTTTACCAGCTTATGATATCGCCTATCCTGACGATATTAAGGAAAACTATGTCGGTTTTACCGAGGCAATTGATTTAATGCGCAATAAACAAATTGATGGTGCTCTTATTCAAGCTGGACTTCCAACAGCCGGTGTAACAGAAATGATCTCAACAGCGAATGGACAATTGATTGGTATTGAGGAAGATATCCGCAAACAATTAATGGAAGAATATCCATGGTATACCGAGATGACGATTCCAGCCGATACATATGATGGGCAAGACAAAGATGTTGAGACACTTGCTATTAAAATGATGCTTATGGCTGATGCTTCAGTTGATGATGACACGATCTATGAAATGACAAAAGTATTTTGGGATAATCTTGGTGAGCTTGAAGATACTCATGCTATCGTAAAACAAATGAAATTAGAAGAAGCTGTTACTGATCTCGCCGGGATTCCATTACATGATGGAGCTAAAAAATATTATGAAGAGCAAGGCGTATTAAGCGAATAACTGAAGGTCACGTTAAAAATGAAATAGCTAAGAGCATATCTACACCAGATTAAATCCCCCGATCCTTAGGGATCGGGGGATTTTTTTACATTTCAATTTCTTCTGCTTGTTCGATTGCTTCTGCAGGCACTTTAATTTCTTTCACTTCATTATAGTTCATATATTCACTTTGAACATCTTGTACAACCCTTACAGAGTCACCATCCATCTCCGTATTATAATCCATGATCATCTTTAAATTGGTTAAACGATATGTTTCTTTATCAATATGGATCTCATAATCTACTTTATTAAATTTCATTTTATCGAAGTAGTCCGCTCCCACTTCCGTAGTCTGAGACATCTGAGCTTTTGCAATTTCTTTTAAATATTTTTCAATTTCTTTAGATGTATTTAAAGTTAGAATATAATTTTTGTCATTTTGATCAATTGAGAAATCTTCTATAAAATCCTCAAACTGTTTTAATTGTTGAGCCGGATTTTGTTGTCCGTTTTGCGTTTGGAAAAGTTGTTCAGTATTTTCAGCAGGTAGCTTCACCCACATATCTTGATTAGACTGATACATATAAAATCCATCATCTGTTAAAAATGCTTCAACTGTATATCCTTCTTTCTCTTCCCCCATCTCCATCGAAATTACCATATTTTGTTGAAGATTGAAAGGTTCTAAAATGACTTTCATTGCTGTATCAGTATCCATCGTTACCTTCTTTTCCCCGTCTTCTGTAATCTGTTTCAACTTCATATTATTTTCAAAACTATCTATATCCCCATTAGCTTCTTCTATTGTTTTATTAAATACTTCTAATAAATTAAGCTCGTCCTTATTGCTCGTATCCTCTTTTGATTGCTCTCCTTCTATTTTGGCATTCGTTCCTTTTGCTTCCTCCTGTTCCTTTTCCTCAGTTCCTTTCTCAGCTGTAGGAGGATTCTCATCTTTCTTATTCTCAACTGTCTTTTCTCCCTCATTGCACGCAGCCAACATTATAACTAATAAAAAGCCGAGCACAATCGCCATATATTTCTTCATTTTTACAACAACCTTTCTAGGATGAATATCCATCTTTATCTTTCATACGACATAAACAATAATATAGTTTCATCTTTTTATCAAAATATGACATTTGTTCAGTAAATAAATCTAGCATTCTAGAAACTTGTCTATAGCTTTCATCAATAATTAAGTTAAACTTAGAATAAAGATAAATTTCTTCGATAAGAAAGTTTGCAGCTTTGTTATAATTCAATTAACATACAAATTAAGTTAGAAAATAATTACTGAAAAAGTGCTATAAATGAAAAAGAACAGAACTAGAAAAATACAATTACCAGATTTACCAGGCGACTTGGATACCTTAACTATTGATCAAATCGACGATCGTTCTACATATGAATATGGTGAACTCGAAAGCTTTCCCAGTTCTGTTTATGCGGAGCATGTTCGTTTTCAAGAAATTCGTATAACAGGAGTCATCTTCGATAATATCCAACTTCCTTCTTCTTCATGGAGTGATGTTGTTTTCGAGAATTGCGATCTTACTAATCTAGATTTTAGTCTAGCTAGCTTCACCCGGGTTAAATTTGTTCAATGCAAATTGGTTGGCACTAATTTTGATCAAGCTCGTTTTAATGATGTAATATTTTATCATTGTCAAGCTCCCTATGCCCTGCTTAATTTAGCCGAGCTTCAAGATGTACGTTTTGATCAATGCATTTTAAAAGGGGCCAATTTTATTGATTCAAGTCTAAAATATACAGATTTCACTACCTCTGTTATTGAGGATGTTCAATTTACCGGAACGTCTTTGAGAAATATTGATCTTAGTCACTGTGACTTTACTTTTATTCATGCAGAAGAAAACGACCTTCGTGGCACGATTATTTCGCCTGAGCAAGCTGCTGGATTTATAGAGGTATTTGGTTTAAGAGTGAAATATGATTGAAGAGGCTTGCATTATTTCCGCATTCGGATACTAACTAAATAATACAAAAATATAAAATGACTTGTCCTTATCTTTCTCCTAAATGCATATAAATGTGAATAGCACATTTAGCAGGAGGAAAAAATGTTTATTTATTTAGAGAAAACCATTATTATCATGGCGTTACTAAGAGTATTATCAGGCAGTATTGATATATTTGCGGCATATCTAATGCTGCGATTTAATGATGTTGAAAAAGCCCTGATCGTTAATAGTTCACTTGTATTAGTCGGACCGATCGTATTCATTATTGCAACAACAGTAGGATTAGTTGGCTTAACAAGCCAAATTTCCTTCTCCAAAATAATTTGGGTGTTCATTGGCGTTGGCTGCATTTTGTATGGTGTAAAAAGCTAAATGCCGAAGCATATATTCTCCCCACCTTTTTAGATCAGTAAAAATTACTATTACCATCACAAAAACCGGCTTCCCATATAGATAGCCGGTTTTGCTTAGTCCCACTATAACAGACCGTTTATTTCCTTCTTAAAACTTTCGGGGATCGAAGAAGTTAATAGCAGTCCACTAATACCTAATCCTTCAAAATAAAGACCAGATGTGACTTAGGCTTACTGTAAAAATAGTGAGTTTCCCCAAAAAGCTTTATTTGAGGGGAAAGTCCCACTGATAGATGGTACACTTTATAACTTTAATTCCCCCATACGTAGAAGTTCCACGACAGCTTGGGATCGACCTTTCACACCCAATTTTTGCATGGCGTTGGTCATACATTCCTTTTGCATGGAGGTATGGGCATAATTATTTAGCGAACGTATAAGTTATATCCAATTTACCATCAGGGTATATAATGATTTCATCAAGCAATTGTTTAAATATGTGGTGTAGATCTTCTTCATTTCGCTCAAATTGTTCAAAAGCTTCTTTAATGTTTTTGATTGGCATTTGTGTATTATTCTCCTGTTTAAAAATAAACAATTTATCTTTTATTGTAGCAATTTCATTTTCATATTCTTTTCTCTTCAATTGGAATTCTTGTTTAGAAATCAATTTATCTTCCAGGTATAGATCAACAAGTCCTCCATTCTTCTTTTCAATAAGCATGAGTTTAGTTTCCAATGAGGCTATTTCTTTTTTCTTTTGCTGTTGAATTGTGTTTTGAAAGTTCAATTCAATATCATTGGCTTTTTCTTTTATTTTTTTTAACATTAACTCTCTGAAATCCTCATACATAATCGGAGCATGATTTACGCATAAATCTTTCCCTCCGCGCCGATATGCACTGCACTTAAGATATTTCCACTCCACTCTAACATTATCTTTTTTACGTATCCGATATGATTGCATAATTACCATGCTTGAACCACATTCAGAGCACTTCAATATATTTCTAAATTCGTTCCAAGGAGTAATTTTCTTTCTATGATTCTTGTGTATTTTGCTGTTGGCTAATTCCCATTCTTGAATAGGAATGATGGCCGGATGATGATTTTCATAGATCATCCATTTTTCCCGTGGATTTTGAATTTGTTTTTTTCGTCCATCTATCTTGACGGTTGTATATCTATTATGAATAAATGTGCCTGTATAACTTGCATTTTTTATAATAGACTGAACGGTTGTCAACTGCCATTTTTCCGTTCTTTGCGGAGGAACTACATTCCCCTTCTCAAGTTCTTCGTTAAGTTTATACATAACAGACTTAAAACCTAAACCATGATGATTGTACCAGTGAAATATCTTTCTAATCGTTGGAGCCACTTCCTCATCAATTTGGAGTTTCTTATTTACACTCTTATAGCCATATGGAATTTGCCCTAAATGTTCCCCACGTCTTACTTTGGCTGCAAGCGCACCAGTAACCGAAACAGATAATGTCTTTGGATATTGAGCTGCAAACATAGAAAACATTTCAAATTTCATGTCGTTTTTACCTTCGTATAGGCTATCATATCCTTCTTCAATCGTAACTAAGCGCACGCCATGAGCGATAAGCGTCTCTTTTATTTCAAGAGCGTCTCTCATATCTCTTGCTAAACGGTGGATCGATTTAAAAACAACCATCTTGATCTCGCGCCTTCTTGCTTTTTCAAGGACCAGCTGCATTGCTGTACGATCAAGCAAAACAGTACCGGAAATACCATCATCAAAGACAACAGACTTTTCTTCCCACTCATAATTGTTTCTTTCCAGCCAATATCGACAAATGTCAATTTGGTTTTCTGGAGATGAAACTTGTTCATCTTTATCAGTTGAAACCCGAACATACACCATATAAGGACTTTCTTGCCAAGGAATTTGAACAATTTCTCCTTTATCATCATTAAGAAGCAATACAATCCTCTCCTTTATTTGATGTATATGCAGGAAAGTGACTGCTTATAATTACAGCGAACATTCGTGTTATTAGCTATAGTCTATTTTATTGCCGTTTTACTTTCTCTACCAACCTAGCATAAAGTATTTAAGGATTTTGTCGCAAAATGGTGAATCTATTTATAGAAGATATAAAAGAGGGAATAAGATTACATTAGACTGCATCCCGAATAGCCCTTTCCATCCCCATGAGACACTTTAATTTAGAATCTGTGAAAGGCTCTACTTTACGCTTTTTCTTCTTCGTGGCTATATGGTCTTATTTCAAACTTTTAAATGATCTTTTCAACTGCTATTCATAAACTCACTCCCCCTTTTTCAAAAAAATAGGACATCAAACAACGCTTATTGCGTCATTCAATGTCCTCCAGTGGGGTAGTAAAACTAAGTTTTGTATTTAATAATCTACTTCTTATAATATATCATTGCGTTCCTTAACTATATTAATTATTTCTTCCTGGGTAAGTTGAAATCCATCATTATTTTTTTAAAAGAGTTAAAACTTAGTAGATCTCTGTCCACCAAATCGAATGTTTTAGCCAATCTAAAATATTTCGCTTATAACATACTCTCTTTATAAGGAAAAAACAATATTTTCCTATTCTTTGATGATTTCGTCCGCTGGGAAATTCACCAGAGTAGTATGCTATATTCATCCCCTATAACTTCTATACCTGATAAGGTTTTTGATATTCACTTGTAATGGAGATTAGCCAATCGATATCCTCTAGTTTAATATAACGCTATTCCCAATTGCCTTTAATATCTTTTAATCTTTCATTCAAGGATCTTGCATTCTTTCCCCTTTGAATAAATTCCTCATTTATCCAGCCTATTGTATATATTTTTTCAAAAGATAATCAAACTGTTCATTTAACGCGTCCATACGATATTTTACCCACTTCCATATACCGAATTTAAATTTCACTCCTAATCAAATAGTTTTGTAATTGTCTACATCTACATCATCTTCCACTTGAATTCTTTCCCTTACGAGTAAAAACATTAAATTACCTCCTTTAGCTGTGTCATACACCGAAATAAATGAATAATATATCTTAGAAGCCCTCATAATAAATTCTGAGGTGATTGACATGGAGATTTTTAACAAAATAAATAACAGAATAACTGAATGGAACGCCACTCAAACTAAAAAGAAGATAAATATTCACCGTCGCAAAGGTACTTGTCCTGACTGTTCCGGCAGAGGATTTTTTACCACGGATGCGCTTATTGATCCGACTTGTTCTAGTTGCAACGGCACCGGCTCATTTTCGGACTGGGCTGAAACTACTCTGCAACAGTTAGAATAGTATTACTAGCTATATCGCTATTTAGTCGAATCGTATATTAGTTTTTTGTCTGCCATCCCTTAGCCTCACCCATGACGAGTATCTAGGGAACTTTCCCTTATGCTTCGTATTAACCGTTTAGCCAGCAAAGTGAAATGGTCCCTAAATGTTATTTCTATCCGCTAAATGTCTCCCATCAATGTATTGTAATAAGCATTGAACAGACAACAGCCTCACCATCTAGTAAATTTAAGTGAAAAAGCTTGTACTTACCAAAAAAAGAGGAAAAGAAAAATTGTTACTTTGTCGCTTGAAATTGTTTATCTTTGTTGAAATATGGTTCAAGCGCTTTTTTAAAAGCCTCCTCCATGGGAATGGATCCGTAATATTCCTTGCCAATGTACAAAGGGGATTTTTTCTTTTTCTTTTTCTCTGTCACTTAAATCACCTCGATATACCTTATGTAGATGGGACACAAGGACGACCCTATATATTTTAGTTTTAAAATATGCGTCTCTACATTTGCAGATATTAACCCACAGAAAAAGCAATTGGATAAATAATTTAGTACCATTCCAACCAGTTTCCTTCTCCAGACAAGATATTTACTAATCCACTGAAGAATTAAAATTGATTAAAAAGCTAAAACCCCCCTGTTCTTTTTCCACGACTTAGCGACTGATCGAGAAGCAAACACGAAAGAAGTTATCAAACTTTTTAAATTGAAAGAGATGCTATTGGAAGAAGAGGAACAAGATTATGGGGAATAAGACGATTAAGCCCAAGTATGACAATAGTCAATACACGATCGCAATTTGATCGTGTTTAATTTCTACATATGCTATAGTTATATTTTACCATTACAAATGTAGGGGGATTCAAATGAAGATGAAGTGGTTAGTGTCACTATCATGCCTCATGATCATATTGTTAGGGGCCTGTGGCACCGATGGCAAGACGGCTAGTAAAGTAGAAGAACCTAAGCCAGGAGAAAGACAATCGTCTAAGGAAAACGAAGAAGGAACTGGCCTAGAAGCATTTGAAGATAAAAACTTTGAATTTTTAACTGCGGAAGATTGGGAAAATATCAATCTATCAAAAAAACAATTTGATCTGTTCCTAAAAGATCTGAGCGAAGGAGATGAAAACGGAGAAATGGTTTTTAACAAGGCAGAGATGGTTAATGACAGTACTATTGAAATAATATTTAACAATTCCGATGGTGATGCATTAGTAAATACATTTACGGCTCCTATTTTAGATGCGTCTATACGTGAACTTTATAAGCATTCAGCCTATTTTAAAAATGAGGAACCTACAATTATTTATTCTGATTTAACAGGATTTGAAATAGCTAAAATTACTGAGCAAATTGATTTAGATGACATTGAAGAAGGAGACTCAGGAGAAGATCTAGGCACCTTCCAATTAGGAGATAAAATAGATGTTGCTGGGACTATCATCACGTTAAAAGAAGCAAAATACACGGATGAAAGAAACGAATATGCAGATGAGGATCCAAAAGAAGTGTTAGTCATTGACATGGATATTCAAAATGCTACTGATGAAGAAATTTATTTTGATACTTATGATTTTGAAGTCTATGATGCCGATGGAACTAAGATGTCGAGTTATCCAATAGATTCCTTATCAGATACATTGCAACCAGGTAAGAACATATCAGGGTACGGAGCTTATGGTGTATCAGGTAAAGGACCTTATGAAGTTTATTATAAGGACTTTATGACTAATACAAAGGCTATGTGGAAGATTGAAGTAAAATAAGGAATAGTCCTTTTTGGGGCTCTTCCTTTTAAGATAATATATCGGAAGCGATCGAATGCAACTAGATAAATTACATGAGTATCCAACTATTGAGAAGAACGTGCAAACAAAGTGCTCTCCCACTTCTCGTATAATTATCCAGATGAGGTTGACTATCTAATATTTGCTAGAATTAAACAACTGGACCCTAACTATGTTGAAGGTTATGAATCTATCAAACACTTGAAGGCGTTCTATTCCAAGTACAAAAGGTAGAGTAGGAAAATCTATCTCAAGCCAGGTCTAGGCAGCATTGAGAAGTAATTAATACTTGCTGAAAAATTCAGCTACTTATACAGTCACTTTCACTCCCAATAAATGAGTAACGAAGTTGCTAATTCAGAAAAACAAGCCAAAGAATGGCTGCTTGCCTGCTCATGCGAACACAATTTCGAAGGGAACATGTCGCAATAGTTAGCAATATAGCCGATTACTTTGTAGTTATAGAACAACTTGCTCAATATAGATTTAGCATGAATGTTCATGCATCCATAAATGCGCTAAGGAGTACATGTAGCATGGAATGATACACATATCCCTGAATTAAAGCCTCTTATTTTTTATAATGCAAGTGGTTATTTTATTATCAGCAATAAGTATGTATAGCATTGGATATATGATTCCGAACTGTTTTTTCGCTAATAAATAATTCTTGTGCTATTTCTCTTGTTGTCTTATCTTGGACGAGCAGTTCGAAAACTTCTCTTTCTCTTTTCGTTAGTAATGGTTTATGTGTGAATTCATTCTCCTTCAACTATTATAACCCTCCTTGCCTTCGCCAGCTTTGAACCGCGGGGATGGGTATTTTTGATTGTCACCTTATCATATGTGAATGAAATTAATGGAGTGACACCCAAAAGGCAAGAAATAGCTAAATAGGCGGAAATCAGGCTTTCAACTATACAACTGGGGACTTCTTAACAGAATATCTATAGACACTGATCCATAATCACCTTTTCTACCCATTTTTCATTTCTTAAGTTGATGAAATTCTGAAGAATTCCATCGCTCCCCATCCGGAAAATCTGTTTGCTTTATTCTCATATAATGCAATTATTTACTGAATGTTCCTGCTAACAATTTAATTTAACCTTAATTAGATATTTAAAAAGTGAACAGCCCCTCTGCCCTCAAATAAGTATGTCATTGGACATGGCTTTAGGCTTTGCTATAATGGAGTCAACTTGTGAAAGTCCCATAACTTAAGCTGATACTATATACTTTTGGTATTCTATCTAGATTAAATAAATAGAGGAGGAGTAAAAATGGATTTTATCGCGATAGATTTTGAAATTGCCAATAACAAACTTGATAGCGCTTGTTCATTAGGTATGGTCTTTGTTCAAGAGAATAAAATAATTGCAGAAAAATATTTTGTTATTCAACCTCCAAGTTTGTTTATGGAGCGCGAATTTACAAAGATACATGGACTAACTCAGCAGGATTTAAAAGATGCCCCTAAGTTCGATGAAGTCTGGAATGAAATATCCCATCATTTTACTGAAGAAAATTATATTATTGCTCATAATGCTCAATTTGATATGAGTGTTCTTAAAAATTGCTTGCTTACTTATTCTTTTGAGCTCCCTACTTTTCCATACATATGTAGTATCCCAATTAGCACACGTGCATGCAGGGGGGAAGGAATTGGTAGCTCTTTAAAGGCGCGGACTGAACATTTTGGAATTACATTAAATGACCACCATCATGCTCTTTCTGATGCTAGAGCATGTGCCGAACTAGTCATCAAATCCATACAAATCAAAAGTAGGAAGTCCATTGGTACATATTTAAGCACTTTTTCCTCCATTCCCATCAAAAACTTTAAAGATTTAAAAGCACAGACAAGCTTTAAACAAAGAAAAAAGAAATTTAATAAAATTAAAGTATCAGATATTATCCCGAAAACTAAAGATTTTGACCCGACCCATCCACTCTACAGTAAGAATATTGTTTTTACAGGAGAACTCAGCACATTAGATCGCAAGGATGCCATGCAAAAGGTTGTAGATCTTGGTGGCCATATAAAAAGTGGTGTTAGTGGTGTCACTGATTATCTTGTGATCGGTACTCAAGATGAAAACGTAGTAGGTAAAAGTGGAATAAGTTCCAAGCAGAAAAAGGCATGTGAACTAATTGAAAAAGGAAAAAACTTAAAAATATTAAGTGAAGATGAATTTAAATTATTATTGACGGAAAAAGTAAATAAACTTTCAGGGCATGGCCTATAATATGTTTCTACGTAAAAAATGTGATATCACTTGATCATAATACAACTATTTCAATGCTTATCTTAAGCGAATGGATGAATTTATCTTTCTGTACATCAAAAAAGTCAGTAGATATACTACTGACTTTTTTTGTTCACCTGTATTATTGCTATTGACATCCTGCTCAAGTATTTATCTTCTTTACCCTTGATAACATACTGTCGGGCAGAATGGCATCACGCTCCAAGACGGAGCGCCCTGCCATTCATCCATACACATGCAGACACTTTTTTGTTTTTAATCAACCATATGGTCGCTTCCAAAGAAGTTTTTAAACATTTGAACATTGGTAGCACGGTTCATGGCAGCGATCGATGTTGTAAGCGGAATACCTTTCGGACATACTTGAACACAGTTTTGTGAGTTCCCACAATCAGCAATCCCACCATCATCCATCAATGCCTCTAAACGTTCATCTTTATTCATCGCACCTGTTGGGTGGGCATTATAAAGACGAACTAGTGATAAGAATGCAGGTCCTATAAAATTAGACTTTTGATTAACGTTCGGGCATGCTTCAAGACAAACCCCACATGTCATACATTTTGAAAGTTCATAAGCCCACTGGCGCTTCCTTTCAGGCATACGTGGTCCCGGACCTAAATCATAAGTTCCATCTATAGGAATCCATGCTTTGATTCTTTTAAGGGAATCAAACATTCTACTCCTATCTACAATCAAATCTCGGACAACTGGGAAAGTAGCCATTGGAGCAAGTCGAATCGGTTGTTGCAACTTATCAATCAGCGCCGTACATGACTGACGTGGTTTTCCATTGATTACCATGGAACAAGCACCGCAAACTTCTTCTAGACAGTTCATATCCCAAGCAACTGGGCTTGTTTTCTTTCCTTCCGCATTAACTGGATTTCTCCGAATCTCCATTAATGCAGAAATAACGTTCATATTAGGACGGTAATCCAAAATAAATTTTTCTTCATAAGGTTCCGATTTATCGTCTTTTTGACGGGTAATAATAAAAGTTACTTTCTTTTGTTCGGCCATCCTTATTTCACCTCTTTCTTCTTAGCATAATTCCGTTCACGAGGTTTAATAAGTGAAACATCTACATCTTCATAACTAAATTCAGGAGAGTTCGTGCTAGCATTATAATTTGCTTTTGTAGTTTTTAACCATTCTCCATCATTACGATCAGGAAAATCTGGTTTATAATGAGCGCCTCTACTCTCATTCCGGTTCAAAGCTCCAATAGTAATAACACGAGCTAAATGGAGCATATGTCCCAATTGTCTTGTAAACATAGCACCTTGGTTACTCCAACCAGATGTATCATTAATATTAATATTTTTCCATCTTTCCATAAGTTCAAGGATTTTATCATCTGTTTTTTTCAACTTATCATTATACCGGACAACTGTTACATTATCCGTCATCCATTCTCCAAGTTCTTTATGGAGGACATACGCATTTTCATCGCCGTCCATGGACATAATATCAGCCCATTTTTCTTGTTCTTTCTTTGCAGCTGAATCAAACAAAGCGGAAGATAAAGCATCAGCGCTTTTTTCAAGTCCATCGATATACTTAACAGCCTCTGGCCCTGCGACCATTCCACCATAGATAGCTGATAATAATGAGTTTGCTCCAAGTCGGTTTGCACCATGCTGAGAATAATCACATTCCCCTGCAGCGAACAGTCCTTCAATATTTGTATGTTGATTATAATCTACCCAAAGGCCGCCCATTGAATAGTGAACAGCTGGGAAGATTTTCATCGGTACTTTCCTTGGATCTTCTCCAGTAAACTTCTCATAAATTTCAATGATCCCACCAAGTTTTACATCAAGCTCATGAGCATCCTTATGAGATAGATCAAGATAGACCATGTTTTCACCATTAAGACCTAATTTCATATCTACACATACATGGAAAATTTCTCGTGTTGCTATATCACGAGGAACTAGATTTCCATATGCTGGATATTTTTCTTCTAAGAAGTACCATGGTTTTCCATCTTTATATGTCCAAATCCTTCCACCTTCACCACGTGCAGATTCACTCATTAAACGTAGTTTATCATCTCCAGGGATTGCCGTTGGATGAATTTGAATAAATTCCCCGTTAGCATAGGTTGCACCTTGTTGATAAACAACAGAAGCTGCAGATCCTGTATTGATAACTGAGTTAGTTGATTTTCCAAAAATAATACCAGGACCACCTGTTGCTAGAAGGACAGCATCAGCCGGAAAAGATTGGATTTCCATTGTTGTCATGTTTTGTGCAACAATCCCTCGACATGCACCTGTATCATCTTGGATAATCCCTAGAAAATCCCAACCTTCATATTTGTTTACAAGTCCAGCTACCTCATGACGGCGAACCTGCTCGTCCAATGCATACAAAAGCTGTTGACCTGTTGTAGCACCTGCATAGGCAGTACGGTGATGTTGAGTTCCACCAAATCTACGAAAATCTAATAATCCTTCTGGTGTTCGATTAAACATAACACCCATTCGATCTAATAGATTAATAATTCCTGGTGCTGCCTCACACATCGCTTTTACTGGTGGTTGGTTAGCTAAGAAATCTCCACCATAGACCGTATCGTCAAAGTGAATCCAAGGCGAATCTCCTTCCCCCTTTGTATTCACTGCTCCATTGATTCCCCCTTGAGCACAGACGGAATGTGAACGTTTTACCGGAACAAGTGAAAAAAGATCCACTTGTTTACCTGCTTCAGCTATTTTTATTGTTGCCATTAAGCCGGCTAAACCTCCACCGACCACGATGACTTTACCGTTATTCATCGTTGCGATCCACTCCTTTTTTCCCCATTGTTCAATTGCCTTTCACTAACCTACGAAAAAGTCAGGAAAAACAAATGCAAATGCTGCACGTACACCAATGATGGAAAGTACTACAAAAACCGCACCCATTACCCATGAAGAGATTTTTTGAGATCGAGGTGATTGAGTAATTCCCCATCTAACTAAGAAAGACCATAAACCATTCGATAAATGGAATGTCGCTGAAAGGATACCTAGTAGATACAAGATCAAAACAACCGGATCAGATAAAATATCCTCCATCATTTGGAAATTGACTTCAGCTCCAAAAGCAGCTTGAATTCGCGTTTGATACACATGCCAAGCAATAAAGGCTAATAAGATAATTCCTGTTATCCTTTGAATCGTAAACATCCAATTGCGAAACCAACCCAGTTTAATTGGATTGTTCTTTGCTACAAACGCAATGTAAATCCCGAGAATCCCGTGAAAAAGTATTGGTATGTATATAACTACGAATTCAAGGAAAATGACGAATGGCAATTTCCCCATAAAACCTGCAGCCGTATTAAAAGCTGCTTCTCCTTGTGTAGCAAAGTGATTGACTACAAGATGCTGCACTAAAAATAATCCTACCGGAATGACGCCCAATAAAGAATGCAGCCTGCGCCAATAAAATTCATTTTTTCCCGCCACAATTTACCCCCCTTAGTCATTTACATCTGTACCAGAAATCTATCAAAAGTAGATTTCAGTAGCACAAAATTTAATATAGTTACAATTTTGTGGACATATTCATTTTACTCTTCCCTACATAAAGCGTCAAGATAACGGTTTCCTAACTCCAAATTTGAATATTTTTCATTTTTTTAGCAAATTTTTTCAAAATCGAGCTCTTTTTGTATATAATAGGGATGAAAGAAAAGAGGGAGATAGGACCGTGAAACCTTCATCAACACATACCTTTGAAAGAGAAGCAAAAACTGACCAAATGGTCCCAATGTTTGCTTATGAATTACTTCGGGATATTTTAATTCCTGAAATGCTCGGAAAAGATACCGACGAAATATCCTATTGGGTTGGCAAACATATAGCTAGGACATTCCCATTGCTTTCAGTTGAAGAAATTTCTTCTTTTTTTAAAGAAGCTGCATGGGGACATTTAGAATTGGTCGAACAGAATAAAAAAGAAATGAAGCTAGAACTTACCGGTGAAATCGTTGAGAGACGATTGCTGATGCATGATGAGCCTTCTTTCCGTCTGGAAGCTGGATTTATTGCAGAACAGATCCAATCGCAAAAAAATATTATCACTGAAGCACATGAAGAAATTGCCAAGCGGAAAAAGAAAGTGTATTTTATTGTGCGTTGGGATTTAAAAGACCATGTCCAAGGTGAAATATAAACGCCAATGGGTGATTGAACATGCTTTAATCTTTCGCATTACATATGAACATTCGGCTCAATTTAGCGAATTCACCAAGTTGTTCAAGCTCATGACATGAAATTTCCCAAAACCGAGAAAGAATATTCGGTCTCGGTTTTGGGCACTTGTCAAACTGCCACTTGGGTTTAATAGTTCAGACCATTCAATTTGTCGCTTCTGCTGGAACAGCACCTAAATCATATTCTTCGTGTAATGTTTGAGCAGCAAGCTCCATTTGATCTTCATTTACAACAACAGATATTTTAATCTCAGAAGTACTAACCATTTTCACTTGAATTTGCTTTTTAGCAAGAATTTGGAACATTCTGGCTGCAACACCTGGATTAGACACCATGCCTGAACCAACAATAGATACTTTTGCTAACTCTGCCTCATGCTCTAAGCCTTCATAGCCAATTTCTTGTCTATGTTGTTCTAATACTTCAATCACATTATCTAAATCCTTTGTTTTAATCGAAAAAGACAGATTCGTTTTATTTGTATCTGTTTGACTTTGAATAATGATGTCTACATCGATTTGATGATCGGCTAGGACAGTAAATATGGAAGATAATCCATTTAATTCGTTATTTAAGCCTAAAATCGTCAGTCTTGTCATTCCTTTTTCAAATGCTACACCACGTACAATCAGATTTTGTTCCATTGATACTTCCTCCTCAATTACTGTTCCTTCTTCGTTTTCAATACTTGATCGAACTTCAAGTGCTACACCATAATTTTTCGCAAACTCCACAGCACGCGGATGTAAAACACCAGCTCCAAGATTTGCTAATTCCAACATCTCATCATAAGAAATAGAAGATAGTTTCCGTGCAGTTGGGACAAAACGCGGGTCAGATGTATAAACACCTGTTACATCAGTGCAAATCAAACAACGTTTGGCATCTAATGCAGCCGCAATCGCAACCGCTGTTGTATCTGATCCACCGCGTCCTAAAGTGGTGATTTCACCTTCTTCAGTTACACCTTGAAAGCCGGCGGCTACTACTACCTTTCCCTCATCCAATCGCTTACGCAGCATAGCTGTTTTAACATCTAATATTCTCGCATTCGAGTGGATATTTTCGGTCACAATTCCCGCTTGCCAGCCTGTTAAGGAAATTGCTTCCATACCCTTACTAGTAAGTGCCATCGTTAGAAGTGAGATGGATACTTGTTCTCCCGTAGTAAGAAGCATGTCCATTTCTCGTTGAGCAGGTTTATCTGTAATCTGCTCAGCAAGTGAAAGTAATTGATCTGTTGTTTTTCCCATTGCCGAAACAACGGCTATAACATTATTACCTTGTTTGCGTATCTGGATGATTCGATCCGCAGCATTTTTAATTTTGTCTGTAGTACTTAATGAAGATCCACCAAATTTAATTACAATTGTATCCATTATCCAACCTTCCCTTTCTCCATAATCAGCCTTGATCGAAGTAATAAGAACAACAGTCTATGATGCTGCTTTTTTTCCACATAAAAAAGCAATGAGCTTTTTCCTCATTGCTTGTGAATTTGACTTATAAACACTTCAGATCACAACATGGGATAGCTCTCCAAAATGGCTTTTACCATTTTGACAATCCTACATTTCTTAAACGTAGGACCAGCAGAAAAAATGACGGTCATTTCTCCACTTCGGCAAATCTCCCCTTTCAGAACCCTTCAAGGAAGCCCGTACTTCTCCAAGCCCTTACTCTTAAAGATTTGCGCCTCTATCTTTTTGAAATTTTCTATATTATAGCACTCCTATTATTTCTTTTCAACTTGCTTTTGCAAATTTTCCTTTAATAGTTCTGCCGTTTTTGTTGGTAAGCCAATTTGAATTAACTCCTCAACACTTGCTTCTTTCATTTTTTTCAATGAACCAAAATGGCGATGTAAAAGTTTTTTCCGCGCTGGTCCAATACCTTCTATCTCATCCAATATCGATTGAAAAGCAGATTTCCCCCGTAATTGTCGATGAAATGTGATCGCAAAACGGTGCACCTCATCTTGAATTCTTTGCAATAGATAAAATTCTTGTGATGTTCTTCCTAATGGGATGACCTCTAGCGGATCTCCAAATAGTAACTGGGAGGTTCGGTGCTTATCATCTTTTGCAAGTCCAGCAATGGCAATATCAAGATTTAATTCATTTTCAAGTATATCTCTCGCCGCCTCAATCTGTCCCTTTCCTCCATCAATTAAGATGAGATCTGGTAAAGGTAAACCTTCTTTAAGAACTCTCGTGTACCTTCGTCTCACAACTTCTCGCATTGATTCATAATCATCTGGCCCCTGAACGGTTTTAATTTTATATTTGCGATATTCTTTTTTCGCTGGCTTTCCGTTAATAAAGACAACCAGCGCCGATACAGGATTAACTCCCTGTAAATTGGAGTTATCAAAGGCCTCAATTCGATATGGCGTATAAATCCCCATGGCCTCTCCAAGTTTTTCAACCGCAAGAACAGTTCGTTCCTCATCTTTTTCAATCAGAGAAAACTTCTCATTAAGTGCCACATGGGCATTTTTCGTTGCAAGATTGACAAGATCCCTTTTTTGGCCTTTTTTCGGTTGGAGAACTTTGACATTTAAAAGTTGTTCAGCCAACACTTGGTCGGCATTTTCCGGAATCAAAATTTCCCTTGGTTTAAAATGATTCGGCTGGGAATAAAATTGTCCCATGAAAGTGAGAAATTCTTCTTCTTGCTCACCATAAATTGGGAAAATAGAAACATCTCGTTCAATCAGTTTTCCTTGTCTCACAAAGAATACTTGAACACACATCCAGCCTTTATCAATCGCATACCCAAATACGTCTCGATTAATAAAATCAGCTGACATCATTGTTTGTTTCTCAATTGTAGTCTCTATACTAGAAATTTGATCACGATATTCCTTTGCCCGTTCAAATTCTAATTTTTCCGCTGCCTCTTCCATTTTCTGTTGTAAATCAACTTTTATTTCTTTATACCCTCCATTTAAAAATTTTGTAATTTCACTTGTGATATTTTTATATGTTTCCTGTGGAACTTCATTCACACAGGGGGCCAGGCATTGGCCAAGATGATAATATAAACAAACACGATCAGGTAAGCTCTGACATTTTCGAAGAGGATATAACCGATCAAGTAATTTTTTTGTTTCATTTGCGGCTTGGGCATTAGGATAAGGACCGAAGTATTTCCCCTTATCCTTTTTTACTTTGCGAGTGATAACGAGGCGGGGATGCCGTTCATTTGTTATTTTAATGTAAGGATAACTTTTATCATCCTTTAACATAATGTTATATTTCGGATCATGTTTTTTAATCAAATTCATTTCTAAAATTAACGCTTCAATATTAGAAGATGTAATAATATACTCAAAATCCTCAATCTCATTTACAAGACGCTGGGTTTTGGTATCATGAGAACCTGTAAAATAAGAGCGCACTCTATTTTTTAAAACTTTAGCTTTGCCCACATAAATAATGGTTCCTTGTCGATCTTTCATTAAATAACAACCAGGTTGATCAGGGAGAATTTCTAATTTATTTTTTATATGATCATTCACAACCTATCCCCTCCTTTCTCCTAAGAAAAACGTAGGTGCCTTAATATAAGGATGAACGGCTATGTGGGAATACCATTCCCAATACTATTTACCAATAGTTCCCCAATGTTACACACAGGCGCGTTCTTAGTGAGCCTGGCAATATTCCGATTAAAAAATCCGGACGCTGGGCCCGGATTTAGTTCATTAGATATGTTTATTGATTAATTCTTGCAAAGCTTCTTTAGGTTGGAAGCCTACTGTCTTATCTACTTCTTTCCCATCTTTAAAAACAATTAAAGTCGGAATACTCATGACACCATATTTACCAGCAGTTTCTTGATTGTCATCCACGTCTAGTTTGACAATCTTTGCTTTGCCGTTAAGTTCTCCATCCAATTCTTCCAATACAGGAGCAATCATTTTACATGGACCACACCATGGTGCCCAAAAATCAACCAATACTACGCCTTCACTAATCTCAGAGGCAAAGTTTTGATCTGTTGCATGTGAAATAGCCATTTCATACACCCTCCTAATATACATTCAAAACTTAAAGTCAGTATATCATTAGAAAGAGGTACTTGCGAATTTTTTGCTTAACTTTTTAGCTTTTAAAAATGGCTGATTTAGATATTAAGCTAACTTTTATTGCTTGCCTTAATTTTTTTGAATTCTTCAGTGAGAAGTGGAACCACTTCAAATAAATCCCCAACAATCCCATAATCGGCCACTTGAAATATATTGGCTTCTGGATCTTTATTAATCGCCACAATGGTCTTTGAATTCGACATTCCAGCTAAATGCTGAATCGCACCCGAAATTCCACAAGCTATATATAAATCGGGAGTAACAACCTTTCCTGTCTGGCCAATTTGCAAAGAGTAATCGCAATAATCGGCATCACATGCCCCACGCGAAGCCCCTACTGCCCCACCAAGAACATCTGCTAGTTCTTGTAATGGTTTGAAACCTTCGGCACTTTTCACGCCACGTCCTCCAGCGACAACGACTTTTGCTTCCGCTAAGTCAACTCCAACACTAGCTTTTCTAATCACTTCTTTGATTGTTAAAGCAATGTCGTTTATTTCTATATCCAAAGCTGTAACAGTACCAGAACGAGAATCATCTTTTTCTATTGGCTCGATATTATTAGGACGGAGAGTAAGAAAGATAAAATCCTCAACCAGCTTTTTTCTTTCAAAAGCTTTTCCCGAATAAATTGGTCTGATAAATGACCATTGATTATCTGTCTTCTCAATGGCTGTAATATCTGAAATAAGTCCAACATTCAATCGGTTTGCAATTTTAGGCGAGAGATCTTTTCCTATTGCCGTGTGTCCCATGATCAGGGCGTCTGGTTGTTCTTTTTCTATCGCTGTAAGCAAACATTGGGAATAGCCATCAGAAGTATAATGTTTTAATTGATCACTTTCTATTGTGATTACTCGGTTAGCCCCGTAAGCAATCAATTCTTGTGTATGGGCTTGCACAGAGTTCCCTAACAGCAACGCAATAATTTCGCCACCCTCAGCGATCTGTTTTCCAGCAGCGATCGCTTCAAATGACACATTTCGTAAAGTTCCCTCTCGTAACTCAGCTAATACGAAAACTTTTTTCCCCACTTTTACTCCCTCCCAACTTGTATTTTTGCTTATATTACTTTCGTCAATAATGTTCCTAACTCTTTAACTTGATCTTTTAATTCTCCTTGTAAAATTCGCCCCGCTTCTTTTTCAGGAGGTAGGAAAATTTCAATCGTTTCCGTTTTTATTTCTACATCCTCTTCTTCTAAATCCAAATCCTCTATTTCAAGCTCATCCAATGGTTTCTTTTTCGCTTTCATAATCCCTGGGAGTGATGGGTAGCGGGGATCATTTAAACCTTGTTGAGCTGTTACTAATAAAGGTAATTTCGCCTCAAGAATTTCTGAGTCACCTTCTACATCCTTTGTAATTATTACATTTTCTCCTTCAATCTTTAACTTTGTAATTGTCGTTACATAAGGGATGTTTAATATATCCGCTACCCGCGGACCAATCTGACCTGAACCGCCATCAATTGCCACATTTCCGGCCAATATTAAATCTACCTTTTTGTCTTGTAGAAACTTTGCAATGATCTTACTTATGGAAAAAGCGTCTGTCTCCTCTAAATC
Organism: Lederbergia galactosidilytica; assembly: GCF_017873565.1. GTDB lineage: Bacteria > Bacillota > Bacilli > Bacillales > Bacillaceae_C > Lederbergia > Lederbergia galactosidilytica. The sequence goes on from NZ_JAGGKH010000007.1 coordinate 172,482, forward strand.
ATCTTCAATATTAATAAGAGTGGCACGATCTGCCCCCATTGCGAGAGCGGTTCTTAGCTGCTTCTCAGATTCTTCATTCCCAACTGTCAGGACATTAACCTCCCCACCATGCTCATCCCTTACACGAATCGCTTCTTCAATGGCATACTCATCATACGGATTAATAATGAATTCAGCATCATCTTCAATAATTTTGCCTTCTGAAATCACAATTTTTTCTTCTGTATCGAAGGTTCTTTTTAATAAGACAAAAATATTCATATTTGCTTCAGCCTCCTTTTTTATCTTAACCTCAATATGGATCCGCTTTATAAAATAAGATAAAGCAAGAGTATTAGTATAATGGAATTCCCCATGAAGGGGGAGTTAAAGAAAAACGTTATGAACTTTACAGCTCCTCTAGGATCTTTACTTCCCCCGGAATTTTGGTTCTCGCTTTTCTATAAATGCTTGAATACCTTCTTGTGCATCTTGAGTATTGAAGAGAACTCCAAATTGTTTCATTTCTTCTTCTAGTCCAAGATAGTATTGGCCTGAATGAGAAAATTGCAACTGTTTAATCGCGGCCTTAAGAGCAATAGGGCTTTTTTTCGCAATCTTATGAGCAAGTTCTTTTGCTCTGTTGAATAACTCTTCTTCCGGATATGCGTGGTTAGCAAGTCCCCATTGAACTGCCTCAATTCCCGAAAGGGGCTCACTTGTAAACAACATCTCTGCCGCTTTCCCTGGACCAAGCAAATGAGGAAGACGAATAGTCCCACCAAACCCTGGAATAAGGCCTAATTGCAACTCAGGTAAACCCAATTTTGCCTCATTACTAACAAGTCTTATATGACAAGCCATAGCAAGTTCAAGCCCTCCACCAAGCGCAGCCCCATGTATCACAGCGATCACCGGCTTTGTAGAACTTTCAATTTTCGCAAATGTTTGTTGTCCAAGCTGTGAACTATTCGAAAAATCTTCTGCAGATTGAAGCGCTGAAAATTCTTTTATATCGGCCCCTGCTGAAAAGAATTTCCCTTCCCCTTGCAATAGGATAACTCGTATATCCTGATCTTCTGCTAATTGATCAAATATTTGACTTAACTCTCTGATCAACTCTTGTGATAAAGCATTAGCTGGTGGGCGATTGATTGCTACAATTCCGATTTGGTTTTCTTTCATAACCGTTATATTTTTCATAATTCTATCCTTCCCTCACTTACTTATTGTTGCTTACAACCTTGTAGTAATAATTCATGTACTTGAGGTGCAAGTGAAACGAGGTCATACTTTTGCTCGTTCATAACCCAGGTTGTTACAGTTTCATCCATTGTTCCAAAAATCATTTGTCTCACCAATCTTACATTAAGGTGGCTAGCAAACTCTTTCTTTTCTTGCCCATGGCAAATAATATGATCAATTAAGCGCAAATAGTCTTTCAGTACCTCATTTATTCTTTTTCTTAACTCCTTATTGGATTGCCTTAACTCCAATTGAGTAACAATTGCCAGATGACGATCATGCGATAATATATTGAAATGGTTTTCGATGAGAACAAATAACTTTTCAGATGCAGTTGCTTTTGTTTGAATAGCTTCTTCCATCTTTTCAATAAACAACCCCATTTTCTCCTGAAAAACCGAGATTAATATATCCTCCTTATTTTCAAAATAAAGATAGATAGTTCCATCCGCTACTCCAGCTTGTTTAGCAATCTTAGAAACTTGCGATTGATGATAGCCATTTTCGGCAATAACGGTTACCGCTGCATCCACTATTTGTTTGTACTTTGGTTTATTTCTCTTCAATGACTTCACCTTTTCTAAATAGTAAATGAATGATTATTCATTCATAATTCCATGATAATCATCTGACTGAATTCTGTCAATCAATATTAAGCGTAAAATAATAAAGCGAGACTGCCATCAGTGGGGTTTTTCTTCATCCCCCACTGATGGTTAGCGAGACTTATCGGGGTGTTAACGTCCGTTATCCCCCACTTAGACTTCTTAAACTTCTTGGAAATCTCCTAGTTTTGAAGCGGACGGTTGCACCGGGATAAATTGTTTTTGGATTCAAAATGTGATAATCACTCTAACATTTTAGAAATGCTCTTTATCTTTCGTAATAACTTTGTCTGGATCTAGCTTGTGTTTGATTTGTGTAATAATCAATGCTTCTCAACACCCTAAGAGGCCAAATGTACACTTTTCATTTGGCCTTTACCTAAATTATTGCTGCACCTTTTTTCTTTCTTCATCTATTAATGTCCTTCGCAATATTTTTCCGACAGCTGTTTTAGGTAATTCTTTACGAAATTCATACACTTTTGGAACTTTATATGGCGCGATAAATTTTCTTGCATATTCATCTAATTCCTGTTCTGTGACAACTGAACCTTCCTTAAGAACTACATATGCTTTCACTGTCTCTCCCCTGTAAGGGTCAGGGATACCAGCTACAACTAGCTCTTGAATCGCTGGATGTTCATATAAAACTTCTTCAATCTCCCGAGGATAGATATTATACCCACCTGCAATAATCATATCTTTTTTTCGATCTACAACGAAAAAGTATCCATCTTTATTCATATACCCCATATCTCCAGTAAAAAGCCATCCATCTTTCAAAGTCTCTGCTGTATCATCCGGACGGTTCCAATAACCTCTCATGACTTGCGGTCCTTTAACAGCAATTTCACCAATTTGCCCGTGTGGAGCTTCTTTTCCTGTTTCCGCTGAGACAATCATAGCATCGGTATCTGGCCAAGGAACGCCGATACTACCTGTCACATACTCTTGCCCCCAAATAAAATTGGCATGGGTAACAGGTGAAGATTCCGTCAAACCATATCCCTCCACAAGCTTTCCACCCGTAATTTTTTCAAAATTTTGTTGAACTTCGACTGGAAGTGGTGCGGAGCCACTTATACAGGCTTCTATCGAGGAGAGATCATATTTATTACGTTCAGGATGGTTTAGCAAACCGATATAAATTGTCGGTGCTCCAGGAAAAATCGTTGGTCTTTCCTTATGAATGGTTTTAAGAGTTGTCTTGGCATCAAATTTCGGTAATAAAACCATTTTGTAGGCTTGCATTATAGAGAGAATTAAAACCGTTGTCATACCATAAACATGAAAAAAGGGCAGAACCCCGAGAATCGTTTCTTCAGCAGGTTTTGCTTTATAAATCCATGCTTGGCAAGCAGTTGCATTCGCAATTAAATTTTTATGAGTTAGCATAACTCCTTTAGGATATCCAGTTGTTCCACCTGTATATTGGAGAAGAGCTAAGTCATTTTCATAATCAAATTCTAGTTCAATTGGTGTTAAGGCTCCAACTTCTAAAATTTTTTTGAACAGATGTGTATTTCCCTCATGATTTAATTGGATGACGATGCCTGTATCTTTTTTCTGTATAAAAGGATACATTAGATTTTTTGGGAATGGCAGATAATCTTTGATAGCGGTTACAATAACGTGTTCAATTTTTGTTTGTTTGATCACTTTAGAGATGCGCGGATATAATATATCTAGAGCAATAATGATCTTTGCACCAGAGTCTTTCATTTGGTATTCAAGTTCCCGTTCAGTATACAGTGGATTTGTTTGGACAACGACAGCACCTGTAAATAGACTGGCATAGTAGCTAATTACGTATTGCGGACAGTTTGGTAACATAATCGCAACTCGATCACCTTTCTTTACACCTATACCCTGTAAGTAATGAGCCATTTTCAAAACACTTTCATAAAGTTCGTTGTAGCTTATTTCCTTTCCCATAAAATGGATAGCTGTTTTCTTGGGATACTTTCTGGCTGTATCGATTAAATAAGATTGCACTGTTCTCGGTTCATAATCTAACTGCGTTGGAATGGATTTAGGATACATTTTCAACCAAGGTTTACTTTCCATACAACCCCTCCTATTATTCAGTAAGCCTTCAACCAAATCGCGCCTTAGACTGCAAAGAAAGCTCATGCTGAATTCTCTATTTCTAAAAGAAGCAGAGACTAATAACAAACTCCATATCGTCCAGCCATTAAATAAAATCAAAATTTTCTTTAATACTATTTTCAGTGTAAAAACATTAGGTTTGTTATAATTCCTTCTCAGTATATTATATTGCTGTCAATCGTACAAATGTTAATATTTTATATTTAAGATTAGGGGCCAAGGTAGATAAATAAATATGCATAAATCTTTATATATAAAATGAATATTGACAGCACCTTTATGTATAATTATAATAATAATTATATAAATATACATTGTTGATTATAGATTTTTAGGGGGAAACAAATGGAACATATGGGATTTTTATCATTAGTACCACCATTATTGGCAATTATCTTAGCTGTTTTTACAAGAAATGTTATTATTTCATTATTTTCTGGTGTATACATAGGTGTGCTTTTCATCGTAGGTGGACGACCACTTGAAGCAACTATGACGACAATTGGGGATTTTTTATTTCCACAGCTAACCGATAGTTACAATGCTGCAGTTTTAGTTCTTCTCTTTTTCATCGGAGGCTTTGTTGCGTTAATGGAGAAATCAGGTGGTGGGGCTGCATTAGCAGAGAATTCAACAAAACTAATTAATACACGTGCTAAGGCTCAAGTTTCCGCATGGTTAGGCGGGATTATTATCTTCTTTTCAGACTTAGGTACACCTTTAATTGTTGGACCGGTTTTCGAAAAGATTTTCGATAAATTGAAAGTTTCCAGAGAAAAACTGGCTTGGATCATTGATTCAACCTCATCACCTGTTGCGGTTTTAATCCCATTCATTGGTTGGGGCGTTTATATTATGGGATTAATGAAGAAAGAATTCGACCAATTGAATCTAGCGATTTCGGAATTTGATGCCTTTCTTCAAGTTATTCCGTTCCAATTTTATGCGATTCTTACAGTATTGATGGTGCCTTTAGTGGCCTTCACAAAGCTTGATTTCGGCCCAATGGCGAAAGCTGAGCACCGTGTCCAAACGACTGGACAACTTTATTGGCCTCATTCAACGCCGCTAAGAAAAACAGAAAAAGAGAAAGTAGGAAAGCAACAAAACAGTCGAGCTATTATGGTCTGGTTACCTTTATTAATTTTGTTTACCACTTTATTCGGGTTACTGATTTCAAAGGGATTTCCTATTAAACCTGTCGATGGTGAAGATTTTAGAGTTGCCCTAAGTACGGCTTACTTATTTGCTGCTGTTTCATTAGCTTTACTAATGATCGGTTTGAAAGTGAAGAAGTTTGGTGAAGTCGTTAATATTTATACTGGTGGCATGCAAAAAATGGTTTATGTAACGGTAACATTAGTTTTGGCTTGGGCGCTTGGAAAAGTTATTGGTGAAATGGGGACCGCCGAGTACGTGGTTGAAATATTACAGGGGAGAATTCCGGGCTTTATTATTCCAGCGCTTTTATTTTTAGTAGGAGCGGGAATGTCACTTGCTTCTGGCAGTTCATGGGGAACTTTTGCCATCATGTTACCAATTGCGATTCCAATGGCTGTTGGCCTTGATGCCCCAATGATGGTCTGTATTGGCGCTGTTTTATCAGGAGGAATTTTCGGGGACCATTCCTCTCCGATTTCAGATACAACGATCCTTTCTTCAACTGGAGCGGGAGCAGATCATATTGATCATGTGAAGACACAAATTTACTATGCCAGTGTTAATGCTGCCATTGCTTTAATTGGTTTTATTATAGCCGGCATCACGGAAAGTTCCTTTACAATCATTATCACGATTCTTCTATTAATTATAACTGTTTTTGGTTTATCAAAATATCAGTCTAAAAAAGTGATGATTTAAAAATTAAAAAGAGTGTCATAAAGTATGAAAACTTTTATGACACTCTTTTCTATGGAAAGGGGCAAAGTTTTGTTCGTGCCACTTTATACATGCTATTTTTGTGTCCTAACTTACGTTCTGCAATTCCCTTATCTTGATATTTTATTTACATTCGTACTACATATACAATACCAAGTATAAAGAAGAGTGCACCTACTACAAGGAGCACCTTAGCCAACTTTTCCACCTAATTTTCCCCACCCTTATTGAATATTTGCACCAATGATATAAGAGAGACCAATTGAAATTACCATCGAAAGAAATCCAACTGCACGATTATCATTTTCAATCTCTTTATCGATATTGAATTTTGGTGTTAAAAATTCAAAGATAAAATAACCTGTCAACAATAGAAAGAACCCATAAACTCCCCAACCGATCATAACAAATAATGTATCATGATGCAGGATGGAATGCCTGAAAACATTTGCAATCCCAAAGATCTTTCCGCCAGTTGCCATAGCTATGGAAATATTACCGTTTTTAATTTCTTCCCAATTTTTATACTTTGTCACGAGTTCAAAAATAAATAAGAATAAGACCATACATAGCACTGAAACTGTATAGTAACCTGCCGTTTGTACTACCGAATTTTCCCAAAATGAAGTCGCCATTCTCTATCCCCTCCTTAGAAAGCACAAGCGCCCACTTATAGAAAAACGAATAACATTGCCAATTGTTATGCCGCTTTGACTCAATTCGTGGTAACTTCAACATTTATAACTTGATAGATGAAAGATTGTTTGAATATAGGGCTTAGACCCGATCCTAAAGCTATGCCCGGGGCTAACGAAGTTTGAACATTATTTAAACTCCACTACTGTAACTCCACTACCTCCTTCTCCTGCCTCTCCCAATCTTATACGTTTCACTGCACGAAGTTGTTTCAAATAATCCGTAATTCCTTTGCGTAAGACCCCTGTTCCTTTCCCGTGGATGATAGATACACGTGGATAATTAGCCAATAAAGCATCATCAATATATTTTTCTACTTTTAGCAAAGCATCTTCCAAACGCTCTCCGCGTAAATCCAATTCCAAACCAACATGGTGGTCCCGCCCTTTTATGGTGGCCATAGGTTTAGTTTCTTTCTTCTGCTCAGATTGAATAAACTCCATATCTCTTTCTTTTACCTTCATCTTCATAATACCAATTTGAACATTCCACTCTTTTTCCGCTACCTTTTCAATCAAATGTCCCTTTTGGCCAAAACTCGTTACTTTTACTTCATCACCAGGCTGGAATTCAAAGTTCTTCTTTTCTTTTTTTGTCTTGCCAATTTGTTTATCGAGTGAGGGGATAGCCTTTTCCAATCGATGTCTAGCTTCAATTAATTCATGTTCTTTGATTTGGGCACCGCTTTGAAAGCGGAGTTGTCTTAAGTCTTTCATGACTTCTTCTGCTTCTTTTTTCGCCTTCTCAATCACTTCTGTCGCCCTATTTTCGGCACGATCATACATTTCTTGTTTTCTTTCATAAAACTCGATCATTTGCTTTTGCATATCTTGGTGAAGTTTTTCTACAGCTTTTAAATACTCATGGGCTTCCTTATATTCTTCTTCTGCATCGTGCCGACTTTTCTCTAAAGAAGCGATCATATTTTCTACTTCATTACTTTCAGCATCTATTAATTTTTTCGCATTTTGAATTGTCCATTCAGAAAGTCCCAAGCGCTTAGAGATTTCAAAAGCATTACTTCGCCCTGGCACACCTATCAATAATCTGTATGTCGGACGTAATGTTTCAACATCAAATTCCACACTTGCATTGATCGCACCTGGCCGATTAAATCCATATGCTTTTAGTTCCGGGTAATGAGTAGTAGCTATTACATGGGCGCCACGTTGATAGACTTCATCGAGAATGGAAATAGCTAGAGCTGCTCCCTCCTGTGGGTCTGTTCCCGCACCTAATTCATCAAATAATACGAGACAATCATGATCAACTTCTTTTAAAATATCAACAATATTTACCATGTGGGATGAGAATGTGCTTAAACTTTGCTCAATCGATTGCTCATCCCCAATATCAGCAAATACTTCGGCAAACACAGCTATTTCTGAACCTTCTGCTGCTGGAATCATTAATCCCGCTTGAGCCATAAGTGTTAACAGCCCCACTGTTTTGAGGGTAATGGTTTTTCCACCCGTGTTGGGACCAGTAATAACCATTGTCGTGTACTCGCCGCCAAATTCAATATCATTTGCAACAGCTTCCTCAACCTTTAATAAAGGATGGCGTGCCTGAAATAAACGAATGACTCCCTCCTGATTCATCACTGGCTTGGTTGCTTTTATCTCTTTACCAAAACGGGCTTTTGCAAAAATGAAATCTAAATCTCCCAGCACTTGTACGATATGCTGCAATTCTTCCGCTACCTCTGCAACATATCCTGATAACTGAGCTAGAATCTTCTCGATTTCTTGTCTTTCCTTTAACTGCAATTCCTTTAATGAATTATTTAAATCGACCACAGCTTGTGGTTCAATAAACAAGGTCTGGCCTGAAGCCGATTGGTCATGCACAATCCCACCATAATGAGCGCGGTATTCCTGTTTTACCGGGATCACATAACGATCATTTCTAATGGTAATGATTGCATCAGAGAGCATTTTTTGTGCATTTTGACCTCGAGTAAACCCTTCTAATCTCCCACGTATACTTCCCTCTGTTCTCCTTAATTGCTGGCGTAAACTTCGCAACGTTTCACTTGCGGAATCTAGAATTTCTCCTGATTCATCAACCGCATTTTTGATCATTTTTTCCAGTTCACCTAATGGAATAATCTGTTCAACTTTCTTTGCTAAAATAGGTATTTCCACTTCATTTTCAAGCAACTCCTCAATAAAACGTTTTATAGAACGCGAAGCATGAATCGTACTAGCAACATGCATCAGCTCGATCGGGTTTAATACCCCACCAATGACTGACCTTTTAACATGTGGTTTGATATTGAAAATCCCGTCTAAAGGAGCATGACCTTTTAAACGAAGAACATGTGCAGCTTCATCTGTCTCTGACTGTCTTTGAACGACTTGTTCAAAGGAGCTTATTGGACGTAAACCCCTTATTTTTTCCTCCCCTAACACAGAAGATGCATAGCTTTCTAATTGTAATAAAATTTTATCGAATTCTAATGTTTTCAATGTCTTATCATTCATGGAGTTTGACTCCCCTTTCTAAGAAAAGCGCAAGCGCCCGTTTAGTGACGTACAAACTTTGTGGAGAATAAGGATCAAAGGCTAAATACACGCCGTCCTAGCGCAACGCCTTTGTGACCCACATCCTGTGGGCCTGAGACAAAGCGAGACTGCCATCAGTGGGGGGGTTTCTTCATCCCTCACTGATGGTTAGCGAGACTTATCGGGGGTGTTAGCGTCCGTTATCCCCACTTAGACTACTTAAACCTCTTTGAAATCTCCTAGTTTTGAAGTGGGGGTCTTACGGACGGTTGCAGCGGGATAAAGAAAACACCATGAGCTTGAAAAGCGAATGGATGTTGATTTATCGTAGGTGGGCACCGAAAGTTTGCTAGTCGCTGGGTGCTGGAGCTAGATAACACTAATCCCCTGTCATCAAAGCAATCCTAAAAAACTCTATACTTTCTTAGCTATTTAAAAACTCTCGTAATTTCTCTAATGGCCATGCATTTAGCACTGAAGAAGCTGAAAGCCACCCCTTCCTTCCGCTGGCTAGGCCTACTTTCATATATTCTAAGTTTTCCTTATTATGGGCATCCGTATTGATCGCAATTTTGACCCCAGCCTCATGTGCCATTCGAATATGTTTGGCGGATAGATCTAAACGTGCAGGATTCGCATTTAATTCCAGTGCTGTATTTGTCTGCTTAGCGAGTTCAATTAGTAATTTTATATCAACATCATATCCCTCTCTTCTACCAATAAGACGTCCAGTTGGATGGGCAATAATATCGACATGTGGATTTTCCATTGCATTTTTGAGTCGCTCCATTATTTTAGCTTGTGACTGTGAAAAACTTGAGTGAATGGAAGCAATGACAATGTCTAGCTCTGCTAATAAATCATCATCATAATTGAGGCTCCCATCTGGCAGTATATCCATTTCAGTTCCAGCTAAAATCGTGATATCGTTATACTTTTCATTTATTTTTCGAATTTCCTCTATTTGACTTCTTAACCGATCAGGAGATAGCCCATTGGCCACTTTCAGAAATTCGGAGTGATCTGTAATCGCCATATATTGGTACCCTTTTCTTCGACATGCCTCAACCATTTCTTCTATCGAATAAGCACCATCAGACCAAGTTGTATGCATATGCAAATCACCTTTTATATCATCCAATTCAATAAATGAAAGCTCTGAACGATATTCATCGATTTCCTTGCCATCCTCTCTAATTTCAGGAGGAATTAAAGGCAATTGAAAATGTTGATAAAACTCGGCTTCTGAATTGAAAGTCAGCACTTTACCTGTCTCCGTTTGCTCAACTCCATATTCACTTATTTTTTCATTTCTTTCTTTCGCAATTTGCCGCATCCGAATATTATGATCTTTTGAACCTGTAAAATGATGCAATGCTGAAGCAAATTCTTGTGGTTGTACAATGCGAAAATCAACTGAAACTTTGTATTGTCCTAATAAGGTAAGGGTAATCTTCGTATCGCCACTGACTGTTGCATCTTGTACATCTGGCATTGATAATAAGCGTTCCTTCACAGCCTTGCCGTGTTCAGTTGCAATAACAAAGTCTAAATCTTTCATCGTTTCCTTCATCCGACGTAAACTACCAGCACGGGAGAATTCAGTAATCTCTTCAATTTTTCCTAAATAATGTTCTATATTCTTCGCTAGAGGAAGCATATAAGCTATAGGTAGTCGATCTGGTTGACTTCCCGCTTCTGCAATCGCTTCTAAAATGCGCGTTTGCGATTTTTCCCCAAAACCTTTTAAACTAGCCACTTGATTACTTTCACATGCTGCTTTTAAGGTCTCAACATCAACAACAGCTAATTCTTGATACAATCGTGATATCTTTTTTCCCCCAAGGCCCGGTAACTGTAATAGGGGAATCAGTCCCCCAGGAACCTCTTCTTGTAAATTAGCTAAAACACTTGAATGACCTTCAAATATATATTCTTCAATCACTGCTTCCGTTCCTTTTCCAATTCCTGGAAGTTCACTAAAATGAGAGATTTCGGATAGGCTACGATCATCTGCTTCTAAAGCAAAGGCTGCCTTACGAAAAGCTGAAATTTTAAATGGATTTTCTCCCTTTAACTCCATATATATAGCTATCTGTTCTAAGAGACGGATCACATCTTTTTTGTTTATTTTCATATTTTTCACCAACCGCTTTACATTCTTCTTTACATATTCTATCAAAATCAATTGTAAAAAGAAAAACTTCTCTTTCAAAAGAGAAGTTTTCCATATTAGCCAAGAAGAGAACTAGATAACGAAAGAACTGTTATACATACTGTGTCCCTTGGAACTAGTTCTAATGTTAGCTTCCCTATTCCTTAAATAACTTAATTCTGGACAAAGTCAATCCACCATTTTTTAATTTCTGCCGAAAAATAAGGTGTATGATTTAAAACCAAATCAGATAAAATAGAATCTGCCAGAGCTGTTTGAATAGAAGCCGTTGGAACTAAGGCCGCAATGTACAAGAGAATAAAAATAAATAAATACATTTCAATTGTTCCTAAAGCTCCACCAGCAATAATATTAAGCCATCTAATTACAGGCAAACTAGCAACAATATCTAAAGCAGAACCAATTATTCCTAAAATAATTCTTGTTGCAATAAAAATAAGCACAAAGGCAATTGCACGATAAAAAGCTTCATCAAAGTTGGCACCATCTAAAAACATTTGAAAACTATTTTCGGCCCCTAAGTCAGGGTATGGGATCCAAAGTCTTAACTTTGGAGCAACTGTATCATAATACACATAGGCTACAACAAAGGAAACAACGAACCCGATCATATGAATCAATTGTAAAATGAAACCTCTCTTCACACCTATGAAAAAACCTAGTAATAAAAGCACAATCAAAGCTAAATCTAACATAATTGGTCATTCCTTTATTCGATTAAGTTCTTGCAGAATTCGTTCATACTCTTCTTGTAATTTCATATATTCATGAATTGAATTTACTGCCGTTAATACTGCTAAAGTTTCAGTATTCAAATTAGGATTAATCGAGTTAATTTCTCGCATTTTTTCATCTACAATTCCCGCAACTTCTTTCATATGATCAGGGGATTCCGTTCCAGTGATTGTATATTGTCTACCATGAATCAAAACGGAAACTCTTACTTTTTCTTGACCAGACATTTCTTCCCCCTCTTTTCGATAAAATCCTACAACATATCATATCATGAATGAAAACGGATGGGAATAAGAAAAAGTTCAAGCCACTCGGTAGGAACCACTTCTTGACTTGAATGTAAGCTTGCTATTGTGTAGTTTTGAGCCACTCAAATCATGGTGTATTCTTAGGTCCATATCAGCTAAACCTTTAACCTATTTACACGATAAAATGACCATAAGTCTTCCTCATATTCCATTTTTTTATGTTAAACTTAATCTTGGAATTCAAACGTATTGTATGATATTTAACATGAGGAAGTGATCGGTTGGCGAATACAGTTATTCAAGTAACTCAAACAGAAATTGAAAAAATGAAGAGCTATTATGCACAATATTTAAAAACAAACAATCCGCCAGGCAGTGTGTTTTCCGCTAAAAAACAAGGCTGTACGATTACTGCCTATCGTTCAGGGAAAGTCATGTTCCAAGGAACAGGAAATGAAGCAGAAGCCAAACAATGGGGAGGGGCATTACCAACCAAGAAAGCAGCACCTGCTAAAAAGAAATCATCTGGTATTCCTCTGCCGTCTAATATTTCATCTTTATCCGTGATTGGTTCTGATGAAGTGGGAAAAGGTGATTATTTCGGACCGTTGACCGTTGTTGCAACCTATGTGAAAAAAGAACAGATACCTCTAGTCAAGGAATTAGGTGTACAGGACTCCAAAAATCTTTCTGATGTAGAAATAGTAAAGATTGCAAAAGATTTAATAACTTTTTTACCCTACAGTCTTTTGACATTGCCAAATGAAAAATATAATCAGCTTCAGTCTTCTGGTATGACGCAAGGAAAAATTACGGCTAGACTGCACAACCAAGCTCTCAATTATTTGCTTAAAAAAATCGAACCTGAAAAACCAGATGCTATTCTTGTCGACCAATTTGCAGAAGCGCCAGTCTATTACCGCCATCTTCAAGGTGTCAAAGAAATTTGCCGTGAGAATGTATATTTTAGTACAAAAGCGGAAAGTATTCACCTTTCCGTTGCGGCTGCATCGATCCTAGCTCGTTATGCTTTCTTAAAAGCGATGGATCAATTAAGTCAAAAAGCAGGGTTCAAGTTAACAAAAGGTGCGGGCCCTAAAGTAGACCAAGATGCCGCACGTCTGATTCAAATTCAAGGGATACAAGCACTTAATACATTTACAAAAACGCATTTCGCAAATACAGAGAAAGCTAAAAAAATAGCCGGAATATAAGCAACTTCTACAAACAATTAAAACGACAGGATGTATAGACTGTCTATACATCCTGCCGTTTTATAAGATTCTTACAGTTGTTTTAAGTTTATTTACTACCAACAGTTACCTCTGTTTTTATCCTCTTAATTCGGCACCTGCTTGATCCTTTACCGCTGCCAATACTTTATCATGTACTTTGATTATTTCTTCATCTGTTAGGGTTTTTTCAGGATTAGCATATGTTAGTGAAAAAGCAATCGATTTTTTCCCTTTTTGCATATGTTCACCTTCATATAGATCAAATACCTTAATTGATTTTAGAAGTTTCCCACCTGCTGCTTGGATAATCCCTTCCAAAGTTCCTGCTGTGACTGTTGTATCAACAACAAGAGCAATATCTCTGGAAATCGACGGGAATTTAGGGATTGGTACATATTTTAATTCTGGGAGATCATAATGGAAAATCGGTTCAGCTTTGATTTCAAATACATAGGTATCTTTAAGATCTAATGCTTTTTCCATTGTTGGATGTAACTCACCAACAAAACCAATTACCTCACCATCTAGGACTATTTCCGCTGTTCTACCAGGATGCATATTATCTATTTTTGCTGCTCGCCATTCCACTTTGTCAGCAACACCCATTCTCGCAAAAAGTCCTGCTAAGATCCCTTTCGCTACATAAAAATCAACTGGTTTCTTTTCACCTTGCCACGCGTTCTCAACCCATAAACCAGTTAAGGCTCCTGCAATATGTTCCTGTTCATCAGGTTGTTGATTTTGTCCATTATTAAGAAAAATCGAACCTATTTCATAAAAGGCTACTGTTTCTTGTTGCCTGGCAATATTATAAGAGACAGATTCTAATAGTTGTGGAATCATACTCATTCGCAAACAACTATGTTCTTCACTCATTGGCATCGCTAGTTTTACGGGTTCTCGGGTTTCAAGTGCAAAGCGCGCCGATTTTTCTTCGGAAGTTAAAGAATAAGTGATTGTTTGAAAAAGTCCTGCCCCTTCTAGGAAATCTCTTGCTGAGCGGCGCTTTCCCTGCCCTTTAGTTAATCCACCGGAAGTAGCTGCACCCTTCGGTAAAGTCTTAGGTAAGAGATCATAACCATAAAGACGCGCAACTTCTTCGATCAAATCCTCTTCAATCTTAATATCCCCCCGACGTGGAGGTACTGTCACTGTAAAAGTGCTTTCTACAACTGAAACTTCAAACTGTAATCTTCTAAAAATTGCCATGACCTCAGACTCGATAATATCAGTTCCTAATACACGGTTGATTTTTTCTAATGTGATTGTAAGTGTGACAGGTTCAAGTGTTAAATAATCAGCCTCTACCCGTCCTGCTAATACTTCTCCACCTGCAAGTTCTGCCATTAGCTTAGCCGCTCGTTCAGCAGCAGGACGAACACGAGTAGGATCTACACCTTTTTCATATCTAGTGCTAGCTTCACTTCTTAAACCATGATGTTTAGAAGTTGCCCGGACAGATGGACCAGAGAAATAAGCTGATTCAAGCAAAACAGTTGTGGTTTCATTACTTACTTCAGTATATTCTCCACCCATTACTCCTGCTAAAGCTATCGGCATAGAGCCATTTGTGATGACCATTTGCTCACTTGTTAATGTTCGTTCCATACCATCCAGTGTCACCAGTTTTTCCCCTTCAGCAGCAAGCCTGACAACTATTTCTTGCGAACCCAATTTATCATAATCAAAGGCATGAAGTGGTTGACCATATTCTAATAAAATATAATTGGTAATATCCACAACATTATTATGGGGACGAATTCCCGCAGACATGAGACGGGCTTGCATCCATAATGGAGAAGGGCCAATTTTAACATTACGGATCACTTTTGCTGTGTATAATGGATTTTCCTCGCTTGCCTCAACCTTAACTGCAATATAGCTTTCCGCCTTTTCTGAGGAGGACTCTAGTTCTGTTTCTGGTAATTTGATCTCTTGATCAAGGATTGCCGCTGTCTCATAGGCCATTCCCAGCATACTCAGTGCATCTGCCCGATTCGGAGTAAGGTCAAGTTCTAATACCTTATCATCCAAGTTCAATAATTCTAGAACATCAGCCCCTATTTCAGCGTTACCAGGAAATACAAAGATTCCCTCTGCGAATTCCTTAGACACTAACTTGCCTTCTATTCCTAGTTCTTGAAGAGAACAAATCATACCATTTGAAACTTCGCCACGCAGTTTTGCTTTCTTAATTTTAAAATTACCTGGCAAGACGGCTCCTACCTTTGCTACAGCTACTTTCTGCCCCTTCGCGACATTAGGTGCTCCACAAATAATTTGAATAGGTTCTTCTTCGCCTACATCTACTAAACATTTATTTAATTTATCTGCCTCAGGATGTTTTTCACATTCCAGCACATGGCCAACAACTATATTTTTTACGCCAGCACTTTTTTGTTCTACACCATCGACTTCAATTCCACTTCTTGTTATTTTTTCCGCTAATTCATTTGCCGATATTCCCGCAAGATCAACATATTCTTGCAGCCATTTATAAGAAACAAGCATTTTTTATCCTCCTACCCTTATTCTTGCACCGCAAATTGTTGTAAGAAACGAATATCATTTGTATAGAAATGACGAATATCATCAATTCCATACTTCAGCATCGCAATCCGTTCAGGTCCCATTCCAAATGCAAATCCGGTATACTTCTCCGGATCAAACCCAGACATTTGGAGAACATTCGGATGAACCATCCCTGCGCCTAATATTTCAATCCAGCCCGTTTGTTTACAAATTCGGCATCCTGAACCTGCACAGATTTTACAAGAAATATCCATTTCTACTGATGGTTCTGTGAATGGGAAAAAGCTAGGACGAAGACGAATTTCGCGATCTGCCCCAAACATTTTCTTAGCAAAAACATCTAAAGTTCCTTTTAAATCTGCCATAGTAATATTCTCATCCACAACAAGCCCTTCAATTTGGGTAAACTGATGGGAATGAGTCGCATCGTCATTATCACGACGATATACTTTACCAGGGCAAACAATTTTGATGGGCCCTTTTCCCTCATGTTTTTCCATCGTGCGTGCTTGAACTGGTGAAGTTTGTGTGCGCATTAACAATTCTTCTGTAATATAGAAAGAATCCTGCATATCCCTTGCTGGATGGCCTTTTGGCAAATTGAGCGCCTCGAAATTATAATAATCTTTTTCCACTTCTGGACCTTCCGCCACTTGATAACCCATGCCAATAAACAGATCCTCAATCTCTTCAATAATCTTCGTTAAAGGATGGCGGCTCCCTGTTTGCACAGGTCTACCAGGTAATGTGACATCAATTGTTTCAGCTTCCAACTTTTTCTGTATGGCCGCTTTTTCTAAGTCATTTCGTTTCTCAGCAATCACTTCAGAAATACTTTCTCTAATTGTGTTTGCTAAAGCTCCAATTTTGGGGCGTTCCTCAGCAGATAATTTCCCCATTCCTCGCAAAACCTCTGTGATAGGACCTTTTTTCCCTAGATACGAAACACGAAGATCATTTAGTTCTTTTAAATTGGACGAGCTTTTAATCTTATCTAGTGCTTCTGTTTTTAGCTCTTGCAATCTTTCTCTCACTTTGTAGACTCCTCCTTATGTTTTTTCTAAAATAAAAAACCTCCTCCCTAAAAAGGGACGAGGTTTGTCGTCGCGGTACCACCCTTATAAACATGTTAGACATGCTCACTTCATTCTGATAACGGCAAGTGCCGATGCATCTTTACGTAACGATGTGCAAAAATGGAACTTCAAGTTTTTAAACACATAGTAGAACGGTCCTGATGCCGACTCAGGAGGTGAACTTCATTTGGCTTTGGCAAAAAATGCTTCCAGTCAAGGCATTTTCTTCCTAAATGCTTCCACCAAACTACTTTTCTCCGTCGACGTCTTTCGATTATTTAGATATACACATTATAGCTGTTTCCCCATCTGAATTCAAACCTATTTTCTCAAATGATATAGCAATATACCAGTAGCAATGGAAACATTGAGTGATTCACTTTGCCCATAGATGGGTATGTATAGGTTTTTTTCTGTTTTTCCGAGCGCTTCTTTTGAAACACCTGCCCCTTCATTCCCTACCACAAGTGCGAATGATTCCGTTGGCATGATAGTTTTAAAATCCACTGCTCCTTCTAAAGCCGTTCCAAAAAGCGGTATTTCATTTTGTTTTATTTGTTCTAACCATTCAATTAAATCTCCGGTTTCAATCGTAAGGTGGAAATGACTCCCCTGAGCCGACCGTATGACTTTCGGATTATAAAGATCCCCAGTTCCCTCGCCTAAAATGACAACTTCCACCCCGGCCGCATCTGCAGTACGAATAATCGTACCGATATTACCAGGATCCTGCACACCATCCAGTAAAAGAAAACGAGAATGTTGAACGAAGTCTACTTTCGTATTTCTTTTTTTACATACTGCAAATATTCCTTGAGGGGTCTTTGTATCAGAAATATGTTCACTAACTTCTTTTGAAATTAACACAACTGGAATTTCCTGGTGATTTATTGCCCAACCAGTTGATAATTCCTTATCCTCTTGAATGATCACTTCTAAAACCTCATTTGTTTTGAAGGCCTCTAAGAGTAAATGCTCTCCTTCAATTAAGTAAGTCCCTGTCTGATCGCGGAATTTCTTAGTGCGTAATTTTTTCCATAATTTGACCTTTTCATTTTTAGTTGATTGTATCACTTCCATATTTTTTTCAGGCCTTTCTAATGTCTTATTTCATTTAATCCCCTTCAAAAAGTAAATCAAGAAGCAAAATAAAAACTTCTCCCTATCCATTAAGATTTGCTTTACAATCTTTAAATGGTTGAACAATTTAGCTTTTATTACTTTTTGAAAGATCCCTCATACATATTACAACTCTTTTGAGAAAAACTAAACATCACATCTATTATAAAGGAGCCATGATCATGGATTTAAATTTACGTAAAGCAGTTATTCATAATGTTTCAGGCAATGACCAAGCCCAATTAAAGGATACCATTGTGGATGCGATCCAACGTGGAGAAGAAAAAATGTTACCCGGGCTAGGGGTTTTATTTGAAGTTATCTGGCAAAATGCAGACGCAAAAGAACAAAATATGATGCTAGAAACGCTAGAACAAGGTTTAAAATAAGCAGATATTAGCGAGCAATTTCAAGCGTAAGAGTAACCTGAGTCCTGTTAAGGATTCGGGTTTTTTCAATGGATTTTCTCTATAATCGTAGCATTTCTTAATAGCATTTTTCCTCCTTAGTCTCATTGAAAATAAAACAGCCATTAGCTCTGATGATAAGATTCGAAACCGCTCGCAATTTCTCTCTCCTGATTGAAAGCCAACTAAAACGGGTAAGCCATTTTATACAGGTATTGAACATAGGAGGAGTTTATTATGGACACTAGTATTACAGTGAAAGTCATTTCAGGATTAATTATCTTATTATTAATCATTCGTTTGTTAGGAAAAAAGGAATTATCTCAATTCACCCCATTTGACTTTGTTTATTTGCTAGTCATTGGCGGTTTCTTAGAGGAATCTGTTTATGATGAAAAAGTTAGTGTCTGGGAAGTACTTTACACCATTATACTATGGGCTATTTTAATTTATTTCATTGAAACAATTGTACGTAAATTCGATAAAATGAAGCCAATCATAAAAGGAGAGCCTGCTATTATTGTGAATGATGGAGAACTAGATATTAAAGAACTTAAAAGAAATAAATTAGAATCTGAACAACTTAGAACGATGCTCCGTCAACAGGGGATTTTTTCAATCAAAGAATTAAAATTTGCCATCCTAGAGCCGAATGGACATTTAAGTGTATTGAAAAATGAGAACTACTCCCCGGTAACAGCTGAAATGTTACATCTTCACCCAAATAAATCTTCCTTATCCCACTTGCTTGTTGATGAAGGAAAAATAAAAGAAAAAACACTGAAACTGATTGGCAAGAATAAAGAGTGGCTAATGAACCAATTGAACAATGAAGGTTATGAGAATATTAAAGAAATTTTTTATGCCGAATGGTCTGAAGTGAATGGTTTTACCATTAAAGCCAACTCGTAACTCCTTATCGCTTTGTTCGGTGAAGGCAAAGACCCGCAAATGCGGGCCTTATTCCTATTGATACGTAATTTTATCAACTGTTTCTCGATCCAAGCGCTTGATCACTTCTGTAATAAGCTTTACAGCATTTTCAAAATCATCCCGATGAAGAATTCCCGCATGCGAATGAATATAACGAGTCGCAATGGTCATTGCAATCGAAGGAGCACCTTCTGCCGCTAAGTGGATTGAACCAGCATCTGTTCCCCCACCTGGAATCGCATCAAATTGATACGGTATATTCAATTCATCTGCAACATCTGTGATTAGTTCACGCAAACCTTTATGGGAAACCATTGAAGCATCATAAAGGATAATTTGCGGGCCATCCCCCATTTTCGATTGCGCCTCTTTTTCTGAAATTCCTGGTGTATCCCCAGCAATCCCTACATCAACCGCAATCGCGATATCTGGTTGAATTTTATTGGCTGCTGTTTTGGCGCCACGCAGACCTACCTCTTCTTGAACAGTTCCTACCCCATAGACAATATTTTGATGGTCCACATTTTGCAGATTTTTCATTACATCAATAGCAATTGCACAACCAATACGGTTATCCCATGCCTTCGCAAGAAGCATTTTTTCATTATTCATCACAGTAAACTCAAAGTATGGAACCACCATATCACCTGGTCGGACACCCCATTCGACCGCTTCCTCTTTATTAGAAGCACCAATATCAATAAACATGTCTTTTATATCAATCGGTTTTTTTCGGGCCTCAGCTGACAAGATATGAGGCGGTTTAGACCCAATGACTCCTGTAATATCACCCTTTGAAGTAACGATCGTTACCCGTTGTGTAAGCATTACTTGCGACCACCAACCGCCAACAGTTTGAAAACGCAAAAAGCCCTTATCATCAATTTGCGTAATCATAAAGCCTACTTCATCTAAATGACCAGATATCATAATTTTCGGGCCATTTTCTGCTCCTATTTTTTTAGCGATTAAACTACCTAATCCGTCAGATTCCACCTCATCAGCAAAAGGGGTTATGTATTGTTTCATCACTTCTCTCGGCTCTTTTTCATTCCCAGGAATTCCCTTGGCATCGGTTAAATCCTTTAACATCGTTAATGTATTATCTAACTTTTTCAATTTGGTCCCTCCTTCACAATTTCGAAACTATTTCCATTATAATAAAAAGGAAAGATGGAATGCTACTAATAAAAAAAAGAAGATAAAAATGGCCAAAAAAGTTCGCAGTTTCACTTTTATCATGGCCTGTAGGATGTAGATTATAAAGTCGTTGCAGCAGGACGTCGCGTATTTAGCCTTTGATCTTTACCTTTTGAACATTCTCTGTTAATAGCCTTCCTCTTGACGTTTATAATTCACTTCATTTTTTTCAATATAAGCTTTTTGGGTATCATCAATTGTGAACCCAAGCGATTGTCCCAAAATAAAATATTGCCGTAATAAATCTTCGTAATCATTGAGTGAGCGTGATTGCCTTAGTTCACCAATTTGGTGATAAACTTTTAAGAAACTTGTAACTAAATCCTCATTACCTTCATAAGAAACAATTGAAAATGTGTTTTCGTCAAAGCCCAGTTCCAATCCTAAGGAGAGTATGAAATGGATCCCATCTACATATTCCTCCAAAATCACCTTACTATCTGAAGCTGGCTTTTTACTCCAGAATTTAAAACATCTTGTCTCATTTGCTAACTCGCCAATTTCTACAAATAAAGCGAGAGTTTTTTCTTCAAATAGAGAGCGATCTTGTAAACCATGTTCCTTCTCAATGTATTGATCTAATTTTCGTTGCATTTCAAACCATTCTTTCATTGTCATTGTAAAAATCCCTCCTAAAAAAATTATAACAAATAATGAAACTTTTTCTAAGCTCGTTCGTATAGCCAGTTGAGATGTTCAAAAAATGATACTCAAGTTTCTTCGTTCGCTTGTTGCTCCACTGCTCGTCCAGGACGTATTTGTCGACAGTAGCGTCTTTAATCGACTCGGTCTTTTTTGAACACGAATTATTAGATTATCCGATCGGAGGCTGTGTCATGCTTATTCTGCTAAGAATCGCTATTTTCGCCCTTATTATTTATTTGATTTATAAAATCATTAAATTTATATTAGATCCGAAACGAAAACTGGAAACCGCTCATGAACAGAAAAAGTATTTTTTCTATGATGTACCTGATAATATTAGAAAAAATTTCCTGATTACCTTTAATGGCGTTATGTTTGAAGGTGAAAAATATCTCGGTACAACCGATCGCTCCTTTGAAGTTGTTTCTATTTTCGTTTGGCCGCGGAATCCTAATCTACTTAAGGGTCTATCTTATGAAGATTTTCGATTTATCGAAAATGAAATTCAACTCCGTTATCCTGATAGCGCTATTGATTGGAAAAGTCCAATTAAAGAACTAATGGAGAAAAATAAAAAATAATATTCGGTCAGAAAGGGTCTACGAAAAATCGATTTATGATTTTTCGTAGACCCTTCTGATCGTACACTATTGATTTTCAATAGAGAATAGTGTATTTCTACATACGTGTCTTTTATGAACAGACATTTTTCGCCTTTTCTTCTTGCGAGAAAAATTCATTCCAAGCGACGGTTGACATTTTTTCGCGTAAAATATATACCAATGCAAGCAAAGCCAATAAAATAATAACACTAATCGTAGGAGTAAAATGTGTGATAAATTCCCCAAATACAGTGTAAAAAAAAGCCAACGGAAGATTAGTTGCGAACGCACCCTTCATAAATCCCTTGAAATCGGGCCTTCTTTCTAATAGACAAAGATTTAATAAATGATAGTGAAAAAAAGGAATGAGTCGAAGGATCGCAATTTGACCTACTGTCATTTTAGCATAACGACCAAACCACTTATTTTTTATCTTTAATAATTTTTCATAAGTATTAGGCATTCTGCGAATACAAAAATAAAATAAAGCCGATAAAATAAGTAAACCTGTCATTGAAAAAAGGGTTCCTAAGACACTACCAAATAATATCCCACCAACCATGCAGACCATTATAACCGGTATAAAAATAAATTGACGTATCACATGGAAAAAAATGAAGATGATCGGAGCCAATGTGCCTGTTCCTTGCACAAATGTCAGTATGATCAATAATTGTTCATTCAATTTGATCCCCTCCGCCCTCTTTATAGAGCGTGTTCAAAAAGGACTAAGTCGGCTAAAGGCGCTGACGTCAATCGCAAATGTCCGACACTAAGTATATCCTGGACCCTTGAAAGTTTGAGGCTATCTAACGGCTTTCACTTCAAAGTTCAGCACAGAAACGTCTTGGTATTTAATCGAAGAACATATGTCCCACAGTATCATTTTTACCAGGCTTTTTGAACATCCTCTTATAGTCTATGGGATCGAGAAATTCGTTATGACAGGCGGTCAAGCACCAAATAAAAAAGAAAACAATCTACAACCGCCAATAATGGGAATCCAAATTTAAATGCTAAATGTTTGGTTTTATGGCGAAAGATCCACATTCCAATCGTTGTTCCAACTGCGCCTCCAATTACCGCGATCAACCATAAGCTTTTTTCGCTAATACGCCATTCTTTTTTTTCAGCCCTTCTTTTATCAATCCTCATTACAAAGATTCCCCATAGATTAATTATAGCAGTGTATATTACTATTATTGGGCTAATCATGCTCTTCCTCCCATCTATAACAAAAGCCATTCTCCAAAATAATGGAGAATGGCTTTTTGCCCAGCTACAGCGCCTAGCAACTAGCAAATTTACGATCCCTTCCTACGATAAGGAAGCCAAGCTCAACCTTCACCGTGTTTCCTTTATCCCAGGCCTACAGAATCTGGTCAGAACAGAGTTGCGACGTAAAAGAATGTACTAGTGCAGACGAAGCGCCAGGACGGCGCGTCTTTTAACTGTTCATCCTTATTATTTAAATTTCTACCTCACTAGACAGGCGCTTTCGCTTTTCTAATTATAGAGCTGCTTTTGCTTTATTAGCTAATTCTGCGAATGCATTTTCATCAGATACAGCTAGATCAGCAAGCATTTTGCGATTCACTTCAATGCCAGCCAATTTCAAACCATGCATTAAACGGCTATAAGAAAGACCGTTCATACGAGCAGCTGCATTAATACGAGTGATCCAAAGCTTACGGAAATCACGCTTTTTATTACGACGATCACGGTAAGCGTACATATAAGATTTCATTACTTGTTGATTGGCTACTTTAAATAGTCTATGTTTTGAACCATAATAACCTTTTGCTAATTTTAAAACTTTCTTGCGACGTCTGCGTGTAACTGTACCGCCTTTAACACGTGGCATATTAATTCCCTCCTAATTGGTTCCGGTTTATTTCAAATTGTCAAGTAGGTGACGAATTCTTTTAAAATCACCTTTTGAGACAATAGCAGATTTACGTAGTTTACGTTTTTGTTTTTGTGATTTATGAGCGAACATGTGGCTTGTATAAGCATGTGAACGTTTCAGTTTACCACTACCTGTTTTCTTAAAACGCTTAGCTGCGCCACGGTGAGTTTTCATTTTTGGCATAGGGTTTTTCCTCCTCAAAACTTTACTTTTCGGTTTTTGGTGCCAACACCAAGAACATGCTACGGCCATCCATTTTCGGCTTCGATTCAACAGCTGCTAAATCACTGCATTCTTCAGCGAATTTATTCAATACACGTTGACCGATTTCCTTATGGGTAATGGCGCGCCCTCTAAAGCGGATCGAAGCTTTCACTTTGTCCCCTTTTTCCAGGAACTTACGTCCATTCCGAAGCTTCGTATTGAAATCATGATCTTCAATGGTTGGACTTAATCGAACTTCCTTCACATTGATCACTTTTTGATTTTTACGTGCTTCTTTTTCTCTTTTTTGTTGCTCAAAGCGATATTTTCCATAGTCCATAATTCTGGCTACTGGTGGTTTAGCATTTGGGGCAACAAGAACAAGATCAAGATTTGCACGAGTAGCCATTTCCAATGCTTCATTGCGGGATTTGACTCCAAGTTGATTACCCTGATGATCAATTAGACGAAGTTCACGGGCACGAATGCCTTCATTTACCAACATATCTTTGCTAATAGTTAGCCACCTCCAAGATATTTTCGGAATACATCTGTTTGGAAAAAGATAAGCGCAGGCGCTTTACTCATCATCAAGCTATCGCTGTAAAAATGCGCAATAAAAAAAGCGGGCACAAAGCACCCGCTTTTCATTCAAGTTATTTAATGAATGATTAATTTAGATCTAAAACCTGCCAACAACATATAGCGTCGATCAGGCGAGAAGCGGGCAGCTCCTTCTTCCATCAACAAGTATTCAATTCACTTATGAATATATCACATGATCATAATTCTGTCAATCAATGCCTCTTACATAAGAATTAATTATAGCAAACAAAATCATATAACACAATCCCTTTTTATACTTTTATATCCTATATATCAATAGAATGTTTAATTTCACTAATATCGGTAAAACTTATAAATTAGAAGGCCATATACTGGAGGTTTGAGAAAATGAATAAATGGTTCATATCTGTATTAGCATCGAGCTTACTATTAGGACTAGCTGCTTGCTCAGATGATCCTTCCGTTGATAGTCATCCGAAAGAACAAGTTGTGCCAGATGACAATCAAGATAGGGAGAAGACACCAGATACGATTCAAAAAGAAGATAGTGGAAATAAGTCTCATGAGGGACAAGTTCACAATGATCAAGATGTAGCTGAAATGATGCAAGACCTTAATTTTACTGAATTTGAACTTGAGGTAAAATATGGTCCCAATGAGGAAATAGACTACGAATATAAACAGAAAAGTGATGATGGAGATTACGAAGCTGAAATGAAAGACACAGTAAAAAATGTTATATACAAAGGGACGGAAGCTTTTACTGCTTTGTATACACAATTAAAAGATATTGAGCTTGATGCTAATGCCGACAATGAAGCAACAATCAAAGGCATACTCGATCGATTTGATCTTGATTCAGATTATAGTAAATTTGATTTAGATATGACTTTTAAAGATGATAGTAAATTAGATATTGAAGATCGAAAATAAAAGTGCCTACATTAGGCATTTTTATTATTTCATTCCTTTCCCGCTAATTTATATGGGATATTTTAAGTAGCCAAAATGATTTAAGGGAGGCTTAAATATGAAACGCATCTCAGTTGTTTTCTCTGTCTTTTTCTTGATGAACCTTTTAGTTGCATGCACTAGTACAGATCCGAATAAAAATAGCTCTACACCAAACAATGCATCTCAAGATACTACCACTAATAATGAAACAGAAAGCAATTCGTTGAAGGGTGAACCAACAAATTCTTCGAATGAACAAGAAGAAATGAAATCACAAATGGAGAAACTCGATTTTTCTGAAATAGAAATAGAAATTTCTTATGGTAATAATCAGGAATATGAAGCTGAAATTGAACAGGACAAAAATCAACCAATTGAAGCCAAGGTAGAAGATGAACTGAATAATAAATTCCTAAGGGGAAAAGAAGCTTTTGACAGTATCTACTCAAAAGCAAAGAAACTCACTCTCACGAAGGATAGTAGTGATCAAGAGACAATTAAACAAGTTTTGCAAGCCTTTGACCTAGGCAATGATTACAATAAATTCGAGATCGAAATCACCTTTAATGACGGCTCTAAACTTGATGTGGAAGATCGAAAAGGAGTTTAAACGATTATCTACTGAGTGTTTACTTGGACAAGACTGGGACAATAGTTTTTTCACCAGAGAAAAAACAAATTACTATGTGCACGTAACCCGCTCCAGAATTATAATTCGCTTTCGCAGGCGGCTGGTGATTCCTCAGGCCTATAGGATGTAAGTCACGAAGGCGTTGACGACGTACAAGGACGTACTAGTGTAGGTGAAGCAACGGGGGAGTTGCGCTTTGGGCCTGCCGCCAGGACAGCGCGTACTTAGCCTTTGATCCTCATTTGCACTCCAGGATCTCACCGATGCCTTTCGACGAACACGATGTTCTAGTGACGGCGTTGGTCATAGGACGTGACCGTCACTACCCATCCGATAAGTTTGTAAACGCTCGGCAATTTTACCGACTAATATCCATCTCATCTTTCTTGATGATTCAACCATTTAACAGCATCTAATACATCTGTGGCGATGTAATCGGGAACTACTTCTGCCCACTTCCCAAAATATTGTTGTTGGAGATAACGCTCATAGGCTTCTTGCCCCGCCCCAGTTCTCACTAAAATCTTCAAGCATCCCACCTCGTTTGCGGCAATCAAATCTGTCCAGCGATCACCAATAACAACACATTTCTTTAAATCTAATTGATGCTCATTAGCTGCTTTTTTCAGCATACCTGGAGTAGGTTTTCGGCAAGAACAGCCTTCCTCATGACTATGAGGACAAAGATAAACAGCATCAAAGCCAAAGTCCTTAAGCTCATTATAAAACGCTTGTGCCGTACTATTTCCTGCAGCAATTCCAGGCTGATTAGTAAACGAATAAATTTTGATTTCTTTTTCTTTTAAACTATTAATCGCCTTCATTGCATTGGGATACAGTTCAAATTCACCAGGAAATACAACATGATCATGACCGCCTATCGTACCATCACGATCTAAAAAAACCGCCTGAATTGAACCTTTCATAGTAATCTTCCTCCCTTTAACTGTCATTTGACAAAGACTTGTTTAATTACGCTCTGTCTCCGGATTATGGGTGACTACCTAAAGTGTTATTTCATCTTCTTTGTTATTTCCCCATCGAAAACCCAGCAAATAACAAGCCACCATAAGGAGCGATAGCTTCCTCGACAAACTGAATAATTTTTCCTTTTTCGTTTTTCTGATAAAAAGTTTCAAGAGCCAGTATGAAATCTTTGGCAAGGTCTTCATCAAAGTTCTTCAGCGCTCGAATCGTCCATTTTGACGAACCGATCCATTGCCGATTCATTCGGAGTATAAACTCGATTGTTAATTCCGCAAGTGTGTTAACAAGAAAAATGGCTTCTTCCCTTTTCGAACAGCCTTTAAAATCATCTAAAACATCAGTCAGAAAGTATCGCTTCATATCGATCGTTTCCTTTGACCATTTATCTGGTCCTTTCTTCAATAGATCATTCGCTTCTTTTTTTATCGTTTTTATTATGGGGGCACCTCTTAATACTATCCCTTCGGAAACCATTTTAGGCATTGAAGGCTTAGCACTTTTGCAATCACTTTCAAAAAACTTTTTATAAGAAGAGAGATTATGAACAAAACATTCTATGTACCAGCCAAAATCAATAAATGACTCACGATATGAAGATGTAAGCTTCTGTTCAAAAATCACAATATCTAAATCTGATGTCGATGTTGCTTCCCCGCGTACCACACTTCCTGCTAATAGTGCAGCCTGGCAATCAGGAAAGCGCTTTTCAATGACGAGTTGAGCAGCTATTTCTGGGGCTGGTCGCGAATTCGTCTCCATAAACTCTTCTCCTCCCAATAAATCTAGTAAGTTAACAGTTAAATCGTTTCATCTGTAAATATGATTGTTTATAAAACTATCTTGGACTTTTCATGTTTGGTAATTTCACTATATATTTCTTCCGTTATAGGAATTCCATACTCTTTCAGAGAAATTAATACAGCTCCAGCCACTGGCGATAATTTCGGCTCGATTAACTGATATTGCTTATTTGCGCTTTTTTTCAATATATTATTTAATTGGAATCGAAAATAGGGACTTTGTATAACACTACCAACAAATGAAATCTTAACTTGTTCCTCCCTAAAATATTGGCCAATTAATCGAATCCCTGTTTCTAGTGTAAGAATGGCTTCATCACAAACACGCTTTGCTAATGGTTGATTGTTAGCAGCAGCCCGCGTTACAAGTGGAGCCATTAATCCAAATTGACGGTCCCTCTCAGCCTTATCCATATAAAAATGTTTCAAATTCAGTTCCCGTAATCCTTCTATATCCATTACACGCCAAAATTGCAATACTTCTTGGATAAACGCCTGATCTTCCAACTGTATTTGTCCGGCTAAAATTGCGTGAACCGCTTGATATGATAAAAACCGCGCAGCTGTCGGAGCGTAATGCCCAAAGGTAGAGTTAAATAAAACTTTCCCCTCCTCTGTAAGCCCCATCACAATAGATCCAGTTCCCGAAACAACCATAATTCCTGGTGCAAATAGAAAAGCACCTATATGTCCTACTTCAGCGTCATTCATAATCCGTTTGGAACAACACAGTCCTTCAATAAGAAGCAAGGAATTTGCTAAAGGGAGATCATCTTCTTGTTGATAACACGGAAGACCAGCCGCTAAATAACAAACATCTTCCAAAGATCTGTCAGCAGCGGTTAACGCTTCTAAAATAGCCATTTGTATATTTTCCTTTGCCTTAGAATCTTTATTAGGATGGGCACTGCCTGACTCTTTATAGGCTAGAACACGCCCTTGTATGTCTGCCACCATTACACGGGTACTCGTTCCTCCACCCTCTAAACCAATCACACAAGTTTTTTTCATTCATTTTCTCCAATCTTTTTTCAGCTCTGCTTATTGAGCTACAATTTTTATTAGGCCCCTACAAAATTTAGGTAATTGGAACATAATATAGTTTTTGAATACGCAAATGGAATATGCTCCTTTCCACCGTCAAGTGTCAAGTCTCCTCAATTTTCACCTTCTGGGCTCTTGCCAATCTAATCTTTAACTTTCCAGCAGGAGTGATGCCTATTCCATTTGCTAGGATGGCTTATCGCTTCATATTTTCCATACGCTCATCCGAATACCCTAAATTTTAGCCAAAGTCTTAATATTATTGATTTCCGCCCCACAGTACCACATCTATGGATCTTCCTCCCGAGCTATCCTCCTAGTTTCACTAATAAAACATCTTTAAATTTGATTAAGATTTTTTGATTCTTATAAGGTCATTTCATTGCACTCGATTCTCCCTACCTTTTTCGCCTCACTGTCTTTTACTTTGTCTTTCTACACTATTTCTAGTTCCTAGACGAAAAATTACCCAAAAAAATAAAAACAGAAAGAAAGCTACAAACTCTAACGAGAAAAGATACCATGGATAAGGCCCTAGATAATCCAAAAGGCTTCCACCACTCGGTTTAGCTCGTAGAAACATATAATTCCCATCAAATAGCCCGTTCATCATAAACACAATGGGAAGCAATAAATTTAAGAGCAATAAAGTTTTCATAATCCCTTTAAAGGTAGGGAGATACCCTTTATACCAAGTAAAATAGCAGGCGGTGAAAATGATACCAAAATGAGTATAAAAGAAATGAAAATAACGAAAATGAGGAAAGCCTAGTTCTAAATCTGGTGTCATGATCGCCTGAAGCGCCCCACCCATTCCAGCATAAAAAACAAAATCATATAAATATTTGCTTTCTGTCCATAAGAGGACAATCGCGAGGATTACGCTAATACTACATAATTCTAACGGTAAAGAATAACTCATATCCCAACGATTCGTTTTCCATAACCACGTTTGGTAAAGTATTTCCATAATGAATAGTGAAAGAGCATAGCTTTTCTCGATTTGCTTATACCCTTCAATATAATGCCATTTTCTTCTCATAAAAAACAAACAAGAAATCAACATACCCCCTATAAGAACAGCTACAATATGTGCGGTAGAAAACATGACAAAAGGGGATTCATGACTAAAATTCAAATTCCATCCCCCTTTTTAGAGAAATATATTTAATGTGTCTTCCTTCCCTCAACAGCTTTTAAATACATTATTTGTGTTTCAGCCTTTTCTTGGATCCACTTTTCATACTCTTCTCCAACTTGTGTGCGTTCCTGCTCCGTTAAAAATCCATCCTTCACCATCTGTAGCCCTCTCGAAGCTACAACACTTGCCCAAACGGAGATATGCGTTTGGAAATCTTCATCTTTTCTCTCCGTTTTTTCATTTTGGGAAGTGACAACAATATTATCTAAACCAGAATGCTTCATCATTTCAGCTAAATGATCAGCGATTTCATTATCCATTCCCGCTTCATCCCGCCAGCTTAGAAAAGTTTGATAGAACCGTTGCATAGAATTGGGAGGCTCTGGGACCCAAGAAATCTTTGGATGATTGTAATCGAGAGCTATGACATACCCATCTATTTTTGCAGCGCGAATCATTTGCTCTAATGCAGCATGTGGATTGGAAAGCCATTGCAACACTCTTGCAGCTGTCACAATATCAAATTTACCTTCATAGGGAATCTGATAAATATCGCCAACTTCAAATGTCACCCAAGGCATATGTTGACAGAGTAACTTGGCTTGATTGATAAAATTTGGATTATGATCGATTCCAATCACACGGCCTTGTGGCCCCACCTTCTCAGCAATTCCGGCAGTAATCGCTCCTGTTCCACACCCTAAATCTAATACAGTCATTCCTGGCTTTAGAAGTAATGCTAATCTTTTGTGTGATTTCTCTAATGAACGGGCATGAATCACTTTAGAATCTGCTAAAACCGCTCTCTGTTTGGCTATATCCATCTCTATCCCTCCGCTTATTGAGAAGCTACAATCTAAAAGAATTCATCCAAAAGTTGATAATAACGTAATTTATTTTGATTTAGTTCTTTCAATCCATATTCCGTTAAAAAAAGTGGGATATGCTGTTCTCCCACGTTATATGTAATACTGCGAACAGCTAGAGCAATATCTTGATAACGATCAGCTATCCCTGCTCTACCTAAATCAATAAAACCATTTATTGATTTATTATGGAGAATAATATTTGGTAGACAATAGTCTCCATGAGTAAAAACAAGTTCTTCATCTAATGGATGTTTCTCAAGCAGCTCCTGATATAACTCTTCAGCATCCTTTCCCTTGCGTTCCTCGTCAAAATCTTCCCGATCAACAAGTTTTTTTTCTACCCTTTCTTGGGCTTCCCTTATCGTCATATCCAAATTACGTTGAAAGGGGCATCGATCTATGGAGATACTATGTATCTCTCTTAATCCTTTAGCCAATAATTTGATTAGTTGTGTCAGATCAGCATGATTAAAAGGGTTAGATGCGTCCATTCCTGTTATTTCTGTCATGAGCAAGAACTCTTTTTCCTCATTTCGTTCATAACAAAGAACCCCCGGAACAGACAATTTTCCATGCAGCCATTCCATCTTCTCTTTCTCTTGTCGTAAAGTTTCTATCGCACTTATCGCCTGGATTTTTAAATAGAGATGATGATTTCCCTTTTTCAACAGAAAAGTACTGGCTTCCGAATGACCAATTGTTACTTGTGTCCATGTATAGCCATCGATCATTTTTTCCAGTCGTGTGGGAATTCTATTGATGATCATGCAGTCCTCTCCTTTCAATTAAATCATTCAGGGGATGAAGCATTGTCGAATCGTTCCTTGTCCATTGCCTACCTTTACTTCGGCAAATGCACCATTTATAAATGTTATTTGTGGAGGAACATGACCGCAATCAACATCATAAATAATCGGAATATTTAGCTCTTTTGCGAGTTCTTGATAAACATCCTCTACTGTGTAGTTTTGGACCGCTTGATTGGCGGAGCTTCGTCCAAATAAAATACCGGCACTTCCCTCAAACCAACCAGCTAATTTCATTTGGACCAGCGATCTCCTTAAATCGACTGTTGATAGCTCGCAATTCTCGAGGTACCATATTAGCGGATCATCAGCAAGGAACTGTTCTTTAAATCTTTGCACATCTCCATAGGGTGTACCAATTAAATGGCGGATCACATCGATGCATCCGCCTAATAAGCGACCTTTGATCGTAACATTAGGTGAGTGAGCTATCGTTTTCCAGATAGTTTGTTCCGTTAGATGGTAAACACATGAAGAGGGGCGATCATGCTGCCATTCCTTTTGATATTTCAAAGAGGAATGCTGCACAACACTTTCTCCAGCCCTTGTAGCTAACATCTTTTCCCACATAGCTGTTGTCTCATCCGAATATTCTCCCCGTAAATCCAGCAAGTTCGTACCATGGGCAGTGGCCATCCCACTTGTCAATGTAATCGCCAATAATAAAAGGCTAATATCGGAATAACCTAAGATCCACTTATTTGGCAATTGTTCAAAATCGATATATTCCAAGACTTCTATTAATAATTCTCCACCCCAAGGTGGTATAAGTAAATCGACCGACTCATCCCGCAACATTTGCTGCAATTCGGTGGCCCGATCTTTTGCTGATGCCGATTTGGCCTTATTTTGAGTCCAAACGGTTGCACCGCATTTCACCGTAAATCCCCTCTGCCCTAGACGTTGACATGCTTGTTTTACAATAGGATGAAGCTCAGCTCGCACCCCTGACGAAGGAGCGGTTACTCCAATCGTAGCTTTATTTCGCAAAAACGGATATCGGATCATTCAATCCCCTCCCCTTAGTGCTAAATATCCCTTTTCACTTTCAATTCAAACTCCGGCTTCGTGATATAGTCCATATACTGAACGGTACCATCAAAATTCAAGTAGGCTTGGAAACGAGTTCGAATGGCTGGTGCTTCGACCATATCCAAAACATGTTCCTTCGCTACCCAACGACTATCCGAAGTTTCCTCTGATGTTGCTAATTCTCCTCCTATCGGATTGCAGACAAAATCAAACATCACCTTTGTTGGAATATTAGTGACACCGTCAAACCATTTATATGTACCTGTATTGGAATACACTCCTATTAAGTGAGAAACAATGATGTCGATCCCACTTTCTTCCTTTACTTCCCTCGTAACCGCATCAATCACATTTTCTCCGACTTCCACTTGCCCACCAGGGAATTCCCAGCCACGATGGCGAGTTTTGACAAGAAGAATATTCCCTTGACCATCTTCGACAATTCCACCAGCTGCAACAATATGTGTTGGCATTTTCATTATCTCCTCACCTCTCACTGTGCTTACTCTTTAATATTCTATAAGAATACAAAATTGCCCTGCCGAAAAGCAGATATTATGATGAAAGAAAAATAGCGAAATCAAATAGATTTCCAAATACACAAAAATACCACTAATTGATTACCATCCAATTTTCTAAGGAAGATACGATCTTGCTCGCTCCATTCCGATTACTAAGTTAAGCAATTGAACTGTCTAGAGAATTACACCTGTTTTCAAGGCAGTTTCGCCCAACAATAATACTTGCAATTGTTCCTCGGGAAGCTGCCGCTTTTCCCATTCTCGATATAAGCGCTTCAATGCCTCCGGACCAGTATCATCTGCCAATCGATAAGCTCCATAATGCATTGGTACAAATATTTTTGCCTTCAACTCGAGAAATGCTTTAACACTGTCCTCTGGATTAATATGGGAGTCACTCATAAACCATTCCGGCTCATAAGCCCCGATTGGCATAAATACTGTGTCAATCTCAAACAGGTCACCAATTTCCTTAAATCCGGAAAAGTATCCTGTATCTCCAACAAAATACAATGTTTCCTTATCACCTTGAAAAATAAATCCTCCCCAATGGGAAGTATTTATATCTGTGAGTGTTCTACGTGTCCAATGCTGGGCTGGAACAAAATCAATGGTAAGCCCTTTAATTTTTGCACTCTCCCACCATCTCATCTCTGTAACTTCTCGATATCCTTTCCGTAAAAATAATGATTTTAACCCCACTGGCACAAAGTAATGTGGATTTCCTTGCAATTTTTTTAATGTGGGAAAATCCAAATGATCATAGTGCCCATGAGAGATGACAACCACATCAATTTCCGGCAAATCCGCAAGCGGAATTCCAGGTTCTGTCAATCTTCTTTGAAAGCCCATCCGTTTTGCCCACACAGGGTCCGTTAAAATATTCAGACCTTTTAATTGAATTAAGAACGTAGAGTGCCCAATCCATGTATATGAAGTCTCATTTCTATTCCCTTTGATCTTTTCAATCTGTTTAAGCGGACTTTGTTCAATATTCACAGTTAAATCCTTGATCTTACTCCGTCGTTCTTTCGTCCATTTCAACATATCTGTAAACGACTTAATGTTTTTTATATTATTTAAGTTCTCATACCTTTTTTTCATAGGCTCCCCCAAAATTAATATATGTTTGAGCTTTTTCTATAATCGTTGTTATCAAATTACCAACAGAAATTGCAGTCTAAAGATTGTTTAGTGGAATTTAGATAAGTTCTGCTTACTTTTGTTGTTATAAATCTCTTATAGATCGTTTGTTTTTTTATAAATATAAAGACCGCAAGTCATGAAGTACACTAGCGGTCTCATCATATCTATGGAGTTAAAAAGTTCTCAGTAAAATAAGGTTGTCGCTCCTGATTAAAACCAACACCGATACCCAATGCTTCAAAATCCTTTTGCAAGATATTTTTTCGGTGACCAGGTGAGTTCATCAGTCCTTCGTGGGCGAAAATGCTACTGAATTGTCCCATCGCTATATTTTCACCAGCCATTTGATATTTAATATTATCTGCTGACATACGATCAAATGGTGATTTACCAGCGAGATTTGTATGATTAAAATAGCCATTTTCAGCCATATCGGTACTATGGCTGCGTGCTGTTTCCTTTACATCTTCATCCCAGTCAAGGGTAGGAAGACCGTTTTTGACTCTTGCGGCATTTGTTAAGTCAAATAACTGATATTCAAACCCTTCTTTCAGTTCATCACTAGGTTCTCCATATATTTGTTCTTTTCTTTGTTCAAGTTCTTCATTAATAATCAAAATAGCTGTTACAGTATTGTTTTCTTGCTGATCATAAAAGATTGTGACATACTGATCACCAATTAAGAAAAGATCATATTCATCATTTGAATTGAGTTGATAAGAAACCCACCCCTTTCGTATATACTCCAACGGATCTTGCTGAGTAGCAAGCACTGTCTCCCTCGCTGTTCCATAGTGAACTCCAATGGAGGAGGAAATTAAATCTTGGTTTGTATATAATCCGGCGACACGATCATTTTCATCGTAAGCTACCATCAAAAAGTTCTGATATCTTTCATGATATGCTACCCAATCTACACCATATTCATTTGTAGTAGAGCGTTGTGGTGCACCGGTTTTCTTTTCTACCTCTGACCGTTTGTGACCTATCTCAATATTATGAATAGAAAAAGTTTGATCAACTGGATCTTTTAATTTCGGCTTTTCTACAGACTTTTGTTTTAATTCTAGCTGTTCTTCCTGGGAGGACATTTTGAATAAGTCTTGAACCTGAGACTGAAGTGATTCGATCGTTTCATTGATTTTCGGATTTTCTTTTATCGAATTAAAATCTGTTTGCATTTTCCCAAAAACACCCGGAACACCAGATGCTCTTAAGGTATCCCCATAAAAATGCCAAAATCCAAATCCAATAACAACTAATAAAAGAATATTTCGTAATTTCGGCAAGCTGACACTCCTGTCTTTATCCGTGTTATTCATATTGTAACAAAACTTTACGGATAGGGACAATGAGCAAGACGAGTTACCGGATTTTGCCAAGATAGTATTTACAGTTCCTAGCTTGCATTTTTAATTCTATGTTTGGACCTTTCCCCCGCCAAACCTTCTACCGTTATTTTACTAATCTGTTAAAGTAAGTGATCAGCAAGGCCCCTGAAGAGATTTGACACTCGACCGCGGAAAAGGAGCTTATTTCATTTGCCGTATTCAAAAACGATCACTCATTTCACTTTATTTTCCGAATATCGTAAATTAGTTTGAAGCGCTATTTTACTTTTTCACCAAAAACGATATGCCAATGTAAATGCTTGGAATCTTGATATGCACCGAGGTTAGTAATGACACGGCAAGCGCCATGCTCTCTTTCAATTTTGGTTGCAACCTTCTGTACTACTCCCATTAATTCTAATAATAATTTCTGGTCCTCTATGGTCGTCAAAGATGGAATATGCTTTTTGGGGATTGCTACAATATGAACTTCATAAAATGGTTTTGTATGATAGTAAGCTAAGACATTCTCTGTTTCATAAACTTTCTCTACTTGTGTATTTCCACTTAAAACTTCATCACAATAAAAATCACTCGTCATTTTATTTCCTCTCCTTTACAGCCAATCTTGTTTTTAGTTGATAATTTGGCTTCATTTCCCATGTCTCATAGGGTACAAAATTGGTTGCCCTGATCGCATCAAGTGTACGAGACCTTTGTTGTGGGCGAGTAATATACTGATCAATATTTTCTTCACTAATCGCTATATAACGGACTTCAATAATCTCTTCCGGTTGAGGGGTTATTTCCCCGCCGACATACTCCCCTCTAAAGACTACACCTAACGTAGCTTTCGTTTGATTAAAATAAAGTCCCGTTACACCAATTGGTCGAATCGTTACCCCTGTCTCTTCTTGAACCTCCCGACAAACAGCTTCATCTAATGGTTCGGCCACCTCAACATTTCCACCCGGCATTTCCCATGTTTCTGACCGCCAATGTGTTCGTACGAGTAAAACTTCGCCCATTTCATTTGTCACATACGCTGATACTGCAATTGTTTGTTTTGGTGATGCATAGGTCAACTTTTAACCCCCTCTTACCTTTTATTTCGAAAAAAGCCCATAGCGATAAAACCTACCCCAAGACCGATCAACGAACCTGCACCTGTTTTATCAAATAAAATTCCCAAACCAACACCAAGGATGATACAGCCAATAAAAACGACACCACCGCTTTCATATTTCATTCCGGTCACTCTCCTTGATATTATCCCTCTATTAAAATCTCTTTTACCTCTTGTAGATGTTCAATTGTATAAGTTGGACGCATTTCTTTTTCAAGCAAAAGCCCTTTTGGATTATAAAAACAAAAATCAATTCCAGCATTAATCGAACCATGGTAATCATCATGCAATGAATCACCAATGAACAAGGCTTCCGTATGATGAATATTTAATTGAGCAAGGGCTGTTTCGAATATTTTCTTATCTGGTTTCCAGTAACCCACTTCATCCGAAATAATCAATTCATCAAAATAATGGGCGATCTTTCCTACTTGGAGTCGGCTTCTTTGCGCTTCTCCGATCCCATTCGATATAATCGCAAGCTGATAATTCTCATGTAAATTGGCTAAGAGATCCTGTGCATACTCCTCAAAATGACATGTATGACAAAACAACTTCCAATAACGATTTGCTAATGCATTTGATATCGAACAGTCAAGTTCTAATTCTTTTAATGTATCTCTAAAAGAATATTCAAGTACCTCTAATATATGATGTCCCGCTTTATTTCTCTCGTTCCAATAACGCATATTAATTTTTTGAAAGCTCCCCCAAAATTGTTCCCAAGTAAATGTCTCACTTTGACTAATCTCATGGCCATTTACAGTATTTTGCATCGATTCCCATTCACTTGAGGAATAATTGAGCAGCGTATTATCCAAATCAAAAATAACCGCCTTATACACCTAACCACGCTCCTTTCACAGTTTTCACTCTTAGTATACACTAGAAAGGAAAGTAAATTAGATATATTCAGAAAATTCCTTAGTGTTTTCCTGAGATTTTAAAGGAGCAGTCTCTTTACTTACTTTTATCACATTAAATAGAACGACTAACAAACCAGTCAGCTCACCAACGGAAATGGAAGCGGCACCGATAATACCATTCCAATGCGGGAAAAACGCTACGAAAAAAATGAGACAAATAACGACTGTTACTAAATTTGCGATTTGCCCAACGAGCATTTTTTTCGTTCTCTTTTTAAGCATTAAATAACCATTTAAAAAGTCTACCCAAGGAAATAATAAAGCGCGGAAAAGGAAATAAGTCAGTACTAGAATTGTCACGTTTGATAATGATGGATCGGCCCCCATAATGACTTTCATGAACCATGGCCCCACCTTTGTTAGACATAAAATTCCTAATAGTAAAGTTGGAATTAAACTAATAATGATCATAAACCGCAGCACTTTTTCCTTATTTTCATCGTAAAATTGCAAAACAATCTGATGAGTAAACATAAAAAAACTTAAAACCAATTGGCAAATACTATAAGCCAAGGCAAATGCAGCGATCCCGACCTCAATATCATTCGTTTTCGCTAAAAAAGCGTACACAACTGGAATGAGTAATGTCTGAATAACAAAAAAGAAAACTAGCGGGGTATAAAATCCAAGCATTTCCTTTTTTTCAACAGCTGGTTCTCTATTATCTTTTTGCTGTCTCAGAAGCCGTTGACCTCTCCAGACACTAATTCCCATTTCTACTAGCATCCCTACTAAAAAAATTAATGCCCCTACCATGCTTGTTACACGGTCAGTTGCGATAAATAGATAGGCTACAACTAGCATGGCAATCAGGCGAAGCACAACACCAATCGTGATCCATTTTGTTTCTAATTGATTAATCATAAACCCTTGGTAAATTCCCCGAACCCCTGAAAAAATCACCACAAGAGTAATGACTTTAAATGTTTGAGAAATTGTGTAAACCATATCCTCACTTGCGTTAAAAAAAGTGACAAATAACCAATCTCCTAGTTTGGTATAACTAATTAGTAAACTAATAAAAACAATAATACCTGTTACCTGTAAAAAAAGAATGGTAATCGTTTTAAAGGAGCTAGGATTTTTTACTAGAGCTGAGCTTGTTTGTCGCAGGCTAATAATGGGCCGTTCAATAATCCCAAATAGTGAAAAAGCTACAGCATAACAGGCAATAATAAAGGTTGCATTTTCACCCCTACTTAATGTTCCATTGATAATAATATGTGTTAAAGATGTCAAGCTAGATGATAACGCTAACGGAATAAAAAAAGCGCTTAGATGTTGGTATGTAAGTTTATTTTTCTTCAAGGTACTAATAGTAACACCCTCATTTTTCGATACTCGAAAGATTTTCTTTGCTTCTCACCTTCAAGTACCTCATTATTTTAATAATACTTATTAACAACGTTGTTAAATTAAAAAGATTGCTTTATGCTATAGTGTCGTACTTTACTCTTTTTAATTATTATATTAAATCAACCTCGCTTTCAGCACATTAAAAATTAAGGACTATTTTCAATCTTTCCGGGAACATTATCTATAGTACTTATATTATTCTAAGAAAAGGATGGGAATCATATGGATAAAGAGCAATCTAATCATGAGACCAATATTGAAAATGACAAAACATTAACCAATCGACAAGGGCACCCGGTCACTAACAATCAAGATATTCGCACAGTTGGAAACCGGGGTCCAGCTACGCTAGAGAACTATGATTTTATTGAAAAAATTAGCCATTTTGACCGAGAACGAATTCCTGAGCGCGTCGTTCATGGCCGCGGCGCTGGAGCACATGGGTATTTTGAGGCGTATGGAACTGCTGGTGATGAACCAATTTCAAAGTATACTCGTGCCAAGCTCTTCCAAGAAAAAGGGAAACGAACTCCAGTATTCGTAAGATTTTCAACCGTAATTCACGGAGGGCATTCTCCTGAAACATTACGCGATCCCCGTGGATTTGCCGTTAAATTTTACACTGAAGATGGAAATTGGGATTTAGTTGGAAATAATATTAAAATTTTCTTTATTCGCGATGCCATCAAATTCCCTGACATGATCCATGCCTTTAAACCTGATCCTATTACCAATGTCCAAGATAGTCAACGTTTTTTTGATTTTTGCTCTAATTCTCCTGAATCTTTTCACATGGTTACATTTATTTATTCCCCTTGGGGCATTCCAGCGAATTATCGGCAGATGCAAGGTTCTGGGGTCAATACGTATAGGTGGATCAACAGTGATGGAAAAGCCGTATTAGTAAAATACCACTGGGAACCAAAACAAGGCATTAAAAACCTTACCCAAAAGGAAGCAGAAGAAATCCAAGCAAAGAACTTTAACCATGCCACACAAGACTTATATGATGCTATTGAACGTGGTGATTATCCAGAATGGGAATTATTTGTCCAAATCATGAGTGATAACGAACATCCAGAATTAGACTTTGATCCATTAGATGATACAAAATTGTGGCCTAATGATCAATTCCCTTGGATTCCCGTTGGAAAAATGGTCTTAAATAAAAATCCTGAAGATTATTTTACTGAAGTAGAACAAGCCGCATTCGGGACAGGTGTCCTAGTTGATGGTCTGGATTTTTCCGATGATAAAATGTTACAAGGACGGACATTCTCTTATTCAGATACTCAACGTTATCGCGTTGGCGCCAACTACTTACAATTACCGATTAATGCGGCAAAAAAGCGAGTTGCTACGAACCAAGAAGGCGGGCAAATGCGTTATGCCCCTGAACGGGCCCCAGGAAAAAATCCACATATTAATTACGAGCCTTCTATTTTGGGGGGATTGGAAGAAGCGAAACAGCTTGGGAAAGAGCACACTCCCGAGGTAAAGGGGAAACTTGTGAGAGAGCCGATCAATCGTCCCAATAACACAAAACAAGCAGGGGAAACCTATCGTATGTTTGAAGACTGGGAGAAAGACGAGTTAATCAGCAATCTTGTCAACGATCTTTCTGGCTGTGATCAACGTATTCAAGATAAAATGATTGCCTTAGCTGAAGAGGCAGATGAAGAGTATGGTCGTAGATTAAGGGAAGGCCTTGAAAGCATGAAAAAAGAGCATGACGCAAATCCGCTTGGAGCCAAAGATGCTGATAAAGTGTCTAAGGAAACGATGGATGACAGTCATGATGCTGATCCATATTAGAAAGAACTTTTATGAAGCAAGAGAATAAAGCAACAAAAAACGACTCAAAAATTCAGATATTGAATTTCCGAGTCGTTTTTTCTCATTATGCACTTTGTTTTGATGTCACAACCACCGCTTGTTTCCTTTTCCCCGGTAGCATATTAAATAGAATGTTTAAAATAATAGCTGTTATACTTCCGGCTACAATTCCATTACTTGTTAAGATTTGTAAGCCCGTTGGTAACGCAGCGAATAAATCAGGTGCTACTGTAACACCAAGACCAATTCCAACAGAACAAGCAATGATCATGGAATTTTCCTGAGAGTCCGTAATGATTTTACTAAGCATTTTAATCCCTTGAGATACGACCATTCCAAACATCGCGATCATCGCTCCACCTAAAACCGATTCTGGGATTATCGTTGTAACAGCAGCAAGCTTAGGTAAAAATCCTAATCCAATCAACATAGTAGCCGTGATAAAAATCACCTTTCTAGAACGAACACCTGACATTTGGATTAATCCAACATTTTGCGAGAATGTTGTATAAGGAAATGCATTAAAAATTCCACCTATTAGTGATGCTAAACCTTCTGCTCGGTACCCTTTAGCCAAGTCTTTCTCTGTTAATCTCCGTTCACAAATATCACTAAGTGCAAAGTAAACACCTGATGATTCTACAAGGGATACCATCGCCACTAATGTCATCGTCAAAATAGCTGACCATTCAAATGTGGGATAACCAAAATAAAAAGGCTGAACCATATGAAAAACAGATGCCTCTCCAACAGGCGCAAAGCTAACTTTGCCCATGATAATAGCTGCAATCGTTCCAACACCTAGTCCTAATAAAATTGAAATAGCTCGAATAAAACCAGTAGAAAAGCGATAAATAAGGATGATTAAAATCAACGTCCCAAATGCGAATGCGATATTGGAAAGCGAACCGAAATCTGCTGCTCCTTGTCCACCACCCATATTTTGAATTGCTACTGGGATAAGTGTAATTCCAATAATTGTCACGACTGAACCTGTCACAACAGGTGGGAAGAATTTAACCAGTTTGCCGAAGAAACCACCAATAAGGACGATGATTACGCCAGAAGCGATAATAGATCCATAAATAGCCGAAACTCCATATTCTCCTCCGATTGCAATAATCGGACCAACAGCTGTAAATGTACAGCCGAGCACAACAGGTAATCCAATTCCTGTAAATCGATTGCTAAATAGCTGTAAAATCGTCGCAATTCCGCACATTAAAATATCAATAGATACTAAATAAGTCAATTGTGTTGGATTTAATTGCAAAGCTTTCCCGATCGTTAGAGGGACTATAATCGCTCCTGCATACATAGCTAATAAATGCTGAATACCTAGTGTTGTCGACTTTAATGCATCCTTCATTTAGGCCTGCTCCTCCTCCGTAAAGACGACTTTTCCATTTTCTAATGAAGATACTAT
This sequence comes from Lederbergia galactosidilytica, assembly GCF_017873565.1. Taxonomy (GTDB): domain Bacteria; phylum Bacillota; class Bacilli; order Bacillales; family Bacillaceae_C; genus Lederbergia; species Lederbergia galactosidilytica. The sequence goes on from NZ_JAGGKH010000007.1 coordinate 215,021, forward strand.
AGCTAAAGATTCAACGCGGATACCTTGTTTTCGAAGGAGTTCTCCCCCGTTTTGGAACCCTTTCTCAATTACGATGCCAACCCCTGATAGACGAGCACCAGCTTGTTCAATAATGTCAATCAAACCAAGTACAGCCTGTCCGTTAGCTAAAAAGTCATCGATGATAAGGACAACATCATCTGGCTGTATAAAATCTCCTGAAACGGAAATTTCACTTGTTTCTTTTTTGGTAAAAGAATAGACACTTGCTGAATAGAGATTTTTTGATAGGGTTAAAGATTTGCGTTTACGCGCAAACACAACTGGAATATCCATAATCAAGCCTGCCATTGTCGCAGGTGCAATCCCAGAAGACTCAATCGTAATAATTTTGGTAATTCCTTCCTCACGAAAAAGTTCGGCAAATTCTTGTCCAATTTCCTTCATAAGCTGTGGATCGATTTGGTGATTTAAGAAAGAATCTACCTTTAACACAGTATCGGATAATACTTTTCCTTCTGCTCTAATTTTATGTTTTAATACCTGCACTGTGATGTCCCCTTTCGTCATTTACAATAAATAAAAAAATAAAAACCCATAAACCTTGCTTCCCGAATATGAATGGGAGCAAAGCCTTTGGGTTTTCACAATTCAAAAGGAAAAAGAAAACACGCCTAACGGCTCACGTTTTCTTCAAAGCTTTGCACCCATAGTCGATTTATTTACGGTAAATCGGTAGAAACTTACAGGCCATATCCCTGTGATTATATGAGTGTACTATAATGTTGTCGAATAATGTAATTATAGCATGTTATCGGCAATTTTCAATGTAAAATCTTGCTATTAGCAACTTTTTTATACGCTCGGGATGACTAAGTGTTTCCAAAAGGAATGTGTAAGGTTTAGCAAATAAACGATGCCTTCCTTTTCGAAACTGTGTTGTGCTTGCCACTGCCGATCAGAAATCCCGATTTTAAGGGTTCGTTACAAAGATGTCTACTTGCCACTGTTCCCTTATATTAGATAATGAATACTCCCCATAAGGTAATCTATCCTTTAATTGGTTGACTGTGTCTTGAAATATAGTCGGCGACATTTCTTCTACATGAAGACTTACATAATAATGAGCCGGAGCATTATTCACAATGTCCTTCCATTTCTCAACCGTCTTTTCTATCTTTTGAACGGTCGCACCCCTTGGTAGGTCTACTTGATTACTAAAATCGGAATAAGCAAACGTCCCTATATTCTCAATTTCTTCCTCGGCAAAATAATCTAACAGAACCCCCTTTATCCCTTCTAAGTCTATTCCTTCAGAGAAATACGTTTGAGCGTAATCCTCCGCTATACTCGGTGCTTCGACTGCCCCCTTTTCTGGACTTTTATAATCAATCCTTACTTTACTTTTAAAGGGAATAGCTTCTTCCCCCGTATATTGAAAAGTAAATTCATAAGAATGAGGAGCAAAGGCTTCTCCTGCTGCCCCTTTGTTTGTTATTTTATATTTCGTATAATCCCTTATACCAAATAACTGCAATTGTGTTTCGATCGCTTCTTTAATATCTTTTTCACGTTCATTATATACATCATTCGCTTTACACCCACTTAGTAAAAAGCGGCTAAAATAATAAAAATCCAACTAGTGCGTTTTAACATTATTTCCCCTCCTTATGGAGTTGAAATGTATCAGGAGATTTACTGATGGCTTCAAATTGTGAATCATAAATGGGGCCAAATGAATATGAAAATGATTCCGCCTTCTTCCATTCCCGTTCATCTACAATAAAAACAAGGTACTGGGTTGTCATTTCATCTTTTTTATTTAATACAGTAAAGTTTCCATATGTACCAAGAGAACGGACATCTCTGTATACTTCGCCATTCATTTCCATAGTGGGTAATGACAGAAAGAATAAGTTCTGATTACCTAAAAAGCGAATCGAAACTTTAAAAGTTAAAGCAATTTTACCAGGTGGTATATCAGTCAAAACATTATCTTTAGTACTATGAATTTCTGATTCAAGTAATCGAGCAACTTCGACACCATGTAAAGTGAAAGCAGCAATATCATTCATTTCTTTCTTCTGTTCTAGTTCCATTAAGGTAAGTCGTTCTTTTTGAAAAATCGCATCCTTTTGAATCCGATCCGGATAACTTCCAGGCTGGAAGTCTCGCATGATATTCAACCCTTCCTCTGAAGTGGGGAGATTATGCTCCTCCCTCTTCGGAACACCATCGTTCATAAAAGTTGTCAATTGTACGACCTTTACATCTTCCAATGGGATAGCATTATTCCGTGGTACAAAGGTTAGTTGTAGTTCCTTCGTTTCTCTCGGTTGAAGTTCAAACTCTTTTTCATCCAGTATCAGAGTAACTTTTAACTAAAGAGAATTCGGTCTGCCCTGTCACCGTTGTCAAATTCGGTATTGAAAAAGATAAAGGCTCATCCTTCGCACGAACTTTTATCTGAAGCGTAAGAAAGGTTGTATTTTCTATTGAATCATAAGTCACTTCCTCTTTCTTTGAATCACCAACACGAATAAGTTGCAATTGATCGACAGCGACATAGTTGCCTTTCTTCGCTGTAATGGTGTCCTCTCCTTCATAAATAACAGTTGCATCTCCATAATCACTTGCCTTGAAATTAGGTGTTAAAAAAGTTTCTTTTGCCATACTTATACTAGAACTTCCGAGCAATAGAAGCAAAAGTAACACTACTGTATAGCTAAGCCTTTTCACTTATATCAACTTCCTTCTCTGAAAAGTAACTTAATGGTTTATACGTTTTAGGATATTAAAAGTTTCTTTTGCAGCTGCTAAAATCAACGGTTGTGAGAATTTCTTTTTTTGTTTCTATGAGTGTGCTCATTGGCCATTTTGGTCTCCTCCTACAACGGAAATGGTTGCGCAGGACCTGCTCCTGACTTTCATATGATCTTTGAGATTCTTATGTTCGACCCCATGTAGATGGTTCGCCAAATTCCCCATAATCTTAATTTATAATCGTTTCTTGTTTTTACACGTTTTTAGACGATGATGACATATATCGCTCCATTCCTTTATTAAAAAAAGCGCGGGCGCTCGATGCACCCACGCTTTGCTATATAATGTCAACCTCTTCTTTTAAAGCCTTTAAGAAGGTTGCAAATGAAATTGTCTCTGATTTCTTCTCGCCATATTTTCTTACATTTACAGCTTGCTCTTTAATTTCATTCTCTCCCACTACTAGCATATATGGGATTTTCTTCATTTGCGCTTCACGGATTTTATAACCCATTTTTTCGTCTCGTGTATCCAATTCTACACGGAAACCTGATTTCTTCATTTCATCTACAACATGTTTCGCATAGTCAAAATGAGCTTCAGGTGAAACAGGAATAACAGCGACCTGAACTGGAGCAAGCCATGTTGGGAATGCACCTTTATATTCTTCAATTAAGAAAGCGACAAAGCGTTCCATTGTTGAAACAACACCACGGTGGATCACAACAGGGCGATGCTGCTTGCCATCTTCCCCAACGTAGGTAAGATCAAATTTCTCAGGTAACAAGAAATCTAATTGTACGGTTGATAGTGTTTCTTCTTTTCCAAGCGCTGTTTTCACTTGAACATCTAGCTTCGGACCATAGAACGCTGCTTCTCCATCAGCTTCATAATAGTCTACACCAAGCTCGTCCATTGCTTCTTTTAACATGCTCTGTGCTTTTGTCCACATTTCATCGTCATCGAAATATTTCTCCTTATCTTCTGGATCACGGTAAGATAAACGGAAACTATAATCTGTTAAATCAAAATCCTTATAAACTTCTTCAATCAACTGGACAACACGAATAAATTCTTCTTTAATTTGATCTGGACGGACAAAGATATGGGCATCATTCAACGTCATACCTCGAACACGTTGCAAACCAGATAAAGCTCCAGACATTTCATAACGATGCATCGTTCCAAGCTCAGCAATTCGGATTGGTAATTCTCGATAGCTATGGATGTCATTTTTATAGACCATCATATGATGCGGACAGTTCATAGGACGAAGAACAAGTTGCTCGTTATCCATATCCATAATTGGGAACATATCATCATGGTAATGATCTAAGTGTCCACTCGTTTTATAAAGATCCACGCTACCTAATACAGGTGTATACACATGGTCATAGCCTAATGATACTTCTTTGTCGACGATATATCTTTCAATAATCCGACGGATCGTCGCCCCTTTTGGTAACCAAAGTGGAAGACCTTGTCCAACTTTTTGCGAATTTGTAAAAAGACTTAGTTCTTTACCAATCTTACGATGATCTCTTTCTTTCGCTTCTTCCCGGAATTTAAGATATTGTTTTAAATCTTCTTTCTTGAAGAAAGCTGTACCATATACACGCTGCAACATTTTATTGTCACTATTTCCACGCCAATACGCTCCTGCAATACTTAGCAATTGAAATTCCTTAATTTTACCTGTTGAAGGCACATGGACGCCACGGCAAAGATCAATGAAATCTCCTTGTTCATATACAGTAACTTTTTCATCTTCTGGAATCGCGTCAATTAACTCTAGTTTATATTTATCATTCGCAAAAATTTGCTTTGCTTCCTTACGAGAAACTTCCTTCCGAACAACCTCAATATTTTCACTAATGATCTTTTTCATCTCTTTTTCAATGACAGGAAGATCATCAGGACTAATCGCATGTTCAAGATCCATATCATAATAAAAGCCATCTTCAATAACCGGTCCTACACCAAATTTAGCATCAGGGTAGAGACGTTTTACAGCTTGGGCCATAAGATGAGCCGTGCTGTGCCGTAATATCTCTAATGCTTCTGGGCTTTCTTGTGTGATGATTTCTATAGTACCATCTATGTCAATGGGAGTTTTAAAATCGATTAACTTTCCATTTAGCTTACCAGCTAGAGCTTTTTTCCTAAGGCTTGGGCTAATGGATGCTGCTATTTCTTCCGTTGTTATCTGCTTCGGAAACTCCTTTACAGAACCATCAGGAAATCTAATTTTCAATTGATCTGACATTTGACTGCACTCCTTTTTTCTTCATTCGAGGACATTTTTAACAAAGCACAAAGCGCCGCCCTTTGGCAAAGCAAATGTAATTCGCCTGCACCGGCTCAGCTTATGGGGCGAACTTAAGGAAACAATATATTTTCCTATCTATAACTTTGAAAAAAAAAACAAAAAACTCGCCCCTGGGAAAGGGACGAGTTTAATACACGTGGTTCCACCCTAGTTTTCATAAAGCTTAAATGCTTATGACTTTGGATTTTTTTTAACGGAATTCTCCGCCAATCATTACTGACAATGTCACATTCATGATTGGAGTTCAAAGGTGGTAAGGATTTCGCTCGTGTTGGAAAGCTCTCAGCTTTAACTTTCCTCTCTGGGTACCGTGACGAAACGCTCATGTCCTTTTCATTACATGTCCTCATTTTGTTCTGTAGTTATTATAGCTACAATTTTACAGAAAATCAAGAGTGCCTAGTATAAGCATTAGATAAACTATAGAAATAGCTTGTCGAAAATACAACTAGTCTTTCTTCAAAAATATTTTTTAATGTTCGAACTAATGGCTGATCTTCATGCTTTGTATATAGAAATATTTTATTAGGAGCCATCGAAAGAAGTGGTGCAATTACAGCAGAGTCTACATAAACAGGATGATTTGATAAAAGCCTAGGATCCAGTAACCCTTGAACCTCTTCCTGTTTCATTTCCCTCAATGTTTCATCGTAGAATGTTTCAGGTCGCTCTAAAATGAGATGTACAATCGACTGCCTTGTTAAGCGGTCACGGAGATAATCTCGCAATGTTTGGATGAAAATTTGGTAATCTTGTTCCATTTTATATTCATCAATGGCAATGCCTAAATATGATGTGACCTGTTTAAAATATTCCCTTAATCTAAATCTCAAAAAAGAGTCAAACGCAACCGCACCCTTAAAATCTAGTAAGTCTAAAATCGCTTCATGAAGGAGTATTTCTTCCTTGATCACATCCGTTAATGCGGTTAATTCCTGTCTCTCACCATCAAACATTTCGGATACAATCTCAATAATATCATGTCGTTCATTTTCACTTTCATACTTGTACTTCTTTTGGAGAACTTGATCTAGCCATTCATTTCGTTTCACAGTTTGGATATATTGAATAAGAGCGGATACGTATTCGTCTTTGTTTGTGCCACTTGGTTGAAATGAATATATAAAACGGCCCCGTTTTTCCTGAAAGGAATCCTGCAAGCCATTATTTGCTAAAAAAGACTTTAAGCGGATTGCCTCTTTAATGGATTTGAACATTAATTCCAAGCCTGCTCCCCCTTTACTCCGCATTGGTACATATATATGAAGTTTAGGTGGGACTAGACCATAAAAATAAAAAAGGGAAATTCGTTTAATAGCCAATTGCACCATTTCTCTATTGGATTAGCAAAGTTTCGGATACAATTTTACAAATTTTAAAAACTTCTTAGGATTGTCGTTCATCCAAATTGTGTTTAATTATGTCTCCGGTTAGTGCCTGTTAATTTTATCGGTGAAGCCAAATATTTAATTCTTTCCATTATGCGTGCAGCTTTCATTTTTTCCTCTTCTCCACGCTGAGAATATGTTAAATGATGCTGCAAATCATTAAAGTTAAAATTGGAACTAAAAAAAGTTGGTAACTGTTCATGCATGCGGAATTGCAGGATAGATCCTAATACTTCATCCCTTGTCCAACTTGTCATCGACTCTGCTCCAATATCATCCAACATTAAGATCGGTGCTTTTTTTACAACCTCTAATTTCTCATTCATTGTTTGGTCACCTAAAGATTGTTTCATTTCTCTGAAGAACTCGGGGACATAAACAATAAGAGAAGAAATTTCCTTTTGTGCAAGTTGATTGGCAATAGCTCCTAATAGATAGGATTTCCCGACGCCAAAATTGCCATATAAATACAAGCCCTTCATTTTCATACCTGGTTGATAGGCTGAAGCAAATTGTTCTGCAAATTCAAATGCATCTATTCTACTTGGCTCATCTAGGGCAAAATCGGCAAAATTGGCTTGCAGTATTTCCTTTGGTACATAAATGCTCTTTATTAGTCTCTCTGTTTTCCGTCGCTCATCTTCCATCAATTTAGTGGGGCATGGTCGATAAAAAAGATCAATTTTTCCGTTATCCAATGTAAGAACAGGCTCATAGCCAGGCATAATATTGTGACAGTTATTTAATCCGGAACAGTTAGCACATTTTTTTGTCTGTGATACATATTCATGGAGTTTCATTAAACCCTGTTCAAGGATACGATCATTCATCTCATCTTGATGCATCTGCAGAAAGGCTTGCACATCCTGGTCGGACAATACTTCTTTTTTTAATTGATCATACCTATTTTGAAAATTAGGTGAACGAGAAAGTCTACCTAATGTTCTATTGATTCGCTCCATTCCTATCACCTCCATGTTGGCGATACTTCTGTTGAATCGCCTCTAATCGTTTCCTTTTCTCTTCCTGCTCCTCATCAAAAACAACTTTTTCAGTTGCTTGCGGTTCTATAAACCAATCAGGCAATCTTTCCGTTCGAATTGGCTTATTCCTTTTCTGAGCTGGGGTTTTACGATCATTTGCCCATTCTTGGTATTGACGATGTTCATTTTTGGCTAAATCCATCGCTTCCTTCACGGTTTTAATTTTCTTCCGGGACCAGTGTGAAGCAATTTTAGCTAAATAACTTTTGGAAAGTTTCATATCAGTTTTTAACATCACATAATGAATCAAAACATTGATAACACCAGGCGGAAGCTTTTGATGAAATAAAACATCCTCTACGGCCTGCAAATCCGATAAAGCTGGCTCCCCACCATCTGCTAAATCAATTAAAAATTGTCGTGGTGAAATTGTTTCTAAATAGGAGATTAATTGTTCTTCCTTAGTTTGCGGCTCCATTACATTTCTAGCATAAACAGGTTGCACACGATCAACCAGTTGTGGCAACTGATTATCATGTTCTAATTGATACCAATCACGAGCCGCTTTTCGTAGTTCCTCTATATCAATCGTTTGATCAGCATCCAAACTCGCTAGAACAATGTTTTTCATATTGACAGCATCAATCGAGTATAAAAAGGCTAATTTAGAAATAGCCTCTTTTGCTTCTTGAGTAAAAACTCGTCTAGGAACCATAATTTCTGATAAACCGGAAAATAACACCTCAAAATTAAATTGTTCCCCACCTATTTTAATAAGGTTAGGTTCTGACCGATGGAAAAACTCTTGCTGTTCACCCGGTTGGCTAGCTAATTGAGCCTCTTGATCCGTTAAAGCTTCAGAACCTAATGATGAAAAAACATCTTGAAAGGAACGAGTCCATTCTTGATATCCACTTAAGTCTACTTTCTCATCAATAAATAACCGTTTTAACTTTAAAAACTGCGATTTCCCGATTTTTTGATATAAATATATATTTAACATACCATCTGTAAAGAAACCTTCTGCAGATAAAGGTGGTTGCAATTCATATAAAAAGGAACGATTGTCAGCTTCTGTTTTTACATATGTTTTTAATAAGCCAATTCCTTCCAGTTTTAGACGCGCCTGATAAATTTCATCTAAATTTAGATCAAGAAAATTCATTAAATGATAATGATTCAAGGTTTCAGACCAGAGGCGATTTTCTTGCACTCTATTCCAAAGAGTATAATACAAAGCAGAACTAACTGGACCAATAAGGGGTTGATATAAACAATCAACAATCTTTTGATCTTGTTGATGCAACAAACCATTCATTTTCACAACAAATGTATCAATAGGCTGAATTTCACTCCAGTATGGCTTCAAGACAAACACACTTTCATCAATCTTTTTTAATTAAATCTTTCAATTCATCTAAGAAAACATTAATATCTTTAAATTGTCGATAAACAGAGGCAAAGCGTACATAGGCAACTTCATCCGTTTTAGATAATTTATCCATAACCTTTTCCCCAATGAGTTCTGAATTTACTTCAGCTTGTCCAAGTGCACGAATTTCCCTCTCAATTTCGTGCGTAATTTGTTCTAGCTGATCAAGTGAGACTGGCCTTTTTTCACAAGCGCGAATTAGCCCTCTCAAGATTTTCTCGCGACTAAACTCTTCCCGAATTCCCTCTTTTTTTACAACTATCAGAGGTGTTTCCTCCACCCTTTCAAAGGTTGTAAAACGAAAAGAACATTCCTCACATTCTCTTCTTCTTCTAATTGCCCTTACATCATCAACCGGCCTTGAATCGACTACTCGAGTTCCGTTATGCTTGCAGGATGGGCATTTCATCTTACCAGCTCCGTTCAAATCAATATATTCTATTTTATCATTATACCTTAATTCGGCACTAAAAAACAAAAAGTGACTTTTGCAAGAAGAACAGATAACGCTTGTTTAGCGACAGACAAACTTATTTTGTATGTGATTAATAATGCTCCGAAAAAGGGCACGGGTCAAAGCATGCTACAACCTGTTGTTTCGTATATCCTCCTGCGCCGTAACACCCCTTTGGTCTGAGCTTATCGTGTGTAGGCAATTCCTGCCCTACGCGACTTAGAACTTTGTGGGGTACTGAAGCTAGGCCTAAGATCCTCCCTTACTGCAAAAGAAAAGAAAACCTGATATTAAAGGTTTTCTCGCTTATGGACAAAGAGCCCATTTCTTTATAAGTTGCTCTATCTGTGATCTAGTTTCATCCATTTCTCCATTATTATCTATAATAGCATCTGCCATTTTTACTTTTTCAGTGAGCGGCATTTGTGAAGTAATTCGTGCTAATGCTTCGGATTCAGATAAGCCATTTCTTTCCATCAATCTTTCTAGCTGCACTTGTTCTTCAACAAAGACAACGATCGTTTTTTCCACAAGATTTGTCAATCTACTTTCAAATAATAACGGAATATCATAAATAACGGTCTGGCTTCCGGCTGCTAAGGCTTCATTTTTCCAAATTTCCATTTGCTTTCGAACTGCTGGATGTACAATTGAATTTAATTTTTGGCGTTTCGTTTCATCGGAAAAGATAATTGCTCCCAGTTTAGCTCTATCTAACATTTGGTTTGGTAAAAGAATCACCTCGCCAAAAACCTGCACAATTTCTCGATATGCAGACTGATCTGGTTCAACTACTTTTCTTGCCGCAACATCTGCATCAATAATCGCGAATCCTCTTTCTTTAAACATTTGTGAAACTGTACTTTTTCCACTTGCAATTCCACCGGTTAAACCGACCATCATGAAATAGTTCGCCTCTTTCAAATCGTACTTTAGATTTTTAATATACCGATCAAAATTAATAAAACACCTGGCATAAAGGCAAAATGTTGAATCCAATTAGTTTTTGAGAACAAATTCCCTATTTGCAGGCCTGATTTAAGAAAAATAGCACTCATCAGCGCAGCAGAGCCAGCAAGTACCCAAGGGGAATAGCCTAACATTGCAGCTCCTATTCCTGCTCCAAACGCATCCAAAGATAATGCCGCCCCCAAAAGCAAAGCCTCAATGCCGGTGATGGTCCCAGATAGATCAAAATCCGCTCTTGTTGGCTTTTTAAGAATATGGATCACAATTCCTAATGATTTAATTTCCCAGTTCACTACCATCTTTTCTGCATGTTCATGATGTCCTTTTTCCGTTCTGAAAAATTGAAATATCACCCAAGCACCAATCAATATTAAAATAATGCCACCAATCCGGTTGGCAGCTGTTGGCGACAAAACTTGCACGATCATACTCCCCGCAAACATTGCGATAAGCAAAGATATTGCCGTACAAAGAGCGATAATCAACAGTGACTTATACGGAATACTCATCTTCCGTAATCCATATGCTACCCCTGTACTAAAACTATCGAGACTAATGGCAAAAGCAAGCAACAGGAGTGATAATGAAAAGCCCATAACTTCACACCTTCCCATATCAACAGTGACTACATCAGTATATGAGAATAAAGCATGGGTGGTTAAACTATTTGAATAAACCATTGCCTATTTCTTTATGCTGTTATGAAAAAAAGCATAATTTGACAGGAAGCAATCATTTAGAGACTTGAATTGGCTACCACTCGACAGCAACAATTTGCGCTTCATATATTATCGAATTTGACATTGCGGACAAAAATGAGTTCCCCGTCCTGCTACCTTCGTTTTCTCTATTTCAGTTCCACAAAATGAACATGGTTCACCCTTTTTACCATACACTTTCAATTTTTCTTGATATGTGCCATTAAGCCCATGGGAGTTCATGTACGAATTAACAGAACTTCCGCCCGCTTCGATAGACTCTAATAAAGTAGCTTTCATTTCTTGCAAAAGTGGTAATATTTCAGCTTTATTTAGTGTTTTTGCAACACGCTCGGGATGAATGCGAGAACGTATTAGTACTTCATCTACATAAATATTTCCAAGACCTGAGACAATTGTTTGATCAAGTAAAGCGGCTTTAATGCAACGATCTGTTTTACTCAATTTCTCGACTAAATACTCTAGTGTACATTCATCAGAAAATGGCTCAGGTCCCAATTTAGAAAGAGGTAATTGATCATTCTCCATACCTTTCGAAAATAAGTGCATTGTGCCAAACTTACGGACATCTCGATAAAAAAGGGTATATCCATCAGTAAAATGAAAGAGGATATGTGTATGCTTATCAGGAGTATCCTCATTATGGTGTAAACTATAATTTCCTTCCATCCGCAAATGTGATACAAGTGAATAATCATCCAATTGGAAAATTAAGAACTTTCCTCTCCGCTCTACAGCGTGGATCAATTGGCCTTGTAAAGCATCTTGAAATTGCTCGACTTCCAATGGATGTTTAATAATCTTAGGCCAGTGAACCGATACATTTTTTATATTTTTCCCAGCCACCAATTCATTCAGTGACCTTCGTACTGATTCAACCTCTGGCAATTCAGGCATCTTCTTTCCCCCTTGTCTAGCTACGTATTGTCAAATAATCTATAGTAAAAAGTTAATAACCCCTTGATTTATAGGGGAATGAATGCAAAAAACTTGCCACCCCCTGAATTTTAAGGT
>NZ_JAGGKH010000008.1 GCF_017873565.1 Lederbergia galactosidilytica
CAACATCAACTCACCCCTGGCTCGTTGTGTTTCCTTTATCTCGTCAGAAGCCTTTAAATTTGTACATCGCTAAACGGGCGCTTTCGCTTTTCTTTGGCTAGCTGTAGCGCCCAGCGACTAGCAAATTTACGCCTTCTTCCTACGATAAGTCAACATCAACTCACCCCTGGCTCGTTGTGTTTCCTTTATCTCGTCAGAAGCCTTTAAATTTGTACATCGCTAAACGGGCGCTTTCGCTTTTCTTTATGTCATGCACATTTCGACCATGCGGTATTCTTTATCTGTAAGGGCTGTTAAGTCCTTTATGATAAAGCGGTTACCGTCGACATCGGTGATTAATATTTTAACGGCTGTGACAGCAGTAACATTTCCTTTTCCCATCCGGACTGTAAAATAACAGTTTCCAGAGGTGGTCTCTGTTTCCCAATAGGAATAACCGAATTCTTCGGTAATTTTATTTACTTTTATAATTTCTGGCGCAAAATAACGTAAGTTAATATGTTCTTCGAGCAAGCATATTATTTTATCTGAAAAATCATCTAAGCTTTTTATGATGCCAATTTCTTCATTTTCATCTGTTCGAACTGAAATAAAGATACGATTATTCCGATGGGGAAAAGAACAATATAAATAGACGGCAGAATATACTTTTTGCTCAACATGGACTGACAACATACGGCCATCATTTTCCACAAACATGGCATTCTGTTCGGTTAAATAATTTATCTTTGCTGCCTCTGCTAGGTCTGATTTGCTTTCATGACTCTGCCTCTCTATATTAAGCTTTGCCATTTAAATCGCCTCTTTCATCTTTAACGCTTCTTCATGTTTTTTCACCATGCCCGCATAGATCCCATCATTCTTCATAAGTGTCTCATGGGTTCCATCCTCAACAATTCGCCCATTTTCCATCACATACAAGTAATCAGCATTTCGCAATGTCGATAAACGATGGGCAATCGCAATTGTCGTTCTCCCTTGTGCCAGAGACTCAAGAGCCTCCTGAATCTGTAATTCCGTCTCTGTGTCTAGCGATGCCGTAGCTTCATCTAGTATCAAGATTTGCGGATCATGTAAAATGGCTCTGGCAATCGAGATTCGTTGCTTTTCACCTCCCGACAAATTATAGCCACCAGTGCCCACGACCGTATCATACCCGTCTGGTAAATTCATAATAAAATTATGTGCATTTGCCACTTTAGCTGCATGGATAATATCTTCAAGTAAACACTCTGGATTTGCATAAGCAATGTTTTCTGCAATCGTGCCAATAAAAACATACACTTCCTGCGAGACAATACCAATATGTTTTCGCAATGTATCAGATGTAAGATCCTTTACATTAATTCCATCGAGTTTAATTTCCCCTTCATTCACTTCATAGATCCGTGAAATCAAATTCACCAACGTCGATTTCCCCGCCCCTGAAGGACCCACAATGCCTATCATTTGCCCTGAATTTGCTCGTAATGATACATCTCGTAAAATCGGTTTATTGGCTTCATAATGAAAACTACACCTTGAAATTACAACATCGCCTGTAAGTTTTTCTAGATGGAGAGCATCTTCCTTTTCAGTAATTTCTGGCACGGCATCTTGAATCTCAAAAACCCGCTGTGCTGCCGACATACAATAGGACCACCAACCAGCAATGTCATTCATAAATTGAATTGGACCAAATAACATGTAAATATACGTAATGAAAGTCATGATCTCTCCAAATGTCAATCCTCCCCCCATCACTCGCCAACCGCCGAAAGCCCAAATTAAAACACCACCAATCTGAGTTAGCATATTAATGATAGGAAAAATGGTACTATTCAGTTTATTCAACTTCTGCTCAGCATCTGAAAAGGAAACGTTTGCTCCCTGAAAGCGATCAATCTCTACTTTCTCCTTTCCAAATGCCTTCACAATCCTTACACCACGAACCGTATCACTAATTATGGAATTCATCGCACTTGCCTTCCTATGCCTTTTCCAAGACATTCTCCATAATTTCGGAAAAACCGAGCGGATCAATAGAACGACAAATGGCAATGGAACCAAGCAAACGAGGGTCAGTTTCCAATCCATTACGAGCAGTATCGTTGTGACACCAATAATATTCATTGCATTGACAATAAAATAAGGGATCCCATCGACAAAGAAAAACTGTAGCTCATTTGCATCATCATTTACCCTTGTCATCAATTGACCTGTCTGTTTTTGCTGAAAGAACGATAATGATAATCGTTGCATTGAGGTGAATATATTTGCTTTTAAATCAAAGACAATATTAGCGGCCATTCGGGCATTGATTACACCAAATAAAATCCCAAAAGCTAAAGACAATGTTCGAAAAAGAATAATCAACATAATTACGAGTGTAATTTTCCCCGCAAATATGCCTGTTCCACCTAACGCTTGATCAAATAAGACAGTCCCTTGGAAATAAGGGATCACAAGGCCTGTTGCAGAGTTGAGGACCATAAATAATATAATGAAGAAAATGGACCATCTATGATTAGCTGTAAATCCTAGTAGTCTTGTAAATATAGCGCCTTTTTTGAGACATTTTGGACAGATTTGCCTCCCCTCTTCCGGATAAATCATTCCACATGTAGGACAGGACTTTACACTTGTGTCATCCTCTTCATGGCGCTCGATCGCTTCATCATTCTTTATTTCCATAAAGGTTGAAACAAACTTGGCCGCCGTCGCCATCTGCCCATTTGTAACAGCCGCAAGCGCTCGTTCCTCTGGAGCTTTGATAATAATAAGGCCAGAGGCTACTAGATTCACAATATGAATACTGTTAACTCTTTCTACCTTAAATTGATCAATGTGAAATTTGCTTATCTCTAAAGGGATGTGCTTCTTTTCTTTTTGAGTGAATACCTTAAATCCTTTAAAAATCTTTTCTTTTTTCTTCTCATGAACATTGGTAAATCGATAAAGCGAATCTTTTGTCAAGATCAAATAAGTGTCCACAAACCCGCCATCTATTCCACGATCACAAGTCATCCATTCTACAATTTCCCCTTCAACTATATTGGTTTGCGGCAACAAGCTATACAGCTCTTCAGTTAATTTATTCATATGATTCTCAACATGCACCTCACACAGAATAGGCTGCAGTAGAGCCCACTCTACTTTTTCAGACAGGTTCTTTGGGTCGCAAAAAAATCATGGGGTTTTGCTTTTAATAAAGCTCGTAGCTTACAAAAGCCAATTGTTTACTATCTGGTGACCACGAATTAACATTAATCGTTCCTTGACCTCCGAATAACTTTACGAGCATACGCGATTCACCACCGGTACTTGGCATTAAACGAAGCTCAACATTCTTATTAGCTGGATGATCATCAGGTTCTACATCACCTTTCCGATACGCGATATACACAACATATTGGCCATCAGGAGACATATGAGGAAACCAATTATTACTTTCTTCAAATGTCATTTGGGTTTGCTCACTTCCATCAGTATTCATTCGCCATATTTGCATAAGGCCAGTGCGTGTTGAGTTAAACCAAATATAACGACCATCTGATGAATACTCGGGACCATCATCTAATCCTGGAGTAAAAGTCAATTGTTTCTCTACTCCTCCAATTACTGGAATGGTATAAATATTATATTGACCATTCCGCTCAGCACAGTATGATAACTCCCTACCATCAGGAGACCATCCATGTAAGTAAGAAGGTCCCAATGGAGTAATGAGAGTCGGATCTCCGCCATCTCGTGGTAAAATATAAATACGGGATTGTCGATCTTCATGAGTATGATGACTAATCCCAATATATTCTTCATCAGGAGATAAAACATGATCATTATTACAGGAGATAGCAAACCCTGAGTTTATGAAAGTGTTTTCATTAGATTGAATATCAAAGATATACAGTTTTCCACCACTGTTATAAAGTAACTTTCCATCTTTTGTCCAATTAGGCGCTTCAATTATTTGATTAAATACCGCTAAAGTTTTCCTCTCACCTGTTTCTACATGAACTGTTTCTAAGAAACTCCTTATATTCTCCCGATTAAGGTCCTTCACTTTATCCATGTTATTCTCCCCCTTCCACTTCATTTAATTTTAAAGTCTTACACTAATTATTCTATAATAACTGTAATAATTCCTTTGAAAAATAAAGGTATTATCACTAAAGACATAAAAGAAATAAATAAAGTGACATATCATCTAGCTTATTCAGATGTATTTTTAATTAGACATTTTATTTTTTACTCATAACAGTGTTTCAGCTATTTATATTTTCATAAACACTATGAAACAGGCGTAAAACGCCTGTTTTATAGACATACAGCTAAAGCACAGTCACAATCGTCATACTGCATTATTGGACTTTCTTTACAGCTGGATAGGTAATACCGAATGTTTCAACTGTTACTTTTTTCATTTTTTGCTCTTCCAGTGGCTTATCTACTGCATCCCTTTCAACACTGACAATTTGATCGACAACATCCATTCCTTCTGTCACTTTCCCGAAAGCAGCATAATCTCCATCAAGTTGTGAAACATCCGCTACCATAATAAAAAACTGTGAGCCTGCGGAATTAGGATCTTGGGATCGAGCCATTGAAATGACACCACGCTCATGTTTTATATTATTCTCAAAGTCATTCGTTGAAAACTCACCTGCAATACTGTAGCCGGGGCCGCCTGTACCATTTCCGTCGGGGTCACCACCTTGAACCATGAAACTAGGGATGACACGATGAAAAGTCAGACCATCATAATATTGATCCTCCACAAGAGAAACGAAATTTGCGACTGTATTAGGCGCTACATTAGGCTCTAACTCTACTTTAATCGTCCCCCCACCTTCCATCTCAATGGTAACAATCGGATTTTTCTCTACCTGCATATTATTGCTTTCCGGTTTTTCCTCTTTCCCACAACCACTCATCATGAGAACGGTTAATAGTAGCAGTAGAATCCATATTTTATTATGTATTTTGTTCATCACTTAACTCTCCTTCGATAATTTCTTTTCTAGCTTTATATAGGAAAAGGGACTACGATCTATTTTAGTTTCAGGCATCTTGAAAAGTGAGTGAAATACCTTTCACAATTAGCAGAAGGAAGTTGTACTCTGTCAAAACTGCCAAACATCCAATTACACAACTGTCCATATATTAAGAAGGGCATCACAAATTTCTATTCTCTTATCTTTATATTAGGACATCTTTTTTTAAGCTCGATAATAAACTCCCTTTTATTTTTCGGTGAAATCTTTATACTCCCCAAAAAAGTCGTTTTGTTGAAAATTTCAAGCCCGTCTCTTGACGACATTATTCTGTGTCCCGTAAAAATCGCCGTTGTGCGTGATACCTCAGTTATATTTTTGTATGGAATTCTACTTTTAAACGGCCCACCCTTTATAAATAAATAGTCTCGGTAAAAAATATACTTAACTGTAAAATTTGTCCATAGAATAAAACTTACCAAAACAATAAATATTGAAACCAATATTAAAACCGCTATCCATTCATTCCGAACTTCCTCAATAAATAAGGGAAATAATGATCCCAAAGCAATAATGAGTACTACTATCAGCATAAAATTAACATAAAAGACATCTATTTTTGAGCGAAAAACCACTAAATAATCGCACCTCCTTCATGATTTATACGAACTAATCGAACTAAGGGATTCCTTTAATCATATTACTATGGACTTTTAACAGTTGTATAATCAGTTACTAATAGAATCAATTTCATAATAGAGATCTTAGCATTCAAATCCGAACAACTAAGTTAAGGAAATGCATTGACTAACAATTCAATCTCCTTTAACAAAAATGTTCGTGTATTGATCATTAATAAGCAATGATAAAATGGACAATAATGTTTATTTATCCTTTGCAACGAAATTTCGTTCCCTTAAGAAAGAGATCATGCACGGCAACCGGCACGATCTCTTTGAGCAGTTTCTATCATACCTAGCATTTAGGCTATGTCACATCCTTGCTCTTTAATAATATCTTTCACTTTTTTCACGCTAAACCTTACAATTCAAGCAGCAAAAACAAAAACCAGCACATGACCGGTTTTTAAGAGGTCTTTGTAAATCGCTTAAACACATCCATCAATTCTTGAATGGCCTCTTCCTCGTTTCCATCCTTTATCGCATCTGATACACAATGCTGAGTATGCCTTTCTAACAATTGAAGGCCAACCTTATTCATCGCGGCATTTATGGCTGAGATCTGTGTAAGGATATCCACACAATAACGATCATTCTCAATCATATTTTGAATACCGCGAACTTGGCCTTCAATACGCTTTAATCGATTCACTAACTGTTCTTTTTCTTTTACTGGTCTGTGCGTAACTTTGCCTTCCGTCTTATCCATATTGTCCACCTTCATTCCTTATTTTTATATGTCGTATACGCTTATAAGGTATGTATGATCATACCATAGAATTTTGGGGAATTATGCATGGTGATAGACATAAAATCTCCCCTCAATATGGTGAATATCCTGCTCTTTTTAATTTAGCATCCCATTTAGCGTGAACAATAGCGAATAAGCCATACCCCAGCATGACACCTACCGTATTTAAAATGACATCATCAATATCCGTACTGCGTCCAATAAACAACTGAATGAATTCTATGGTACAAGTCACTCCAAGCGCAATCCATAAAATCCTTTTTAAGCTTTGCCAACGTTTCCAAAGACAGGGCATCAGAAAACCAATAGGGGAAAACAAAAAACTATTTCCAATAATATTCACCAGTGATACGCTATTCCAATTATCTACATAGGTATATGTATGAAAAAAATACGCATTGAGGGTACGGAAGGGAATAAGGTTTACTTGAGCGCTTCGTAAATAGACATCAAAATAAAATTCCCCTGTTTCAGCGAGAATTCCAGCACTCCATTGAGGAATAATCGTTTGAGAAGCTAATCCAACCATATATAGAACAAACATGCCTAAAACTAATTCGCGCCATAAATTTACTTGGCTTCTCATTCTTTTCACAAAGACAATCCGCCCTATTATATAGAATGGTAATGCTACAAGCATATACCCGAGCATATTTGTGACATACAATATGATTAAGCTCATTTTTTTCCCGCCTATATTATTATGTAAAACTACCTAACTCTATTATAAGGCAGACTTTGCTATTTCCCTAGGAACATTTTTTCTTTGATGAATGAAACTTTCCTACAAACCCAACCTATATCGCTCAAAAACCCTTTCATAATATTATGAAGGGTTACTAAGCTTTTTATAAATATGTAATAATTGGTGTCTTTCTTCATCAGTAAGCTTCTCAAATAAACTTCTACGAAGCTTTTGTCCTTCTATGTTTGCTCTCTTAGTCATTTCAATTCCTTTATCCGTTATATCGAGATAAACAATTCGACGATCAGTAGAATCAACCACCCTATTGGCCAAATCTTTCTGCACAAGCTTCTCTGATAAATGGGTTAACGTCGGCGGGGTCAGCCCAAGTGTTTTAGCTATATCAGATGGTCGACTTTTCCCATTTGTAATTAAATGAGCTAACACGAGAATATGCGAAACACCGAGATCTTCATAAAAAATTTTATTCCACTGGATAATTAAATTATTGGTCACTTTATCCATATTGTGAATAATTTCAAAAATCGTCTGCTCCCTCATTAGTTTCCCTCCTTTCTTATCTTAGGATCCAGTCCATCCTTACAAAACTATATATTATTACGGTTCTACTTCCTAAAAAAGCAGAAAAGACAAGTAGAGAAAAACAATCTTTCCCCACTTGTTTCAACTGATCAATACCTTAACATGTTATTGAGCTGAGAATCCACCATCAATCACTAGTTCAGCCCCAGTGATATAAGATGATTCGTCAGATGCTAAAAATAATGCTGCACTTGCAATATCTGCTGGCTTTCCTAATCGTTGAAGAGGTGTAGCTTGGATGAGGTGACCTAGTAATTCCTTCGAAGTGCTTAAAGCTTCTGTCATTGGTGTTTCAATAATACCCGGGAATAAGGCATTTACACGTATACCTTGTTTACCAAATGTCGTAGCAGCTGCCTTTGAAATGGCACGGACCGCTCCTTTAGAAGCAGAATAGTGGTTAAAGCCTTGACCAATTTGTGCCGTATAGGATGAAATATTCACAATAGAACCTTTCTTTTGTTCTGCCATATATGGAGCCACATGTTTCATACCAGCAAATGGGCCAAATCCGTTAATAGACATCATTTTTTGCCAATCATCGAGGTCAATGTCTGTAAAAGCCTTCTCTGAAGAAATACCCGCATTGTTCACAAGGATATCGATTCGACCAAATCGCCCTTTTACCTCCTTAGCAAAAGCAGCCCAACTTTCATCAGAAGCTACATTTAGTTTCATACCATATACATTGTCTTTCTGACTGACTTTTTCAAGTGCTTCCTCGTTAATATCTGCAGCAATAACAATCGCACCTTCTTGACTGAATAAATCAACCATACCTTCCCCAATACCAGATGCTCCACCCGTAATAATGGCTACTTTATTGTCTAATCTTCCCATGAAAATCACTCCTTAACGTAATTTAATAGAACCGCCATCAACCATAATTGTTTGACCTGTAATATAGTCAGAGTCATTACTTGCTAAAAATACCGCTACTTGGCCAATATCTTGCTCAGGATCACCTAGACGCCGTAATGGAATGCGATTAAGCATGGCCTCGTACAGTTCTGGGGCATTTTCACGCCATTGCTCCACGCCAGGAGTTAGGGCAATTGGAGAAATTAAGTTCACATTAATCCCCTCAGGTCCCCATTCATTAGCTGCAACCCGTGAAATAGCACGAATCGCTTCTTTAGCAGCCGCATAAGATGTTTGTGTCACCTGTCCATCCAGTCCAGCACCTGAAGCAAAGTTTATCACTTTTCCCTGAGCTTTCTTTAGTTCAGGATAGGCTGCTTGCATAAAATGGAAGGTAGGGTAAAATCCTGTTCCAAATGATAAATCAAGTAATTCTTCTGTTGTCTCTATAAATGATGCTTGTCTAGAAACATGCGCGTTATTCACTAAGATGTCTATCTTGCCAAACTTTTCGGTAACTGCCATAACAATCTCATAAACATTTTCCTTCTTAGAAATATCTTTTATAAACAGGGCGCCTTCTGTTAATTGATTAACATCAGCAAGAGTTTCCTCCCCTTTTTCTTCATTTATATCAACAATCGCTACATGGGCGCCTTCTTTAGCCATTGCTAGAGCAATCCCCCTACCAATACCAGAGGCACTACCTGTCACAATCGCAACTTTCCCACTCAGTTTCATGATTTTTATTCCCCTTTCTATTACCAACTATTATTTTACTTCCTGGCTTTTTAATTCAAAGGTCAGCATTTCTTTGATTGATGAAATCAATCTCAACACTAAACCTGTCCTTCCGTCTTAGCTTTATTCATATATTCTCTAAAGTCAGGACTACTAGGATTTCCCATATAATGTCCACCTTCAACTTGAATCGTTTGCCCCGTAATAAATTTAGACTCGTCTGAAGCCAAGAAAAGCACTGTATAACCAATATCGTCTGCTTCACCGTGATAAGGCAATGCATTGTATTTCTCAAAAATATCCAATACTTCAGGATCCATATTTCTTTTGGCCGCAGGAGTTAGGATCAATCCCGGTGCTACCGCATTGCAACGAATTTTGTTTTTACCATATTGAGTCGCAATATATCTCGTTAAATTGATAACACCAGCTTTTGACGCTCCATATGCTGCACGAATCGCATCCCCATAAAAGCCGGCCATTGAAGCTGTGTTAATAATTGAACCTCCACCCGCCTCAATCATATGTGGAATTGCTAATCTACTTCCCATTAATACACTTTTAAGGTTCACATTCAGTAGACGATCCCATTCATCCAAGTCAATATTCACTACATCTAAATCCTTCTGCAAGTTCGTAAGACCCACATTGTTAAAAAGAACATTTATTTTCCCATAATGATGAACAGTAAATTCAACGGCTTCCTCAATTGTTTTACTATCAGCGGCATCAATAAATATGCCGACAGCCTCACCACCTTGAGTTCTAATCTCCTCTGCCGCTTGCTGGGCACCTTCTAAATTGAAGTCAGCAATAACAACCTTGGCCCCTTCCTTTGCCATTAATCTTGCTGTAGACAAGCCAATTCCCGAAGCGCTCCCAGTTAATAACGCTACTTTATTCTCTACCCTTCTCACTCTAGAATTCTCCTTTTCAAAAGCTAAGTTTACTTTTTACAAAGCTCTCCTCATAGAGGAATAAATTCGTTCATCTTTACTTCTAGAAGAATATGCTTTCAAAAAATCAATAGGAGTTCCCTTGTTCAACCATAGAATCCCTTCATCTAAAAAGAATTATCCTGGTCTAATATAGTTAGATATCTAACTATTATACATCTAAATAATACTGAAATAATAAGAAAAAAGCAACTGAAAGATTTAAGTGGAGAGAATATAGAATAGGGCAGTAGGATAATAAATTTGTGCTCAGGTGGCTACTTTTAACCATCTTTCAAAACCAACACAGTGTGAATCCTTTATAGCCGCGGGGGTCTTCAATGAGTAGATAACCTACCTCTTGGAAAGAATAGAGGTAAAATCAATTAATACATCGAGAAACATATACAGTAATTGAGAATTAAAACTTTTTACTAGACATTACGCTCCTTCCTAATTTTCTGTGATTGGCAAGAAGTGAATAGATAAAAACGGTTTTTATATAAACTTCTATTGACAAATTAATGGATAATTCTTAAAGAATAGATATAATTTGACAAAAATTCGCTTGTATATGATAATTACTGTTGTATTAGAATAATTATAGTTAGTAATGGAAAATATTAAAATACATTAGGAGGAATAGCATATGTCTTTAATTGGAAAAGAAATACTACCATTCAAAGCATCAGCATACAACAGTAGTAACGGTGAATTTATTGAAGTTTCAGAAGAAAATTTTAAAGGACAATGGACTGTCGTTTGCTTTTATCCAGCAGACTTTTCATTCGTTTGCCCTACTGAACTTGAGGATCTGCAAAATCAATATGCAGAACTAAAAGAGCTTGGAGCTGAAATCTATTCCGTTTCAACGGATACACATTTTGTTCATAAAGCATGGCATGATCACTCAGATGCAATTAGTAAAATTGAATATACAATGATCGGTGACCCTTCACAAGTTATTTCTCGCAACTTTGATGTATTAGATGAAGAAGCTGGTCTTGCTCAACGCGGTACATTCATTATCGACCCAGACGGTATCGTTCAAGCTGCTGAAATCAATGCTGATGGTATCGGCCGTGACGCAAGCACGCTTGTTGGAAAAATTAAAGCAGCTCAATATGTGCGCAACAATCCTGGTGAAGTTTGCCCGGCAAAATGGGAAGAAGGCGCTAAAACATTAAAACCAAGTCTTGATCTTGTAGGTAAGATTTAAGGAGTGCATTAAATGCTACTAGATGAAAATATCAAAGCACAATTAGCCCAATACCTCCAAATGTTGGAAGGCGACATCTTACTTAAAGTGAGCGCGGGAACTGATCAAGTTTCCCGCGAAATGCTTGATCTTGTGGACGAGCTAGCGACTATGTCTGCTCACATTAAAGTAGAACACGCTGATCTTGAGAGAACACCAAGCTTTAGTGTTAACCGTATCGGTGAAGAGACTGGGATTACTTTTGCTGGCGTTCCACTTGGACATGAATTTACTTCACTTGTCCTTGCTTTACTTCAAGTAAGTGGAAGAGCACCTAAGGTCGATCAAAAAGTCATCGATCAAGTGCAAGCAATTCAAGAAAACTATCACTTTGAAACTTATGTTAGCTTAAGCTGTCAAAATTGTCCTGATGTTGTACAGGCGTTGAATACGATGAGTGTTCTTAACCCTAATATTACTCATACAATGATTGATGGTGCAGCATATAAGGAAGAAGTGGAAAGCAAAAATATTATGGCTGTACCTACTGTATACCTGAATGGTGAGCCATTTGGTAATGGACGGATGACGCTTGAAGAAATTCTCGCAAAACTTGGAAGTGCTCCAGATGCCTCTGAATTTGCTGATAAAGATCCGTTCGATGTACTTGTAGTAGGTGGCGGACCAGCAGGCGCAAGTGCAGCTGTTTATGCAGCACGTAAAGGCATCCGTACTGGGATTGTTGCTGACCGTTTTGGTGGTCAAATTTTGGACACTGCTAGCATCGAGAACTTTATTAGTGTGAATCATACAGAAGGTCCAAAACTTGCTGCAAATCTTGAAGAGCACGTGAAAGAATACAATATTGATGTCATGAATTTACAACGTGCAAAACGGTTAGAAAAGAAAGACCATATTGAAATCGAATTGGAAAACGGTGCTGTACTAAAAAGTAAGACCGTCATCCTTTCAACAGGCGCACGCTGGCGTAATGTTGGTGTACCAGGCGAAGCTGAATTCAAAAACAAAGGTGTTGCATACTGCCCTCACTGTGATGGCCCATTGTTTGAAGGAAAACACGTAGCCGTTATTGGCGGTGGGAATTCCGGGATTGAGGCTGCTATTGACCTTGCTGGCATTGTGAAACATGTCACAGTTCTTGAATTTATGCCTGAATTGAAAGCTGATTCTGTTCTTCAAGATCGTCTTTACAAACTACCAAATGTAACGGTCCTAAAGAATGTACAAACAAAGGAAATTACCGGATCAGACAGTGTCAATGGGATTACTTACATTGAACGTGACACAGAAACAGAACAACATATCGAATTATCCGGCGTATTTGTTCAAATCGGTCTTGTACCAAATACAGATTGGCTTGGCGACACCGTTGAGCGCAATAAGTTCGGGGAAATTGTGGTGAACCCGCGTGGAGAAACCAATGTACCTGGCGTATTTGCTGCAGGTGACTGTACAACTGCCCCATTTAAGCAAATTATTATTTCGATGGGATCTGGTGCCACTGCATCCTTAAGCGCCTTTGATTATCTCGTACGGAATTAATGTAGAAGAAAAACTGTTGGAAACTCCTTTCCAGCAGTTTTTCTTTTATTGACATTAGCTAGTAAATCCCACGCATTCTACATCTCAAAGTAAATGCAGATAATTCTGCAACTCGAACTTTGGGATTTTTTTGCTGGTAATTGATAAGCAAAAGCTAAACTAACTGCTGATAAGCAAAAGTGAGCTCCCGCTACCATAGATTATTCAAGGGAAGCCAAGCCAAACTGGTAGCTTCTCTCTTTAAAACAACTTTACACTTCTCAAGGCACTTTTCTAAACTTAAAAAAGTATGCCTTCCTTCAAATCCTATTCCTAAACTAGCATAATTCAAGCAATCTCCTCGTCCCCTTAGCTTACCACATTACATAGACTGTAATATCCGGGAGAGAGCCAAATGATTAAGATCCAATGAGCACTTTAATATAAAATTTTTATCTAGCATAGATCGAACTCTATCTGTATCCAAAACACCCTATCAAGTTGCGCTCCTAACTCCCTCTCTCATTTAACATCAAGAATTAGCGCCTTTTCAGCAAATTTCCCTCCACATTTTAAGTCTTAACAGAGTTGACAAAAGTTGCGAGCAAGGAGCTCTTGAAGTAAAGGAGAATAGTTTAATAGACAAAACATCTACTCATAGTATCTTTCTCTAGAAGAAACTGAAAGCGCTGAGGCTAGTACAAAAGTGTTTTCGCTTGAGTAAAGTCCGAACTATTAGCGTGAATATAACGCACTCCGGAAATATACTTCGCTAAGGTAATGCAATATTCGCTTTTGAGGCTTAGCATTTTAGTTATCTCCCAGCCTCTGCTAGTAAGTTTAATTTTAGAAAATGTTTTATTGAACAAACTGGGGGAAAACAAATTTGAAGAAGGAGGGCGCGTGTATATGGATTCTGATGAACATAGAAATAGAAAGAAAATAAAGTTGATATTGTTCACTACTTTTTTTTTGGTAGTTATCACTATAGGAATCTATAATCATCTTAAATCTCTCCCCCCTGGATTGTCATATGAAGGAGATATTTATTACACAGATAATGTGGAATTTTTAAAAGATCTTACATATGAAAAAACAAATGGAGAAGTGACGAGTGAACAGGGAATATTTGCTGAAGCCTTTAAAATGATCAGTGAGGCCAAGGACATAGTTGTCGTAGATATGTTTTTATTTAATGATTATACAGATCAAGACAGGAACTTTCCGGATTTAAGCGGCAAATTGACACAGGCATTAGTTAAACAAAAACAACGATATCCGAAGTTACAAGTAGTATTTATTACGGACCCAATCAATAATGGCTATCATTCTTATAAAGAAAAACATGTACAATTACTCGAAGATAATGATATTGAAGTGGTACTAACGAATCTTAGTAAACTGCGGGATTCCAACAAACCTTACTCTTCTGTATGGCGGCTTTTATTTCAGCCTTTCGGGCAAAAAGGAACTGGGTGGTTACCGAATCCTTTTGCAAAGGAAGCCCCCCCTTTTACGATACGGTCATATCTAGAGCTATTCAATGTAAAAGCGAATCACAGAAAAGTGTTAATTACAGAAAAAAGTGCACTTGTCACTTCAGCCAATCCTCATAATGAGAGCGGCTTTGCTTCCAATATTGGCTTTAAGGTATCTGGAGAAATCATTTCGGATATGATTGAAGCTGAACAAGCTGTCATTGATTATTCCGGGGGAAAAACCCAAATCAACATTCCAGAGAAAAAGGCTGCTAAAAAAAAGGAGATTACCGTTCAATACCTTACAGAAGGTAAGATCCTTAAACATCTCGTAGAGGAGATTAACGATACGAAAAAAGGAGATATTATTTGGTCAGGTATGTTTTATATTGCCAATAGAGATGTCATTAATGCATTCCATGAGGCAAGCGACAGAGGAGTTAAAATCAATCTTATACTTGATCCGAACAAAGTGGCCTTCGGTAACCAAAAGACAGGATTACCTAACTTGCCTGTTGCCTCTGAGTTAGTAAAAGATAAGGGCATTACCATCCGCTGGTACGAATCCGAACAAGATCAATATCATACAAAATTATTGTACATTAAAAGACAGGAGAAAAGTGTGATAATCGGTGGTTCCGCCAACCATACGACCAGAAATCTCGATGATTTGAATTTAGAAAATGATATTGCAATTACTGCAAAGCCAAATACCCCAATAATGAAGGATGTAGACAACTATTTTGAACGTTTATGGAATAATGAGAACGGGTTATTTACATCTGCATACGAAGCAAATGAAGATGCGCTTACACCTTTGCTTACATTTACGTATTGGCTTCAAAAAGTGAGTTCCTTGACGACTTACTAAGGGGAGATTTAACATCCAGGCGTTTTTACAATATAATTCCTTCCATATTATTGAGCACCTAGTGCATCTCTTTCACTAATAGCCATTCACCCCTGTGCATATAAGTATAACCAATCTTTTAATAGTGCTAAAATAATGGTAGGAAGATTAAATTCTGAGGTACAAGACGACACTATTTGGATAAAGGAGTGGTTATGATGAACCAGAGTCAGTTTGAGAAAATCAAAAATGGAAAAGGTTTTATCGCAGCACTAGACCAAAGTGGAGGGAGTACACCTAAGGCGCTTGCCGCTTATGGTATCTCAGAGGATGCCTATTCAAATGAAAGTGAAATGTTTGACTTAGTTCACAAAATGCGAACACGTATTATTACGTCACCTGCTTTTGATTCAAATTATATCTTAGGCGCTATTCTATTTGAGCAGACCATGAATAGTAAAATTGAAGATATGTATACCGCTGATTATTTAGCTGAAAAGAAAGGGATCGTTCCTTTTCTTAAAGTCGATAAAGGGCTTGATCAAGAGGCAAATGGTGTGCAACTGATGAAGCCAAACCCAGGTCTTGGAGATCTACTCAAACGTGCAAATGAGCGTCATATTTTTGGTACGAAAATGCGCTCTGTTATTAAAGAAGCAAATATTGAGGGAATTAAAGCTGTAGTTGATCAGCAATTTGAGATCGGTAAGCAAATTATTGCGGCTGGACTAGTCCCTATTATCGAGCCTGAAGTTGATATTCATAGTCAAGACAAAGAAAAATGCGAAGACTTTTTAAAAACAGAACTATTAAACCATCTCAACCAATTAAAAGATAATGAAAATGTTATGCTCAAAATCACAATTCCTACAAAAGCCAACTTGTATAAGGAATTAATTGATCATCCAAAAGTCGTTCGGGTCGTAGCCCTCTCCGGTGGTTACTCCGCAGACGAAGCTAATGCAAAACTAAAAGAAAATCAGGGCCTCATCGCCAGTTTCTCTCGTGCCCTCAGTCAAGACTTAAACAATGACCAAACCGAAGAGGAATTTAACACTACTCTGCAAAAAGCTGTTCAATCTATATACGAGGCATCTATTTAATACGGGGACAGTCCCCCATTGTGATAAAGTATTAACGCAATGGGGGTCAGGCCCTTTGCTAAAACCCCGTAAGACAATCACTATAAAACATATCTTGCAGTCTAGCCTTTCGACATCTCTCTACTCACTATCCCCACCATCACTCCTTAATTATTAGTTTTAAAAACTAAAACTCACCCTCTCGTATCATATTAATTAGCTTCTTCTTTTATGAAGGGGACTGTCCCCCATCCAATTAAAGCGGTAATACGCTGGGGGACAGACCCCAAATTGACACCAGGTCCTAATAGTTGGTATATTTCTATTATCATCAACGTAGGAGGACGGTTCGGACATGACCATCGGAGAGAAGGAAAAAGATTTAGCTGAATTATTAACTATCATAGGTAAACATCGTGATGTGATTGTCGCTATGGGGAATGGCGAGCCTGATTATTTATTAACTGCAATCGACGAAAATCCTAATGTATTTTCAAGTTTAAGAATACATCAAATTTTAGAGATGAAAAATCGCCAATACATACAGGGGGAACATCCAAATATCCGCTATGTTTCTTATTTTATGAGTGGATTTGCAAGAAAGGCTTTTTTAAAAGGGAAATGTGATTTAATGCCTAACCACTTTCATCAAATGCCGCAATTATTAACGAGTGTCACAGTAAATCCTGTGATTATCTGTCAAACATCCCCTATGGATGAAGATGGGTATTTTTCCTTAGGCACGGAAGCCGATTATACAGCTCATTTTATTGGTAAGGCTCCATTTATTATTCAAGTAAATGAATATGTACCGCGATCGGTCGGAGAAAACAAAATTCACATTTCACAAGTGGAAGGTTTTCTCCATCATAATCAACCTTTGCACGAGTTGCCAGAAATCCCCGTAAGGGACATCGACAAAAAAATTGCAACTTATATCGCAGAAAGGATTGATGATGGGTCTACTTTACAAGTAGGCATTGGCGGAATTCCGAACGCTGTCGTCGGCTTATTACGGCACCACCGTAACTTAGGAATCCATACGGAGATGCTTACAGATGGAATTTACGATTTAGTCCAACATGGAGCCATTACTGGAACAGAGAAAAAGACGCATAAAGAGAAAATGGTCGCTACCTTCGCTTTAGGATCAAAAAAGCTATATAATTTCTTGGATCAAAACCAGGGAATTAAAATGTTATCAGTTGATCAAGTAAATGATCCACGCATCATCGCCCAAGAAGACCAGATGGTTGCGATCAACGCATCTACAGAAATTGATTTCTACGGACAATGTGCATCCGAGACTGTTGCCGGTAAATATTATAGTTCCACTGGAGGACAGGCTGACTTCGGAGCCGGTGTTCGATTTGCAAAGAATGGCAAAGGCTTTATCTGTCTATATTCAACAGCCAAAAATGATACCATTTCTAGAATCCAGCCTACTCTTGCCCCAGGTTCTGTTGTAACAACCTCAAAAAATGATGTTGATTATGTTGTAACAGAATATGGAATCGCCCAATTAAAGGGTAAAAGCATCTTCGAAAGAACAAAATTATTAATTAACATTGCCCATCCGAAATTTAGAGATGAGCTTACATTTGAGGCAAAGAAAATGGGATTTCTAATTTAAGAGTTTCTGTGTTACAGAATTTTGTAAAAAGAGGCTGGGACACAACTAAAATGCTAAGCCTCAAAGGCGAATGTTGCATTACCTTAGCGGAGGAAATATACGTAGACTCCTGCGGGAAGTAAGAGTTCGACAAGACCCCGGAAGGCGAAGCCTGAGGATGCTTGACACTAGGGAAAGCAGGCTAAGTTCGCGCCGTCCTGGCGCAACGCCTGCATGACCCACATCCTGTAGGCCTTCGGAAGCGAAGTATATTTCCGGAGTGGGTTATTTTCACGCTAATAGTTCGGACTTTACTCAAGCGAAAACACTTTTGTCCCAGCCTCTTTATCAAACTTACCTAAAATAATTTACTTCCTATATTGGTGATCTGCCACTTTGACAAGTAATTTCCCAACATTATTCCCTTTAAATAAATCAAGGAATGCATTTGGGATATTCTCAAAACCTTCTTTAATCGTCTCGCGATATTTCAATTTTCCTTCTTGTAACCATTGGCCAAGCTGCACTGCCCCTTCATTAAAACGATCAGCATAATTTCCAACAGTAAATCCTTGCATTAATGCACTTTTCTTAATTAGCATAGTTTGGACACGCGGCCCCAAATCAAGCTTCTCCAAATTATATGCAGAAATCGCTCCGCAAACAGGGATACGTGCATATCGGTTTAATTGGGTGAACACTGCATCCGAGATCTCTCCCCCAACATTATCAAAATACACATCAATCCCATTCGGACAAGTCGCTTTTAAAGCAGCTTCCATATTATCCGTTGACCGATAATTGATTGCTTCATCAAATTTTAAGTCCTCTTTCAAATATTGAACTTTTTCATTAGAACCGGCAATTCCGACGACATGTGCTCCCTTTATTTTGGCAATTTGGCCAACAACAGAACCGACAGCACCTGCCGCTCCAGAAATAACAACTGTCTCCCCTTCTTTCGGCTGACCAATATCAAGCAAACCAAAATAGGCCGTTAAACCTGTCATACCTAATATTCCTAAATGAGTGGATATAGGTGCAAGGGATGGATCAATTTTCCTCAGTTCTTTGTCAGTGGCCACATAATACTCTTGCCAACCAAACATTCCGATGACCACATCCCCTTGCTGAAAGCGACCAGACCTAGAATCGATTACCTCACCAATTGCGCCCCCTTCAATGACTTCGTTCACCTTATATGGTTCTACGTATGATTCCGCATCCTGCATTCTCCCTCTCATATATGGATCAACAGAAACAAACAAAGTTCGCACAAGTACTTGATCTTCTTTCAATTCGCCCACATCTTGCTGAACAAATCGAAAAGTGTTCTGATCAGGCATACCATTTGGTCTCTCAGCTAAAATAATTTGGTTATTAATGATTGTCATAGCATTCTCCACCTTATAAAAATTCTTCAATTTCCTATGTACTTGCCCCCATGTTACACGGGTATAAGCTCGCTTGCAAATAGTTGCTATAAGGCAAAATCCTCCCATCCCCTTCAAGCATTGTAGGAGTAAAATTTAAATTCCAATGAAAATAACCGATATTTATGGGAGAGATACTATTTTTACTAGGAGGAAATAGTTTGACAACGATTAGTAAGACAGACCTTCACCCATTAATACAAGCTTTCATAAATGTTGGACCTTATATACAAACACTTGTTAATGAAGATATTACAATCGGTATTTATGATACCGAAAAATTAGTTATGAACTTCCCTGCAAAAACATTTTCATTAAACGTCGCACCTGGAGATCCCTTAATTGAAGGAGATATCATTACCAAGGCTATCCGCGAGAATACAAACCAAGCTATGATTGTACCTGCTGAATTGTTAGGTGTAAGTCTAATTTCTCATGCTGTACCACTTCGAGATGAAGAGGGAAAGGTCATTGGGGGGGTTGGCATCGGTCAAAATGTCGATAAAGCAAATCAGTTATCTGAAGTAGCAGGCAATCTATCGATTATAGTCGATGAGGTAACGAAAACCGTTTTAGAGATGGCTACCTCTATCTCACAATTGGCAGAAAACATGGCTCATATTTCTGGAAAATCCCATGATGTAAATAATAGCTTGAAACTGATTGAAGATGTGGCAGGGGTCGTAAAAGGAATAGCCGATCAAAGCAATTTACTTGGACTGAATGCCGCTATTGAATCAGCTCGTGCTGGAGAACATGGAAGAGGCTTTTCCGTTGTAGCAGATGAAATTAGAAAAATGGCAGCAGGGTCTAAGAAACAAGTTGAGGAAATACAATCCATTATAAATGGAATTAAAGAAATTATTGCAAGTCTAAATAAGGATATTCAAAAAACAAGCGGAGAATCTGATTCTCAGTCTGCTTCCATTGAAGAATTAACGGCAACTATGGAAGAAATTAACGCTAATGTGCAGAACTTAGCGGGATTAGCCAAAGAAAATATCAAACTAAAAACTGAATCATAATCCATTTCTAGAAAGACAACTATGAAGCAATTCAGCAAGAAATCCTTCCCCTAATTGGATGATCCATTCATTTTAAAACAATCGACTTTCCATTTTCCCTATTCTATAATAAAATTGTTTAGCTTTTGTGCGAAATGTAAGTAGATTCTTCCACATAAGGGGGTTAAATGTTTGGAAAAGCAACATGATATAGACCAAAATAGAATTTTAACTATTTTGACGGCCTTCTCTACCTTTCTTATGGGTTTTATCGATGCTTATACCTTTATTATTAGGGACGGTGTGTTTGCAAGTGCCCAAACTGGTAATATGGTGGTGCTTGTTGCAAAACTATTTGGTGGCCACTTTTGGGAAGCGATGATCCATGTATCAGCCTTTATTGGTTTTGCCTTAGGCGCCTTTTTCGGGCAAGCGATTATTGAACATTTTAAAGAACATGACTGGAAAAAGTATCGGATATACCTTCTAATTCAGGCTGTTTTCCTCTTGTTCATTGCACTTATTCAGCAACATATTGGCCCTTCCTTAATTGGGTTCCTGTTGGGGTTATTAGCCGGATATGAATTGACGATTTTTCGCAAAATCAAATCCACCAACATGAACAACGGGATTATGACTGGCAATACAAAAAACTTAATGAATAATCTTTATCTAGCCATTTTCAATAAAGATTCAGAGGCCCTACAGACCTTTTATACTTTGTTGTCGGGAATCGGGATATTTATGTTAGGTGTTGGCGCAGGTACACTCGTCCTCTATTTCGGGGCTATATGGAACTTATGGTGCGCTTTTCTCATAACTGGCTTGTTTTATCTTTGGTTACTATTCAAGCGATCATAATTTAAATTCTTTGATTCTATTAATCTCCATGAAAAAGAACCTTCCTAAATTGAAA
Source organism: Lederbergia galactosidilytica (assembly GCF_017873565.1). Classification (GTDB taxonomy): domain Bacteria; phylum Bacillota; class Bacilli; order Bacillales; family Bacillaceae_C; genus Lederbergia; species Lederbergia galactosidilytica. Next base: position 21,345 of record NZ_JAGGKH010000008.1, read on the forward strand.
GGTTCTTTTTATACTTTTACGCTTTTTCCAAAACCCTTGTGCCTCCAGATACGTTATGAGTTTGATTCACAATGCTTTCACTTAGACCAAGCACCTGCGCTGTCGAAGCATGGAGTTCCCGGAAAAGCTCTGGATTTTCCACTAGTGATATGCCATAGGAGGGAATCATTTCCTGTATTTTTGGTTCCCATTCTTTCATATGTTGTGGGAAACATCTATTTATAACATCAAGCATAACATGTACAGCAGTGGATGCACCTGGAGAAGCACCAAGCAATGCTGCGATGGAACCATCTTCGGCACTTACGACTTCTGTACCAAATTGCAATGTTCCTTTACCACCCGTGACGGTGTCTTTAATCACTTGTACCCGTTGGCCAGCTATGACTAAATCCCAATCTTCACTTTTAGCATTTGGGATAAATGCACGTAACTCTTCCATACGTTGCTCTTTCGATAACATCAGCTGCTGGATCAAATATTTCGTCAAGGACATTTCTTTTGCACCAGCCGCTAACATTGTCAAAACATTATGCGGTTTCACAGAAGTGATCAAGTCAAAGATCGATCCTGTTTTAAGAAACTTCGGCGAAAATCCAGCGAACGGTCCAAATAGCAATGACTTTTTATTATCAATATATCTTGTATCCAAGTGTGGAACCGACATAGGTGGAGCTCCAACCGCTGCTTTTCCATATACTTTTGCATGATGTTGCTCTGCAATTTCAGGATTATTACATACCATGAATAATCCACTTACCGGGAATCCTCCAATATGCTTCCCTTCAGGAATACCCGATTTTTGAAGTAAATGTAAGCTTCCACCCCCACCCCCGATAAAGACGAACTTCGCCTTATGGTGTTCAACAATACCACTGTCGAGATTCTTTATTTTTAAGTCCCAATGACCATCACTCGTACGTTTAATATTGTTCACACTATGTTTATAGTTGAGTTCAACATTATGTGCTTGTAAGTGCTTAAACAACATGCGCGTTAAAGCTCCAAAATTAACGTCTGTCCCAGAGTCGATCTTTGTTGCCGCAATCGGTTCATTTAAAGTCCTATCCTGTAACATGAGCGGCACCCATTCCGACAATATTTCCGGATCATCAGAAAACTCCATCCCTTCAAACAAAGGATTCGTGGAAAGGGCTTCAAAACGCTTTTTCAAAAAGTTTACATTTTTTTCTCCCTGCACATAACTCATATGCGGTAGAGACATGATAAAGTCGTTTGGATTGTGGATTAGATTACGATTGACCAAATAAGCCCAGAACTGTCTGGATAGTTGAAACTGTTCATTTACTTTAATCGCTTTACTAATATCGAGAGAACCATCTGGTTTTTCAACGGTATAATTAAGTTCGCACAGCGCGGAATGGCCCGTTCCTGCGTTATTCCATTCATTAGAACTTTCTTCTCCCGGCTTTTCAAGTTTCTCAAAAACCTTAATCTCCCAATCTGGTGCTAGTTCTTTTAGAAGTGTTCCCAAAGTCGCACTCATAATCCCGGCACCAATTAAAATAACGTCTGTTTTCGTTTGTTCGTTACTCATTTTTACCATATCCTTAACCCTAAGATTTGAAGATTGTTGTAAGCGTTCCCCTTTAAGTGTCACATCATGTGAACACACAACCTAGGAACTTACCTTTCCTATATCAATGCTTAACTATTTATATATATATATAAATTATTTATATTAAGATTATATCATAGTAGAATACTTTGTCAGCATTTTCGGAACAAAAACGCAAGGAACTGTTATTCAAAGCTTTCACTCTATTGGTCTAACAAGGAATTACAAATAAAGTGAAGAATAACAATAAGTGCGTAATACTGTCCTGCCCAGCTTCTATCGAAGCAATAATAAACAAGTTTTATTAGACTACGTATTAAGTTAAAAGTCGTCGAACACTGTCTTCGTTTTTTCTGCATCTAAACGAAAGAAAGATTATATTACCTCTCAGCCTGTTTTATTGTAAAACGGAAAAAGGCCCTTGGAAGTTACTCCAAAGGCGGTATGGGACAATTTACTTTGTACCAGGCCTTTTCCCCTCTGAAACGAGGAAATTGATTTTCTCAATGAGCGCAGGTAGTTCACACATTGATCGAATTGTAAAATCAGCACCATTTTCTAAAAAGATTTCTGCTGTTTCCGAAATAATTACCTTCTGGTCAGCCTTAGTTAATGCTTCAAATTCAGCATGACTCAGACCCATTTCAGAGCTTCCAACCAGGACACCTACCGCCCAAACACCTGCATGAACGGCTTCTTTTATATCCGAGACTGTATCCCCTACTTTCACTACCTTCCATGAAGCTGATAGTTGCAAAAATTCGATATTACGATAAATCATATAAGGATAGGGTCTTCCGAAAGAATTTGTTTCATCTGGTGTAATATAAAAATCTGGTTGATAGCCCTTTTCCAAAGCACTAGGTACAATAATATCCATCATCGTTTGGGTATATCCTGTTGTGGAGCCAATTTTTAGGCCCTTGTCTTTTAAAAGTGCAACTGTCTCCACCACTTCTGGAATTGGGTCTGTATACTTGCTTAATGAAGAGAGGAGAGCGGGCTCAAATTCAGCATAGAGATCTTCCACATCCTCCTCACCAAACATTCTTGCAAACTTTTCTTCCCATAATGCAGAAATTCTAGGCATTGAAAGCATTGCACGAATATGGTCCTTTTTCAACATGCCCATTGGCGCCCTTGCTTCCTCCATCGTCACCTCAATACCGCTCTTTTTAAAAATATCAATAAATACATTAACAGGGGCAAAACAGCCAAAATCAACCGTAGTTCCCGCCCAGTCAAGAATCACACCTTCAACTTTATTCATTTTGACAACACTCCCATATATTCTTCGATAATATTGCATAATACTAAAATATCTTCTTCATAAATTTCGCCAATATTCCCAATCCTAAATGTATTAAAATTGGTTAATTTCCCTGGATAAAGAACAAACCCTCTTTCTTTTACATAAACATAGAAGTCCTCAAAATTAAAAGATTCATATGGAAAAAGAAAGGTCGTAATAATCGGTGACTGCTTTTCTTCCGCAATATAAGCTCGTACTCCAGCCTTTTCCAGTCTCTTTCTTAAAATTTGGTTATTCTTTCGATAACGTGAATGTCTAGCAGAAATTCCGCCCTCTTCTATTAATTCATCTAAAGCTTTTGAGAAAGCAGCAACAACATGTGTTGGAGATGTATAGCGCCATTTGCCATCTCGATCCATTTCCCTCCATTGATCATATAAATCTAGAGACAGACTTCGAGAGTTTCCACTACATCCTAGTAATTCTTCTAGCTTAGCGATCACAAAGCCAAAGCCTGGTACACCTTGAATACATTTATTAGCACTGCTGATTAAATAATCAATCCTGAGGAAGGACACGTCCAACTCGACCCCACCAAAACTGCTCATGGCATCAATGATTAATACTTTTCCATATTCCTTCGAGAGTTTTGCAACCATGTCAATTGGGTTTATTATTCCAGTTGTTGTTTCACAATGGACCATAATCATATGCGTAATAGCTGGATCTTCTTCTAATATAGTTTTGATGTCCGCTTCACATGGATATTGATCATATCCTACTTGATATTCATGAAATGGAAGGCCCATGTACTGTGCGATTCTAACAATTCGTTCCCCGTATGCCCCATTTGTTATAATTAATGCCTTATCCTTATCTCTCATCGCCGTTTGGAGCACGGATTCAACAACAAAAGTTCCACTTCCTTGCATAAGGACAGCCGTGTATTCATGCATAGAAACGCCTGCAAGTTCCAAAAGCTGAGACCGGATCTTTTGAGTAATTCCTTTATAATCTTCATCCCATGTACACCGGTCATATAGCATTTCCGCTTTAACCGTGGAAGTTGTTGTTAAAGGGCCAGGGGTTAATAATTTCATATTATTCATTCTCCTTTTCGCTTATTTGGCAGACTGAAAGAACTCTTGATGTTGTTTTAATAACTCAACAGATAGTGGCACTTCAAACTTCTTTGTGTAAGCTGGTTTATGGACATTGCTAATTGTTTCTCCTTTATATAGAGCAACCGGGTAGTCTTTAAGCAACTCTTTTCTACTATCATTTACAATTACTTCCGCCATTTCCATCGCCAATTCTGCCTTTTCTTCCTCTTTATTCACAACAGCGATTGATTCAATGAGAGAAAAATTCCCTTCAATTGGATCAATATAATCAATTGGTATCCCTTGTTCCTGCGCAAGAACCGCTTGATGGCGAAGCCCAAAGCCAGCTGCTACCTCGCCAGCCTGTACTTTCTTTAAAGGACCTGACCCCGAACTTTCAAGATGCGGTCCCACATTCACCAGTAAATCACGAAGTAAGTTCTCTCCCTCACTCTCTCCATACTCAGCAAGGATAGCTTGAATTAGTAACCATCCCGTCGAAGAATCCATCATATTAGGAATCGATACAAGTCCTTTAAATTCTGGTTTGGTTAAATCCCTTATCGATTTAGGCATTGATAGGCCTTTCTCCTTGAGCACTTCTGTATTGACGAAAAGAGCTCCCGTATTCGCTAAAAAAGGTGTATGATACGCCGGGTATTCATCCAAAGACTGAGTTGTGAAAGTGAGATCTTTGAACATTTGATGCTCTTCTTGTGCAGTTTCAAGGAAATAAGAGCTCATTGTCACTAAATCAGCCTCAATTTGGTCTCCTTCGGCAATAAGTTTCCCCCCTAATTCCGAAGTTCCCAACGATTGAACAATATATTGTCCCTCATAACCTGCTGCTTTTAAGACCGTTTCCATTGCCATTACCGCTTCTTCATCACCATTTGTAACAATCACGACCTTTTTCTCTCCACCTGGTACAGCCCCTGCTTGGCTACACCCAACAAGCGCTAATACGAAACTCCCGATCATGAGACACAACCAGATCTTCCGCATCCTTCCAGACATACATATCCCTCCAATTCGTATAATCACATTCTTCTTGCTTGAATCTTATCGGACAACTTAGCTTGCCAAAGATTACAACACAGTTTCACGGTTAAATTCGTAATAAAGATTAAAATTGATAACACGAAGATCTCATTAAATTTGGCAAAATGCTGCAACTCTTTCATTTTGCTTGCGACAACAGATGTTTCAGCCGTCACTAAGAATATAACGCCACTAATCGTTACCATTGCATGAATGAAGTAATAACTCACCATTTCAAAAATTGTAGGAATGGAATTTGGCAATATAACTCGCCAAACCGTTTTAAACCAAGGATCACCTAATAATTCGCCCGTCGTTTCCCATGAAGGGTTCATTTTGGTCAACGCATTTTTGGCCATTAAATAAGGGGAAGTAAAATAATGAATAATCGTGCATAGCACAATGATCAGTAAAGTGCCTTTTTAGTTACTCCCATTAAATAATAGTAAATATGATATTCCGAGGACCATCCCTGGTACAGTATTAGTCAGCATCGATATTACATCGAGTGCCCCCTTTCCCTTTACAGTTGTTCTTGCATTTAGAAGAGCGGCGCTATACGCTACAAAAGTGCCAAAGATCGCTGTGAGTGCCGCGACAATGAGAGAATTTTTATAGACATTCACTAGATCGCTCGATTGGAGGACACTAGCAAAATGCTTTCCTGTGAAATGTAAATTATAAGGATAACTATGAACCATTGGAGCAACGAACATAACGATAAAAATAGCCAACATACATAGAAGAATCACAGATGAAAAGATTCCAAAGAATAGATCTCTTCCTCTATGGTGAAACTGGTCGATATCACTAAAACTATCATATTGAAAATTGAATCTATCAAGATATTGTAAAAGCAATACACCAAACACAGCGGGAATTAACATAAAAACAGCAATGGCTGCACCTTGTTGGAAATCTGGAATTGAGCCAAGCATTACTTGGTATAGCCCTGTCGCAACAACGGAATACGTTCCTCCAATGGAAGCGGGAATACCGAAATCTGTAAAACTTAAGATAAAGGATAAAACAAAGGTCCCACCAATTGCGCCTAATAAGGGGCGAATTGTTGTATTCATAAGGCTCCTTACCGTCCCATCCCCCATAAGCTTTGAAACAACTATAAATTTCCTATCCACATACTGAAATGAGTTATGAATGAGCAAAAAGGCTGGCGGTAGTGTATATAAGCAATAGCCAATTAATAAACCATTAAATCCGTATATCTCAAATAAGTTTTGGCCAAATAGCTTGGTGATGATTCCTTGGTTTCCAAAGGAATACATAATTGCAAATCCATATGTAATAGTTGGAAGCAACATTGGCAGCAAAACCCCTGTTTTAATGGCTATCTTTATTGGACGGTATACCCTCGTATTGTGGACAGTGTATGCTAACATAAAAGCCAATATTGTGGTGATCGTTGCTGCAAGGCTTGAAACCTTTATACTATTTCCAATTGATTCAATTAATTTTTGATTCGATAAAATCGAAAGATAATTCTCTAATGATAATCCCCCATTTGTTGTGAAAGATTGAATCAATAAAAAACCTAAAGGCGATATGAGAAAAACAGCGAATCCACATAAAATGAGTGGATACATAACCCTTATTTCTGGTCGAACACTATGCATATTGTTCACCAAATAATTGATAAATGTTTTGCCTTTTAATATGTAATTGCTTCAGTATAAACTCTTTCACAAACTCATTACTTGGCTGCTGGATAATTTGTTGCGGCGTACCAAACTGTGAAATCCCTCCATTTTGAATAATTAAAATTTTATCCGATAATGTTAAAGCCTCTTCGGGGTCATGGGTCACAATAATGGTTGTGAGCTTAAATTCCCTAGCAATTAGCTGAATACGTTCCTTTATCGATTCTTTGATCACACCATCCAAAGCACTTAAAGGCTCATCTAATAATAATAATTTTGGTTTCATCACTAATGTTCTTGCCAAAGCTACTCTTTGCTTCTGACCACCTGATAACTCACCGATCTTCTTTTTTAAATGCGGCTTTAACTCTAAAAATTCGATATACTCCCTGATTTCCTGCTCGGATACAAGGTTCTTCTTGTTTTTTAGGCCATACACAATATTGTCATACGCGTTTAAATGCGGAAATAGAGCATAATCCTGAAAAACAATATTAAATCCGCGATTCTTCATAGCTACATAACTCACATCATGACCATTAAAGAGGATGCTGCCCTGATCCATTTTCGTTAGTCCTAAAATAATGTTTAATAAAGTTGTTTTTCCGCTCCCACTTGGACCCAGCAGCGAGACAATTTCGCCTAACTCAATCTCAAGATTAATATTTTCTAACGACTTTTTCATTATATCGTTTGCTTATATTTTGCAGTTTCAGCAAACGAACTCACCTCCTTGACCACATATTTAGTATATTTTCAAAATATCAATTTTGATAAAGGTTTTTGTAAAAGGTATGTAAATGTTGCATGTATTTTCATTAAATGTTGCATAATTCATTAGTGTTTTTAGCATTATTTTTATACAGTTATACATATTTTTTCTGTAAATGCTGTTGAAAGTAGGGTAGGTCACCAGTAAACTAAATATATAGAGTATTTATAAAATAGAATGATAAATGGGTGAATAGTATGCTTCCTCTCGAAAGACAGAAGAAAATCATTGAGTTGTTAAAGTTTAAAAAGGTAATGAAGATCAAGGAGTTGTTGACAGAACTAGACATTTCCATTGATACACTGCGAAGGGATTTAAACATACTAACAAAACAAGGAAAAATTGAAAAAATATATGGTGGAGTAAAATTAGCTGAGTCTCCCTTAGCCGAATCCTCTATGGATAAGCGACTCATTAGCCATATTGAGGAAAAGAATAGTATTGCTCAAACATGTAGTGAATATATTCAGGATGGGGATTGTATTTATTTGGATAGTGGTTCAACTACTTTACAAATTGCTAAATATATTAAAAATAAACGGAAACTTACGGTCATCACAAATTCAGTTCCGGTTGTACTGGAACTGATGAACAGTAATCTCGATTTGATTATGATAGGTGGGAAGGTAAGAAAAGAGGAACAATCTGTTGTTACATATGACTACTTATTTAACTTCAATCAATTAAACATCCAAAAGGCCTTTATATGTGCAAGTGGCATTACCTTCGAAAAGGGGATTTCCGATTATCATATTGAAGAAGCCATCACACGCAAAAATATCATTTCGTTATCTAGTGAAATCTATGTGGCGGCGGATAGCACAAAGTTCGGGAAGGATGTCACGGTCGGCATTACACCACTCGAAAAAGTAGATTATATTGTGACCGATCAACACATACATGAAACATTTATCACTGCTTTTAAGGATACCAGCACAAAACTTATCATTGCTAACTCATAGGTGCGCTACAGTAGCGGACCTTTAATTCAAGTTTGGAAACGGCTCGTTTCTATATTATATAAGCAAAGGACTTGATAAAGCCGTCGAGCATTTCGATGTTTTTTCCCGCGCATTATTGTTACGATAGTTAGGGATAAGGGGCTATGCCCAACTTCAACAGGAAAGGAAATTGAACAATGTCAAACATACAAATTCCAGTTTCCGTTTTAAATCTTGTGCCGATTAGACAAGACCAAGGGCCAAAGGAAGCAATTGATTCCATGGTGGATCTGGCTCAGGCTACGGAAGAAATGGGTTATACACGCTATTGGATTGCAGAGCACCATAATACATCGACATTAGTCAGTTCTGCGACATCCATTTTAATCAAACATACATTAGAACATACGGAGAAAATTCGCGTAGGCTCCGGTGGAGTGATGCTACCAAACCATGCTCCATTAGTTGTGGCTGAGCAATTTGGAACAATGGAGACCATTTACCCTGGTCGTTTGGATTTAGGTCTTGGTCGTGCTCCCGGGACAGACATGTTAACAGCAAATGCATTAAGACGTTCAAAAAGTGACACCGTCTATACTTTCCCTGACGATGTAAAATCTTTACTCACTTATTTTGGCCCAGAAGAAAAGCAAGGCGCTGTGAAGGCTTTTCCTGGTATAGGAACAAATATACCAATTTATATTCTAGGTTCTTCTCCAGATTCTGCTCATTTAGCGGCAAGATTGGGATTGCCTTATGTCTTTGCTTCTCATTTTGCACCAAGATGGATGGCCGATGCGATTGAAATTTATCGAAGCGAATTCCGGCCTTCAGAGTATTTAGCCAAACCTTATATGATTGTCTGTCTAAATGTGATTGCCGCTGAAACGAACGAAGAGGCCGAACGTGAGTCCACTACGATGCAGCAATTCTTTCTAAATGTTGTAAGAGGCTCATCCATGAAACTTAGCCCTCCCGTTAACAACATGGACACACTTTGGAATGAGCATGAAAAGGCGATTGCCTCCAATATGAGCAGCTTCACATTTATGGGGGATAAAGAAACCGTCCGAGCACAATTCAAACAATTTCAAGATCAATACAATGTGGATGAAATCATGGCTGTATCCTATATATTTGATCCAGACAAACAAAAACGCTCCTATGAAATTTTAAAAGAAATTGTGGATGAGGGGTAAATGTTTATAAAAGGGCGCTGGGATATAACTAAAATGCTAAGCCTTAAAAGAGGACAATGCATTACCTTAGCGAAGGAAATCTACGTAAACTCCTACAGGAAGTAAGAGTTCGGCAAGACCCCAGAAGGCTAAGTTCGCGCCGTCCTGGCGGCAGGCTCAAAGCGCAACTTCCTGTTGCTTCACCTACACTCGTACTTCCTTGTACGTCGTAACGCCTGCATGCCCCACATCCTGTAGGCCTTCGGAAAGCAAAGTATATTTCCGAAACGGGTTATTTTCACGCTAGTAGTTCGGACTTTTCTTAAGTGAAAACACTTTTGTCCCAACCTCTTTCCTTAGGCATTTAATAATCTCTAAAGTACATTAATAAATTAACGTGAAATTCTCCTGAAAAATATGCAAATATCCTACATGTCAAAACGCCCTTCAGTATCAGCGATGTTAAAGATTAATTATCTAGTTTAAAATGTAGCCAAAGTCAAAAATGTCTTTGGCTACATTCCGTTTTCAAAGTATAACTGGTTTATTCTAAAATAATATAGCTTACTACTTTTCTAATAACTCAAAGATGTTTCTGGGATAATTTTAAAGCCGTCAATGAAAGTGTCCTCATCCACCTCAATTAAGAGGCAGCGTTTGCCGTTATAATTCACTTGTTTTACATATTTTATATCTTGAGGGCTAATGGCAATATTGGCGACCTTAGTCTGGATTTTAATCGACTTCGATGCAAAACTTGGGATGACACTGCTTGCTTTCATTTCATATTTTTCATCATCGATAACTTTTTGAAAGGCCATTTCTACTTTATCAGTATCAACGTCCTCCACACCGCTCACTTTTAAAACGCGTTCCACGTCCTTGTAATCCAGTTTAGGTGCTTCGTCTTCCTCCTCTTCATCGATAATCCGATTAATTTCTTCATACACATTGGATAGTGTACTTGTATCAACTTCTTCTCCAACGACTTCTTTGACAATTTCCTCAAAAACAGCCTTATCGTCCTCAGCTGTCATGATCTCTTCGCCATTTAGAACATTTTCAATAAAATGATAATCAAGTTTCTTTCCAGCTGAATAAAGAATATGGTTCACATCAGCCGAGTTCTCAGTGAAGCACGGGAATAAAAATCCGGCTACAGGGGATTTTAGGTTGATAATAGAATCAACGGCGACACTTGCCTTAAACTCTTTTTCAATATAATCAAAAACAAGAGATTTTTTCGGTTGATCTGTTTGATTCATACTGCAAAGAATAAACGGATGTAAATAGACCTCATCGCGATCGCTTATTTCCGCTTCATCATTACTTTTCTTCGTCGGTTTAAAATATTCTCCCCGAATAAAAGACACGACCATATCCTTTTCATATTCAACATCCTTAAACATCTTTTCCACAATCTGAAGCATGGACTTTTCCCAATCCCCATCATCCATATTGAGTGCCTCATAGAGAATGACTTGGGTATGATCTTCTGCCTGCTCTTGAAACCTCACTTCGAACAGCTTTTGATCCACCTTTCCAGTCAATACCTTCTTAAAATTTGCCATAAACAACTCCTGTTGCTCCCGCTCCAACATTGGAAATGGATTGCTCTCCTGATGATAAATCTCACTACTCTCTTTCCTTATATAAACATTGAAAATATCATGTATTTTTAACAGATCATTATCCAATTTGAACTGTTTCCGTATATCAGCTATATCCTTCTTATTCATTTGAAGTCCAACTCCTTAGCCACTTTGCTTATTTACAAAGCCGCAATCTTCTCTTCTTCTATTATAACATTTTATAGGGGCCTGTCCCCCACCATGTTAATGCTTTAACACATTGGGGGACAGGCCCCATATTCAAATTTTGACAAGGTCCTTCTGATTATCCAATTTAACTATCTCATATCTGACCATAATATCTTCTTTATAAGTAAATTTGTACTCTAAGTCTATTTGTCCGTTTAGAATTTTAGCTAGATAGATGGGAATATTATCTACAATCCCTTTGTTATCGGGGTGCAAGATCCAATCAATCTCTTTCCATTCAAGAATTCCCTCTCTAGTGCTAAGTGGTGTTTGAGTTTCTACTCCTTCTGGTAAGTCAGCGAGAAATAAATACATTCCCGAGTTTGCTTGGTCACTTTTCCACGTTACATTTCCAGCATGAATGACTGTATCTAGAGCAATCCCCGTTTCTTCCCATGCTTCCCTCAATATTCCTTCTATCGGAGTCTCATTTTCCTCGATTTTCCCGCCGACACCATTCCACAAGCCCATGTTTGGACTTTTTGTTCTGTTCAACAATAGTAGCTTACTTCCCTTTCTAATAAAGCAAAGCGTATATTTCAACATTGTCATTCTCCTTAAGTGGGGACTGACCCCCAACGTGTTAATACTTTAACGCGTGAGGGGACAGTCCCCGATTAAATTGGCTTTCATACATATCATAATAAAAACCTTTATTGTGCAGAAGCTCCTGATGTGTACCAGACTCAATGATTTTTCCTTGATGAATAACGAGGATGCGGTCGGCGTTTTCGATCGTCTTTAGACGGTGGGCGATCACAAAGCTTGTTCTTCCTTCGGTTAGTCGATTAATTCCTTTTTGAATTTCGATTTCTGTATTAGTATCAATACTTGAGGTAGCTTCATCCAATATTAAAATATCGGAGTCGGCTAAGATCGCTCGTGCTATCGCCAGTAGTTGACGTTGTCCTTGACTTAAATTAGATCCTCCAGACGTAATTTTTGTATGATAGCCATTAGGTAAATGTTTAATAAAATGATGAGCAGAAGCCATTTTAGCAGCTGCAAATACATCTTCATCTGTCGCTTCCAAACGCCCATAGCGAATATTTTCCATAATCGATCCAGAAAATAAGAAAGTGTCTTGTAGTACAACTCCAACTCTTTTTCGCAAGGCACTTAAGGAATAATCACGAATGTCTTTTCCATCTACTTTTAATTGGCCTTCAGTCACATCATAAAACCGCATTAATAAATTAATAATCGTTGTCTTCCCAGATCCTGTCGGACCAACAAGCGCAATTTTTTCTCCTGCCTGTACTTGAAAATCAATATCTTTCAAAATCGGCTTCCCTGCATCATAATAAAAATGAACATGGGAGAATTCCACATTGCCTACGAATCTGTCGACATTTACGGCTTCCTCTCTATCTACTAAATCAGGTGTCTCATCCATCACCTCAAATACCCGCTCAGCGCCCGCGATTGCTGACTGGAATGTATTCAATAAATTTGAAAGTTGATTAATTGGACGAAAGAATTGGCGTGAGTAAGTCACAAAAGCAGCAATGATTCCGACCGTAGCTAGCTCATTCACTGTCATCACCGCGCCGATCGCGATGACAAAACCAAGCCCTAAGTTATTAATAAAGTTATTGACTGGCCCGAGAAAGCCGGAAACCGTATCAGCTGCCATCGCCGAATGACGTAATCGCTCATTGACCTCTGAAAATTGCCGATCAATTTTTTCTTCCTTTCCAAAAAGTGTGATCACTTCATTGCCTGAGATCGACTCTTCAATGAAACCATTTAATTCCCCCAAATCCGTTTGCCTTTTGATAAAATAACTACTACTATATGATATTAGTTTTTTCGTTGTAAAAATCATTAACGGAATAACGAGAAGTGTAACAATGGCGAGAACCCAATTCATAGAAAACATTGCGATCCCCACACCTGTCACCATTAACACAGAAGAAAAAATTTGGATTACACTTTGACTTAATGCATTATTCAATTGGTCAATATCATTCGTAACTCGGCTCATCAGATCCCCGTGTTGACGTTTATCAAAGAAACTTAGAGATAATGTTTGAAACTTATCAAACAAGTCCTGACGCATTTTCCGAATTGTTTCCAATGAAACTCTTACCATCATAAAATTTTGAAGCCACGTAAACACAGTTGTTGCCAAATAAATGATCGCAAGTATACTTGCGAATCGCAATGTACCACTGATATCTTTGGGAATAATATAATCATCAACAATCACACCAATCAAATATGGGGCAAGTAGTCCTAATAAAGTAGTAATAATAACAAAAATAATCGAAGCAATAAGGGCAACCTTTTGCCTTTCCATATAACGCCAAATTCGCTTGATTGCTCCAATTGGATCCTTCGCTTTGACAACAGGACCACTAAATCCCCGAGGCCCCCGCGCCCTTCCCATTATATTTGATGCCGATTGTGAAGCAGTCGGTTTACTCATACAGATTTAACCTCCTCCCCAATTTGAGAATGATAGATATCACGATATACATCACTTTCCATTAATAATTTTTTATGTGGCCCACTTGCTTCAATCATTCCATCCTTCATAACTAGTATCTGATCTGCATCGATAATAGAGGAAATTTTAGAGGCAATAATGAATACCGTTCCCTCAGAAAAGTCCCTTGCTAATGCCTGCTGCACCGAAAACTCTGATAACGCGTCAATTGCTGAAGTTGAGTCATCCAGAACTAAAATCTTCGGCTTGCGAATAAACGCACGAGCCATCGATAACCGTTGCTTTTGTCCTCCAGATAAATTGGTTGCACCCTGCATCAATCGATACTCATATTTCCCTTCTAACCGATCAACAAATTCGCTAGCAGCCGCCGATTGAGCCGCGATATCCATCTCTTCCTCAGTTGCATCCTCTTTTCCGAAACGGAAATTTTCTTCAATCGTGCCAGAAAACAACATTGCTTTTTGTGGTACAAACCCTATGGCTGAGCGGAGTGGCTCAAGTGATAAATCCTTCGCATTGATTCCATCAATCAAAATTTCACCTACATCAGGATCATATAGACGGGGGATAAGCTTAACTAATGTCGATTTTCCACTACCAGTTGAACCAATAATCCCAATCGTATCCCCGGCCTTCGCAGTAAATGAAATATTTTTTAATACATACTCGCCGTTTTTACTATAACTAAAGTATACATCACAAAATTCTATCTCTCCCTGGATCTCATGGTGGTTAATTAGATCCGTTCCTTCCGTAATATCAATATTTGTCTCCAGCACACGAACAATCCGTTCCGCCGAAGGGAAAGAACGAGCAATCTGCATTAACACATGACTACTGCTCATTAAGCCGTTCATCATAATGTTTAGGTAATTGATAAAGGCTAAAATAACTCCCACTTGCAGAGTGCCCTCATTGATTTTGATCACCCCAAACCAAAGACCTGCCACAATCCCCATATTGACAACAAACATCATAATCGGCATTAATGTAAGAATAAGCTGCTCAGCCGTCATATTGCGCTTAGTTAGTAAATCGTTCACAGTCTTAAAATGGCCCTTCTCATACTCATGGCGATCAAATGCCTTAATCACCCTGATGCCTGCAAGCATTTCTTGAAGTTTAGTATTTACTTGGTCCATCGCCTGTTGAACCTTCGTAAAAAGCTTTCCGGATTTAACCGAGAAAAAGTAGATAAAGGCAATCAAAATTGGAATGGAGACTAACAAGATCGGGAATAGTTCTCGAGCTGTGAACCAGACAATGACAACCGACCCGACAAAGAGTAAAGGTCCCCTAACAAAAATACGTAATGTCATAATAACTGCCTGTTGTAAGGTTGAAATATCATTTGTCAGAATGGTTATTAGTTTCCCTGTTCCAAATTTATCGATATTTTGATTTGAAAATCGCTCAGTCTTCTTAAACACCGTTCGCCGAATATCGGTTGAAAAATGAACAGCTGCTTTTGCGGCATAAACGGAACTTCCCGCTCCTCCGATTAAACCAATCAAAGCACTTAATAACGTAATAAGACCCAACTTAATCACATAACTATTATCTTGATTGGCAATTCCTACATCAATCATCTTCTGCATAAATGTCGGTTGCAAAAGATCCATCGCAACTTCTATACACATTAGAAACGGGCCTAAAATTGCAAAGGCGGTATATGGTTTCATAAATCTTAATAACTTTTTTATCGAAATCATGAAGTGTCCCCTTACATATTTTTCTGTTTTAGTGCGGGTTCAAAAAGAAGGATAAAAAGGACAAGTTAGCTAAAATGCTGACGTCAATCGCAAATGCCCGACACTAGTCATCCTGTACGTCGAAAATTCGAAACGGACTTGCGCGTGTTGTGCTGACTTCTACGTTGCCTTAGGACGTGGAAGAGCACAAAGAAAGCTTCCCGACCTTATATCGTACGAGGGAAGAGTGCTTTTCTCTTCTAAAAAGTGAGGAAGCAAGCTAACGTGCTTACATGGGAAGTGATGGCTTCGACGTTTGACAAAGGATGTGTCGGCACTTAGTTAAAGTTCCTTTATACCGTTATATCGTGTGTCATTTTTGCCGGAACTTTTGATCATCCTCTTTTAAACGCTTGGTCATTTCATCGATAAGGGCAATTAACTCTACTGCACCTTCTGGATTTCCACGTGTTTGTTTCATCGCTTTTCGAAGTTCTTTTTCCCATTCCTTCACAGCCGCCCTAAGTTGCATAGACTCCTTGGAATTCCTCCAAATCATCCGCTCCTTCCATTCAACCCAGAAATCGCCTTCCTCATGGATCGCCATCTCCTCTAACCGCTTTCGGCCACTCTCATTGATGGAATAAACCTTTTTATCCAAAGCTGTATCCAATTCAATGAAATTCTGATCCATTAATTCCTGAAGGGCAGGATAAACCGTTCCCGCACTTGCCGAATAAGCACCGCCAGAGCGTTCTTCCAACTCCTTCATAATCTGATAGCCATGCATTGCCTCTTCTGCCAACAAATGCAAAATAGCCAAAGGAATAAACCCTCTCCGTTTCCTCATTTTAGCCCTCCTTCATTATTATATCGATAATTATAAACGATATATCGTTTTATCTCAATCGTTATACCTAACTTTTATTCCATATGATGCATAGAAGACTTGTCTCATTTAAGACAAATCTTTTTTACAACAATCTATGAGCTTTTTGAATTAGATAAATACTACATTACAGAATTGCAGGAAATACAATTATCTAAAAATTTCGCCGTAATATATTGTATTTTATAATAAAAGATAGTATTATAGACTTCACTAATATATTGCATATAGCTAGAAACAAAAAAGTCTAGTCAGCTATGGAGGGGACAGCTTTGATAAAAGAACAATTACCTTTTTCAAAATATATTGCGATCGGCGTTATGTTATTTGCTCTATTCTTTGGAGCGGGAAATCTCATCTTCCCAGCCCAGTTAGGGCAAAATGCTGGCACAAATCTTTGGCCAGCTGTATTAGGATTTTTAATTACCGGTGTCAGCTTGCCCTTACTTGGCATTTTGGCGATGGGATATTCCGGAAGCCGAAATCTACAAGAGCTTGCTAGTAGAGTGAGTCCCACCTATGGAGTTTTTTTTACTTGTCTTTTATATTTAACGATCGGGCCATTCTTCGCCTCACCACGTACTAGTACGGTTGCCTATGAAGTGGGAATTGCTCCTATTGTAAGTGACAATTTTCAGCAAGGTGGATTACTAATTTTTTCATTTTTATTTTTTGCTGCTACTCTGTGGTTTTCCTTAAATCCAGCAAAAATTATTGATAATGTTGGCAAGCTTTTAGCCCCTGGCATTATCATTCTTCTTGCAGTTCTATTGTTGTTAGTGATTATTAAACCAATGGGGGTTATGCAGGCGCCTGCAGGGGATTATACAGATGGTGCGTTTGTAACTGGGTTTCTCGATGGATATAACACAATGGATGCACTCGCGTCCCTTGTATTTGGGATTATCGTCATCAATTCCGTTCGTTCACTTGGCATTACTTCAAAGGGCGGTATCCTCAGAGCGACAGTAAAGTCTGGTCTAGTTGCCATCACATTACTCGGTGTTATTTACGTTGGCATTGCCTATATGGGTGCAACGGGCACAGAAGCCTTTGGATTTTTTGATAATGGCGGACCAGTCCTAAGCAATGCAACTTCCTATTATTTTGGAGCTTTCGGTATGGTTATGTTGGCGATCCTAATCACACTCGCGTGTTTAACGACTGCCATCGGTTTAACGACCGCCTGTGCAGAATATTTCCAGACGCTATTTCCAAGATTCAGCTATAAGTCATGGGTTATATTTTTCGCTGTCCTTACCTTTGCATTTGCTAACTTTGGCTTAACGAATATTATTACATTCTCAGTTCCAGTCTTGATGTTTCTTTATCCATTAGCCATTGTATTAATGATTTTAGCTTTTCTTTCTCCATTATTTCGGCATAAACGTATTGTTTATGTGTTAACAACTATTGTTACATTCCTAATTAGTATTTTTGATGGATTGAAAGCTCTTTGTAAATCATTGGAAATCGATTATTTTGGCTGGATGACACCATTCATAACGTTCTATGAAAATGTGCTACCTATGTATGATAAAGGGCTTGGCTGGCTCCTACCTGCCTTAATTATTATTTTGATTACTGCAATTGTCATTCGCATAATAGGTCCATCCAAAGCAGGAGCACAAAATAAAGTGAAACATGGAGTTCATCAGTATTAAAGAGCTTCATCCTTGTAAATTTGAGTACGAGCACAACACTGTGCCCTATAAGTAGACATTGTGAGAGTCTATTTATAGGGTTTTTTCAATCTAAATAAAAATGGGCATCTTCAGTGAGAGGGAGTTGATTCAGATGGAATTAAACTTTTTTGAGGGGGGTACATCAGAAGTGAATGATAAAAGGTATATACAGCTCAGAAGGAAATGGAGATAAATAACAATCATTATATGATGAAGTATGAATAAAAACATTATCTAAAATCAGAGGACGCTCAATAAACTACTAATTCAATATATTAATCTTACGGAAAACCAGATGCTGGATTAGATTTTTTGATTAATATAATCATCCAGCAAACTGTCTTTAATTGATGAAAGTTGCCTTGACACGTTTCGATCTGATAAAATATCCGATCCAGATGGCACTAATTAGTATATAGATCCAATCCATTTGTGCTCCCATAAATATGACAGGCAAGTATAATAGAATGTCGAGGATATAAATTACGATCATTAATTTTGGCAAAATTTTTTTCCGTTTAACCCATGTGTATATTATGAATAGATAAAAGAAAGCTAGAATGAAGTCTGATATATATACAAATAAATCATAACCGCCTAAATTTGCCGGGTTGTAAGTGAAGATAACATACATCACTGTAACTAGATTAAACAGAATCATAAGCGCCGGGATAATAAGCCAACCTGCTACGATAGCATAACGAAAATCAGTTTTAATTTCAGGCTGCTTTTTTGTTGTTTCTTCCTTCATCGTGTAGCCACCCCCTTTTTACACAAATTAAACTCAATATAGCAAATTCACTATATTCCTTCAACTCTGCAAAGGAATTATATAAACATGTTTTTGGAAACCATCCCCCAAAAATTTTCAGGGCAGCGAACTTGAAATATGAACAGTTTTACTCCCAGCTACCTTACATAACTACAATTGAAAAGAGGCTAGGACAAAATATGTTTTCACCAAAGAAAAACCGAACTACTAAGTGCATATAACCCAAACAAAAAATATACTTCGCCATGGTAATGCATCGTTCGTCTTTGATGCTAAACATATTAATTATGTCCCAGCCTCTATATCATAATTGAGAGCAATTGCGATATAACCCAATTGGAAAATAAATTGTTTTTATAAAGTCTTTGGATGCTCGATTCCCCTTCGCTCACAAGGGGATACTTAATCGTTAAGACCGGCATCTTGCATTCTTGTTCACATCATCGTTACTTGAGCCATCTTGTCTTACTTCTTCATTATGTTTTGGAAGTACGAAATTCCTCAATTGCGCGTAACCAATTGTTTTTCATGATAGATGAGGCCTTCGCACCTTCACCGCTCTTCATGAGCTCGATAATGTCAGCATGCTCAGCGATAGATTTCTCGGTTAAAATAATGGAGTTATAAAAAAATAGTCTACTTACATGTGGCTGTAATGATGATAGCATCGATTGTATATACGAATTGTTTGCCGTATCAACAATAATTTGATGAAAGTCTTCATCTAATTTCAAAGCAGAATAATAGTTTTCTGATCGAATTGCCTTCGCAAACTGTTCGTTTGTATCTTCTAGTAAAGTCACGATTTCATCTGTTAAATGTGTGATAGCTAATTCAACAGATAGAGACTGTAATGCTGCCAAGGGTGGTAATAGATCTTTAATGGATTCTCTATCCACTTCCGTTACTTGAGTGGCCTTACCCGGATACATTTTTACAAGCCCTTGTACTTCGAGCAACTGCAATGATTCCCTAACAGGTGTCCTACTAACCCCAAGAGCTTTCGCCAATTCTGTATCATTCAATTTTTCTCCTGGCTGTAGGGTCCCTTCAATAATCCATTGTTGTAGTTGACTAAAAGCTGATTCCTTCGCTGTTAGCCGAATTGGTTTTAAATGATCTGAAGGTATCGGCACGGTCATCCCCCTTACATATCCCTTTTAGTATAAAGTATACGATATATTGCACATTCTGTCACTCTATTTTCAGAAGCGGGAGCAGTTCAGCAATATACGAATACATATTTAATATACTCCATACCCAAATAGGAGTTCGTTATTAATCGTTAGTGTAAAGGAAATCGCAAGTTGGGCGTTTTATAAAGAACATCTGTTATAGCCTATAGTTATAACATGACATAAGTTTTATATGTAACCTTATAGCTATTTTTCAAGGTATACTCAATTTAAAGATAAACGGTACGAGAAGGAGGAAATTACATGACACAAACATTAGTCAAGGCACCATTTAGGGCCGATCAAGTGGGAAGTTTATTACGCCCAGAAAGTCTCAAAAAAGCCAAAAATGAGTATAAAGCTGGAAAGATCACAGCTGAACAACTTCATGAGGTTGAAAGGCAAGAAATTAAACGTGCTGTTGATAAACAAATTGAGGCTGGATTGCAAGTCGTAACAGAAGGAGAATTTGGCCGTGATTGGTGGCATTCTACTTTTATGGAACACCTATTAGGAGCTGAGGGTTATATTCCAGAACAAGGATATAATTTTTCAAATCAAGAAACAGATCCTTATGATGTAAGACTTGTTGACAAAGTTGCCTATAACCCCAACCATCCATTCTTCCAACAAGCAAAGGAACTAGTAGAGATAGTAGGAGACAGGGCTGTCGTAAAATTTACCATTCCTAGTCCAAACCAATTCTTTCATCCGAACATTATTAATGGCCAGTATAAAGACTTTGAGGAGTTTGCACCTGATATTATTCAGGCTTATAAAGAGACGATCCATGAATTTTATCGAATTGGCATTCGTTACCTTCAATTAGATGATGTGTATTTAGCGGTCATTGCAACAGCTGATTTCCCACCAGCAGAAAAGAAATATCTAGCTGAATTAGCAGTACGTGTAGTGAATGGAGTTCTTGAGGGAAAACCAGAAGATTTAACCGTGACAACCCATGTATGTAGAGGAAACTATCGCTCTGACTACTCCTTCTCCGGAGGCTATGACACTGTCGCACCGATCGTCTTTGCCAATGAAAAAGTCGATGGTTTCTTCTTGGAATATGATGATGAACGCTCAGGATCCTTTGAACCGCTTAAATATATACCTAAAGGTGGCCCAAGAGTTGTACTAGGACTAGTGACTTCCAAAACCGGACAACTTGAGGATAAAGAAGCCATTAAGGCTAGAGTTCAAGAAGCAACGAAATATGTTCCACTAGAACAACTATGCCTAAGCCCACAATGTGGTTTTGCTTCCACACATCATGGCAATATCTTAACAGAAGAAGAGCAATGGGAAAAGTTGAGATTTGTCGTCGAAACGGCGAATGAAATTTGGGAATAAGGGCAAATATATGCTAGTCCCCAGGCAGTTTTAAATTGCCTGGGGACTTCTCTTTTTTCAAGATCTGATAATTTTTTATACAGCTCATGAAATACGTCCCTCATGAAGTGATAGGCTACAACCCATTGCTATAGGGCTGATATTAGTGATAAAAACCGCAACCTATGGAAGTGGCCCATCCTCTATATTTCAATGTCTATCTTTATTGCTAATATTCTACTTCTAATAGGAAGGGCCCGCTAAAGCAAATATTCCCTTCCAATATAATAAATTTATAATGCTGGTAAACCTTTATGCTGGAATCATCAAAGACATGAGTAGGATTGTGGTGTCGATAAAACTAGCAACAAATGCAGACTCTAAATAGGAGCTAACAGGAGGAATTTTTCATTTTTGCTTTGTATTCTCTAGGCGTACAGCCCTTTTGCTTTTTAAATAATCGGATGAAGTAGCTTTGATTTTGAAATCCTACATCTAGAGCGATATCAAGCAATTTTCGGTCAGTCTTTTGTAATAAAATACAAGATTTATTAATTCGGATCGTATTGATGTATTCCATTGCTGTCATACGAACAAACGATTTAAAAAGGCGGCTAAAGTGACCTTCACTCATTTGAATTTGTGAAGCTAGGTCCTTTACCGTCAGTTTTTTTGGGTAATTTTCATCTATATATCGAAGTACCTTTTTTAATAATATTGTTTTCGTATCATCTATTTGCTTAGGACCCTCTTTTTGGATGAGAGATGCCTGCTTTTTCAATACATCCCCTAATAGAATATATAAATAACCCTTTACTCTTAGTTCATAAGTAATTTCTTTACCCATATAGGCTGCGATCACCATTTCTAGTATTCGAAGCATTTCCTTTTCTTCCACTGTCCCTGTACTTTTTAACTCACAATGGAACAGCTTTCCGACCATTTCTAAGTAATTACCTTCAATTAAGTCATATGCAAAGCTTCTTAGCAAGTCAGGATGAAATACGATTGCATAAATTTTAAAAGGCGAATGAATGGATGATGGATAGGCTGCGTGTAATTGTTCACTTGGGATAAAAAAGCCATTACCTTCAGACAAGCTATACTGCTTTGTCCCTATCTGTAATTGGATCTTTCCCCTTTCTACATAAATAAATTCTAGTTCGGGGTGCCAGTGCAAATTAAAGATAACTTGACCATCCAAATAGTCAACATCATAAACGCAAAATGGAAACATTGAATCTCCATGTTCCCGTTCCTCAAGCAATCTATCTCTATTGACTGTTATCACCACCTAGCAAATTATCATAATTGTACTATTGTTTGTCGTTATTGTGCAATTATTGCTCCATTTTTATCATTATAATTCTATTTAGAAGTGGAAAGATTACAGTAAAAGTGGGAGTGAATACACAGTGAAGAAAGTGATAATGGGTTTAAGTACGGTACTCCTATGCGGAGCCATACTAATAGGATGTTCCAACAGCAGTGATAATGGAAAAGACAAGTTAGTCATTGATATTTTCAATATTAAAGTTGAGACAAAAGATCAGCTAGAAGCAATTATTGAAAAATATGAGAGCGAAAATGAAAACGTCGACATTAATTTAACAACAGTAGGTGGCGGACAAGATGCTTCCTCCGCTTTGCAAGCTAAGTTTTCAGCTAATGAAGAGCCGGCAATTTTTTTGCTAGGTGGTCTATCAGATGTTGAAAAATACCAGGACTATTTATTAGATGTATCAGAAATGGAATCAGCTAAAGCAGCCATTGAAGGAACACTTCAAGGTGCTACGATTGATGGTATCCCTTACGGAGTACCATTAAATATCGAAGGTTTCAGTTGGATGATAAACAAGGCAGTATTTCATTCAGCTGGGGTTGATCCCTTGTCCATAAAGAGTTACCAAGATTTTGTCAAAGCAGTTGAGACAATCGATAGTAAAAAGGAAGAGCTTGGTCTTGAAGCTGTTTTCGGTTTTAGTGGGAAAGAGGATTGGGTTGTTGGGCAATTTTCTAATCATTTTACAGCACCAGAGTTTGATAATGATGTAACCGCTGCCTATGAGACAGATGAATTAACTTTTCAATATGGAGAACGAATGAAGGAATATACAGATTTACTAAATGAATATAACGTACAACCGATTCTATCACTTGATTATAGTACATCCGTTGAAGAGCTGTTTACAAACGATAAAGTAGCCATCATCCACCAAGGAAACTGGATTGTACCTACACTCGATAGTCTGGATCCGGAATTTTCTCAAGAAAAACTAGGTATTTTGCCACTATTTGTTGATCAAGATGACCAAGGCTATATTAGTGCTGGACCATCCTGGTTCTGGGGAGTTAACAAAGAGAAAGATGATGAAGTCGTCGAAGCATCCAAGGATTTTATTGACTGGATGTATACATCTGATTATGGAAAAGAACAAATTGTTGAGGAATTTAAATATATCCCTTCCCAAGAGGGTTATGAAGCGGAAAGTATTCAAGACCCTGTATCAAAAGAAGTATATGAAATGCTATTAGACGGTAAATCAAGAGTATGGGCTCATAACCAATATCCAAATGGATATAACCAAACTGCCTTTTTCCCTGAATATCAAAAGTATCTAAACGGTGATATCACATGGGAGCAGCTTGAAAAAGTAGCAAGCGAAAAGTTTAAAGAAATGCGTTAACGAGCATGGGCAGGAGTTCCTATTAGAGAAAAGGATACTGCCCTGCCCGTAAAGGATTGAAAAGAAAGGGTGTGAACGGGATGAAAATGAAGCATTCCACATATTGGGTATTTTTAGCACCGAGTCTGTTAGCACTAGTAATCGTCTTAGTCATACCTTTTATTCAAGGTGTCTATTATTCATTAACAGAATATAATGGCTTTCAGGTAAAAGAATTTGTTGGCTTTGACAACTATCTTAACCTATTTAAAGATGATCAATTCCTCTATAGCCTTTTATTTACAGGGGGATTCTCAGTCGCCTCTGTTATTGGAATCAACATTATTGGCCTATTATTGGCATTATTTGTAACCCAGAAAATGGGGAAATTTAATACGATTTTTAGAACAGTCTTTTTCATGCCTAATTTGATTGGTGGCATTATCCTTGGATTTATCTGGCAATTTATCTTTCTAAAGGCTTTTGTAGGGATTGCTAGTTTAACAGGAGTGGATTTTTTTAAAGGTTGGCTGTCAGATACTGAAACAGGATTTTGGGGCTTAGTTATCTTATTTGTTTGGCAAATGAGTGGCTATATTATGATTATTTATATTTCGTTTTTAAATAATATCCCAGGGGAACTAATCGAAGCCGCAACCATCGATGGAGCCAATGGATGGCAACGGTTTTGGAAAGTAAAATTTCCACTTCTTGCTCCAGCATTCACCGTTAGCTTATTTCTATCATTATCCAATGCCTTTAAGGTTTATGATCAAAATATGGCCTTAACTGCCGGTGGACCTTTCAATTCAACACAAATGGCTACGATGAACATTTATGATACGGCTTTCAAAGTCCAAGATATGGGCTATGCCCAAGCAAAAGCGATTATCTTTTTACTCATTATCACCATTATTTCAGTCATCCAATTATATATGACAAGGAAAAAGGAGATTGACATATGATTGCGCGACAAAGGAGTAAAAAAATCGGCCTGATTGTACTAGGCATCTTCTTATCATTATTTTGGTTTTATCCATTTTATTTAGTAATCGTAAATTCTTTTAAAACGAAATCAGAGATCTTTGCCAATACACTTGGCCTCCCAACCGAAGGAACGTTAGAGAACTATACTGAAGCTTTTATCGCTTTAGATTTTGTCAAAAGCTTTTTTAATTCATTGTTCATCACAGTATGCAGCATATTTCTTATTTGTATCGTTACATCTATGGCTGCTTACGCATTATCAAGACGCCAAGGGAAAACTAGTTCAGCAATTTATTTTCTTTTTGCCATTTGTATGCTGATTCCCTTTCAATCGATTATGATTCCGCTTGTGTCAATTTTCGGTTCATTCGATATGTTAAATCGTGCTGGATTAATTATTATGTATTTAGGGCTAGGCTCCAGTTTGGCCGTCTTTCTTTATTTTGGTGCCTTAAGAGGCATCCCAATGGCATTAGACGAAGCCGCAATTATGGATGGGTGCAATCGATTTCAAATATACTGGCATATTATTCTGCCAATGTTAAAATCCACAACCGTCACAGTCATCGTCTTAAATGCCATCTGGTTCTGGAATGACTATCTATTGCCATCCCTAGTCATCAACAAACAAGGAATGTACACCATCCCATTAAAAATGTTCTACTTCTTTGGCGAATATTCCAAACAATGGCATCTCGCATTAGCCGCCCTAGTGATCGCCATCATCCCGATCATTCTAGTCTACATGTTCCTACAAAAATATATCATCAAAGGCATTTCAGAAGGAGCGGTTAAATAAAATATGGGGACAATATGGGGACAGTCCCCCACCGTGGTAAAGCATTAACGTGCTAGGGGACTGTCCCCATGATTTTTCCCCGTGATTTAAAGTTCAATCAAGATTGGAACAATCATTGGCTTTTTCTTTGCATATTTATATATATATTGTCGGGTGTTTTTCTTAATTTGTTTTTTGATGACGTTTCGTTTAATTCGCTTTTCTATTTGTAGTTCTTGAATTGTTTCCATTGTGATACGATTCACTTCTTTCCGTAGTTTTGCAAAGTTCTCATCCATAAAACCACGGGAAAGTATTTCTGGGTCGGCTTGAAGCTCCCCGTCCTCTTTATTTATTGTAATGATAATCATTAGCATGCCATCTTCGGAAAGTTGCTTGCGATCACGCAATACATACTCCAAGTCGCCAACTTCACCGCCATCTATATAGGTATTTCCTACAGGAATGGTGCGAAGCTGACGAGGAATCGATTCTTCTATATCCAAGACTTCGCCATTTTTCAAAATAAACGTATTTCCCTTTTCGACCCCAACCGATTCTGCTAATAAACGATGGTGGTAAAGCATCCGATATTCTCCATGAATCGGTATAAAATATTGCGGTCTCATTAAAGTTAGCATTAATTTTAAGTCTTCTTGATAACCATGCCCGGAAACATGCATCCCTGATGTACTTCCCGATCCATAAATAACATTAGCTCCAAGCTCATACAAATTATCAACAATAGTCGTTATTCCTCGTTCATTTCCAGGTATAGGGCCCGCTGCAAAAATCACCATATCCCCCGGATAGACATCAACATCGCGGAAATCCCCAGTTGATAGACGGGCTAGTGCTGCCAATGGTTCACCTTGACTTCCTGTACAAAGGATAGCGATCTTTTCAGGGGACATTTCATTGACTTCTTGTGGTTCAATAATCATTCCAGCCGGTACAGTTAAAATTCCAAGTTCCATCGCCACTTTCACAACATTAACCATCGTTCTTCCAAGTAATACGAGTTTCCGATTTGTTTTTTGGACTACATGTACAACTTGCTGAATTCGGCTGACATTAGAGGCAAATGTTGTCACAAACACTTTCCCATCCGCCTTCATGAAGGCTTCTTCTAAATGTCCAGCGACAATCTGTTCAGATGGTGTAAAACCAGAACGTTCCGCATTCGTACTCTCCGATAATAAAAGCAGGACACCCTCTTTTCCAATTTCCGCCATTCGGTGAATATCTGAATACTCCTTATTTGCCGGTGTTAAATCAAATTTGAAATCCCCCGTATGTACAATATTTCCTTCGGGTGTGTGAAATACAATTCCCAAACAATCAGGGATACTATGAAATACCTTAAAAAAGCTAATCTCCATTTGTCCGATTTTCACATTCGAATTAGGATTGATTTCAATTAATTTACTTTCACGTAATAGTTTGTGTTCCTTCAATTTAAGCTCAATTAATCCAAGGGTAAACCGAGTCGCATAAACAGGAACAGGCAATTGTTTTAAGAAAAAGGGAATACCCCCAATATGATCTTCATGTCCATGAGTAACAATTAATGCCCTTACCTTTTCCTTATTGTCTAGTAAATAAGTGATATCAGGAACAATCAAATCAATACCTAACAAACTTTCATCCGGAAACTTATTGCCGCAATCAATCAGGACAATATCCTCTCCATATTCGATTGCATACATATTTTTCCCAACCTCATTCAAACCACCTAAAGCAAAGACCGACAAGGTATTCTTACCTTTACCCAAGCTAATCCCTCCTACCTTGAAAAAAGATAATATTAGTATGCCTCCTTTAAATTACTTCATTCTAAAACAGGGGACAGTCCCCCACTCTGGTAAAGGGTTAAAGCGTATAATCAATAGGCCGCTCCCTCTTGGTAACGAGAATAATCCTAGGATTTCAGGATATGATAACATTTCGTATTTATTGTTATTTACCAATAAGTGCTGTTGATTCTTACTGCAATTGATATAGCAGAAAACAACAATTATTAAAAGGTAGGGAGGGAATAGCATGGTTAAGGATTCTGAGGCACATAAAGAAAAAAGAAATAACATCGCGAAAAGACCACCCGAACAACAAAAGGGCAAAGCTAGATCGAATGCTCGCGGCGGGAGAAATTAAATTCTCCCTTTCCTATGGGGTCAGTCCAGTCCTTCAGTATGATAAAAAGACCAATTTGGCGGACTGGCCCTATGAATGTAAACCGAAAATCTGATGTTGGCTAAAATTCCAGCACTTGACTTGTTCATTACGGGCTTGCTTTAGAGCATCCCCTAAATGTTTCTCCCTTCTTTATATCCCCTCTCCATATATTATCTTTGTACAAAACTCAAGGGCATGACCTCCAATTCAGCATCATAAAAAACACAATATACAGTGATTTATATCACATTTTTATACTATATATTGTGTTAATATGTTTTTTGTATCCGGAGGGAATAACTAGAATTATCCAATATAAAGTTATTCCATTCAAACTAGGAGGAAAGTAAAACTTAGCAAATACCGGATAACATTAACGAGGAGTGATAATTGATGTTCCAAAACACAGAGGAAATTATTAATAAGTTTACATCCCATGCAGACGACTCGAGGGCTGACTATTTAAAAAGAGAGAATAGTAATTATGTTTATTCCCTTCCATTATTACGCCATAATATAACAAACCATGCAGAAGAGGAGTATCTATTTTCCCGTGTTTTGCCCTCAAAAATTAAAGAACTCTATGACCAAGGGATCGTCTATGTACATGATAAACAACTTGCACCATATTGTGTTTCCATCAGTTGTTTGGATATTGCTTTAAAAGGGATTCCCTCTCTTGCGAAAAATATGATTTCATCAAAACCAGCAAAACGATTACCTGTTCTCCTTCGCCATTTTAGCAATGTAGTAACTCTAATTTCCCAGCAAGTCTCAGGCGCGGTGATGCTGGCTCAACTTACTACGATTGCTGCCGCCTATTTATTTGATGAAAAAGAGCAAGGATACATATACACAGATGATGAATTAAAACAGCTTTTCCAGAGTGTAATTTGGGAATTAAATATGCCACTTCGTTCTGGAGCGCAGAGTAGTTTTTCTAATATTACATTGGAATTCGGGAAACCTTCCGAGGAAATTAAAAATGAATATGTTGTTATTGGTGGTAAACCACGGTCCTTTCAATATAAGGATCTACCAAGTATTTATTTTGATCGGATTAATCAAGCCATTATTGATGTAATGAGTGATGGGACGGGAAATGAGGGAATTCCCTTTACTTTCCCTTTATTGACTGTACAAATTGATGATCAATTCAATTACGAAAATCCGCTGTTTTTGGAGCTTTTAGATAAAATGTACAACTGGGGTGGCGTTTATTTCGAAAACTTTAAAACAAAACCATTTGAAGATTCTTATTATAAACAACTTAATCCAACAATCCAGGCAAAGGATCCAGAAGTCAGCCGAAGCCTCTGCTGCCGATTACAAATTAATTTAGAAACCTTATCAAAGGCTGGGGGAGGTGTCTTTGGATCCTCGACAGGCTCAACAGGTGCCGTTCAAGTTCTAAATTTAAACATGAACCGTCTTTTATTAGAGTTTGGCCATGATTTACCACTATTAAAGCGAAAAATGCGCGAATATATGGAAGTCATGCAAGATGCTCATATGGCAAAACGCAAATGGCTTGAACTTAATAAAGATTTGTATCCAACATTCTTCTCCTATAATAGGAATCTCAAAAACTATTTTAACGTATTCGCTGTAACGGGAATGAATGAAGGTATCATCAATATTGGCTTTCCTGCCGGAATCAAAGATGAAAAGGGGAAATTAATAGCCCATGATTTAATGCAATATATGACAGATATTGTTAATGATTTTATTGTCCGAGATAAAGTAGCTTGTGGAATTGAATACGCCCCTGCTGAAAATGCAGCCATCAAACTTGCTCGACATGATCTAAAATGGGCTAAAGAAAGCAAGCGTAATATCTTTGTGCAAGGTGAAGGAGAAAATCCATATCTTACAAGTGGATGTATGACTCCCTTCTCTGAGGAAGATTTTCTTGCGCAATTGGAAAACAGCGCGGAATTTCAAGGTTATGCTACTTCAGGAAGCATATTACATCATTTTTTGGAGTCCAAGGTAGCACCTAGAAAATTAGCCCGTTATGTAGATAAAATTTTTGAGAAACCAATAAATTATATTACATTAACACCAACTATCACTTCCTGTATGGAATGTGGCCAGAAATTCATTGCAGAAGATGCTAAAAACATCCAAAAATGTCCCACTTGCGATTCACTGGATATCGCAACTTTCAGTAGAGTGATTGGCTATTTAAAAATGATTGCCCGCAATCATATAAATGTTGATGAAAAAGGATATTACCAAGGAAAGTATAACTTCTGGTCCAAGGCAAGAAGACATGACTGGAATGCGCGAAAGCGGCTAAAAGGGGACCAAATTAAGGATATTTTGCATTACTAGGGAAAGGGTCTGAGTTCCTATGCAATTTTACGATCATCTTATTCGAACATTTAATGATTTACCTGGACACACAACCTTATTGGTGCATTCACTATCAGGCTGTCCACTACACTGTTATGGTTGCCACAATTATGATGAAATCATTGCGACAACACCGAAAAAATACAAGACTGTCGATAATCTTTTGGATTACCTCAAGAAATCAGGATATCTATTCGATGCAATCATGTTTAGTGGTGGCGAATTTTTGCTCAATAAAATAAACGAGATTGATTATTTACTAAAAATGGTGCGCACTCTATTTTCTGGGAAGATTATTGTCACTACAAGTGGGGTTTATCACGAAAAAATTACTCATCTATATCAAGAACAATTAGTAGACGGAATTCATATTGATATGAAATTACCGTACCATCTGTTGAATGTGGATGAAGATAAACAAATCTTTTTCGATATAATGGGGATTCACCCTTCTCAAAAGATAGTTAATAGTTTACTAACTAGTATTGATACTGTTATTAAGCATAACTCTCTATTAGATCAAGTACGCACAGTAAAATACCCCATCCTCGCAGAAGAATTTTTTGAAGAAATTAAAAAATACATTGATAACCGTAAAGCATATTATCAAAGCAAGGTTCCTTATTTTTTAAATGACTTTTTATATCCCTAAAAAGTATGGCCTGTTCCCTATTCATACAATAGGAGACAGGCCCCCTTTCATCGAGTATCGTTTCCTCTCAATATCGGCATACGTTTAATCGACTGTTCCGTGTCGGGTAATTTTTGTCTCTATTTTAAAGTCAACTTTAATCATCGGATACTTAGCTCGCCACTCCTTTCTTCCTAGTTTTCCATCCTTTTGGTTAATCCGATATATAACTCCATATCCAAAAGGATCTGCATTTTGTTCTTGCAATTGTTCTAATATTTCCTCGTATTGTGCTGTTAATTTCTTTTCCACTTCTTTTTCTATTAATTTCACGACTTCTGGTTTTTCTAAAAGGACTTTCTCTGATAGTTCAAATAAATCTACTTCAAGACTAAGTTTTGTTTCAAAATGTAAATTTTCTTTATCTATTAATGTAGTCCTACTCTTGGTTTTCAATATATTGAAAGCAGTATGTAACACTTCTTTTCTCTGATGAATATTCACTTCTTTTTCTATATATTGTTCAAAAGGAGCCATCGGGATTGTTACCTCTAACCACTTATCTTTAATAGGTGTTTTCAAAAGGTTAAAAAATAGGATTTCATCAGCAGGTCTTTCGCCTACATATTTATCATCTTGCAAAATAGCGATTGAGGTAATTTTCGGTTTATCTCCTTCAAGTGCAAACACGGGTAAAATCGGATCTATACCAATATCATAGAAACTCCTCAAAAAGTCTTGGATCGTGACTCTAGGAAATTCACTTTTCCGAGAGTTTTCTTTAATTAACCCATGCAAAAATTGACCAATATTCATTGAAATATCTTTTTCCTGAACGGTAATTATCTCCTTTGCCGACGTCTTACTAATAGATAAAAAAGTCGTATCTGGTAAGTTTGCATCACGGTTTAATGTATCTAAGGAATGAAAGACACCTTCTTTAGCTGCCTCCATCCCGTATATTTCCAATTCAATTTTCCCAGGTGCTAATTGGAAGTTTGTTTCCAAATTGGCATTCTCAGCAGCCCCTTTGATCGTATTTCCCTTTCCAGAGACAATTTTGGTAATTTCATTGGATTGTTCTTCAAACTGAAAGATCACGATTGTTGTTTCGTATTGATCGTCTTCTCTAATATCAACACCACGCGCATTAATTACTCCAAGGTTTTCTAATTCTTGTTTTGGGATACAGCTACCAAGTAAAAAAATAGATAACAAAATGGGCATAAACAATTTTACCTTCATGTCGGAGCACTTCCTTTATGTTTTCGCCATTTCTTCTTAATCCAAACAAGTGGTAATATGATGAGTGGATAAACAAAAATAAGCCAAAATCCAACTTCTGAAATGATATCTACTAACTGGTTGATGACTCTTTCATATTTAATAACACTCACTAAAATTAAAATTACAATGGCTACTGCATACACCATTGTTCTTTGTGGAACCCTATATAGCCGTTTCACTCCATAAGTTAACGCCCACATAAGTAAGGCTAAATTCGGCATGATAACAAACATCCATTGAGCTACAACGATAAAATCAAGCCGTTCAATAAACGTATATGACACACTTTTATATATTGCTAAAACGGAAAATTCAACTTCACTTAAATCTTCTAAGCTAAAATAACCAAGTACGATAACAGTCATACTAAAAATGAGAAGAGATGTATAACCCATACCTAAAAAGATTGGTAACTTGGCCTTTTCTTTATTATCAATAAATGGATAGAGTACAAACAAAACTTCGAAACCAGAAAGAGAATATGTTGTGGCTTTAGCCCCTTTTAATAATTCAGGAATCGACGTTTGAAACATTGGCAATAAATGAAGCCAATCCATTTTTGATATTGGGTCATACAATAAAATGAGAAGCCATTGTATTAAAAAGGGGAAAATAACCATTACTCCGATCACAACTTGGATCCCACCTAAAACAGCATATACAATGACAATTAGTAAAAGTGAACCGATGACATAAGCCGGTAAGGTCGGATAAAGAAATATCTGAATCACTTCAATATACGTGATTATAATTGAGAATAAACTAGCAGCAAAATAAACAATATAAACAGTTCCAAGGATTTTTCCAATCCACCTACCAAAAAGATCAACTTGAATACCAAAAATATCAGCATTTTTATATTGCCTTAAAATAAGTAACATCACGTACGCAACGATAATTTGCATTAAAAAGGCAATAATAACGGATAGCCATGCGTCCCGTCCTGCCTCTCGGAAGATATAGCGTGGCGCTCCTATAATTCCGACCCCTGTTTGAATACCATAAATAATAAAAAACAAGTAAAAAGCACGGAATCGTAATCTAGGTTTGACGTTTACATTGATCTCCATCTATCCACCTACTCATCGATATCTCGTTTTTTCATTGCCTCACTCTTTGAAAAACGCTTGGCATCTTTTGGTCTATATGCCTCCATTCGCTTACTTTCAAACTGTAATGGCAGGCGAAAAAGTGATTTATTAAAGTCCTTCAGCCGTAAAGGATAAAGTGGGACAAGATATGGTCTCCCCAATGATGTTAACCTTAATAAATGAATGATTAGCATACATAATCCAAACATAATCCCCATGATGCCAAAAATTCCAGCTAAGAAAATGAAGGGATAGCGGATAATACGGACAGATGTCCCAAATAAGTAATTAGGAAAAGTGAAGGAAGCCAATGCACTCATTGCCACGACGATAATCAAAATATTACTTGTTAAACCTGCTTCAACCGCAGCTTGTCCAATGACAATTCCGCCCACAATCCCCATTGTTTGCCCGACCTTCGTCGGCAGTCTTACTCCTGCTTCCCGCAAAAACTCGATCAAGAACTCTAAGAGAAGGGCTTCTAATAACGGTGGAAAAGGTACAGCCGCCCGAGATTCCCCAATTGAAATCAACAACTGGGTTGGGATGACACCATATTGATATGTAACAATTGCCACATATGTAGGTGTTACGATAATCGCAAAAAACATTGCTATAAACCGAAGAATTCGAAAAACAGAACCCCCTTGCCAGCGCATATAACGATCTTCTGTTGACTCAAGAAAGCTAAAAAAAGTTGAAGGTGCAATAATCCCAATCGGACTATTTTCAACCAATACACCGACTTTCCCTTGTGAAATATCATACGCGAAGCGATCAGGTAATTCAGTTATATTAAATTGCGGAAATAGATTAACCGTATTATCCTCTAGGTATTGCTTTAATACTGTACTATCTTCTACGAAATCGACATCTAAATCTTGAATCCTTTGCCGCATCGTTTGAACATCTTCCTCATTCGCTACAGACTTCATATATACTAGACGAACATCGGCCGGAATACTTTTTCCGACTACTAATTCCTCTAATTCAAGATCGTTAGAACGTATCTTCCAACGGATAATATTCATATTAGTAACAAGTGACTCCGTAAAGGCTATTTTAGGTCCAAGAACTAGAGACTCCGTTTCTGCTTTTTCTAAACCGCGCTTTTCTTTATTAAGGAGGACATAGGAAATAACCTTCTTTTCCCCTTCGATATAGATAAACACTTGTCCCTTTACGACCTTTTCTAAAACCTCGTCTAATGAAGTCAGCATTTCGCCACTTCCTAGCGGAATTTCATTTAGGATTGTTAGATTTGTCCATTTCATCTCCCTCTTAAGTAATGGCGATAATATGAACTCTTCAACTTTTCCACTTTCAACAATATAAGGAATATAAAAAACAGCAAATTTCTTTCCATAATGTTGATACCTTGAAAATAATAGATCCGAATTATTGGTGAATACCTCTTGTAAAGATTGCTCAAGCTCATCTAATGTTAAAGGGAGTTTTTTACTTAATTGCTGTTTTTTTCTCATTTTGGCCTCCATATTAAACGATTAAGCAAATGACATATTGTTTAGTATGGATTTATGAATGGAATTTATGAGGAATAATGGAAAAAGTCGCTCCTAAGTTATTATTTGCTAATCCTTTTTAATATCACCTCCATTATCGATGAAAAAACCTTCAAACTTATAGCTAAGTCTGAAGGTTTTCACTGAAAGATTGCTCATTTTTATATTATTGTCAAGCGTCCATAGTAATTTGTTATCATTAACGGTGAAACTCGCTTTACTGATTGAATATCAATGGTGGGCAGATGTTTCTTTGATAACAAAAACACTTAAAGAACCAACCGCCAATAAAATGCCCGAAACTAAAATCATTGTTGGCATTGAGGAACCAAGAGCTGGGAACAATGCAAAACTCAAGAAGGAAGCAATAATTTGCGGTAAACAAATACTACCATTAAATAAACCTAAATATGTGCCCATATTCTTTCCTGAC
Organism: Lederbergia galactosidilytica; assembly: GCF_017873565.1. Lineage (GTDB taxonomy): Bacteria > Bacillota > Bacilli > Bacillales > Bacillaceae_C > Lederbergia > Lederbergia galactosidilytica. Next base: position 56,617 of record NZ_JAGGKH010000008.1, read on the forward strand.
AAAGCATTCGTAAGCATTGTGAACGGGAATGTCATCATTGCCGCCCAGGCAATTCCAATTAACGTAAATGAAATTAGCAATAATCCTTGGTGGTGGACAAAGAAGACAGACCCAAAGCCGACTCCACCTAGTAATAAGCTAAACGCATAGGCAGGTTTTCTTTTATCATTTGGTACTCGTGTTAAGACGAGTGACCATAGAACCGCTGCAACTGATTGTACAGCTGACAATATCCCGAACCAGTTCCCTGCCGCTTGATACTCGGCACTGGATGGCTCAACTGTATTCCATACGTTCTCCGCTACAGCACCTGTACCATATGTCCATAAATACTGAAATCCCATCCAACAGAATAGTTGAACAAGTGAAATCGTCCAGAAAACCTTTGGAGCGGTACGAAGTAATGTAAAAAATCCTACTTTTTCTTTATTATCTTCTTCTTTAATTCCATGATAAGCTGCATATTCAGCAGGTGTATATTCTTTCACTTTAAAAACGGTAAAAAGACTACAGAGAATCAAAACAACAGCACCCACATAAAAGGAAATAACGACAGACTGCGGGACAACCCCTTTAGGTGCACTATTTGATATTCCAATCATTGTCAAAACAAATGGAAAAACAGATGCTAATACAGCACCACTATTCGATAGAAAACTTTGAATTGAATAAGCAAAACCCTTTTGTTCCTCATTCACCATATCTCCAACCATCATCTTAAAAGGTTGCATGGCTACATTGGAAGAAACATCCATAAATAAAATAGTGATGGCTCCAAAAGTAAGGGCAGCCATTGAACTAAAACCAAAGCTACCAGCATTCGGCAGTAAACACATAACAATTACTGCTACGATCGCCCCAACAAGCAAATAGGGAATTCGGCGGCCGAGTCTCGGCATCCATGTACGGTCGGAAAAATACCCGACTAAAGGTTGAACGATTAGCCCTGCTAAAGGCGGCAAAATAAAGAAAAACCCTAGAGTATGTGGATCGGCACCAATCGTTTGGAAAATCCTCCCCATATTTGAACTTTGCAAAGAAAAGGCCATTTGGACACCTAAAAACCCGAAACTTATTAACCAAATCGTACTAATTGGGAGATTAGGTAATCGATGTCCAGTAGTTGTATTATTTGTTTGTTCTTGTTCCTGTATCATGATGCCCTCCTAAAATTCTCTTAATCACTCAAAGTAGTTCAATGTACATTATTATATTACAGAAATAAGCGCATCCGTTTGCACAACGTTTTCATAAATTTAAATATATCATTAGGAATATCAAAACCCTTCATTACAAATAGTCATAATAAATAGCTTGATTATTGTCATAAAGTCTTTTTGGTCAACTTCCCTATTATAATATTTATCTCCTTTTAGTGCAATCGTTTGCACTAAAATGCTCATGGAATATTTTTACATGCACATCTTTCTGCACAAAGAAGCTTGATTTAATAGGGATTTCCATTTTGGAAAAGTCCTAAATTCTACTCTTGACATTAGTAAGAACAGATGTTACTGTTTTATAGTTACCTAAGATAACTATTATCCAGGGTAACCACTTATGGAGGTGAATCTCATACAATCTGCACAAAAGGTCTTTTATCAATTAATAATGTTATATCGTCCGTTTGAAAATCAGCTAAATATAGAATTGAGCAAACATAATCTACATCGTGCACAATGGACGATCTTGTACTATTTATATAATTTTGGCTCAGCGACACTTGTAGAAATCGCCAATTATCAAGGTGTAGAGAAGCCGACCATCACAAGAACCTTTGCCCGTTTAGTGGAATTAGAATATGTAGAACAGATAGCAGGCAAAGATAAACGCGAAAAACGAATGCAATTAACATCGCTTGGCAGAAGCATTTACGAGCAAGTTCGTGTCACCATTGATCAGTTTGAAGAGGATTGTTTAAAAGGTATATCAGAAGAAGAACAACAGGATATTATCCAAATTATGGAGAGAGTGAGAAGCAACCTGATAAAGTAAGGAGATGGAGCTATGAAGCCATCGAGCTCAAAATTATGGACGAAAGACTTTGCAATCGTATCAGCGGCTAACTTTTTCTTATACTTAGTTTTTTATTTATTGTTAGTCACAATGGCCGTTTATGCGGTGGAGGAATTTCACGTTTCGGAAAGCCAGGCTGGCCTCGTCACGGGCATTTTTATTATTGGAACGCTAATAGGTCGTTTGTTCATTGGCCGGATGATTACATCGATTGGCAATAAGAAAATGTTATATTTTGGTCTGATCTTTTTTATTTTGACTTCCTTTTTATATTTTATCCATGCAGGAATTATTGTTTTACTGATCACTCGCTTATTACATGGTATTGCATTAGGAATGGCTAGTACCGCAACAGGAACCATTGTCGCTGAGGTAATACCTAGTGAGCGAAAAGGTGAGGGCATTGGATTCTTTAGTATGAGTATTACACTAGCTACAGCTATTGGCCCTTTTATCGGCCTTTATATGAGCCAACATACCAGTTATGAATCGATCTTTGGTTTTTGTTTGGCACTAGGCCTTATTAGTTTGATTATTTCCCTATTTGTTCAAATCCCCGAAGTACAGAAACCAATGAAGGAAATTAGCCATAAGAGGTGGAAGCTATCCGATTTTGTGGAACCAAAAGCCTTACCTATTGCCCTCGTTGTGATTCTCATATCACTTGGATATTCCAGTGTTCTCTCCTTTATTAATTTCTATGCCATTGAGATTGACTTAGTGGATGCAGCAAGTCTGTTTTTTGTCATTTATGCCGTAGCAATCTTAGTATCACGTCCGTTCACTGGACGTTTAATGGACGTGAAAGGAGCAAACTCTGTCATGTATCCTGCCTTCATTTTATTTGAAGCAGGATTACTACTGTTAAGTACAGTAGCAAATAGTATCCTATTATTATTAGCCGGTGCTTTGATTGGTCTTGGTTTTGGAAATATGCAATCAACAACACAAGCAATTGCCGTGAAGATGACGCCACCACATCGAATGGGATTGGCCACATCAACCTACTATATCGCCTTAGATGCTGGACTTGGCTTCGGTCCATACTTGTTAGGGTTTATCATTCCGCTAACAGGATATAGTACTTTATATATCATTATGGGAATATTAGTCCTTACGACCATTATTCTTTATTATTTCTTGCATGGTCAAAAGGAATATTTACTTCTAACAAATGAAGATTCAATCGAAGAATTAAATTAATCGGATAGTTAGCATTGAAAAAAAAAGCTGAAGGGTAAGATCGATACCCTCCAGCTTTTTCGCTAATAAGATTGCTAGTTAACAAGGCAAATGACCAACGAATTGTAAACTCTTTTGCTCATTCGTTAGCGTTCCCCAATAATCCCTAATTCCCGTATTATAAAGAAAAAGCACCTTTTTTCCGATTAAAATTACTTAAGAATCTCCATACAATACATTTTTAGGATTGATTACGATCATTAACACTGCCGCGACTAAATAAAAAATAGCGCTATACATAATTAAATCAATCATATTCCCATTGATTAAGCCAATATAAAAATTGAAAAATTGGTGGATCATGATCGGAATGATTAAATTCTGATTTAAGTTGTAAAATGCTGTCATAATGATCTTAGTAGATATGAGAGCAATCATAAAGAAAAGGATATACTTGATCAGATCAATCCCGACAAAACCTGTCGTAAACCAGATGGGGAGGTGCCACATTCCCCACCAAAACCCTATAATGATCGAGGCTTTTAATGGCGAATGCTGCTTCTGCAACTCTATCTGGGCGAAACTTCTCCATCCTAATTCTTCTCCTAGTGGCCCTGCTAGCAGGTTTTTAAAAAAGAAATAGGTCAGCATTCCCCATGAGGAAATGGTAAATGTGGAACCAACTTCTTGATTTTGCGAGATTAGAAATAAAATGATCAAAAATATGGCGGCTTGGATCATACTTGCAATAACAATTATGGAAGGTTTAAGTTTCTTCTTAAATTGATCCTTTACAAATTTTATCAAACTCTGATCTGGAAAGATTTTTTTAAATAAAATTACAAAAGCAAATGTTGAGGACCAAGACGACACACAGAATACCATATCAAAAATCCAAGCAGGAAATTCTAATATGCTTATGACTCCTACTAGACAAAAAAGTGGAAAAAAAATGATATTGCTTAGTAGGATAAAACTGGCCACTGGATTTTTTAGTTTCTTATCTCTCTTCATACTACCCCTACTTTAAACTAAGTATTTCGAAAGTATAAAACTGCTTATACTTACGAATATCCTCAGCTTAAACCTAGGAGTAACACACAGGTCAATACATCTTTTCATTATTCTATCCGTCATTATCAGGCAGTCATACCCTACTAATTGGAGTTTTACTTTATCGGTGCATAGATTTCTAAAAATACACGCCCAAGATCATCTTCATAGGTTGTCAGTAATAGATTGATATAGACGAGGCCTAATAGTTCATAACCACTGTTCTTTGCTTCTCTTCTTATACTTGCTCCCACATCATCGTCAATACTGCCTCCATCCGTTGACCAACGCCCATCTTCAATAACGGTATACATACATTTTGGATGAGCAATTATTTCACCTTCTTCTGATTGATCAAGATTTTCTACCTTCTTTACAATGATAAACTGATCGTCTATCATCCCCTCTTCGTTAAAATGTATGACCCTTCTTAAAGAGGTTAAAATAACAGCCTTTTTCAAGCTATCTGTATTATTTTTTAACGTTCCAAACTCATCATACGCAGTAAAATGCTCAATTTTTCCTTTGATTTTGAAAGGCTTCATTGCTTTTATCGTAAATGTCCCTAGGTATTGGTTAATTTTTTCACAATCTTCCTTTACGATTCGCAACTTTTTTAACAGAAGTTGTTTATATTCAATCTCCTCAATGACAGCTCGCTCTTTCTCTTCTAATATTGATGTGATTTCTTCGATATTTTTACCTTTTCTCAACTCCTGGATTTTTCTGACCTCTATATCTAATTCGCGGTAGAAATTCACAGTTGTTATATCATAGATATCAAAATGATTATATTTTCTATACCCATTCCCATGATCTTGCCTCGGCTTGACTAACCCCTTTTCCTCATAAAATTTTAAGGTATCTCGTGAAACTCCTAAAAATTTGGCTACTTGGCCAATTGTATACATGTCTCCCCCTCCTACCTTCTATATTAGGATCAAGTCGGCGCTCTAAGAGCTATCCTCTTTAAAGAACAGCGTAACAATCATCATTATAAAATGGTTTTCTGTAAATTCCTCCATAACTAGAAAAGGTATCAGTCCGATACTTACAAATTTCTCCTTTGAAGAGAAAAGCATGAGCATAATTTCGGAAAATTTTGCTTGGTTTAGAGGCTTACATACCCGTTTTGGAAAAATCTCCAACGATTCGGGGCGATAACAAGACGCTACATGATCATTGCGAATAATATGCACGTTGTCCGGGACTTAGATCAGCATTTTATGTAGCCATCCTGGGAAAATCCCCCATAATTTATTAAGCTCTACTCGCGGAACCACTCGACCCTTTTTTCATAACTATCCTATTCACGCTTATAAAATTGCTTAGATGATGCCTACATTTTTATTTCAAAAGTAAAGCAGTAGCTTCAATCTCAGCTTTTACTTTTCGGTACATATAATCGAAAGACTGTCCCGTCAGGCGAGCTTTTTAATAAAACTAGATCGCCACCCAAAGCTTGGGCGATCATTTTACTCAGAGACAATCCTAACCCTAGACCTCTTACTTGATATTTTTTCCCTTCTCCCCGGTAAAATCGTTCAAAAATGAAGGGTTATTCTTCTGTTGGGATACCCTTTCCACTATCCTCTACATCAATCAAAATCTGTGCTTCATCCTCATGGAGTGTAGCTTCGATCTCACCCGCTTGATCCATAGCTTGTTTGGCATTGTTCTGTAAGTTGGTCATAATCCCGCCAAAAATAATAGCACAGATAAATCACGTGAGCTTGATGTGCTTTAAGATTAATTTCTAATTGACCAAATCGTTTTAGCGGATTTGTATGATCTTCTCTTGAAAGCCTAAGGACTGCCTTCACCCGCGCTACCACTTCATCTGCAACAAATGGTTTTGGAATATAATCATCTGCCCCCTTATCTAATCCTTCCAAACGATAATTTACATCACCGAGTGCAGTCAGCATAATCACCGGGCAGTAGCTATCTTTTCTAATTTCTTCTAGAACCTCCCAACCATCTTTCTTAGGAAGCATAACGTCTAATAAAACCAAATCAGGATAAGCTTCATGGAATTTTCTCAAGGCTTCTTCTCCATCAAAAGCTTGTTCAACCTCAAATTGTAGTTTTTGTAAATAGACTTTTAAAACCTGACTAATCGCAAACTCATCTTCTACTACTAATATCTTGATCGGTGCCATCGCCTCGTCACCATCCTATATCCATATTGACTTAAAAAATCTCCTTCTTCTAACACTATCAAACAAATAAGTCAGCCAAAAGTCCAATATAGTAAAACTACGATTACTGGTTTTTACAAACAGTAAGGCTGCAGAATAGCATTTTTTTATCCATCTCTTTGCTTACAATTCTCCCCTCCCTTTATTTACTTTCGAGAAGTGACATATCGCATGGTCTATTGTGAAGATCCTTTTGGCAATTTAGTTGTGATTTATAACTATAGTTATGAGTTTGGCCCATTCATAAGGAGCTTATTAAGTAACACCACTTTGCTTTCAACATAAAAATAAGGTGAGCATGAGACTATGATGCCTCTACTCACCTCCAGGCAATACTGATATTCTCAATTTAAAAGATTTTAATATTTAACCTCAACGATAAAAGTATCCGGACCAGTTTGGACAATGCTCCCACCTTTTGGTTCGATGCTCGCCTTAATTCTCTTCAAACGGCTGAAATCCTCACCTTGAATAAGGATTCGAGTTGAGCCATCTTCAATCGGCATAACCTTGTGCTGGATATCATCGTTATTATAAAGAATCCATAGCTGGTAATCCTGATCATTCAATGGTCTTAATCCATCTACTTCTAAAAACATTTGGTCTGTCATTTGATTAATCCATATATTTCCCTCTACCTTTTCCCTGTTAGACACCGGGATAATATTCAATTGTTGAGTATCAGGTTTACCCTGAAAATCCCGTATATTCGCCTCATTATATTGTGCAATATGAACAGAACCCTCTTCCGAGTTATTTTGATTATAATAAAAGAGACCGACAAATAAACAAACAATTGCAGCCATTGCGGCTATAGAAAAGACTTTTTTGCTTGAAAGAGACATCCCTTCTTTTCGTTTTGTTTCCAAACTATCCCATATCTTTTCCTTTAGTAACGGAGATGGGGTGGAGAACTGCTCTTTGTCTGAAAGTAACATACTTTGCCAGTGCTTAAATGTTTGTTGGCAGCTTTCACATTCAGCTAAATGAGTACTTACCTCCATTGCTTTCTTCGTTGGTACATTACCCAACACATAATCAACGATTGTCTGTTCAGTTATAGGTCGTTTACATGCCATTATTCTTTTCACCCCCACCTGATTGAACCCAATGGAGTAACGATTTCTGTTTGCGCATATTATTTAAACCATATCGAATAAGTGACTTGATAGAACCCAATGGTTTATTCATAGTGCTTGCAATCTCTCTATGGGTTTCCCCCTGAAAATAAGAGCGAATAATCGCTTCTCGTTGCTCATTTGGAATAGACTTTAACGCCTCCATAATAATGGATTGCTCTAATTGGGCAAGAAATTCAACATCTGCACCTTTTTCTTCTCCATTCAATAACTCTTCAAGTCTATTTGTTAATAATGCTTTCTTTTTGCGCAAGCGATCCAATGAGCGGCTTTTTGTTTTAACCGCCAGCCACGCTCTTACGCTACCCTTGGTGGGATTATATTGATCTGATTTCTGTAAGACTTCCAGAAAGATATCATGACAAAGATCCTCGGTTTCTCCGTGATCCTTTGTATACTGGAAGGCGATGTTATAAACAAACTGAATATATTTTTCATAAAAGATATCAAAGGCATGACGAGAACCTTGAGAGATACTTTGAAGTAAATGGATACTTTCTCGATTATCCTTCATGATATATACCCCCCTAGCAAAGATCTTAATAGAAAATCTTCGGCCAAATGCCAACCTAGTCCGTTTGATCCTCCTTATAGCATAATCATTAATCATATTTTACAATTTTTTTCGGTTTAGACAAATCCAAAATGAAATGGGCTGCGTATCCATTATGAATAACAAAAACAGGGGGATAAAACAATGATTAAAAGAAGGTTCATTTCATTGCTTGCTATTGCAATTATTGTAGTTGGGGCCATACTGCCATTGGATCGGGCCTTTGCCATGGACAATATCTCATTATTTTCGGCTTACACAGGAATTACAGCCTCACCAGGTGAAAAAACCAAATATGATGTAGATGTTATTAATAATGGATCATCCATTCAAACAATGTCTTTCTCAATGGAAGGATTACCAAAAGGATGGGATTATTCCATTAGTTCGAATGGAACAAATATACAAGAGTTATCAGTAAAGGGTAATAGTGAAACACCGATAACAGTGGAAATTACCGTTCCACTTGATGCTGATAAAGGTGATCATGAATTTCAATTAGTGGCTACAGATGGCAACAGTCCATCTTCTGTTCCTTTATCAATTTCGGTCAAGGAACAAGGTTCACTAAAATCGGAATTAACAACTGATCAAGCGAATTTAGAAGGACATGCGGATTCAACATTCTCCTATACAGTCACCTTAAACAATAAAACGAAGGAAGCACAAAGCTATACTTTGAGCAGTTCCGTTAAAGATGGCTGGCTTGTTCGTTTTCTATCAGACTCAAATTCTGTCACATCTGTTTCTTTAGAACCTAATACATCCGTGGACATAACAGTAGAGGCCATACCACCGCAAAACATAGAAGCGGACACTTACGAAATCCCCATCACAGCAGCTACAAATGATTCAAGTTCAGAATTAAAGTTAGAAGCTGTTGTAACCGGTTCTTATGATGTTGAGATTAGCACAAAGTCAGAGGTACTAAGTGATACGATCAACGCTGGTAGTGACAAAACCATTGAATTAGTAGTCAAAAATACGGGGACTTCTCCATTGGTAGATATCGAGCTCACAGCTGAAACGCCATCCAATTGGGAAACAGAATTCGATGAATCAACTATCGCAGAATTGGAACCAGGCAAATCAAAAACAATAAAAGCTAAGGTGGCTGCTCCAAAGGATGCCATTGCCGGAGATTATGTAACGACTTTTAGCGCTACCGCAGATCAAGCGAGTGCAGATGCTACGTTTAGAATGTCGGTTGAAACCTCTACCCTATGGGGATTTGTCGCCATCCTTATTATCGCAGGAGTAGTTGTTGGCCTCTATCTCATCATTAGAAAATACGGGAGGAGATAAAGGTGGCAGAAGCGATTATTGAGCTAGAGCAAATTACAAAAAGCTATCACAATCATAATGCCGTTGAGCACTTATCTCTTTCGATTCATAAGGGAGAAGTGTTCGGATTACTTGGACCAAATGGTGCGGGAAAAACAACGTGCATTTTAATGATGCTTGGTTTAACAGAACCGACTTCAGGTAGTGTGAAAGTTGCGGGCATTAACTCAACAAAGCACCCAATTGAAGTGAAAAGAAGAGTAGGATATTTACCTGATAATGTAGGTTTCTATACAAATATGACGGGGATCGAGAACTTATTATTTACAGCTCGATTAAATGGAATTCCAAAAGTAGAAGCAAAAGAAAGAGCCACCCAATTATTAAAGAAAGTCGGTCTCTCATATGCAGCTGATAAAAAAGCAGGTGAATATTCGCGAGGAATGAGACAAAGGCTTGGCCTTGCCGATGTACTGATTAAAAACCCGGAAATTATTATTCTAGATGAGCCAACTTTGGGTATCGACCCTGAAGGTGTACGCGACTTCCTTCAATTAATTCAGGAACTAAATCAAAAGGAAAAGATTACGGTTCTATTATCTTCTCATCATTTACATCAAGTACAACAGGTATGTGACCGAGTTGGTATTTTCGTAGATGGAAAATTACTTGCCCAAGGAAATATAGAAGAATTAATTCATCAGCTCTTTGTCCAAGATTCCATAGTTATCCAGGTTAGCGCATCGCCATTTGATGATCAACTAATTAGAAGCATTCAGGAAATGTCAGCGGTCAGTAAGCTGGAAAAAGTCCGTGACAATCAATTTGATATTCATTGCCAAGAAGACATATCCCCACTAATAAGTAGGTTAATTGTTGAATCAGGCTCAGATCTTTATCAATTAACTAGAAGGGATTTTGGATTGGATGAAATCTACCATCGTTATTTTGAAGGACGTGAAATAAATGAGCCTAGCTAATATTCAAAAAAAGGTTGGTAAATTGGCCGAAAAGAATAGAACGAAACATCCGAAAGAAAGAGATACTGTAAGTAAAAATATATTCTGGGGCTTTGTTGGGAAGGAATTTACGGATTATCTTTCAAGTTGGAGAATTATCATTCTCTTAGGAATTATCTTATTAACATGCGTTGGCTCTCTATATACAGCGGTGTCTACTATTTCAGATGCATTAGAATCCTATGAAGATGCTAGCCAAATTGGCCGAAATGCTTATTTATTTCTGCAAATCTTTACAATTTCCGATGGAACATTACCTTCCTTTGTATCGTTTGTCAGCTTTCTTGGTCCCTTATTAGGGATTGCCTTAGGATTTGATGCCATCAATGGAGAAAGAAGTAGAGGTACATTAAGTAGATTAATGGCTCAACCGATTCCCAGAGACTATGTGATCAATGCAAAATTCGTGGCTGCTTTGTTGATCAATATCATTCTTTTCTTTGCCCTCGGTTTTCTTGTGATGGCCTTTGGTATCCTTATGCTAGGGATAACCCCTAGTTGGGATGAATTCTTAAGAGTAATGAGTTTTATTGTTTTAATTATAGTCTATATTGCCTTTTGGCTAAATTTGTCGATTCTCTTTTCAGTTATTTTTAAACAACAAGCAACATCGGCTTTATCAAGTATTGCAATTTGGTTATTCTATAATGTCTTCTTTTCTATTGTTGTAAAGCTATTTACGAATTCTTATTTGGGGAATGCCACATCACAAGGGGAATATGTATCACGTTACAATGCCATTCTAAACGTCTATCGCATTTCGCCTAATTACTTATTTCAAGAAATGACAAGTGTTTTGCTATCACCAACGACAAGAAGCATGAGTCTGATTACCATGGAACAAGTCGCCGGTTCCCTTGCAAGTCCATTAAAACTACAAGCAAGTCTATTACTAGTTTGGCCACAAATTACAGGGCTTATCGCTGCCACACTCGTGTGCTTTACAATCGGATATATCGTCTTTACCAGACAAGAAATTAGGGCCAATTAGATGAAATAAAACCTTATAGCTAGAGCTTGGGTATCTTGTCTAATTCACCAATTATAAAGTTTTTTACACGCTTAAAATCTTAAATTTACCGGCTGATTTGAGCCACTTCATCGCTTCACACAGCAGAGTCTAAATCTGATGTTAATCGCAGGCTATTGAAAAACCGAAAGGCATATTGTGGTAAAATCCTAGCCCACATATACTGCGCTATCCGCGGGCGAGTGTCAATAGCTTCTTAGACTTCACCTTCCGGAGCCTTGCTGATCTCTTACTTTCCGTAGAAGTCTCCGTATATGTGGGCTGCTTCGTATCTCCAAATAAAATTCAATGTTTTTCAATCCGCGAAAAAGCAGTACAAACACACGCGAGTTTAGACTTATGATTTAATTCCTCACGCTCGGCTAATCAGCGAATGAAGAAGGGTGTCATTCTTTTCGAACATGGTCATATTCGCCACCCAATATACCTAAATTTTTAACACATATGCGCAACTTTTTTAAAGACCGCAACTTATTTTTTGGTTAATTTCCCCTTAAAAATTATTGACAAAATAATTTATTTGTGCTATAATTTACAGTTGCACTTTTATGTTATATGATAGGATTCCCTGGCCAGGGAATCCTATTTTTTTGAAGGAGTGTCTTAGCGTGAGAAAAGGTGAATCCAGTTTAACCTCACTCATTTCCGCATTTGGAAGAGCGTATCATAGCCAATTCGATACACCAAAAATTTTTGATGACTTTATGGCGGAAAATTTAATAACCCGTAAAGAATATCATGATATCAAAGAAAATATGATTCAAGGTATTCCGTTTTTCAACAAAGAAATAGCAGAAATATATAAAGATCAACCAGAGGAAATATTAAAGTGGGTTACACAAGTACAGCTATCTCCGACTCCATTGGCTCGTGCGGCGTATTGCGAAAACGTCTTGGATAATGAAATCAGGCTTGGGATAAAAAATTATATGATACTTGGCGCAGGCCTTGATACATTCGCTTTACGGCGGCCTGAATTGGAAAACATCCTTGAAATATTTGAAATCGATCATCCATTAACACAGGCATTTAAAAAGGAAAGACTCACTGAAATTGATCAGAATTTACCGAGTAATCTTCATTTTATTCCAATGGACTTCGCAACCACATTTGCTTACGACAATCTTATTGAAAAGGGCTTTAAGAATGATAAAACATTTTTCAGCTTGTTAGGTGTCTCTTATTACTTAACAAAGAAAGAGTTTGCAAAATTGCTAGAATTATTATTTGCGCAGGTCCCAGCTGGAAGTTCAATCGTTTTCGATTATGCTGATGAAAGGCTATTTACAGAAAAGGGGCTATCCAATCGGGTAGAAAATATGGTAAAAATGGCCGAAGCTAGTGGAGAACCCATGAAAGCTAGTTTCCCACTCTTAGAAGTAGAGAAAATACTGGAAAAATCAAACTTACTCATTTACGAACATCTATCACCCGACAAAATAAATGAGCTTTATTTTCGTAATCGCCATGATTATTTGACCGCTTTTGAAACAATTCATTATATTCATGCTGTGAAAAAGTAAGATTGTGCAAAAAGACCATGGTTCTTAACTATGGTCTTGTTTTTAGATTCAGATGACAACAGAAAGTAGTCCTAATAAACGCAGAAAATGAAAAAGCTATTTTTCGATTGTTTTCATATAAAAAATAACTACTAAATCCCCGATAACCTGTACATTCACACATTATAATCCCCACAAATACTTATGACCTACTAATCCATCCAATTAACGCAGTGCAAACTACCCAAAATAAGGAAATTATAGTAAAATAATACTATTACTGATTACATACTTAAAGGGGAGAAAATAATAGGATGGCTAAAGGTAGTTATAAAATGAATCTAAATCTCGAGAAAAAAGAAATGAACATTGAAATTGTAGGGAACTTTACCCCAGAGCAAGCTCAACAATTCATTCAGGATTACAATAACAATGTGAATTCTATTCATGCTTCTGATTTTAACTTAGTATTAGATTGCCGTGATTTAAATGTCGTTACAAAAGAGTTAATTCCAGCATTACAAGATTGCTACAAACTCTATCAATCTACTGGTTTCAATAAAGTAATTTTTGAGATTGGTACTTCTTCAATCGTTAAAATGCAATTAAATAGAATTGCTCGAGAAGTTGGCCTGACGAATGTAGAATTTGTCGTTGTTTAATGTTTAAGAGGGGGGCTGGGGATGCTCCAAAGACGAACAATGCATTTCCTTAGCGGAGTATAATTCTGAAGCGAATGATCGCACTATTTAGTTCGTTTTTTTGGTGATAACACTTTTTGTCCCCACCTCGCCTTTTTATGAACACCTCCATTTTTATGATTTCCATTAATTGAATATAAAGAAAAAGTAAGATTCGAAGGGAATTATTTTAGTGACGAATGTGAAAATTAGAGAGATGGCTATTTACCATCCTAAAAACAAAGTAGGAAATGATTTTTATATAGAGCATTTCAAGAAAACCCAAGGGGTGGACCTTACCAACTTTTTGGTTAATATTTGCGGGCGTAATACTCGTTATATTATTGAGAACAAAGAGGAAAATTCCGTCACAATGGCGATTGAAGCTTCTAAGCGAGTGTTAAAAAAGGCTAATATGCATGCGGAAGAATTAGATATGATTATCTTCGCTTCCCAAGTGCCAGAATTTAGTTTTCCAACAAATGCGGTTGTCCTACACCATGCGATTGGCGCCGGTAGAAAAACAGGTATTCTTGATCTTAATGCAAACTGCTCAGGCATGACAACAGGGTTAGATCAAGCATCAAGATACTTATCATCGAACCCTTCAATGGAAAAGGTTCTGCTTGTAGGTTCAGATGCTTCCTCTTTAATTATGGATCCGACAGATACGATTACATATCCGAATTTTGGCGATGTAGCTGTAGCGCTTATTTTAGAGAAAACTGAAGAGGAAAATATAGGATTAATCGACTCTATGTACTTTACTGAATCAGCTGATTTCGATAAAGTTACTTTCCCTAAAAATGGTTTATCTAAAAACCTACACAATGGGAAAATTGATTATGTACAGTGGCTTCCTTTTCCTGGTGATGTCTCCATTCCGCACGCGACTAATCTCATTACAGAGCTTGTTGAGCGAAACGGGTTAACATTAGCTGAAGTAAATGCTTATTGCTTATCGCAATTCTCTATCTCTAATATGAACAAATTGCGAGATAACTTAGGGTTAAAAGAACAACAGATGATTTATGTCGGAGATACGTTTGGCTACACAGGGACAACCAGTCCATTACTTGCCCTATACCAAGGTGTCGAAGATGGAAAAATTAAACGTGGGGATACCGTATTATTCTGGACTGTTGGGATAGGGTATCAATTAATTGCCGTGTTATTTAGATATTAATAAGACATAAAGAGATTGCTACCAATAGCCTGCCTGGTTATGGTTAGCGATCTTTTTACTTTGAAAAATTAATTTTTATGCATAAAGGCACATCTATTGGGTAAATAGAAGAGTAGAGCACATTTCATTTGAGGAGTTGATGTTTTTTATGTCAGATGTACTATTTACATCTTCAGCAACTGCTACAGGCGGACGTGAAGGCCATGTCCATTCATCAGATAATGTCATTCAATTTGATACAGCCCAACCAGGAAGCTCTAGGGCGAAAGAATTAGACCAATCTACGAATCCTGAACAACTCTTTGCGGCTGGGTATGCTGCATGCTTTGATGGTGCCTTACAATTAGTAGCTAGCAAAGAAAAGGTCAAATTCTCCTCAGAGGTTACAGCCAATGTAAGTCTATTAAAAGATAAGTCTGATCAAGGCTTCAAGCTAGATGTTACAATGCAAGTAAAAGGAACAGACATTGAAAAGGATAAACTTGAGGATTTAGTCGAAAAAGCCCATCAATTCTGCCCGTATTCTAAAGCTACTAGAGGCAATATTGAAGTGAAGTTAGAGGTTCTATAAAAAATAGTATGCATCAGACTATAGATGAGTAAATCGTCTATAGTCTTTTTTTATAGGAGAAAATATCGAAAGGACTAAATTGCGCCTAAGCTCCTTATTATGGCATGATAGGTTTAACTGCAACGTTACGATACATCAGGAAAGGAGCAACCCAATGGCACATCCATATAAAACTTATTCGCATCAACAATTACAAGAAGAGGTAGAAATTCTCAAGGAAAAATTAAAACAAGCTCAGTTGGAAGATAGGACGAATCATATTCTCGTCTATACGCGAAAAATAGAGCTTGTCCAATCCTTCATGTTAAATCCAGATGACTTTCAACCTGGAGATATATTCGAGATCATTCAAGAACCAGATTATCTCTTTGAAATCATTGAAATCAGTGGGGTAACAGCTTGGGGATATAAAATCTATAAAGGGGATGGAAAGAAAGATCACGAACAACGAGGTAAACTACTAGCTCAATTGCGTCAGACAACTGAATGTATTTAATGTTTATATTCTAGTTTGTTCAATTCGTTTAAGTCCTCTCTAAAGTTTTATTTTGCTATTTTGGTATAACTGTTTATTTTAACGAAGTTGGGCTCCTGTAAATACGTAAAGAGCCCCCTTTTCCCTTTTACCAATACTAGATTACCGAATGTATTCTCCAGTCATCAGCCTAATTACATACAAATGATTTTCTAACCTTATCGCCGATTCATATTATGATAGCCTTCTTCTGCAGCTATAGCATCTCGTTTTGTAGCATGAACAGTTCCAAACGGATGGTTAGGTGGGGCATATATCGAGTATAACTTTAACGGGATATTGCCTGTATTCGTTAAATTATGCCAGGTTCCAGCGGGTATAAATATTGCGGAATCATCATATACTCTTCTTCTGAAATTTAAGTTATTTTTACTTTTGCCCATTTGGACAATTCCCTGTCCTTGTTCAATACGTAGGAATTGATCTACATTTGGGTGAATCTCCAAACCAATATCCTCTCCACTATTAAGACTCATCAACGTTAATTGTAAATGGGTACCAGTCCATAGGGCTGTACGAAATGTATCGTTTTGCTTTGCTGCTTCATTGATGTTAACCACAAATGGTTTTCCACCATAATCCGTTAATAAATTCCCATTATTGTAAGGTGAGCGATCAGGATAAACACCTTGCCCATTAGGTAAAGCCCAGTTACTAGGCTGCACATTATAAGCAGAGCTTGGTACAGGAACATAATAAGGATACATATATGGTTGATTGTACACTTTCCTCAATCCTTTCATAATTTTATAAAAGCATCTTATGTAATTCATAAGGAAAATGTCCATGGTAAGACAATAAAAGGCTAAAACATGTGTTGTCACCATCTATTTGTATCCCTTTAGTTCAATGCTTAACAATCTCAGCAATACTTATAAAACGATTAGAACGAAATCCCCATATACCCCGTAATCATTTGTCTAAAGGAGCACCATTCTAGTGTGCTCCCCCGCTAGTCTAGAAATGAAGAAGGAAATTTTAGATATCGCTAAGAAAATTCTATCCCCTCTACTTGATCTCGTGGTATTATACCCAATACAAGCTTTTAATCGTTTTTCCCATACAATTAAGGAGTTTTTTTATGAAAATAAAGGTTTTTATATTGGTGACAGCTTGTTTATTACTTATCATCTCCTTCTATTTTTTCTTTCACAGTAGAACCTTTACCGAAGCTAAGATAGATCTCTCTCTCTATGTTTCACCTGATGGGGATGATCAAAATGAAGGCACTAAATCAAGCCCACTCCGTACATTAAACGAAGCAGCCACGAGAGCAAAGCTAGGAACTACTGTATTTGTTCGTAAAGGGACATACAATGAATTACTTTCAATCAAACATAGTGGGACGGCATCAAAGCCGATTACCTTCACGAACTACAAAAATGAGAAGGTCATCATAAGTGGGAGTCATATACAAGATTTAAAAGAAGATACAGCCCTAATAAAGATCGAAAATAAGGATTACATTACTATTCAAGGATTTACACTAGAGGAACTAGCAACCACACAGGATGAACCTACCGTTATGGGGATTTACATTGCTGGCAGTAGCAGCCATATCAGATTGAAACAAAACCATATTCATCATATTGAAACAAGGGCGGATGATGGAAATGCCCATGGAATTGCCGTTTATGGCACTGAGGGGATAAAAGATATTCAAATACTGGAAAACATAGTGGAAAATTTAAGACTTGGTGCAAGCGAGGCACTTGTTTTAAATGGAAATGTGGAGGAATTTAAAATAGCCGACAATATTGTGCGTAAAAATAATAATATCGGGATTGATTTAATCGGTTATGAAGGAATAGCTCTACAGAATGATTATGTGAGAAACGGTGTAGTAGAGAATAACATTGTCGATCATAATTCTTCATTTGGAAATCCTGCATATGGGAATGACTACTCCGCTGGCGGAATTTATGTTGACGGTGGAAGTAATATTACTATTCGAAATAATAAAGTACATCATAATGATATTGGCATTGAGGCTACATCTGAACACTTTGGAAAATCTGCGAGTCAAATCAAAATAACGAATAATGAAGTGTACAATAATATGTTCACTGGCATCTCACTTGGTGGGTATGACAAAAAACGTGGCAAGACAAAAAACTCAACGATTTCTCAAAATAATATTTACGGGAATGACACAAAAGGATTAGACGGAGGACAGCTACTGATGCAATATAATGTGGCAAATAATCGGATCGAAAAAAACACGGTCACTGCTAGCGATTCAAACATCCTATTAGTCAATTTGCATGCAAAAAACACAGATAATATATTCACTAAAAATATCTATAAAGCAAATAACAAAGGAAAATGGATTTGGAATGAAGAGGAATTTACTGATTTTCCATCCTATCAAGAGACTAGCAATAATGATGTAGACTCAACCTTTCTACAATAGGTTTGCTATTGCTTGCCACTTTGAAAAACTCTAATTCAACCCTATTTCTCTTTGCAAAAAAGCCCCAAAAGGCATGAGGCCGGGACATAGTGTTTTCACCAAAACAAACCGAACTACTATCGTGCAATAACCGGCTGCGGAAATATACTTCGCTAAGCTAATGCATTGTTCGTCTTGGATCTTAACACTCTAGTCTTATCCCAGCCTCATTTTGTTACTGGGTAATCTTTTTCACAGCTTCTAGTACATCAGCTGTATTGTTCATTTGTAATGCTTCTTTTGCAAGGTTTTCCATTTCTTGCTTGGAAAGTTTCGCAATTTGTGCACGAGCACGCAAAACGGATGTTGCGCTCATGGAAAATTCATCAAGACCTAAACCTAATAGAAGCGGGATTGCTAATTCATCTCCAGCCATTTCACCGCACATTCCAGCCCACTTACCTTCTTTATGAGCCGCATCAATAACCATCTTGACTAAGCGCAAAATAGCTGGTGAATATGGTTGGTATAAATAAGAAACTCGTTCATTCATTCGGTCAGCAGCCATTGTGTATTGAATTAAATCATTTGTTCCAATACTAAAGAAGTCTACTTCTTTAGCAAAAAGATCGGCCATTACAGCTGTTGAAGGAATTTCAACCATAATCCCTGTTTCAATCTGCTCAGCAACCGAAATCCCTTCGCTCACTAACTTTTGCTTCTCTTCTTCTAAGATCTGCTTTGCTTCTCTAAATTCATCAATTGTCGCAATCATAGGGAACATAATTTTCAAATTTCCATATGCACTCGCACGAAGTAAAGCGCGTAATTGCGTACGGAAGATATCCTGCTCTTCAAGGCATAATCTGATGGCACGGAAACCAAGGAAAGGGTTCATTTCTTCTGGTAAATCAAGATATGGCAAGTTTTTATCTCCGCCAATATCCAGTGTTCGAACTACTACTGTTTTACCTTCCATTCCTTCCAACACTTTCTTATATGATTCAAACTGCTCTTCCTCTGTCGGTAATTCAGTCCGTCCCATATACAAAAACTCAGTTCGGTACAAACCAACTGCTTCTGCACCATTATGAAGCACACTTTCAAGATCCTCCGGTGTACCGATATTTGCCGCAAGCTCTACTTGATGGCCATCAGCAGAAACAGACTTTTCATTGACGAGCTTAGCAAGTTCTGCCTTCTCTGCTTCAAACTGTTGTTGTTTTTCCTTATATTCTGCTAATACTTCTGTTGATGGATTAATATGAATTTCACCTTGCAAACCATCAACAATCAGCATGTCTCCATTACTAATCTCTTGTGTTGCCTCTTTTGTCCCCACAACAGCTGGGATCTCCAACGAGCGCGCCATAATGGCAGAGTGGGAAGTACGACCACCGATATTTGTTGTAAAACCTTTCACAAATTCACGATTTAATTGTGCTGTATCAGAAGGCGTTAAATCTTCGGCTACAACGACAACCTCTTCGGATATCATACTTGGATTAACAATCTCCACACCAAGCAAATGAGATAATACCCGTTTCGTTACATCACGGATATCAGCTGCACGCTCACGCATATATTCATTATCCATTTGTTCAAACATTGTAATAAACATATCTGTAGTATCTTTTAAAGCTTGCTCGGCATTTACCTTCTCTGAGTTAATTTTATCTTCAATAGAAGAAATTAATTCAGGATCACTTAACACTAATAAATGTGCTTCAAATATATCTGCTTTATCCTTACCAAGCTCTGCCTCTGCCTGATTTTTAATTAACTCAAGCTCCTTTTTAGAAGTGGCTAATGCCTCTTGGAGCCTGTCCGTCTCCACAGCAGGATTTGATACAGTCTTCTTCTCAAAAGTAAGATCCGGTTCTACTAAACGATAGGCTTTCGCAATAGCTATCCCTCTTGAAGCAGCTATTCCCGTAAGTACGCTCATTAGTCAACCAACCCTTCATTTTTTAAAGTTTCAGCGATATGATTCACTGCCTCTTCTTCATCATTCCCTTCAGCACTCACTTTAATCTCAGCATCTTTACCAATTCCCATAGCCATAACCGCCATAATTGATTTCACATTGGCTGATTTACCTTTATACTCTAGAGTAATCTCTGATTGAAATTGACTAGCTGCCTTTACTAAATTTGTCGCTGGTCGTGCATGAATACCTGCCTTATCTATTACTGTAAATGTTTTTTCTACCATGATGATTCTCCTTCTCTGCAAAATAATAATCTAAAAGTGCGTATGGATTGCATATTTTCTTTACGTAACTAGTACACAATCCCGCAAACATATTAAACAACATACATTATATAAAATACTATCAATCGGCTATCTTCGCAATTTATAGGACTCAAAGCAATATTTCTTAATTCCTTTAGCCGTTCACCTATAAGCTTTTACCATTACTTTCTATTACCCTTTTATACCAATAAAAGCTCTTCTTTTTTCTTCAATTAAATGTTCCTTGACCATTATCATCGATATCTACATAAATAAATCCATATCGCTTACTAATTTCTGAAGTTGAAACACTTATAATATCGATCGGTCCCCAGCTAGTGTATCCCATTAATTCAACGCCATCTTCCATTGCTTCTCTCATTTGGACAATATGTTCACGCAAATAATCAATTCGATAATCGTCCTCTATTTCACCTTGATCATTGAATTTATCAATGGCACCCAGTCCATTTTCTACGACGAATAAAGGTACTTGGTAACGATCATATAATTTATTTAGGGTGATCCTTAGTCCAACAGCATCTATTTGCCAGCCCCACTCTGAGGTTGCTAAATACGGATTTTTTAATCCTGAGAATAGATTTTCCGAAGCTCTTTCCCCTTGTGGTCCTGCACTTTCAACAAGTGACATGTAATAACTAAACGATATAAAGTCTACCGTATGTATACCTTAAACCAACTTCTACCAACAAAATGAAATTGGAGCCTATAATACAGGTCTAATCAAGGTCTATGCTTAAAGCAAGCTCAATCAATACAACTGTAAAATGGAAAGAACAGTATCCATTTCTATTGGATACCGTTCTTTTTCTAGTTTGGAATTTTACCTTAGTTATTCCATACTTTCAACGACTGATTGAATCAAATCATTTTAAGCTTTTCGTCTTCTTATCAAGATGAGCGAACCCACACTTACTAATAATAAGCCTAGTATGAACCAATTATAGTTTTGTGTTGCTGTATTTGGTAATTGGCCAGTATGAGTAGATTTGTCATTTTCCCCATCTACCTCATAATCATATAACTGTCCTGGCAGTTGGGTAGGTTGCTTTTCCGCTAGTTCAGATTCAGAATCGTTTAAATCTAATCCTTCAATCGCTTTCTGCAGTTGTGTGATTGACGTCCTTACTTCTTCTGCTGTTTCAGCATTTTCTAACACTGCTTCTGCCTGACTAATCGCTTTTTGTAATGCAGTATATGATCCTGCTGTGTAGGTCTCTTTATTATATTTTTTCGCTTGGACAATTAGCTTTTCTAACTCTGTCGTATCCACTTCTGGAACCGGAGTTGGGTCTGGTTTTGAAATTTCTATTTTCCCTAACCCAGCTATCGCCTTCCGCAGTTGAATAGTTGCTTCGGCGATTGTTTCTTCTGTTTTTTCATCTTCCAGCACAGTTTCTGCCTGACGAATTGCTTTTTGCAATACAGCATACGATGTGTCTGTATAGTCCTCTTTGCCATAAGTCTTTGCTTGAGCAATTAGTTTTTCTAGCTCCGTCGTATCCACTTCTGGAGTTACTGGGGCAGGGTCTGGCTTTGTGTCTGGTACTCTCTCTAATCCCTCAATCGCTTCCTGGAGAAGATTGATCGCTTCGATTACTTCCTCTTGCGTGCTTGCCTTCTCTACTACTGTTTCTGCCTGACTAACTGCTTTCTGCAATACACCATACGAAGCGGCTGTATAGTTCTCTTTAGGATACGCTTTTGCTTTGGCAATTAGTTTTTCTAGCTCTGTCATATCCACTTCTGAATTTGGTGTCGGCTCCACTATCTTCTCTAGCCCAACTATCGCCTGCTGGAGTTGAGTGACGGCATCTGTTACTTCGTCTTGTGTTTTCGCATTCTGTACTACAGCTTCCGCCTGGCTAATCGCTTGTTGCAAGTGAGCATATGAAGTTTCCGTATAAGTTTCCTGTTCATATGTTTTGGCGTGCTCGATTAGTTTGGATAATTCTGTTGTATTCATCTCATGCTCTGGATCTGGTTTTGGATCTGTTACTCTTTCTAACCCAACCATGGCTTTTTGAAGTAATGTAATTGCTTCGGTTACTTCGCTTTGTGTACTAACATTTTGTACCACTGCTTCCGCATGGTTAATCGCTTGTTGCAAAGCTCCAAATGACGCCTCGGTATATTTGTCTTTTTCATATGTCTTGGCATGTTCAATCAGTTTGGATAATTCGCCCGTGTCTACTTCAGGTTCCGGTGCTGGTTTCGTTACTTCCTCCAATCCGGCTATGGCTTTTTGAAGAAGACTAGTGGCTTCCGTTACTTCATCTTGTGTACTAGCATTTTGTACCACTGCTTCGGCATGGCTAATTGCTTGTTGCAGGGCGCCGTATGAAGTTTCGGTATATTTATCCTTTTCATATGTTTTTGCGTGGCTAATCAGTTTGGATAACTCGCCCGTATCTACTTTAGTGTCTGGTTCTGGCTCTGCTATTTTTTCTAATCCATTAATCGCTTTTTGGAGATGTGTGATAGCTTCCGTTACCTCATTCTGCGTGTTCGCAGTTTGTACCACTGCTTCCGCATGGCTAATCGCTTGTTGCAGAGCACCGTATGAAGTTTCGGTATATTTATCCTTTTCATATGTTTTTGCGTGGTTAATCAGTTTGGATAACTCGCCCGTATCTACTTCAGCTTCTGGATCAGATTCTGCTATTTTTTCTAATCCATTAATCGTTTTTTGGAGTAGGACAATCGCTTCTCCTACTTCCTCTTGTGTTTTCGGATTCCGCACTATTTTTTCTGCCTGACTAATTGCATTTTGTAATGCCGCATATGACCCTTCTGTATAGTTCTCTTGTTCATAAATCTTGGCATGTTCAATCAGTTTGGATAATTCGCTTGTATCCACTTCAGGATCCGGTTCTGGCCTTATTATTCTTTCTAATCCATCAATCGCTCTCTGCAATACTGTAGTCATTTCCATTACTTCGTCTTGCGTATTTGGATTCAGCACTACTTTTTCTGCCTGACTAATTGCATTTTGTAATGCCCTATATGATCCTTCTGTATAGTGTTCTTGTTCATATACTTTTTGCGTGTTCAATCAGTTTAGATAATGCACTTGTATCCACTTCAGGGTCCGGTTCTGGCTTTGTCACTCTTTCTAGTTCATCAATGGCCTTCTGAAGTAATATCATTACTTCCGACACTTCAGCTTGTGATTTCGGATTTTCCATCACTTTTTCTGCCTGACTAATCGCTTGTTGTAATGCTGCAAATGATGTTTCCGTGAAATTATCTATTTCATAAACTCTTGCATGTTCAATTAATTTGGCTAACTCTGTCGTATCGATTTCTGGATCTGGATTAGGTTCCGGTTCAGGGTCTGGTGCCCTTTCTAACCCATCAATGGCTTTCTGCAATAGAGTAATCGTTTCTGTGACTTCTTCCTGCGTTTTTGCTTTCTCTACCACTTTTTCCGACTGACTAATTGCCTCTTGTAATGCTGCAAATGATGTTTCTGTATAATTTTCTTGTTCATATACTTTTGCATGTTCAATTAATTTAGCTAACTCTGTTATGTCAATTTCTGGATCCGGCTTAGGATCTGGTTCAGGCTCTATTATCCTTTCTAACCGTTCAATGGCTTTCTGTAATAGCTTGATCGCTTCTGAGACTTTTTCCTGTGTTTCTGCATTCTCTACGACCTTTTCAGCCTCACTAATCGCCTCTTGCAAAGCATCATAAGAACCTTTCGTATAGCTGTCCTTCTCATATTGTTTTGCTTGCTCGATCAGCTTCGTTAGTTTGGTTGTATTAATTTCAGGATCTGGATCTTTGGCCTTCACTAATCCGTCAATAGCTTCCTGCAATAGCGTGACCGCTTCTGCGACTTCTTCCTGTGTTTCTACATTCCCTACTGCTTTTTCAGCCTCACTGATCGCCTCTTGCAAAGCATCATAAGAACTTTCCGTATAGTTGTCCTTCTCATATTGTTTTGCTTGCTCGATTCGTTCAGTTAATTCGGTTGTATCGACATCTATATTAGCTAGGTATAATTTGGCATCTCCCCATGTTGCATGGTCTGAACCATTACCATTGCCACCGTCTGTAACAACGATTTTCAATTCCTTCGCTCCACTAACATCTACTTCAAAGAGTTTTTGTGGATCCTTGGAATTCATTAATCCACTATCAAATTGCTTTTCACCATCAACATATACTTGAAACACTATAGATCCAATCGTACCGTACATTTGCCGATCTACACCGACAAAAGCGCTAAGGTAGGCTGCATCCACATTGGTTAAATCATAGACAATTGTTGAATTAGAGTGGGCCCCTATTCCTTTCTTATAGGCAATTTCATTTCCATCTTTATTCGTTAATCTCAATGGGTTATTGCTGATAGAAATATCTTTTTTAGGTGCCGTATAGCTATTTTGGGTAGATTTCCAATCAATATCAGATAGGTACACGAAATCCTCCATATTAACTACGGAAATTGTTTTTTTCTTGGATACTTTATTACCATCACTATCGGTTACAGAATAAGTAATTTTATATTTCCCAGGTTTATCAAAGTTTACCTTATCAATCCCGCTTACTTTTACATTGTCTGTTAAATCTCCATCTTCCGGGTCTATTGCTTCATAAGAAGCTTGAAGATCAATTGGAACACCGACTTTTGTTGCAACAGATTTAGGTATAGTAAGTGTAGGTTTACTACTTTCTAAGGTAAACTTAGCACCTCCCCATACGGTATGATCCGCTGTATTTCCATTTTGTTTCGCATCTGTCGTAACTAGTTTTATCTCTTTAGCACCGGTTATTGGCACCCGGATAAATTCACGTTCAGTATTTGCTCTAAATACATCACTCGTAAATTTCTTCTTACCATCAACCCAGACTTCAAATGTTGCTGAGGAGGCTTGAGCTTTGACAGCTTGATCAATTCCGATATAACTTTCAAAGAAGTCAAAGTCTTCTCCTTGAAGATCATAGATAACTTCTGAATGAGCATGTGTCCCTAACCCTTTAGTATAGGTTGCATCTAATCCTTGTCTAAGAAGCGTAATGGCACTTCCAGCAGGAGCTAAGTCCTTTTTTAAACCGCCCCATCCGATCTTAGCCGACTGTTCATTCATATCTGAGAGATAAGCATAATCACTCGTTACCTTAACATTTGCTGCTTTGGTTTCTTTAACACCTGCATTTTCTACTTCGTAAACAATTTTATAGTTTCCCTTTTAGTAATGTCGATATTATTAGATTTTATCTTTACATCTTTTGTTATATCGTTACCTAAATACGATGCTGCTTTTACATAATCCATTGGATCATAAGCTTGTCGCAATTTTAATGTTACATAATCTTCAACAGATAAAATTGGTTTCTTCGAATTTGCCTTTTCCGGTTTTAAACTACTTAATTTTTTATCGTAAGCTACTACTTCATAATGGTAGACTTTATCCAGATCAACATTTTTATCAACAAACGATGTGTTCGTTGTATAGCCGATAACTTCTCCATCTCTAATGATTTCATAACCCATTGCGGCATCTCTATTCGCTTTATCGACACCATATGTGATTGTAATTTGTTTGTTCTCTGTATCAGTTTTTACAGCATGGACAGTTAATTTTGCGTCCTTCGAAAAGCCAGCCCCTTTATAATCCCTTCCTAAACTATGCATATACTCTAATTTCACTTCAGGTTTAGGTAAATGAGCTACTTTCTCTTTCATTTTTTCGGTGGCTTGTACATATCCCCAGTCTTCGAAAAATGCTGTTAAATCTGTTTCCGTTGCTACAGAAAAACCGATGACTAGTCGTTGCATATTATTATCTAGCCCATCCATAATTCCGTCAGGGTTAGTCCTAGCAACACTTGAAGCCTTACCATAACTATCTTCTCCGTAGTAAAATTGAAGTTGTAAGAGTACACCCAGGTACGTAAAATAACCGTGATTTACTTCTTCACCTTGGAATCTTTTAAATAATAAATTCCAATCTGCTCGATCATCATTACTGTTACTAATCTTTTTTCTCATGATTACCGCATAAAGGTTATTCGTTACCTCAACATGTTCCATCCTAGAGTTATTAATGTTATGACCCCATTCATGGTAATAACCCCAGTCATTTCCAAGGGCTAATGGTTTCACGATTTGTTTAAAGAATCCACTATCTCTTTTAGGTGTATCTCCTCCGTTATACCCAGTGTATCCTCCGCCGGACCAGGCATAAGAGCCATTTATAAATACTAGAGAAGTAAACTTTGCAGGAAAATATTGATTTCTGGGATCCAGATCATCCTCTACGTTTCCGCTGATTTTTTGGAATTCTGTCCACATTAATTCCCATCCATCCATCGTATCGGAAACGGTTTGTCCTACTGCCTCCATTTCTTTTATCCCTTGTAATGCACCGGCGGCGCTAGTTGCAATCGTATTGTTTTCGGAAACAAGCTCTGCAACATTGTAGACAAGGTCCTTCGGTTTGCCGTTTGCAAAATCATTATCATCGGTACTAATTTTTTGAAGTACTTTTCTAATTCCTTTTTAAACTGAACTGGATCCGTTTTTCCGTGATAATAAACAGGAAAACTAGTTCCACCCACCAATCGAACTCTTGAAGCAAAAGCTTGTTCACTTGGTAAAGCTCGGTTTTCCACATAAATTGCGGAAGTACCCATTTGTTCGAGACTTGGCGCAGTAATTGTGTTCAAGCCTGGTTGTAATGGATATCTTCTCCACCCATCCTTATGAGCTATTTGCCTTAATACTAGATTCGGCATTACGCCATTTTTATCTGCATCGACAAAAACTTGAATGGTTTCTCCAAGTGCTGCATATCTACCAAACGTATCAAGAGAGAATGATGTTCTAGCAATTTGGTGTGCTTGCGCAGTTACCGAAGGATCCCCTCGCTGAGAGGCTACTACGATGGCTTCATTACCATCATTATCGCTATCCAGGATATTTTTAGCGATATCTAGTTTTACTTGTAATTCTTTCTTCAATGGATGGTTGGCAATTTCCTTTTCCAATTGCTCCATTTTGCTCTTGGAAGCATACTCAGGCTTTAATTCATTCATTAAACCGTCTGTAAATAGATCGTCTATTTGATCCGCTATAACATCTTTCTTATAAAATGTTAACTCGGATAAAGTTGCCCAATTTTGATTAGACTTCTTAAACTTAAATTTAACACGCTTCAGTGTAGTAGGTTTGAATTTCGCCTCTACCAAGCCACTTACCATCTTATGCTTTCCAGTTGATACAAGTTGATATGTATCTCCTTTAGACGTTTTAGAACCATGGACTTCAAACTCTTCCGCAAAACCTTTATTATCAGATGGCCTTGCTCCATATATAATACGGTTCACTTCAACAGCTTCTTTAAACTCTACTTCTACTTCATTTACGAAGTCTTGGGAATTACCTCTATTTGTTTCCCAATACGTTTTTAAATCCCCATCAATGGCCTTTTCTATTACAGCGCTACTATAGTGGCCCCCATTATTGCGGATACTTTTGATATTCTTATCGTCCATTTGAAATAACTTAGAGTACTCTTCATTAGAATAATAGTTGAATGGCTTTGTTTCAGCCGTTGTAGCTTTAATAGCTTCATTGTTTAGTAGGATTTTAGCATCTTCAATTTCCTCTTTAAATTGTTTGTATAGAGGATGGCCCTGCAATATTGGCTCATTAGCCATATTAGATCCTTCTAATCCAACCTTGGTGGCATTAGGAATCGCCTGTATCATCGCCATGATTGTGGCAATGTTCATGACAAAAAATACACCCGTCACAGCTGTAAAAGAATCACGCCGACTATTAGAAGCGATTGGCTGGGCCGTCGTACTTCCGCAACTTCTAGCTACATTGGGGATGATTTTTACACAAGCTGGGGTTGGAACGGTTGTCGCTGATCTTATCACGAAAATGATTCCAGAAAACAACTTATTTATGATTGTATTCGTATTTTGTATGGGTATGGCTATATTTACTATTATTATGGGAAATGCCTTTGCGGCGTTTCCGGTTATGGCAGCTGGGATTGCTTTGCCATTTTTGATTCATCAATTTCATGCAGATCCCAACCATATCGCCGCTATCTCGATGTTTGCCGGCTATTGTGGAACATTGATGACACCAATGGCTGCGAACTTCAACATTGTTCCAGCAGCATTATTGGATTTAAAAGATAAAAACCATGTTATTCGTATACAAATCCCGACAGCTTTATGTGTGCTTGCCTTTAATATCGTGCTTATGTATTTTCTAATCAAATGGGAGGTATAACAATTGAGGAAAAAAGTATTAATTACAGGTTTTGATCCATTTGGAAAAGATACAGTCAATCCAGCGTTGGAAGCTGTAAAACAATTAGATGGGATCATTGTTGATGATGTCGAAATCATTGCCCAAGAAGTGCCAACAGTTTTTCGCGAATCGATCGAAGTGACCATCTCAGCCATCGAAAAACATCAACCAGATATTGTAATTTGCGTAGGTCAAGCAGGCGGACGCACACAAGTCACTCCTGAACGGATCGCCATTAACGTGGATGATGCCCGCATCCCTGATAATCAACAAAACCAACCAATCGATGAACCGATTGATGAAGATGGCCCTGCTGCTTACTTTACAACCTTGCCCGTTAAACGGATGGTTCTTGAAATGAAAAACGCGGGTATACCGGCAGCCGTCTCAAATACAGCTGGCACCTTCGTCTGCAATCATATATTCTATGGACTTATGCATTATTTAACTAATCATGCGCCTACTATTCGGGGAGGATTTATTCATATCCCGTATATTCCCGAACAAACAACGGAAAACGGCGCACCTTCCTTAAGTCTTGATACCATTGTCCATGGTTTAAAAACAGCCCTAATCGTTGCCGCTAAAGAAAAAGAAGATATAAAGGAAATTGGTGGTACAACGCATTAATATCCGAATGCTTGGATTTTATCCAAGCATTTTTCTGATAGTGCCAGCAATAGGCAATTCTCTTCAGGTAATTTTGGAAAATAAGGTATTACTCCGATGCCATATCTATAATTTTTCAAAACTTGTCACTTTGTCCATAATGATTCAAGAGGTCGAAATGGTCATGCAGTCCATAAATTTCAAATAATGATTTATAATTTTTAAAAAGTAGGGTATTGTTATATTTTAATGAAACAATAATCTTATGAAGGTTGGATAAAATGCGAATAAATAAATATATAAGTGACTCGGGGAAGACATCAAGACGAGGAGCAGATCGGTTAATTGAAGAAGGAAATGTAATGATTAATGGAAAACGTGCCACTGTCGGGAGTCAGGTTCATCCTGGGGACCGCGTTTTAGTCAATGGACAACCTATTCATGTCGCGAGAAATCACGTCTATATCGCCTTGAATAAACCAGTGGGCATAACAAGTACAACAGAAAAAGGTGTAAAGGGAAATATTGTGGATTTAGTGAACCATCCATTAAGAATATTCAATATTGGGCGTCTCGATAAAGATTCAGAAGGCTTGATTCTCCTAACAAACGATGGTGATATCGTTAACGAAATTTTACGTGCTGAGAATAAGCATGAGAAGGAATATATTGTGTCTGTTGACAAGCCTCTTTCTCCTGAGTTTTTGAAGAAAATGTCTGAGGGTGTCAAAATACTGAATACAAAAACCCTCCCCTGTGAGGTAGAACAACTATCGAAATATGAATTCAAAATCATTTTAAAACAAGGACTAAATCGGCAAATACGACGTATGTGCGCAGAGCTAGGTTATGAGGTATACAGGTTACAAAGAATTCGGATCATGAATATCCACTTAGGAAATCTTCCAATTGGACAATGGAGAGATTTAACTAAAAAGGAGAAAAACCGGTTATTTAAGGAATTAAATTACGAACCAGTAGAATGGTGATAGTTAAACAACTTTTTAAAAGCTAAGATTTCAGCGGTTCTTTTGAATAAAATTGCTAGTTATAATTCAAATGTAAAGGAAATCTTGCCGATTGCGAGGTTTCCCTTTTTTTGCTTAGTTTAAGGATTAGCTAATCTTATTCAAGTATAGGGCCAATCCTGGAGAGTAGATTGGATTTTTTATATAGTAAAACAATTATTGGAAAAGTATGTGTTAAAATGAATAAGAAACATTTTGATTGTTTAGAAAGGGAGGTGGTGCATGGTGAATAAAAATCGAAAAATCGCTCTGTATGTTTCAGTTATAATCCTTGTCTTCTTGGTATTATCTTTAATAACACAAAATTGGAACTTTCTCCTGTGGAGTTTATTGCCTGTTTTTATGGTTTTAATGATATCGTTTTCCAGCAAGATGGATAAGAAAAATAATTAACGAATAGAAAGGGCCTAACAGTAACGGGTGTCATTATGGAAGGCCAATTGCAAACCCTATTATAGACAAAGTATATAAATTACAAAAAGAGAATCCGATTTGATTAATTTTTTTCAAAGTGGATTCTTTAACTAATTACTCCTTTATTCCATTATAATCCCCAATAAAATTTACATATAATCAAGGTGCTACTTTAACTAGTCCTCCCCTATATTGGAAATAAGCATTCTTTATCCCCTCTGGTTTACAACTAATAAAAAGGGAAACAACTTATGGTCAAATAAGATTTTACTTTTAACTGTGAATGGTTATGGGCAAAATAAAGAGAAACTTCAATCAGTGGGGGGTTCTTCATCCCCCCACTGATAGATGGTGTACAAAAGCTAAAGTCGCGACGTCCTGTCGCAACGCCCTCGTGACTTACATCCTGTAGGCCCGAACCAATCGGGCCGTTACTGGCAGTTGATCTCCACTTACAATTCTTCATTTCCTTCGAATTCTTGAAGTGGGGGTCTTACTGCCAGTTACACAGCGATAAATCTATTCTCTTTTGTAAATTTCCTAAGACCTCTTTGGGTATTTCTCTGACTTTAATATCATCTCCGAGAAAAAGTAGCCAATTTGTTATTTCGCTCAAATCCTCGAGATGGTCAACATTCACATACGTCTTTAGAATAGCCGTAGTTTGGTAGGGATTCGTATAAGAGAGCGAAACTTTTAAAGGATGGTATTTTTTAAACTGAGTAATGGCCTTTGGGCCCAGTTCAAGGACAAGGTTCATTCCTTCATCTTGCTTACTTAACTTTTCTAAAAGCTTTTCCCTATTTAATCTTTCTTTCGGCGTGTAGAGCTCGACATGAGTAAGATCATCAACAGGGAAAATTTCTTCCTTGTCTCTCTTTAAGTCAATGCCCTCAATTAGCCAATGGCTTTTTTCTTGATAAAGATGCAAGAGGTAAATGGGATAAGACTTCATTCCCTTCTTTTCTTTGATGGTTATCCATAAATAGCGATCCAAAAGAAGGGTTTGGATAAGCTTCTCTAACATGGGATGCGGCAGGTCTGAAAGTTCAAGTACGTCAGGATTATAGGGGTTCGTCCCAGCAAAAAGCAAAATTTGATTTAAGACAACGAGGTGATCTTGCTGGTTCTCCGAAATGAGGCCTAATAATTTTTCAGCCAAAGATTGGCGACTTTTTAAATAAGGAAGTTGTTGGTTCCTTGTAGCCATAAAGGCAATAAAAAGCGCTTTGACCTCATTATCCGTAAAGCGTACAACGGGTAAAACAGCATTATGTAAGACAGAATAACCGCCATCCCTTCCAACTTCGGCGGTAAGTGGCATCCCCATCGCCTCGATTTCTCGAATATCTCGAATAGCGGTTGAACGAGAGATATTAAATTCTTGCATGAGCTCAGAAACGGTAAAGTGGGCGCGATTGTTTATATACCGCATCATAATATTAATTCGTTCAGTTTTTTTCATCGTGCCTCCTAAATAGTATCACTTTTTGACATGATTTAAGCTTATTATAAACTCATCAAGTGGAAAGACAAATCATTTGGTAATGAGAGTGACGTTTTTTCATCCCCACTGAAAGTTCGTTGTACAAATCAAGGATTTACTGACGTTTGACCCCATTTATCATCTTGTTTCCTCCAAATTTTTGAAGTGAGGTCTAACTACCAGTTAATTCGGAATAAATTTTAAAAAAGGTAGGTTTTGAATATGGCAGATTATACGATAGTAGAAAAAGACAGCTTTACCGTTTTAGGTTTCGGAACTGAGCTTAAAAGTGACTACACAGACTTTGCAGGCATTAATAAGGAAAAGGCCGACTTTTGGCAGGCTATTCGAGAAGATGGTAGGCTCGATACTTTAAAATCGATAGCGACAAACAACTACATTTTTGCAGTGAACGAAGCAGTTAATAACAAGATGATGCATTATGCTGGTGTCATGACAGAAGTATCCCTGCCAGAGGCAACTAGACTGATCCAATTTCCTCAAGGAGAATACCTTGTTGTGAAAGGAGAAGGAGAAACATCTGAGGAGCTGAGTCAAAAGCTAACTGGTATTGCCTTTGGTCAAGCATTACTGGAGGCGAAAGATGTTGCCTATGTTGGCGGACCAAATACAACAGTTGAAATGGGACAACAAAACGGCTTGTTTTTTGGTGAGATGTGGATTCCTGTTGTGAGGAAATAAGGGATCGGGCGTTGCCCTCCTACCATAACACTAGTTACCGTCACGGAACGGTAGAAGTTCAAGAATTCCCATGGTTATAGGATTGAAGGGTACAAAAATCATAAAATATAAGCGACCACCTGTCTAAGCAGGTGGTCTAAAACAAAAATAGTTCATTTGACAGCCAAATCACTTTTAAAAATAATGCTGTTTCCTAATAATACTTTTACAACTTAAATCGCTGGATAACATCTTCTAATTCTACTGACATTCTAGCCAACTCTTGGGAAACTGATGAAACTTCTTCCATTGAAGCACTCATCTCTTCTGAAGATGCTGCAACATTTTGCGAATATTCATTTACCTCTATACTAGTTTGCGAAACTTCCTCTATGTGAGTTACAACTTCCGCAATGTGATTTTTCATATTATCCATTGCAATCGTGACTTCAGATATCTTTGTTGTGACATCAAGAACTGCATCCTTAATTTCTCCAAAGGCTTTTCCACTTTCATTA
Source organism: Lederbergia galactosidilytica (assembly GCF_017873565.1). Classification (GTDB taxonomy): domain Bacteria; phylum Bacillota; class Bacilli; order Bacillales; family Bacillaceae_C; genus Lederbergia; species Lederbergia galactosidilytica. Next base: position 90,236 of record NZ_JAGGKH010000008.1, read on the forward strand.
ACAAGTATTAGGCCATCTTTCGTTGAGTTTGCCCCTTGATTTACAAAACTCAATGAATCTTCAATTCCATTTTCAATATCGTTAATGATTGTATTGATCTGCAATGCCGAATGATTGGATTGTTCAGCAAGTTTGCGAACTTCATCTGCTACTACTACTAATGGCGGATGATGGTTCTGTTTACATACATGAAAAACTTGCTAAAGAGTACAAGACGAAGGAGTTTGCTAAAACACTTGCAATGTTGCCGCAATCTAAAGGGATGTTACCAGATCTTACAGTCAGAGAACTTGTTTCATTTGGAAGAGCCCCTTATAAGCGCCTTCTATCAAAGCGTTTCAATAATGAGGATAAGAATATTATTGATGAGGTTATGGAAATGTCCAATACAATGAGGTTATCAGACCGCATGTTTCATAGCCTTTCGGGAGTTGAGCAACAAAAGGTACGCATAGCGATGGCCTTGGGCCAAAAAACAAATCTTATTCTACTCGATGAACCAACTACTTACTTGGATATCGCACACCAATACGAACTTATGGAACTGTTACAGCAAATTAATGAAACATACCAAATGACTATTATTATGGTATTACATGATTTGCAACAGGCCGTATCCTACAGTCACTTTATGATTGCTATGAAACAAGGAAATGTTGTGAATAGCGGGAAACCAGAAAAATTGCTGACATCTGGATTCCTGCGCGACGTTTATGATATAGAAGCACGGGTCTTATTTGAAGAGGGATTCCCACTCATTATCCCAAAAACAAGGAGGAAAATAGATGATTATCGTAAATAATATAACCAAAATTAAAAAAGGGGAAGGTTAAATTAGTAGAACGCTTTGACAAAACAGGAAAAATTGAAAGCATGGAAGGATTTTTAGGCTTGGAAGTAATGATTACTGATAAACTACGGGATTATGATGAAGTAACCATCAGCACGCGATGGGACTCTCAAGAATCCTTTAACAACTGGAAAAACAGTGATGCCTTCAAGCAAGCACATTCCCATAAAGGTGGAAGACCGGATTATATCATCTCGAATAAAATTGCCTTTTATCAAGTAAAAGTCACCAGACAGCCCATTGCTACAATCGTTTAAAGTCTATTTACATTGAATTGAATGGAAAACTTTCAAAGATTCTCCCTTCTTTATTTACTAATATTATACATTTTTAGACTTTATCTAAATGTTGGGGTCTCCCCCAACACACGCAAGTATCCAATTCTCCTATACTTGAATTCTCGTGAGTTGATTGGATCTTCGCTAAAATGAATCTGGAGATTTTGTGTTTTCCCCTTCTAACCTAACAAAGATTTAGATTATGAGGTTGTTTCCATTAAATAAGGTTCAAGCGATTTCGAATAATAAAGCTCGCCAGTATTCGTGACGATAATTCCTGCTACATCTTTTACATGTTTTAATGTATCAATGATTTGGTCGGGTGATTGTCCGAATAAACGACCCGTCCATATTTCTCCATCAACTGATTTTTTGGATACAATGGTTAATCCTGCAATGTCTGATTGAATCGGATATCCTGTATGGGGGTTTAGAATATGATGGTAGGTTTGATTATTAGTCGTGAATTTCCTTTCATAAATTCCTGAAGTCACAACAGATTGGTCTAATGCTTTTAAAACCGCAATATAATTTCCACGGGGAAGCATAGGATGCTGAATTCCTACTCGCCAGTATCCATCCTCCTGATTTGGAGACCTCCCATAGGTCATGACGTTTCCACCTAAATTAATTAATCCTGCCTGAACATCCATAGATTCCAAATCATTGATAAGCAGATCAGCAATATATCCTTTTGCTAAAGCACCTAAATCAATAAACATACCAGTATGTTTTAGAAAAACAGTTTGCGCTTCATCATCAAGCTTGATGTCATGGGCGCTTGTTTTGCTAAGCAAAGATTGAATAGTCTCTTCTGAAGGAATATGGGCATCCTCAAATCCGATCCGCCATGCTTGCACAAGGGGACCAATCGCAATATTTAAAGAGCTCCCCGCAGCTGTACTATGTTTCTTTCCGATTTTAATTAATTCATACAAACTAGGATTTACTTTTACCGGCTTAATTCCTGCATGTTTATTTACTTCCATTAACTCTGAAGCAGGATCATGAGCACTAAAGCGTTGCTCATATTCTTTCAATTGCATAATCAGCTCATCCAAAACAAAATTGGCATACTGATGTTGAACCGCTAATTGGATAATCGTTCCCATCATATGTATTTCGCGATTTTGCATGGTGATAATGCTCCCCCTTCGTATAAGGATACTTTGATAATCGAAAGGTAACTATACCTCGGTAATAAATTCGAAAAAAGAGGCCATAAAGACCTCTCTTTTCTATTCGTTCTTAATTTTTAGCCGTTGCTCCTGAAACGGTATCTACTTTAGACGTGGCACCTGATACGGCATCAACGTCACCACCTGTTAATTGTTGCCCTGTTTGTTCTAAATACCAATCAATAATTGGTTTAATATCTTGTACATACTCGTTAATTCCAAGATAATTACCTTCTTCATCACGAATGGCTTGATAGTTATGAACAACAAACTTGTCTGGTCCGTGTGTTGGTACATGGGTTTTGACGACATCTTGTTTTCCTTTACGCAATTGTTGAATGACCCAAGACACCCCGCTAAAAGCTTGTTTAGGGTGACATTCTGCTAACGGATTACCAACTTGTTCCGGTCGGCGAGATGCCAACATGTCTTCTGCCTCAATCTTATGATTATAGTACAAGAATTGGTTATTGCTATCAGCATAAGTTAACTCCGCTGGCATTGAATTTAAAAAGTGATTTAATTGATTTACGGTCAAAATACCGCGATCTAGTTTCACATACGTATTACCTTCGACTGCACCAGTAGCTTCAGCAGCTTGCTCTAGCCAGTCATCGGCCATCATGTCGATACCTTGGATCGTTGTCTCAATTGATCCAGTAGCATATAAATCTTCTGTACTTGAGAGATCTTTCATGCCTTCAGGTGCATCAATGATATTGACAACATTGATAAAGCGAATAAACTTTTTAATACACCCTTCCAAAAATTTCGCTGTTTCCCCATCTTTTAAATTTCCGTCTTCATCAAATGCTTTATGCACTTCACCTAACAGAAACTCATTACCTGGCATCACTACAGCATTCACACCAGGTGCATCTAATATTTGTCGCAAATGCAATTGAGAGCGTGAAGATCCTTGAACATCGTAAGACGCTCCGACAATCATCACCGGCTTCCCATCAAGTGGATGGATTTTAAACGATAGCCATTCAAGGACACTTTGCAATGCAGATGGGATAGAGTGGTTATACTCCGGTGTGGCAATAATGACACCATCCGCTCCCATAATTTTTTCATTTAAATACTGAATCGGTGCACTGTTTGTTTGATCATTTGATTGGTTAAACATTGGTACATCTTTAATATCCACAACTTCAACATCAACCAATGTTTTAAAATTATGAGCGATGTAATTTAATAATTGATGGTTATATGAAAAATCAGCATTTGATCCAACAATTCCAACGAGTTTCATCTATAAACCTCCTAGTTAATTAATTGTCCTCCCATGAAAACCTTTGTACTTTCTTATAGGAGTGATTCTTGCTAACTAACTGATTCGTAATCTCCACAAATTGTGTAAAGTCATGGAAAATACCCTCAAGCTCTTCTATTTTATTCGCATCATTCAAATGACCATTTTCATCGAAGGCTTGTAATGAATATCCTACTAGAAACTCGGAACTCGGCATAATTCGTGCTTTCAATTCCGGTGCATCCAATATTTGCCGCAGATGACTTTGAGCACGGGAAGAACCTAACTTCCCATATGAAGCCCCTGTGATCATGACTGGTTTATCAATAAGTGGTTGAGTCGTATAGGATAACCATTCTAAAGTGCTCTTTAATATCGCTGGTACGGAATGGTTGTATTCCGGAGTACTAATAATCACTCCATCTGCTGCAATAATTTTATCTGCAAGTTGTTGAACTTCAACAGGGCCTTTCCTATCCTTCGGCTTATTAAAAGCAGGCAAATCCTTTATTTCGAAGATTTCAATATTCGCCTGATCGGCAAAATGTTTTTGAATAAACTGTAGCAATCGACGATTCGTAGAATGATCTGAGTTTGTTCCGACTATACCTAATAAATTCAACATTTTATTGCTCCTTTCCAATAGTATGTACATCGCAAGATTAGTAAAATAATAAATCCAGATTATGTCTAAATTAATACTGCTGACCTACCGGCTTATCCAATAAACTTAACTCTTTAAAAATTCCGATCTTTTAATCTAAAAATATTAACTTCTCACGCTGTTGCCATATTGCATTTAAGAGAGAATGACACTCCTTTGCATGTTAATATTTAGCCGCTATCCTCCATATTCCACCTAATTATGTCCAACCATTATACAGATGCAGTGGGAGACAGCTTTACTTGCAATATTCCCTCAACATCTTAAGAAAAACTTACTAAATTCAAAAATAATCAACCAGAGGAATAAGACTAATGATTGCATTCAAAGATGTTTACAAAAAACTGATCAGTATCTAAACATCTCTTACGCGAAATAAGTATGTGATATTTATCACATACTTATTATAATACGTTTTTACCTTATGTACAAGGGGATGTTAGAAGATACTAAAAAATTTTTCAAAAATCGCTTTCTATTGATGGATTTCAATATAGTAAAGTCGATATCATAAAGGAGTTGGTCCTGATACAAGTCTATAAAGGATTATGAACAACGAAATTTATACTACTTACAACTATATAGGACACGGAATATAACAGAGGGGCAGAGATGGGTGAAGGTAAAAATAGTAGGGTGGTTGTATGCCCAAATAATTAAAGAAGAGGCTGGGACAAAGGTGTTTTCACCAGAGATAAACCGAACTAATAATGCATATATCCCGCTTCGCGATCTCACCAATGTCTTTTCGACGAACACGATGTTCTAGTGTCAGCGTAGGCCACAGGACGCGCCCCCTCCTGCAAGAGCCTACGAATATTTCTACGCTATCGTAATGCATCGTTCTTCCTTGATACTTAACATTTTAATTAGTCCCGGCCTCCACATATTTAATATATATTTTTATTCACTAAAAAACTTGGAAAGATACCGATAACTTATCTCTACACTTTCTATTTGGCTCCGCTTTGTCCAATCCTGTTCAACAAAAATATATTTTGCTTCTGGATTGTTTCTAAACGTTTCTATGATACCTGGGATATCCATGATTCCTTGACCCATTTCTGTAAAGTCATCGGTATTCCGCACATTCACCATAGATTCTCTATTAAGGACCGAATCATTTCCAACTTTATTAAATAAGTTAATCGTATCAACTTCTGCAGATAAGTCTTTTTGATGAATAAGGTCACATCTTCCACCTAATTTTTTTAAATATTCAAGAGGGTCTATCCCACCTCTAAGACACCAATATGTATCGAATTCCACTTTTACTAAATCTTCATTTGTATTTTTGAGAATTGTATCTAACACATACTCACCATCAAATTCCTGAAATTCGTGAAAATGATTATGATAATAAAGTTGTAAATTATGCGTTTTTAGCAATTTCCCAAATTCATTTAACCTCTTAGAGAAGGCCAAAACCTCTTCTTTATTTTTAAAATAGGCAATTGCAATAACTAATGATTGAACTCCGAGCAATTTTGAATACCCAATTATTTTCTCTCCATTATTTACCTCTAAATGTTCTTCTGCTATATGAGCGGAAACTGCCTTTAACTCCAGTCGATCAAGCTCCTGTTTCAAAATTGCAGGTTCCAAATTTCCAATCGTAGCCTTTAGATCATCACCATGAAAAAATAATTCTATATTTTTATATCCAATTAAAGCTAACTTTTCTAAAGTGCCAATAAAATCCTTTTGTAATTCATCTCTCACTGAAAATAATTGTAAACCAAACTCCAAACCCATAACGATTTACCTCCGATATTTCCGCTTAATTTTAAAACTTAACTTGATGATGGATACTTGTATCGATCAATTGAATGGTTAGCCCTTTACCGCGCCTAATGCAATTCCTTTTACAAGATACTTCTGGAAAAATGGATATGCCACAATAATAGGCAATATCCCAACTACAGCAATTGCCATTCTTACCGAGGTACTGGGGATTTGAGATGCCGCCTCACTCGCATTTGTGCCTAAACTGCCCTCCGCTAAAAATTGTATATCACTGAGCATCCTATTTAGCATATTTTGAATACTAAACATTTTTGGGTCTGTAATATATATAAGACCGTTAAACCAATCATTCCAATATACAATTGTTTGTAATAAACCGATTGTTGCAAGAATCGGTAAAGATAATGGAAGAACAATAGCAAAAAATATCCTGAACTCTCCCGCCCCGTCTATTCTTGCTGATTCTATAACAGGTTCTGGAATGGATGTTATAAAGAAAGATCTCATAAGTAATACATTGAAACCATTTACCAATAAACTTGGAATAATTAATGCCCATAGAGTATTTTTCACATCAAACATTTGAGTGTAAACTAAGTATGTTGGCACAAGCCCACCATTAAATAAGATCGTAAAGAAAACGAAAAATGCTAAAGCATTTCTATATGGCAAATCTCTTCTTGAAAGTGGATAAGATAGCATTGCCGTAATTAGTAAACTTGCAATTGTTCCCACTACCGTAACAAAAATTGTAATTCCATAGGCTCTTAAAATATTCCCTGAATTGTTCATCAAATAATCATATGCTGATAGACTAAATTCAGCTGGAATAAAATTATAACCTTCCCTTAAAATAAACTCTTCACTAGTAAAAGACGAAGATATTAAGATGATAAAAGGAATAATACTAATAACTGCAAGAATTGCCAAAAAAATATGTGAAACCAACTGGGTCATGCGGTCTGATGTTACCATGATTTGATCACCCTCTTATTAAAATAATGCATTATCTTTACTTCTTACTCTAACTGCCCAGTTTGATAATAATACAAGTATAAAACCGACAATTGATTGATAAAGCCCAGCAGCTGCAGACATTCCAATATCCCCAAGCTGAATTAGCCCTCGGTAAACATAAGTATCAATCACATTTGTCGTATCATATATAGCTCCTGAGTTCATTGGCACTTGGAAAAACAGCCCGAAATCCGAATAAAAAATCTTTCCAATTGCAAGTAAGGTCATCATGATAACAATTGGCATAATTAATGGAATCGTAATAAAACGAATTTGTTGCCACTTATTAGCACCATCTAAAGTTGCTGCTTCAAAATATTCCTCATCAATCCCTACAATGGCAGCTAAATAAATAACACATAAAAATCCGACACCTTTCCAAGTACTTACAAAAGTTAAGATATATGGCCAATAGGAAGCTTCCGTATACCAAGAAATATCCTCTATTCCAAGCAATGGAAGTACCGTTTTATTTAGAAAGCCTACTTCTGTACTTAGAAATGCATTAGCTAAATAACTAACAATGACCATAGAAATTAAGAATGGCAATAAAATCGCACTTTGATAAAAGCGAGCTGCAAATTTATTTTTAATCTCGTTTAACATAATCGCCGCAGCTACAGCAAATATTGTATTAAGAACAATAAATAAACCGTTATACAGTATCGTATTACGCGTGATGATAAAAGCATCTCTCGTACTAAATAAGTATTTAAAATTTTGAAAACCAACCCAGTCACTAGCTAGTATTCCAACAGAATAATTTACATCTTTAAATGCAATAACTAAACCAAGCATTGGTAAATAATTATTTAGTAGAAGATAAATTATTCCAGGTAACATCATAATGAATAAAGGAAGATACCGAATAAAATTCGCTTTTCTTCTTCGGGGTTTTGTTTTTAATAGCTCTTTATTTTTAGGTTTTATCACTGAAACTTGTTCCAAGGCGCATACCTCCTCTTCAAAATAGAATCAACCGTATTTAGATAAAAGAGGCTGGGACAAAAGTGTCTTCACCAAAGGAAAAATTGAACTACTATGGTGCATATAACCCGCCTCGAAAATATATTCCGCTAAGGTAATGCATTGTTCGTCTTTGGAGGTTAACATTTTAATTATGTCCCAGTCTCTTTCTAAATTATTTGTATCATTCTTACTTGATTTACTGGTTCTTTCTCCATTCATCAAGTTGTTTTTGCTTTTCTTCGATAATCTTATCTGATCCAGCAGCTTTCAATTTCTTAATAAATTCTGGTAATGCTTTTTCAGGATCTAATGTACCTGTTTCTAATCCCTTACGATATTGTTCTAAAACATTTGCCGTGGCTGCTATCTCTGTTTTTACTGGATTTGCATTAAAGCTAAATCCAAATGCTGGAGAAATTACTGCACTTTCATTAAATGTAGATAATTCTTTCCAATAATCTTTGTCATTTCCTTCCCAAACATGGGTAAGGAAGTTGTTGCCAATTAACCATTGATTAAAGACGTAGTTACTTCCATCTTCAAGTTGTTCAGCAAATCCCTCATCATTCAGCTCATAATGTTTACCCTCAATTCCCAATGTTAATAAATTCATAATATCTGCATCAGTGTATAGAAGGTTCATAAACTCCATTGCTTTTTCAGGGTTTTCACTATTTTTTGCTAATGACATCATAAAGCTTGTAGCAGAAGTCGTGAATTGATACGGTTCCGTAAATCTAATAGCAACCATCTCATGTCCCGAGCGGATTGTCTCTTGAGTTTCCAATCCAGGCTTCATATTTGTAAAATATCCAAATCCTTTGCCAGATTTCACGATATTATAGCCAACTTCATCAGAAGTAGCAGCATCTTTCATAATATAACCAGCTTTATACCAATCTCTTGCTAAATTGACAGCTTCTTCATAAATTGGATGTTCGTATAGATTTTCCACTGTCCAGTTATCCTCTTTCATTTCCAGTACGCCAATATTATTGCCTATTTGGTCAAAATGTGGATAAATATATGTTTCAACAGTTGAAAGTAAATCACCCGTATTAACAATCGGATCTACGTTTGATTCATTATCTTTTATAATTTTAAAGATTTCTCCCATATCCTCAATTGTGTTCACTTTAGAAAGATCAATATTATATTTGTCTACTAAATCCTTTCTCATAATGAAGCCATGATCTGATGCCCAGTCTCTAACACTTGGAACTCCGTAAATTTTCCCGTCGATTTTTGTTGCATTAATCATATGTTCTGGAATCTCTTCTGTTATTCCCTTGCCATGTGATTCAAGCAATTCATCTAATGGAAGCAACTGCCCCTTTACCGCTTGACTTGTATAGTTATAAAATGATGAAGATACAATGAGGTCAAGCTTTTCTGTACCTGTGAGCATAAGGTTTGTTTGTTGCGTCCATGCACCCCCGCTGATAGGTAATAATGTTACATTCACATTGATTTTCTCTTTTGTAATTTTATTAATTTCTTCCTGAACACTTTCAACATCTTCTACATTCGAAGATGCGATATATGCCATTGTTAATTCGTAAGGTTTTTCACCATTTCCTTGTGATTTTGAGCCTTCAGATGCACCACACCCCGAAATAACCAATACTGACACAAGGAGCATCGCAAACAATACTTTCCTAAATTTTAAAATTTGTGTCACTTTAGATTCCCCCTAACTTTAATGCGTTTTCTTTTGTACAACTATAGCAAGTTTTCTAACAATACACTTTTCATAATCCGACATTTATCTTTTGTTTTTCAGACCTTTTGACAAAATCACTAGAAGATTATGAATTTTTACTGAGACTTTTCTCACAGCACAACAAAAAAAGCGTACCTATAGGTTGGCACGCACTTTTTTAATTACGCATCTCTTCCAGTAACTTTTTTCCGAAATTCTTTCGGATTCAGGTTAGTTGAGTTTTTGAATAGTGTAGAAAAGTAAGAAAAATTAGCATAACCACATTCTAAAGATACTGTACTGATTGGAAGTTCAGTGTGTATAAGTAGGTGTTTGGCCTTTTCCATTCTTACACGCTGCAAATATGCCGAGATGGAACACCCAGTTTTCTTTTTAAAAATCCTTGTCAAATAATCTGGGTTTAAATATACATGATTTGCAATATCATCTCTTGTTAATTTGTGATCACCGCTATACTCTTCAATAAATTTCTTTACTTGTTCAATGACTGAATTGCTATTATCTGGTTGTGGGTGAATCTGTTCCATAGACAATTTTAAAATAAATTGAATATGCTCCTTAAATTCTTCTACACTATCTATATTTTCAAGGCCATTTAACAATAAATTATTTGAGAAAACTTTATTCGCTTCTAATCCTTTTGTTTGTAATAGATAAAAGATGATTTGTAGAAAATCTTGATAAAATAGGTGAAAGGATTTCCATGTTACATGTACATTTTGCGTTTCCCATGATGCGATATATTTTTGAATATCAGCTAAAATTTTCTCCTTTGGACCAGTTTTCATCCGTTCCATCCAAATAGATTTTGGCAGCTCTGGTATAAAATAGCCCTCATTATAATCATCTAATCTAATTATTTTATTTTTATAGACTATATTATTTTTATCTAGCTCTTTTAATTCATCAATAACCGAAACAAGTTTATGTAAAGGAGATTGTCTTCCTACATAAAGACACACACTGTGATTCGGGAACCCTTGGGTTTGCGAGACAATGTGTTCAAATTGACTCATCATCTGCTCTTCGTCTTTCATCACTTTTGGTTTTTGTATAATGAATAATAAATGGTTGGGTGACAATTGAATAATCGTCTTTGCCAGTTGACTTTTAGTTACTTCTTTTCGGATAAAGCGGATAAAAGGCCTCTCATCCCTTGTTTTATTTGAGTACTTACCATTATTCGAACAACGTATATGGGCTAAAACAGGTAGAAAGAGTGTTTGTCCATCAAAACTTATATCATACCTTCCTAAATATTCTTTCAGATTGTCTTCTGATGATGGGATAACTCCATCAACAAGCTTTTTCCAAAATGTTTTCTCCTGATTTGACTTATATACTTTTTGAAGATTTAAATATGACTCCTCTACCTGATTCATGTCCCGATTAGACTGTATTTTACTAAGCCCTTCTTTTATTTCTAATTCTAATTCATGATAATCAATTGGTTTTAAAAAATAATTTAACGTTTTTAAATTTAAAGCTTCTTTTGCAAATGTAAAATCAGAGTGACAAGAAATAAAAATGGCTTCAGTTTCAGGATAATTTCCCCTAACCCATGATAACAACTCAATTCCTGACCCCTTTGGCATATCTATATCGCTTAATAGTAAATCAATATGATGATTCATAAACACAGATTGTGCTTGCTTCTTATTATGGGCAGTATATAAAGACGAGATTCCCAATCCCTCCCAATCAATCCCTGCCACGATTCCCCTTACTGCATGGATTTCATCATCCACAATAAGCACATTAAAGCCTTTCATTTCTTATCCCCCCAGGATTTATGTAAAATAAACTTTGCTATGTGAAGGGCTGGTATTTTTCCTTAACTTAAGGGCTAAAAGACTACCTTTTCTAAAACCATAGAATGTTATCTTAAAAGTTGTAACTCCACTGCTACTTATAAGGCTTAGACCGCGGTAAAATTATTTCAGACTGTTCCTCGCACAAAATTAAATTTCAGGAATATTTTCCGTTCCTTCTATAAAAAGGCTAATTTGAAAAGGCCATTTTCTTACTCAGTAATTAATTATGTTGTGTGGTTTATAGTGAAGTTCCGCTATCTAAATCTCGCGAATTAAATGGCAATTTGATTGTTATTGTTGCACCTAATTGATTTTCAAAGTCAATACTCGCTTTGTTTCTATCATATAGTAATTCTAATCTTCTTTTTATATTCCAGATGCCAACACGATCACCGTTTTCCGTAATATAAGGATGGTCTTTTTTTAGCATTGATAAGACCTCATCTGAAAAGCCTTCACCAGTATCGGCAATTTGAATAATAATATAATCATCCTCAGAACTTCTTTGCCAGACTTTAATCATAATTTTTATGGAATCGTCTAAATTTAATCCATATTTGATTGTATTTTCTACAAGTGACTGTATAATCAGCGGCGGTACTTTAACTTTATACCACTTAAGGTGAATGTCCACATGATAGGTGAATGCATCAGGAAATCTTAATTCCTGTATCTTTAAATAATTTACTGTATGTTCAATCTCATCTTCCAAGCTTACAAAATATGTATTACTTTTAAACATAAAACGAAAATAATTTGATAGGGATTGTGACATCTGTTGAATTAAAGTGAAATCCTTTACTGTTGCTAAATTATATATGATATTTAAAGAGTTCAAAAAGAAATGCGGATTAATTTGTAACTGCAGATGCTTTAATTCTGTTTTTTGCAAATTTATCTTCTGCTCGTATACATCAATTTTCAAATGATGAATATCCGAGATCATTCGGTTAAAAGAATCGTTTATCATCTCAAATTCTGTTGAGCTTTTTGCTTGGGGAAGGCGGACCTTTAAATCGCCCTCACGCAACCTTTTCATTGCTCGGACTATTTGCAAAACAGGAGTAAGAATTATATTTCTCATTAGTACAACAAAGAATATTAAAAATAAAATAGCTCCAATTGATATATATATTGAGATACGATGAATAAAAGGCAATTCTTGAAGAATAGTTTGTTCAGGGATTAAAGCCACAATATTAAAATCAGCATATGATGATGGCTCACTTAATACAATAAATCTGTCATGTTTCCCTTTAATTAAGTAAGGTTGTAAATTTTCCTTTAATTTAACCTCTTCCGCTTGCAGAAACTTTTCATGATTGATTGGTTGAAAATCCAATGTCGTCAGTATTGTTCTCCCTAGCTCACCATAATTAATATGCTTAAAAGGTGTGATTAATTTATCAACATGGATCCATGCTCCAACAGAAACATCTTCGTTTTGAATAATATAAAGTAAATAATTTTGCTGTTCCCCTTGCCAAAGCTTCCATTTGCCATTAGGAACACTTTCTTGATTTAATAAATGCTTTACTTCATTTGATACCTCGAATCTTTCTGTATAGCTATCACCAAATTTTTGTGTGTAAATCATGTCATCATAATATGGGGCATGAATAAATATAGAATCAACTGGACTAGAGAAATTCGCCTGATTAGAAATCATTCTATATAATCGAAGCTTTGCTTCCACATAATCATTGTATTCAGTATTTTCATTTTCCTGAAGCACTAAAAGTTCTGCTTGATTAGAAAGTTGGTATACATAATTACCTATGCTTTCTAATTGCTTTTCAATCTCATTCTTATGCAGATTTAACATTTTTTTATTAGATTGAGCAACTTGATTTCTTATAACATCAACAGAATATAAACTATTAATGATAAGAATTACGATAAGAGGCACTAGGATTAAACAAATGCTTAAAAATAACTTTACAATAAGAGAATTCCAAAATGATGAGTTGCGAATCATAATTGCCACCTTCACTGCTGTCATTTTCTACAAGGTATTAAATTTATATTTACTCATATTAAATGCTTGTATCTTCCACTCAATAGAGTTTTCCACCAATTTTAATCCGCTCTAAAAATACTTTATAAAAGTATTTGAAGGTAGCTGAATTTAGCAATCAGAAAGCCCATTCATAAAGTTGCAACTAAAAAGTTCAAAATATCATTATCCGCATTCAAATAGAATTTTCAAAGATTTGTTTATTGACTTAAGATGGATATTTAAACAGAACGGTCAAATTATCCTTTCCTGACTAATTGTTAACTCTAGCAATCCCCTTCATTTAACCTACCTCTATATAAAGCTAGTTTACACCAAATATTGTCGTTCCTCTAGTTAAAAAAGGGACTTCCAAATTACCTGAAAGGGGGTAATAGAGATTTAAATTTCTTTCAATATTAACATCTGTTCTTAGACTTCTTTAAATTCTATTGTTAGAGTATAAGAACTTATGAATGTCCTTCAGTCTGATACCGCCCCCTACTCACCATTCTCCCCTTTATCCTAACCCTACTTATGGTAGAATTAGGATAAAACTGTGTTTTTGTTGTTGGAGGTAAATACTGATGAAGTTGAATGTCGAGCAACGAAAGATTGTGGAGTTAGAGCCTAATGGGCATATGTTGATTAAGGGGGTAGCTGGGTCTGGCAAGACAACCGTTGCGCTCCGAAGAATTTCCTTTTTACAAACACATCATTGTCAAGAAAATGATGATAATATTTTGCTTGTTACGTTTAATCGGACACTACTTAATTATATCGAATACCAATATAAGAAACTAGAAGATGAGGAAAAGGGCGATATTGCTACATGGATAAATGGCAATCGGAATATTGCTATTAAAACAATTAATCAGATTATGATTGGCTATTTTAATAGCTATAAGAAGCGTCATAATCTTGGACTTGAAGTTACTTTAGACAGTCGGATAATATATGCAACCATCGACCAGGCGATCGATCAATTGCAAGAGGAATTTTCTAATATAAAATTACTTGCCCGTAAATATAATAGTTTTTTGTTGGATGAGATTGATTGGATCAAATCATGCGGCATCCTTGATGAAGATACATATCAACAAATCGATCGGATCGGACGATCAACCGGTGGTCAAAACACACCACAAAAATTAACGAAGAATTCACAAACAAGAAAGGCGATCTTCAAATTAAAAGAACGCTATGATCAGTTATTGGAAGCAAAGGGATTAGTAGATTTTAAAACAATGAATCTATTAGCATTACGACAAGCCGAGGAAGTTGAAGGAAAGAAATACACGCATATTATCATTGATGAGAGCCAAGATCTAACGAAAATCCAATTACAATTTTTAACAACCATTCATGCTAAAAAACCGTATGGTTCAATTACGTTTGTAGCAGATAATACGCAGAGTATTTATTCACATTCATGGTTAGGTAAAGGTAGGGCATATACAACGATCGGCTATGATATGAGTGGTAGAGCGCGTGTATTAACAAAAAATTACCGTACCACCACTGAAATTTCCAAAGCAGCTTATGGTCTTATTGAGCATGATGAGCAAATCCTTGGAAACATTGATTATGTCAAACCAGCTTTAATCGATCGCCATGGACATGCGCCAATCTATCGTTTCTTCTTAAATAATGAGGATCAACTGCAATTTTTCAAAAAAGAAATTAATCAATTAAAACAGGAATATCGACTAGAAGATATTTGCATTGTCGCCAAGGAAAAACGACTTATTGAAGATATTGCCATCGGGCTCGAAAAGGAAGGAATTCCAACTAAAATTTTGCATGATCGGAAGCCTGACTTTGCAAAAGAAGCGGTGAATTTGGTCACAATGCATTCGATCAAAGGATTAGAATTTAAAGTCATTTTTCTCGCACATTTAGATGATGGTGTCTTGCCTAATACCGCTCAAGTTGATGTTGAAGATGAGGAAACCGTGAATACCGAGGAACGTAAATTATTGTATGTAGGGATGACGCGGGCAAATGAATTATTATATATGAGTGCAGTAAAAGCACCATCCAAATTTTTGCAGGAGATTGATGCAAATCAGTTACGATTTAATCGCGATACAGCGTTAAGGCCTTTTCAACCAATTGCTATTTCTGAATACAAATTTGCCGATAAGATTGCAGATGTGAATAGCAAAGAGGAATTGATTCGGCAGTGGATGATTCAACAACTGATTCAGACATACCAATACCCTGATTCTCTTCTTGAGGTGGAGTATGGGGTACAACAATTTTCCAAGCGTGGATATGTAGATATCGCTGTGATGATCCATGTTAACGACAAAAAACTACCTTATATTTTTGTTGAGGTCAAAAAATTCGGGGTTGGGATTGCTGATGCAAAGGATCAACTGATTAGCTATATGAATACTTCCAAGCATGTTCAATATGGTATCGTAACAGATGGAGTCAATACCATGATCATTGATCGTAATGGCGAGGAAATTAACGATATACCAAAATGTCAGCCAATCTTTTTACCTGAAACGAAATATAAAAGCATTTATAAAAACTTACGAAACAATAAGGTATATGATTATCTCCAGGACAAAGAAGATCTTGAAATAATTGAAATTAAAGATCAAGCGACCGACTTAATGCAAGATCCGGGGCAGCCAATTCAAGTACCAATCATCGGAAATGTTGCAGCCGGTATTCCTATCGAGGCTGTTGAGGAATACCAAGATTTCCTTTATGTTCCAGAGGATTGGGTTATTCAAACAGAGGAAACATTTGTCTTACAAGTAACAGGCGATAGCATGATCGAAGAAGGCATCCGACCAGGAGATTTCGTCCTTGTCCATCGCCAACAGACAGCAGATCCTGGTGATATTGTCATTGCTGTCATTGACCAAAATGCGACCATGAAGAAATATATGCCGATGGGTAGCCAGATTCTATTACTTCCTGCAAACAAAGAATATGAGCCAATTTCAATGGATGCAGATAATGTATTAATTAATGGCAAGGTGATTGGAGTCATGCAGAAGGTATAATATTCTAGTAATGCTAGGGACAGACAATGTTTTACCTAGCGGCATTTTAGAATATTGACTGCTGGCGAGAATGTAAGGAGCATTTGAATATATACAATTGAGATGTGTGGCTAGGTCAACTTTTTGCTTTCACATCTGCAACGGGGACGGCGACTAGTGCGCTGTTCCTTTTTTGCTTTAGCCCTATCTTTTAAGGAATGATTTGTGTAGCAATCTATACCTTCATAGATTACTTATAACAAAACATAACACTGATTGTTGTTTATTCATGGTTTTTCACTTATATAATTGATAACTATGTTAACTTGTGTTAATATCAATATAAATAGTTTTACAAATGGTAACCAAAAAGCTGTTTCAAGCAATTATTTTTATTACCTATTAAGCGTATATAGTCATGGAGATGGAAATGTTGAACCAAACAAAAAGGCAAGTGTTTATTTTAGATAAAGTAAAAGTAAATGGTGAGGTTACTTCTAAGCATTTAGCAGAAGAGTTAAATGTATCCCTAATGACCATTAATCGAGATTTAAAGGCATTGGCAGAAAGCGGCGATGTGGAACTCGTTTATGGAGGTGCTGTGTATAAAAAAAGGGATTTATCCGAGTATCCGATGACGATCAAAAGTGAAGTAAATGCACATGGGAAGAAGCTTATAGGTGAATATTGTAAGCAGCTTGTGAAACCATACTCATCTATATTTATCGAAACAGGGACAACCACTTTTGCTGTCGCTCAGGAAATATTCAGGGCCGAGAATTGCACTTTTTACTCAAACTCATTGATGGTCCTTTCCACTCTGTCAAAATATGAAGACATCTCTTTATTCAGTGTTCCTGGAGAGTATAGAGAATTGTCGCAAGGATTTTTAGGCGTACAAACAATTGATTATATAAAAAACTTTCAATTTGATCTTGTTTTTATCGGAACAGAAGGGATTACCCTTGATCAAGGTGTTACCCTTCCAGATGAGATCGATGCGTATACAAAAAAGGCGATTATCAAACAAGCAAAAGAAGTTGTTCTGGTTGCTGATAAGTCTAAGTTTGGGATAGCTCATCTTTATAAGATAAATGATGTGAAAGATTTCGACTATATCATAACGGATTTGCCAAAGGATCATGAAAGTTTCAAGAAAATGAGTCAAGTTACCAATATCATCTCAGTAGATGAATAAAAGGAGACTGAAAATGAATATTCAATTATCGAAAGTAACTTCCCCAAAAATTCATACTAATATTCAATCTGTTATTTTAACGGATGAGACTTTAGCTAAACGCCACAAAAACTTTTTAGAGAAAATGAAGCAATATCAGATAGATACAGCGATTATTTATGCGGATCGTGAACATGGCGCCAATTTTGAATATTTTACTGGATTTATTCCTCGTTTTGAAGAAGCTTGCCTTGTTCTTCATGACAATGGAGAAAGCTATTTATTGCTAGGAAATGAAAATTTAAAGTTAGCGAGCAAATCTCGAGTTAAAGCAGATTCTATTCACGTTCCATACTTCTCTTTGCCTAATCAACCGATGATCAACGAAAAGGAATTTGCGCGATATTTTGAAGAAGCAAACATCTCCCCAGATTCAAAAATCGGCTTAATTGGCTGGAAGTTATTTACGAGCACCGTTTATGAAAATGGCGATTTATTCGATATCCCTTATTATTTCGTAAATGAATTGAAAAAGTATGTTACACAAGGAAAAGTAATCAATTTTTCACCGGCACTTCTATCACCCATTGATGGCATTCGCACCTTATATAATGCAAACGAAATTGCCCATTATGAATACGGGGCATCTTTAGCTGGAGCTGGTTTATATCAAGCATTACAAAATATCGAGGTTGGAAAAACCGAAAAGGAGATTGCCTCCTTCCTAGCAATGGATGGCCAACCTAACACCGTCACAACCATTACCGCTACAGGTGATAGATTTACAAATGCGATCATCTATCCACGGGATAAGAAAGTCGATTTTCAAGATAATTTTACATTGACTGTCGGCTATAAAGGCGGATTAAGTAGTCGTGTTGGTTATATTGTGGAAGAGCCTGGACAATTGCCTAATGAACAAAAAGACTATATTGAACGTTTAGCTAAACCATATTTTACTGCTTATGCGACTTGGTTAGAAACCATTAAAATAGGATTAGTCGGAAAAGATATGTACGCTCGTATAGAAAATATCTTTCCTAAAGAAGACTATGGTTGGTGGTTAAACCCAGGACATTTTACTGGTGATGAGGAATGGTTATCATCGCCATTTACAGAAGATTCATCTGCCATTATTAAAAGCGGCCAATTATTTCAAGTCGATATTATTCCTAGTGTTCCCGGGTATGCAGGAGCATCGTGTGAAGAACCGATTGCGATTGCAGATGAGGCTCTCCAATCTGAGTTAAAAGACAATTATCCAGAGGTTTGGAAGAGAATTCAAACGAGAAGAAAATATCTAAAAGAAGTTTTAAATATAAATATTGCGGACGAAGTACTGCCATTAAGTGATACCGTCGCTTTTTACACTCCTTTGCTTTTAAATAAAACTTTAGCTTTCCAAAAACAATCTTAATAAAATGCCAGGCGTAAAAACATTCACATTTGTTTTTACGCCTGGCGTTATTTTCATATTAGTCTAATTCATAATAACTGCAAACAACTTGCCCTACAGCTTTTGCCGCAACAAGAAGGGCATCCTCATCAATATCAAATTTCGGATGATGATTAAAGTAAGGATCTTTTACTCCTTTTGGCGTACAGGCAATATAGAAGAAGCAGGCTGGGAATTTTTCAGCATAGTAAGCAAAATCCTCCGATGGAGCCAATGCTGGAAATTCTCTCACTTCTTTAATATCTGGATCATTCATGCTTCGTAAGCTCGCTGCAACCTTCGCCGTTAGCTCAGGGTCATTGTATAATGGTGGATAATCTGGTGTATAAGTAAGTTCACATTTGACGCCAAATTCCTCCTCAATCCCGCGGACAATTCGCTTCATTTCTCGCTCAATCGTTTCTTTTGTTTCATTTGTCATATAACGAACATCGCCTTCAAGTTCCACACTATCCTTGATCACATTGAATGTGCCTTTTCCATCGAAAGATCCAATGGTAATGACGCCGATATCAAAAGGGCTTAATCTGCGACTTATAATGGTTTGAGCTGCTGTAACAAAATGGGAAGCCGCAACAATCGCATCATTTGCCAAGTGAGGAGATGAGCCATGTCCACCTCTTCCTTGCACTTTCAATTTCATATAGGCTCGTCCATTAAAAGAGAACCCAGGATGGTAGCCAACTGTCCCTGCAGGGCCCATTGGTAACAAATGAATCCCATAAACAGCATCTAGATCATCAATTAAACCAGACTCAACGATACTTTTCGCACCACCTGGTGGGACCTCTTCCGCATGTTGATGAATGATTTTAATTGTACCTGGAATTGAATCCTTTAGCTGAGTGAGGCAATCAGCTAAAACTAATAAGTATGCTGTATGTCCATCATGACCACAGGCATGCATAACCCCTTCATTCTTTGATTTAAACGGAACATCTGTCTCTTCTATGATAGGAAGAGCATCAAAGTCTGCACGTAAGCCAATTGTTTTTCCAGGCTTGCCTCCCTTAATGGTGACGATCACCCCATATCCATTCCCTACATTCGTTTGGATCTCAACATCTTTTCCTTTATAGAAATCTGCAATATACTGAGCTGTTTTCTCCTCTTTAAATGAGAGCTCAGGATTTTCATGTAAAGAACGGCGGATATGAATGATTTCCTCTTTACGTGATTCTAGCATGTTCATTAATTCACTTTTCATCTAGTTCGCCTCCTTTTCCCGGTAAAGAATGAAGAAATCCTCCACTTTGTACCAAATTATAAAAATGAATTAAATCCTATTTCTATTTATACCCTAGTTTATGAATGAGCAACCTCATTCAGTGTTTGAGCTGTTTTTGCTAATGAAGTATCGGATACTTTACCAGCATTTTTCGGAATTATGATCATAATGGAAGGAATCGATAGTATATCAATTATAACATTTACGATAATCCTGATTGAACTGGCTGCCTCAACACTCACACTTTAATTATAATAATTAATGATTCTTACATAAGGATTCGAGCTATTTATGGTACCAGACTCCCTCTTCTTTTCCCCTAAATCTCCTTTTATTGTTAGCATGTGATAAAGAGGCAAAAAAGACAGGATAAACATTACTGCTTATTCTTGTAGTTATGAAACCCATATATAGCTTCATTTTCGCTGTTTTTCCTCCCGCTGGATTCTACAACCACTTCCTCCTAAATTATTTGGGTCATTCGTTTTAGCAAGGTAGTGAATCATACACTTAGATTAGGAGAATGGTTCAAGGACACCTCATGCATTTATTGGAACTAAGACCTTAATTATATGTATAAAAAAGAGCCAATCAAAAATATCTGATTGACCTTCAAAGCAAATATAGCAACTAAATATATTTTTAACTTGATATATTCATACACTAACTTTTCTATTCGTCCTAGCAAGACACTCCAATGCTTAACGATCACCTATTCGTTTGGACTAAGTGCCAATAATTGTTTTAGGTTGTCATCAATACATTTATTATCCGCTTCGTTAATCCCACGACCAGCAAAATGGCCCCAATTCGACTCGATAAGATGAAATGACGCATGCGGGATATGCTTGGCTTCGTATTTGTTTTCATCCGCTGTACAGAAAAGGTCGGTACTCCCAGACATGATGCAGGTACGAGCTTTAATACCTTTAAGGGCCTTAACGAAATCTCCGTTATGGGTTGGATTTGCGCTAATATCTGCAAATTGCCCTGTCCATAACATCGCCAGAACATTATGTGGGTCCATCTTCATAAAACTCTTTTCCCAAACCCCAGCCACAAAGCCTTCCAACGAATCATATCCAAGCTCCCGATAAAGTTCCTCTCTGTAAAACGCCTGTGATACGCCCCATCCCGCATAGACACGGCCAACAGCGCGCATATCTGTCGGGGTCAAGTTGTTTCGTTTATTTACATCGAAGCCGATTGTCGCCATAAGTGCAGCTTTCATTCCGTCCAAGACCACATATGTTTGCGGCCAAGTCTTTGCTCCTCCACAGAAAGGGGCAATCCGTTCCACCATATCTGGGTAACTTACCCCCCATTGGAATGATTGAATGCCGCCCATTGACCAGCCAACTACGAGAGCAATCTTTTGAATGCCAAATTTTTCGGTCACTAGCCGCTGCTGAAATTGGACATTGTCATAGATAGTTACCTGTGGGAAATGGGCTCGATCGAATGGCGGTGGCGTGTTACTGGGTGATGAAGATAACCCATTACCAAGTAGATTGGGCACAATAATAAAATATTTTTGCGGATCTAGGGCCATGCCATTTCCAATCAACCATTCATTCTGAACATGTTGGTCACCAAAAGCAGTTGGATAGACAATAACATTATCTTTCTTTTCATTTAATTTGCCATATGTCTTATAAGCGAGAAATGCATTCGGTAATGTCCCACCTGATTGCAAGTTTACGTCACCTAAATCAAAAACTTCATAATCTATCATTACTGTTCGCTCCCTTCAAAATAAAACAGATTTAAAATTATTTCTTGTACTTAGTATAGTCCTGTGCTACTCTCAAAAAAAGTGAAGGAAAATCAAAGTAGCATTCAAAAATATTGAAGATAAAGGAGGAAGTATGATGGAATTGCGCCAACTGAACACATTCCGCACAGTCGCAACAACACTAAATTTCACCCGAGCAGCGGAAGCCCTGAACTATGTTCCTTCCAATGTCACAATGCAAATAAAAGCATTAGAGGAAGAACTGGGTGTTCGTCTCTTTGATCGCTTAGGTAAACAGCTTGTCCTCACAACGGCAGGTGAACGCTTTTTAACTCATATCCAAGACATTCTTAACAAATTAGACGAAGCTCGTAGTGTTGTTCTAGACAATGAAGACCTAAGTGGCACCATCACGATCAGTGCCAACGAAGTGCTTTGCGCCTACCGGCTTCCAGTTGTCTTTCAGCTATTTCGTTCACGCTACCCAGGAGTACGGCTTATCTTCCGCTCTGTTCCTAATCAGCAACTCAAACAAACGCTTTTTGACGGAACCGCAGATGTCGTCTTTATGTTAGATGAACCGATTCGCTCAACAGGAATTGCAGTCGAACCATTGGTGGAAGAAACTTTCCGTTTTTTCGCTGCCCCAGACCACCCACTCACAAAACGAACAGAACTAAAGCTGGAAGACTTTCACGGAGAAGTATTTTTGACGAATGAAAAAGGTTGTACCTATCGAACTATGTTTGACCGATCCTTTGAGCAAGAGGGCATTGATACTATTACACATCTGGAATTTCAAAATGCTGAAGCCATTAAACAATGTGCGATGACGGGAATTGGCATTGCCTTTCTTCCAGAAATAACAGCAAAAGCTGAAGTCGAACGAGGCGAACTCGTTGCCCTTCCATGGCAAATCCCTGACTTGCACGTTTACACACAAATGGGATGGCATAAAGACAAATGGCTTTCCCCGATCATCCAAGCTTTCATAGATGCTGCAAGAGAGGGTATGATTGTATAAAGAGGGCGCTTAAAACCGTAAAAGTCACCTTTCACCTGACTTATTCGCCCTGAACGGTAAGTATAAAAGTTCAATGCCATATATCACCGCTTTGGCTATTGGACAGCATAGTTTTAGGTTTAAAAGATAAATGGACGACTCATCCCATTTTATGAGAAAACCGGCATATATTTTGATTGAAAAATAGAATGATTATCCATGTCCACTCATCTTCGCTGGTTGTATTCATAGGGCTGCTATAAATTAAAAATGAATGTGTGGGGGTGCTTATTTTCTCCTCTTTGCTGTTCTAGTTCTGAACCTTACCGGCCGATTAGTGAGTACACATAATGCTTTACGAGTTTTCCTGGCAAAATCCAGCGGGTGATCGATGGCTAACCAGTGTATATACATGAGTCTTGGATGTTCAAATAACCAGTGATTATGGAACGCGGTGACAAATATGCCTTGTTTCCGAAGTTTGCTGATAAAAGGATTGAGCTCCTCTTGGAGAATAACAGTTTCACCGGCGCAAAGTGCCCGTCCATCTGCAGACATAGACTCAAAGGTAAACATCTGCGGAATGAGCAAAAAGGAGCGGCCTTGTCTACCTAAAACGACCGGTTGAATATTATGTCGTGATCTCATCACTAGGCATATACCATCTTCAAATGTATGCATTTCTCCTTTAAGAATTCGGCTAAACTGATCACAAAGGCTGCTATCAGACGGTCCGCCCATCTGAACCTGCATATCATGGTCATCTTTACTTTCCATTTCATGGGAACTAAATTCGGATGCATCTGCTTCAACTTTATAGGAACTAGATTCAACCTTGATTTGTTTCGTAGTCAACACTCGCATCGCATCCCTCACTTTTCGGGCAAAAGTGAGCGGCTCTTCGACAGATTCAAAGTGCATATACATAAGACGCGGTTTATCGAAAAGCCAGTGATTGTGTGTAGCTGTCACAATAATGCCGTGCTTACGAAGCTTACTCATAAAAGGATTGACCTCTTCTTGGAGAAGAACCGTTTCTCCAAGACACAACGCTTTTCCGCTTTTATTCATATTTTCAAATGAAAATGCCTGGGGAACAAACATGAAAGATTCTGCAGGTCTACCCAATACAACAGGATGAAGATTCGTTCTGGAACGAGTTGCAGTACAGACACCATTGACCACACTTGGGGTGGAGCCAAGTATTCTCGCGAACTCCTGACAAAGCTTTGATGGATTTGGATCTACTTTTTCCACTAATAAACCCCTCCAAATAAAATAATATAAATAACCTTTAGTAGAATATGCGCCACTCCTTATTCCGAAAGTGTAAAAAACCCATCCTTTGGAAAATGGGTTCGAAACTGTTTTTGCCAATATGAAATTGAGCCAGAGCGATCAATAAAAAGTGAGTTATCAAAGGTTTGAAAAAGCACCAAAAGTAGCTTTTAATAAAACCTAACCAAAATTTCATTGATGCTTTGAAAGCTCTGTATCAGATTCCTTGTAATCAGTAAAGAAAAATAAGAAAAACGCTAAAAGACCAGCCGCGAGAAATAGCGCCTCTTTAGATGGCTTTATCGTCGGCATATCTGTTAGTGCCATACCCTTTTCCTCCTTTCATTAACGATCAAAGTTAAGACCGTTCGCCCTTAAAAAAGACCCCAAGATGTTCAAAAAACTCTTTCTTTGCCTCTTCTGAAACTTCTGTTTTAGGAGCACCAAATATAGGTCCACTTACGATAATAGAAAAATAGCCTGATGAAATTAATGTACCCCTAACACTGATTTGCCCAAAAATCAGCAAGAGGACGATTATAAAGTCAATGGAATCAACTATAAAAGTGGATACTTTCGAATTAGATTTGCCAACTAAGCGCCTCCCTCCCGTAATAGGCCCCTGCAATGGGATGGAAAATCCCCCAGTTGGTTGAATAAATATACCATTCATCGTTAATTGACCCGTAATCAACAGGACAGCGGCGATTAGATTAATATCCAAATAAATCCATTCTGCTGTATGATTATCCAAAACTCTCACCGTCCTATTCCTTCAGTATTATGTTATTCATTATGTGAAGGAGGCGTAACAACTCTTTAGCAAAAATGTCCATTCTACACTTTACTGAAATTGATAAACCTGACGAATGAACAGAGGTGTACCTATCGAACTATGTTCGACTGATCATTGGAACAAGAAGGCATTGATGCTATTACGTATTTAGCATTTCAAAGGCCGAAGCCATCATTTGAACAAAATTTATCATCCGTAGCAATGACAAAGCGAACTCACTCTAATCCACACATTGGTTCACAACCATACATTCCATCCAATCATACTCTACGCAAAATAGGATTATTGGTATCCTCCTAGAGCAATACCAATAATCCTAATGGATGAAATACTGTATTTTACTTATTCATTTCTGCAAGGAAATCTCCCAAAAGGCTCTCTAAATCATTGTCAGATGAATCCTCTTTCTCCTCCATTTCTGCGGAGTGATCTTCTCTTACGCCTTCCAACTGAAATGAATCTAAATCATCATCGAACATATGGGACTCATTTGGTGAAGTTGGTTTCTCTAAAGAAGGTGAATGGGTTTCCACATTCTCTTCTCCTACCTTGGATTTATCCATGGTCATTTCCTCTTGAAGATATAAAGCATCATCTAGGTTCAGGGAATGACTATTCAACGAAGCCAGCAAGGAAGCAGCACGGGCTGGATCATTTAATAGTTGGTAAATAATGCTACCAAGCAATGCCTCAGAATGTTCATGCTTTAGCCAATTTCGCTGTGCTTTCGTTAATTTCTGAGGGAGGGGAATAGAAAGGACTTCTTTTTCCCTTGAAAGTGACTGACCGACCCCCTGCATTACAAACTCAGCCATTTTGCTAGAAAAGTTTCTTCTTTCCGTTTCCTTTAACCTTTGTAGGTGTTTTAATAAATGATCAGGTGTATCAGAGGGTATGCGAAATGAAATGGCTTGGCCTCTCTTCACCTCATTTGAGACAGACTTTTTCACGGAATCACCTTAATTCTACTTTTTTACCATTTCTTGGGGAGCCTTTTTCTTCTCTGTCTTCCTTGCAAAGTCAGTAATAAGTTTATAATAAGCGTTTGCCATCATCCAGATACTCTCTTTTTCATCTTCAAAGAATTCAATGTTATAACCATCTAGATTGTTATTGATCGATTTTAGATAATCTTTTAGTACGATTGACCCTCCACCGACAAAGTAACAAATTTCAGTTTGTGAGTTTTTTAGCCATGTATTGCGTAATAAACGATATTGTTTTTTGGCTAACTCTAGGAGTAGGCGGTCTGTAATATCATGAACGCTTGTCCGATTCCCTTTTACCAAAATGTGATTGCGATTATTTTTCCTAGTTATAATATCTACAACATCACGGCGGCTATCTAATTCCACTCCATGTTTGGATCTAATTTCTTCCCTTATCGCCTCTAGTGATTCAGATACCCCAAGATTAAATCCTTGTGCCTTATCATCGTCGACATTCCTGTTTCTTATAACAGCGATATCTGTGGATAAGCCGCCAATATCTTGAATTAAAATTCTTTTATCGATTAAATCTTTGTTAATGACTTTAAGGTTATGATCCATTACAAGATTAATAAAGGCAGCAAAGCCCTCAGGATACACCTTTACCTCATTAAATTTAATATTCACCTTGAGTCCCTGGTACTTTGGTGTTACGAGAAACTCTACTTGATGGACAGAGCCTGTTAATTTCGAACGGTATCCAGCATCCTTGCCCTCTTTTACTTCACGGAGGGGGAGGCCCGTTCCCAACGTATAGTTCGCATCCACAACGTTTTTCTCACGGGGGAAAATAGCCGCATTCTCTTCCCTCACTGCATCTAATGCCAATGTGGAAAGCAGCATGACCAATGTTTGATCTTCTTCAGATTTTAGACTTCCTGGATCTAACTCTTGAGCATTACTACTCTTTGTCGCTAAATGACCAATACGATAAACGACATTATTTTCCTTTAGAGCTGGAGAATGCACCTTCAAATGAATCCCTTCGAGCGGATCCTTACTATCTAAATCCTCTATTCCAATTACCGGACGATCTTCTGTATCCCTTGCAATAATGTTAGGAATATTTAATTCATACTCTAGTTCCCCAAAAATAGACTTAACTGAATCATTCCCAACATCAACTGCCGCAATTCTCGACATAGACATCCATATCATCCCTTTTCACTTAATAGATTTTTACGATCAAATTTACTATGTAAAACAAATACCACTTTATTTAAGTGTATAAGAGATTACGAACCCCTTCAATGACAGTTACAAAATAAAATAAAACTGTAAACTTGTAAACATTTCGTAAACATAACTTCTACTGTAAACGTTTTTGTAAACAACAATGACAAGATTGTACACATACTGTCTCTCAGAGATGTAAACATGTTTGTATACATGTTTACATTTTTGTGCACATTCGTTTACTTTTTGTAAACATGTATACTTACGGGTCGGGATACCTATCATTTAGTAAAAGAAGAACGCCTTTACCCTCTAGCAACTGACGTTTATTACTAGGAGTAATAAAAAGAGCTTTTATCCTAATTAGGCTCTATCAATATTGTAGAATCAATTAAACAGAGGGTATTGAAATTGGAGAAGAAGTGTATGCGGAGAATTTCATAGCAATTCGACTTTATGACCGAGGCGGTTGTAACTTAAAAATGGCTATGTTAAATTTATCCATACTTGTTAAATTTATTAAACTTAGGGAATACACCTAAGGTAATAGATAGAGAGGAAACCATACATAAGGAAGTGAACAACATGAAAAAAATAGCCTTGCTAATATCTAGCGTGCTCCTCACCTTTTTCCTCATCGCTTGTTCGGAGAGCGCCACTGCTAACAAAGAAAGCGAAGGAAATGATGAAAAACCGGTACAGGAGGACGGCACAGCAGATAAGAAGGATAAAAAAGAAGAAGCAGAAAAGGTGGAAGAAAAGAAGCCTCCACAACCTTACAAACCACTAGAACCGGCAGGAGATGCTACCCCTCTTAAAGATAAAGTATCTGAAGAGGAATTGGAGCAGATGCCGCAAGCAGAATCCTATGGAGATGATCGGACGAGAATGGTTGAAGTGGGAGAAACATTGGTCAAAGATGCTGAGGATCAAACAGACGGACCTTTAAAGAATCATAGACTTGTTGCCTATTACGGACACCCGAATTCCACCAATATGGGGATACTTGGGGAATTGGAACCAGAGCAATTCATGGAGAAGTTGAAAGAACAGACCCAAGCATATTCAGATGCCGATCCATCCCGTCCCGCTGTGCCAATGATTGAATTAATCTCGACCGTTGCCCAGCGAGACCCAGGCCCTGAAGGGAAGTACTTCCATAGTACTTCACCAGAGCAAATTGACGAGTATGCCGAACTCGCCAAAAAGAACGATGCGCTGCTAATGCTGGATGTCCAACTCGGAACAGATTCTGTGCTGGATCACGTGAAATTACTGGAGAAATGGCTGAAGCTCCCTTATGTTCACCTTGCGATTGATACTGAATTCCATGTAAAGGAAGGACAAACACCTGGTATTGATCTTGGCCAAGTGGACGGAGCTGAAGTACAAGAAGCGGTAGACTACCTCTCAGACATGGTAGAAGAAAATGATTTGCCAGATAAAATCGTCTTAGTCCATCAATTCGTCGACGATGCCTTAACAAACAAAGAAGCCATCCAACCAACTGAAAATGTAGAAGTCGCCTTAAACTATGATGGTTGGGGTGACGGCAACACAAAAATGTCGCTCTATCGCAAATTCGTACGAAACGAAGCAGTCCAATATGGCGGTTTTAAAATCTTTTATAAAAAAGATGAGCCTGTGTTAACTCCTGAAGAAGTTTTGAAACTTGACCCTAGCCCGGCGATTATTAATTATCAATAGAATCACTCTGGGCTGAAATGAACCTTTGGCTATAAGGCAATAAAAGGAATGAACCTCCTAAAAAGAGAACCAGACACCATCCGGTATCTGGTTCTTTTCTATTTCCCCCCAGTAAAGCTAATCCCTTGAATGATTTGCCGCTGGAAGAGGATGAATAATATAATCACTGGGACGGAAGCGACGGCGTTGACGGTCATAGGGACGACAAAGTCGACCAAGTAGGTTGACATCAATGTTGGAATGCCAACAGGTAAAGTGTACATTTCTGGCGATGTGAGCGCCCAAAAAAACTCCATGTGCTGATAAATACCTAGCATACATAATTTACATTACATGTTTCAGTTACCCCACTCTTCAAAAAATGGTATAATGAATTTGTCGAAACACATTTGTGTCCAATGGGATTGGCTTACCATTGCTGATGATGACAGGCTTGTTTATTATTTTCCTTTTCATTTCTTGTATTTTTTCGGATCTTAAAGGAGTGAATCCTATGACAAGTTTAACTACTTTTATTAATTCCTTGTACTCTACTGTGGCAAGCATCATCTCTATAAAAGTAGCCATTCCTTCTTATAGGTTTAACCTACTGACGAGCTTGTGAAATTCAAGTGAAAAGAAGGATTTATAGTAAACAGCTGAACTTTGCTTAATCGCTGTTCAGTTGTTTTTTTATGTTTCTATTACCTAAACTACAAACTCTGGAAATAACCCTTTATCTTCTTCGCCATTAATTGTCTTCTTTCAGCTAAAAACTTTCCATAATCCATGGCTTCCATCTCAAATATCGATTCTGGTATGCAATTCTCCACCATATTCCTTTTCACTTCTGACTCATCTTTAATTTCGCCAATTCGCATATTATGATCCTCTATTTGTTGTTTAACCTTGTCCATATACTGTACTGGGGACTGATCTTTAATAGCTAGGTTGACCACCTGTTCCGTATAGACATAATTGGCGATTTGGTTATATTGCCTTCTATTATTGTAGCCGTTCTTCTGGAGGTATCTTTTTGGGAATACATGGTGCACGTCACCACGTTCTTCTATTAACTGTTGGACAGTGATAGATTTTGATAGGAATGCTGCATCTTTCTGGTAGATTTGGGCCATTATAAACAAGTTGAAATATGGACTGCTTGTAACAGAAGTATCTAGATTAGCAATCAGTATATTATCCCAATATGCATCTGATAGTTCGCCTGCTTCAACGGACTTTACATAATCCATTGGATCATCGTACGTTGCAAAACGTTTAATATCAAAATCAAAAGTGGACTCTGGGGAGCTAGAATATCTCTCTGTCAGTATAGAAGCAACATACCATTTACGGACAATTATATTAATTTGTGAACCAGCAATACCTCGTTCACGCAATAATAAGAACAAAGCATAGGCAAAATTTATAGAGTTTTGTGATCGGACTAGTTTTTTATGGATAACGCCGGCTGATTTTAAAATCATGATGAAACGTTTAAAATTTGTTTCATCCACAAATTTAAGTACGCCATCTTTCAATTGTTTAAAGGATTTCTCTGTGATTTCCATCTTATATTCTCTTGTTTCAAAGTCTCTACCAGATAATAGACTAACAAGATTTGAAATTGGGCCGCGTAAAAATTTAAATGTAAAGGCCACTCTTAATACATCTGAATAACTTGGTTCATAAATATTTGTGTAATAGTCCTTCACCCATTTTATCTTCGAAAAACTTCCACTGCTTGCGAAATCTGTGTCGTTATTCTTAATGTTCTCGTATATAGAAGGGCTCTTCTTCATATGGGAGAAATAATCAATTGTTTTTCGAATAAGCGGACCATCGAATTCATCGTTAACGGAGATTTTTGACATAGCAAAGTCGGCCTGACTCAAATTAACTCCTGCTGAATTTATCCGGATAAATATTTCAGTTACTGTTTCAATATCCAAAGTATGTGCCAGTTCAATAACCCCTATAGAACTTTGTTTCACTTGGATTAGCTTTTGCAGGATTCTATTTAACTCATTCCTTGTAATCTCCGGATTAACTTGGCAATAATTATCGATGAATTCAAAGGTATCAAATTGCGAATCAAAGATACTGGAAATGTCCGGTATCCATCTTTTATCTTTTTGAATTGCCGGGTTAAGTACTTCAAATTTCTCGGCAATAGGATTGAATGCAATTTTGATACGTTTCTTCTGGTAATTGTCATTCACTACCTCTTTTCCAGAAATAGCAGCCATTAATGCAGTTATTCTTTGTTGACCATCTATTAATATTCTCTTGCCCTGCGAGATAGTTCCATCTTTCAATCTCGCATCAGGGTTTTGCCATGTAATAATATACCCTACAGGATAGTCTTTATATAAAGAGTCTAGTAAATCTCTCACTTTGGAAGGCTTCCACACAAATGGTCGTTGAATCTCTGGGATAGCAATGATATCCTCTTCAATCCAACCCAGCAAAATATTCACAGTCATATTATTTACATTATAGTTAGACATAAACTCACTCCTTGATGAGATTCTATTGCGCTTACAATTATGTATGTAACTATTGTACTAGATTAGGGGTTCTTTCTAAACCCCTTCCCATTAAGAGGTAACAATTCTCCAGGTTTCTATATCTTTACGCTATTAACTAAAGGCGGGAGCAAAGAATTCTAGGGTCCTAGTATCATTAAAACAGCTATTCCCCTTTTTAAAGAGTGTCTGGTCATGGAAAGAAAAGTGCTATAATGATAGGTATAAATACACACTTGTATACTTTTTCAGGGGGCTTATCATGATTAAAAACAAAAGGGATGTGAATCTTCTAAAAGCTGAATTAAATCAGATTCGGAGTAATTTAAATCCATTCACAGATAATTATTTTAATCAACAGATTACAGCTTTGTGGGAAGATCTTAAGATAATTGAGGGTTATGAAAAGTTAAAATCAATGCCAATGGATGTTATTTCTACTTTAGGAAAAGGGATGCCCATTAACCATTTAGTCAATAACGGCTTCCTTACGATTTACGATATAAAAGATCAAGTGGCCAACGACCTCTTGCAAATAAACGGCGTTGGGGAGAAGAGTGCATATCTAATTTACAATGCTGTCGCAAAAATAAAAGAATCCACCTATCAACAAGCTATTCCTAAATTGAACCCAGACAATCTATCAGAAGATCATACAAAACTTCTAGAAATGATTTATAAGAAATGGGAACTCTTAAAGGCGATCGAAGCTTTAAGGGATGATCTCGATCGTTTTAATAAGGCGATCGCTCCCGATATAGATACGATAAAAAAGCAAAAAGGTTTTATTGGTTCTCTATTCCAGTCAAAATCTGAAAAGGAAAAGATTAAGGTAGCTTTGGAAAACCTTAATCGAGAGGAATATAAGAAAGAGCTAGAAAACATAAGAGGAAACCTCAATTTTATCCTTCATTTCGAAGTGAGTAAGGAAGAATTAATCCAACATTTTATTGATGAGAACGCCTCTTATTATACAGAGATCGAAAAAGTTACACACTCTCAACCGGTTGAATCACACGAAAGCCTACCAACAGATATCGTAGAGGCAGTAAATCGTTTTGACTTAAATACAAACCGCCTAGAAGTTACATTACGGCATTACCAAGAGTTTGGCGCGAAATATGCGCTCCATTATAAGCGGACTTTACTTGGAGATGAGATGGGGCTGGGTAAAACCATTCAAGCCTTAGCGATGATCAATCATTTGGCTCAAACCGAGCAGGAGTATGCCCTGGTTGTTTGTCCATTAAGTGTTGTAGCAAACTGGAAAAGAGAGATTAGCCTGCGCTCCACATTAAATTCATTTATCTTCCACGGAAATAACCGTGATGCCGAGTTTGAAAAATGGCAAACAAGTGGCGGTGTCTTGATCACAACCTATGAGCAAACATTGAAAATGAACTTCGATAATGAATATTCCCTACACGTATTAATTGTTGATGAAGCCCATTATGTTAAAAATCCGGAAGCTAGGCGTTCCCAAAGTGTATATAAACTAGCAGCTATTGCGGAATATGTATTATTCATGAGTGGAACTCCACTGGAAAATAGATTAGGAGAAATGAAGCAATTAATGTCAATTTTACAACCAGACATTGCTGAAAAATTAACACAAGAGTTGCATCTTCTCCAACCACATGAGTTTAAACAAGTTGTATCACCCATTTATTTACGACGGAATCGAAAAGATGTGCTGAGTGAGCTACCAGAACTAGAAATCATCCCACAGTGGACGAATTTTGGTGAGAAGGAAGAAAAGTATTATTACCAAGCCGTCATGGCAGATAAGTTAATGGCTATGCGACGGGCAGCATGGCAAGGTGGTTCACCGAAAGAGTCTCCTAAATTAGAAAAGCTATTAGACATATGTGAAGCAGCTGGTGAAAATGGACACAAAGTATTAGTATTTTCCTTTTTCAAAGACGTCATTCGCATCATTCAGCAACACTTAGAAGGAAAGACATTTGAGGCTATTACAGGTGATGTACCGAATGCAAGAAGACAAGAAATTATCGATGAATTCACAAAAGCCAAACCAGGATCCGTATTAATTAGCCAAATTACCGCCGGTGGAGTTGGATTAAACATCCAGGCTGCAAACATTGTAATTCTATGTGAGCCGCAGTGGAAGCCCTCTATAGAAGAACAAGCCATTAGCCGCGCGTACCGCATGGGACAATCTAGAAACGTGATCGTATATCGCCTATTGACCGAGGAAAGCATTGATGTAACCATGCTAGAAGTATTAGGCCAGAAATCAAAACTATTCGATCTGTACGCTAGAGAGTCCAATGTCGCATCACTTGCGTTAAATCGACATGAGGAAGCGGAGGATTCTGTTAGACAGAAGGTATTGAAGTTGGAAAAGGAGCGTGTACAGAGGAGCTTAGAAAAAATTCTGTAGAGGATAGTTTTGCTTATGGTGCGGTTCACCGCGACATTTTTAACAGTAAACTATAAAGAAAAAGGGTTATAAAAGATAAAGCTCTTTTATAGCCCTTTAATTTTATTAGTATTAAAGCACTATACCAAATAAGCTAGCAATAGATGCTATGGATCTATGTTACCTGATGTCCCTTAAAGAAAGCCTAGTAATTTTCTTCCTTCCTCCTTATCCTACTTTTAATATGCTTGTTGTAATTTCTCCGCGAAAATTTCACTTTATCCCTTAATATATTATTTGTTCACGTACAAACCGAATGACCTCTTCAGTAGCAGGTGAAGTGAAAAAAATACTATCAGTAGTTAGTCCTCCTCTGACTGTAAATGGTTATTCAACAACATTTATCTGTTATAAAACTCTGGATAAAATCTACGTAATCTGGATTTACCCCTCATTCGTAGAAAGAGCATGTAAAGTTGTTATCAACAGAACATTAAATAACTTTTTAATCGCACTCCTAAAAACTAATAACGAAAAGACTTCAAAACCATATTATAATCCCCATGTGTCGTCATATTAGCAGGTCTTTCCGTATAAGAATGCTCTTCCGGAAGTTCAAATGTCTTACCAATTAAATAAAAATCGAGACTCTCTCCTTCTTTTATCGTAAAGGACATTGTAAAGCCTTTGCTTAAGCCAAAAAGTTCAATAAAATAGGGATTTTCCTTTGAGTAATGCTTTGCATCTAATTGTAGTGCTTTACCATTAATGGATAATTCATTGATTGAAATATCGCTATTTGTACCAAGTTCGATGGCAATTGCATTTGGTGCTGCGATCTCTAATGTAATCGTCTTCCACCCATCTTTGGTCACATCCGAAATTAACTCGGATTGGGGAAGATTGGTATCATAGTACGGTGCATCTGCTGTATACATTTCCCCGTATGTGAAGGATGGAAGCGGGTGATCATCGAACTGTGATTCATCTGCTACAAACTGTTTCGTAAAGGAATCTGGCTTTGTCTCTATTCCCCAAATGGCCTTCTCCAAGTCCCCATCAGCCATGTAATAGACTTGATTTCCAATCGGATGTTCACTGGTTGCCTCCACCGCTATTGTTTCATAGGTTACGATACTAATACCAAGTAAGAGCAATCCAATCGCATATTTCCAGCTTCCTTTTAACCTTACAAAAACAGGGACAAATAACATCAGACTGAAAGCAGCAACGGTCATCACGATATGGATGACGGTTATGGTTAACGCAATATATACGCTATAAACTAAAAATGTAAATAGGACGATACCCGGAACAAGAAAAGCACTATATAAGAGAACATTATTTTCAGTAGAGAACTTCTTGTCTTTCCAAAATACTAGATTCGTTCCAATCAAACTAAAGATTAGTGGCCAAACAAATAAATAACTTGCTCCAGTCATTAGAAAGCTAGAAACACTAGCTAATAGATACCATCCAATCAAAGCCCCCGTCACAACTTGGAATGCCCCTATTTTCTTCTGTACGACGTAGGTGAAAAGGATTAACACGGCTGTAGTAATAAGTAAAAAACCAATTAAATAGATACTGGCAATATGCTGGTCAAATTCCAATAGCCAGCTCACATCCTCGGCAAAAAATGTGACAAGCTTGAAAGCGAATAAAGAAATACTATAGGCAACGGCAAGCGATACTAAGAATAAAAGAAATCCGATTAGTGCACCTAATACTGACACAAGCTTTCTTCTGATTCCGTGAATGATCGTTGCCATAAGCCCAATGAATGTAACGATTAATAAAGGAATAACAAGATTCTCAGAATAAGAAACGAATGTTTGAGCAAACGGATTAAAATAAACAGCATTTTTCTCTGATTGATGATCAAACTTTTTTAAGTCGATATTGCCAAAGTGAGTCGCAAGTTCATATGCGTATGTAGCATGATGCATGAGTGTATTTTTATCAACAAAAGCTAAACTATCAATAGTAGTATGATAGGAATTAAAACTCTGTGCACTTGCGAAATTCAACCCTTGCATACCGGAACCAACAAATTCCGTTAGATCTGTTCCATTTGGCATGACATCATATACTTCTTTTAGGAATGAATTGGAAGCTGGGCTACTTGTTGCTTTTTGGAACTCCTTAATAAGCGCGCCATTTCCACCACTTGTTTCAAACATCACCGTGGCCCCGTTAATTCCTCTTGCCTCGAAATTTAACACGACGTCCACATCTTTTGCCCATGGATGTTCATTGACAAAGGCATGTGCACCAAGAAGGCCCAATTCCTCCCCATCTGTTATTAACATAATCACATCATTTTTAAGAGACTTGTCTTTAAGTATTCGAGCCGTTTCCAGCAATGCGGCAACACCATAGCCATCATCACTTGCACCAGGACTTACGAAAGTACTATCGTAGTGAGCAGCAAGCATGACGGTACCAGAGGAATCGGCACCTTCCATCTTCGTTAGGATATTTTGAACACGGGTAGCCCTTTCAAATTCCGGTTTATGAACAATCGTGTCTTGTACTTCCACATCCAAACCCATTTCCTCTATTGTTTGGATAAGATCATTTTTGACCCTCTCATGTTCATCTGATCCAACCGGATGAGGTTTCTGTGCGATATTTTCAAGAAATCCCCAAGTACTTTCAAAAGAAACCTCCGACGGCTTTGCCTTATCTTTATCCGGTGCTTGTAAAGGCGTCAATCCAATGACAATCCCAAATAAAAATATTAATATTGCCAGTAACCCATAAAAAGGTAATCGCTTCCTTGACTTATTTTTACTCATCCGCATCCCCTTGCCCCTTATTTTGTCTATCTTTATATTATATAAATCCTAAAAAATAATATCCATCCATTCTGATAATTAGAACCAGGCTAAAGGCAATCTTACTTTTACCGTAATAGTGATGTCCTCCCATAAACGTCAATCTACTCATTTGTATAATGGTACTATCAGTACTGGCGTCATCTGTTGGATAGGATTAAAATAATGTATCTATCTATGAAAACAATTAGGAGGAATAAGCTTGAATGATTTTGGTGAACTTTTATATGCTGGCAAGACCGACAATAACAAAAATGGCATTGTATTTATTCTTTTAGGAATTATCTCCTTTGTCGGTGCAAATTTTATCTATGCAAAAATGATGTTAATGATCATTGGAGGAGTGCTAGCACTCATCGGATTATACTTACTTCTATTTAAACGAAGTGAAAAAGTTTTAATCTATGAAAACATGATTGTTTTGACTATAAAGGGGCAGGAACTTTCCATTCCAAAAGAACAGATAAGTCATATCGAATATCAGGAAGTGAAAGTTAGAAGAAGTCCAGTCGTAAGTTATTATCCAATCCTTGTATTAAACAATCAAAGCAAAGTGTTAATGAATAAGGCCTTTAACTCCATGATTAATCAGGATTTCAAGAAAGTGATTGAGTCATACCTTTGAATAGCACCATTTAAAAACGGCAGTTATCTATTTAATAACTGCCCTTTCTTTATTTCATTTGCTTACTATTATAGTCATCAATAATTGAAATTGTTTTATTGGCCACTTCACTTCCAAGTGAGGCATACAATTTCTTATCGCCAATCACATAAAATTCTTCTTTAGCTCGTGTAGCTGCGACATTCATCATGTTGGGATCAGAAACAGCCCATCTCGCTGCCCCACTACTATTAGAATCCGCTCCAAGAACAAAATAGACAATTTTCGCTTCTTTCCCTTGAAAAGTATGGACTGTTCCAATATTTGTTATTTTCCCATTCTCTCGCTTCGTGAAGTTCATTTCATCTAAGACTTGGGCAAGTTTATAAGCGACATTTCTAAATGGGGATATCACATAGATTTCTTCCGCCAAACCTGGGTCTTCCCGCAATCGTTTATCAATCAGGCTTTTCACTAAGTCGGCTTGTTCTTTAACAAATTTGTCATTTGCTTTTCCTGTTGAATCATACCATTGTGATGTTCCTTGTGACTTATCTTCTGGTTTACCTTGTACCATCAGCCCATCATACGAGATTTCATTTGAGATTGTAAACATCGGATAGTTTGAACGTCTATGTACCCAAAGTGGGATGCCAATCCATTCATCCTCATTTTTTTGGAAACCATACTGACTTGTGGCATCGACAATTGTTTGTGTAGATGCATCAGCTGAGACAAATTTTTCATCAACTTTGTAATATCTTCCAATCAAGGTCAGAACATTTGAATCTAACGTCAGCACTGGTTTTATTTGTGATGGGTCCCCAACGACCATAACCTTTTTACTTCTAAAAATTGCGCCAACACTAGCTTGTGGCAGGGCTTGACCAGCCTCATCTATGAATAGATTACCGATTGAATTTTCACTAAGATTTTTAAACATTCTACCAAAACTAGCAAAAGTGGTGCTGATAACAGGGATAGTGAAATTCAACCATTGCCATGACTCTGAAATTAACTGATGGCCATTCTCCTTGCCAATGTATTCGGACTGTTTATTCCAAATCATCCTTGCCGCTTTCAAATTCTTTCTGTTTTCATAGAGGAATTGCTTTCTGACTTTTAGAGCTGAAATAAATAACTCCGATTGTAAAATCCGAAACTGCTTCGTAAACCATGGATTAGACTTTTGAAGTTCATCATATGATAGTGAAAAATCGAGTTCTTTTATGCCACTTTGCCGTTTGAGCTCTTCCAATAACGCCATTTCTTGTTCCAATTTTTTCAAATCACTTTGTTGAGTCGTTATCCATCGATCGAAATTAGCTTTTGTGTCCTGGATTTGCTTTTGAGCATACTCACTTTTTGTAGCATTTTCCTTTATCTCATTTTCCAGTTGCCTACGGTCATTCAATAATGTAGTCTTTTGTTGAGAAAGACGATTTAAATGATCGTTTGCATCATTAAGATTTTTGAAATACTGCTCAACCTTTGGTTTATTAAATATTTTCTGGAACCATAACAAACTTGGCTTTTGTGCGATAACTACTTCATAATTCCTTTCAGCTTGCGCTTGTACATTCGTTACATTTTCCATTTCACTGGAAACATTCGATACATCTTTTTGCAGATTTACACTTTCTTGTCGCAGTCTCTCAAGTTCACGCTTCCCTGCTTTTTCCTGTAAAAGCATATTTGCGCGTTTCCTTTTTTCTTCTTGTTCAAAAGCAAGCAAGTGCTCCTGATGCTTTGTTTTTAATTTTTTAAGATCATACATTTTCTCGCTATATGCTTGAACTTTTTCTCTTTCCATTTTTAATTCTTCATAGAGACGTAAGAATTCTTGATATACACCTGGATTCGCTTGATAATTTTCTTCTAAATCTTTTTCGATTACTTCAATGTTTAACAGTAACTTGTTAATGTTTGTGGATGCTCCACCTTCCAACGAGAATGTACCCCAATTTTCCTCATGTAATAGCTCACTTTTAATCTCGCGACTCTTTCCGAAACCTTCACCGGTTAATTTAGAATTAGCAACATCTTGAAAATAATCCGCTTCCTCTAATTGCCTTTGAAAATCAGCAGCTATCTCCTCTTTCTTTGGTAACTCCTTAACAATGTTTTGGACTGCCCCATTGTTTGAGCTTGCTACAATAATATTCTTATCTGCAATGGAAAGTGGTAAAACACCTAGTTTCGCATTTCGCCAATAAACTAGACCACCTTGAATTCTTTTATCAGCAAGCTGGGAAATTTCCACTGCCTGTTGTACGACTAAATCAGCAAAAATATCTTTTAACAATGTTGTTTTCCCAGTTCCTGGTGGTCCATTGACACTACGAATATCATTTTCATCATTTAAAGCGAGATTTACCGCCACCTGTTGCATAAATGAAAGGGCAAAATCAGGATTACTGGGGAACCGTCCCAACGGGTAAAATTTAGGTTGTAGAATCATTGTCTCGAAAATATGTGGGTTAAAATGAATGGATTCTTTTTTGCTATCTAGATTTTGCCTATCTCCAGAAAAGCCATTAAAATATCGATCCAAATTTTTATTCGTGATTGTCTTTGCTTTGTTCAGATCTTCAATAAAGAAAGAATGTAAATTTACATCTCCATTATCCAAGTTTTTCACAAATGCATAGCGGAAGTTTTCAGTGGAAGCATTATACTTTTGTAAAAGGTCTGAAATCGTGCTATTAAAATCCTCAGCAAATTTCCTATTCAAATCCTCTCTAAATGAGTTTTCGACTTTTAAAAAATCCTCTGGTAAATCACCATGTTGGCGAATATAACCGCTCATCGTAAAGAACAATTTATCCGCTATAAAATTTAACTGGTTATCAAAATATAAAGAGAAGGTGAATTTGTCAGAGTTACTAACTTCTTCGTAGGTTTTAGCAATCTTGTATTTCTCCCTCAATATATCAACAACCTCTTGAAAATTAAAAATATCAAAATATAATACTAAGCCCGACTTCTTAAAGAACTTATCTGATACATCTTGTTGTTCTTTTTGTTTCGTTAAAAAGTCTGAAAAAAACTGATTCCAATCCTCTTCTTTTGTATGTAAAGGCTTTAGCAATTTGTCTTTTTTATTTATAGAACCTTCGGATAGTTGCTCGATCGTAATCCAAGCATCTAAAATATCTTTCCTCTCATTCATATTCTCCCTCCGTTATGATCCATTATAGGAAATTTGCTTTATAAAAGAGTGTTAGCCCCGGCTTAAAAATGATAATGCTAGATCACACCTTATACCTAAAACTATTAATGAGCTGTGCAATCTGTTTTGGTGACTGATCCATATTGTTGGCAACCCATTGTTTGATAACGTAAATGCTGCCACTGATGTAATAAGTAACCACATATTCGGAAATATCCGAATCTACATCATCGTGGGTGAACTTACTTTGGATTAGAAACGAGCGAGCGACGTGCATCACGCGTCTTTCAAAGGTATGATCGGCATTTTCATTGAGGAGTACCTGGCATACTTCATATTTGGAGACGACATATTCTAGAAGTCTTTCTGTCATCTGCAGGGCTTCTTGTTCCTGCTCAAAATTATATTGATTTAAATACATCTGTAGTTCTGTGATGATTTCTTCTTCAATTTGCGCAAGTAAGTCAAATTGGTCTTTGTAGTGCGAGTAAAAAGTGGAACGGTTAATATCGGCCCGTTCGCAGATTTCTTTAACGGTGATAGCAGAAATCGATTTGATCTTCAATAAAGTGATTAAGCTATCCATTAAAACCTTTCGGGTGTACTTCTTTCGTCGATCGAGTTTTTTGTTCATTAAATTGTCACGCCTTCTTTTTACTTTTCTTCAACACATCTATCTCATATGTTGGATTTTACACTTTCAGCGCAAAACTGTTTGTTGTATATCCAACACGGTGTCGAGTATAATGATATCGTGTTTGACTGGATGGATCAACAAAAGCGCAATTGCCATGCTGTAAAGATAAACAGCTAAAGTCGTCCACACGTTTTTGCCGGACTCACATTCTGTAAGCTTCTCGGGCTAGGCGCTAAATGATAATCCTTCCTGTTAGAGGTTAACCATAAGTTAGAGTTTTATAAATTTATAAGTAGCAAGAAAGGATGAACAGAGACTGCAATGACAGAGCTTATATTAAAATATAAAAAATCGATTGTCATCACCTTTATCGTTCTGGCAATGGTTAGTGTGGTCGTGCAATTTGGCGTGAAGACCAATTATGATATGGTCGATTATCTATCTGATGATGCACCATCGATTAAATCGACAGATGTGATGGATAAGGAATTTAATGATGATGTGCCCAATACACGGGTCATGATAAAGGATGTCAGCATCCAAGAAGCCTTAGCATACAAACAGAAATTAGAAGCCATTGCTGGTGTCTCTGGGGTGATGTGGCTCGATGATGTAATGGATGTTACAACACCGATTGAAATGGAAAATAAAGATACCGTTGAGACATACTATAAAGATGGCAATGCCTTGTTTTCCTTTGAAATTGAAAGTGGAAAAGAAGTGGAAACGACAGATGCTGTCTATGATTTGATTGGGAAGGATAATGCAATGTCAGGAGAGGCGCTGAATACAGCGAACTCGCAACAATCAACAACGAGTGAGACGATGAATGCAGCGTTGATTTTAGTACCCGTTGTGATTTTGATTTTGCTACTATCTACAACATCATGGCTGGAACCAGTCTTTTTCCTTATAACTATAGGTGTCTCGGTACTGATTAATATGGGAACGAATATCTTTCTGGGTGAGGTTTCCTTTGTCACCCAAGCGGTAGCGCCGATTTTGCAGCTGGCTGTGTCACTTGATTACGCCATATTTCTGCTACATAGCTTCACCGATTATCGAGAGACAGAGGAGACGCCAGCGGAAGCAATGAAGCTGGCAATGAAGCGATCGTTTCCCGCTATTGCGGCGAGTGCCTCCACAACAGTCTTTGGATTTACGGCTTTGATGTTTATGGATTTTGGACTTGGTGCCGATTTAGGCTTGAATCTGCTGAAAGGAATTATACTCAGCTTCATCAGTGTGATGGTCTTCCTCCCAGCTCTCACATTGATGTTGTATAAATGGATTGATAGAACCAAGCATCGCGCCTTCTTGCCTAGTAAATATAATTTCGGAAAATATATTGTGAAGCTTCGTATTCCTGTCTTATTAATTGTGGCTATTCTCATTGTTCCGGCCTTTTTGGCACAAGGAAATACGGACTTCCTCTATGGAACTGGTGGCAATCCCGATGATACACGGGCTGGTCAGGATGAGCAAGCAATTGAAGATGTGTTTGATAAATATACCCCGATGGTTCTGTTAGTACCAAAGGGAGATCTAGCACGAGAAGAGCTACTCGTTCAGGACCTTGATGATCTTGATGAAGTGAAAAGTACGATTTCCTATGTGAATACTGTCGGGTCAGGTATACCATCAGCGTATCTCGATGAATCGATAACGAAATCATTCTTTTCGGAGCATTATAGTCGTATCACTTTAAATACGACAACGGATTCGGAGGGGGATGAGGCATTTGCCCTTGTCGAAAAGGTTAAACAGATTGCCGCTGATTATTACAGTGATGATTACCATGCCCTAGGTGAAAGTGTGACGATGTATGATATGAAGGATATTGTGGAGAAGGACAATACGTTAGTCAACGCACTGACGGTGATTTCCATTGCCCTTGTTCTACTCATCACATTCCGTTCCATTTCCTTCCCAGTCGTCTTATTGCTGACGATTGAGACATCCGTATGGATTAACTTGGCCGTCCCGTACTTAACCGATTCACCACTTGTTTATATCGGATATCTGATCATCAGTACGGTCCAGCTGGCAGCGACGGTCGACTACGGCATCTTATTTACCGAAAACTATACGCAACTTCGGAAGGACATGAGTGCATTAGATGCCGTGAAGAAGACCATTGATGAAAAGACATTCTCTATTGGGGTGTCTGCGTCTATT
This sequence comes from Lederbergia galactosidilytica, assembly GCF_017873565.1. Taxonomy (GTDB): domain Bacteria; phylum Bacillota; class Bacilli; order Bacillales; family Bacillaceae_C; genus Lederbergia; species Lederbergia galactosidilytica. The sequence continues at coordinate 133,600 of NZ_JAGGKH010000008.1, forward strand.
CTGTCCAGTGTTGGATTTATTTTGTCGGCGACGTCATCCGATCCGATCGTCTCGTCCATTGGGCTCTTACTCGGACGCGGTGCGTTGTTAGCCTTTATTGCCGTTTTGCTTTTACTGCCGGCACTGCTCATCGTACTCGACCGATTGCTTGCAAAAACAACTTGGAAATCGAATTTTTATAAAAGGAATGAGGAGTGATATGATGCGACATAAACAATTAGCAGCCGTAATGATGGGAACCTTTTTGGTATTTGGCTCACTTCCTTTTTCTGTGTTCGCGAAAGATAATGAGAATGAAGAAGGGAAATATGCCACAAAAGACGAAGCTATTTACGGCAAACTAGAAGCAAATGGAGACTTACAGGATATGTATGTAGTTAATACATTCCATGACGCCAAGCCTGGTACCATCACAGATCATGGCGATTATACGGATGTTCGAAACTTGAGTAATTTATTGGATATCGAACAGATGGATGATGGTCAAGTCCGGTTTCAGGTGGAAAAAGGCGATGACAATTTTTATTATCAAGGTACCATTGAACATCGGCCCCTGCCATGGAATATCGAAATCACCTATATGCTGGATGGAAAGAAAATCGATCCTCATGAATTAGCTGGAAAAAGTGGATCCCTAGAATTGCGGATTAAGACTTCTGGCAATGATGATGCAGATCCTGCGTTTTTCGAGAATTATATGATGCAAATCTCGCTGACGCTTGATCCAATAAATTTTGCACAAATCCAAGCTCCTGATGCAAACAAAGCGAAATCCGGTAAAGATACGATGCTGACCTTTACCATTATGCCGAAAAAGGAAGAAACATTCATTGTATCAGCCGATGTGACAGATTTCGAACTGGATCCGATTAACATATCAGCAACACCAGCTGCAATTCCTTTCGATGATCCGGATTTGGGAGATATGAAAGGGGATATGAAGTCCCTGTCCGACGCGATTAAGAAGATTAATGATGGGGTCGGTGATTTGCAGGGTGGCATTTCAGACTTGAATAGTGGGGCCACTGAACTGAGTACCGGTTCCAGTAGTTACATGAATGGAATCAATCAATTGAATCAATCGTCCGGTAAACTGGTCGGGGGATCCTCGGAAGTCCAAAAGGCTCTACAGCAAGTGGCAGGTGCATTGCAAAATGCTCCAAATGAGACTCCTGATATAGATGATCTTAAGCAATTACCAGAAGGCCTTCGTGCACTAGCAGATGGCTTAAACGAAACGGCAAATGGACTTGATGAATTAGGAGACAACTATAATAAGGCCTATAGTAATCTAGCTGAAGCAATAAACGGGATCCCGAATAATAATATCACGAAAGACCAAATAGAGGAATTATTAAAAAGCGATGTTGATCAGGAAGTTGTTAACCAATTACTAGATTCCTATGAATCAGCTCAGAAAACTAAAGGGACGTATGAGTCAGTGAAACCCGTATTTGATGCGGTGACGGGAACATTGGATAATGTTTCTAGTGCAGTACGAAAAATGGGTGACGAAGCAAACTCTACCGCAGCCGAAGTTGAGAATGGTTTGGATAATGTAGATGGTTTGGATCAACTAGGAGATTTACAATCAGGCATCTCAGAACTCGCCTCACAGTATCAAACTTTCCATCAGGGTTTAGTAGAATACACCAATGGCGTTAGCAATTTAGCAGCGAACTATCCTGGGATTGATAAAGGGATTAAAGGACTTGCCAGCGGTACTGCTTCTCTTGAGAAAGGCGCCGGAGCCCTTCAGGACGGCACGGAAGAACTAGAAGGAGAAACTAGCGACTTGCCTGACGAAATGCAATCTGAACTAGATAAAATGTTGGAAGAATATGATACATCTGATTTTGAGCCAATCTCGTTTGTGTCTAAAGAAAATAAAAATGTCGATGTCGTACAATTCGCTTTACAGACTGAAGCAATTAAAGTAGAAGAATCTGAAGACATAGAAGAAACAAAGGTAGAAAAGCAAGGTCTTTGGGAGAGATTCTTGGATTTGTTCCGGTAAAAGTTGAAGTAGCGAGTGATATGGTGGAAGCTGGCAAGACTTGGGGACATCCCTGGTCTTGCCATATTTATAGAGGCTGGGGGTCAAAGGCGAACGGTGTATTACCATAGCGAAGGAAATATACGTAGACTCCTATAGGGAGAAAAGGGATAGAGCATCGGTGAGATCCCGGAGTGCGCTAGCACGAGGAAGCTCACCAGCCGCCCGCGGAAAGCGAAGTATATTTCCGAAGCGGGTTATATGCACTTAGTAGTTCGGTTTTTTATTGATGAGAATACTTTTGGCCCAGCCTCTTTTGATACATATTGCCCGATTTATGATCCCAGTCTCTTCACACCAATTATTGAGCCAGTCTGTGAACATGCGAGGCGCTCAAGAATTTAAACTGAAGAGTGGGAACGGTGGAGGATGGTAAGAGGGTACGGGAGTGGCTCGCGAATTAAACATCACGGAACAAACACAATAAATATAGAGTCAACTGTATCACTTTATAAAGCCACTGACTATGATAGTCAACGTCTTTCTGAATAAAGCTGGTGGTGAAGTTGACGAATTTGCTCTGCCAGTTCAGGAACAGGCCCATCTACTGTAATATCCCGAACAATATCTTGAATAGGAAGACTCCGAACGCGTGATGGAGCTACTTCCATTTCACTCAACCATTGTACTAGCTGTTCGGATGAACTTGCATAAACAATTCGCCCTAAACCAACCCAACCATGGGCCGCAGCGCACATGGGGCAATGTTCACCAGAGGTATAAACTGTCGCCTTGCTTCTTTCTTCAGGTGTCATATGATTAGCTGCCCATCGCGCTATGGCGAATTCAGGGTGCTGGGTATGATCACCGCCTGCAACGTGGTTATGATCTTCAAAAAGCACATCTCCATCAGCTGAAACAAGGACTGAACCAAATGGCTCATCACCTTTATCCAACGCTGTTTTTGCTAGTTCAACACAACGTCGCAGGTACTTCAAATCCAAATCATTTATCATATTTAGCCTACCCCCATTCATCCTTAAGGATTAATTTTATATTAGCGTGCTATTCAATCAACTGATGTTGTCACTTTTACACCTTGTTCTGCAAACACCTTTTGAGCAACCTTTAAAGCATTCAAAACACTTGGGAATCCTGTATACGGGATAAGGTGAATGATGCAACCTACAATCTCTTCTGGTTTTAAACCAACACTAAGCCCGGTTTTGATATGCATCTCAATCTGCGGTTTTCCTTGGGCAACAAGGGCTGTAATCGTTGTAAGAACTTTTTGCTTATTATCCAATCCTGGGCGTGAATAAATATCGCCAAAAGCAAATTCAACCACATACCTACTTAAATCAGGAGCTATATCTTTAAATCCTTCCCCAATATCCATAAAGCCCGTTGGATTTTCATCACTAGATGATGTAAGCTCCTTTATTTTCTCTATACCTTGTTGATAACGATCCTTCGTCACTTTAAAATCCCCCTTGATTTGTGCTTCATTCATTTAAAAATTTTAATAAAATTCACATGAAATAAAATTAAATTTTCCAACAATTATAGTATATAGTCTTTAATAGTATAAGTAAAATGAAGACAATTTCGTTTTACACTTTAACTTCATATCACTCAATTAATATAATATTTTTTTCAAAGTTTTCAACGAATTCAAGGTAAAGTCAGTTTAGCGCTGAATAATCGCTTTACTATCTGTCTAGGTTGATATTTTTGCGTGAATGAAAGAATAATAATTAGTTACCTAGATCACGTCTTTTTCGTTCCGATCCTTTCTTACGTTATATCGAATATACCCTGTGTATAAGGGTCTGTTACTATTATTTTAATAGCATTTAATCAACGATGTCGGGCACACTAATAGAAAAGGCTGCTTTATGAAACTATGTATAGAATTGATTGGCATATGCTAATAAGTTTTCCGATATACCGCTAAAATCTTGTTGTAAATCAAGAGATACAACTAAAAGTTGTTTACCTTTAATGTGATAAATATGGTTAAGTTGATTTAATGCTGTTGTTTTCCAATTATTTATACGCAATCTAGAATAAATGGATAGCGAATGTTTTGGCGGTTATAACTAACGTCCATAGCTTCAAATCTAACTCTTCTATATAGTGACACTAGAATCTGCCAGTTCAAAATACCACTCTAAGAAAAAGTTAAAGCTTTCCTATTGCGGCTTCAATTTACCAGCAAAAAAAGCCTCCATTTGCTGGCCCAATCCTAAGCCTAACACTTCGTCTGTATTCTTATTATAAAAAAAGCCGAATTCCCCTTCAAAGTTATCCAACGGAATATATTCTTCAGGCAGTTTTAAAACAGCATGAGTTCTCCCCATGCCTAACATATAATCAGAAGAATTGATCATAAACCAACAAATCTGGTAGATTTCACGGCGTCTATTAAAGAAAGTCGGTCCATCCTCCGCATGCAAATAAAACGTAGCAAAATCTGAATTCAAATCAATGTCTAACTTTACTAATGCGTGTGCATACTCCTCTGTAATGTCTTCAAACCACCAGTTTTTGCTTTTGCAATGATTGATCACTTTTTCCGATAGCATCTCGACTACTCCTTCGATATAAAATAAACATTAAACGCAGGGTGGTATCCTTATATCGTTTACGGCCACCCTCCAGAATCAGTTCCATTATTTTACTTTCCCTGCATTACTTCAAGAGAATTGCCAAAAACCCACTACTGGATTTTGTATATCATTTGCTCCAATTTTAACAAAGATATATAGAGACCCAAAACTGAAAGGATAGCTGTAATCGTCTCGAAGCAACGTTTCGGGGTAACCATCTTCATCTATTTGCAAGAAAAAAGAAAATGATTCCTCCTCCAGCTTCGTAAAATAATAGTTTTCATTTTGAATCAGTCTTGGGTTTCCGCCTAGTTTAATCAAAAAGGTTGATCCATAGCTCTTTCGTCATTGCATATCTCCCCATCCGAAATTACATGCTTGATAACCTGGATGGGTAAACAAGTCTTTGACGCTTTCCATTGAAATGGGATGTTCAATCACCTTTATCAAGCGATTCGGATAAACACCTTTGTCCAAAAATTCTGCATAGCCCTCTGGGATGAAGATTGAAATCATACTCTCAGGTTTAAAGGGATGGCTGAGGCTTATGTAAAAATAGTATTTTTGGTTCCCTTCATAAACAAGGACTGCTTAATCATCAAAGAAGTCAGGTGCATTCCCGCCGATCCAGCCTGTACCATGTTCATTCGACAGGCCTTGTCCCGCATAATAAAGAATACAGTCTGTTCGCTCAACTAAAATATTCGTGCGGTTCCTCATTTATAACTCTCCCTCAAGAAACTGAATGAGGTACATTTCAGGCTGCGCAAGGAACTCTGTTAAGCTGCATAAATCCGCATAAGTCTGATGCTCCACGTCATAACAACCGATCAGGCCCTTTTTCTTCGGATTCCAAACTATCTGCAGATCAGAATAATTGTCGATATCAGCTGATAGACGCAGTAACTTTTGCCTGCCAACCTCCATCTCAATCGTATCGATTAATGTAAAAAAGTCGATATGGCCTATTTCAAATTCATTTTGTTCTAGCTCAAGACGAAGCTTGTCTCCGGTAAGAAATGTGATCAGTTCATCAGACAATTTATATTTTTTCAGCTCGTGCTTTTTGTTTTCTAGATTATGTAATTCAGCCGGCTCCAGCGATTTTAAATAATCGGCCATGACTGTATTTTTATTACTGACCGCAATCGTATAAGGCCTCTCGCCGTCCTTTTCCGCCAAAGTAACGTCCGCCCCGTGTTCAATCAAAAACTTAATCATGGCCAAATTCCCCATACGCGCGGCAACGGTTAACGGAGTCGCTTGATACGGATAGACCATATCCGGCTTATTATAATTGATGTCAACCCCATGATCGAGCAAATACGTGAGTGTCTTAAGGTCGTGGTCTGATGCGGCTTCGCGCAATACAGCGCCGCCATGTAGCTTGATATCCAATCCCAGCTCATGAATAAGCGGGATGTTTTTTTTATTGCCATAGTAGGCCTCTGAATATGCTCCTGAACCTGTTTGATTAAGCATCTCCAACTTGGCTCCATGCGCTGCGATGTAGCGGACGATGTCTTCCTTGCAATAGCGGACAGCTCGCAAAAAAGCCGGATTCTGATCGACATTCAGGTTGGCCCCGTGCTCTACAAGCAGCTTTACAACTTCACTTCTCTGTGATACAAGCGCCAGATCCAACGGGCTTAATGTAATATGCTTGCTCAGTACAATACCTTCCTCAATATCCCAACCTGCTGTAATGGCAGCGCGCAAAGCGGAAATATTTCCTTCATAAATCTGCATGGCGATTTCCGGCAGTTCCTTAAACCTCCCGATATCTTTTAAAACGATCATCCCGTACCACTCCTACATCTGATTGTGAATTACTTACTTTCCAAGTTGTAAATCGACCTGTCTTTTACACCACCGCTTTCGCCAGTCGTGCTTGTAAAGCTAGAGACTCCACTCTATTCAAACGCGGAGCGATTTCGTTAAACTCATCCGGCCACATTATCTCGACAAGGGCGCATAGCGTCTCCTGCGGTTGGACTCCCGGCAAACACGCTCTGTCATCAAGCATTTTCATCTCCAGTTCCATAGCCTCAGTCTCAAAGTAACGAGTCCTTGCGCCTTCTTCAAGCTTCACCATTGAGGGACGATCGAATAAGCAATCGCTTAACGTTATCTATCACGGACTACCTAACAATTTCTACCCTATCAGCAATACGTAAATATCTAATACAATTCTCATTGTCGGGAGAGATCCCTAGGATTTTGAAGATACCAACGAATCTGTATCTGTTAAAGCCAAGATTGTCTTTGTATTTCGCAAACACAGCCCTTTCACGACCAAAGTTAACTTCTTCTATATAGTTTTCTTTTCTTTCTTCGACAATTGCTTCGTCCTGGTGGGATTCATCAATATAGGACCAGTCCTCTGCCAAAAAATTTAGCCAGCCCCCAGCTGCCGATTTGGCATCACCATTTATAGTAATGGAAAGTTTAGGACACCATAGCCATATTTTATCTTTCAACCTGAAATAACTCCGTTGATACCTTTTAGAGTTCTTCTCAAATACCGTATTTGCGATATCCTTTATATCCATGAATGATACATCATCATAAATTGTTAAATACTTCTTAAGTTTTAAATGCTGTAATTCCTCTTCATATGTTTGCCACTTTAATGTAGTTTTTGAAGCCTTATCCTTAATACCTACTACAACTTCGTTGATTCTTTCATTTATTTCTTCTAACGATTTGGTAGCATCTATTCTAAAGCATTGAAAATCCTTGATAGATTCTTCATTAACTGCGGAAATAATATCATCCATACGAAGTTTATCCCCTGTTTGATTATCTTGGTGGTATGCTTCATCCACTTCTATCCCAATATGTAGTTGCGGGAAATAAAGATCCATCAAAGCATGAGTACCATTTGGGCGTTTAACGTATTGTTGGCTAACTGGTTTGAGGTTCATATTATCCAATTTGTGCCAGACAGCAGTTAAAATATAATTCTCATAGTCTTTCCTTTTGGTACGTGAGAAGGTTTTTACTAAGTAATCTCGTTTGTTCATCTTTACACGCCTTTTCGTTCAATCACTTCTATTTCAAAATCCTCGTCATTAAAGCTAAATTTCTCTTACCCTTGCTCTTTCTCTGTAAATAGCGAATCCTACCATCTATAAACTTTCCCAAGATCGTTCAAAATTTAAGGCATTATAAATTTCTTGTTCAATTGCCTGGATTTATACGGCAACCATTCTTGCCTCCTTAAATGCCTTTTTTACAATCCTTAGCATAGTCTCCATTTGAACCAAGCTCAACTGCAAAAGTCTATATTGGCAGCCAATTCGTATTATACATATTATAGTGGAGGTGAGGAAAGCAGATATAGATACAGAGCTCTGCCTTATCACTGTAAGTTAACTTGATATTATATAAGAGGTTCACCATAATTATAGTCTTCAATTATGACTTTCATAAATAGTTAATCAAGTTCCAAAAACCTCATTTACTTATGATACGGTTCACCGTAACGATTTAAAGGCAATGATTTATAATAAAACAGCATGCAGTCAATCTTTTCTAAATGAATGTATGCTGTTTTATTTTATATTCAGACTGATAATTCTCTTGTAAAAAGAATTAAGTTACACAAATTTTATCTAAGAATTTATTCACAATGTCAATAGTCTCAGAAATTTCTTGATTGTCGTTTGGATAATCTAAATCGTTGAAGATCTCATTTTCAAAATCTATATCTCTAGCATTTTGTATTAATTCATCTAATGAATAATTAAATTCTCGTTTCCTAAATTCACGATATAAAAAGTAAGAAACTTTAGTTTTCCATAAACTATTCTTCACTTCGGTAATATCTGACTTCGATTTTAGATTGGATTCGAGTGTAGATACCAATAATATATAATAGTGAAGTGGAATAAAAGAACGAATAAAAGGTATTATCCCGAAAGTGTCTGCCATGTCAAATAGTGCTAACGCTTGCCTGAGATTTCCATATACCGCCATAAAGAAAAGGTCTCCATTAGAAAGCATCTTTTTATCAAGATAATCATTTTCTTCTTTAAACTTTTCTATTCGATTTTCCCAGGACTCCGATGGATTGTCGCCTTCAAATAGGAGAATGAATGCAGAATTATGTTTATCAAAATGCTGCACTAAATCGTCGGTCGTTACTACTTTACTTCTGTATTCTTCAATATTTGAGATATTAGTAAACAAATTACAAAATAAATATTCTGCTATTTCATTGAGTTCTTTAGCATGTCGATTTACTATTACTGATGAGTATCTCAATGGTAAAATAAATAAATGATTTCCCATTTCTTCTAATATTCGAATGTTATCCTTAATTGTGTCAGAAATTATTGATTTCATTTTTTTCAAATATATTTTGTCCGAAATACCATTTACAGTATTTAGATAGCTTGAGATGGGATCATCAAAAACATGATATTCTCCAAGAAGGAAGAAGCTGTCCTGACCCCTATCATCAACATCAAATATAGTTGCAGCACTAAAACAATACGTATCCCTTGCTTTAAAAAGATAATCAAATACTAATCTCACGATATTCCTATTTTCATACCAAAATACATTAACTGAATCTATCATAGACAGAGAAATATCTTCCGTTGGAACCTCTCCTATTTCCTTTAGTAAAGAAAGGTATTTATTTTGAACAATATTTAGCTCTTCAAATAATGTGTTACTCATTTTGATCTCCCTCCTGGAGTATCTCCGGGAGACCAAATTGTTCCTCCAACAACTTTAAATGTCTATTCATTATCATTATACAATCGTGGGCAACGCTAGGGAGCTTTTGGAGATTATCTATGTCAGGTATCCCATGATATTGATGGCCAGGGGCATTACATTTAAGAATAGAACTTTCTCTTATCGCCCCCCATAGTCCATGTTCATATATAGAATCATAATCATAGTAAAATTTCCATAGGTCTTCCTCATTAACATCCTTAAACTTTTTTCTAATATTCCCTTTGCCAAAATAGCTAGTATCAATATCAATAAATTCTTCATTTTTAAACTCTGAAACTAATAATTTTATATATTCAAAAGGGACATGGCTTCCTTCAACTTTTGGTCCTTCATCAGCATAGCGTCCATATATCATTTTATATTGACCAATACCGTAATCCTGATACTCACCCCATATATCATCATGATTTGGTTCCTCTAATAACAAATATTTTGTCATCATATAGTTTTCAATGATGGATCTCATTATTGTACGACCAGATATAGTATTTTCTAAATCATGATCAACTAGCTCAATTAGTCTTTTATAAGAATATGTGGCAATTCCTAAGAGAACTAGCATTCTATTATCTAGTGGTCTAGTTTCTGTAAATAATTTAGTATAATAATTCAAAACTTCGTATACATGCTGTTTATACTTTTCAAGATTAATCGGTTTATTTTCTTTACTTTCAGTATCCACGTAAAATGCCTCACAATCAGTTAATAAACTTAACCTCTTCCAAAAATCTCTAACAAATTCAATATTCACGGACTCTTCTTCGCCTACTCCTGTACTTACCATCATTTCAGTTGCACGAATGTTCGGTCTGTATATTGCCATTTCAGGATCATCATGTGAAATATAGGCATAACGAGAAATCATCTCAGGAAAAATACTATCAGTTGAAACATGGAATTTACCCGATAACATAAATTTATAGAGAATTAAAAACCGTACATCAGTAGTTAAATTACTATGTTGGTAGGAGAGATCTTCAAGAATCTCATTCAGTATTCCAATACGGTTTTTAATAGAAATATTATATCCCTTTACTGCCTTTGAAAATTCAGCAGACTGATCAGGGAAAATTAAGGATAGGGGTCTGAGTGGTTCTAAGACTTGTAGCTTATTCATGAACTCATAAATAGCCTTTTGTTTCTCATCAGGAAGTTTAAATATTAGTGATAATTTTGGAAAATCAACTTTTTCACTTTCAGCTAATTCATGAATATAATTTAATATTCTAATGCATTTATCTAACTGTTTATTCCTATCTCCATCATTTACTATTAAACCTAACCATACATACTCTGGCATTTTTCCATAGTACCAGGATTCCTCTTTAAGTAAGTCTTGAAAATGCTGATTAAATGGGGCAATTAACTTCCCTTTTTCAAATTTATGTTGGGATAATTTACTTCGTTCTAGCAAGGGTACCTTCCTCCGTTTCTATTACTTCTTAAAATAGCTCACAATTACTATTCCATCGTTTAGTTCGTGGAAAGACGCTCATTATTTATCACTACTCAATTTTTAGTAAATCAGTTCTATCTCTAAATTTTCGTCTGTCAAACCAAGCTCTTCTTGCTCTTTCTTAGTAAACAGAGACTCCTTGCCTTCCGTAAACTCTCGCAAAACTGCCTCAACTTTTATTACATCATATATTCCTTGTTCAATCGCTTCCATTATAACACCATCCATATAGGCTTCTTTAAATCTCTTACCTACTTTTCTTAACAAAACTTCGGTTTCCATTATATTCAGCCTTAAAGCTAATGCTATACGGAATAGCATTTTTGTTGGGACTTCCCTTGATCCATTTATATATCTGCTTAGAGTTGACTTTTTAATCAAACTCCGTTTTGATAATTCGGAATTTGTTATTTCCTTTTCAAACATTAACTTGTTTATATATTGATGGAAATCCTCATATTGATCTTTCCTGTTTCTTTTAATGGCTTCTTCAAATCTCATAAAACTGTTTCTTGAAAAAGTATGGCCAAAACCCGTTTGTATTTCAACTTCCGCTTCATAGATCTTTTTATACTCTGAATGAATTCTCTCTAACTTTCTGTTTATTTCATCGGTATCAAATAATAATAAAACATTTATAAGAAGTTCATTTAATTCCTTATTCAAAACAATTCCTCCAGTGCTCCGTTATCTCTACTTCATATAGAAATTACGAATACGAGAATAATTTACATCTCGAAAAAGTATTTGTAATTTATCTTTATTATAAAGCATTACACCTAATTTTTTCTTAAAAAACCTCTTGTTTCTCCAGGAGAAATATGGAAGTTCATCCAAGCAAAAAAGACCGGCATTATACAATACCGATCTTTTTATTTATCCCGTTAGGTACACCACTTAATTAATCTACAATTTCTAGTGGTGGCAAGCTATTAACCAAATCTACCGTCTGAACAGATACATTAATTATGCTTAGTAGCAAATTAAAAATGTAGCGTTCATCATCAGAATACAAGTTAGGGTCATCTACAATACCTGACTTCTTATCCGTCTTTACTTTATACTGATCTATTATCCACTCAATAGCTGGACGACCGTTTACCACATATTCATATGCTCTCTCAGGAATATTAGAGATGGTAATATCATTATTAAACACAATCTTATCTAAGACACCTCTTTTTGGATGTTTCATCTTTTCAACTTTAAATGATGGATTTTCCTTACTTATAATCTCAACATCTTCAAAAGGTGGAGTGGATTCATAATTCAGATGTAAATAAGCAAGTTTCCGGCCAATTTCCACATACAGCTCCTTATTATTTAATTTCGGAATACGTGGTAATTGTTTCTTTAAATCACTTTGGTACTTTTCTCGGTACTCATTAGAATGTAGCACGGCATATGCGTAATAAAAGAGTTCTTCAGATGAAAGGCCAAATTCCTCTGCTCTCTTAGAAGATATATTGCTATAATCACCTTCAAATAATCCTTCTATATCTTCTTTATTATACATCGAAAAGCCTTGAGCACCTGCATCTAAAACATTCAAATCAGGAATTGCATCTACCATTAAACATGAGAAACTTCTTCTTGAACCATTTCCTGGAACTAATATCACTTTATTACTTTCACCAAAAATATTTTTCCATTTACGTGGACGTTCAATAATCTGATTTTCATAGTAAAGCCACTTTTTGGTGAATGGTCTATATAAATGTATATTAAGCTCACTTGGGTTGAGAGTGATTTTTTCTCCATTTGAGAAAACTCTTTTAAGTCCTGCACTCCAACTAACATACTTAGGGTCTAAATTTAATTGAGATATTCTATCTTGTTTATCAACAACATTTTTCAAACGATCTATTTCTGAGTTTACGTTTTCTACCATTCTAGTGACATTATTTCGTACATTTTCTCTTGAGAATCCGTATACCCAGGCATCACGGTTCGTACTGACTCCCAGAGATTTTATTTTAAAGATTCCATTATTCTCAGGATCAATTGATGTAAACTCTGAATAATTTTCATCTCGTTGGTTTATCCAATCATTATTTTTATCTGGAATAATAGTAGACCATTCTACATTTTTAATAGATTTAAGTTCAGATAGTTTTTCTAGTTTGTCTTTACGGGTTAAATAATCACCGATATCAAAGTATTTAAGCTCGTGATTATCAGAACCATCTTTAACGAGCAAACATATTGCTACACCTGTTAAAATGTCGAAGATGCTTTGACCTTCACGTTTTGCATCATCTCCTGAGCGACCCCTTACTGAACCTCTCAAATTAATTACGTAAAGATAGTTAAAGTCCTCGTAAAAACACTTTCTGATTCCCGAAGTTGTCTGAGCATCAATAAAGGAATTATTTGTAACAAATCCAATAACACCTCTCTCACCAATCCTATCTGTTGACCAACGAAATGCTCTTACAAGGGAATCATAGAGAGTGTTTTTGTTAGTTACGCTTGAATACTTTACATAAGTATCTCTTATTTTCTCATCAATTACTGGATAGGTATTATTTTTGTTGTTATCGTTATCACTTGTTTGTCTAGCACTATATGGTGGGTTTCCAATTATGGCAAAAATGGGATCCCTACGTTGTTTTTCAAGACGTTCGTTATTCTCACCAAATAGATCATCCTCAAAGGAATTTTGCTTTTCAGTGCTTTCAAATGTATCTGTCAAAACAATACCCTCAAATGGTTTATATTCCCCTTTAACAATAGAATGGAATGTTTCTTCGATATTAATTGCCGCAATGTAATAACTTAGCAATATAATTTCATTTGCGTGTAACTCTTGCATATATTTACGTAGCAAGTCCTCTTTTGAAATTAAGCCACTTTGCAATAATCTTACAATAAAAGTACCTGTACCAGTAAATGGATCAAGGATATGGACCCCTTTATCACTTAGTGACTTTCCAAAGTGCTTATTCAAAACATCTTCAACAGAATGAATGATAAAGTCCACAGCCTCTGTAGGTGTAAACACGATTCCTAAGCGTTCGGTCGTTTCCCTAAATCCAACTTTAAAAAACTTTTCATATAGTTGGATAATAATATCCTGTTTTGCTTTTAGATTATCAATTCCCTCGGCTCGGATTCGCACACTCTCATAGAATCCAGTTAATCGCTCCTGTTCCTTCGAAAGGCCCTGATCATCCATAACTGCTAACACGGTATCCATTGCTTGTGAGACAGGGTTATCATTGGCAAAACTATATGAATCAAACAATGCTTCAAATACTGGTTTAGTAATTAAATGCTGTGCCAACATTTCAACTGCTTGTTGTTCTGAAATACCACCATTAATGTTTCTTCGTAGACCTGATATGAATTTTTGAAATGCCTTAAATGCTTCACTACTTTCGTCTTCTAACAATACTCGGATTCGCATCATATGTTGTTGGGCAATTTCAGAAACGTCCTTAGCCCAATCTTCCCAATATCTCACGTTTCCAACTTTCTTTACAATCTTTCCGTAAATGGCTCGTTCAATATCAGTAAAATCTTCTTCATCAAGGCCAAGGGCCAATTGTTCTGTTTCTGGCTCTGCAACAGAAAATCCGCCTTCACTTTCATCAGGGGCTGAACCAACGCCAATAACTTGTATCTGTTCTGGTTTCTTCTTATTTAACTCCAATTTATTGATGGTTGCATCGAATCGTTCATCTATAGAACGTAAGGCATTTAGTACATCCCATACTACCTGATACTTTTCATTTTTATCTAATACATTATTTGCGTCTACTCCCGCTGGTACACCGATTGGAAGGATAACGTATCCATAATCTTTACCTGGTGCTTTACGCATTACACGTCCTACTGCTTGAGCTATGTCAATCTTTGATCTACGTGGTTTTAGGAACATAACTGCATCCAGATCAGGTACGTCTACACCTTCTGTAAGAAAACGTGCATTAGAAAGGATACGACATGTATTATCTGGAACTTCTGACTTCAACCAAGATATTTTCTCATTTTTCTGCAAAGCATTCATCGAACCATCGGCGTGCTCTATCTCTACTCGTACTGGCTCTCTTTGATCTCCTGACGTATTAATATACATGTCCACCACTTCAGTAAACATTTCCCTAATCAGTTTTGACTCTCGTATTGTTCCAGTGAAGGCAATTGCTCGTTTCATTGGATTAGCTGAGATAACATTAGAATTACTCTTTCGTTTAATTAAACCATTCCAACATCCAATAATTTTTGTTACATCATCAAACTCTAGTTCCGTATCACGTTTATTCGCCAACATGTTTTGGAAACTCCGAGCAATCATCTCTTCATCAACGGCTAGAACCATTACTTTGTAGTCAGTTAAAATGCCTTTATTAACTGCATCACCAAAACCTATACGATAGAGTTCCTCACCATATATAGATTCATCATTCATATCTGCAATAACAACAGACATTTCATCTGCCTTTTGCTTAGCATCTTCCCCATATATACGTGGAGTTGCTGTCTGATACAAACGTTTCTTAGCTTTAATATTATCGTCACTATGTACTTTAACGAATGCACTAGCTTCTTTCCCAGCTTCAGTTGCACCAGTTGTACGGTGTGCTTCATCACATACAACTAAATCAAACTCATAGAATCCGTTCTTCTGAGCCTCTATGATTACATCTATGGATTGGTATGTTGAAAATACTACCAAGAATTTACTTTGACTATCGGCTGAATCTATACCCTTTTGACGTTCCAAGAGCTTTTCATAGTCAGTAGTCGCAGGGTAGCCTAAGTCAGCAGCAGCAATATCCTCAAACTCGTTTTCGCCTTTTACCTTTTTCGTAACTTTTCTATCCGAACATACAGCAAAAGTATCCATATCATAACGGTACTTCGAATCAGCAGTCCAGCCTCTTAATGATTGGGAAAGCAACTGTATACTAGGAACAAGATACAATACCCTGAATGGTCCATCTTTATTCTCTGCCATTTTCTCGGCAATAACCATTGATGTATATGTTTTTCCTGTTCCAGGAGCCATAATTAACTTTCCACGATCAGCTTCCTTAAATCCATTTATAACCGCTTCAATGGCGGGAATCTGATGAGAACGTGGTTGCTTAGGTGATTTTAATTCAACAGTTTGCGGTTTCTCGAAGGAGAATTGCGACCAATCAATCTCACTATCACGCAATTGTGATAAACCGATTCGAGCGATATTTTTGTCACGATCTAATAATGCATCGTTTGCATTATCACTCCATTTATCCGTAGAAGTTACAATAATCCCTTCTGCATAATAATTCTTTCCTACCTCATTTAAGAAAGAATCAATATGAGCCTTTTGGATTGATGTATCTTTCGAATAATACTTACATTGAATAGCAAATAATTCACCTGTTTCCCTATTCCGTGCTACTAAATCTACTCCTGTATCCCTTTTTGGAATACCATACTCTTCAGGAACATCAGATAACATCCATACTTCATCAAATAAGCGTGCATACATAGGTTCCTTTTTCAAATATGCCGTAACTAATAACTCAAATAATGTTCCACGATCTCTTTGCGACATATCTTCTCGTTCCAAACTAGCAATAATCTTATCAAATGAATGGCGTACTTGATATTCAACTTTTTCTTCCATTTGTCTTAATCCCTCCAAAAGACCTAAACGCTCCAATACCTTGAATGTTAAATTAGTATTGATTCTTTATATTAATTTTAGTCTTTGTTTGGTTTTTACTCAAGGAATTACTGGATTACACCCATCTTCAACAAAGTGGGTAATTTTATATTTAAGTATAATTGTTACAAAAAAGCTACTAGATAGTGATTATGGCTTATCTAATCTAGTAGCACTTTTCATTTCATACATTAGCAAGGTTCAATATTCGCTGATTCTCTAGCAATTATCTGTTCAAGATATAAGTGGATATCTACCGTTGACCAATTCATTCCTGATGTTAAAATACGGACTCGAACATCTAAGTCTGGTTTTCTCCTTGCATTTTCTATTCTCCATAAATACGAAGGACTCAGAGATACAACTTCAGCCATATCCTGTAAGCTCAAAGCATTTTCCACTCGAAACTCGTAAACCAAGCCACCAAAATTGTTAACTGCTTTCTCTATTTTTGCTAACCTTCCCTCTAACTGATTCATATATTTCTCCTCCTAAAATGCACTGACCAAGTACCAGTTCCAGCTTTTTATTATCTCTATATAATAGACTTCAACCTTCCATCTATAACCTTTATAGAGCAGATAAAATGCCAATATATGAATAAATAGATTGATAGAGTCTATTATGAATTAAGGCAAAAAGTAAAGAGTTTATCATATCAAACTAAAGGAGTGATGGTAATGGATGCAAAAGTTTTTCAAGAGATGTCTTCATTAGAACGAGCTGAATCCATCAACAAACTACTATTGGAGTTTGATGATGACCATCTAAAAAATGCTGCAAAAGCAGTTGGTATGAAATATTCAGCCTTCTGTAAAATAATGAGAGAAGGGGGATTTACGTATTCTCAAAGCAAAAAGCAGTACGAAAAAACCATATCATTGGAGGAATATAAGGAATTCCAAACTTCCACTTCAATTGATAATGGAAGTGATGAAGCGGTACGTTTTATTGTCAATCACTTAAATGAATTAAAACAGCTATTAAATCAACATGAAACTCAATTGCTACTAGATCCAAAAGTGTATGCCCCAGATTCTAAAAGTGTAACTAAGTCAATAGTGGTAAATAAAGAAATCTATGAAGAGTTTAGTGAGCTATGTACAAGACGATTTTCTCATCTACGTTTAAAAGACATTGTCTCGAATTGTCTTTATGATTTCGTAAAACAGAATAAGAAAACTCCATCGTGATATTGATGGAGTTTTTACTATATCTGTAGGTTAACCTTCTAACAGTCAGTAAAGCTATTCTCTGTAAAATAGATCTTAATATCATCATCAATAAAGCCCCTTCTTTGTGAAGCCCTGAGTGTCTCATACATAGCTTCCCGACCAACTACATTACTGGTATGTAAATATATTTTATTTGCTCTTAGACCTCTTTGGCACATAATTTTGACCAAGTCATAGCCAGTTTGTAAGAGGTTCCCTTTTTCATCCATCCCTAAATCATGATCTAGTGACAAAATATGAATCTTATTATGTTGCATTATTGAGAGTGCTTCTTCTACATTTCTTGCTACGGTAAAACCCTTTGGAGCTTTCCGAAGACCGTCAAGATAAAGATTTATCCACCCCTTCTCCTGTAATATATCCAAAGTTTCAATCTGGATATTACCATTCCATCCATAATACGCACGTTCCATACATGTACCATCTATTTTTGCTCCATTTTCTAACAATAAATTGGTAAGTTTAGTAAAACCAAGGAAACAGGAAATAGAAAGAGGCGACCTCCTAAGATGATCCTTTTGATTAACATCAGCACCCATCTCTATAATTATTTTGCTGAATTCCAGATTTTTATTAAAAACAGCCCAGTATAGTAAACTTTGTCCATGAATTTCTTTATTAGCGTCGTGTATTTTTAAATATTGTTCCAAACCAATTAAATCATTTACCTTTAACAACTTGAGGAATTCTATCGTTTTTCACCTCTAGTTTCCCTTCCCAATATTTAGGATACCTTTGAATTTAATTAAATCTTTGCCTTTTTCCCATAAGTATATGGTGAAAAAAACAAAACAAACCTTTCAAATACCTCAATAATCTGAACTGCAACTTTAGGGATGTTTTCTCTATCTGACTCTATATAATAACTGATGGTTCTATATTTATCATTAAAACACAAGTTCTGGGAAATATTATTCTGTAAAAGTTTCATATTTTGCTTAAAATAATGGTACCAACCCTGCTTACTATATTCAAAACGAATCCCTACAACTGCACGTTTGCTTCTATCTAATGCAGAGCAAAAATAAGTTATCTCTCCTAATCCCGCTCCTATTGTTAAAGTTCTATCATTCATTAAATGCTTCTTTTGGGTATGAAGGTTTAAATAATATGGTATCTTTTCACACAACTGTACAGAAACATACTCCTTAATATCATCATCTCTGTCGAAGTCATACCAACGTTCTCCAATATGAGCCTTCCCAATATGTGTTATTGGCATCTGTAAATGACAATCAACTAATTTCAATATCCTGTCTATCTCATTAATGGAATCCAAACTATCCCAAACAACCAATTCATAGAGATTATTCAAATATTCAATACGGTGTAACACCTCATCTTGAATTTCCACAGCATAGAAATTAATATACTTCTGGGGATTTTCACGAAGTATTCTTTTAACTTCATCAATATGATTTTGTTTGAACCTAGAAGCAATCCAGATTAAGTAACCTTCCGAAACATTATTAATCAACGGGGTTATTTTTTCTACCAGATGATCACTTCTATCTGAGGGTGTGATTTGATTCTCAACAAAGACTTCTATCTTCCTATCACGATTTACTGCATAAAGGTCTACATATTTAGAACCATAATTTACTTCTGTCCTAACCCCTTCAATAGAAACACCTATTAAATTCTCAATGGTTTGCGGAAACTTTTTAAGATAAAGAGTAAAGATAAATTCCTTTTTGCTACCTAGCTTACTCAATCATGATCCCACCCATTAAACAAGTGGTCTAATGGATATCTAAAACTTTAACAATGTTATAGACCTTATCTAAAGTTGGTGCTTTACGAGTTCCTTTATTAATACGTGACAAAAGGGATGCCGAAATCCCCGCTTCAGTAGCTAATTGGTTTTGGGAAATACCTTTCTTTTCACGATAATGATTTACTAATTTTGCAAACTCCTTGTTGATATCCTCAGAAGTCAACATAAATTATATCCTCCCTTGATCATTTAAGTAATTTCAAGATTAGTGTATCCCCGAAGAAAAATCCTATTCATATATTTCAACTTATTATTTTGTGCTAACTTAATTACTTTTATACCATTTCTTATAGTCAAAAGAGGTAAATTCATACATTAATATTCAGTATATTCAATCTATTATTTCCATACCTATCTCTACTTGAAACTTCAATTTGAGATAAGTATTAAATTATAAGTTGTGAGAAATATTACTTACCGTGGGAATCTGTTTAAAGGATTTTTTAGAATTGAGGGGGCCTTTGGTTGATAATTTTTTGGGATTAAAACGGGATGAATGCCTTCTTTTCGAAGTAATGCCAAACGACTATTATAAGTACCTTTTGACATCTTTTTATTTTTAAGGGGGGTATCAACGCTGTGGCTGCTAATTTGTTTGAGAAAATCAATTAGCTTTATTTTGTTTTGAGTAGATAAAGAGGACTTAGTTAGCTTTTTTCTCGCTTCGTCAATTTTGTAGAAGTCACCTGAATGGTAAATATGAGACATATACTTTTGGAAATATTCTTTATAAACTTCTTCCTTCATATATTCTCTAAGTTTTCTTGGTCGTCTAGCATTTGTACTTTTTTTCTCCATATAGTAGAGATGGTCCCGCATTACGTGTACTTCATATCGAACAATATCTTTTTCATAACTTGCTACCTTTTCACCTTTATCAATTCTCTCTTCTTCCTTTAAATAGACCATACTCTCGACTGAGTTTGATGAATGGTACACTGTAGTTTTATATGGTTGGAATACGCCATGTTCTAACTTTCCTAGGTACTTCTTTTGAAACCTATAAGAGCTTGTTAGTTTTTTATACAGATCCATCAACAACATACGATTATTTTTATCTTTCATTAAAACATCATATCTATAGTCGATTCGAAGTAAAGTATGGTTCCGGTAATGACTAGAATGTCTTACAACATGCCAAAGCATATATTTTATTTCTTTTTTAATATTTATATAATCGTCTTCAGTAATATCGGGCTTTCCTAATAGCTCTATTGCATCTACAACCATGTACAACATCCACTTCCCATATCCAGAGTGTGAAATTGTCATTGTTACTCCTGGAAATACTCCTTCAAAGTATTTGTTTAGCTGTGTGTACTTGATATTATGTCTTCTTTGCAAATCTTGTACTTCCTGGTAGTGAAGTTCAAACATAAGTTTAAATGTGTGAATCATTTTTAAGTTCCTCCTTTTAGTTGACTTGGGAAGTCTTGAAACCTTATGTATCAAGGAATTTAACACCTAGTTTTGTTCCCAATCCGACTATATTTATTTCTCCTCATCGACCTTCCTATATAAAGTGGAAAATCTAAATTGAGATTCGCATAATGAACTATAATCGCCTTATTCATACACGTATCATATCTCTACCAAGACCTTTCTAAAACTTTTCAATGTCTTAGCCTGTTCTAGCTATTTTAAGTAAGCTATATAAATTCCTAATTGAAAAAGTGGTGACAAATCGTCAACCACACGGGGCATTTTTCATGATATTCTAGTTATGCAGTCGAAAGTAAAACTGCTACATTATCCAAACCTCTACTTTATATTCACCTTCTAACAACCACTCTTTCAGAAAAATCTATGATCAGTCATTCACCTTTTTAACTCTATCCTTACAATTCAACCATTCTCTTCAATCCCATCTATATAAACTTCAAAATCCACCATCAAAGAAAATACAACAAAATGGAGGTAACACCCCTATGGAAAATTCCACAAAAACTAATTCCCTTAACTATGAAGAAACCCAAATTACAAACGATAAGATTTCGATAATCTTGATACCATTGCTTTTTATTTATTAGAAGCAATCAAACGTAAAATGGAAGATAAACCAGAGAAAAAAGGAGCATAATTATGAAAAATAACAGAAAAGTGATTGGATTATATAATCGTGTTTCAATTGAACAAAAAGTACAATTAGGATTGGGAATACATCAAAAGAAAGCCATACAAATCGCAAAAGAATTATTTGGAGATTTCATCGACATAAAATTCTATGTAGACCAAGGAATGGGACCGAATTGTAATACTGAAAGAAACCAAATGTTGAAGGATGTAAAACAAGGTAAGCTAGATGCCGTTATCACCTATTGTGTTAGTAGAATTAGCAATAAATATTCACACGCATTAAAAATCATAAATGAAATTCACTGCTCAAAAGTCCGACTTATCAGTATAATTGAAGGAGAATACAATCCTCTTCAATTAAGCCGGGAATTCGAGATATTGGAATTGCTTGCCCAATTCGAACATGTGGATCATGCTAAAGGAACTAGGAAAGGTGTTGCGTTAAAAAAACAAAATGAAGGTGTAAAAAATGAATATTAAAACTAAAAAAATAGTAGGATTGTATATTAGAGTTTCAACCAATAGACAATTAGAGCATGGATTTTCATTAGATGCACAACTAGAAGAAGGCACTAAAGAAGCACACCGCCAATTTGGGCAAGATATTTTAATTGAAAGTTATGTTGATGGCGGTATTAGTGGTAAAAACACAAAGGATCGTCCAGCTTTAAATCGGATGATGAGGGATGTAGCAGAAGGGAATATAGATGCAATTATCACTTATAAAGTTAGTAGATTAAGCCGTTCACTATCCGATTCCTTAAAAATCGTCGAAGAGATCCATAGAGAGAAGGTTCGATTTATAAGTATCAAAGAAGGAGAATACGGTACACCACATGGAAATTTGCAGTTTAATATTTTAGCATCGGTGGCACAGTATCAAAGAGAAGAGATCGCTGAAAATGTGCAATTCGGAATGTCTCAACGTGCTAGAGAGGGTAAATGGAACGGTGGCCAATTACTAGGTTACGATACAGTCAACAAAGAATTAGTCATTAATGAAGAAGAAGCTGAAACAGTAAAACTAATCTTTGAAAAGTATGTTAATGAAGGTTGGGGTACAAAGAAAATTTCCAATTACCTTAATGAGATTGGAAAACGTACAAAGAAAAGAAAAACATTTTCCATAGTCTCTGTATCAACTATTCTTGATAATCCCGCATATAAGGGATACATCCGATTTAATCAAGTGTTAAATTGGGAAAGGGATCGAAGAAAAGGAAAAAATCCCGATTATATCTTATCAAAAGGGGTTCATGAACCCATCATTGATGAGGAAACATGGAATAAGGCTGCTCAACTAAGAAAAAAGCGAAGAACAGGTACCCCTCGGCAATATTCAGGTACATTTCCATTAACAAGCATTGCTAAGTGCCCAGAGTGTGGCTCCTACATGACAAGTCTATACGGGGCAAAAAGAAAAGATGGAACCAAATTGAGATACTATGCTTGTGGGCAATATCATAACAAGGGTAGATCCGTTTGTAATCCAAACCTTATCAATGCAGATTGGTTAGAAAACACAGTATTTGACAAACTCACTCAAGCCCTACAGTCTGATTCAATTATCGAAAGTATCACATACCGAATTAATGCTTTGATTGAACAGCATCCCAAATACACAGAACAGACGAAGGAAATTAAAATACTGGAAGACCAACAAGCAAAACTCGAACAACAAAAGAGAAGGATTCAAGACTCTGTGGCAACCGGTTCTGGAATATACACCGAAGAGGAAGCTGTTGAACGAATGACAGAAATCAGAATGGCAATAAGTGAAAACAAAAGCAAAATCTTTTCGTTAAAAGAACAGCATTCCAAAAAGGAATCCTCTTTAAAACCAGTTAGCCGAGATTTCATCCGACAACAGCTTCAAGAGTTTCTTGATTTAAAAAACTATTTAGAGCCCTTGGAATTCAGAGAATTAATTGTAGCATCTATTGAAAAAATAGATGCTAAGAAGAAGAGTTTAAATCATATTCATTTTTCCTTTATTGCACATTTACCTGAAGAGGAATCGTGTAATTCGATTCCTTCATTTATTAAAACATCTATAAAAGACTTTATTATAAAATCTAACAACACTATCCCTTTAATCTTAAAGGGTTTATATTTTAAACCAAATCATTACCTATTTATGGTACGGTTCACCCCTATTAATCCGAAACCCCCGATACACCTGCTCCAACAACACCAATCTCATTAGCTGGTGCGGAAAGGTCATTTTGGAAAATGAGAGAGCGTAATCGCTACGCTGCTGAACTTCTTTGCTCAAACCAAGAGATCCCCCGATGGTAAAGGCAATTTTGCTTTTACCGTAGGTGGCAAGTTCGTCCATTTTTTGGGCGAGTTGTTCGGAGGTGAGCATGGCGCCGTTGATTTCTAGTGTGATGACATAGGTGTCTTGGGATATATGGGCGAGGATCCGTTCTCCTTCTTTACGTTTGACCACTTCCATATCTGCTTCACTTAAGTTTTCAGGTGCCTTTTCATCTGCGACTTCAATGATGTCTACTTTAGCGTAGGCGCTTAAGCGTTTTAAATATTCTTGAATGCCTTGTTTTAAGTATTTCTCTTTCAGCTTTCCAACAGAGATGATGGTAATTTTCATTTCATTCGTTCCTTTACTTTTCGATTCAATGCGAGCCCTTGCCTCGTCGCACTCTCTTTCCTTCTAGTGTAGCAAAAACATGACTTGTTTCCTACTCTCTTTCTAGCTAACATGACCCATCACATTCCAATCATTTAGGTGTTTGGTTGCTTTTTCCCCTCAAACTCAGTCACATAGCTGGATTTCCGTTATACTTATATCAATAAAAATTCAACTACAGTCCGTTACATCAATTCTAACAGCCGGCATACGTAGATTTTCTTTAAATTGAGGCGGCGACTTCTGAGGGGATTAACTCACCGCAAAGTAAAAATATGTTGATCGAAGATTCTTTTATAAGAAATGGCAATATACATTTAAATTTTTTAATATCCAGATAGTTTGTGTGATCACCAACCTAGCAAATGGAAGATGCGAGACTCATGCGGGATAAAATGCTAAGTTACGCGCCTTGCTGGCGCAACGCTTTTGTGACCTACATCCTGTAAGCCTAGGCTCATTAGCCGCTCGCGGAAAGCGAGCATATTTCAATTGCAGCATTCCAAATTTAAATTCCCTATAAACTTGGAAAGGAGTATTATATGCGCAAGTATAAGATTTTTGGCTGTTTCCTATTCATCGCCCTTCTCATCCTTGGCGGTTGCTCCAATGATGAGAATAAAAAGGAAGCCGCTCATAAGGAAAAAGAGCAACAAACAGAAGAAGTAGAAAAGACACAACCTGTGGAAGCTGACGAGGAATTCCGCAAATATTTTACTGATGATCCTGAAGAAATGGTGCAGTTGGAACCGGGTCCCTATAGTGGTGACAAATATGATTTAGAAGCGATCAAAAAAGAAATTGATCAATTTCCATCGGGAGAGACACCTGATGACTATTATTACCGGCTTGTTGCCCTTGTCGCAGAGGATTACCGCTTCTTTTATGAAGCGATGCAAGACGTAGACACCGATTATGAAGATCCATCTGCACAACCAGATGGGGAATTAGGGACAATGCCAGAGGCAGCCAGCAAACAAATCAATGTGCAAGTTTTATTTGATGCCAGTGGCAGTATGCGGGCCGAAATCGGCGGGAAGACGAGAATGGCTTTAGCCAAAGAAGCCGTCAATGACTTTGTCAAAGATCTTCCTGAAGAAGTGAATGTTTCTTTGCGAGTTTACGGGCATAAAGGAACCGGCAGTGATGCCGATAAGGAATTATCATGTAGTAGCTCAGAGGTCGTCTATCCGCTTGGGGCATTTGAACAAAAGAAGTTCTCCAAGGCATTGGATCAATTTGCCCCTGCTGGTTGGACTCCACTTGCAGCCTCCATTGAAGCAGCAATGGATGATCTGAAAGACGAAACTGGTGAAAACGTAGAAAATATTATATATGTTGTCAGTGATGGCGTAGAAACCTGTGATGGCGACCCGGTAAAAGCAGCAGAAAAGCTTAATCAATCTGATATCCAAGCGATCGTCAATATTATTGGCTTTGATGTCGATGATGCCGGACAAAAAGCTTTGAAAAAAGTCGCAAAAGCGGGAAAAGGCGAATATGCCACAGTTCGCTCACAGCAAGATTTTCAAAGGTTTTTCGAGCAAGAAAGACAAGCTTTACGAGCGGAATGGCAGAAGTGGTCCAATAAAAACACGAGTCATTATTCCAAATTGCAAAATGAAAGAGTCAATGAATTATTTGATATCGAAAACAAAGCAAGAGACTTAACGAAGTTAGAAGAGGAACATTTAGAAGAGTTGGTAGCATATTGGAATGAAACATTAAGTGAAGAGGAATCCAATCAAAAGATTTTGACGATTCAAGCTGGTAGGAGAGGAAGAGCCCTTAGAAGTTATGCTTTTAAAACTGCGGTTGCTTATCGCGATCAGCTAAGATCTAAAGGATTGGAGATAAGAGATCAAGTTCGTGATAAAGCACAGGAAGAAAGAGATCGTTTGAAGGAAGAGTAGCTTCTCTAAAAGCAAACCGCTAAAAGGACTGGCAACTTTCAGTCT
Source organism: Lederbergia galactosidilytica (assembly GCF_017873565.1). GTDB lineage: Bacteria > Bacillota > Bacilli > Bacillales > Bacillaceae_C > Lederbergia > Lederbergia galactosidilytica. The sequence goes on from NZ_JAGGKH010000008.1 coordinate 159,771, forward strand.
TTTTAGTGGTCTTCTCCTTTTCAAAATTGCCTCTTATTTGTTTCCAAATTACCTCTATCCACAATCTGAATAAAGTTATCCACAGGATAATATTTCTTCTATTACACACAGGTTACAAACATCTTATCCACATTTGTTATCCACATATTCACAGATACTATCCACATTTTGCGATTAGAATATTAGTTCCCCACAAGATATGCTGCCGCGTTTCGACAATATTCACAGCTTGTTGATAAATCTCCTTCTGGTTGGAGCTTCTCCATAATCGGTGCTGTTTCACATTCATCTACAATGACATCTAAGGCTAATTCTATATGTTCCTCGCAACAATAAACCTTCATACATGCCCATCCTCCTTGACTTTATCATACATTCATTTGCCTCTATTTTAGATGGAAATTCTCTATTCCATCCGCTCTATTTTTAATTTATATGCGCTTTTCGACAAATTCTTATGACAAGGTTATCCACAAGTGATTATAGCACAATCTTTTTGCCATGAAAAAATGGGAAAACAATTTTTTGCCTTCCCATTTTTCACTTATCCACATTTACATTCTTGATTCATCAGTTAATTTAAGCGTTGCTTCGTGAATTTTACCGCCTCTGTAATATTTCACCTGCATAGAGTCGCCGACGCTTTTCTCATTATAAAGATGTTTTCGTAATTGAAGAATATCGTCTACTTTTTCGCCATCAAGTTCAATAATAACATCCAATTCTTTTAGTCCGGCATTTTGGGCTGGAGATTTTGGTACAACTGAATCAATCATTACACCTTCTTGAACATCTTTCGGTAATTTCAATGTTTGTTGTTGATGATAAGCTGCAACTTCATTGACATTGCGTAAGGTAACTCCCATTGAAGGCCGTTTGACCTCGCCAAACTTCTCTAGATCCTCTATTACTGGAATTACATAGTTAATCGGTATAGAAAAACCAATTCCCTCTACAGCACTTTCTGCAATCTTCATCGAGTTAATGCCAATCACTTGGCCTCCAATATTAACAAGCGCTCCTCCACTATTTCCTGGGTTAATTGCAGCATCCGTTTGAATTACCTCTGCTTGCCAATCAGGAATTCCGTCTTTATTAATATCAACTGGAACTGTTCGATTGACTCCTGAAATAATCCCTTGCGTAACAGAACCAGAAAATTGTAATCCGAGTGGATTTCCAATCGCAATGACTGGCTCACCAATTTTTAAAGCATCTGAATCACCAAATTCAGAGATTGTCTCGTCTTTAATATCTTTTGCATCCACTTCTACAACAGCAAGGTCTGTCCAGACATCACTTCCCCGTAATTCTGCGGGGAGCTTTGTCCCATCTGGCAAAGTAACCTCTAATTGTGTGGCACCTTCGACAACATGGTGGTTCGTGACGATATAGACAGTGTCTCCCGCTTTCTTATACATAACACCAGAGCCCACTCCTGCTTCTTGACTCTCCGTTGTATTCCAAAAGCTAGCGGTTTGGATATTTGTAATCCCAACAACTGCATTCGCTGTTTTATCGACTGCAGCGGTAACATCTGTTGTCACATCAAGTGAGACATTTTTAGATGGAACATTGTTTTGATTTTTTTGCGTTGTTTCCACTTTTGTTTGATCATTGGAAGTAAGATTCGTGACATTAGGATAAACCAACACAACGATAAGTGCACCAATGATTCCGCCAATCAAGCCCAATAGAAAGCTCGATCCTTTTCCCCTTTTTCGGCTGCGGTTTGGGCTATGATCGTCATAATACCCCACACACACCATTCCCTTCTATAAACTCTTCTGTTTAGTTTGGCTTTTCTTGCTTATATTATAATCTAAATGTGCAACTTTCAAAAAGGAATCGCATTCTTTTCTGTCTACCTTATTCCCATCTTTCTCGTATGACAAACAAAGAACCTCCAATCTAAAGTACTTTCAGGACAGAAGGTTCTATTTTGCTCAGGTGAAAAGTCGCTTGATAACGCTTCTTGGACATCATCATCGATATCAACTTGTTCCACGAATTAATCAGCAATATTATGAAAGCCATGAATCCCATAAAATCCGCTTTATAAAGTTCATTTATAATGGCGATATAGAGAATATCTAAGATCCTCTAAGTTTAAGTGAAATGGCCCGGTAGAATGAACTTTCGCCATCATGCTGCTTTTGTGCGGCATTAATCTCGATTTATTCGTCGTGTCGCTTTTTTACCACGATGCGCCTTTCCGCGTCATTACCTGTTTTTATCATTGTCCCTGTTTATTTGCCATCAGAGTGTCATGCCCCATTTACACAGTGCCTCATCATCAGAATGGCTCCCCGGCCTTTCTCTCCACTAAAAAACACCCTACAATACAATCAAATTTGCAGGGTATTTTATCTTTTAGACCGCCGTTAATTTTGTCGCGTTGCTTGGGTCTGTATCAAATAATTTAAACTGGCTGCCAACCGGCATGCCTTTTTCTTCTAATGTTTGTTGGACACTCATTCGGGCTAAATCTTTCATATTATTATCTAAGCTTAAATGTGCTAGGTAAATGCCCTTTGTGCGATCGCCGATACAGTCACACATCGCAAGTGCTGCATCTTCATTCGATACATGGCCGACATCGCTTAAAATTCGCCGTTTAATATTCCATGGGTATCTTCCCATTCTTAGCATCTGAACATCATGATTACTTTCAAATACATACATATCCGCGTTGGCAATCGTGCCTTTCATACGATCACTTACATAACCTGTATCGGTAATCAATACTAGCTTTTTATCCCCTAAATGGAAGCTGTAAAACATAGGCTCTACTGCGTCATGAGAGACACCGAAGGATTCAATTTGCAACGAACCAAAGCTTTTAACTGTTTCCATTTCAAAAACAAACTTTTGGTCTGTCGCGATTGTTCCTAACTGATGCTCCATGGCTTTCCATGTCTTTTCATTCGCATAAATGGGTAATTTATATTTGCGAGCCATGATGCCGACTCCCTTTATATGATCGGAATGCTCATGTGTCACGAGAATGGCATCTAAATTGGCGGGGTCTCGTCCGATTTGGGCAAATAATTTATCCATTTGTTTTCCGCTTAATCCTGCATCTACAAGAATGGAATGATCTTCTGTTTCTATATAAGTGGCATTTCCGGTACTCCCACTTGCGAGTACACTAAACTGCATTGACATTCCCTTCACTCCAATATCGTTTTCTCCTTGTCCGGTTTCCCTTGTATCACAGTTCCTTCATAAGCATTCACAAGCATGTCCATCTGTTCACCATCTTTTTCTACTAGCACATGCCAAGTCGGTGTTAATACTTGCGTTGCTTCCATATTGACAAGTGTATAATAGCCGAGATCCACTTCCACCTTACTATTAGATAAAGCTCCCCGATGATAAAGAGCTTCTATGGCCCGGATTGGTGCAAGCACTTCTTCTTTATCACTGATCGTTTCAATATTATCTAACATCGTCTGATCATAAGAAGTAATTTCTCCATCTATATTTAAGTGGAAAGTTAATTGTGCACTCTGATTCATAAAGATAAATTTGTCTTCTACTTGCTGATAATACGTAATGACATAATCATCTTCATCATAACTCCAAAAGGCATATTGCTCGCCATTTAAAACATTCTCTTTTACAAATTTATCGAGATCGGAAAATTCCTCAAAGTCTTCTACTAAAAGCGGCTTTTTCAACTGACTATGAATCATTGTCCCATCATCCAGTTGAATATGTTGATCCTTCAAATCTTTAAACATTTCTTTTTTAAATACCATCGTATTGGCACTTAAATAATGATCCTCTACAATTTCCTTCGGCAGCTCTCCATACTCAATGCCATCAGCTTTTAATTTTTCCTCTAAAGTAGTATCTGATGTCACTTCATATTGCTCTCTTTTGACCTGTAATTGGGTGAGTAGGAAAATATCCAAAATCAGAAAGGCAATGATAAAAATGGCTTTAATCTTTCCCCAATCCATCTGGACCCCTCCCCATTTCTTCTATATCAAAAGGTAGCCAAGAACCACCATATAAATAATACCAAGTCGGTTCCAATTCCACTACATTCTGCGTCGTTGTATCTGTTGAAAGTCGATAGCCTAACACCAAATCCTGCAAAAGCTTCGGATTTTTTTCTGAAATCAAATAATCAAGAACAGTTTCCCCACTAGGAAGTTCTACTTTCGTTTGGGGAGGTATCGGGACTGTTAATATAAAGTAAGGGCGTTTGTATTCAGATATTTGCTCGGCTCCCCAGTTTTGTGTAACTTCAGTCATTCCGTTCTCATTAAATACAGGAAAATTGTCCACATATAGGCGGAAAATTAACTTCTTTTCATATACAGACATTTCTGCATAACGGTAATCATCCGTCCAACCACCATGTTCATTCACAAAATCAATGCCTTGTTTCAAAATTTCTGCTTTACTTTGTTCTACATGAATACCTGAATCTTGGCCTGGATTGACATACTTTAACACATCTGTTAAGTAATCCACATTCATCATGCTTGTATCGTCTGTAAATTGCACCCCATTTGTAAAAGGATCACGTTGCACTTTACTTGGATCTCGGAAGAGTGCATTTTTAAATTCATTTAGATCAATCATTTCCGGATAATACTTATATTTAGGCATTTCAACTTTATCTTTCGGAACATAGAGAAGTCGCTCATCCGGCATTACTAACTCCTGATATTCCTTAAATGTTCCTAAATTCTGCTCCATTGCACCAAATAGCCGCTCTAAGCGATCAGGATTAATATGACTTTCATAGACACGATTATCCTCGTTGGAAATGAAATAGACAGATGCCCCATCCTTTGATACGTCAGGTGAGAGGATGACAACATGGTCAAAGGCAGCATTAGGTGTTGGATCTTCTACTTGAATAATTCCTTTGTACACTTCAAAAGGTACCTTACTTGGATAATCAATGACAATCCGATCATCACCATTTTGCAATTTTTGAATTTGCTTAGGCTCACGGACCGTCCCATTACCGATATCATAAAAATTCCATGAGCTAATTTCTTTTATCGTTGAGCGAATAATTTCTTTACTTTGAGAACCGTAATGCATATTGTCCCTATGGTAAAGAATCCGATTCGGCTTAATCAACTCTGCAGTTTCCTTGGGATCTGCAATCATGATGTTATGCACATTACTTGGATCCAAAAATTCATATTTAGGTTGATACGTCCATAAACTCCATGTCAGTATAATACTTAAACCGACTAATAGAAACAGCACTATAGATTTTAACGTTTCATATTTCACAACCAATCATCCTCTTGTACAGGGTCATATGGCAATGTAAAGATAATGGTCGTTCCTTTCCCTTCTTGGCTTTTCGCCCATATATCCCCGCCATGAACACCGATAATCTCCTTGGCAATGGCAAGACCAAGCCCTGTACCACCGAGCTGCCTTGTCCGAGCACGATCAACCCGATAAAATCGTTCAAACACTTTCGTTAAATTATCCTTCGGAATTCCAATTCCTTGGTCACTAATACTTACTTCAATATGATCATCAAGTAATTTGACCCGGAAGGTAATCGTTCCTCCCTCAGGGGAATATTTCAAAGCATTTGAAATGATATTATCAATCACTTGTGTCAGTTTATCTTCGTCTATCTCAACAAAAACTGCCTCTTTTGGCAGCAGACGCTTAAAATGAACATGTCTTTCCTTAGACATTTCAAAACGGTCAATGATTTGGTTTAGAAAAGAGGTAAAGTTTATCCAATCAGGATTGATCGTGAAATTACGACTATCCATTTTTGAAAGATCGAGGAGATCATTTACCAATCGAATCATCCGCTCAGTCTCATTACGTGTTACCCCTAAAAAGCGCGGTCCCAATTCATCATCTTTTATTGCTCCATCTGATAAGGCTTCTAAATAACTCCTCATCGTTGTTAAAGGTGTCCGTAGTTCGTGGGAAACATTGGATACAAACTCTCTACGTTCACGGTCTAATTTTTCTTGCTCTGTTACATCATGTAAAACAACAATTAGTCCATTCACAAATCCTGTCTCTCTTTGGATTACAGACATATTCGCTCGTAAAATAAAATGACTTTCCCTTGTACTATAATCGAGAACAATCGATTCTTGTTCAGCGAGTAAATCATCAAAGTTATAGTCTTCTTTTAACTCTAATAGTTCAACGATCGGTTGAGAAAGCACTGTTTCACGTGAAACATTCAACATTTCTGCCGCCCGCTCATTGATGATAATCACTCTGCCTTTCCGGTCTGTCGCAATAACTCCGTCTGTCATAAAAGAAAGAACGGATGATAATTTTCTTCGCTCTCCTTCAGTAGTTGCTTGGGCTTCCTGCAATCCCTTCGTTAAATGGTTAAATGATTTGGCCAATTGACCAATCTCATCATCCCCATATACACGTACCTTGCGGGAAAAGTTCCCCTTTGCCATGGCAGTAGCTTGCTTTTTCATATCAGCAATCGGCTTTGTAATCATGCGTGCCAATACAATACCAAGTAATGCGGTTATCAACATCGCAATCACAGTACCAGTAATGAAAATGCTATTAATTTCACTTAATTGTTCAAAGACCGTTTCAATTTTGGCGACTAAGAGGATGGCCCCAACTACTTCTCCATTCGCGGTAATCGGAGATGTTACAACCCAAATTCGCCCTTCTGATTTCTTATCAAACTGGATTTTATCCAAATCTTCCCCAAAGGAAATAGTCCTTTTGACCATCATGTTTTGGATCTTTTGTCCAACGACCCCTTGATTATCAGACTCAGATGTACCAATAATAACATTACGGTTATTAATAACTTGAACTTCTGAGATATCGTTGGCGGTAAAGTCGTAGAGGATGTTCCTAATCTCTTCTTCAAGTGGTGGAACATCTTCCCCTGTACGATCTTTATTCATCTCTTCTTTAAGATTGTATTCTAGTAAAGGGATACGCCCTTTAATCCCACTTTGAAAGTTTTCAACTAATTGATCTTCTAATTTCCCAACAAAATACACACCGATAATTTGCATAGCAATTAGAATTAAGAGGACATAGATCAGGACAAATTTAATGTGAATCGAACGAAAAAAGCTGACCTTTCGCATGAAGCCTACTCCTGATCAGGAGTTCGCAAATAATAACCGACTCCTCTTCTTGTAACGATCCACATTGGATGACTTGGATTATCCTCTACCTTTTCACGCAGTCTTCTAACTGTTACATCCACTGTTCGGACATCTCCAAAGTAATCATAGCCCCAAACAGTTTGCAATAGATGTTCCCTTGTCATCACTTGACCGATATGTTTTGCCAAATAATGGATTAACTCGAATTCACGATGGGTTAATTCAATCGTTTCTCCATTCTTCGTGACCACATATGCATCTGGATGAATAGTTAAGGCTCCTACCGTTATTTCATTATTTCCTTCTTCCTCTGCATTTTGAGCAATCTGTGTATGACGACGTAAGTTAGCCTTCACCCGAGCAATTAACTCTCTTGTACTGAAGGGTTTTGTTACATAATCATCTGCCCCTAATTCAAGGCCTAACACCTTATCAATTTCCGAGTCTTTCGCAGTCAACATAATAATCGGCATATCATATTTCTTGCGTACTTCTCGACAAACTTCCATTCCATCACGATTCGGAAGCATAATATCTAAAAGAATCATATCTGGTTTCATTTCTTCTACAAGCTGCAATGCCTCATCACCATCATAAGCACATTGAACAGTAAATCCTTCTTTCTTCAGATTAAACTGTAAAATATCTGCAATGGGCCTCTCATCATCTACAACTAATATCTTCTTATCCATAGCTTCTAATCTCCCTTTCGTCATCTAATAATTAAATACAGACCCAGAGAAAATCAGCCAATCCTGGGGTGAAATTTATTAACATCGCGAAAATGTCCTCTCTCATTATCTGTTTACGGACATTGTATAGGTTAAAATGAATACGACATTCACTATATTCTATAAAATGATTCATATTTGTTTAAAATTCTAGATATCTCATTTATTTTACCATATGAAAAGAGACAGGTCCAAAGGAGTTCGTCACTCTTTAGAATCTGTCCCTTTATAATCTGGTGGTAATTTATCCCTATTTGGAGCTATTTTCACTTTACAAATAGCTTAATGGATTTTGCAGGCTACCATCTTTATAAACTTCGAAATGAAGATGAACACCGGTTGCAAATCCAGTGGACCCCATAATACCTAATTGGGAACCTTTTTCTACCTTTTGCCCAGCCGATACACTAATGGAGTCCATATGTGCATAAACCGTTCGAAAACCATTTTGATGGTCGATTACCACTTTATTTCCGTACCCACCATCATCCCAGCCTGCTGATACAACTACTCCGTTATCCGCAGCTTTAATCGTACGATCACTTGGACGGGCAATATCAATTCCTTTATGGAGAGAACCCCAACGTTGGCCCATTTTACTGGAAATATATCCTCCATTTGTTGGCCAAGCAAAACTACCTGAGCCACGAGCTGGAATCGCCTTCGTACCTTTTTCAATAATTTCTTTTACTGGTTCTTTGATTGATGTTTCCTTTTTCGTTTCTTTCTTCTTTTCGCTTCCATTTTCCTCTACGATATTATATAAAAATCCACTTGTTCCATCTTGGCCTTCTTGCTTTATTTCAGTTTCACCTTTCGGCATCTCATCATTTTCAATGACTTCCTTCTCAAATGGAACTGTTTCTTCTTGATATAACTCTTTTTCTACTAAAACATGAAGCAATGGTTTTGTCTCAAGGGTTTGAAGTGTTTGCCCAATTTGTAAAACTGTATCTTCTGTAATGCCTTCATTTAGCTCCATTAATTCTTCCGTAGATAGGTCATACTTTTCTGCAATAGATTCCAGTACTTCCCCTTCTAGGATTTCATGTTGCTTTTCTTCTAATGAACCCTTTTGTAAAAGTTCTACAGCATCCTTTTCTACCAATATATCTTTTGGATCAACCGTTACTTCTTGCAAGTTGGTTTCTTCTTTGATTTTAATATTTATGATCCTTGATTCATCCGGTTTTAGATCAGCAGCTTCCTCTTTGTTTTCTTGGAGCTTCTGATATGCTTTCCACTCATCTTCTGTAACATATTCTTGTTGTATACGCTCAAGCACCTTGTTCGCTTCTTCTTCATTCTTCACATAAACAACTGCCTCATCATCGATGAGAATGGCGGTTGAAATAGCTTGAAACTTTGCTTTCGCAGCAATTTTTTCGCGAATACTGTCATCCTCTGAGACTGAACGGAATACGTCCTCTTCTATATATGTAATATCATTCACTAATTCTAGTTGATATTCTTGATATTGCTGTTTTTCTTTTTCAATTAATTTATCGATTTCCGATTCTACAACTACTTTGCTTGATACATTACCAAGATACTCCTCATCCATATACACGTGATAAACCGTATCTAAACTCGTTTCAGCCTGTGCGGGTAGCGATACATTCATAAACAGCGCAAACACTGTCATCATTGCTACAAGATATATTCCGCCATTGACTCGTTTTCTCTCATAAAAATTCATTTTCCCTTTTTCCTCCCAAGATCGTTTCCCCATTCTCTCTCTATTTATGGAGGTACTTTTCTAGATCAAGCATGCCTGTATAGGTCAATAGTTATATCTTTTTCTTTTCGGGTTTACTTTACCATATAAATATTGGGAATAAAGGGAATATAAGACAATGTAATATAAATGTATAAATGATGACATTTCTTGTAATACGCGAAACCCAAAACCTCATGCAAGGCCTGTTATACCGCTATTTTCAGCTCATTCCCTTTATCGCACAAGTTTTAGACGTTTTATTACAAAAAGTATCATCTATATTACATTTTATTTACAAACAATTCTGTAAGAGAGGTTGGATGGTAAAAATTGGCATAAAAAAAGCATTGCGAGAGGCTACGTCATCGCAATACTCCTTGAGGAAAAATGTAATGAATGTTTTTTATATTATCATGAATATTCTAGCTTGGCAACAGCTTTCGACAAAATTACAGCAAACCTAATGTTATTACAGTTCCCTTAGACTACTCTTTACTAATAAAGGGAGAACAAATACCTAAGGAATAAAGATGCAATTCATGCATAGCTCTTGTGCAAGCTGTATAGAATAAGTTTCTTTCCATTTCTCTTCCATATTGTTGTTCGGAAGCATTATAGACAATAACTGCATCAAATTCGATTCCTTTTGCAAGATAGGCTGGTAAAATTATCGTTCCCTTTTCATAGGCATTTGTTTCTTTTTTCATTAATCGTACATCTATTTGCTTGTTTAGCTGCTCATAAGCCTGCTGACTTTCCACAGCGGTCTTACAAATAATCGCGATCGTCTCATGCCCTTTCTTTTGCAAGGTTTCAACACGATCCATAATCCCTTTATGCAAAGCTTCAAAATTGTCTACCTCTGTAACTGTCGGTTCTTCGCCATTGCGATTGAATGGTTCGATAAGTTCGCCACCTGCAATCATTTTTCGAGTGAATTCTACAATTTGCTTAGTGGAACGATAACTCTTCGTAAGGACGATTTTCTCCTCCCCTTCAAGTTCTGCATTCAATAATGTAGGCGCATGTATAGAATGGGCATAGATGGCTTGATTCATATCACCTAAGATCGTCATTTTACTATTGGGAAATTGTTGTCGTAAAAATTCAAATTGAAATGGTGAATAATCTTGCGCCTCATCGATAAATAAATGACGAATCAATGTGTTTGCTTTTCTTCCCTCTAATTGATCCTGTAAATATAGATAGGGTGTAGCATCTTCATAAGGGATGACCCGATTATCTATTTGTTTAATCGTATACTCGTAAATCTCCGGCCAATCTTTAGGACCAGCTACATGTTCTGATAGAAGAAAGATGCGATAAAGTGCTTCAATATTTAATAACTGCAATCCTTTCAACTGCCGACGAATTGATTTTAAATGCTTACTAACAATCCGCTTTTTTAAGAAGCGTTCTTCCTGTTCCATATCATCAAAGTCTTCTTCTTGCTTTTGTGTTTGGTGAAAGGCCTCTAAATAATCTTCTTTATCTAAAAGCTCTGCTTCTTCTAAAACCCAATCCTTTTCTCGTTCTATTTTTGCAAAAGTTGAAAGGTCCTTTAATAGCTTCTCTGACGTTAGTTTTAAACGATTGGGAATCGAAATATCTGTGTCAAAGGAATAAAATAAATCATGGATTTCTTCACTGGAATAGAGCAGTTCCCCACGAAAATAAAAGGATTTAAATTTCAGTCCCTTAGTAGAGAGTTTCGCTACATAGTCATCGATCCACTCTTTATAAGCAACACTCGTCTTAAAGCGAATACCCTCCAGACGTTGCTTATACTCTGGTTCATCCATCGCTGTTAGTGTATATTCAATTTGCGAATAGGAGTCCTCTACAGAAAAGCCTTTGCCAAATCGTGAAATAAGGTATTGCTGGTATGTCGTTTGCACCATATTGTCTTCACCTAATTCAGGTAACACAGTGGCCACATAGCTATTGAATAGTGGATTAGGTGAAAAAAGCATAATATTTTCTGATGTAAGTGTATGACGATAGCGATATAACAAATAAGCGGCACGTTGCAAAGCTGCGGAGGTTTTCCCACTTCCTGCAACTCCTTGTACAACTAAGTATCGACTTTTTTCATTTCTAATAATGTGGTTTTGTTCCCGTTGGATCGTCGCCACAATACTTTTCATTTGTGTATTTGCTGTTCCCCCTAATACTTCCTGCAATAATTGGTCCCCAATTGTTACACCTGTATCAAACATTCCTTTTAACTTGCTGCCTTTAATAATATATTGTCTCTTTAATTCAATATTGCCTTTAATCTCGCCAGATGGCGTTAGATAAGATGCAGGTCCTGGTGAGTGATCATAATAAAGACTTGAAATAGGTGCTCGCCAATCAAAGATTAGAAAGTCCTCGTCTTCTTGATCCATTAGAGAGGTAATTCCAATGTAAATTTGTTCCGCTCCTTGCTCTCCTTCCTCTTGAAAGTCAATCCTGCCGAAATATGGTGATTGATTCAAGCGTAGAAGTTGCTGCACTTTCTGATAGGACTGACGATGGTTTCTTTCTTGTTCAGCTAACAGTTCAGCCTGCTGCTTAATACTCGTAAAGGTCTCAATCACATCATCGGGATGATCTAAATTGATCGTGACATCTTTCCAAAAATCACGTCTTAGCTCAATTACCCCTTCCTTTAATCCTCCCATATGCTCTTGGAGCTTCTCAAGCTTTGCTTTAATTACCTGCTGAATCATTTCTATCCGAGATTGTTCCCTTTTCCACTCCTCATTCCGCTGCTCCATCAACACCACTCCTTTATAAAAAATATCTACTTGACATTCTACTTGATTTGTAGTAACATATATTATGGATACATATACATTACGACTTTTACAAATTTGGCACATTCTTTAATATAGCATATTTTTCAAAAGATCTCAATCACTATATGGAGATTTCTTTTTTTCGTTCATTTTGAAATATTAAAAGCATCTTTCCCTTTCATTAAGGGGAAGATGCTTTTTCATTACTGCTGAAATATGGTGCTTGCCTTTTCGTTCTAAGCCCCCGACGGAACAGCAGAATCATCAAAACGCCGTTCCAAATTAACAAATTTATTATATTCCTTGACGAAAGCCAATTGGACAGTTCCAACGGGACCATTACGTTGCTTCGCAATGATGATTTCAATGATATTCTTGTTTTCCGATTCATGATCATAATAATCATCCCGATATAAGAATGCCACAATATCAGCATCCTGCTCAATACTCCCTGATTCCCTAATATCGGACATCATTGGGCGCTTATCCTGGCGTTGCTCTACTCCCCGTGATAGCTGTGATAAGGCTATAACAGGAACTTCTAATTCACGGGCTAGACCCTTTAGTGAACGAGAGATTTCGGAAACTTCTTGTTGCCGGTTTTCCTTCGAACTCCCACTCCCTTGAATTAATTGTAGATAGTCAATTAAAATCATTCCAAGTCCGTGCTCTTGTTTTAAACGGCGACATTTTGAGCGAATCTCACCAATTTTAATTCCTGGTGTATCATCAATATAAATTCCTGAGTTAGATAAGCTCCCCATCGCCATGGTGAGCTTGCCCCAATCTTCATTTGTAAGCGAACCTGTCCGTAAATTTTGTGCATCAATATTTCCTTCCGCACAAAGCATCCTCATGACAAGTTGTTCTGCTCCCATCTCCAGACTAAAGATCGCGACATTTTCTTCAGTTTTTGTCCCCACATTTTGGGCGATATTCAAGGCAAAGGCAGTTTTCCCAACAGATGGACGAGCTGCTACAATAATTAAATCATTGCGTTGGAAACCAGCAGTCATTCGGTCTAACTCCGCAAATCCAGTAGGAATACCAGTTGTATCTCCTTTTCGATTATGAAGGAGTTCAATATTATCATAGGCTTGAACAAGGACATCTTTTATATCTTGGAAGTCACCGGCATTTTTCCGTTGGGCCACTTCCATAATTTGCTTTTCCGCTTCATCTAAAAGAGCCTCAATTTCATCTTCACGAGAATAGCCATCTTTTGCAATATTAGTTGCCGTTCTAATGAGTCGACGTAGTAATGACTTTTCCTCGACAATTCGCGCATAATAGCCAATATTGGCAGCAGTTGGCACCGAAACAGCTAATTCACTTAAATAAGAAATTCCGCCAACATCTTCAAGTGTTTTAGAAGCAGCTAACTCCTCTGAAACAGTGACCAAATCCACGGCCTTTCCCATTTCAGTTAGTTTCATCATACATTCAAAAATCTTCTGATGACCGCTTCGATAAAAATCTTCCGGCAACAGAAGTTCAGTTGCAAGCATCATGGAAGAAGGCTCTAGAAAAATAGCTCCCAGAACAGCTTGTTCAGCTTCAATATTTTGCGGTGGTGTCCGATCTAAAAACAACTCACTCACGATGATTCCTCTCCCCTTGCTTATAGTGCGTATTCAAAAAAAGGATAAAATAGGACAAAGACCATTAACCTCATTGAAGTTAAATCACTGCTAGTATGATCACGACAAAGCCCGGACTTACGCATTTGTCTGAAGACCAACAGGGTGGTAGTCAGATTAGCATGGCGCTAGGACGACGCGGACTTAGCTATTTATCCATTTAATCCTTACTTTTTGAATAACCTCAAATACCTCATTTTACAGTCTATCTACCATTATACTATTTTTCGACAAAAGATTCTTGTTCCCTACCAATATTCTTTTTGGGAAATCTTCTTCCATTATGTTATTTTTGCCAAATTCATTACATATTCTCTAACCTATACAAAACAGGCTTTCTTAATGGACTATCGTTTTGGAGTTTCGGATGATTCAAGTCTTTTACTTTCGTCATTCCTATTCTCTTCATTCTGCAAATTATTATTTAGTACAGCAGTAAAGGAATAAACTTTCTGGAAGTTGTACCTCTTGAAAGGCATCATTCAAGCAAGCCGTCGCTCCTTCCACAGCCTCTTGAAAGTCAATATCCATGTTACTTGTCAATAGGCCAATAAAACCAATAAAGTGAAACTTCAATTAGTGGGGGCTTTTTATCCCTACTAATTGTTAGTTGAACTCATCGGGCATTTACGGGTAGTTCACCCACCTATACCTCTCCAAAATATCTCATGCTTTAAGGGGGGATTACTGCCCGTTAATGCGGGATAAATTGCTTAGACTCTTTTAATTCTGCCCATACGCCATAGCCTTTCTCCTCAAAATGGCGTTCAAACTACTAATTGATCTGATTCTTTTTTTGTTAATCCGTTGGGGAAATTCGCATAACCTTCCTATCCGCATTCATGCGGGCAAATAGCTTCTTATCCTTCTCTTCCCATCTTCTAAAACCCAATCTCTCTGATTCAAATGTATACTCCATCTCAATCCCTTCTCTCTTTCACGAACTTTTGAAAATCCTCGGGAGAGAAAAGCCGCCTCAATGTATCTTGAGACGGCTTTTTTTCCACTGTATTTTATTTTTCTTCTACTACATGAACATCTAATGTAGCTGTTACATCTTGATGAAGTTTTACAGGAACCTTTGTAACACCTAGCGAACGGATCGCATCATCGAGTAAAATCTTCCTTTTGTCGACCTTAATTTTATGTGCCTTTTTCAGCTCTTCGGCAATTTGCTTACTTGTGATTGAGCCGAATAGACGACCACCTTCACCAGATTTTGCTGTAAGTTTGACAGTTAATTGTTCCATTTTCGCCTTTAGTTGCTTCGCCTCTTCTAATTCTTGCTGTGCTTCTTTTTGTTCCTTTTTCTTTTGATTATCGAGAGATTTCATATTTCCAGAAGTTGCTTCAATCGCATATCCATTTTTGATCAAAAAGTTATGTGCGTAACCATCTGCAACATTCTTAACCTCGCCTTTTTTTCCTTTCCCCTTTACATCTTTCAGAAAAATAACTTTCATTAGTTCTGACTCCCTTCTAGATATTCATCAATGACTTGTTTCAATTTTAATTCAGCTTCTACTACCTCATATCCTTCTAGTTGAACAGCAGCATTGGATAAATGCCCTCCGCCCCCTAAGGCCTCCATGATGATTTGTACATTGATTTCTCCTAAGGATCTTGCACTTATACCGACAAGATTTTCAGCCCGTTTCGAGATAACGAAGGAGGCAGTAACTTGATCCATTGTTAATAAAATATCGGCTGCTTGCGCAATTGTCACTGGGTTATATACTTCATTCTCTTCCGCACTCGCAATTGCAATTCCCTCTCGATATAGTTCAACGGTCTCAATCAATTTGGAGCGCTTAATATACGTATCGATATCTTCCTTCAAGAAGTTTTGCACCATGACCGTATCGGCACCTTGAGTTCGCAAATATGATGCAGCATCAAAGGTACGAGAGCCTGTTCGAAGTGTAAAGCTTTTTGTATCGACAATAATACCAGATAATAAGGCTGTTGCCTCTAATGAATTTAATTTTTTGTCTTTTGGTTGATATTCCAATAATTCCGTTACAAGTTCAGCTGTGGATGAAGCATAAGGCTCCATATAAACTAATAAAGGCTTTTTAATAAAGTCTTCACTTCTACGGTGATGATCCATCACCACAATCCTATCGGTTTTCCCTAATAATCGCTCTTCAATCACAAGGGAAGGTTTATGTGTATCAACAACGACCAATAATGTGTGATCTGTAATAATTTCCATTGCTTCATCTGGACTAATGAGTTTTGAATACAATTCAGGATAGTCCTTCATCTTTTCAATCAGTCTTTGTACAGAAATATCAATATGATCAAAGTCAACTACAATATAGCCGTCAATCTGATTTAATTCTGCCGCTTTGCGAATTCCAATTGAGGCGCCAATGGCATCCATATCAGGAAATTTATGTCCCATTACAATGACTTGATCACTTTCAACCATTAGTTCTTTTAATGCATGGGAAATAACACGAGCGCGCACTCTTGTACGTTTTTCCATTGGGTTGGTCTTGCCCCCATAAAACTTCACTTTCCCATTTGGAAGCTTAATAGCGACCTGGTCTCCCCCTCGCCCTAAAGCTAAATCTAAACTCGATTGAGCAAGTTCTCCTAATTCAGGAAGGGGATGATCTCCTACCCCCATCCCAATACTTAATGTAAGGGGCACATTCTCCTTGCCAGTTGTCTCTCTGACCGTGTCTAATATCGAAAACTTCCCTGTTTCCAAATCTCGAAAAATCTTTTCATTTAGTAAAATCACAAACCGATCAGATGATGTTCGTTTTAAAAAGATTCCATGTTCTAAAGCCCAATTATTTAGTAATGACGTAATAAGATTACTTAACCCACTGCGGGCTTGGTCATCCATTCCCTGAGTTGCATCATCATAATTATCCATCACAATGATCCCGATAACATCTTTATCTTCCGCATACTGCCTAGCTAATGCCATCTGGTCTGTTACATCAAAGAAGTAAAGTAACTTTTCCTCATGCTTAATGACTACGCGGAATTTTTGATGACGAATCGTTACAATGTCGCTCTCAATATCTTGTTTAATTAATGGAACAATTTGCTCCCCTACTTCATACAAGGAACGACCGATTAGGGAATTCTCATTAAAACAGGAGGCCATATAGGAATTGGACCAATCAATATAATACTCATCATTGATGAGCATAATCCCAATTGGCATTTCTAATAAAGCTTCTTCTCCGACCTTTTTCACTCGGTAAGAAAGAGTTTTGACATATTCCTCTCTCACCTTCACCATCTTATTTTCCAAATAGACAGCAAGCACAAACAAGGCCAAGAGCATAAAAGCACCAACTAGCGCAACCCATATATTCGTCAAGCCAATATAGATTAGCAAAACGACTGCCACGGCCATGATCCCATATAATGGATATCGCAACTTGCGCTCCTTTAAATAAGAAGGCATCCCTTCAGCTCCTTTAAAAACTTGTTCTTACACTTTATTATTCAAACGCTGTCGCAAACTAAAGCCTATATCAATTATACCTAACACTCTTATAATTGAAAGCAAAAACGGTAACAAAAACGTGAAAATAACCACCAAAATAGGGATGACTTTCACCCATTTTTTCATATGAGCATAATAAAAAACAAAAGATAACCCTTGAATAACTAACAGGAATTGCAATATAAACGATGCATTCAAAATCACCATTTGGAAAAACGAACCTGTGTCCTCTGTGATGAATAATGAGCATAATAGTACTAATAAGTATATCCATACAATCATCTTTGGAAAAGAAAAGTTACGAAATGGATTAAATTTCGGTACCTGCAGTTTTAACCGTTTTGCAATTGGAAAGTTCACAGCAATCAAAATGAAGACAGTAATAAACGCTCCACCTGCTAATACAGTTGGGGCAATTGAACTAATTAAATTCCCCATCTCCAATAACTGTTCCTTTAATTCTAAAGGTGGCGTTTGCCCTAAATTCGTTAAAGTATCCATATACTGATTCACAGTATCTCTATACATTTGCTGATATTCAGCAATAAAATCTAATTGGAAAAATAATTTTGCCACCACAAATAGTAATAATAAACTAAACAAAAAGCCTATACTTGAAGCAATATAAATATTCCCTTTTGATTCAGATTTTTGTATGCCATACCCCATTATCAATCCAGTAATCCCATATAAAAGTGTAATTGTTACTCCGATAACGGAACCTAAGAAGAAGGAAATAATGAACGTAAGCACTAAAAAAGGAAGCGAATATTTCACTGGATGCTTAGCAGCAAATAATAAAAACGGCAAAACAAAAACAAATTGCAGTACAATTGACGAGAATGGTACATATATGGCTATTCCAAGCATTATTGCAAAAATCGCTAATAGCATAGCCCCTTCTGTTATCACACGGGCATTTCCCACTTTGTCACCCCTCTAAATTCAGATACCCTTCTATTTTACCGATGATATCTATAACCTTCAACTTTGCCACCCCGTTTTTTAGAAATACTAGCAACAATTTAAAAAAGAGAAAAATACCTTCGTAGGGTATTACTTCTAAAAGAATTATCACCGCTAGTAAACAGCAACTGAAAGGCTTAGATACCCTTTGCACTCCATCTTAGTCAAAAATTCAGATGACTTATTAGAGACTACATACTACATAAACCTGGCCGTTTTTAAAAATAAAGCACATTATAAACTCTATTTTCATAACAGAAGTATTATGAAAACATCTGAAGTAAAGAAAAAAGAGCAGAAGGTTTTACCCTTACTGCCCTTTTCCGCTAAATAGTGCTTCTAATTAGCAATTTTCATTACTAAGTTGCACTTTTACTTATATTATTCGCCTGTTACGAATGGAAGCAATGCCATTTGACGAGCACGTTTGATTGCGATCGTTAATTTACGTTGATACTTAGCACTTGTTCCAGTTACACGACGTGGAAGAATTTTTCCGCGTTCAGAGACGAATTTTTTAAGAAGATCAATATCTTTATAGTCAATATGGGTAATCCCATTAGCTGTAAAGAAACAAACCTTCCGACGCTTACGTCCACCTCTACGTCCACCTGCCATGAAGATAACCTCCTTTATATATACATTTTTAGTTTGTTAATGCGACTCTCCTTATGGAGATCAGCTTAATTTATATGGTTGCATTAGATGATGATCTAAAACGGTAGATCATCATCCGAAATATCGATAGGTTCTCCATCATTTGAGAACGGATCATCATTGGTTCGAGTAAAGTTCTGGTTGTTGCGCTGACCCTGATTTGAACCATAGGAAAAATTGGAGTTTCCCTGATCTCCTCCAAATTGATTCCCACCAAAATCCCCTCTCCGTTCTGATGTCGAACTTTTGGGTTCTAGAAATTGCACATTGTCTGCCACAACTTCAGTGATATATACGCGTTTACCGTCTTGTCCTTCAAAATTACGTGTCTGAATTCGCCCGTCTACACCAGCCAAGCTTCCTTTTTTCAAGAAATTAGCGGCATTTTCAGCCTGGCGACGCCATGTTACGCATTGAATAAAGTCAGCTTCCCGCTCACCTTGTTGATTTGTAAAAGTACGGTTAACAGCTAGAGTAAATGTTGCAACAGCTACTCCGTTTGGAGTATATCGCAAATCTGGATCTTTGGTTAAACGACCTACTAAGACAACTCGGTTCATCATCAGAATCAACCTCTTCCCGATTTACTTCTCTTTTTCAAAATGTTTCACGTGAAACATTATTATTTTTCGTCTTTAACAACAATATGGCGAATGATATCACCGTTGATTTTCGCAAGACGGTCGAATTCCTGAACCGCTTCAGGAGTAGCATTTGCATGGATTAAGTGGTAAAGTCCCTCACGGAAGTCCTCAATCTCATACGCAAGACGACGCTTGCCCCAATCTTTTGATTCGATGATCTCCGCACCATTTGAAGTAAGAACACCGTCAAAACGCTCAATTAGCGCTTTTTTAGCTTCATCCTCAATATTTGGACGGATAATGTACATAATTTCGTACTTTTTCATCGTATAGTCACCTCCCTATGGTCTATGCGGCTCTTTTGTTATGAAAAGCGAAAACGGCTTGGTTAGCCCCGACAAGCAAATGTTCTTTCAACATAGAAGCCTTTTTTTCGACTTCATTGGTGAAAGGTTATTTGACCTCAAGGAGCTAGGCGCTGTAGCTAGACAATAAAAAAGAGCAAGGAGCAATTTGCATTACTCACAATAATTCATTTTAGCATAATGCCGGACAGGTTGCAACTCTATGTACTTAAAATGTTGACTACCTGCGAAAACCTTTTCTAAAATTGCCTTTATTCCTGCCGAAAATCGATATAAAAACATACGGATTTTATCAGGCGATTTAGTCCCCCTTGGCCTACGAATGACGGCATGGAAGAAGTTATTTTTCTTTTCCGTTTTCTCCGACATATAGGTCACCATCATGGAGACAAATAAAAGGAGTCTGTTTAATCTATTCAAGGTACGTACACATATGGATTCCAACCCGAATTCTTGCTTCTGTACTCGAAACATTTCTTCTATTCGCCCATCTTAATATGTAGGCTTTTAACACGGACAACACATCCCTTTTACGTTGGACCTGCTTACTCGTTAATAGGACCATCGGGCCTTTCCGTAGCCATACACAACAATCATCGTCATTTTCACGCCTTTAAGTGAAAGAATTTCAGCAGCGATATGAGAAACCTTCCTACAGGATGTAGACCCCGCCGCCTATAGCTAGACAACGAAGGGTGTATCGTTGTTGACTTAGGCAAGATAGTCACTAGGCGTCGGATTAGTCCAAATTTCCATAATAAAAGTCTGAGTGATGAACAATGATCATTGTTCCACTCAGACTTTTATTTTTTTATAGTAAAGTCCTGGTTCCTTTTTCCAATGAACTTCTCTTCCATTTGGTTATAGATGCCAATGACCCAATTAAACAGTGGCGCAAGGTATCGTCCCAAGGACATGATAAACATAGTGACAATCAATGCTATAACAGCACCAGCTAATACGTCTGTCGGATAATGGACACCAATATAAAGCCGAGAAAACGCCATAAAGACAGCCATAAAGAGAAGAATACTCCCCCACTTTTTTTGCCTCCAAAACAAGGCAATGGCTAAGGCAAAAGATCCACCTGAGTGATTACTTGGAAATGAAGGATCAGTTTTCAATTTATCACTCAGAAAGTTGACATCATGGGTTACAAATGGGCGTGGTCGAAAATAGATCAATTCAATTATTTTATTAACACCTAATGTTAACAAAGTGATCGTAAAGGCAAATAAAACAATTTGCCGATTTTTGTTTTTATTTTCTGTTGGTGCTAACCAAAGAAAGATAAAGACGAGTCCAAAAAGAATTGGTCCAAACTTAGAAAAATATATAACGAACTGATCTAACCAATGGCTTTGACCAGCAAGTTGGTTAACGGCTTTAAACAATTGATAATCAATATTCATGCTGTTCCCCTTCTTAAATGATTATGAAATTTCATTTTTGGATTTTCCATTATACCATAGTCGAAAATAGCATTAAATATTTTCAATAAAAAAACTCGGTGAGAATCCACTCACCGAGTTTTTATTAAAATTCTTCTTCATCTTCATTTTCATATGCTTCTAAAGAGGGATTATACAATCGATCGACATCTGGTTCTTCAGCAAACTCTGTTGCAAAGTCTGAATTTCTAAAAACAGAGTCTTGATCCTCTACCACATCTTCTTCAAAGAAATAAGCAATACTTCCAAGTCCTGCAAGACCAACCAAAGTATATACAAATCGGGAAAGACCTGCAGTCTGTCCACCAAAGATTGAAGCTACTAAATCAAACTGGAATAAACCGATTAGCCCCCAATTGATAGCTCCTATGATGACTAAAGCCAAGGCAATCCGTTTTAACGTTCGCATCCCAAGCACCTCTTTTATGCAAAGTTGAATCAAAAGCTGATTCCCTTCTATTCTCTGCCTAAAGAAGTGAATTTATACATCAAACCACTCATCCTAAGAGCCCCTTTTCTTCTTATTTGGATTTTACTCCATACTAAGGTTCCTAAATAATATTCTTTGATCACTTTATATGGAGAAGGAATATCATCCTCTCTCTAGAATTTCTTCATAAGAGATAACTTACGAATCTTAGGGGGAAACATGGAATCTAAACTTATTATCATACGTGGAAACTCTGGTAGTGGGAAATCAACTACTGCGGAAAATCTTCAAAGTCATTTGGGGCGTGGAACGCTATTGGTGTCTCAAGATGTCGTTCGTCGCGACATGTTAAAGGTACAAGACCGAGCAGGAAATCTTTCCATTGATTTGATTCGGCAAATCGCAGAATATGGTAAAGGTAAATGTGAATTTGTGATTGTGGAAGGAATCTTATATAAAAGTCTTTATGGGGCAATGTTGAAAAAGCTAATCCAATTCTATAACCAGCAACAGACCTATACTTATTATTTTGATTTGCCCTTTGAAGAAACTGTCATCCGTCACAATTCCAGTGCAAAAAAGACGGAATTTGGGGAAGAGGCTTTACGCAGTTGGTGGAAACCAAATGATTATCTTGGCGTTGCTGGAGAAACGGTATTAACGAATGTTCTGTCAGAAAATGATGTATTGAAACTAATATTACACCAACTGCAAAAGTAAAAAACTTCCCTTCTGGCTATTTACAAAAGAAAAGGGATCTCTAAAGGCTTCTAAAATAAAGAAAATAGCCGGCGATTATTAGTAAGTTAACCCAACTCTCTTTATTTTAAAGCATTAGTTGGAGTAGATGGTGCGGGATTTCCGTGGAAACCAATATTCCACTTTTAGATAGACCCTTCTAAAAAAAAGAGGAGCTTCTAAAAAGATCAATTCCTTAATCTTTTTTTGGAAAGCCCCTCTTATTCACAACTTTATTTATCAAACTTTATGGCAAACTATACATTAAAACGGAAATGAATAACATCTCCATCTTGAACCAAATAGTCTTTCCCTTCCAGTCTTACTTTTCCAGCTTCCCGTGCAGCTGTCATAGAGCCACCAGCTAGTAAATCCTCGTAAGAAACTGTTTCTGCGCGGATAAAGCCTCTTTCAAAGTCAGTATGAATGATTCCTGCACATTGAGGAGCCTTCATTCCCTTCTTAAATGTCCATGCACGTACTTCTTGAACTCCAGCCGTAAAGTAAGTAGCTAATCCTAAAAGATTGTAAGTTGCCCGAATCAATTTATCGAGACCAGATTCATCAATCCCTAATTCTTCTAAGAACATTGCCTTTTCGTCGTCATCAAGTTCAGCCATCTCTTCTTCGATTTTTGCACAAACGACGATAACTTCCGCTTGATCCCCTTTTGCAAATTCCTTTACTTTTTGCACATATTCATTATGTTCAGGATCTTGGATATCATCTTCATTGACATTAGAAACATACAGAACAGGCTTACTCGTCAATAGATGAAGACCTTTTACAACCTTCATTTGATCCTCATTAAACTCAATCGACCTAGCTGGTTTTTCTGCTTCAAAAGCTTCTTTTAATTTTGATAGAACCGCAAATTCTATGACGGCTTCTTTATCCTTTTGCTTCGCTAATTTTTCCACTCGACCAATTCGTTTATCGACCGTCTCTAAATCAGCAAGAATAAGCTCAAGATTGATTGTTTCTATATCATCAATCGGATCTACCTTACCTGAAACATGGGTAATGTCCTCACTCGCAAAACAACGTACGACATGACATATAGCGTCTACTTGGCGAATATGAGAAAGAAATTTATTTCCCAGTCCCTCTCCTTTACTCGCACCTTTTACAATCCCTGCTATATCTGTAAATTCAAAAGCAGTTGGTACAGTCTTTTTCGGCTGTACTAGCTCCGTTAGTTTTTGCAAACGAATGTCAGGAACCTCGACAATTCCAACATTTGGATCAATTGTACAAAATGGGTAATTGGCAGCTTCTGCTCCTGCCTTCGTAATCGCATTAAATAAAGTAGACTTCCCGACATTCGGTAAACCTACAATCCCTGCTGTAAGGGCCATTGTTGTCACTCCTCTTTTTACTCGTCCATTCTATCGGCAACCATGAAGGTGTTTTTCCTATATCATCATTACCATTATAGTGAGTCCATTTTCAAAAAACAATTTTATCGTTTAAAGGGAACCGCTTATAGATTATCGCAAAATCGCTGTCAGTCGCTGCATAGAGATAATGAAACAGCATGACAAAGCATGAGGTTATTCCTCATGCTTTTCTAATATTTTTTTCATTTTTCTCGCAAATTCACGTCGAGGTAGCATAACACTATGGCCACATCCCTCACACTTTATCCGAATATCCATCCCCATCCGAATAATTTTCCAGCGATTTGTACCACATGGATGCTGTTTTTTCATTTCTACTACATCATGAAGATTGAATTCCTTTTTTTCCAATTTCTTTCCCCCTGATGATCATTTTCTTAAGAAAAGTGCAAACTCCTACTTTTATCGTTACTAGAGGCCAATTCATGCAGCTCATTAGGACTTGGCACCACACTAGATCTAGCTTAGTCTAATTTCCTTATAAAAATAATTTTATTTTAGCAAAAATGTGTTGTAATGAACAGCGTATAACGATTTTTCATTTTCGATGTATAGAAAGAATCGCTCTTCCGTATAATGGTATTGATGAACGAAAGGAGATACCGGCATGACACAAGAGGCATTCTTCCGTACACCAAAACAAAAGGAAATACATATTCATCATACAGATCCACTATCTATAAAATCCATTGCTAATGGTTTGTTAGATTTACTCCCTCTCCGTCAACGATCTCCCATTGTACTTGTATGTATTGGGACAGATCGTTCAACAGGGGATTCATTAGGTCCTTTAACAGGAAGCTTTCTTCAAGAAGCTAGCCTATCCCATTTCCATGTATTTGGAACTTTGGATGAACCTGTCCATGCCGTAAACCTCCAAGAAAGGCTAGAAACTATTCATACTCAATTTACAAATCCCTTTATAATCGGGGTTGATGCTTGTTTAGGTAGAATGAAAAATATCGGAATGATTAAAGTTGGTACTGGACCTGTTAAGCCTGGTGCAGGTGTAAAGAAGGAGCTTCCTCATGTTGGTCATATGCATATGACAGGTATTGTCAATGTCAGTGGTTATATGGAATTCTTTGTTTTGCAAAATACACGGCTTAACTTAGTCATGAAAATGGCTAAACAACTTGCTTCAGCCATTATTCAAGCAGATCGAATTTATGCTGATCAAAAGATGCCTATCTCCCATGATTGGGAGTTAACGGAGGAAAATTTATCCTAACTCCCTTATTTTCCTCCCTTTTCAAGTCCAACTAATTTAATCTCTCTCCAATAAATGTAAAATTCTTTCTAAATCTTCTGCAGATAAAAATTCAATTTCAATTTTACCCTTTTTCTTCGTCTTTTTGATTGTAACCGTTGTTCCAAACTTTTCACGGAGACTATTTTCACTCTTAACGAGAAAAACATCTTTTTTAGGCTTTTCCTTTTTTGTTTCACGTGGAACATTTTGATTAATTTGCTGAACTAATTGCTCAAGCTGTCTAACATTAAGTCCCTCTTTTACAATTCGCTCTGCAATTACCTCAATTTTTTCTTTTCTTTTAAGCCCTAATAAGGTGCGCCCATGTCCCATGGAAAGCTTGCCTTCCACAATATAATTTTGGATCTTCTCTGGCAAGCTTAGCAGGCGGATATGATTAGCGATATATGGACGACTTTTACCTAATCTTTTTGCCAAATCTTCTTGTGTAAACTTTAATTTTTCCATCAAAGTTTGGTAAGCTAGCGCCTCTTCAATCGGTGTTAAATCTTCTCTTTGTAGATTTTCAAGCACAGCCAGTTCCATCATCTGCTGATCTGTAAATTCCTTCACAACAGCTGGAATGGTTTTTAATTTTGCTGCTTTAGAAGCACGAAAACGGCGCTCCCCTACAACAATTTCATATCCCTTTATATTTTTCCGTACAATAATTGGCTGCAATACACCATGTTGTTTAATAGATTCCTTTAATTCCGTAATGGCTTCTTCCGAAAAAATCTTTCTAGGTTGATAAGGATTAGGTTTAATTTCTTTTAGCTCAATTTCCTTTACCGTTTCCTCTTCATTAACCTCAACATTTGCAAATAAAGCATTAATCCCTTTCCCGAGACCTTTAGCCATTTTCAGCCACTTCCTTTGCAAGATCTAAGTAAACCTCTGCTCCGCGTGATTTTGGATCATAAAGAATAATCGGTTCTCCATGACTCGGTGCTTCACTTAACCGAATATTGCGTGGAATAATCGTTTGATATACCTTATTTTGGAAGTACTTTTTCACCTCTTGAATCACTTGGAGTCCTAAATTTGTTCGTGCATCTAACATCGTTAATAGCACGCCTTCAATCATCAATTCATTATTTAAATGTTTTTGCACTAAACGCACTGTATTTAATAACTGACTCAATCCTTCTAAAGCATAATACTCACATTGAACTGGAATAATAACAGAATCAGATGCTGTTAAGGCATTTAATGTAAGTAATCCAAGCGATGGTGGACAATCAATTAAAACATAATCATATTCATCTTTCACTTGATCTACTGCCCTTTTTAACCGAACCTCTCGCGAGATAGTTGGTACTAATTCCACTTCAGCCCCTGCTAATTGAATCGTTGAAGGGACTGCAAATAGGTTTTCTACAGCTGTTTGCTTAATGACTGTCTTAATCTCAACGTCATCGACTAGAACATCATAGACACATTGCTGTACATCCCCTTTATCAATCCCTGAACCACTGGTCGCATTCCCTTGCGGATCTATATCTATAAGTAAAACTTTTTTTCCTATATAGGCTAAACAAGCACCAAGATTAACTGAGGTCGTCGTTTTTCCAACGCCGCCCTTTTGGTTCGCTATGGAAATAATCTTTCCCAACGATTTCACCTACCTTTTTCGTTCAAAATCGACTCATGTATTCTATTTTAACAAATAATTCTACTAAAAACTCTTTGTAAGAAAAAAAGTTTTAAAAGACCAAAAGTGCAAGCGTCTTGATTTAAGAAGAAAGGCTAAATTCGCGCTGTCCTGGCGCAGCGCCTTTCTGACCACCATCCTGTTCGCCTTCGATAAGCAAATGTTCCTGAACCTAGGAAGGGGCTTTTTCCTTTCAAAGGTTCAGAGTTATTTGATCTCGAGGGGCTAGGCGCTGGAGCTGGATGTCGCCGCCACATAAGCTAGTTATCAACAAACTAGGTTTTTATGGCTCCGATAAATAAAAAAAAGAGAAACTTTTTAGCTTCTCCATTTATAGCTATCAACCTTAAAAGCTCCAGTTTTACTTTTTAGCGCCTTTTTTAGGTATTTTAATTGTAATTTGATAGTATTCATCAAAATCCTCTTCCTCTGAGTCTAAATTGATGCCACTATCTGTTACCATGGAAAGTGATTGCCGGATTGTGTTGACGGCAATTCTCATATCTTTACTAATGGCCTTTCGCCTTTTTTTAGGCTTTTCCTTTTGTGTTAACATCTTCACGACTTGCTCTTCCGTCTGTTTTACATTTAGATTCTTTTCGATCACTAAATTCATGACTTGAATCTGCTTTTCCACATCTTTTAATGGAATTAATGCTCTTGCATGCCGCTCTGTTATTTTCTTTTGTAGAAGACCTTCTTGGATTGCTTCAGGTAATTTCAATAAACGTAATTTATTCGCTACAGTTGATTGCCCTTTACCTAGACGTTGAGCCAATGCTTCTTGTGTTAAATTATGAATATCTAACAGCTTTCCATAAGCAATAGCCTCTTCGATCGGTGTCAATTCTTCGCGCTGTAGATTTTCTATCAAAGCAACTGAGGCTGTTTCTGTATCACTTAAATTTTTTATTATTGCTGGTACTTCTGTCCATCCAAGACTTTGAATAGCTCGATAACGTCGCTCTCCTGCAATAATTTCAAATTGATCGTCTTCTATCTCTCTTACGACAATCGGTTGGATAATACCATGTGTCCTTATTGTTCTTGCTAATTCTTCTATTTTTTCCTCATTAAAGATTGTTCTCGGCTGGAACCGATTTGGAACAATTTTTAAAGTGGGGATATGTCGTACTTCTTCTTTTCCCTCTATTTCTTCGTCCATCTCTTTATCTACTGGTAATTCCTTATCCCCCATACCAAACAAACGAGAAAAAGGATGCTTCATCCTTCGACACCACCTTATAGAAACTCCCTTACAGCTGACCCCCCATAAGCCAAAGCTGTATGGGTCTATTTCTTAGCAGCTTTTGAAGGGCTGTTATGAACACGTTTTTCAAACGTAACTGAAACTTCCTCCAAGCCTAATTATCGATTTTTTGCCTTTCACTGAATTCCCGCAAATATTAATGAGGGAATCCTACCAAAAATTGATACGAAAACCAATGCCACTATATCATATCATTCTATCTTATTCGGCCTTTTCCTGCTTATATCCCTATTCTAGAGGCATTTTATTCGGAGTCCCAGGTTTTCTTGGGTACTTTTTCGGTGTACTTTTTATTTTATCAATGACAATAATACTTCGTTCACTCTTTTCAATTGGTAATTCAAATGAATGAATAGCCGCTGTTTTTCCTCCTAATTGTTGAATGGCCTTTTCCGCTACATGCAACTCATCTTGAGCATTGGCAGCCTTCATTGCTACAAATTGACCACCTTGTTTTACGAGCGGTAAACATAATTCACTTAAGACGGACATTCTCGCTACTGCTCTTGCCATTACTATATCAAATTGAGAGCGGAATTTTTGATTTTGAGCAAATGTCTCAGCACGATCATGATAAAAATATGTATTTTCTAATTTTAGCTCTGCTGATAAATGCTCTAAAAAGCGGATCCTTTTTTGTAAAGAATCAACAATGGTAATTTGCAGATCAGGAAAACAAATTTTTAAAGGAATACTGGGAAACCCAGCTCCTGCTCCTACATCACATATTCGAATGGGTCCTTTAAAATCCAGAAAGAAAGCAGCGCTGATCGAATCATAAAAATGCTTTAGATAAACTTCCTCTCGCTCTGTAATCGCTGTTAGATTCATTTTATCATTCCATTCAACCAATATTTCGAAATATTGCTCGAATTGTCTAAGCTGAAGAGAATTTAATTGAATCCCCTTTGATGCTAACATACTGACAAATTGATCTACATTCATTTTTATTCATTCCTTATCTATTGGGCCTATAAGAAAAGTAGATAGCGCCCGTTGTTTGGCTGAACAAATAGGGGCACTATGTCCTGCCACTTCCCTATACTTGTACATCTGTACATCACACTGCCTAGAGTCGGATCCTCACTACTAATCAAATTACTTATTAAGATATAGGTTGGAACGGCTAGATCATTATAGCATAGCCGTTCCTTCCTTTAATCTCTTTATTATTGTGCTATATCTTCTGCTATCTTAGCGATCTTCCCTTGTTCAATGTAAACGAGCAAGATCGAAATATCAGAAGGATTAACACCTGAAATCCGTGAAGCTTGAGCAATCGATAATGGGCGTACTTTCATTAATTTTTGTCGTGCTTCTGTGGCAATCCCATTAATTGCTTCATAATCAATCTGTTCCGGAATTTTTTTATTTTCTAGCTTTTTCAATTTTTCTACTTGTTGAAGTGATTTTTCAATATAACCTTCGTATTTAAGTTGAATTTCAACCTGTTCAATAACATCCTCTGGTAATTCTTCTTCTAAAGGGATCAATCCAATGACCTTTTGATAAGACATTTCAGGACGTTTCACCAAATCAGCCGCACGAATACCATCCTTCAGTGCGCTTCCGCCTGCTTCCTTAATAACAGCTTGGGTTTGTTCATTTGGCTTAATAAAGGTTGAGCGGAATCTCTTTATTTCCTTTTCAATCGCTGCTTTTTTATCCGTAAACTTCTCATAACGTTCATCTGAGATCAATCCAATTTGATGACCTAGTTCCGTTAAACGAAGATCCGCGTTATCGTGACGTAGCAATAGACGATATTCAGCTCTTGATGTTAGAAGTCTATATGGTTCATTCGTTCCTTTTGTCACAAGATCATCAATAAGAACGCCAATATATGCATCAGATCTGCTTAAAATAACTTCATCTTTTCCTAACACTCGGCTAGCTGCGTTAATCCCTGCCATAATCCCCTGAGCCGCCGCTTCCTCATAGCCTGATGTTCCATTGATTTGGCCAGCTGTATAAAGGTTTTTAATTTTCTTCGTTTCCAATGTTGGCCAAAGTTGTGTTGGTACAATGGCATCATATTCAATCGCATAACCTGGACGCATCATTTTAGCATTTTCTAGCCCAGGAACAGTTGTAATTAATTGATGCTGAACTTCTTCCGGTAGACTGGTAGATAAACCTTGGACATATACTTCATTTGTATGTCTTCCTTCAGGCTCAAGAAAGATTTGATGTCTTGGTTTATCGTTAAAACGAACAACTTTATCTTCAATGGATGGGCAATAGCGGGCACCTGTTCCCTTAATCATACCTGAAAACATCGGAGAACGATGCAAATTTTCATCAATTAATTGATGAGTTTGTAAATTCGTATATGTTAACCAGCATGGTAACTGGTCTGTAATAAATTTCGTTGTTTCATAGCTGAATGCCCGTGGTTCTTCATCCCCAGGTTGAATCTCAGTTTTACTATAATCAATGGTTTTGCTATTAATACGGGGCGGCGTTCCCGTTTTAAACCGCTCCATTTCAAATCCAATTTCTTGTAAATACTCTGCTAGTTTAATCGATGGCTTTTGATTATTTGGACCACTTGAATATTTTAACTCACCTAAAATAATCTCACCACGTAGAAAAGTACCCGTAGTGATGACAACAGCTTCCCCACGGAAGATCGCTCCCGTATGAGTGATAATTCCTTTGCATACGCCATCTTCTAGGACTAACTCATCCACCATTGCTTGCAGCAAGGTAAGATTTGGTTCACTTTCTAATGTGTTCTTCATTTCTTGCTGATATAAAGTTTTATCAGCTTGGGCCCGTAATGCTTGGACTGCTGGACCCTTTCCTGTATTTAACATTCTCATTTGAATATACGTTTTATCAATATTTTTAGCCATTTCTCCGCCAAGTGCATCGATTTCTCGGACCACCACACCTTTGGCTGGTCCCCCAATAGAAGGGTTGCAGGGCATGAATGCGATCATATCAAGATTCAGTGTCAGCATGAGTGTTTTCGCACCCATTCTGGCAGCCGCCAGACCCGCTTCACATCCGGCATGGCCCGCTCCGATTACAATGACATCATATTGGCCTGCCTCATATTGTTGCATATATTTTAATCCTCCTCATAAATTATGATTGATTTATTTCAATAGTTAACACTAAGATTTTTTTGAACTTCGAGCAAGCTTGCCGTTTTCAGGAAAAAATAACCCGAAATCTATCAAGGAAAGTTCCGCCGCTAGGACGGCGCGCACTTAGCCTTTGATCCTTATTATCCAAATTTGTACGCAGCTGAACAGGCGCCTCTGCTTTTCTTATTGTCCAGCTCCGGCTCCTAGCTGCTAGCAAACTTTCGGTGCCTTCCTACGATAAGTCAACATCCATTCGCTCTTCGAGCTCATGGTGTTTCCTTTATCTCGTCAGGCCCCTAAAAAGTTTGTACGCAGCTGAACAGGCGCCTCTGCTTTTCTTTATTTCCCTAGGCAGAATTGGGAGAATAGTTGGTTGAGTAAACTTTCTTCTACTGTGTCACCGATGATTTCACCAAGTAGATCCCATGTGCGAGTGAGGTCAATTTGGATAATATCAATGGGTGTGCCTATGTCAATTCCCATAAGTACATCCTCGATTGCTTGTAATGCTTGGTTTAATAAGGCAATATGGCGACTATTGGATACGTAGGTCATATCACCAGCTTCTACATGGCCTTGGAAGAACATTTCTGCAATAGCTTGTTCCAATGTATCAATACCCTCGTCTTCTAATAAAGAAGTGGTCACAAACGGATAGTCCTCCGCCAAACTCCTTACTTCGCCCCAATCAATTTTGGGAGGCAAGTCTGTTTTATTGGCAATGACTATAACATCCATTCCTTCCACTGCTTTGAACAATTGACGATCTTCTTCTGTAAAATCATCAGCCGAGTTTATAACTAGTAAAATTAAATCGGCCTTTTTCAATACTTGTCGTGATCTTTCTACGCCCATTCGCTCGACAATATCCTCTGTTTCTCGAATACCAGCTGTATCCACTAATCTTAAAGGGACTCCACGAATATTGACATATTCCTCAATCACATCTCTTGTCGTTCCGGGAATATCCGTCACAATCGCTTTATTTTCCTGAACAAGACTGTTCAACAAAGAAGATTTCCCTACATTCGGCCTTCCAATAATAACAGTCGATAAACCTTCCCGTAAAATTTTCCCTTGCTGTGAAGTTTGCAGTACCCCTTGTAGTTTATCGCGAATATAGGTAGCTTTCTCTAGTAGTAATCGATGTGTCATTTCCTCGACATCATCGTATTCAGGATAATCGATATTTACTTCAACATGTGCCACAACTTCTAATATTTCTTGGCGCAATTTGGAGATCAATTGTGACAAACGGCCTTCCATTTGACCTAATGCCACATTCATTGCTCGATCCGTTTTCGCTCTTATTAAATCCATAACAGCCTCAGCCTGAGATAAATCGATCCGTCCATTTAAGAAAGCTCGTTTTGTAA
This sequence comes from Lederbergia galactosidilytica, assembly GCF_017873565.1. Lineage (GTDB taxonomy): Bacteria > Bacillota > Bacilli > Bacillales > Bacillaceae_C > Lederbergia > Lederbergia galactosidilytica. The sequence continues at coordinate 192,470 of NZ_JAGGKH010000008.1, forward strand.
ACTCCCCAGGTTCTGCTAATCTTGCCCCTACCGTTAATACGAGCTCTAACACACGGTTAACTGAGACAATTCCACCGTGACAGTTGATTTCCACGACATCTTCGCGGGTAAACGTCTTTGGCGCCTTCATTACACTGACCATTACTTCCTCTACCAATTCACCTGATTTAGGATCCACAATCGTTCCATAATGAATTGTATGGGAGGGTACTTCTGCTAGTTTCTTCTTCCCCGCTCCAGAAAAAATTTGATCAGCTATTTCAATTGCTTCATCCCCGCTTAAACGAACAATCGCAATGGCTCCTTCTCCCATCGGCGTGGAGATCGCGGCAATTGTATCAAACTCCATTTATAACACCTCTTTTCTACCTCTTACTGCTTTTATAAAAAACCGCATTTCTATATGCGTTATTCTTCCTAAAAATATTTTTCCCAAATAACTAGAATAACAAATTTCCGTTATCCACAAAAGTTTTTTGTTATCCAGTATAAAAAATATCCACAAAACAAAAACTCCCTATCCTTTATTTTAACTTATCCACATGTGAATAACAATAACCCGAATCACTAGAATCTATTTCCAACGCTATCCACAACTAAAAAAGGAGCTTACGTTTAAACATAATTTCGCTGCGCACTTCCTCAGTCATTTACATAAAAAGGGTGTTCGGATTATCGTATGGAAAATATGAAGTGTTACGACCATCCTAAATGGAATAAACAACGCTTTAAACATTCCATCATTTTTACTCATTATGTGATGCTTAGAAAGCATTTAGCGTAGTTCTACCCCTTTTCCATAAAAAAAGGATCAGAGAAAAATCCCTAATCCTTTTACAATTCTATTGAATTTTTAATCATGCTTAATATTGATAATATCATCAGTCGGCGTTAGATATTGCTTTTCGCCGATTGAAAAATCCGCTCCTTGCCGCTCTAATTCTGCATATTGAATCACTTGATCACTATCAAGAAAAACTAATAAGTAAATATCGTCTCTCCAATCAATATCACTTGGATCCTTGAAATCAACGCCCAATTGTTCTGTTATACTCTCTTGGGTGCTATAAGGAGTAAAAAGGTAGGCTTTATCCCAATCGAAAGTTGTCATCGAGTTCAGGCTCAGCTTATCATTATTTTCATCGCTCACAATCAAATATATTGCGTCTTCCAATTCCTCATTATGTTGGACATTACTTAAACTGCATCCAGCTAATAACAGAAAAAGAAAGAGGTAAACAGGTATTTTCTTCAATTATTTAGTCTCCCCATCCGGAAAACCTTATTCCAAGAAACGAAGTAGATCACCATATATAATTTTATCTGAATCATTTAATTCCTGCTGAACATCCGAAAAATAAGGAGAACAGAAATTACGCTTTACTTTCTTTCCAGTTTCTTTAGCGTAACAGGTATGGTCAATATAGGAATATTTGCTTGTCGTAAAGGATCCATCTCTAAAGGCGACAAATCGTTTTGGATCATCCATCAGCAGACTTTTTCCAAAAGATAAAGCTCCATCAGGCTCTGATACACCTAACAAATCAAGGATCGTAGCACGCAAATCAACCTGACCCCCAACTGTCATCATTTCCTGCCCATCCATACCAGGTATATGAATTAGTAAGGGTACTTTTTGTAATTCCATATCATCATTGGCGGAGATTTCATGACCTAACACCTCTCCAAGTGCATCATAATAACTTTTAGAAATTCCATAATGGTCTCCAAATAAGACAAATATACTGTTGTCATATATTTCTGTTTCTTTTATTTCTTCAAAGAATGTTTTGATGGCTTCGTCCTCATAACGAACAGTTGTGAAATAACGATTTACCATTCCCTGACCTGTCTCAGGTTCTGAGATCCATTGATCTTCCGGATCTAGCAAATAAGGAAAATGATTAGTTAATGTTAGAAATTTTGCATAATAGGGCTCTGGTAACTCTGATAAATATGGAATCGATTGTTGGAAAAAATCAATATCTTTTAAACCATAATTGATCGAGTTTTCTTCATTTACCTCGAAATCCTTTTTAGAGAAAAAGCGATCATAACCAAATGATTCATAAGCAACTTCCCGATTCCAGAAAAAAGCATCATTTCCATGAAAACTAGCGGAGTAATATTCATGTTCCTTTAAAATTTTTGGCAATGCTACGAAGTGATTATTCGTTTTTCGGACAAAAACAGACCCTCCTGATAAAGGATACAGACTATTATCCAAAATAAATTCCGCGTCAGATGTCTTCCCTTGTGCTGTTTGGTGATAAAAATTAGGGAAATATAGACTTTCCTGCTTTAATTGATTTAAATATGGAGTAACTTCTTGGCCGTCAATCTCTCGATCCATTACGATTGCTTGAGTTGACTCCAAAAAAATTACAATTACATTTTTGCCACTTGCGACACCATGATATTTAGAAATTGAATCTGATCCTTGCTTCTTCTTTACATAACTTGCAATTTCCTCTACCTCACTACTGTCAGCAAGAACACTTTTCATTGAGGATTTAGAATTCTGATAAATATCGAATATATGATATGAATAAAGGCCAAGTGATTTAACAATCAATTCTTTATCATATGATTGATTCCAAAATCCCGAGTGATAAAAACATGAAGCAACAATCGGTATAATTACGACAAAGCCAATTAATATTTGGAATGTCTTCTTGCGAATAGACAGGGTGTATTGCTTTAACACCTGCCACTTTGCTAAAAGAATAAGCCCCAGGCAATCCAAGAATAAAAACACATCATAAAACTTAATTAATTCCAATGTACTTTGACTTAAACCGCCTACATTTTTAAATTGAAACAAAACTGGAACCGTTACAAAGTCAATATAAAAGCGATAGTATAGAACGTTTCCATATAATATGGCAGTTAAAAATAAATAAAGGATCACACTTATCCTTGTCCGATGCTTTTTAAATAGAAAGCCTATACTGAAGATCCCTAAAAGAGAGCTTAAGGTGGTCGCTTCTAAGAGAAATATATCCCAAAAAGACTGTGTATTAATTTGAAAACACCATTTATACAATATGGAAATTTTTATCCATAGCAGTGAGACTGCGATCAAGTATATCCAAAGATCTTTGTTTTTCTCTGATGGAGCCTTTTGAACCATGTATGTCACCATCCGTTTCATCCATCTCATTAGATCTATCTTATCATCATCCCTATGTGTATAACATAGTTTTTGTATATATTACTCGACTTAAAGAATATTTCTTTATTGATCTATTTATTATCTTTTTGGGAAAGTATTACCATTTCATCACTTATATTAAAATACACCTTTTTTCGGAAACTTACACTTTCAAATTAAGAAATTCTCTATTTTTCATAAAACAATCATAAGAGGCTCTGCCAACTTAGAGTACGGAAAGGGTTGAAACAGTTCCATAACTGAAATGAGCTTCCGTTATGATCATGAATAGAAACTCTCTATGGAGTTCTATCTATTTTTCACAAAAAAAGAACATCTACTAGTATTTTTAGCAGATGTTCTTTTTTAGCGGCTTACGAACTTGGTTTAATGACAATATAACGATTAGGCTCATGGCCATCGGAAACTGTCTGGACCTTTTTATTTCCCGCTAATGCTGTATGAATTATTTTTCTTTCAAAATTGGGCATAGGCTCGAGCTTAACAGGCTTATGCAATTGGATTGCCTTTGAAGCAAGACGCTCGGCTAATTGAATTAAGGTTTGTTCCCTACGATCCCGATAATTTTCAGGATTCAAAATCACAGTGATGTAAGGATCTGCATGCCGATTGGCAACTAGCTGAGCTAAATATTGTAATGAATTGATCGTTTGTCCTCTTTTTCCGATCAATAGCCCCATTTTTTCACCAGTTATATGCAAAATGACCTGTCTTTCGCCCTTTTGTTCTACTTTAATCTCAGCTGATATTTCCATACTTGCTAAGATTGTTTTTACATAATCTACGGTGATTTCAATTGTTGATGGTTTTACCTTCACCTTTACAATTGCTGGTTTTGCACCAAATAAACCAAGTAATCCCCTTTTTCCCTCTTCCACAATGGTGATTTCTGTTTGATCTTTTGATGTGTTTAGTTGAGCCAATGCGGTTTCTACTGCTTCTTCAACGGTTTGTCCAGTAGCAGTGATTTCTCTCACTTTTTAGCTCCCCTCACCTTTCCCTTGTTTGTATTGTTTTGATTATTTGTCTGAGCAACTGGTGGCTTAATAAAATACGTTTGAACGATCATAAATATATTCCCGACCACCCAGTATAAAGCTAAAGCTGCTGGGAAATTAATCGCAAAAATTAAAATCATTACAGGCATAATATAAAGCATCATTTGCATTTGCGGATTTGCATTGCCTGTACCAGCCATCATAATCTTTTGTTGGAGGAAGGTTGTAATCCCAGCAATAATCGGTAACAGATATAAAGGATCTGGAGCCCCTAGGTCAAACCAAAGGAAATCTCCTGCCTTTGCTATTCCTTCTGTCCGAATAATCGCTTGGTAAAATCCAATTAAAATGGGCATCTGAATTAAAAGTGGAAAACAACCTGCCAATGGATTTACATTATGAGTCTGGAAAAGCTTCATTGTTTCTTCTTGTAATTTTTGTTGTGTCTTTTGGTCTTTAGAGCTATATTTTTCTTTCAACTTCTGCATTTCCGGTTGAATGGCTTGCATCGCTTTTGAATTTTGTGTTTGTTTAATCATCAACGGTAAGATTGCAAGTCGAATGAGAATCGTTACTACAATTATGGCTAGTCCATAACTATTGCCAAACATTTCTGCAAAAGTGGTAATCACCCACGATAATGGATAAACAATATACTTACTCCAAAACCCGGTACTTTCAGCCGTAATATAATCAGGGTTATCAATAGTGGAGCACCCTGCAGTCAGCAATACGACTAAAATAACAGCTGATATCCATAATATTCTCTTTTTCAAGCCTATTATCCTCCTGTTTTCGTTAAGCATTCATCTATACGTATGTTCTTTGGCTATTTTACCATTTTTATAAGGATAAGTTGTGAAAATATGGAGTTTTTTTATTTATTTTTCCAACTTAGTTAAAACTTTTCCCAGCCTAAGAACATGTTGTAAGCTTTTCTTTATTTGATGGAAATCCATTTCTGCTACTGGTTTCCTCGCAATGATCACATAATCGTTCCCGCTTTTAATTTGTGGGTCTAATTCAAGAAACGATTGGCGTATGTAGCGCTTTATTTGATTTCGCACTACAGCATTTCCTACTTTTTTACTCACTGACAGGCCAATCCTAAAGTTTCCTTGCTCTTCTTTTTTCAATATATATACAACGAACTGTCGGTTAGCCACTGAATTTCCTTTTTTAAAAACGGCTTGAAAATCTTCATTCTTTTTAATTCTGAATCCTTTTTTCATTCTTTCACCCACAGTATCTGTCTTTTCAAAATGAAGCAGTAGATCCTTAAACCATCATTAGATAGAGATAGAATCTAAAAAAAGACCACTGAGACGTTTCAGTGGTCTACGCTGATAACACTTTTCTTCCTTTACGACGACGAGCAGCCAAAATTTTGCGACCATTTTTCGTGCTCATACGTTGACGGAAACCGTGTACTTTGCTTCTTTTTCTTTTATTTGGTTGAAATGTTCTTTTCATTCATGACACCTCCTCGAGGTTAAAGAGGATGTTTAAAAAGTCTGGTAAAAATGACTCTGCGAATTTCTCCGTTAGCTTGTTTTTCTGCTGCTCATGTATCTACATACATTTCGCTGCCCAAAACTACGCCACTTCGAACTTCTTGGTCCTTTTTATCCTCCTTTTTGAACACACACACTTAAACAAAAAATTTCCTTAGCAGACATACTAAATAAGTATAAATAGATGACCTTTTGTTGTCAAGAGGCCAACAAAAAGTTGCCAGCTAAGGAATGGCAACAAAAATTGTAAATTTCTCCTTAACTTAAACTAATAGGTAATTATTGACAAAGCCATTGTTCCACAAAATGACTATATCAAAAAGTTCAACTACTAATTTTATCCCCAAAGTGTTTTCCGCCGCGATTTCCTATTTTATCTTAGATTGTGGATAATTTCGACAAGCCTTTTCATTATCCACAACAGATATCGACAAGTTTTTCACAAACCAACGTCTTGTGGGTAACTTTTATCCACTTATGATTGGCTTTGTGGATACTTCTTACTACACATTGATTAGTTCATGTTTATTTGGTATGATTATGTTGTTTTCACTCTGGATACCTTTTTGCTTTTTATTCGATTATCCACAACTGTGGATATCTTGTGGATATATTATCCACCTTCACTGAATAAACTTGTCCACAAAGGGTGGAAGATGTCGAAAACCGTTTTTCTACTTATATATATATTTATCCACATTCATAGAGATGTATATTTATACTTTTAGTGTTGAAATGAAGGGACACAGTTATATAACAGCGGTGTTGACCTAATGCAAGGGAGGTAGAAATTTGGAAAACATAGCTGAGCTTTGGGATCAGGTTTTATTAAGTATTGAAAAAAAGGTAAGCAAGCCAAGTTTTGATACTTGGTTACGACTTACGAAGGCTCATAAGCTCCAAGGAAATACAATGATTGTGACGGCACCTAATGAATTTGCTAGAGATTGGCTTGAAGGACATTACACTGAACTTCTAGCTGGCCTTCTATATGAAATTATTGGTGAGGAATTACAAGTAAAATTCATTATTCCTCCTGATCAAGAGGAGGAGGAAAAAAAGGCTCCTATAGTTCAAAAGGTGGACAAGAAAGAACCTGTAGATGTCTATCAGAATATGCTTAATCCTAAATATACTTTTGAGACTTTTGTTATTGGTGCCGGAAACCGGTTTGCTCATGCGGCTTCTTTAGCAGTTGCAGAAGCGCCCGCAAAAGCTTATAACCCATTGTTTATTTACGGTGGCGTTGGAATGGGAAAAACTCACCTTATGCACGCGATCGGACATTATATTGTCGAACATAAACCAGACGCCAAAGTCGTTTATTTATCATCGGAAAAATTTACAAATGAATTTATCAATGCTATTCGAGACAATAAGGCTGTCGATTTTCGCAATAAATACCGTAGTGTCGATATTCTATTAATAGATGATATTCAGTTCCTAGCTGGAAAAGAATCAACTCAGGAAGAATTTTTCCACACATTTAATACTCTTCATGAAGAGAGTAAACAAATTGTCATAGCAAGTGACCGTCCACCAAAAGAAATCCCAACTCTTGAAGATCGATTACGTTCTCGGTTTGAATGGGGACTTATTACTGATATAACCCCACCAGATTTAGAGACGAGAATTGCTATATTGCGAAAAAAAGCAAAAGCAGATGGATTAGATATTCCGAATGAAGTTATGCTCTATATTGCTAATCAAATCGATACAAATATAAGAGAGCTAGAAGGGGCGCTTATTCGCGTTGTTGCCTTTTCTTCACTGATTAATAAAGATATCAATGCTGATTTAGCTGCAGAAGCTTTAAAAAGTATTATTCCTGGAGCAAAACAAAGGGAAATTACTATTCTTGATATCCAAAAAATGATTGGTGCCGAATATAATGTTAAGCTTGAAGATTTTAAGGCAAAGAAGAGAACAAAGTCTATCGCTTTTCCTCGCCAAATTGCCATGTACTTATCTAGAGAGCTTACAGATTTTTCCCTGCCTAAAATTGGCGAAGAATTTGGCGGTAGAGATCATACAACTGTGATCCACGCTCATGAAAAAATTTCCAAACTGATAGAATCAGATTCTAATTTTAAAAGTAAACTAGAGGAAATTCAGGCTTCACTAAAAAATTTGTAGTGGGGATCTTGTGTATAACTTTAGTGCTTTCATACACAACCTTTCCACATGTGAATAACCTGTAAAATCTAGTCATACACAGACTTATCCACATATTCACAAGTACTATTACTATTATTACTATTTTTTTATTATTAATAATTAATATTATGACTATAAAATTTAAGATGACTGAGGGAGGCCAAGCATGAAGTTTATTATTCAGCGCAACCGACTAATTGATAGTGTCCAAGACGTAACAAAAGCCGTATCTTCAAGAACAACTATTCCTATATTAACGGGTATTAAAATTATCGCGACAGAAGAAGGACTTACTTTTACAGGTAGTGACTCAGATATTTCCATAGAGTCATTTATACCTAAAGAAGAAAATGGAGATGAAATTGTAGAAGTACAAGAAACTGGTGGAATTGTACTTAATGCAAAATTTTTCTCAGAAATAGTTCGTAAATTACCGATGGATACTGTCGAATTCGAAGTATCAAATCATCAACAAACATTGATTCGATCTGGTACAGCCGAATTTAATTTGAACGGTTTAGATCCGGATGAATATCCATATTTGCCACAGATACCTGAAGAAAATGTCTTTTCATTATCAGCAGACTTATTAAAATCCTTAATCCGCCAAACTGTTTTTGCAGTGTCCGCCTCAGAAACACGCCCGATCTTGACAGGTGTAAACTGGATAGTTGAAAAAAATATTTTGACTTGTACGGCGACAGATAGTCACCGGCTTGCGATGAGAACAGCACCTGTTGAAGGAGCTGAAGAGAATTCATTTCAAGCAGTTATCCCAGGTAAAAGTTTGGTAGAATTAAGTAAAATTTTAGATGGATCTAATGAGTTAGTCGATATTGTGATTACAGATAATCAGGTTTTATTTAAATTTAAAAATCTTTTATTCTTTTCTCGTCTGTTGGAAGGTAATTACCCAGATACATCCAAATTGATTCCAACAGATTATAAGACACAGTTGGTTTTGCCTTCTAAAGATTTCCTTCATGCAATTGATCGTGCTTCATTATTAACTCGAGGCGATCGTAATAATGTTGTGAAATTGACGACAATAGAGGGAAATAAAATTGAAATTTCCTCTACTACACCTGAGGTAGGAACAGTTGTTGAGCAAATCAATACGGAGTCTATTGAGGGAGAAGAACTAAAAATATCATTTAGCGCAAAATATATGATGGATGCTTTAAAAGCTTTGGAAGGCACAGACACAGTCATTAGTTTTACAGGAGCTATGCGTCCGTTTATTATGCAATCCGTTCACGATGATAAGATTTTACAACTTATTTTACCAGTAAGAACATTTTAATCCATTTGCGAGAGGGACTTACATATTTCCCACGCATAATAACAGTGCTTTATCCCGCTATTTGGCGGGATTTTCATTTTCGTTCTACTAGATGTGAGACATAGTGTTGCATTAGGATGACACGTAACTAGCTGTCTCGACTTTCCTTTGTCTTCTTGAGTTTCTTTTAGTAAAATAAAGGGAGTAATTATTCGGGAAATGAGTGAGCAATATGGAAATTGAAGTGAAGATCGATACGGAAATGATCACTTTGGGCCAATTATTAAAGTTAACAGACCTTATTTCTTCCGGCGGTATGGCAAAATGGTTTCTAAGTGAACATGAGGTTTTGATTAATGGTCAGCAAGACCAACGGAGAGGGCGTAAACTTAAGATTCATGATAAAATAGAGATAAAAGGAATTGGCATCTTTATTATTGTTTAAGAATTTTTTTTAAGATCTGCTAAAAATGAACCAGCGGATTTCAGCATAAATTTCAACAAAAGTTGTCCAGCTCCAGCGCCTATCCTCAGAAGGTTTACAGAAAATATGTCTGTCGGCGTGGAGGTTGTGCTGCGCCCTTAGCCATAATGCCTCTATACCATCAAGGTGCTTGCGCTTTTGTTCTTAAAGGATGTTGCCTTTCATGTATATTGAAGAGTTGGAATTGGTTAATTTTAGGAATTACGAAAACCTTCAGCTAAATTTCGAGAATAATGTCAATGTGATCCTAGGAGAGAATGCTCAAGGGAAAACAAATGTGATGGAATCCATCTATGTATTAGGGATGGCTAAGTCTCATCGAACATCAAATGATAAAGATTTAATCCGTTGGGATACAGAGTATGCTAAAATAGAGGGTAGGATAGAAAAAATTCATGGAACTGTCCCTCTTGAATTGACGATTTCTAAGAAGGGGAAAAAAGCTAAATTTAACCATATTGAACAAAAGAAATTAAGCCGTTATGTCGGAAATATGAATGTTGTAATGTTTGCGCCTGAAGACCTTCACCTTGTTAAGGGAAGTCCACAAATAAGGCGTCGTTTTATTGATATGGAAATTGGGCAAGTTTCCCCTGTCTATTTACATGATATGAATCGTTTTCAAAAGGTATTACAGCAACGGAATCATTTTTTAAAGCAATTACAGGCTAGAAAAAATGATGATAAAACATTTTTACATGTGTTGAATGAACAATTTGCAGAAGTAGCGATCAAAGTTATGCAGAAGCGCTTTGAGTTTATTCGCATGTTAGAAAAATGGGCCCAACCGATTCACGAGGGAATCTCACAAGGAAGAGAAAAGCTGGAAATCCGCTATAAACCATCGATTGAGGTATCGAATGAAGTAGATTGGTCAAAGATGATAAAAGGATTAGAGGAAAAGTTTGCTTCCCTCGAACAGAGAGAGATTGATCGTGGGATCACCTTATTAGGGCCCCATCGGGATGAGATTGTTTTTCTTGTGAATGGACGGGATGTTCAAACGTTTGGTTCACAAGGACAACAACGGACAACAGCACTATCAGTGAAATTAGCGGAAATTGACTTAATTCATTCTGAAATTGGTGAATATCCTATTCTACTTCTTGATGATGTTTTATCAGAATTAGATGACTACCGTCAATCCCATTTACTTAACACGATTAAGGGGAAAATCCAAACTTTTGTTACGACCACAACAGTCGATGGTATCGACCATCAAACCTTAAGAGACGCGACTACATTCATGGTCCGGAACGGCAAAATTGAAAGAGAGAAATGAGGTGAAGGAATGTATGTTCATGCTGGAGAAGATATGATGATTCGCTCGAATGAAATCATTGCTATTTTGGAAAGAGAGACCGTCGAATATTCTCAAGAAATCCAGAAGTTTTTACAGCATAAAGAAGATTTAATTATTAATCTATCCAATGGAGATTTTAAATCTTTGATCATTACAGAACCTCATATTTATTTCTCTCCTATAGCCTCATCAACATTAAAAAAACGGTTGTTGGATATGAAAGACCATGAGTTAATGATATAGATGTTTTGTCAAGAAGGGTTGTTCAAAAAGTCGGTGAAAAATTGCAATCGAATTTCATTTTTTTGCTTAGTTATTACTTGCAAAAAGTTTTCCCATTTTAAAGTGTAGTGTCCGATAGTAACTTTAAATGTTTACCAAGGGATATTAGTGGCGATGCGGCAACAAGTACTTTTCATTGGGACGAGTGATTATCTTCGCATGTTGCGATTTAGCGACCCGACCTTGAACACGTATCAATAGGCAAAATTGATTGAAAGAGCAGGTGAGTTTTTTGACAATGGACCACAAAGAAGTTCAGGATCAATTATATGATGAGCATCAAATACAAGTGCTCGAAGGCTTGGAGGCTGTTCGAAAAAGGCCTGGAATGTATATAGGCTCTACAAGTTCAAGGGGACTTCATCATTTAGTATGGGAAATTGTAGACAATAGTATTGACGAGGCCTTAGCAGGCTATTGTAATGAAATCAATTTAGTGATTGAAAAAGATAATAGTATTACTGTAACTGATAATGGACGGGGAATTCCTGTTGGGATCCAAGAAAAAATGGGCAGACCTGCCGTTGAAGTTATTTTAACTGTTCTTCACGCTGGAGGTAAATTTGGTGGAGGCGGATATAAAGTATCAGGAGGACTCCATGGGGTTGGGGCTTCTGTTGTAAATGCTCTATCTTCTGAGCTTGAGGTATATGTTCATCTGAATGGAGAAATTCATTATCAAAAATATGAGCGTGGTGTACCTTCTTTCGATTTAAAGGTGATTGGGGAGACAGATAAAACTGGAACCGTTATTCACTTCTTACCAGATCCCGAAATTTTTAAGGAAACAACTGTTTATGACTTTGATACATTGGCTACTCGTACTAGAGAATTAGCCTTTTTAAATAAAGGGTTAAAATTAACTATTGAGGATAAACGTGAGGAAGGCAAAAAAGCTGAATATCACTATGAGGGCGGTATTAAATCATATGTTGAGTACCTCAATCATTCAAAAGAGGTACTTCATGAAGAGCCTGTTTACATTGAAGGCGAAAGAGATGAAATTATGGTGGAGGTAGCTCTGCAATATAATGATGGATTTACTAGTAATCTCTATTCTTTTGCCAATAATATTCACACTTATGAAGGTGGAACTCACGAATTCGGCTTTAAGACGGCATTGACAAGAGTGATCAATGATTATGCAAGACGAAATCATATTTTTAAAGAAAATGATAGTAATCTTTCTGGTGAAGATGTTCGGGAAGGTTTAACGGCGATTGTTTCAATTAAGCACCCTGAACCACAATTTGAAGGACAAACAAAAACAAAATTAGGCAACTCAGAAGTTCGTCAGATTACCGACTCACTTTTTTCTGAGCACTTTGAAAAAATCCTACTTGAGAATCCTGTATTAGGACGGAAAATTGTCGATAAAGGTTTGATGGCTGCGAGAGCACGTGTGGCAGCGAAAAAGGCACGTGAGTTAACTAGAAGAAAAAGTGCTTTAGAAATTTCTAATCTACCTGGGAAGCTCTCAGATTGCTCTTCACGAGATCCTAAAATTAGTGAATTATATATTGTTGAGGGAGACTCAGCGGGTGGATCTGCTAAGCAGGGGCGTGACCGTCACTTTCAAGCGATCTTGCCTTTGCGCGGGAAGATTCTCAATGTCGAGAAAGCTCGCTTAGATCGAATTCTGTCTAATAATGAAATTCGTACAATCATTACAGCCCTCGGCACAGGGATTGGTGAGGAGTTTGAGATAGCAAAAGCTCGTTATCATAAAGTTGTCATTATGACAGATGCGGATGTGGATGGTGCGCATATACGAACATTGTTATTAACATTCTTCTATCGCTTTATGAGACCTTTAGTAGAAGCGGGTTATGTGTATATTGCTCAACCACCTCTCTTTAAAATTTCTCAAGGGAAAAAGGACCATTACGTCTATTCAGATATAGAACTAGACAAAAAGCTAGCAGAACTACCAGAAGCTCCAAAGCCAGGAATTCAGCGTTATAAAGGTCTTGGAGAAATGAATCCTGAACAATTATGGGAAACAACGATGGATCCTGAAGGTAGGACTATGCTGCAAGTTAGCTTAGAAGATGCAATTGAAGCGGATCGAACATTTGATATGCTTATGGGCGAAAAAGTTGAACCGCGTCGAGTGTTTATTGAAGAAAATGCTTTATATGTAAAAAATCTAGATATTTAACACTTTAGAGAGAGGAGGGTGTTCATATGGAAGGGAATATTAAAGAAATTAATTTAAGTCAGGAGATGCGTACATCTTTCTTAGATTATGCGATGAGTGTCATTGTGTCTAGGGCTCTTCCCGATGTGCGTGATGGATTGAAGCCTGTTCATCGCCGTATCCTCTATGCGATGAATGATCTTGGAATGACGAGTGATAAAGCTTATAAAAAGTCGGCGAGAATTGTTGGGGAAGTAATCGGGAAATATCACCCTCATGGTGATTCAGCTGTTTATGAGACGATGGTTCGGATGGCACAAGATTTTAGTTATCGCTATATGCTTGTCGATGGACACGGAAACTTCGGTTCTGTGGATGGTGACTCTGCAGCAGCCATGAGGTATACAGAAGCAAGAATGTCGAAGATTTCGATGGAGCTTGTTCGAGATATCACGAAGGACACGATTGATTATAAGGACAACTATGATGGATCTGAAAGAGAGCCAGAGGTACTACCGTCACGTTTCCCTAACCTTCTAGTGAATGGTACATCAGGGATTGCTGTTGGGATGGCAACTAATATTCCACCACACCAACTAGGTGAAGTCATTAATGCGATTCTAGCGCTAAGCAAGGAACCTGAAATTTCTATCCAAGAGTTAATGGAATATATTCCAGGTCCAGACTTCCCGACAGCTGGTATGATTATCGGCAGAAGCGGGATTAGAAGAGCTTATGAAACAGGGAGAGGCTCTATTATTATCCGGGCAAAGGTAGATATTGAGACGAAGGCAAATGGAAGAGAGACGATCATCGTTCATGAACTACCTTTTCAGGTAAATAAAGCAAGACTAATTGAGAGAATTGCAGAATTAGTTCGCGATAAAAAAATAGATGGCATTACAGAATTGAATGATGAATCAGACCGTAATGGTATGAGAATCGTAATGGAAGTTCGTCGAGATGCCAATGCAGAGGTTATCTTAAATAATTTATATAAAATGACTGCCATGCAAACAAGCTTCGGGATCAATATGCTTGCGCTTGTGAATGGAGAACCAAAGGTTTTAAATCTTAAACAATGTCTGACGTATTATCTAGAACATCAACAAGTTATCATTCGCCGTAGGACTGAGTTCGAATTACGCAAGGCGGAAGCGAGAGCTCATATTTTAGAGGGACTCCGAATCGCTCTTGATCATATTGATGCGATTATAAGCTTGATTCGCGGTTCTAAGACAACGGAGATCGCTCGAAATGGCTTAATGGAACAATTTGATCTAACAGAGAAGCAAGCTCAAGCGATCTTGGATATGCGTTTGCAACGTTTAACTGGTTTAGAACGAGAGAAAATTGAAGAAGAATATCAAAATTTAGTTCAATTGATTTCGGAGCTTAAAGAGATTCTAGCAGATGAAGAAAAAGTGCTAGAAATCATTAGAGAAGAACTACTTGAAATTAAGGAACGTTTTGATGATGGGCGGAGAACAGAGATTGTTTCCGGTGGTATTGAGCAAATTGAGGATGAAGATTTAATACCACGAGAAAATATCGTTGTGACTCTTACCCATAATGGCTATATTAAACGTCTACCAATTACAACTTATCGTAGTCAAAGACGCGGTGGCCGTGGTGTACAAGGGATGGGGACGAATGAAAATGACTTTGTTCAACACCTTATTACAAGTTCGACTCACGACACCATTCTATTTTTCACAAACAAAGGCAAGGTCTACCGGGCAAAAGGGTATGAAATCCCTGAGTTTAGCCGAACAGCAAAGGGTCTACCGATTATTAACCTTTTAGGTATTGAAAAAGATGAATGGATTAATACGGTGATTTGCGTTGAAGAATTCCTTGAAGACTGGTACTTATTCTTCGCAACGAAGCAAGGTGTTATTAAACGTACCCCAGTTTCCGCCTTTGCTAATATAAGAACGAGTGGGCTAATCGCGCTTGGTTTGAGAGAAAATGATGAACTAATTTCCGTGAAATTAACAGACGGAAATAAAGACATTATTGTAGGAACTAAGAACGGATTACTGATACGATTTAATGAAACAGATGTTAGATCGATGGGAAGAACAGCTACAGGGGTAAAAGGAATTACATTGGCTGAAGACGATGAAGCAGTTGGCATGGAAATATTAGAGGAACATGAGGATGTTCTAGTCGTTACGAAAAATGGTTTTGGAAAACGAACTACAGCAGCAGAGTATCGAATTCAAAGCCGTGGAGGAAAAGGACTAATTACTTGTAAGATCACCGACAGAACTGGAACTGTGGTAGCAGTTGAAACGGTCCAAGGTGATGAAGATATTATGATTATTACCGACAGCGGAATTGTTATTCGAATGGATGTTGAGGACATTTCTAGAATCGGAAGAAATACACAAGGAGTCAAATTAATGACTCTTGGGGACGATTCTGCAGTATCGACCGTTGCAAAGGTTGAAAAGGAAGAAGAAGTGATAGAAGATGAAGAAGATGATGGAGAGTCTTCAGATACCCCAAATGAAGAATAATGGAAGGGCGCCAATTTGGCGCCTCTTTTTAATGGTAAAGAATTCACTAATTTAGCCGAATAGAATAGTACAGAGCCTTTTCTGAAAACGGGGAATTGGAAGTGATTACATGAATGTAAGGGTGGAGGAACTTAGGGAAGGATATATTGTTCAGGACGATGTATATGGCCGAACGGGTCATCCACTTATACCCGCTAATACAGAATTAACAAGCGAGCATATTAAAGTTTTGAAAGCCTTTTTAATAGACGGAATTGAAGTGGAATATAAGAAAGAAACTGTTAATAAGGAAAGGGAAGTTAGTAGAGATGAAGAGAAAAACCTACAAAAGATTCCTATCCATACGGCTTTTATTTCCGAATATGAGCAGGCTGTTCAGCAGTTTAAGAAGGAATTCCAGCACTGGCAAACAGGTTTACCGATTAACATATCAAATGTGCGTAGCATGATTACACCTTTATTGACAATTTCTTTGGAAGACAAAAGATGGATTCATTCTATTCATCAATTATCACAGCCAGAAGAATACATATATCATCATCCTGTAGCTGTCAGTATAATTTCTGGATGGATAGCAAAAAGATTGGGGTATGACCAAGGTAAGATATTTCAAGTTGCCTTAGCGGGGCTTTTAGCTGATTGTGGAATGGCAAAAATTGATGAAAATTTATTTATGAATACTAGAACATTGAACGATTCTGACTGGAAAAAAATTAAGAAGCATCCACTTTATAGTTATCAAATGGTTAAAAACATACCCATCTTAAAGCCTGAAACAAAGCTTGCGATTGTGCAGCACCATGAAAGATTAGATGGATCAGGGTACCCAAGTGGAAAAACGGGAAACTCTCTATTAATGCAATCGCAAATTATTGCCATAGCCGATATTTATCATGCCATGACATCTAAAAGGTTATTTAAAAACCAACAATCACCATTCAAGACGCTTGAAATGATGAAAATCGATCAGTTTGGAAAACTTCATATTTCAATTTTAAAAGAGCTTATCTCCACTATAGCTAATTTATCAATTGGTACAATTATATATTTATCAAATGGACAGGCAGCAGAGATCATATATTTTAAAGCGGATGCCAAATTGCGTCCACTTGTTAGAACAAAGGAAACGGGAGAAATTATCGATCTTGAAAAAAACAGGAGCCTCTATATTGAAAGCATAATTAATGATGATTAAAAGACTTTTCATACTTACTAATGATGAAAAGTCATTAGTAAGTATATTTTTTCAAAAAAACTCTTGCATTCAATTAAAAAACTTGATATATTAGTACTTGTCCTTGAGAGGACAAAATAAAAAATAAAAAATAATGTTGACAAGAACTTTGTCTGATGTTATTATATAAAAGTCGCCTTTGAAGCGATAAACAAGAATTTGATCTTTGAAAACTGAACGAAACGAACGTCAATAAATCATGGATAAATGGTCATAGACCATTGCCAGCAATTGAGAAGGAAAACTATCTCAAATGTTCAAAGGCTAAGATCACCACATCCTGTGGTAACGCCTTTGTTTGTACATCCTGTACATCATATGAGAGTTTGATCCTGGCTCAGGACGAACGCTGGCGGCGTGCCTAATACATGCAAGTCGAGCGAATTTGATGGGAGCTTGCTCCCTGAAAAT